>NZ_FQTV01000038.1 GCF_900128905.1 Bacteroides luti
ACCCGTTGGCGGAATTAATTCACTAAAAAATGTTAGAAAATAAGTTGTGCATATTATTGATTTTTAGTATTTTAATGGTGACCAAACTATTAATATACAGCTCAATTATGCACAACTTATATGCAATATTCGCTAAATTTCTTGATATATGCAAGATGTTTTCTACTGATTTAGTAAATGAAAAAGGTAATATACCTCGCAGAGGAGTCGTCCCTAAGTTCTCTGATTTAGAAGTAATCAGTTTAAGCCTTGCTGCCGAATCAATAGGCATAGATAGTGAAAGCTTTTTGTTTTCTAAATTAAATGAATACAAAGATGATTTTTCTTCTCTCATATCCCGTCGTCAATATAATGACCGCAGGAAGCTTACTATCGGTTTATGTAATCAGGTGCGTGAAAGAATTGCATCCAATGTTGATGGTGGAGAAGATATTTTCTGTATTGATTCTATGCCGATTCAAGTCTGTCGTCCCATAAGGTCAAAACGTTGTAAAATGGGAAAGAATAATTATGATAAAGCTCCCAATTATGGCTATTGTGCTTCACAGGGTAAACATTATTACGGATATAAATTACATTCTCTCTGTGGGTTGAGCGGTGTCATACACTCTTTTGACCTGACGAAGGCGAGTGTTCACGACATTCATTATTTGAAAGACGTAAAGTATAACTTTCAGAATTGCACCATCATCGGTGATCGTGGATATATTGGAACAGCCATACAACTTGATTTATTTGAAAATGCTAATATCAAGTTAGAAGTTCCATATCGGTCAAATCAAAAAGATTGGAAACCTGTTTTTAGTCCATTTGCTAAAGCAAGGAAAAGAATTGAAACGCTTTTTGCACAATTATGTGATCAATTTATGATAATCAGAAATTACGCAAAACAAACAGAAGGATTGTTTACTAGAATTACAGGGAAAATTAGTGCACTTACAATCCTTCAATATATAAACAAGATTAATAACAAACCCATTGGACAAATTAAATATGCATTAATTTAATTCCGCCAACGGGT
>NZ_FQTV01000036.1 GCF_900128905.1 Bacteroides luti
ACAATACTCCGTTAAATAATTAATCAAACCCTTGTAAAACAATGAATTATATTTGAATTATGTCATAAAATAATTGGTTAAGTCGCTGATTTTTAGTACTTTTATAGTATTCGACGCTATAGAAAATATGATAAAATCAAGCATACTTAACCAATATATGGATATCTGTAAGGATGTTCTTTCTGAAGTGGAAACAAAGTTAAACAAAAGTTTCAAGGATTTTATCGTTGAAACACTTTTATTGTATATGGTTATTCCCCAACGAATAAATTATCTTCAACTAGGACGATACAGTCACTCTTGTGAGCAACGATTTAGAATGAATTCAGCCAAGGAATTTGACTGGCTTTCATTCAACTTGTCTCTCTCAAAAAAGGTTCTGACCGGAACCAGGAAAGCCATAGCTATTGATCCAAGCTATATTTCCAAATCCGGTAAACAGACTCCATGGATTGGTTATTTCTGGTCTGGCTGTGCAGGTGCAGCAAAACGAGGACTAGAGATTTTAGGAATCGGCTTGATTGATGTTGACCACAAGGATTGCATATCCTTAGAAGCTGTTCAAACACCTGATTCTATAACTCTGGGTAATTATGACGGAAACCTTATAAGTTGGTATTTGGGTGTTCTTGAGGAAAAAGCAACTAAACTGCTGGAAGTCACAAAATACATTGTTGCAGACGCTTACTTTTCCAAGAAGAACTTCACTGATGGACTAGCCAAACTCGGATTCCATCTAATTTCCCGTTTTCGTGATGACGCTATTCTGTTTTATCCAACCACGCAACTACCTACAGGCAAAAGAGGACGACCAAAACTCTATGATAGCAAAATCGATTTTGCCAACTTAGATTTAAACAGGTTTGAGAAGATCAATTTACTACATATAGACAATGGCAATCTTTATACCACAATAGCATATTCCAAATCCTTGAAACAAATGGTAAAACTTGTAGTCTGGATTTCTGATAAGGGAAAAAAGCATAAACTTTATTTCTCTACCAATATCAACCTTTCCGGCAAAGATGTGATAGAAACATATCGCACTCGTTTCCAGATTGAGTTCAATTTTAGAGATGCCAAGCAGTTTACTGGATTGAACCAGTGTCAGGCAAGGAATCTATCAAAACTGAAATTTAATTTCAATGCTTCATTAACAGCTGTGAATGTGGCAAAGATCGTTGCTAAAGAAAAGGGTATAAACTTTTCGATGGTTTCACTTAAAACAATGATGCACAACGCATTCTTGCTTCAAAGATTTATTTGCGTGTCTGGTATTAGACCAAACAAGAGATTAAATGACAATCTATTCAAAGAACTCATTGAGTTTGCGGCTATTGCAGCATAGCTCGATACTATTTTATTAACTAACTATTG
>NZ_FQTV01000035.1 GCF_900128905.1 Bacteroides luti
GGCTCAGTATAAAAAGTTGTGGGATAAGTGTTAATTCTTTATCTTTGAACAATGAATAAAATGAATTCTCCTAGCATCGCTGAAGTTCTATCATTGTTTTTACCTGATGGTATCCTTGAATACTTTGATATTGTATCTGAAATCACTCAAGAGACATGCTTTATCTTGTGTTTAGAAGAAAAGAATATTGTTCCTGATGAAATCTCTACCTTAAATCTTCATTCTCATGGCTTTCATCCTGAGGTAGAAGTTCAAGATTTTCCCATCAGAGGCAAAGCTGTTTATCTTCGTATAAAAAGACGCAGATGGAAAGATATTGATACTGGAAAGGTTTATTCTCGAGATTGGAGAATCGTTGCTCACGGAACTCGCATTACTGCAGAGTTCGGTTCTTTTTTAAAAGAGTTACTTAGACAATAATGCTGTCAGTGCACAATCTGTAGCTTCCTTCAATAAACTTGATGGCAAGCAGCTACAACGATACTATAAAGATGCATTAAGTGATTTTCATTCATGGAATCAACTATCTCATGCAGAGGATTATCTTCTTTATTCCAAAAATATAGGTCCTAATCTATGTATTGATGAAACCTCCTTCTCATGTGGTGAACTCTATACCCTTCTATTAAACAGAGATGCTCACGGAAAGAAGGGCAGTATTATTGCTATTGTAAAAGGTACTAAAGCTGATACGGTTACAGAGATAATTAAAAAGATACCTATAAAAGAAAGATGCAAAGTACGTGAAGTAACATTGGATATGTCTCCAAGCATGCAGAAGATTATCCGATCATGTTTTCCTAAAGCAACCCAGGTTGTTGACAGATTCCATGTTCAGAAACAGGTATTCGATGCATTACAGGACTTACGCGTAGCTTATAGATGGCAAGTTATAAGAGAGGAAGAGAATAAGATCAAAGAAGCTAAAAGAAAAGGTATAGAATATAAATCGAAAGAATTAGAAAATGGTGACACACTCAGGCAATTACTTGTCAGAAGTCGGTTTCTTCTATTTAAAACACCTAATAAATGGGGAGAATCACAAAAACAAAGAGCTGAAATTTTGTTTAACTATTTTCCAGATATAAAACACATGTACTATCATTGTATAAGAATTGGGAGTATTTTCTCGCAAACAAAAGATAAAAATATGGCACGTTTAAAGTTTGCCAAATGGTATGAGGAAGTAGAGAATCAAGGGTATCCTAACTTCTCAGCAATAATATCTATGTTTGAGAATCACTCGGAGAGAATATTAAACTATTTTGAAAATCGAAGTACTAACGCAGCTGCAGAATCTTTTAATGCTAAACTAAAGGCTTTCAGAGCATCGTTTAGAGGAGTAAATGATATGAAATTCTTTCTTTACAGAGTGGCTAAAATTTACGCATAAACTGATGAAACTTTTAACATTCCCACAAAATTATTGACTGATCC
>NZ_FQTV01000033.1 GCF_900128905.1 Bacteroides luti
TGGTTCTTTTGCAATTTAGTTGAAAAGAAGAGTTCCCAGAACTAGTTTTCTTTTCAGTAGCATGAGCTTTGCCTTTCCATACATCATTCGTTTTATAGTCTTCAATTTATTAACAAAGCCTTCTACAATTCCATTAGAAAAAGGGTATTTTATTCCATTTTCAACAGCTTTCATATCCAGTATGATGCCTGTGATAAAGGTTTTTAATTTTGCAAGTTCAGTATCTCTATATTCATTTATCCATTCAGCTAATTGTCCACCATTGGGCTCTTTGAATATTTTATAAAATGATGTAGCAGCATTGTAAATTTCCTTAAACCATGGAATAGATATCAATGTCTGTATCAGTATATCTTCTTTTTCATCCAATTCTTTCATTCTGATTCCTTTATCTACAATTGATGAGATTGTTTTTACAGGTATCAGTGGTTCACGATTATCTTGTGGCTTTATTTTCTTTATTGATTTCGGTCTGTCAGTACGTCTTCCTTTACGTCCTTTTGACAAATATCTATAATGATCATGAAATGGAGTTTTACTGCCTTTAAATCCCAAGTTCTTTATTTCATGAAAGATATTGACCAGGCTTTTTCCATTTGAATATTCTGATTCTACGTATGAATCAAATTTAAAGTATTCATTACGTGGGCTGCTTTTTCTTGGGGGTAAAGATGTGTAGTTTCTATATTTTCTGACGGTCTGTCTGGCTATCTTCAATTTTTTAGCAATCGCACCTATTGAGAAACCTTTATCTTGAAGCTCCTTAACTTCATTAAACATAATGGTTCTTGAATCTGTATTATTGTTGACCTCCTGTTTTTTATCTCCAGACAGTTTGTCATTGCAAATCTCCTGAATATCAGGTTGAATACACTTTTCTTCGGGGGTGATTTCGTTTCCAGAACGTACTGCATTCCTATAGTCCGAATAGTTCTCACTAATAGTTTTTGTTACACAGTCCGACATGTTTTTTATCAGATGAAACCTATCCGCCACTTCTATAATACGTTTTCCTGATAAAGCTATAGCTGTGGAATATTCGGTAGATCTGTCTCTGCTTACAAGGGATACCTGTTGATGGCATTCTAGCCATTTACTAAAACTATCACGTTCTCTATCTCCCAATAGATCAATAACGTGTCCGGTTCCCAGATTTACGATAATACTTCCATAGTTGATACCTTTTCTGAACGCCCAATCGTCAATTCCGATATTGGTTATTTCCTTGTTTTCTGGAATTCTTATTCTGTGTATGTCTCGAAGTACTGTAGTATTGCAAAGTGGAATACCCATTCCGTTAAGAAGACTGCTGGCATCATTGGACGAACTCATCAATCCATGATGTGTAACTACCTGTTCACAACGTCGCGTCCTTCTTCTATACCTGAACACCTCATTGCCTGGTTGTTCTGCAAATGTTTTTTTAGAACAGAAATCATTTTGACAAAAGAATTTTCTTGGTCTGAAATGAATGACGACCCTTTTACCTAAAACAGGAAGATCGGTTATGACTCGCTGATACTGGCTATGAATCTTTTCGCTTATATGACCACAATAAGGACAGATGCCATAATCCAATACGGATTTTATATATAACTCGATTTTATTATTGCCAATAACGGCTGATTCAACAACCATATCTGATGGAAGATAAAAGGATGATAGATTAAGGCTGCTATTAGCTTCATTTATAGCTGAAATATGATGGCAATGTGCGTCTATTGTATTATTTTTGTTGCAATTAGGATCTTTAAGCATTGTTTTGTAGTATTTTGTTTGGTAGCTTAAAATTACAAAATATATACTTAATATCCTAATTATAAATAGATTAATATATTACTATTAATGTATTATATTATACAAAAAACTTGAAGAAGTTTTGTTTTATCAGAGTTCTTTAGGAACTATAACGATACGTCCTTTCAACTAAATTGCAAAAGAACC
>NZ_FQTV01000032.1 GCF_900128905.1 Bacteroides luti
AGTGAGGGAGTGAGGGTGTGTGCCGTGAAAAATATTGCTGGCAAGCAATATTTGCAACTATGTACAAGATGAGGGTAGGCCCCTCGTGACCGGCTTACAGGAGTTGGTTGCAAACCAGTGTATGCTGCTTTGTTAAAGAGACGAGGTAGTGAGCGATACATTAAAAGTCGGCACAAGCCGGCAGGTACCTATACAAGAGATGACCGCAAGGGAACTATTGATGAAGCATCGAAAACTCTTTAGAAGATGTCAGAACCGATTCCTACTCTCAGATTCGGGATAAATCAGGAAATAACCTGTTTATTGTCCTGGTGGCATCCGGTGTTTAGATAGCATGACTTGTATGGAGGCTTTTACATGGAACACGGGAACCTGCCTTAGTATGTCAAGGGAGAAATTCAAGCAGCAGCCCTGCAAGAATGAGCGTACCAATAACTAAGTGCAGGGGCGGACTGTTCCGTAGTAGTATTGAAGTTTCTGTAATGGAAATGGAGCGAAGGGAACAGCTTATTCGGCAAATTACAATTGTACAACTATTAAATTAGGAGGATTCAAATGCAAAATGCAAAACCTTATGAGATTTCTAAGTATTTAATTATGGAAGCTTTCCAGAGAGTGAAAGCAAACCATGGGAGTGCGGGAATAGATGGTGTATCGATTAGTGCTTTTGAGAAAAATCTCAAAGACAATCTTTATAAGATCTGGAACCGCATGAGTTCGGGCTGTTACTTCCCTCCGTCGGTAAAACTGGTAGAAATACCAAAGCCGAATGGAGACAAGCGTCCGTTAGGTATACCAACCGTTGGAGACAGAGTCGCTCAAATGGCAGCTGTTATGATTATTGAGCCGCAAATAGAGCTTTGTTTTCATGAGAATTCGTATGCCTATCGGCCAAAGCGTTCCGCACACGATGCTATTGCCAAAGCTCGTGAGCGCTGCTGGAAGTATGACTGGGTGTTAGACATGGATATCAGCAAGTTCTTTGATACGATTGACCATGAGTTATTGATGAAAGCTGTTAGATTACACACGGATTCTCAGTGGGTATTGCTTTACATTGAACGCTGGTTGAAAGTACCTTATGAACTTAAAGATGGTAGTCGGATAGAACGAGACAAAGGTGTTCCGCAAGGTTCAGCTATCGGTCCTGTTCTAGCCAACTTATTTCTGCATTACGTCTTCGATATGTGGATGAGCAAGTATCATCCTCACATACCTTTTGAACGTTATGCGGATGATACTATCTGTCATTGTTCTACAAAAGCCCAGGCCGAAGCACTGAAACTCTCCATTCAACAAAGATTTGCCCAATGTAAGTTGATGCTGAATGAAGAGAAAACAAGGATTGTATATTGTAAAGACAACCGTAGGAAAGAAAAACATGAAGTTATTTCGTTTGATTTCCTTGGATATACCTTTCGTCCCCGAAAAGCGATAGATAAGAAAGGGGTGCCCTTTACAGGTTATTTGCCTGCAATCAGTAATAAGTCAATCAGTGGTATCCGTGAAAAGATTCGTAGCTGGAAACTTAAAAGGCATACGTTTCATACACTGGAGATGTTGGCTGACTATATAAATCCTGTGCTTCGTGGATGGATAAGCTACTATGGTAAATTTTATCCCACCCGACTTAAATGGTTATTAGAAGAAGTAAATGGGCACTTAGCCCGATGGGTAATGGCCAAATATAAGCGTTATCGTAGGAAACTATCCCGCGCTTATGACTGGTTGGGTAATATCTCCGAAAGGGAGAGAAATCTATTTTACCATTGGCAGTGGGGCGTAAAGCCTCCTTTTAATATACGAAAATCTCATATAGTTTGAATAAGAAGAGCCGTGTGACGGGAGACTGTCACGCACGGTTCTGTGAGAGGCTTGAGCTGGAATGCTCAGGCCTACTCGACGTGTGCCGTGAAAAATATTGCTGGCAAGCAATATTTGCAACTATGTACAAGATGAGGGTAGGCCCCTCGTGACCGGCTTACAGGAGTTGGTTGCAAACCAGTGTATGCTGCTTTGTTAAAGAGACGAGGTAGTGAGCGATACATTAAAAGTCGGCACAAGCCGGCAGGTACCTATACAAGAGATGACCGCAAGGGAACTATTGATGAAGCATCGAAAACTCTTTAGAAGATGTCAGAACCGATTCCTACTCTCAGATTCGGGATAAATCAGGAAATAACCTGTTTATTGTCCTGGTGGCATCCGGTGTTTAGATAGCATGACTTGTATGGAGGCTTTTACATGGAACACGGGAACCTGCCTTAGTATGTCAAGGGAGAAATTCAAGCAGCAGCCCTGCAAGAATGAGCGTACCAATAACTAAGTGCAGGGGCGGACTGTTCCGTAGTAGTATTGAAGTTTCTGTAATGGAAATGGAGCGAAGGGAACAGCTTATTCGGCAAATTACAATTGTACAACTATTAAATTAGGAGGATTCAAATGCAAAATGCAAAACCTTATGAGATTTCTAAGTATTTAATTATGGAAGCTTTCCAGAGAGTGAAAGCAAACCATGGGAGTGCGGGAATAGATGGTGTATCGATTAGTGCTTTTGAGAAAAATCTCAAAGACAATCTTTATAAGATCTGGAACCGCATGAGTTCGGGCTGTTACTTCCCTCCGTCGGTAAAACTGGTAGAAATACCAAAGCCGAATGGAGACAAGCGTCCGTTAGGTATACCAACCGTTGGAGACAGAGTCGCTCAAATGGCAGCTGTTATGATTATTGAGCCGCAAATAGAGCTTTGTTTTCATGAGAATTCGTATGCCTATCGGCCAAAGCGTTCCGCACACGATGCTATTGCCAAAGCTCGTGAGCGCTGCTGGAAGTATGACTGGGTGTTAGACATGGATATCAGCAAGTTCTTTGATACGATTGACCATGAGTTATTGATGAAAGCTGTTAGATTACACACGGATTCTCAGTGGGTATTGCTTTACATTGAACGCTGGTTGAAAGTACCTTATGAACTTAAAGATGGTAGTCGGATAGAACGAGACAAAGGTGTTCCGCAAGGTTCAGCTATCGGTCCTGTTCTAGCCAACTTATTTCTGCATTACGTCTTCGATATGTGGATGAGCAAGTATCATCCTCACATACCTTTTGAACGTTATGCGGATGATACTATCTGTCATTGTTCTACAAAAGCCCAGGCCGAAGCACTGAAACTCTCCATTCAACAAAGATTTGCCCAATGTAAGTTGATGCTGAATGAAGAGAAAACAAGGATTGTATATTGTAAAGACAACCGTAGGAAAGAAAAACATGAAGTTATTTCGTTTGATTTCCTTGGATATACCTTTCGTCCCCGAAAAGCGATAGATAAGAAAGGGGTGCCCTTTACAGGTTATTTGCCTGCAATCAGTAATAAGTCAATCAGTGGTATCCGTGAAAAGATTCGTAGCTGGAAACTTAAAAGGCATACGTTTCATACACTGGAGATGTTGGCTGACTATATAAATCCTGTGCTTCGTGGATGGATAAGCTACTATGGTAAATTTTATCCCACCCGACTTAAATGGTTATTAGAAGAAGTAAATGGGCACTTAGCCCGATGGGTAATGGCCAAATATAAGCGTTATCGTAGGAAACTATCCCGCGCTTATGACTGGTTGGGTAATATCTCCGAAAGGGAGAGAAATCTATTTTACCATTGGCAGTGGGGCGTAAAGCCTCCTTTTAATATACGAAAATCTCATATAGTTTGAATAAGAAGAGCCGTGTGACGGGAGACTGTCACGCACGGTTCTGTGAGAGGCTTGAGCTGGAATGCTCAGGCCTACTCGACA
>NZ_FQTV01000031.1:0-1782 GCF_900128905.1 Bacteroides luti
AAATGCGAACCGTCAATTAAGATAAACGGAATCCTGATCAGAATTTAAATGAAACTTTTACAATGAAGAGTTTGATCCTGGCTCAGGATGAACGCTAGCTACAGGCTTAACACATGCAAGTCGAGGGGTAGCAGGGTAGCAATACCGCTGACGACCGGCGCACGGGTGAGTAACACGTATCCAACCTTCCCATAACTCTGGGATAGCCTTTCGAAAGAAAGATTAATACCGGATGGTACTTTTTCAAGGCATCTTGAGAAAGTTAAAGATTTATTGGTTATGGATGGGGATGCGTTCCATTAGATAGTTGGTGAGGTAACGGCTCACCAAGTCTTCGATGGATAGGGGTTCTGAGAGGAAGGTCCCCCACATTGGTACTGAGACACGGACCAAACTCCTACGGGAGGCAGCAGTGAGGAATATTGGTCAATGGGCGAGAGCCTGAACCAGCCAAGTAGCGTGAAGGATGAAGGTCCTATGGATTGTAAACTTCTTTTATAGTAGAATAAAGTGACCCACGTGTGGGTTTTTGTATGTATACTATGAATAAGGATCGGCTAACTCCGTGCCAGCAGCCGCGGTAATACGGAGGATCCGAGCGTTATCCGGATTTATTGGGTTTAAAGGGTGCGTAGGCGGAATAATAAGTCAGTTGTGAAAGTTTGCGGCTCAACCGTAAAATTGCAGTTGATACTGTTATTCTTGAGTGTACATAAGGTAGGCGGAATTCGTGGTGTAGCGGTGAAATGCTTAGATATCACGAAGAACTCCAATTGCGAAGGCAGCTTACCGGGGTACAACTGACGCTGAGGCACGAAAGTGTGGGTATCAAACAGGATTAGATACCCTGGTAGTCCACACAGTAAACGATGAATACTCGCTGTTTGCGATATACCGCAAGCGGCCAAGCGAAAGCATTAAGTATTCCACCTGGGGAGTACGCCGGCAACGGTGAAACTCAAAGGAATTGACGGGGGCCCGCACAAGCGGAGGAACATGTGGTTTAATTCGATGATACGCGAGGAACCTTACCCAGGCTTAAATTGCAGATGAATATAGTAGAAATATTATAGCCTTCGGGCATCTGTGAAGGTGCTGCATGGTTGTCGTCAGCTCGTGCCGTGAGGTGTCGGCTTAAGTGCCATAACGAGCGCAACCCTTATTGATAGTTACTAACAGGTTAAGCTGAGGACTCTATCGAGACTGCCGTCGTAAGATGCGAGGAAGGTGGGGATGACGTCAAATCAGCACGGCCCTTACGTCTGGGGCTACACACGTGTTACAATGGGGGGTACAGAAGGTCGCTACCTGGCAACAGGATGCTAATCCCAAAAGCCTCTCTCAGTTCGGATTGGAGTCTGCAACCCGACTCCATGAAGCTGGATTCGCTAGTAATCGCGCATCAGCCACGGCGCGGTGAATACGTTCCCGGGCCTTGTACACACCGCCCGTCAAGCCATGGGAGCCGGGGGTACCTGAAGTACGTAACCGCAAGGAGCGTCCTAGGGTAAAACTGGTGACTGGGGCTAAGTCGTAACAAGGTAGCCGTACCGGAAGGTGCGGCTGGAACACCTCCTTTCTGGAGTGATTCCATTTATCTGGTTCGCTTTTTATTGTACTACTGGTTTTTGTTTATTCTATATATGAAATAAGAGATTAGAAAGAAGCCGAGCCGAAAGGTAAGAGGTTTTGAACGACAGTCCTATAGCTCAGTTGGTTAGAGCGCTACACTGATAATGTAGAGGTCGGCAGTTCAACTCTGCCTGGGACTACGCGAAAAAA
>NZ_FQTV01000031.1:1907-5116 GCF_900128905.1 Bacteroides luti
ATCGCTTCTTATAATTTCGGGGGATTAGCTCAGCTGGCTAGAGCACCTGCCTTGCACGCAGGGGGTCAACGGTTCGAATCCGTTATTCTCCACGATCAAGCTAACGCTTGAAACGATCTTTGACATGATGTACAAAAGCAATAAAGTAAGTAATTTTTAGAGATAAAAAGAGCTAAAGTATATATCGAACCATATGGTAAACGAAAACGTATAATTACGAATAGTTTACAGTGTTTGAAGAAAGTAAGCAAGGGCGCATGGCGGATGCCTTGGCTCTCGGAGGCGATGAAGGACGTGATAAGCTGCGATAAGCTTCGGGTAGGTGCAAATGACCTTTGATCCGAAGATTTCCGAATGGGACAACCCAATATCCTGAAGGGATATTATCCATCTTAGATGGAGGCGAACGCAGGGAACTGAAACATCTTAGTACCTGTAGGAGAAGAAAATAATTGAATGATTCCGTAAGTAGTGGCGAGCGAACGCGGATTAGCCCAAACCATTCATGTTACGGCATGACTGGGGTTGTAGGACCATAACATAGGACTTATATTGGAGAATGGAAGACTCTGGAAAGTGTCACCATAGAGCATGATAGTTGCGTACATGAATCCAATATATACCTTCTTGGTATCCTGAGTAGTGCGGAGCACGAGGAATTCTGCATGAATCTGCCGGGACCATCCGGTAAGGCTAAATACTCCCGAGAGACCGATAGTGAACCAGTACTGTGAAGGAAAGGTGAAAAGAACTTCGAATAGAAGAGTGAAATAGTCCCTGAAACCATGCGCTTACAAGCGGTCGGAGCAGCTTCGTGCTGTGACGGCGTGCCTTTTGCATAATGAACCTACGAGTTACTGTCACTGGCAAGGTTAAGAAATTAAGTTTTGCAGCCGAAGCGAAAGCGAGTCTGAATAGGGCGATTTAGTCAGTGGTAGTAGACGCGAAACCAAGTGATCTACCCATGGTCAGGTTGAAGGTTAGGTAACACTAACTGGAGGACCGAACCGATAAGCGTTGAAAAGCTTCCGGATGAACTGTGGGTGGGGGTGAAAGGCTAATCAAACTTGGAGATAGCTCGTACTCCCCGAAATGCATTTAGGTGCAGCCTTGATAATTACTAATGTGAGGTAGAGCGACTGATAAGATGCGAGGGCTTCACCGCCTATCAAGTCTTGATAAACTCCGAATGCGCATTAGTTTGATATCAGGAGTGAGGGCATGGGTGCTAAGGTCCGTGCCCGAGAGGAGAAGAATCCAGACCATCAGCTAAGGTCCCGAAATAATTGCTAAGTTGAACTAACGAAGTCAGATTGCTAAGACAGCTAGGATGTTGGCTTGGAAGCAGCCATTCATTTAAAGAGTGCGTAACAGCTCACTAGTCGAGGAGTTTGGCGTGGATAATAATCGGGCATAAGCAATTTACCGAAGCTATGGAACCAGTAATGGTTGGTAGGGGAGCATTCCACTCAGCGTTGAATGTGGAGCGTGAGCTCTGCTGGAGCGTGTGGAAAAGCAAATGTAGGTATAAGTAACGATAAAGGGGGTGAGAAACCCCCTCGCCGAAAGACTAAGGTTTCCTGATCAACGCTAATCGGATCAGGGTTAGTCGGGTCCTAAGGCTCAGCCGAACGGCGAGGCCGATGGCAGAAAGGGTTAATATTCCCTTACTACCTTAAAGAGTGATGTGGAGACGGAGCAGTGATAATACCGCCGGCTGACGGAATAGCCGGTTGAAGGGTGTAGATATTAGTTTTCCAGGCAAATCCGGAAGATTAGTCGAACCTGATAGTACCGAGAGCCCTTGTGGTGATTGGATAGTGTATGTAAGCATACTCCCAAGAAAATCCGCTAAACTTAATCTTTAAGGTACCCGTACCGTAAACGGACACACGTAGTCGGGTTGAATATACTAAGGCGCTTGAGTGAATCACGGTTAAGGAACTAGGCAAATTGACCCTGTAACTTCGGAATAAAGGGTCCCTCAGTGATGGGGGCGCAGAGAATAGGTCCAGGCAACTGTTTAACAAAAACACAGGGCTATGCAAAATTGAAAGATCAAGTATATAGCCTGACACCTGCCCGGTGCTGGAAGGTTAAGAGGAGATGTCATCGCAAGAGAAGCATTGAATTGAAGCCCCAGTAAACGGCGGCCGTAACTATAACGGTCCTAAGGTAGCGAAATTCCTTGTCGGGTAAGTTCCGACCTGCACGAATGGTGTAATGATCTGGACACTGTCTCAACCGTGAGCTCAGTGAAATTGTAGTATCGGTGAAGATGCCGATTACCCGCGATGGGACGAAAAGACCCCGTGAACCTTTACTATAGCTTAACATTGAATTTGGGTAATTGATGTGTAGGATAGGCCGGAGGCTTTGAAGCAGGTACGCCAGTATTTGTGGAGCCGCTGTTGAAATACGGCCCTTTGATTATTTGAGTTCTAACTCGCGTATGTGAGGACACTGTTTGGTGGGTAGTTTGACTGGGGTGGTCGCCTCCAAAAGTGTAACGGAGGCTTCTAAAGGTACCCTCAGGACGATTGGTAACCGTCCGCAGAGTGTAATGGCATAAGGGTGCTTGACTGGGAGACCGACAAGTCGATCAGGTAGGAAACTAGAGCATAGTGATCCGGTGTTTCCGTATGGAAGGGACATCGCTCAAAGGATAAAAGGTACTCCGGGGATAACAGGCTGATCGCTCCCAAGAGCTCATATCGACGGAGCGGTTTGGCACCTCGATGTCGGCTCGTCACATCCTGGGGCTGGAGAAGGTCCCAAGGGTTGGGCTGTTCGCCCATTAAAGTGGCACGCGAGCTGGGTTCAGAACGTCGTGAGACAGTTCGGTCTCTATCTATCGTGGGCGTATGAAATTTGCGTGGCTCTGACACTAGTACGAGAGGACCGTGTTGGACTGACCGCTGGTTTACCGGTTGTGCCGCCAGGTGCATTGCCGGGTATCTAAGTCGGGATTGGATAAGTGCTGAAAGCATCTAAGTACGAAGCCAGCCACAAGATTAGATTTCTTAGGGTCGTTGAAGACGACAACGTTGATAGGCTGCAGGTGTAAAGACAGTAATGTCAAAGCCGAGCAGTACTAATTGCCCGTACACTTTCTTCTTTCCATATATGGTTGGCTAGATAGTTTGGCTCTTATAAATCAAATTAAAAGAGCTTGTTTTATTGCTTTTACATTGTGTTTATCTTAATAT
>NZ_FQTV01000030.1 GCF_900128905.1 Bacteroides luti
AAGAAATTAAAAATATTAAGGTAGCTATAGCATCAGGGTTCCACCTCTTCCCATTCCGAACAGAGAAGTTAAGCCTGATCACGCCGATGGTACTGCGTAACAGTGGGAGAGTAGGTAGCTGCCGTTTTATCAAAGAGTCCTGTTCATTGAGGAATGAATGGGATTCTTTTTTTTGTATATGCGTCTCTGTCATCGATTTCACCACCTTTGATAATGATAGTCTGATTATCTTTAATTACGTATTATCGATGTATCTCATCTCTCTTGATAATGGTAGTCTTTCAAATAGCCTTGAATAACTGAGTCTTAGCAATCTTTACGACACAATACTCCTGCTTGTTGTTTGTGTGCTACAATATTACTTGAATTCTCTTACTACACACCTTATTTGTTATCTATCGAACAAGAGATCTAAAGCTAATTTATGTTTAGCTGCAGATTTTCTCGATGACTTGCGTTAAGATGTAGTCTGGAGACTAAAAGAGAATAATAAACTTCGGATTTATCTTACCTCTTATGAAATATCAGACCTTTTTCCTTCCTTTCCTGAAGATATGATTTCTTTATTAAGTGGGGATACGCAGATGCACGATATAATCAGCCTACCTAGCCGCAATTCTACTTTGGAATCGATAATGATAAAATAGTGAAGCCGGTGAAAGAATGTGTGATGCCATATAACTAAACCGTAATTTTAATTAAGTTTTGGACATAATATTGTACTTTTTTGTTCAGCAGATGCTTATATAAATAATTTGTTGTATTTTTGCATTTATAAAATTATGGGAAGAATATTAGCACTTGATTATGGAAGAAAGCGAACAGGTATCGCTGTAACTGACATTTTGCAAATTATTGCAAATGGTATGACAACAGTGCCTAGCCATACGTTGCCCGATTTTTTAGTACAATATACAGCTAAAGAACCGGTTGATTTAATATTGATAGGACTTCCAAAGCAGCTTAATAATGATTTTTCTGAAAGTATGAATTATATTAAACCGTTTGTTCAACGTTTAAAGAAAATTCTTCCTAATATACCTATAGAATTTGTTGATGAACGTTTTACTTCAGTTTTGGCACATCGTACAATGCTTGAAGCTGGATTGAAAAAGAAAGATAGACAAAGTAAAGAGCTTGTTGACGAAGTGAGTGCAACGATTATTTTGCAGTCGTATCTTGAAAGTAGAAGATAACACTAGAGAAACAATTTGTTAATATAATACAGAATAATAATGATTTTACCTATTTACGTATATGGCCAACCAGTTTTAAGAAAAGTTGCAGAGGATATAACTCCTGATTATCCGAACTTAAAAGAACTGATAGGAAATATGTTTGATACAATGCATAGGGCTGATGGTGTTGGTCTTGCTGCTCCGCAGATTGGACTCTCTATCCGTGTTGTGGTGATCAGTCTTGATGTCCTTTCTGATGAATATCCTGAATATAAAGATTTTAATAAGGCTTATATTAATGCCCATATTCTTGAGACTGAAGGCGAAATGGTGTCTATGGAAGAAGGATGTCTCAGTTTGCCTGGAATTCATGAGACTGTGAATAGAGCAAATAAAATTCATGTGAAATATATGGATGAGAACTTTGTGGAACATGATGAATATGTAGAAGGCTATCTGGCACGCGTAATGCAGCATGAATTTGAACATTTGGAAGGGGGCTTATTTATTGATAATTTATCTCCTTTGCGTAAACAAATGATTAAAGGTAAATTGAATGCTATGATTAATGGTAAAGCCAGATGTTCATATAAGGTTAAAACTATCAAATAGCTATTTTAACTTTAAAATAATATTCTTAAAAAGACGCATCTTTTAATTTATAAAGATGCGTCTTTTTATCTTTTAAATCGTTTTTTAGATTGATAAAAAGTCCTTTATTACTTTTAAATCATGAATGTTATAATTATTTTCTGTTTTAATAAGTGAAAAAAGCCTTTCTAGCTTGAAAAAAAAATGCTAAACGTTGTTACTTCAATCGAAATCATTAATTTTGTTTCGCCCTTAGATGAAAAATAAATGATAAAGAGAATTTTAATATACCTACTATTATTTCCTGCTGTAGTTTCTGCCCAAATAAACACGGAACGTGTAATGGCAATTGGCCGCAATGCATTATATTTTGAAGACTATGTTCTTTCTATTCAATACTTTAATCAGGTAGTAAGTGCAAAACCATATTTGTATGAGCCGTACTTTTTTCGTGCTCTTGCAAAAATAAATCTGGATGATTTTCAAGGAGCGGAATCTGATTGCTCATCTGCTATAGAACGAAATCCGTTTGTGGTTAATGCATATCAAATCAGAGGTTTATCCCGTATAAAGCAGCAAAAATATGATGGTGCAATAGAGGATTATACCAAAGCTTTGAGCTATGATCCCGAGAACGTAGGTCTTTGGCATAATCTTGCTCTTTGCAAAATATCTAAAGACGATTTTAAAGGAGCAGAAGCTGATCTGTCAAAGTTAATAGCTCTTTCTCCTCAGTATACTAAAGCTTATTTAATGCGTGCCGAAGTATCTTTAAAGCAAAAAGATACAATTAAAGCAATGAGTGATTATGACTTGGCTTTGTCTATTGATAAATATGATGCTGATGTTTGGTCATCGCGTGCAGCAATAAAGCTTCAGCAAGGAAAATATAAAGATGCAGAAGCTGATTATGATCAGGCAACATATTTAAATACTAAAAATTCCGGAAATTATATAAATAGGGCATTAGCTCGATTCCATCAGAATAAGCTACAAGGGGCGATGGAAGATTATGATATAGCATTAGATATAGATCCAAATAATTTTATAGGACACTATAATCGCGGACTCTTGCGAGCTCGGGTAGGAGATGATAACAGAGCAATAGAAGATTTTGATTTTGTGATAAAGATGGAACCCGATAATATGATGGCTATCTTTAACCGAGGTATTCTTCGTGCTCAGACAGGAGATTATCGTGGAGCTATCAGAGATTATTCAGCTGTTATTAAAGAATATCCTAATTTCTTAGCCGGTTATTATAATCGGGCTGAAGCCAAAAGAAAAATAGGTGACTATAAAGGAGCGGATTTGGATGAGTTCAAAGTTATGAAAGCCCAACTTGATAAAAGATATGGTCTTGATAAAGGAAAGAAAGCGGCGAAATCTGATAAAACACGTAAGAAATCCGATAAAGACATGGAAAATTACGGAAAGATCGTTGTTGCTGATGATTCTGAAACTGAACAGAAATATAAGAGCGAGTATCGTGGTAAGGTTCAGGATAAGAATGTTGAAATAAAGCTGGAACCAATGTTTGCTTTGACTTACTATGAAAAGGTAAGTGAGATAACACGAAATTTAAAATATAACAAGTTTATTGATGACTTAAGTAATTCAGGAGCTGTCCCTAAACGACTTTTGATTACCAATATGGAGACTCCTCTTACCGAGAAACAAATTAAAACTCATTTTGCTTCTATTGATGAGCGGACAACGGATATTGTGAAACATCCTAAAAATGCAGCAAAACGTTTTGCTCGTTCAATTGATTTTTATTTGGTTCAGGATTTTACAAATGCTATTGAAGATTTAACTCAGGCTACTATTTGCGATAATTCATTCTTTCCGGCATATTTTAACCGTTCATTGATACGTTGGAAACAGTTAGAATTTGAAAAATCAGAAGATCAGAATTCTGAGACAGCAGAAGTACAAACTGGGTTGAAGAAAGTTGATGTGCGGACTCCGGAATATAATATAGTTAAATCAGATTTGGATAAAGTTATTCAGCTAGCACCCGATTTCGTCTATGCATATTATAATCGTGGAAATGTACTTTGTATGCTGAAAGATTATCGTTCTGCAATAGCCGATTATGATAAAGCCATTTCGCTTGATCCAAATTTTGCAGAAGCATATTTTAATAGAGGATTAACATTAATCTTCTCCGGAAATAATAAAAAAGGTATTTCAGACCTAAGTAAAGCTGGTGAATTAGGTATTGTATCTGCCTATAATGTCATTAAGCGCTTTACAGAACAAAAACACTAACATTTTTATTTGAAAATAAGTGTAATTAAAAAGAAATAGCTACTTTTGTAAGCCTAAATGAAAAATAATTAAACCATTATGATAAAGATTACATTTCCAGATGGCTCTGTTCGTGAATATAATGAAGGAGTCAATGGTCTGCAGATTGCAGAAAGTATTAGTAGCCGATTGGCACAGGATGTTGTAGCTTGTGGTGTAAACGGTGAAACATATGATTTAGCTCGTCCTATAAATTCAGACGCATCGGTTGTTCTATATAAGTGGGATGATGCAGAAGGAAAGCATGCATTTTGGCACACTAGTGCACACTTGCTGGCTGAAGCCTTACAGGAATTATATCCAGGCATACAGTTCGGAATTGGTCCTGCAATTGAAAACGGTTTCTATTATGACGTAGATCCAGGAGAAGCAGTTATCAAAGAAAGTGATCTAGCTGCTATTGAAGCAAAGATGGCAGAATTGGCCGCAAAAAAAGAAGCTGTTGTAAGAAAAGAAATTAATAAAGCTGATGCTTTGAAAATGTTCGGTGAAAGAGGTGAAACTTACAAGTGCGAGTTAATCTCAGAACTAGAAGATGGAACCATCACTACATATACTCAGGGTGCTTTTACAGATCTTTGTCGTGGTCCTCACTTAATGAATACTGAAAAGATTAAAGCTATCAAGCTAACATCTGTAGCAGGTGCTTACTGGAGAGGAAGAGAAGATCAGAAAATGCTTACTCGTATCTATGGTATCACTTTCCCAAAAAAGAAATTGCTTGATGAATATTTAGTTATACTAGAAGAAGCAAAGAAACGTGACCACCGTAAGATTGGTAAGGAAATGGAATTGTTCATGTTCTCTGAAATGGTAGGAAAAGGACTTCCAATGTGGTTACCAAAAGGAACAGCACTTCGTCTTCGCCTTGAAGATTTCCTTAAGAAGATTCAACGCCGTTTTGGATATCAGCAGGTAATGACTCCTCATATTGGTAACAAGCAACTTTATGTTACTTCTGGCCACTATGCTAAATATGGAAAAGATTCATTCCAACCAATTAATACACCAGAAGAGGGAGAAGAATACTTATTGAAACCAATGAACTGCCCTCACCACTGTGAAATATATAAATGGCAGCCTCGTTCATATAAAGATCTTCCATTGAGATTTGCAGAGTTTGGTACAGTATATCGTTATGAACAGAGTGGGGAACTTCACGGATTAACACGTGTACGTAGCTTTACGCAAGATGATGCTCATATTTTCTGTAGACCAGATCAGGTGAAGGATGAGTTCTTAAAAGTTATGGATATTATCTTCATCATATTTAAGTCTTTGAACTTTGAGAATTTTGAAGCACAGATTTCACTTCGCGATCCAAATAATCGTGAAAAATATATTGGAAGCGATGATAACTGGGAACGTTCAGAAAAAGCAATTATTGAAGCTTGTGAAGAGAAAGGCTTGAAAGCAAAAGTGGAACTTGGTGAAGCTGCTTTCTATGGTCCTAAGCTTGATTTTATGGTTCGTGATGCTATTGGTCGTAAATGGCAACTTGGAACTATTCAGGTTGATTATAACTTGCCAGAGAGATTTAATCTTGAATATACAGGAGCTGATAACCAGAAACATCGTCCTGTAATGATACACCGTGCACCTTTTGGTTCTATGGAACGCTTTGTTGCTGTACTAATAGAACATACTGGTGGTAAATTCCCATTATGGCTAACTCCAGATCAGGTAGCAATTCTTCCTATCAGTGAGAAATTTAATGACTATGCAGAGAAGGTAAAACAATACCTTGATATGAATGATATTCGTGCTATTGTAGATGATAGAAACGAAAAAATTGGTCGTAAAATCCGCGATAATGAAATGAAACGTATTCCTTATATGTTAGTTGTTGGCGAAAAAGAAGCAGAAAATGGTGAAGTTGCAGTTCGCAAACAAGGAGAAGGCGATAAAGGAACTATGAAATTTGAAGAATTTGCAAATATTTTGACTCAAGAAGTTCAAAATATGATAAATAAGTGGTAACTTTGCACCCGCTAACTGAATATAAAAGAAAAAACGAAAAGGAACTAATAGTTATTGAATGAAGAAAGAGGTTTTAAAAGAGCAACACCGAATAAATGAGCAGATTCGTGCCAAGGAAGTACGCTTAGTTGGAGATGATAATATCGAACCAAAGGTTTATCCTTTATTCCAGGCTTTAAAGATGGCAGAGGATAGAGAAATGGATCTAGTAGAAATTTCTCCAAACGCAGTTCCTCCTGTTTGTAGAATTATTGATTATTCAAAGTTCCTTTATCAGTTGAAGAAACGTCAAAAGGAACAAAAAGCTAAGCAGGTAAAGGTTAATGTGAAAGAAATACGTTTCGGGCCTCAGACTGATGATCATGACTATAACTTTAAGTTGAAACATGCAAAAGGATTCCTTGAAGATGGTGATAAAGTAAAAGCTTATGTATTCTTTAAAGGACGTTCTATTCTATTCAAAGAACAAGGCGAAGTCTTGTTACTTCGTTTCGCAAACGATCTTGAAGATTTTGCAAAAGTAGAACAACTTCCTATACTTGAAGGTAAGAAGATGACAATTTTCTTATCTCCTAAAAAGAAAGAAGTTAAGAAACCTGTTGCACCAAAAGAAGTGAAGGTTGTTAAAGTTAAGGTTGAAAAACCTGAGGAAACAAATAATGAAGCGGAATAATTGTTTGAAAAAATAAGAAATGTATAACGCGCGGGTATAGTGCGTTACCATATATTAATAATTAAAAAATAATCAAGATGCCAAAGATGAAGACTAACTCCGGTTCTAAAAAAAGGTTTACCCTTACCGGAACAGGTAAAATCAAAAGAAAGCACGCTTTTCACAGTCACATTTTGACTAAAAAGAGCAAAAAGAGAAAAAGAAACTTGTGTTACTCTACAACAGTTGATGCAACTAATGTAGGTCAGGTTAAGTCTCTTTTAGCAATGAAGTAATCAAAAGCGTACAATCGAATTATTAAGTATTAACCGAATGCATTAGCTTTAAGTTCGCTACGTGAAGTTGCGACGCTAACATTCAAAAAGATTAAAACTATGCCAAGATCAGTAAATCATGTTGCTTCAAAAGCAAGAAGAAAGAAAATTTTGAACCTTACCAAAGGTTATTTTGGTGCAAGAAAAAATGTTTGGACCGTTGCTAAGAACACCTGGGAAAAAGGTTTGACTTACGCATTCCGTGACCGTAGAAACAAGAAAAGAAACTTCCGTGCTCTTTGGATTCAGCGTATTAATGCTGCAGCTCGTTTAGAAGGAATGTCTTATTCTAAGCTAATGGGCGGCTTACATAAAGCTGGTATCGAAATAAATCGTAAGGTATTAGCAGACTTAGCTGTTAATCATCCAGAAGCTTTCAAGGCTGTGGTTGCTAAAGCAAAAGCTGCTTAATAAATTTAAGAGATTTGCTAAGCGCTAATATCCAGTTATGCTGGGTATTAGCGCTTTTATTTTTTCTGCCTGCAAACTAATTGTTTTTTTATTAAAACAATTATTCATTTTTATTTGTTACATAGATAGAAAAAGCTTATATTTGTAGTAGAAAAGAAGACAGTTTTAGCCACATTAGTTTGACTGGGAAACTCATCAAATTAATCTGAAAACCGAGACAGGCTTCGATTCTCAATGGCGGGCCACAACCTTCGGGTAGCATTTATGCCGGTGGATTACAAAGAGGGCGGGCACTCAAATCATGTCATACGGAGTTTCATCACATCACTGGTGTGGCTTTATATAAGAAAACGTCGATAATCAATTGATTATCGACGTTTTTGTTTTTATGTCCAGCATTAATTGGATCAGTCAATAATTTTGTGGGAATGTTAAAAGTTTCATCAGTTTATGCGTAAATTTTAGCCACTCTGTAAAGAAAGAATTTCATATCATTTAC
>NZ_FQTV01000034.1 GCF_900128905.1 Bacteroides luti
GTGGGAGTCCCTATGTTTGTAATTAATATGCAGAAAAACAAAGCATAAGCCAAGAGCATTAATATATTTGAGGTATCAGTCTTAAACAATTAAATACTCAAAGCTTATGCGTACACAAAGTAACAAACTAAATTTTGAAGGAGAAAATATTTATGTTGGAATTGATGTTCATTTGAAAAGTTGGAATGTGACAATTTACACAGAATACCTGCATCATAAAACGTTCAATCAACCTCCTGTGCCTTCAATTTTAAGGGACTACCTGAATACTAATTTTCCTGGTGGAACTTATTATTCAGCCTATGAAGCCGGATTCTGCGGGTTTAATATCCATTTCGAACTTAAGAAGCTAAATATAAATAACATTGTGGTTAATCCAGCCGATATACCAACTAGCCAGAAAGAACATGTACTTAAAAACGATTCCCGTGATAGTATGAAAATTGCCCGTTCTTTAAGAGCTAATGAACTCATTGGCATACATGTCCCATTCATTGAGACATTGGAAAACCGCACATTGATACGCACTCGAGACGTAATGGTGAAAGATATGACTAGATTTAAACAGCGCATAAAAGCTTTGCTTTATTTTTATGGAATATCTTACCCTCCAGAATTTCTGAGATCAACCAGTCATTGGTCCCGACGTTTTCTTAAATGGTTAAAAGAGGAGGTATCACTTAATACAGCCAATGGAAACGATGCCTTGTCATTACTCATCAGGGAAGTAGAGCAACAAAGAGTTCTTTTATTGGAAATCAATAGAAAAATCCATAGTCTTGCTGTTTCTGAGAAATATGTAAAGGAAATAGAGCTAATAAGAAGCATTCCGGGAATTGGTTTGGTTACAGGGCTTACTTTTTTGTCGGAGATAGAAGATATTGAACGATTTGCAAATACAGATAAGTTAGCCGGTTTTGTAGGAATGATACCCACCTGTCATTCAAGTGGAGAGGCTGAGAATTATGGAGAAATGACATTTAGAAAGAAAACGATTTTAAGAAGATGCCTGATTGAAAGTTCTTGGATTGCAGTAAGAATAGACCCGGCACTGACAATGTGTTTCTCACAACTCTGTAAAAGGATGGAGCCCAATAAAGCTATAATACGAATCGCAAGAAAACTATTAAACAGAATGTATTATGTTTTAAAAAAGAGACAAAAATATGAATGTGGAGTGGTTTAATAATAATACCTATATAAATATCTTTCAGAATAAGAGTGATCGCTTTGTTTATCTTGCAGCTTAGCCTGCTTTGGGAGTTTGCGGCCTCTTCCTATTAAACTGAAAAAGGAAAATGTAGAGAACTGATAACAATATCAGTTTAAACTACTGATAGAAGGTTGTTTATATAGGAGTATTAATAAATAGAAAGTAAGGAAACAATCAATAGAGGTTTTCTTAGCCATATAGCGATATCTGTAACATGAAAGGGGAAACCAAACAAGCCTCCCCTCCAAAAAAAGAATGTTACAGTGTAACGCAGGAAGTTTATTGCTGACAAGTTGCTCCTCAGCAGAGCTTGTTTCCTCTTCAACTACCTGATTACAAAGCTAATAAAAAGTATAATTAATATTAATAATACTCTTGTTATTTGGATTACAACATAGAAGAT
>NZ_FQTV01000028.1 GCF_900128905.1 Bacteroides luti
GCTTGTTTCCTCTTCAACTACCTGATTACAAAGCTAATAAAAAGTATAATTAATATTAATAATACTCTTGTTATTTGGATTACAACATAGAAGATAAAAAATATCAGCAATTTATCTTCCACCCTTATTTCCCATCTGCCACTATTTATTCAATGAAGGCTGATGCTGTTTTGATTTATATTATAAAACACCAGACGTATATTCATAAAAAAAGAGATACTGCTTAATTGGTCTGAGCAGTATCTCTTTTAGTTTTATATTTAGAAGATTTCTATTTCTTCTTTTGAGAAGGAGCGTATCTTTCGTTAAGTCCTTCGATAATATCATTAGTGATATTGTAAGCCTTATCAGCATAAAGTAAATTGTCAAATCCAGTGTTACTGAAAATCATGCTGTATTTATGCTTCTTATTATAAATTTTCAAGAAAGAATTAATAGAATCACGTAATTGAAGACTGTTCTTTTGGTTCTCTGCTTGTAATTCGTTTGTAAGTCTGGATTGCAATTCCTGCAAATCCTGTTGCTTTTTTACTAAACGTGCATTTTCCTGTTCAGCTCTTTCACGGCTTACAAAAGCATTGTTTTGTACTTTACGTTGGAATTCTTTTCCTTCTGCATCAAGTTCGCGAGCTTTTTGATTAAGTGTAGCACGGATATTCTCTTCTTTCTTCATCATCATCTCATTCAGATCATTCCAGAAGGTGTATTTTGTGAGCAGTGTGTCGATTTCAACGTAAGCAATTTTAAGGCCGCTTGGTGCAACACCCATAGCTGTTACAGATTCATCAGCATCTGTTTTTTTTCCGCTACATTGTGCAAACATAACAACCACAAGCGCAGCTAGGATCCCTTTTGCAAGGTAGTTAATTCTCTTCATAATTTGTTTGATATAGTTTCTAAATAGTTATATTCTTTATTTTATTGTTTTCATAGCTGTTATAAATAGCTTTTATGAAGTTCAGCTATTTATAAAAATAATAGTTTTATGCATAATAATGCTGTTCATATAGTAACAATTAACAGTACTAAAGGAATAGTGTAAAGCATTTCTATTACTTTTGTGCTGCAAATATAGACTTTTGAAAGGATTATACGTTCTCTTTTCTAATAAAAAGTATGGGTGTACTATATGGAAAGTAATCAATTTAACCATATTTAGTAATTTAATAAAAAAATGCTAAGTATAAATAGATAAAAATATATGAGTATAATAGAATTAAAACCGGCACAGGTATTTCATTATTTCAATGAGATTTGTCAGGTGCCACGTCCTTCAAAAAAGGAAGAACAAATTATAGAGTATTTAAAAGAGTTTGGTGAAAAGCACCAACTAGAAACGAAAGTAGATGAAGCGGGTAATATTTTAATAAAGAAACCGGCTACTAAAGGGAAAGAGAATCTACAGACAGTAGTTCTTCAGTCTCATATTGATATGGTATGTGAAAAGAATAGTAATGTGGAACATGATTTCCTTACAGATCCTATTCAAACAGAAGTTGATGGAGAATGGTTAAAAGCTAAAGGTACAACTCTTGGTGCTGATAATGGAATTGGGGTAGCAACAGAATTGGCTGTTCTTGCTGCTAATGATATAGAACACGGACCTATTGAGTGCTTGTTTACAGTTGATGAGGAAACCGGACTTACCGGAGCCAATGCTTTGAAAAAAGGTTTTATGTCTGGTGATATACTTATTAACCTGGATTCAGAAGACGAAGGAGAATTATTCATTGGTTGTGCCGGTGGTGCAAATACTGTTGCTGAATATACTTATCAGTCAATAGATGCTCCACAGGATTATTTTTATTTTAAAGTTGAAGTAAAAGGATTAACAGGTGGTCACTCCGGTGATGATATTAATAAGAATAGAGCTAATGCCAACAAACAGCTGATTCGTTTCTTGTCTCTGGCTGCTGAAAAATACGATCTTTATCTTTGCGAAATAAAAGGAGGTAACCTTCACAATGCAATTCCTCGTGAAGCTTATGCAGTTTGTGCACTTCCTATGGCTCATAAAGAATCCATTCGTGTTGATCTGAATATCTTTGCTTCTGAAGTAGAAGCTGAGTTTGCTGTGACAGAACCTAATATGAAATGGGTACTTCAGTCTGAATCTCCGGTTGCTACAGCGATTGATCGTGATACAACTGCTAGTTTGATTAAATCACTTTATGCAGTATTCCATGGCGTATTTGCGATGAGTCAGGAAATTCCTGGATTTGTTGAAACATCATCCAATCTTGCTTCAATTAAAATGCCGGGAGATAACATTATCCGTGTAGAAACCAGTCAACGTAGTTCTACTCTTTCATCTCGCAAAGATGTATCTGCTGCAGTAAAAGCTGCATTCGAACTTGGTGGTGCCAAAGTTTCTGTGGGCGATGGTTACCCGGGATGGAAACCAAATCCGGCTTCTCCAATTTTGAAAGTAGCCGAAGAAGCTTATGTTCGTCTGTTTGGTGTAGAACCAAAAGTAAAAGCCATCCATGCCGGATTGGAATGCGGATTGTTCCTTGAGAAATATCCTTCATTAGATATGGTATCATTTGGACCAACTCTCCGTGGAGTTCACTCACCTGATGAGCGCATGCATATTCCTTCAGTTGATAAATTCTGGAAACATTTGCTGGAAGTATTGGTGAATATTCCTGCTAAGAAATAATATTTACGCACTTTCTGCGTTTGGTGTATAGGGGTAGCTAAAAAGTTACCCCTATATTTATCTGTAAACTCATGAAGAAAATTCTTTCAATCATACAGTTTTGCTTCCTGCTAACGGGGATATGTGCCGTTTTCTCATCGTGTAATGATGAGAATTTCTCTTCCAACCCTTCTCATCTACTTGCTTTTTCTCAGGATACTCTTTCATTTGACACTGTTTTTACTTCCATTGGCTCTGCTACAGCAAAAATTAAAGTGTATAATCCCAATAAAGAAGCATTGAAAATATCTTCTATTGTTTTGGCTAATGCAGCCAATTCGGGCTTTAAAGTTAATGTGGATGGAGAAAAAGGGACTCAATTCTCGGATATTGAGATTCAGGGAAAGGACAGCATGCATATTTTTGTGGAAGTTAAAATAAACCCGCTGGATAGAGATAACCCTGTGCTGATGAAAGATTCCCTGGTTTTTATTACCAATGGAGTTAAGCAAGATATTAAATTGCTGGCTTACGGTCAGGATGTACTTATCCTGCGAGGCAAGACTATTGAAAAAGATACTACATTTACTTCCCGAAGACCGATTCTTGTTTACGATAGTTTGCGGATTAATAGCGGTGTGAAGTTACAATGTGAAGCGGGAACCCGACTTTATTTCCATGATAAAACCTCTTTATTGGTGCATGGTACTATTGATGCTCAAGGTACGCTTGGAAATCCGGTACTGTTTCGTGGCGACAGATTAGATAACATGTTCACAAATCTTCCTTATAACAGAATACCCGGACAGTGGGGCGGTATTCGCCTTTATACTTCCAGTTATCAAAACCGTTTCGATTATGCCGATATTCATAGCGGACAGTACGGAATACGTTGTGATTCATCGTCTGTTGATAAGGAAAAGTTGAGGCTCACCAATACGATATTACATAATGTGGAAGGAGATGCCCTTAGTATGACTTCCTGTAAAGCTGTAGTTGCAAACTGTCAGATTACCAATGCCGGAGATAATTGCGTTAATCTTTTGGGTGGAGATTATACTTTTACTCATTGTACGCTGGCAAACTTTTTCTCCTGGAATATCCGTAATGGGGTAGCCTTGGCTTTTGCAAACAAACTTAATAGCGTTGGTTACCCTTTAAAAACATCATTCTATAATTGTTTGATTACCGGTTCTTCGTTTGATGAAATAAAAGGAAGTAAATCGGATAATACAAGCATTGCTTTCGATTACTACTTTTCTAATTCGCTTATTAATTCAGTAGAAGAGAAAAGTGAACGACTGGTCAATATAACCTGGGCAAAGGAGGTAAACTTCAAAAACATAGATAAAGAAAATTATAAATATGATTTCCGTCCGGATTCTTTGTGCAAAGCCAAAGATATAGCCAATCTGGAAATAGCTCGTAATTACCCGTATGATTTGAACGGGCGGAGTCGCTTGCAGGATGGAAAACCAGATGCCGGTTGCTATGAGTGGATGCCGGGAGATAAATAACTAATCAACCAGAAATGAATCGTCGCCATTTTGCTTATACAATAACTCTTTTTGTAGCCCTTTTGCTTTATTGCGCGCAGGCTTTCTCACAGAACGGCTTTCGCGTGATGTTTTATAATGTAGAAAACCTATTCGATTGCCGGCATGATAGCTTGAAGAATGATTATGAATTCCTTCCAAACTCCATGCGTGCCTGGCATTACGGAAGATACAAGCAGAAGCTTAACAATATAAGTAAGGTAGTAACAGCAGTAGGAGAGTGGAATCCTCCTGTTTTAGTCGGCCTCTGTGAAGTTGAAAATGATAGTGTGCTTACAGATCTTGTGAAATATTCCCCTTTAAAGGAATTTGGATATCGTTATATAATCACTCATTCCCCTGATGATCGCGGTATTGATGTAGCCTTACTTTATCAGCGTGGCAGTTTTCGTTTAATTGACCATGATTCTATCCGGATTGTTTTTCCCGATAATCCCATGAAGCATACACGAGATATTCTTCATGTAACGGGACAAATTATGAATGGTGATTCTCTGGATGTGTTTGTTTGCCATTTTCCTTCCCGAACGGGAGGAGAAAAGGAGAGCGAACCTAATAGAATTTTGGCTGCTGGTTTGCTAAAACACTATACAGACAGTCTTTTTACCGCACGCACTCACCCTAATATTATTATAATGGGCGATTTTAATGACTATCCCAATAATAAATCAATATCAGAAGTCCTGAATGCCAAGGCACCTTCTGCTTCGCCTGAAGATAAAAGGCTATACAATCTTATGGCAGAGCGGGCAAAAGACAAAACCTTTGGGACTTATAAATATCAAGGCGAATGGAATATTCTCGACCAATTCATTGTTTCGGGCTTTCTGTTGAATAACAAAAGCGGACTGTGTACATCAGCAAAAAGTGCTGGAATCAGTAATTTGCCTTTCCTGCTTGAGAAGGATGAAAAATATTCCGGTGTTAAGCCTTTGCGCACCTATTATGGAATGAAATACCAAGGAGGATATAGTGACCATCTACCTGTTTTTCTTGATTTTGCATTGCCCGATTAATGCGAACGTTTGCATAAATGTTTCTCTCCTTTTAAGGCTCATAATTAAGCCATTACGATGTTAATTGGTTACCTTTGAAAATAACCATTTAATAATCGTATAGCTATGAATAAATTACATCATCTTATCATGTTGTCTCTTGTTCTATCCCTTTTCTCTTGCACATCAAAGAATGCAAATACGTCAGACAATTTGCAAGCGGGTGTTTCTCATCCCGAATGGTCCCGAAACGCTGTTATCTATGAAGTAAATCTTCGTCAGTATACTAACGAAGGAACGATAAAAGCATTCCAGAATCACCTTCCTCAATTAAAGGAACTTGGCGTGGATATCCTTTGGTTTATGCCTATTAATCCTATCTCGGAACTAAATCGTAAAGGTAAGCTGGGCAGTTATTATGCTGTGAAGAATTATAAGGAGGTGAATCCCGAATTTGGAACAATTGCCGATTTTAAAGAGGTGGTGAAGAAAGCTCATGAACTTGGCTTTAAAGTAATTCTGGACTGGGTAGCCAATCATACAGGATGCGATAATGTGTGGTTGAAACAACATCCTGACTGGTATATGAAAGATAGTTTGGGAAAGGTTGTCAGCCCGTTCAATTGGACGGATACCTATAAGCTCGATTATTCAAAGAAAGAGATGCGTGCAGCTATGATAGATGCCATGAAATTCTGGATCAAAGAATGTGATATAGACGGATATCGTTGCGACGTTGCATTTGAAGTTCCAACTGATTTCTGGAATGATGCCCGTAAAGAGTTGGATTCTATAAAACCGGTATTTATGTTGGCTGAAGCTGAGAAACCGGAACTTAACGAAAAAGCTTTTGATATGAGTTACAACTGGCCTTTGAAAGATGTAATGAATAAGATTGCAAAAGGTCCGAAAGAAGCCGATAAAGCACAATATGTACATAAAAAAGAGAAAGCAGATTCATCGGCTAAAACCATGAATGCCGCTGAAGAATTAGATAAATTACTGGCTCATCAGGATAGTGTATTCCCTAAAGATGCTTATCTGATGAATCATATTACTAATCACGATTTAAATTCATGGGAAGGTACTGAGTTCGACCGTTTGGGTGATGGAGTAAGAACCTTTGCTATACTGACTTATACTTTGAAAGGAATGCCGCTTATTTATACCGGACAGGAAGTTGGAATGAATCGTGCATTTAAATTCTTCGAAAAAGATAAGGCTCCCGACTGGACTAAAAACGAAACGTTTGCTTTCTATAAGAAACTTAATGAGCTTAAACATTCTCAGCCGGCTTTGGCTGCAGGAATTAAAGGTGGTGAAATGGTGAGATATATAACAGAATCTCCCAATGCATACGTGTTTGCCCGTAAATTGCCATCTTCGGAAGTTCTTGTTTATCTCAATTTAAGTAAAGATCCGGTTAATCTGTCGTTTAAAAAAGAGACTCCAAAAGGTGAGTATACAAACTTCTTTACCGGAAAGAAAGAATCTCTTCCTACAACTCTGGCTTCGTGGGAATATAAAGTATATGTGAAATGATGTGTTTTTTGTGAATAATTAGTTGGTTTGGTTGATTTGTTTTTACTCCCGGCATATATATTTAGGTATTTGCCGGGAGTTTTGTATTGAATTCTATTATTTACTCGTGGTGGTACGGGCCGTTGTTTAGTATAGTCATGGCCCGGTAAAGCTGTTCTACAAAGATAAGACGCACCATCTGGTGAGAGAAAGTCATTTTCGACATAGAAATCTTTTCATGCGCAGCATCATATATCTTTTGAGAAAAACCGTAAGGTCCTCCAATAACAAAGACCAATCGCTTGTTCACATTATGCATCTTCTTTTCCAGCCAGTTGGCAAAATCCACTGAACGGAATTCCTTCCCGAATTCATCGAGCAGAACAATGACATCTCCGGGTTGAAAAGCTTTTAAAAGAAGTTCAGCTTCTTTCTCCTTTTGCTGATCCATGGTGAGGCTCTTCGTATTCTTTAATTCAGGAATAACTTCCATATCGAACGATATAAAATGCTTTGTACGTTCAATATAGTCATTAATAGCAGTGATATAATGTTTTTCTACAGTTCTTCCTACAACGATAAGTGTTATTTTCATTAGATAATTTCCTTTTTAGCCAGTTTTTGTGGGTGCAAAAATAGGCTTTTTCTTTTGAATTAGGGAAATTAAGTATTGTTTTCCGGAAATAATATCTACCTTTGTAACATATTAATGCTCATTGATATGAAAAAACTAATCCTTTTTATGTTATCGGCAGTTGTGTTCTGTACTGCTTTTGCTCAGTTACAAGATTCTGTTGGTTTGACATCTGCATTTAAAAAAGGCAGCGCGCAGGATTTACTCCCGTTTTTAGGTGATCAGGTGGTAGTAATTATCAAAGATAATCCTCAGAAATTTAAAAAAGTTGAGGCTCAAAAAGCCATGGCTGGTTTCTTTTCTGCAAATAAAGTTACCGGATTTATTGTAAATCATCAGGGAAACCGAGATGAATCAGGTTTTATTGTTGGTACATTGAGCACGGTAAACGGCTCATTCCGGGTAAATTGTTTTTTTAAGAAGAGCGATAATAACTCATCGTTAATTCATCAAATTAGAATAGTTAAAACAAATGAATGATTTAATTGACAGACTAATAGATTTAGCTTTTGCCGAAGATATAGGTGATGGCGATCATACAACTCTATCTTGTATTCCTGCTACTGCAATGGGAAAATCCAAACTTCTTATTAAAGAAGAAGGTGTACTTGCCGGAATAGAAGTAGCAAAGGAAATATTTCATCGCTTCGATCCTGAATTGAAAGTAGAAGTATTTATAAATGATGGCGCTGAAGTTAAACCTGGTGATGTAGCTATGATTGTATCCGGAAAAGTTCAGTCATTGTTGCAAACAGAACGTTTGATGTTGAATGTAATGCAACGCATGAGCGGTATTGCTACAACAACACGTAAGTATGTAAAGCGTCTCGAAGGAACAAAAACTCGTGTATTGGATACTCGTAAAACTACTCCGGGTATGCGTATGCTTGAAAAAGAGGCTGTAAAAATTGGTGGCGGTGTAAACCACCGTATCGGACTCTTTGATATGATTCTTTTAAAAGATAATCATGTGGACTTTGCCGGCGGCATTGATAAAGCTATTAACCGTGCTAAAGAATATTGCAAGGAAAAAGGTAAAGATCTGAAGATTGAAATTGAAGTACGTAACTTTGATGAAATTAATCAAGTGCTTGCTCTTGGTGGAGTAGATCGTATAATGCTTGATAACTTCAATATTGAGAATACCTGTAAAGCGGTTGAAATGATCGGCGGTAGATTTGAAATAGAATCTTCTGGTGGTATTACTTTCAATACTCTTCGCGATTATGCAGAATGTGGAGTGGACTTTATTTCTGTAGGTGCACTTACTCATTCAGTTAAAGGCTTGGATATGAGCTTTAAAGCTTGTTAATGATAAAATAAGGAATCCTTATATTTAATGGTAAACATCCCGTTTGGTAAACTAGCCAAACGGGATGTTTTTTGTTTTAGACCTACACCTATTATTGAAATAGTCTACACTTTATTTATAAAAGGTCTACTATTTATTCGAAAAAGCTGTAGACCTTTTAAGAAATATATACCTAATAAATTGTTTAGCTTATTAATTGTGTTTATCTGGGTAATTTAACCTATTCGTCTATTGAATCACATGTTTTCGTCCACCATATTAGGTTAATACAGAAACTTCTTTTACTTTTGTTTGTTATAGAAAAATAGTGTAGGAGAATTTTTTTTTATTTTCTCATGCAGCATTTATAAATTCACGGAGTTATACATATAGACAACGCAAATACGTCTATACAAAACTAGAGTAAGTTGAAAGAGGAATTAGAATTGGTTAAAGGCTGTCGGGCAGGTGATAATGCTGCCCGAAAGGAACTTTACACTCTTTATTCCAAGAGACTGCTTGCTGTGTGTTATCGCTATACAGGCGATATAGACGTTGCGCATGATATTCTCCACGATGGTTTTATTAAAATCTACAAATCGATTTCAAAATTTGATTATCGCGGGAATGGCTCTTTAGAGTTATGGATGAGCAGAGTGATGGCAAATCTTTCATTGGACTACTTGCAGCAAAAGAAAAAAATGCAGGAAGTATTTGTTCAGGAAGAAGAATTGCCGGATGTGATTGAACTACCCGAAAAAGAATTGTATGAAGGAATTTCGGATTCACAGCTAATGCTTTTTGTGACTGAGTTGCCCGCTGGCTATCGTACAGTGTTCAACTTATTCGTGTTCGAAGAAAAGTCTCACAAAGAAATTGCTGCTTTACTTCACATCAATGAACATTCATCCACTTCACAACTTCATAGAGCAAAAAGTATGTTAGCTAAGAAAATTAAAGAATTTATCCGCAATGAAGAAAGATGAAGATGAATTAACCGAACTGTTTCACTCGCGACTGAAGAAATACGAAATTCCGTTGCAAGAGGACATGTGGGAAGATCTGGAAAAAGAATTATCCAAACCTTCTCCAAGAAAGCTTTATTCTATATTGTTTATTGCTGCAGCAGCCATTTTTCTGATATTATTTGCATGCTCGGCTGCGGTTTGGATGTTCGCTCCTCATAAAGAAGCTTCTTCCTTATTAAGCAATGCTTCTGCACCTGTTATTGAAAAGCACAGCGCAATAGCAAAGGCGGATAAGGTAATAATCAGCAATCCTGTTACTGAAGAAGTTGTTGAACAGACTCCTGTACCGGAAGAAAAAGTAGTTATAGAGAAGACTGTTGAAACTATTCCGGCTGATACTGCTATTCAAAAAGAACAACCAAAGAAGCAATCACAGAATGTACTTATGTCTACCGAAGTGCAAGTGGCTGAAGCAATTGCTCAGGAAGATGATGATTACATAAAAGTTCATACAGAAAAAGAATGGAGCCTGGGTTTATCGGCTTCTATAGAACCTTGCAAATCTTTTACAAAGGTTGGAAGCAACTCAGAACCAATAAATATTTGCTATAAAGAACCCGTTTCATTGAGTCTGACTATCGGGAAAAGACTTTCTGATAAAATTTCAATAGAAAGCGGGATAAATTATACCTTATTACGCTCATCATTAAAGGATGAGGCCGGAGGAAATCTTACCGATCAGAAATTCCATTTCCTTGGAATACCACTTAGAGTTAGTTATACGCTGATTAACAAAAAAGATTTTGATCTTTATGCATCTGCCGGTGGAATGTTGGAAGAATGTATTTCTCCAAAATCAGAATATTATTCAGGAACAAGTCAAACAGATAAAGATGATTATAATATGGACAGAATGCAATGTTCGCTCACTGCTTCTGTTGGATTCCAGTATAATACATCCGAGCATCTGGCGCTCTTTGCAGAACCTGGTCTTGCATACTATTTTGACGATCATGCACTTGCATCTACAATAAGAAAGGAAAGACCTCTTAATTTCAATCTCCGTTGCGGAGTTAAATTAGTGTACTAGCAACATTAATCTCCTTAAAGAACTTTATTATGAAAAGAAATCTATGGCCATTGGTAATGGGCATTCTGTTTCTCGTGGCTTATTGTTTACTTTTTACAGGATGTAGCGGAGAGGATGTTGACTTTGATAATCCAAATCCAAAAACGTTTGTTAAGCAGATAAAGGCGGGAACGTATGATACGAAAAGTCCTTATGGATTCGTTGAGGTTCCGGTTTTTGCAAAAAAAGATATTCCCGAGCTTATTAAATATGTGAAAGATATGTCTACTATCGAATTTTTTCCTGCAAATGTAGTTTCTTCATACGGACCTTATGCTAATTATCGTCTCGGGGAATGTATTATGTGGACTATCGAATCCATCAGGGTTGGACGTTATGCATCTTTGGGATGCAAGCTCGTTCATAAAGACGTGAATGAACATTTGCAATATGCTTATCTTTCTGATAGTGAAATTAAAGAAGTTGCAGACTTATATATTAAATGGTGGTACAAGGTGATAAGCCAGCCTGAATATAATTTAATAGATCCTTTTTCAGAGAATCCATTAGAAGGTACTAATTATCGTTGGAATTAAATGACAAAAAGAATATATCTCGTTGTTTTGTTTTTTGTTACAGCTATTGTTGCTAGTAATGCGCAGCAGCGCAAAGAAACTAAAAAAACTGTCACTCAAAAAAGCGAAATGTCAGTAGAAAAAGAAATAATAATAAATCCGGAAGCTCTAAAATCTATCAATTTAGGTTCTCCACGTATGTCATCGTCTTCTTCTAATATGAAGTCGACGGATGTGAAGGATCTTACAAACGAAATTCTAGGTAAGAAAGAGAGTTTGGATGCCCCGCATGAAGGAAAACTGATGCTGGGATTTTCTTGTTTTGCTTCTGCTTACGAAAATCGTAGGAGTGGACAGAAACTGAAAGTAGACCCAATGGGATTTGGCGAATTTAAAATGCCTCCCAGAGGAGGAATGCAAATTAGTAAAGATGCCACAACTCCAAGATATCTGGCTGCAGATAAGATTAAGACAATGTTTGGTCCTTCTGCCGGAGTTGCATTATCTTTTAGTGCAGAAGATATTCTTGAATCCATATTCTGGAGAAAACCACCCGATTTATGGACTCATTATGCTGATAAGCCAAAACCTAACTTTAGTATTGAAACAGATATGCCCGATGACCTTATTAAAATTCGTCAGGCTAATGTTGCAATGATGGATTCGTTGATAAACACTTCTTCGAAGAAGTATAAAATTGTTTATCTGTTCTGTGATGAGTCTGATTATTCAACGGAAAATTTTCCCGAGGTGGTTAAGTATGTGGAAAGTCATAAAGATAAATTCGATTTGTTTCCGGTTTCCGGAAAGAAGCATGAAGATCTTTCCTGCATAGCAAAATATCTACATAAAGTAGCTTACTATAGTCCGGTATATGTGTTGAACGGGAATCATAAGGAAAGTTTGATTCTTATGCTCGATCAAAATCATAAGGCTATTTCTTTACTTGCTTGCGATACACGCGTATCTAAGAAATTTGATGAAATAAAGCTTTTGCCATAGAGTGGTGGTTATTTTAGAGTCGTTTTTAATCAGAGTGATGCACGCATGGCTTCTATATATATAGTAAGCCGTGTGTGCATTTTCTTTTCTTTCCTGGATTATTCATCAAAACTTTATAATATCTTTGAAGGTAAATAAATGATTTATGAATAGAATATGTGATCTTTTTGGAATAAAATACCCTATTATACAGGGAGGAATGGTGTGGTGCAGTGGATGGCGACTGGCTTCTGCTGTAAGTAATGCCGGTGGATTAGGATTGATAGGAGCAGGTTCCATGCATCCTGAAGTTCTTCGTGAACATATCAGAAAATGTAGCGAGGCGACTGATAAACCGTTTGGAGTAAATATCCCACTTATGTATCCCCAGATAGATGAAATTATGAAGATTGTTGTTGAAGAGAAGGTGAAGGTTGTATTTACTTCAGCAGGAAACCCCAAGGCCTGGACATCTTATCTGAAACAAAATGGTATTAAGGTAGCACATGTAGTCTCTAGTGCCAAGTTTGCAGAAAAATGCGAAGCGGCAGGTGTAGATGCAATTGTAGCCGAAGGTTTTGAAGCAGGCGGACATAATGGAAGAGAAGAGACAACGACTCTTTGTCTTATTCCATCAGTCAGGAAAGCAACTTCGCTGCCATTAATTTCTGCTGGTGGTATAGCTACTGGTGCAGCGATGCTCGCAGTTATGGCATTAGGAGCCGAAGGTGTTCAGATGGGAACATGTTTTGCTTTGACAAAAGAAAGTTCGGCGCACGATAATTTTAAAGAATTGTGTTTGTCTCTCAATGAAGGTGATACCAAACTTCTATTGAAGAAACTAGCTCCGGTGCGATTAGTTAAAGGAAAGTTCTTCTCCCAAGTAGAAGAAGCCGAAGCTCGTGGAGCATCAGTGGAAGAGATGCGAGAATTGTTAGGTAAAGGTCGTGCAAAAAAAGGAATCTTTGAAGGAAATCTCGATGAAGGCGAGTTGGAAATTGGTCAGGTTGCTTCACTTATTCATGAACTTAAACCTGTTGCTGAAGTAGTAAAAGAGGTGATTGATGAATTCAATGCCTGCAAACAGGTTGTATCTGCCTTCTAAACTTTATAATGGATAAGCACGATGTTTACACTTTAGTTTAAAGCGTATTGAATGTAAGTCTTGCAAACTTTATAATGGATAAGTGCTGAGAAAACCATGATGCACAATATTTGCTTGCTTTAAAGAATTATTGTTTTGTCCTGTATAAGACCGAACAAACACTTAAATGGCAGACTTTTCAGCTAATTGAGTTTGCCGCTATTGCCACATAAAGAATTATTAAGTTAACCCAATTTATAACGAACTAATGTTTTTGAATTTTGCGGAAAAATAGGTTCTCTTTTTTGTTATTATAGGGGGTGAAACTAATTTTTCCGCAGTTTATAATCAGTTATTTAAGTAAAAAAGTAAAACGTATTGTCAGAAAACGTCCTTATAAGTTTACCTCAAAAGTGAATTCTTGTAGTTAAAATGTGTTATATTGCTTATTATTAGTTCTATAGGTTGTAAAAATCGTTTTTTTTATAATATTGCCGGAAGATAACTCTATATATTTCTTCAATTATATTTCTCCCTTATTGAATCACTTCTCATAATTTTTCCATTTTATGCTATTCTTCATTTTTATTGATTTGAAAAGATAAACTGTAAAAAAAAGTTGCTTAGGTGTGATTTATGTGTAATTTTGCATATCCTTTATCTTGTGGAATAATTTATTTAAACGTATGCAATATAATACTATGAAACAAAACTCCTATATTCTATCTCTTGCTAATATTTTATCTTTTATATTGTATATGGTTCAGATTATATATGTTCATATAAAAAAAGTATGTTTATTGTCAATTGCAATATTTTCCCTTGTTGGTTGCACTATAAAGGAGTATAATGAAGAAAACTTTGTTGCGCCTGCAATAAATATATTATCTACCAATATAACTTCTGAGAATACTTGTGAGTTAGAGCTTAGAATCAATATAGGTGACGGTGCCTCTATTAAAGAGGCTCATATCAGTCTTTGGGATATGACAACAGAAAATGCAGAACCAGAAGAAATACCAATAGAGTTAAGCAAAGAAAAGGAACAAACGCATAAATTGACGATAAAAGTTTCTCAGAAAAAACATGATTACAAAGTAAAAGTAATATTAAGATCTGAAAAAAATGATTATAGCAGTTTACCACAAGTCATAAGGTTTAGTGATAAATTGGCGCAAGGAGTTGACTATATTGATCTCTATATAAGTGGTGCTGACTTTAGTCAGTATTATGTAGATGAGGCAAATAAAGTTGGAATGAATCTAGAGAAAGGAGACCGTTTTGCATTTTTGGTCTATTATTCAAAACTACCGTCTTCAGATACCAAAACTGAAATAAAATTAAATGGTACCATACCTATAAAGACAGAAATTAGTTATTCTGGTATGATGGAAGATGATCATGTACTTGGCTTTGGGTATTTACCTGATAATATTGTTCCGGGCATATATTCAGTTCATGTCTATTTAAATGATAAAGAGTATATTCTGGATTATAAGATAAATGTACTGCCAGGAATTAGTAAAAACGTATATCTGTCCAATATGCCATATTCCATTACGAGTCTTTCTTTGCCTGCAGCTAGTTATATTAAGGCAGATGAAATTTATTATATCCAATCGGAATTTAATCCTGTTAAAATATTAATATATAATCTTAAGAATAATACTTGGAGCGAAAAAAATGTAAATCCGTTATCAGCTCCATATCAGGTAAGTATTTTTGGTAAAGTAGATCATTATACTTTAATGTACATATCTGAGGATAATGCGATTCAAAAAATGGCTTTGTTTGACTTTGAAGAATCGAAGAATATATGGATAAAAGTTTCGGATTACCCAGGAAAAGCAACGAGAGGAGTTATTGCATTTAAAATAAATAATAAAATTTATATTGGCGGAGGAGCTCTTTATACTTATAATAAGCCTGGACTTTTTCAAACGCCCGAATACTTGAGAGATTTCTGGGAATATGATATTGCGAATGATAAATGGACAAAAATAAATGATTTACCATATAATACACGTTTTGACGGGTTTATTAGCTCTTGTTGTATGAGTTCGGATAAAGGTTATATTTTTAATCGTTTCCTTGAATTATGGGAATATTCTCCTTTAGATGATAGTTGGAAAAAATTAAATTCACTTAGAGGAGGGCCAACTCAACGTTCTCATAGTAAATTATTATATAATCAAGATAAATTATATCTAGTAGGAGGAGAAGCATCTAATAATTTAAGAGATGTTTGGGAGTATGACTTGAAAACACAATGTTGGCGACTGATAGATCTCTTTGATGCATATTTTAAAGATGCAGATGTACAAGCATTTATATATAAAAATAAAATAAGAATAGGCTATTCTGCTATTCTGAATGAAAATAAACCTCTATTTGTTGAGGTTGAATTACCGTAATTCTACAAATATGAAAAAAATATTTATATACATATTTCTATGCTTACTTCTGGCTCAATGTTCCAAAGAAGAAATTGTGGTAGAACCAGAGATTGCAAAACAGGCTGAATCTGTTATGACAGGTGATTTTTCCGTAGAAATATCTTCCACTGATAAAGATATTTATTTAAAATGGTATCCTGTAAAGAATGCTAAAAGCTATGAAATAATTGTGAATGATACAATGACAGTGTATGATAAAATAGATAAAAATGAATACCTGGATTATTATGACTATCGATTAAAAAATCTAAAACCTAACACAGACTATAAGGTAACTGTTAGAGCTATCAGTGAGGATTTAAATGTAAAACTTGTATCTGGTAAAACAAGAACCATGAAAAGTTTCATTGATCAAGTTATCAATATTGAATTAGATAAGTATGATTACAGATTAGGGGAGTTCATGTTTTTTGGAAAAACGAAAGATGGAGGCTATATGGCCATTGGCTATTATGAGATTTTAGGAGATTACTACAAAGTTGCTCTAAAAATGAATTCAGCTTACAATATCGAATGGACTTGTAGTATTCCTGAGCCTGACAGCAAAGAGCAGCCCAATTTAAATATGTTTGAAATAAGTAATGGTGATTACATTCTTACAACTGAAAAGACTGTTATCAGAATAAGTAAAAACGGAACTTTACTTTGGAAAAAAAGTATAAACGATCAGGAGCTTGAGTTCTCAACAACAAGTGTACTTCTTCCAGATGAAAATATTATTCTTGGAGGATATGCTTGGAAGGAACTAGATAATGAAGGTCGTGGGTCAGATTGTTTTTATTTAGTTAAAGTCTCTCCTGATGGAAATATAATTTGGAAAAAATATGTAGACATTCCCAATAAATTAGGAGTTGCAAAATCCTTGGTGGATATTATTTATAATGAGACAACTAGAACGTTGTTGTGTTGTGGCTGGTCTACTGATAATGATTGTTCACTTATTCAATTGGATGCTGAAGGGAATCTTTTAAATAAATTAAAATATGAATATCCAAAAGATCAAGTTAATACATTTATAAAGATTCTGCCTTCTTCTGATGGTAATTATTATCTTATAGGAAATGCGTATGTTGTAAAAATAGATAATAAAGGATCTGTTATTTGGGAACAAAAAGGTCGTGATAATGGAGAGTGGCTTTACGCCTCTGCTATTTTATGCAATATGATTAATGATAATTCATTATTAGTTGTATCTTATGTAGATCTATCATATGAAGCTAAAGTAGTAGATGTCAATGGAAATATTATAAAAAAAGTTTCTTTCAATTTTCCACGGGGAATGTATACTGGACAAGATCCAATAGGACGATATGTATACGTAACAAGATCTGGATCAATAATATTTATAAACTCTGATGGATATATATCACAATAATAGTATATTGCTTTTTTATATCTTATTTAGATGAGATTAGTCTATTTCGTTTGAGTAAATAATAATAGATAGAGCTGATAAGCAGCTCTATCTATCGTATATTATAATTCAATAGGTTCGTACTTTAAACCAAAGGTTTCGGCTACAGCCGGATAAGTAACTTTACCTTTTACAATATTCAATCCTTTAGCCAGACTCTTATCTTCTTTGCAAGCTTGTTCCCATCCTTTATTTGCTAAAGCTACTACATAAGGAAAAGTTGCATTTGTAAGAGCAAGTGTTGAAGTATAAGGAACTGCACCCGGAATGTTGGCTACGCAATAGTGAGCTATACCGTCAACAACATATTGAGGATCTGTATGTGTAGTTGGGTGAGAAGTTTCAAAACATCCGCCCTGGTCAATAGCAACATCTACCATTAAACTGCCTTTTCTGAGATATTTCAGCATTTCACGGGTTATTAAATGAGGAGCTTTTGCTCCGGGAATCAATACTGCGCCAATAACCAGATCGGTGGTTGGAAGTTCCTCTTCAATATTATGAGGAGAAGAATATAGTGTTTTCACATTGTGAGGCATAATTTCACTCAGATAGCGCAAACGTGGAAGTGATATATCGGCAATAACTACGTCGGCTCCCATGCCGGCAGCAAGGAATGCAGCATTACTACCCACAACTCCACCTCCAAGAACCAATACCTTTGCCGGCTTTACTCCCGGAACACCGCTTATCAGTAAGCCTTTGCCACCTTGCGGTCTTTCAAGAAATCTCGCACCTTCCTGTATTGCCATTCTACCAGCTACTTCAGACATAGGGATTAGTAAAGGTAAAGATCTGTCTTCCTTTTCTACTGTTTCGTATGCAATACAGACAGCTTTACTGTCAATCATTGCATAAGTAAGTTCTTTTTCCGATGCAAAATGAAAATAAGTAAATACTACTTGATTGGGTTTGATTAATTTATATTCAGGTTCAATAGGCTCTTTTACTTTAACAATCATCTCTGCTATTTCATAAACTTTTTCTATAGTGGATAGAATGTTTGCTCCAGCTGCTATATAAGCTTCGTCATCAAAGCCGCTATTAATTCCTGCATTGTGTTGTACGTATACGGGGTGGCCTCTTTTTATTAGTTCTTTTGCGCCACCTGGGGTGAGTGAGACCCTATTCTCATTGTTTTTGATCTCTTTTGGAATTCCGATTATCATAATGATAGATTTTTGGGTTAAACATGACGAAAGATACGTTATTTTTTGATAAAGTGTTATTGTTTTCCCTTTTTTATTCAAATTTTATTTTTGATATTTTGTTGGCTGTATATCAAAAAGATTGCATGTATTTGTTTGTACTTGCAAAATGTTTAGTAACTTTGCGCCCGAAAAATAAAATGGGTTAGTTTTGTATTTAATTGTTTCTAAATGTAATTTTGATAGCAGAAATGATTAATTCTTTAGTTGATTGCTTAATAGCTAAATAGGAAGAAATGAAAAAAAGATGGATTATTATGATGACGATTCTGGTCATCTTTTGTGTTATTGGAGTTTTTACTCCTGAAACTGCTGGAATATGGGAGCCCGACGCGAAAGTAAACTACACGGACGTAACATGGATTCTTACTGCAACAATTTTTGTATTAATGATGACTCCCGGATTATCGTTCTTTTATGGCGGTATGGTACGTCAGAAAAATGTGATTTCCACAATTCTTCAAAGCTTTATTGCAATGGGGGTAATCAGCGTTCTTTGGGTTGTATTTGGATTTAGTTTGGCTTTTGGAAACGATATAGGAGGTTTTGTAGGTAACCCTGCTACTTTTTTCATGTTTAATGGAGTAGGTGCAAAGACTAATGCACTTTTAAGCCCTACAATACCTTTGGCATTATATGCTTTGTTTCAAATGAAGTTTGCTATAATTACTCCTTCATTGATTACCGGTTCATTTGCGGAACGTGTTCGTTTCTCGGCATATATGGTATTCATGATTTTATTCTGCATCTTTGTTTATTGTCCTTTGGCTCACTGGACATGGCATCCTGATGGTTTCTTGCGCCAACTAGGTGTTGTCGATTTTGCAGGTGGCATTGTGGTTCATGCCTCTTCGGGTGTTGCCGCATTTACAGGAGCAATATTTTTAGGAAGACGCTGCGACAGGGGAGGAGACAGAACTCCTGCAAATATTGCACTTGTTATTCTGGGCGCATCAATGCTTTGGTTAGGTTGGTTTGGTTTCAATGCCGGATCTTCACTTGCTGCTAATGGAGTGGCTGTGAAAGCATTCTTAAATACAAATACCGCTTCGGCAACAGCAATGCTTGCCTGGGTGTTCTTTGATAGCCTTCGTGGACGTAAACCTTCAGCTATGGGAGCTGCTATCGGAGCTGTGGTTGGTATGGTTGCAATCACCCCTTCTGCCGGTTATGTAACTGTAGGCCAAAGTATGTTTATTGCTTTAATTACAACAATTGTTTGTAATGTGGCTGTTCACTGGAAAAATTACAATTCAGTAGATGATGCATTAGATGTATTTCCTACTCATGGTGTAGGAGGTATAACAGGTACTATTCTTACTGGTGTTTTTGTTAACGGCTTAGTTGCCGGGAACATTCATGTTTTTCTGATACATCTTTTGGCTGTAGTTATTGTATGTGTTTACACATTTGTGGTAACTTACGCTCTTTACTGGATTACAGATAGAATGATACCAATGCGAGTATCTGTTAAAAGCGAACACATTGGACTTGACATCAGTCAGCATGATGAATCGTATGGAATTCGTTTTGGTGAAAGAGAATTGGCAGAATACTTAGACGTGGAAAAAACTGAAGAGAAATAAGTTTCTTGTTACCCGTTGGCGGAATTAATTCACTAAAAAATGTTAGAAAATAAGTTGTGCATATTATTGATTTTTAGTATTTTAATGGTGACCAAACTATTAATA
>NZ_FQTV01000027.1 GCF_900128905.1 Bacteroides luti
AATGATAGAACTTCAGCGATGCTAGGAGAATTCATTTTATTCATTGTTCAAAGATAAAGAATTAACACTTATCCCACAACTTTTTATACTGAGCCATTAATTATTGGGGCTTATACCGGATTATACCGAAATCCTGAGATCAATCCAATTTTCTATTTATTCAATACATTTTCGGTTCCCCATATTTCTAATTCATGAAATACCGGAGAAAGACTTTTTCCAAGATCGGTTAATGAATATTCTACACGTGGAGGAATTTCCTTGTAGTGCTCTCGCAAAATCAATCCATCATTTTCCAATTCTTTTAGTTGTTCCGTGAGTACTTTTCGCGAGATGTTTGGTATACGGACAGCTATTTCGCCAAAACGCTTTGTACTTGACGAAAGACAATATAAAATAATGGTTTTCCACTTACCACCTATCAGCTCAAGAGTAGCTGTGACAGGACAATTAATTTTTTTCTCCGATTTTGCCATAATGGTTACTAATTGGTTACTGCTATTTTATCTGTTACGTAAAAGTAACCTGTTACAAATATATACTATTATTAGTTACTTTGCGTAACAAAAGTAGATACAAAGCTAGTTAGCTGTATAAACTGTCTATTTGTTTTGTGCTTATTTAACTATAGCATAAGATGTCAGAGTTTAATAAATTATTATTTTTTCCTTTCAAAGGATTATTTTATTGAGCTGGCAATTCTAACTTAATTCATATTATTAAGAACTAAAAAAGAAATTAAAAATGAAAATTGGAGTAACAGGAGCGACAGGACAATTGGGTCGCATTGTAGTAGAAAAATTAAAAGAGAAAGTATTGGCAGAAAATATTGTAGCTTTAGTACGTACACCGGATAAGGCTGCAGACTTAGGAGTGGAGGTCCGAGCATTTGATTATAATGAGCCGGAGAATCTGGTAACTTCGTTGCAGGGCATTGATCATTTATTACTGATTTCGAGTAGTGAAGTAGGGCAACGTACTTTACAACATAGTAATGTAATTAATGCAGCTAAACAAGCAGGAGTTAAATGGATTGTATATACCAGCTTACTTCATGCTGATAAATCTACTCTAAGTCTTGCCGAAGAGCATCTAGCAACAGAAGCAGCTTTAAAGGCGTCGGGAATTTCGCATACAGTATTACGTAACGGATGGTATACTGAAAACTATACAGGTTCTGTAAAAGGAGCTGTTGCTGCCGGGGCATTTATAGGAAGCGCTGGTAATGGTAAAATAGCTTCTGCGGCTCGTGCAGATTATGCTGAAGCTGCTGTTACAGTTTTGACGGGCGAAGGTCAGGTAGGTAAAGTTTATGAATTGGCGGGAGATGAAGCATATACATTGACCGATTTAGCAGCTGAAATATCTCGCCAGACGGGGAAGAATATTCCATATAACAACTTATCGGAAGTAGAATATGCTAATATCCTGAAAAGCCTTGGCTTGCCGGAAGGTCTTGCACAGGCTATTGCCGTATGGGATGTTGGTGCATCTAAAGATGATCTGTTTGATGACACTAAGCAGCTTTCTGCATTAATTGGACATCCTACAACATCTTTAGCCAAAGTTGTTGCTGATGCATTAGCATACTAGTCGTTCATTGTTGATTCAGATAATAAATTAAAAAGGCAACTGATAGCTTTATTCATCAGTTGCCTTTAAGTTTATATATTTAAGTCAATAGATTATTTCTATTGACTACTTTGCTTGTCTCAGAAACTCCTCCTTATATGTTACTTTAATATAAACCAGGGGCAGATCTGTGTTCGTATATATTCGGCAAGATTTGCTATCCATGATAAAAAGAACTTTCAGTGCAATGTGCATTATTTTTTTTATGCACATTTATCACCAGCCTTTTATTGCTCCACCTTTGAATACTTCTTCAGCTGTTTTGGCTACCTCATCAGATTGGAAAGCCTGGACGAACTTTTTCACTTTATCGGCATTCTTGTTATCTTCTCTGGAAACAATTAGATTTACGTAAGGAGAATCTTTATCTTCGGCAAACAAACCATCTTTGAGTAAAAGACCGGCTTGTGCTGCAAATGTATTATTAATAATGGCAATGGTTACTTCTGCGTCTTCTAATACTCGTGGAAGTTGGGGAGCCTCTAACTCTACGATCTTTAAACTCTTTGGGTTTTCTGTAATATCAACTACTTTAGGAATAAATCCAGCTTTGTCATTAAGTTTTAGTAAACCAACTTTCTGAAGCAGCAATAAAGCGCGTCCGCCATTAGTGATATCATTAGGTATTACAATGGTACTGCCGTTCTTTAATTCACTCAACGACTTAATTTTCTTTGAATATCCGGCAAGAGGATAAATGAATGTATGCCCTACAATGGCAAATTTATATCCGCGTTGTTTTACCTGGTCGTCCAGGAATAATTTGTGCTGATAAGCATTTACATCAATATCTCCCTGCTGAAGTGCAGTATTTGGCATAATGAAATCATTAAACTGTACAAGTTCTACATCCAGTCCGTATTTCTCCTTTGCTACCTTTTGAGCAGTCTGAGCTACGACATATTCCGGTCCCGATTCTACACCCACAATAATATGGTTTGGATCATCCTTCTTTTTCCCTCCGCATGAAGCGAAAAAGAAAAGACAGATCGCACTTAGTGCTATAAATGAAAAATGTTTTCTGTTCATAATTTTATTATTTTTTATCTATGATCAACTTTCTTGGAAATAAAATCGCCGGTAAACTGAATAAGGAATACAAATGCCACTAACAAACACAATACAATATTCATTATTGTAAGATCATATCCCACATATCCGTATTGATAACCTATTTGTCCCAGGCCACCGGCTCCAACAGCTCCACCCATTGCAGAATAACCTACAAGTGTAATAAGAGTGATTGTAGCACTGTTTATAAGTGAAGGCAACGCTTCTGGAAGTAATACCTTTCTTATAATCTGAAGAGGAGTGGCTCCCATAGCGCGCGAAGCTTCTATCAGTCCGTTGGGTATTTCCAGCAAGCTATTCTCCACCATACGGGCTATGAATGGGGCAGCTCCAATACTTAGCGGAACCAATGCCGCAGCTACTCCAATAGATGTTCCTACAATAATACGTGTGAACGGAATCATCCAGACAATCAAAATGATAAACGGAATAGCTCTGAATATGTTCACTAAGACCGATAATATACTGTTGACTGTTTTATTTTCCTCAATCTGTCCTCTTCTTGTGATAAAAAGTGAAACGCCGATTGGAAGCCCTAGTACGAAACCGAAAAATCCGGAGACGAAGGTCATGAAAATAGTTTCCCATGTACCTTTAATTAAAAGATCAATCATTGAATTATACATACCCTAAAACCTCTACCTTTATATTTTTCTCTTTAAAAAATTCAACCGCTTTAAGCTCATTTTCATTATTACCTATAAGTTCTATTAGTAATATTCCGAATTTTGCTCCTCCGGCATAATCCATTTGCCCACAAACAATGTTACTGTTTGTATGGTAAAGCCGTGCCACCTCGGACAATGCTGCATTAGCCATAGATTGCCCCGAAATTTCTAATGTAATAAGCAGATTCTTTCCTTGTTCTGGCTCGGGATTTAATCTTTCCAGATAATCCAGTGGAATTTGTATCCTTACGGAAGAGTTTACCAGTTGCTTTGTTAATTCATTCTTTGGAGTAGAAAATATTTCCGATATACTTCCTTGTTCAATCAGTCTTCCAGTGTGAAGAACGGCAACCTCATCACAAATATCTTTCACAACCTCCATTTCGTGGGTAATCAGCAAGATGGTGATGTTCATTTGCCGGTTGATTTCCTTTAGCAATGATAATATGGAATGCGTTGTTGCAGGATCGAGCGCACTTGTAGCTTCATCGCAAAGCAGCACTTTAGGGTTGCTGGCCAATGTACGTGCAATTGCTACCCTTTGTTTTTGTCCGCCGGATAGCTTAGAAGGGTAGTCGTTTGCTTTTTTCTCCAGCCCCACTAGTTTAAGAAGCTCGTTTACTCTTGCTTTGATTTCAGCTTTCGGCGTTTTATCCAGTTCAAGCGGAAAAGCAATGTTATCAAATACAGTTCGCGAAGATAACAAATTGAAATGCTGAAAAATCATTCCGATATTTCGTCTGGCTTTAGCCAATTCGGATGAAGAAAGCTCCATCAGATTTTGTCCGTCAACAAAGACTTCTCCCGACGATGGTCGTTCAAGCAAATTCACACATCTTATTAGCGTACTTTTTCCCGCACCCGATTCGCCTATAACACCCAGAACTTTTCCTTCAGGAACGGTGAGTGAAACATCAGACAAAGCAGCAGTTATCCTGTCTTTCTGTTGAAATATCTTTGTTACATGTTTTAATTCTATCATATAGTTTGTTCCAATCTCTATTGTGTTTTAAAAACTGTTGCAAAGATATGGTTAATTTCTCATTAGTAAAATACCACAAATAGGTTATATTTTATAATTATGACCCCCATCTAAGTATGTGTTTGATGTACATCTAAGCATGCTTTTGATATACATCAAACGTATACTTAGATGTACATCAAACGAAAAATGTCTCGCCAATAATTTGTAGGATCTCCGCCAGAGATATTATTGAACATTAAGTGGATTATATATTCGCACTTTATTTATTTATTTATTTTGTTTTGATATATCTGTTTGTAAATAAGTAGTTTATCTTATTAATAACTTGAATATTATGATAGCTAACAATTCTTTGTTTTTTTCAAAGATGAATAAAATATAATAAAGATTTATTGGTAAATAATTGATTTAAAATGAATTAAATACATAATTATTAAACAACTACTATCATTCTATATTTGTTGATATAGGTAGAATGGTTTTATTATGAGGTCAACTACTCTTTATCAATACATATTAGGAATAGCATGTATATTGTTAAGTCTTGGTCTGCATGCTCAAGTAGTTTCTGATACAGTAAATGTTACAGCCGGCAATTTGAGTACCCAACTAGGATCTCAAAAGGATGTAATTACAGACCTAACCATCAAAGGAAGTATTAATGGAGTTGATATTGGTACGATACGCAGCATGGCTAAACTGTCTGTCATTAATATGGCTGATGTTAATATTGAGGTAGGCGGAAGTTACTATATCGACAGAATTGGTGTTTTCCAGGTTGCCTCGGCAAATATAATACCTGATTATGCTTTTTATCAGTTATTCAAGCTAACATCTGTTACTATTCCCAATAATGTAATTGGTATTGGGAATAATGCATTTTACCGTTGCTCAGGTTTAACTTCAGTTATTATACCTAACGGCGTTTTATCGATAGGTAATAATACATTTGCTAGTTGTACAGGCTTAACATCTGTCCTCATTCCTAATAGTGTAACTTCAATAGGTAATAATGCATTTTCTTACTGCTCGGGGCTTACTTCAATAACTATTCCAGGTAGTGTAACATCTATCGGCTATAATGTTTTTTCTGATTGTAAAGGATTAATAGGTTTTATTGTTTCGAAAGATAATACTGTTTTTAGTTCGTTGGATGGTGTTTTATTCAATAAAAACAAAACTCAGCTCATTGCTTATCCTTTTGCAAAATCTAGTGTATATACAATTCCTGATAATGTGAACTCAATTGGCGATGGTGCCTTTTCTTATTGTACTGGGCTGACGTCAATCTCTGTTCCCAATAGCTTAAATGCCATTGGTAACAATGCTTTCAATGGCTGCGTTGGTCTTACATCTATTACTATTCCTGATAATGTGTCGTATATCGGCAATAATGCATTTTATAACTGCAGAGGGCTTACTTCGGTAACTATTCCCAATAACCTGACTTCTATCAGTTATTATGCTTTTTATAATTGCACCGGACTGACTTCTGTTACAATTCCTGGTAATGTGGCTTCTATTGGAAATTATGCCTTTTCTTATTGTACCGGGCTATCTGCAATCGTTATTCCTAATAGTGTAACTTCCATTGGTGAAAATGCCTTTTCTTTTTGCAACAGATTAAAGTCTGTTACTATTCCTGACAATGTAACCTCTATTGGAAACTGGGCTTTTTATTCGTGTGATAGTTTGATTTCCGTGAATATTCCCAATGGAGTGACTAATATTTATGAAAGAGTATTTTCTGGTTGCAAAGGTTTGACTTCAGTTAAAATGCCTGATAGTGTAACCTTTATTGGGAATAATGCTTTTTCATATTGTACTGGTCTAACCTCTATAACCATTCCGTTTAGTGTAAATTCTATTGATGACGAAGCATTCACTTTTTGTACAGGCTTAACTGAAATACATAGTAAAGCATTGACTCCGCCCAGTGCATATTCAACTGCTTTCAATGGTGTAGATAAAATTATCTGTAAATTATATGTTCCCATGGAAGCTTTAACAGCTTATAGGAATGCAACTGTATGGAGTGAATTTGCGAATATTATAAAGGAAGAACAAACTGCAGCAACTCAAATTAAAGCAGAAAATATTAAGGTTTATACAGAAAGTAATGTAATAGTGGTTTCAGGAACCGAATATGGAGATGCTATTTCTGTCTATTCAGAGGTTGGAGTTTTATTGCAGAAAGTAAAGGCTACGGATGATATTATTAGATTTTATCTTCCCGTCAATCATACTTATCTGATTAAAATAGTAAATAAGTCATTCAAAGTAGCTTTGTAAAAATGTTCTTGCTTTTATATGTTAATATTATCATATCTATCAATCTTTATAAACACTGAATTGTTTAGTTAATAGGAGTTATATAATAGATTTAAAATAACAATTTAAGATCTAAACAAGATGGAGACAAACAAAATAAAAAAAGTATTGATAGCACTGGATTATGACAAATCTGCTGAAAGTGTTGCTGAAGCTGGTTATTCATTGGCTAAAGCCATGAATGCTGAAACCACATTGTTGCACGTGATATATGAACATCTCACTTACTACGTTGAATATTATTCTGCTTACGAAATTCAGCTTGATCATATTAAAGATCTGAGAATGTCTATGCACTATTTCCTCGATGAGATAAAGAAGCATCTTGGTGACGAATGGATTCACACTATGATTAAAGAGGGAGTAATTGCTCAGTCAATACTGGAAGCTGCAGAAGAAATTAACGCGGATGTTATTGTTCTGGGCGCACATAGCCGGAACTGGTTCGAAAATATTATTATGGGAGACGATGCAAAAGCGGTGTTGAAGAAAACTAAGGTGCCTCTTTTCATTGTGCCAATAAAAACTGAAAACAAATAAATGTAGTATAAAGTATCTGGCATTTCAACTATCAATCACTTAAATTTTATTGTAATGGTAAGGAAAAAGGTTTTCGTTAGTTACGATCATGAGAATGACCGTCAATACAGGCATATGTTAGAGGAATGGAATACTAATCCTGATTTTGAATTTTGCTTTAGTAGCTTGTCTCCAAATGAAGTGAAAAAGGAGGATATAATGCATGCAAAAGAGGTTATAACAAGCAAAATAAAGGAAACGGATTATACGTTTGTTATAACAGGAAAAGATGCTAATAAAGAGAACAAATTTCATGAGGATATTGGTTACAGGAACTGGCAGAATTTTGAGATTGCTGTGAGTAAAGCTAATAATAAGAAGCTAGCAGGTATTAAGCTGAATAAAAAGTTTGAATCGCCCCAAGAGATTGTGGGATGTGGCGTAAAAAGTGCTATGAGCTTTACTAAAGAAGCAATATTGAAAGCACTGAAAGACGCATAATTGCTGATATTACTAATAATAAAATGGGGTTGTTCCAAATCGGAGCAACCCCATATACTAAATACACTAATTAGTTTTTTCTTAATTTACCTTAGGTGACAATATAAAACTGAATTCATAGTTCTTGAATGGTAAACGGTATTCTTCTCTAGGAAGTGCTCCCCAGCTATTTACGCATCCCATACCCATCTGCACTTTATCAATGCAAACATTGGTGAAGTTCACTTTCGGAACATCAGTTACATGACGCTGGTCTTTTTCTAATCCGTCATCCAGCCCCTCGATTGTGTAATGCAAAGCCGACATAGAAAGCGGTGCATCTGAATGAATTGAAAGTCCCTTATCACTAACATTTACCTGATTCCACCAACGGATATCGGTTTTGTTACCAGTTTCCTGAGGGCGAATATAAGCATGGAACTGCTCATCAGCTGTAAGTTTATAAATACCCAAGTTAGAGAAGTTGTTACGGTCTGAATAGTTTTCCTGTGGTCCGCGACCATAAAATTCAGAAATCTCGAATTGATAGGGCATCTGCATCTGCATACCGAAACGGAACATATCAGAAACACCTTCTTTTTTATCAACTACCATTTTCTGAGTAACCTTTACAGCTCCTTCGTTATTGATTACGTATGTAAGATACAACTTAGCGTTTACGGCTTTCATATCGTATTCAGCACGTACTATAGCTTGTTTGTTTACTATCTCTTTATCAAGCTTAACAAGTGTGATTTGAGGATCTTTCCATACAATATATTTCTTCTGAAGATCTGCACCAAAATCATTATCAGTCGGAGCACGCCAGAAGTTTGGCTTCAGTTCGCTTCCATCTTGCATAAGTTCGGTTCCTTTAACGGTATATTTAGTAAGGTATCCGGTGAATTTATTGAATTCAACAGAATAATCGGCACCATCTATAATAAGGTAGTTCCAGTCGTTATCACGAATTACGGGATTTTGAGTTTCTACGTTGCTCTTATCTTGGTTCTTCAACTCTGCTGCAGGGAATTCATATGGACGAATGCTCAATTGATTCTTAGCTACTGAATAACCTGCCGGAAGAAGATTCTCTGCTTGTTTCAAAACAAATGATACATTAAGAAGAAGTTCTTTCTTTGGACAAAGGTTTTTCAAGTCATAACTCAACTGAACCTCTTTGGTTTCCTGTGGTTTTACTGAAAGATCATTAATTACACCAGATTGTACTGCTTCGCCATTAGCAAGCAATTGCCATTCCATACGGTAAGCTGAAAGATCATGGAAGAAGTTTTCGTTGTAAACAGATACTTTTCCGTTCTGAAGATCAACAGGTTTAACCCATATTGACTGATAGATGTGTGCTACTTCATAAGCATGTGGATGCCATACTCTATCAGGGTTAATCAAGCCATTATCGAAGAAATTATTGTCGGAAGCATCGTAGCGGTCAAAGTCGCCGCCGTATCCGTAGATGTCTTTTCCATTCTTGTCTTTCCAGTGAAAAGATTGATCTACAAAATCCCAAATAAATCCACCCTGGTAATTTGGATACTTGCGAACAAGGTCCCAGTATTCTTTGAAACCACCTTCTGAGTTACCCATAGCGTGTGCATATTCACATTGTATAAGAGGCTTTTTAGGATTGTTCTCGCAATAATTCTTACAATTATCGTAAGTGTAATACATTGGGCAGAAAATATCAGTAAACTCATTCTGACGAGCCTGCTCGTACTGTACCGCACGGGATTTATCTTCAGCCTTTATCCAGCGATAACATGCTTCAAAGTTAGGACCGAAACCAGCTTCGTTTCCTAAAGACCAGAAAATAATAGAAGGGTGATTGAACCCGCGTTGAACGTTACGTTGGTTACGTTCCAGATGTGCTTTTGCATACAACGGATTCTTTGCCAGTGTTTTTTCACCATAGCCCATTCCGTGAGATTCTACATTGGCTTCGGCAATGACATAAAGACCGTATTTATCGCACAATTCATAGAAGAAGTTATCGTTAGGGTAGTGGCATGTACGAACTGCATTAATGTTCATTTGCTTCATTATTTGAACATCCTGAATCATACGTTCCCGAGATACATAATATCCTTTATCAGGATCCATTTCGTGACGGTTGGCACCTTTGAATAAAACCGGCTTTCCGTTAACCAGCAATTGAGCATTCTTGATTTCAATTTTACGGAAACCAACTTTAACAGGCACAACTTCCTGCACTTTATTTCCGCTCTTCACAATTGCCTCAAGGGTATAAAGGTTTGGAGTTTCTGCAGTCCATTTCAAAGGATTGGAAACATTAAGAGTCACTGTTTTCTTTCCGGAAGCATTTACGGTAGTTGAAGCTACTTGTTTTCCCGTTTTATCGAGTAAATTAAGTTCTACTTGTGCAGACTTGGTAAGCTGAAGTTCTACATTTAATTTTGCATCCTTATATTGTGCATCCAGATCAGGAGTAACACGAATATCTGCCAGATGAGTAGCATTACGAGTATACAAATAGCAATCTCTGGCTACACCGCAAAGGCGTGCAAAGTCCTGATCTTCCAGGTAACTTCCATCGCACCAGCGGAAAGTCTGGAAAGCAATCAGGTTTTTACCAGGTTTAAGATATTTGGTAAGATCAAATTCAGCCTCTAGTTTGCTGTCTTCACTATAACCAACATATTTGCCATTTACCCAAAGGTACATGTTAGAAGTTACAGAACCGAAGTGAGCATATATTTCTTTTCCGTTCCAGGAAGCAGGAATTGTAATTTCACGGCGGTATGAACCAACGTGATTGTTAGCTTCGGGAATAGCCGGAGGATTACTTTCGAACTGATTGCGCCATGCATATCCGGTATTAACGTAAATAGGTTTACCAAAGCCGTTCATTTCCCAGATTCCTGGTACAGGCATCTTGTTCCAACCCTTGTCATTGAATCCAACTTTCCAGAAGTCCAAAGGACGTTCATTTGCGTTTTTTACCCAATTAAAATTCCAGATTCCATTTAACGTGAGGTAATTGGATGAAGCATTTCTGCAACCTTTCAATGCGGCATCTGTTGATTCAAAGGCAAAGAAATTAGTGTGCATCGGGGCACGGTTCACTTGATTGACATTCGGATCCTTCCATTCGTTCTTCTGAGCACATAAGGCTATTGAAAAACAAAGCAACCCACATGTAATGAGAGATTTTTTCATGTTTTTATAATATATGTTTTGGTGATTTATTCGTTAACAAAGAAACTAAAAAAAAAGCTATTCAGCATTAATAATAAGACCAAATAACTCTAATTATAGATATTACTAAAAAGTATAACCAACCTTAAGGTCTATTTTGGGAGAACCTCCCCAGTCGCCTCCTTGCATTCCAACATTGTATCCAAAATTTAATTCAAGAAGAATATTATTTTTATAGACTCTTTTCAATCCCCAATATGGAGTTACTAAAGCTATGTATTCTTTGTTTTCTCCATGCGAAATAATTGCGGGAGTGATATATTGTAAATCTAAGGCTAGAAAATTTGCCGAGTTTTTTCTGGTATTTTTTCCTTTGGCTTCTCTGGATGCTAGATTATAATAATATCTGAAGTCGGTTCCCACAATACCTCTTACAGAATATTGCCAGTCGTTACTGCTATATTTACTATCGTCACCCCAATTAATTGTGGTGCTGCTATATCCTAAACTTCCTGTTAAACCTCCATGATAATTGATTGTAAGAGCTTTGCTTAAAGGTTTCTCATAATAATATTGTAAACCTAAGAGGTCAAGATTCAGGGACTGGGTTGTTTTTGTTTGAGCGCTAATGTTTAAAGTTGCAATACTTGAAATTAAAAATATAAATATTCGTTTCATTATATAATTTGTTCATAGCTATCTTAGTTTACATTTATTTATTAACCTAGATTTAGTCAAATCCATTTTTAGTATTTGATACTGTTGTAAACGCAAAATAGCTGTTATTAGATTTTATCAAAATGTAGGAAACAAAAGTAAATGATAAATTATAGACGAACAAATAATTAATTAGATAAAAATTATAGATTCGTTAGTGAGCCTTAAAATTCATCACTGCTTACTAAAAGTACGATGCATTGATTTTAATAATCCTTGAGGCGAACATTCCGGAACAATCATTCGTCGAATGGTTTGTAACGGCTGAACAGAATCACGTTTGGATATCAGTGTAAACGACAGTTTGAAATATTTGCTTAGCTCAACTGCACCTTTATGATCATATACGCCATTGGGATAAGCCCAGTATTCTACCGGAGCGCCAATAATCTTTTCCAGTTCTTTTTTAGGATTTATCACCTGCTTTATCCAGTCGGCTTCCTTGTATTTAGTTACCATTACATGATCCCAACTATGCAATCCTATTGTATGTCCGGCTTTCGCAAGTTGGGCTATCTGCTCCTTCGTCATATAATTCTTCTTGTTGTACGTAACAGTCATTATAAAGAATACTCCCTTGAATCCATACTTCTCCATTACCGGAGCAGCAATATTAAAATGGGCTTCTCTGGAATCATCAAAAGTTATCATAAATGGTTTAGACGGTAGTGATTTGTTATAAACCAGATAATCATATAATTGGTTTGGTGAAAAAGAATGATACCCACTATCGGCAAGAACTTTCATGTGTGCAGTAAAGGTTGCCGGAGTTACAGAATAGTAACTCTTTCTACCATATTCTATACGGTGATAGCAAAGAATGGGAATCTCCGGTTTAGCATAGATTCGGGCAGTTGTATTCTTATTTTGATTATCGGCTACTTTATTTTTTTTAGAAACCTGTTTTACTGTAATATGTTTATTATCATTATCTTTGCCATGAGAGTAATAATTACAGCCGGTTAGTACTAATCCGATAATAAGCTCAAAAATAATTATCTTTTTATTCATAGTATTCGTTTTTGTTTTACGAATATAGCATTATTAATAAAAGAACCATCATAAAAGATAATTGTTTTATACTTATGCAACTATAATCTATAAGCACATGGAATCAATAGAAGAAAAAGCAGCATCTATGTTACAAAGGTGCGAAACAGTAAATCTGGCATCAGTTAGTATGGAAGGATATCCCAGACCAGTGCCAATGGCAAGAATTAGTTCGAAAGGTTTTTCAACAGTGTGGCTCACCACAGGTAAGGATTCCCTGAAAGTAAAACATTTCCTGGAAAACCCTAAAGCTGGTCTGTCTTATTTTGAAAACGGAAATAGTGTAGTGCTAACCGGTGATGTTGAAGTGATAACCGATTTAGAAACAAAAAAGCAATTTTGGATGGATTGGTTTATTGAATATTTTCCAAATGGATTTGAAGATACAAATTATTGCTTACTCAAATTTAAAGCAACTTATGCTACTTTTTGGATCGACAAAGAGTTTATTCATAAGGAAGTTTAGGAGGTATAATTGCAATACAATTCTTTTAAAACCGGAGTGTCAATAATGTTGATTTTTGTTCCTTTGGTATAATTGCAATACAATTCTTTTAAAAACCTGATAAGTGCAACAAGTATAACCGATCATGATTGAATTCAATCATGATCGTGTCCTTTATATTTCCACATTGGCATGCAGCTTCCTGCTTTCTCGAACCCGCATTTATTGTAAAATTCAATAGCACCACCATCAGCTACCAATATCTGTTGATGGAATGAAGCATATTTCTCCTGAAATTTATCCATTATCATTCGTCCTATCCCTCTGCCTTGATATTCTGGCAAAACTAATAAATGAGGATAATACACCACTAAATATCCATCCGAAAGAGAATTTGCAAGTCCTACCAGCTTGTCTCCATCCCAGGCTGTTACCAAAGCATGAGAATTTTCCAGCGCTTTAATTAATTCATCCGGTTTTTCTGCCGATGACCACTCATTCTTTCTGTACAACTCCAATATCTGCTCTTTATCGATATTCCGTTTTTCTGATAGTTCTATATTCATTTCAATATTTATTAATTAATATTCTATTTTCCGAAATAAAAGGTTTAGTATTTCTTTAAATTGAATAGTATTTGTACATCATTCCTATCAATAACTTGACACAAAGTTATTATAATTTCTCAGGAATGAGAAACAATATCAAAAATCATCAGTTTAATTTGTCTTTACACCTCAAAATAGTTATATTTGTTACTAGTAATAATACATAAGTCCGCAACCTTTATATGAGAAAACTATTAATTCCCTTAAGCATTGCACTTGTTTGCATCCTTTCTGGATGTACTTTAAAAACAAAATCAAACACAACAGATTATAAACCAGATAAAACCCCAGCAGAAGAAATAAGCGAAAAGAAGCCTGCAGGGATTGATACCATAGCCTACAATAAAAGGCTGAAAGCCTTGGCAAACGGTGATACAACCGGACGATGGCCCGTAAAGCGTCAGCCATATCCTATTAAAGGAGCTATTCTGCCCTTTAAAAGAATTGTAGCTTATTATGGTAACCTCTATTCAAAACGAATGGGAATTTTGGGAGAATACCCTCCCAAAGAGTTATGGAGAAGATTAAATACAGAATTAAAGTCTTGGGAAAAGGCCGATCCGTCTACTCCAGTACAGCCGGCCATTCATTATATAGCCGTGGTTGCCCAAGGTGCTCCATTAAAAGGTGGTAAGTACCGCACACGAATGCCGGAATCTCAGATAGATTCTGCTCTATCTATTGCCCGAATGGGTAACGCTATTGTGTTTTTAGATGTACAGGTCGCTCTTAGTAACTTAAGAGAGGAAGTTCCTTTACTGGAGAAATACCTGAAAATGCCACATGTACATCTGGCTATTGATCCTGAATTCTCAATGAAAGATGGCAGTCGCCCTGGAACAAGAATAGGAACATACGATGCAAGCGATATTAATTACTGTTCGGACTATTTGGCCAGATTAGTAAAAGAGAATAATCTACCTCCGAAAGTTTTTATTGTGCACCGTTTTACTCAACGAATGGTTACAAATTACAAGAAGATAGCACTGCATCCAGAAGTACAGATTGTAATAAACATGGACGGTTGGGGGGCTCCGGTTCTGAAATATGATACGTATCACGATTATATCTATAGAGAACCGGTGCAATTTACAGGATTTAAACTATTTTACAAGAACGATTTAAAGCGTCCACCTCACCGTATGCTTACGCCTCCGGAACTGATGAAGCTGAAGCCACGACCTATTTATATTCAATATCAGTAGCTCTTTAAACTATTTTATTCTTATTTTTGTTTTAGCAGTAAAGGTTAAACAATTATGAGAATATACATTGGAGTTGATCTGCCTGCTTATGTGAAGCAATCTCTTTTTGAGTCTCAGTTACAAATGAAGAAACTGGGACTTAAAGGTTCATGGAAGCCAATGGAATACCTACATATTACGTTGGAATTTCTAGGAGAAACGGCAGATGAATCGATTCCTGTGTTGGCGAAGATTATTGATAAGATAGCCTTAGAGAATAAAGCATTCAGACTGCACATTGACCGGCTCGGCGCTTTTCCTTCTTTTCCAAGAGCTCACACATTATGGGCTGGGGTAGGAGGTAGTGTGAATAAACTTTTTGAGTTATGGGCCTGCATTCACGAAGAACTGGAAAAGAATGGATTTGTTTTGCAGAAGTCACCATTCAAGCCTCATATATCTTTGCTCTCTCGTCCTAAAGAGTTGGTTGATCTCTCTTCCTTCTCATTAAAACGACCGGGACAGTTTACTATCTCTGAAGTGATTATATTCGAGAGTAAACAGGTGGATGGAAAACGAATCTATCCGGCTTTACATCGTGCCCGATTAAAAATGTAACTTCCCGTTTTTAAATTACATAATTCTATCTATCAACGCTTTCTAATAAATATTTATACTAAAATTATTTGCCTCAACACCTCATAATAATTACTTTTGTTCTTGAATTGTAAAACAAGAGAATAATTTAGTATGAATAAAAGATTTATAACGGCCTTTGCTTTGGCTGCGGCAATCTACGCCAATGCACAGCAAGGTGACGGGGGCATTTCGAGCGACATGCTACAAAGTATCAAACAAAGTTATAAGGCTACGGCTTCCGACAAGGCTATACGCAATGCAATCGGGGGTAATGACATTAAGAAACTTGCCTTGAATCAGGATAACCTGACTGGTATGGATACTTATTTTTCCAACAAAGTTGAATCAAAAGGAATTGCCGATCAGAAGAAATCGGGACGTTGCTGGTTGTTTACCGGACTAAACGTGATGAGAGCTAAAATGATTGCCAAGTATAAACTTGGTTCTTTCGAGTTCTCGCAGAACTATTGCTTTTTCTGGGATCAGCTGGAGAAATCTAATCTTTTCCTGCAAGGGGTAATCGATACGTATAAGAAACCAATGGACGACAAAATGGTGGAATGGCTGTTCAAGAATCCGTTGAGTGACGGCGGACAGTTTACCGGTATATCGGACATTATGAGCAAATACGGATTGGTTCCCAAAGAAGTGATGCCAGAGACAAACAGCAGCGATAACACGAACCAGATGGATAATCTTCTTTCACTGAAACTTCGTGAGTTTGGATTACAGCTTCGCGAACAAGCTGCAAAAGGTGCAAAGAAAGAAGCTTTGGCAAAGAGCAAGACAGAAATGCTGGGTACTATTTATCGTATGTTGGTTCTTAACTTAGGTGTTCCTCCTACAGAATTTACCTGGACTCTGAAAGATGCAAAAGGAAATCCTGTAAATACAAAACAATATACTCCTATGTCTTTCTTTAAGGAATACGTAAACAATGATCTCACTAATAACTATGTGATGTTCATGAACGATCCTACTCGTGATTATTATAAAACTTACGAGATTGATTTCGACCGTCATCGTTATGATGGTAAGAACTGGACGTACGTAAATCTTCCTATCAACGAAATAAAAGAGATGGCTATCAGCTCTATTAAAGACAGCACCATGATGTACTTCTCTTGCGACGTAGGTAAGTTCCTTAACTCTGACAGAGGATTGCTTGATATCAATAATTACGATTATGCTTCTTTGATGGGCACTTCATTCAGCATGGATAAGAAACAACGTGTGCAAAGCTTTGCCAGCGGTTCTTCTCACGCAATGACTTTGATGGCTGTAAATCTTGATAAGGATGGCAAACCAAACAAATGGATGGTCGAGAATAGTTGGGGAGCAGCCAGTGGTTATCAGGGACATTTGATTATGACTGATCAATGGTTCAATGAATATATGTTCCGCCTTGTGGTTGAAAAGAAGTATGTTCCTGCAAAAGTTATGGAACTTCTGAAACAGAAACCAATCCGCCTACCAGCTTGGGACCCAATGTTTGCTGAAGAAGAATAATACTGAATATATAACTTTATACTGAAAATAGAGCTTGCATAAATTGTGCAGGCTCTATTTGTTTGTAGAATCTCGTTTGCTGACTGAAGTATTGAACGGTACTATCACAACTGCAAAGCTGCTTTCAATGTACGGTATCCGGCAATGCTTGCCTTTATCTGATGCCCATTCTTTAGTATAAGCATTTGCTGTTGTTTATTGTACGATTCAATGCGCGATATCATCTCTACATTGACTATGCATGAACGATGAATACGTACGAACTTGTTTTTAGGTAAATGCTCTTCAAAGTATTTCATGGTCTGTTCCTTCATATATTTGCCTTTCTCGGTAAAGATCATAACGTAATCTCCATCGGACTGAAAATAATAGATTTCACCAATCATAACTACTTGAATCTTCTGACCAGATCTGATAGCAATACGTTCCAGAATCTCATCTTCTGTATGTACATCCGCCGGCAGGGGTTCGGTTATCGGTAAGGATACATCGGGAGTCAAGTTCTCCTTAGATGCTGTGAAATCCTTAGAAATATTTTCCTTTACGATAATTTCATCATCCTCTATTTCTTTATCAGGCGTTAAATAATCGTAGATTGCTGCACTAGCATAAATTAATGCTCCAATCAATGCCCTTACCGGAACAGTGGGAAGCAAAGAACTGAATACTTTCCCGGGAACAAACAGGTAAAGAAGTAGCAATCCGCCTCCCAGCCATAAAGCCATGGTACATATTCCCAGGCTGACATAATTGAAAATTGTTTGAGGGAAAATAGTCAGAGAAAGCAATTTGCTCTGCACATAGATTTTATATACTAAGCCAAGAAATAGGAGTAAGGTAGAAAAAAGAAAACCGTCGAGAAGCAGCCATCCTAAGGAGATAGGAATAAGTGGCTGCATTACCACTGCATGAACAACAGCAAGGCTACACCACAAAAAGACATAGCTTACCGTTTTACTAATCTTATAATAAGAGTATGTAACGTTCATTCTTTAGTCTCTTAATTCTCCGCTTGACAAAACTCCCTTACCAATAATAATCAGTCGTCTGGTATTATCATTTTCAGTTACTTCAAATCGTTTATCCTCAAAGTTAAATAAAACAGATTCCATCCTTATCTGCACATTCCAATTAGAAGGCACTAATATTTTGATACCTCCCAATACTACGTTTACTTCCAGAAAAGTATCACCTTCGGGTAAGTTTGTTTTTCTTAAATCCAACGAAATATCTCCAAGAACAGTACTAATCTCTCCACCCTTGAATTCTGGATCAAGAACAATATGTTTACCGCTGGAGAACACACTTTGTTCGTTAAAATATCCTTTACCTCTTTCTCCTTTATGTTTTTCGAACAAAGCAAATCCTTCTGAATTGCGTAAATCGGCATTATCACTGTGGCTTACACAACAATATCCATGACATGAAGGCATCAACCTGTGAATAATGAACAACACACCTGCAGCAATAAGTAACATTGGCCAGTAAAGATGAACAAAGTTACCACTGTCAACTGGCAACAATCCCGGACATACATTGGCAATTCTTGGCACAATAAAGAATCCGCCTACAATAAGTAGTAGAACTCCTTGTCGAAAATTACTATTGCAAAAAGCAGATATTCCCAATACAATAATAAGCATTGGCCACGAGAATATAACATCTTTATAAGAAGTAGATATATAACCGAGATTAAAACCCAGGAAGGCTAATCCAGCGACAATCAACAGAAGGGAAAAGGTAATTGAATGAGTTACGTGTCTGCAACGATTCGTTTTTCTTGTTTTTTCCATAATAACATATTTTTTTAATTCGTGACAAAGTAAGGTTGTTTATCAGGTATTTGCAAGGATAAATCGATAAAATAATGATTTAACCCGATGAACGAAGGATACAGACGGTAAACTTCATAGCTTTTAAAGCTAAATTTATTGGTGAATAATTTTTATTTATTGGCGAATGGATTTAATTCATTGACCAATGGTTTTTAATTATTGGTGAATGGTTGAAGAAGAAGTGATAAAGCGATAATTACTCTAATGCCTGATATATGCCGTAAAACTTTAATCCCCGCCTCCCTACAAGATTAGTTTCTTGTAGAGATAGCGGGGATCAATTAATCACATAATAAGAATTAATCGTAAAGTTAGAAAGTAAGTTTGTAATTATGAGTTTATCTTTGTACTTCTATTAAGTCTGTATGCGATTGTAGATTGCCCTTTTTGTCGTACGATTCGGTTTTTACCATTCCTATTCCTTTGGCATACCATTCTACGTTTTTAGTATTCATCTTGAATCCCATAGCAGATGAGTTTACATCGCTTGTAAATTTCCAGCATTTAAATGTTCCGCCTTTTACGGTAATATCTTCAATGGATTCCACTTTCCGGTTTACAACATCGGCAGACATTTTCATTTTTATGATTCCCATACTCATGGACATCACAATATTGGCATCGGGAAGCATGTCGCCCAGGTTTGGATTTGAAGGTATCTCCATGTTATTTCCGGTAATCTCCACTTCTGCAGGAATCTGACCATCTTTTTGGAATGCTGCTTTATTGATAAACTTGCTCATATCACAGTAAAGCTTATCGCCAACCTTCTGAATGGTTATTTCATCCTTGAAAACAAGTTTGCCTTTTGGATCCATCGATTCGCACAAGTAGGTTATGTCTGTTTTGTTACCGGTAGTTTTTAAATGTGTGATGGTATACTTCACCGTATTGACCTCTTTGTCTTTCTTATCGTATGTTTTGTAAATCAATACTGTACCTTCCTTTGATGGAAAGAATATTTCCTCGCTTCGGGATATCATTCCGACGAAGAACATCACTGTAAATAAAAAGAGTGCTTTCATAGTTTTGATGAATTTATTTGTAATAGGGTTAAGAATAATTCTGTTTTATAATTATATCTCTTGGTTAAAGCATACAAACACACAATTTGTATAATTGAACAAAATGATAGCCTTAAATGTTTAAGGCTTTTGTAATTCTTAATAGATAAGTTTTTTAAAGTTCGTTGTTTATGGATTTTTCCTTTCTAATTCTTCAATTGTTCTCTTTGCAGATGTTAAGCGTATGTTATTGTTCTTTTCTACTAGCTTGCCTATTGCCCAATTCTCTAACTTGTAATGCAGTGGGACAAGCAGTGCGGCAATGCTGACTAAAATAAGAAGCATTAAAATTGGAGAATCGTGGGTGGTGTGCTGTATTATGGGATGCAACACCTGATCGATAAACTCGAAGGTTATTAATAAAACAACGATGCCCAGGTATTCAATTATTTTTTGATTTACTATAATGCTTCTGCTTAATAGCAAGAACGAAATGATAACGATGATTATTGATATAGCCAAAATGGTTAGCTGTAATCGATGGTTGCGCATCTCTTCCATCTTCTTTGTGGTAATTTCTATCTCTTTTTGACGAAGTTGCTCGTTGAATTCGAGTATATTCATACGACTTATCTTTTCTCTGCTGAACATGTATTCTTCAGTTTCAATCATAATGCTTTGGTATTTGAACGCGCTGTCTATTTGATTGGTAGACTTGAATAACCTGGTGAGTAGTCTGCTTGAATTAAAAACATGAATTTTGTATGAGTTCTTTTGACTAATCAAAAATGCCTTACGAGCATAGTAAATAGCAGAATCAGGTCGATGGTATAGTTCAAAAAGCTTGCCTGTTTCGTAAAAACTACTGATTTTGGCTTCAATGGCTTCAGGGTAATTTTTTATATAGTTGTAGTATAGTCTGAAATATTCGAGAGCTAGTGCCGGTTGCCCTAATTTTGAATAAATTGCTCCAAAAATGTTTCCCCAAAAAATATTTGAATTTCTACCAAAGTATGTTAAGTCTACCTGGCGTCCTATCTGAGCATAATAAAGGGCTGAATCCAGAATGTTCAATTCCTCGTAAGATTTAGCTAAGCATGATGCCATATTTGAATAATTTCCTTGCCACCAAGAATCTTTTTTGTTCTGAAAATACTTCAGACCTATTTTTGAATATTTTATGGCATCTCTGTAATTTCCTTCTCTTAGGTTGAGCTCACCCAAACATCTGTACGCCTGAAATATTCCAAAAGTATCCTTAATAGATTCGCTCTGTTTCAGTTGCTTTAAAAAAAATTTTTGAGCATCGGGGTAATTGCATGCTTTTAACAAAGCCATACCAAGCACATAACTGCTGTTCCAGTCGGCCCAGATAGGCAGCTTGTCTCTTTTACTAGTTACAAATCTAATATTTTCTAATGCATAATGAATGGCTGAGTCAGGGTTGCTTGGACCATATTCAAGGCCTAAAGTTATATATAGTTGTAGTTTCAATGAATCATTGATACTTTTCCTTAGGTCAGCTTTCAAACTATCAAAGTAGTTTTTTTGAGCAAATAAGCATAAAGGAAATAGAAGAAAAACTATAAATACCCGTTGGCGGAATTAAATTAATGCATATTTAATTTGTCCAATGGGTTTGTTATTAATCTTGTTTATATATTGAAGGATTGTAAGTGCACTAAT
>NZ_FQTV01000026.1 GCF_900128905.1 Bacteroides luti
CTCATATAGTTTGAATAAGAAGAGCCGTGTGACGGGAGACTGTCACGCACGGTTCTGTGAGAGGCTTGAGCTGGAATGCTCAGGCCTACTCGACAGCTTTCTGCTTTTGCTTCATAGTTTGCAAAACACAAAGAAAAAACAGAAAATTAGATTCTCTGAAAGCCATTCACCAATGGATTTTATTTATTGGTGAAGGAGTTCCTGCAAGCGGGAATAAGGTTCAACCAGTGCTTTATGCTGGGTCGTGTCAACCGCACGAACCTCTATGTATTAGCAGTAGTTTTTAGTTCTTTTTATCTATTTGTTTTTTCAGATTTTCATTTTCATAAAGGCAGTCTTTGTATTTCTTTTCAGTCTCATTTCTTTTTGAGTCAGATTCAATAATTTCTCTATCTTTTTCTAGTCTACCAAGATAATTACCAATTCCATAAATAATTCCAATAGCCGTAATTATTGCGCATATTATTTGTGCGTTGTTAAAGCTGCTTAAAAAATTTGTCTTTGATTCATTCTTATAAACTCCATTTATTTCAATATGATTGATAGCTTTCTTAATTAAATCTTTAAAGTTTTCTTTCATATAATTGTCATAGACATTCATTGTAGATAGCACAGTGGCTCCTTGAGTTACACACGGTACACGTTTAGTAAAATATAATTCATCGAGCCTTTTTGAGATTGAAGACTGAGCTCCCAAATATAAATTTATTGTGTCTTTTAAAGATGCTTTCCAAGTATTACCTTGCAGAATATTTGTCACATTGTCAAGTTCGATGAGATGTTGGTTTAGATCCTTTATTGCTATTTTCGATTTGCGAAGCATATTGAATGAGTTTTTCGTTGTATTTTGTTTTTAATAGAATCCAGTTTCCCTATCTGTCTTAAAAACCCCATATTCATTTCCAGCGTTAGGGTAATTTTCTCTTAAATAATTATATGCTTCCTCTCTGGTTTCAAATATTGGAGAAACTCTAGTACTTGGAATATTTGTTTTTCTGACACTGTCCCAAAGGCAACTAAAAACAGCCCATTTTGCATTTAAACGTTTTAATTCTTCAGAGTACATGCTATTTATTTATTAGTAAAATAATTTATTAGTTTATTGAAATCGAATCCTATTCCAGAGAAATTTGGTTGTAAAATAATTGAATCTGCCATAGCTCGACCAATTCCTTTCTTTAATTCCTTTGAAATAGCAAAATCATTAAGATCTTTTTTCTTTATGATATCATTAAATAGTTTTTCAACAAGTATCACAACTTCGGTAGTTGTTTTACAGAATCTCTTTAATGGAATAAAAATCAGTTTTAGATCAGCCTCTATAGAATCCGATTTATCTCTAAATCTAAATTCATGTGGGTTTCGATTTGTAATTAGGATAGCAGGTAACATTTCTTCTGCATTTTCACCATTAATGTTATGCCAAGATAGAACTTCGTCTTCAAAATGAACTCTATCAGTTCCCCTTATAACTACTGCTTCATTTTCAGCAGCTATTGAAGCCATTTTTTCATAATTCTTCATAAGAACCTCTCCAAGAGGTTCTGACCAACCATAGTCAAGAAGATAAATAAAATAATTCCGTTTTGCGTCAAGTGGAATATTCGATAAAGATTGAATGTATAGTCCCATTTTATATTCGTTATTTAATTTCTATTCTTTCCTAAAATTACCGCAAAGTAAAGCCAAATAATTTTACCTCAGCATTCTCACAGAGCCTTGCTTAAAAGTCTCCCTCCACATAGTTCTTCATATTATTAAATCACCTAAATAATTCATCTGGTTGAATAATATCTCAGACACACTATTAATTTATGGATATACCAATCCCCTGTATGCAAACAGGTTGGTATTTTCTTTGTATTTCGTCCGCAGATACTTGTCTGCTGCTAGATATTAGCATATACTGTACACCTTTTTAGTCTTTGACGGTGTATAACTTAATTTGCAAATGTATTAAAAATTAAATTACAATTAATCAAACAAACTTAATATTTTTAGTATTTTATTCATTTACATACGTGTATATTTCTGTCATCTTTGAACCCTATTTCTTTCACTTTCAGTAATTAGCAAAAAAGGAGGGGTGAATGGAATAGCTAGTTATCAGCAGTAAAATATTAACCGTCTAAATAAGATGACGGGATTTAATCTCTAAATACTTATTTATTACATCGACCGACAATTTATCGGGCGTGGTGAGTAATGAGTAAACGGCATGTTGTTTCAGGGTAGAGACCACCAACCGCTTTTCGAAAGCAAACTTTTCGGCTATGGTTTGCTGACAATACTCCTCAGTTGTGCCGGGATTCTTTTGTATAAAGGTATTCAGCTCAGCGTTTTCAAAGAAAACAACCAGCACCAGATGCTGACGAGCCAACTGACGAAGGTAACTCAGCTGACGTCCCATACCCACAATACTGTCAAAATTGGTATAGATAATCAGGAAACTTCGTTTGCTAATGTGTTTGTTCAGGTGAATGTAGAGCGAAGAATAGTCGCTTTCTCCAAAGGTTGTGCTCTGGTTATAGAGATTTTCGAGCAATAGTTGCATCTGCCCCTCTTTCTTAGAGGCAGAGACAAACGAGTCGAACTGTCGCTCAAAGGTTATCAGTCCGGCGTTATCGTCCTTATGAATGGCAATGTACGAAAGAACCAGTGAGGCATTAATGGCATAATCAAGCAAAGTCATTCCCTGAAAGGCCGATTGCATAACCCTCCCCTTGTCAATAACATTATATATATGTTGCGACCGTTCACTTTGAAAGGTATTTACCATTAGCTGATGTCGGCGTGCAGTGGCTTTCCAGTTGATAGTACGGTAATCATCTCCCTTCACATATTCCTTTATCTGTTCGAACTCTGTGTGATGTCCTAACTGTCTCACCTTTTTAATTCCAATTTCCGTGAGTTTGTTCGACATTGCCATCAACTCATATTCATGAAGCATGAGGTATGACGGGTAAACCTTTACGGAAGCAGGAGTGCCGCAATTATATCTGCGTGCAATCAACCCCAGAGAAGTGCTGGTAAAAATGCGGATTACTCCGAAAGAGTACTCCCCTCTTTTCACCGGACAGAGGTTATACTCTATCGTTTTACTCTTATTTGCATCCAGGCTCAGGTGAAAAGCTACATCGCGGCGCTGAAAAATAACGGGAATCTCATCTATCACTTCCAGATGGACAGTGAACGGGTAGTTATTTTCAATATAAATCTTCACTGGATTATCGTCTCCGTTAGAGAAGCGTTCGGCACAAGAGCGCGAACCATTTATTGAACTTCTCCAGTAAAGCTGCCATATATCAAAAAGCACAGCCAGAATAAGAGCAAACACGCCGATTTGTGCCACAAGGAACAGACTTGTAACCATGTAGCCCGTTCCCAATAACAGAATAAGGACAATGCAAAACAGATAAAACCTCTTAGTCAGAAACATAATTTTTTATTTCGGAACTTCTACTTTATCAATTAATCTCCGGGTAACCTTTACGGCAGAGTAGCCTTCCATTTCAGCCTCAGCAGTAAGCAAAAGGCGGTGATGCAACACCGGAACGGCAATAAATTTAATATCCTCGGGCGTTACAAAATCTCTTCCCTGCAATATGGCGAAAGCCTTTGCCGCCTGAAGCACGCAGACAGAAGCACGGGGCGAAGCTCCCAAATACACAGATTTGCTGGTTCTTGTCTGTTGAATAATCAATGCTATATATCGAAGTAATGTGGCATCCACATATACTTGTTTCACCAAGTTCCTTAATGAAAGCAACTCTTCTTTCTTCAGCACAGGTTTCACGCTATGCAATTTCACAAAGTCGGTTTGATGATGATGTCGTTCTAGAATAGCTACTTCATCTTCCAAAGAAGGATAATCAAGGGTAACCTTCATCAAAAATCTGTCTATCTGTGCTTCGGGAAGTTTATACGTTCCTTCCTGTTCTACAGGATTCTGGGTTGCAAGAATTGTATAAAGATCGCCCATCTTAAAAGTAGAGCCATCAATGGTAATCTGCCTTTCCTCCATCACCTCAAAGAGAGCCGACTGAGTTTTTGCCGGAGCTCGGTTTATCTCATCCACAAGAATCACATCGCCGAAAAGCGGTCCGCGATGAAAGTCGAAGCTATTTTTCTGCATATTAAAGACAGTTGTTCCCAGCACATCCGAAGGCATTAAATCCGGAGTAAACTGAATGCGCGAAAAATCAGCGTCTATTAACTTTGCAACGAGTTTCGCCAGTAATGTTTTGGCAACTCCGGGCACTCCTTCTATAAGAACATGTCCGTTTGCAAGTATGGTGGTAAGAATTAAGTCCACAGCTATGTCCTGCCCCACAATAGTTTCCGCAATACAGCTTTTAAGTTCACGGATCTTTTCCGAAAATTCAGTCAAGTCTATTCTGCTCGTTGTATCTTCCATAATATGTTATTTATTGGAATTAGTTATAATTTCATTCATTCGGTCAATATAATCTTTCAAGGTCTTTTCATCAATAGGTATATCATACTGAAGTAACTCCAGCTCTTTCAGCATTTTATAAATCTTTTCCGCCTCCATTCCTGTTTTGTTGGATAGTCTATGGCAAAGATCCATCGTTAGAGCCTCCTCTTCAATATCTATATAGGTCTCCTTTTTGAGTGCTTTTGCAAAATACACCTTTTTCTTGCGCAAAATTCCGAGGTAATCTTTCTTCTGATGATACAATGTACCTATCTGTTTAATAAAGTCGAGCGTTGTGTTTACCGGAGGTTCTATAACAGGAATAATCCGTTGCCGCCTTTTTGCATTGAAGCGCATAAACAGAATCAGGACAAACATAGACAAGTAAATACTCCATCTTAATGGAGGCTGACTTAAGAAATAACGAAGCGGCGTGTCTTTTGCTTCGCTCTTGGTTTTGGAAGCATCATAACGAACCAAAGGCATTCCTTTCATGTAAGAAAGCAGACTAAACACGTAACCGGCATTTTGCTGATCCAATATCCCGTAATTGGTAAACAACAAGGGTGTTGAGACCAAAAAAAGTTCACCTTTTCCAACCTTCTTGCTAAAAGCAACAGGGAACCCTTCTCTGTTCTTTGCCAGTACGGTAGAAGGTGTCTCCGAAAGCCAGGTATGCTTCCTTTTATCTTTCGATTGATCCTTCATCTTTGGTTCATCAGGAGTAACTTGAGAGAAAAAATCGGTGCATATCTGGGGATAAAATCTGTAAATTTTGCATGGCAAAACAGTATTACACAGAAACAATGGTTTTCTTTTCCTTGTATGCTGTGTCATCGCTTTTATATCATTATAAGCTATAAAGGAATTATGAGCAGTAATTCGCAATGAGTCTACTAAATAAGGCGAAAAAGTGGAAGATACAAACATCACCTTATTACCCTTTCGCAAAAGACTGATCATTGACCGGAATTGCAATGAATCCATAAAAGCATAATCTGACAAAACTAAAAAAGCCTTCGGTCTGGCAGTTGAGTCATTATTCAGCTGAAAGAAGGTTTTATCCGAAAGCGAATAGTTTCCTTTCAGGGAAGAAGATAACACATCATCAAAAACAAAGCATCCAAAAGGCTGTTTGTCGTTTTTGTTAAAAGAGGCATCCCAGGAAAATTCTTTGGTAAAGCTTTGTTCAAAATAAAACATTACAGGAATAAGGAGCAGAATAAAAACAATAAATTTAAGATTGCCTTTCACCAATTACCTCCTTTCCATATTATCTGCTGCAGATTTTTAACCGTTTCGTAAGTAGATTCCGTTGCTTCAAAATTTCCATAACGAACCATCAGGAAACGGTTGGTCAGTTGGCGGAACTCATCGCTCACTCCTTTGCGTTTCATTTCATACAAATACTCTGTCGGTGTTTTATAAGTCTGCCAGTCTATGCATCTGAAATCTGACAAATGTTTTAATGTCTGCAAATAAACCAGTCTAACAGCCAGTTGATAATCTTTTCGGCTCAAAGCATTGTTAATTTCGCTGTTAAAGTCTACTCCGTAAATGGTTTCTTCTTCCACGTTATACTTCATAAACTTCTTTTCTCTGTAAAAAAGTTCGGGCCGTTTCTTATAAACAACGAAGATTAGCAATAAAATGAACAGAACAAAAAACACAGCTAATATTGTTCCGGAATACTTATCAGCAATCACGCTTCCAAAGAAACGCTGCATCAGCTCACGAAACCAATTTATAACTATCTCGTATAAATTAAAATTCTTGTGAACCAACTGTGAATTATAATCAAAATGACTATCTGCCTGATAGCGCGCTATCTTTGCAGTATCATAGAGTAAAGTATCCGTAGTGTGCATCTAATAGTTATAATTGCTCAAAATTATCAATATCTTCATTTACAGAAACAGAGTCTTTGGCTTCCAAAGCACTGAAATAATGAAAAGCTGCACCAACAAATATGAAGATTCCGGCAAGATAAGTGCCAAAAGCCTGAAGAGCCGCAAGAACATAGGTAACAAAATCTACCCATACCGAGTTTGATGTTGTAACTCCACCGGCTACCTGCCCCATTATTTTACTTACAAAGAAAACTATGTACCAGGGCAAAAGAGCAACAGTCTTTATTATACTGCTGATTATTCCTAAAACAAGAACCAGTAAAAACAATTTGCCCCAGGTAGGGAATCCCAATCTATAAGATTCCTTCAATGCATTATTAGTGCCACTTCCTTCGCCCAATATATAAGCCGGGTAAATAAGTGTTAAGGGAATAATCAAAGCTACCGTTCCGGGGATAATTAAAATAAGCAGATAAGGGAATAAATAAGACAAAGCACCTACTATTGCCAAATATCCGATTGATATAAACATAACGTACACCATCAGGATAAAACACTGCTTCATGAATGATATGAAATTGTCCTTTATATCAGCCACAGAATATATTTCTGATGTTTCACTGCTTTGATATTTCTGCATTACAGTATATACTATAGCCGCAAGAATACTATGCCCAATCATATAAAACAGTGCCAATAAAATGTAGTTTATAATGATAGTTGGACTGTATGCCTCTAAGGAAGCGGTTGTTGTTGGAGGATACATTACAGCATCTACCGCAGCAGAACTAAGGTTGTTCATAAATACTCCCTGTACTATTGACAAAGGCAATAAAACATATAAACACAACTTCACGATGGGCTTCCAATTGTCTTTCAGGAAGTCGAATGTAGCAGTTATATTTTCTCCTAAAGTTCTTTTCTGATAAAAATTAATCTTTTTTCTCGGGTAGTTCATAGCGTAATGTTTTTGGTAAATAGAGATAATAATAGAGAACAAATATTAGTGAAAGCAGGATAATTCCTAATCTTATAAAATCGGGAAGATGAGTGTGGCGTGTGATAAACGATTCCAGGAAACCTGCCACAACAAAGATTGGCAAAGTACCAATTACTATTTTCAGGCCACGTTTTGCACCTTTCATAAAAGCAACCTTGCGGGAATAAGTGCCCGGAAACAGCCAGCTATTTCCAAGGGTAAGACCCGCAGCACCGGCCACTATGATGGCAGATATCTCCAACGTTCCATGAATCCAGATTGCCAACATAGATTCTCCCAGCAAACCTTGCTGAAAAAAGAATGCCTGAAATGCTCCAAGCATAACTCCGTTCTTAAACAAGAGATATCCCGAGCCAAATCCGGTAAATAACCCCATAACGAAGGTATACAGCGAGACACCTATATTATTTAAGGTGATACCCAGAAACATTGAAACTTCAGGCGCTCCACTATAAACAGCCATTGGAGCACCGTTTCTTATATTGTTCAAAGTCATATCTACATAGCCGTCGCCCAAAATCAGGCGAATAAAAGTATCATCGTTCATTGTTGAAACAACACCAACAAACACACTTATTGCAAAAATCAGAAAAGAATAGAACAATTCCTTTCGCGAATTCAGCATAACAAGAGGTATCTCTTTAGTCCAGAAAGTAATGATACGAGATCTTTTTTCTTTCTTACTTTTGTAAATAGAGTTGTGAAGTGCAAAGGCCAGATTGTTCAGATAGATAGTTATCCGGGAAGTAGGATAATGACTCTGAGAGAATGACAAATCGGATGTAATATCTGTGTAAGTTGTTGCAAGACGGTCAGGATCAGTTTGTTCTGCCTGTTCAACAATCTTTTCAACTTCTTTCCACTTTTCTATATTCTGTCTTATAAAAGAGACTTCTTTCATCCGTTTTAATTGTCTTTTTAAATTATTGGACATCTATAACAGAAAAAGTAATTATAAATTATATATTTGCAACTTAATTATCAAAGTTTTTCAGACAACATGGCAAATACAACAATTATTACAGGACAATATGTACAGATAAACCAGACTCCTGCAAGTGTGGGCGAAAGAATCATTGCCCGGCTTATAGATATGGTTATCATTATCCTTTATCTTTTTGCCACCATCTCGTTTTTTAATAAGGTTCCTACATTAGTATTATATCAGGTATCTTATCTACTTTTTATTATTCTGCCTGCTGTTTGTTACTCTTTGCTGTTTGAAGTGTTTAATCACGGCCAGTCTATCGGAAAAATGATTATGAACATACGGGTAGTTATGGCCGACGGCTCAAGTCCTACTTTTGGAGCTTATTTACTTCGCTGGCTACTCTACCTTATAGACTTCACCATTACCGGAGGATTAGGTCTTATTTTTATTCTGATGACAAAGAAGAGTCAGCGCATTGGCGATCTGGCTGCAGGAACAATGGTTATAAAACTAAATGATTATCGCAAGATTAATGTCAGTCTGGACGAATATTCTCACCTGGAAGCCAATTACCATCCGGTATTTCCGCAGGCAGGCGACTTGTCTCTGGAACAAATCAACGTCATTGAGAAAGCGCTTAGTGTGGACGGAAAGGAAAGATACAATTACATTAGTCAGTTAAGTGGCAAGATTAAAGAATTATTAGGGATAAACACCCAATTGAGTGATGAAAAATTCCTTGAAACACTGGTAAAAGATTATCAGTATTACGCTTATGTAGACATCTAAAACTAAGTAATTGAAGCTTGAAAATTACTGATTTACCTGAAAATAAAAGAATACAGCTGCAGCAATTAAAATAAGCCCCAAAGTTCCATAAAATACTCTGGCCCATTTTCTGCCAATATTCCGAACAATAAACTGTGCATTCTGAGCAGAGAAAAACCAGTTCCAATTAAATAGAGCAGCGAGAATAGAAATAATTCCCGCCACTATGAATAATCCTTGTACTACATATTTAGGGTTCATTGATTAGAAAGTTACCTTGCGGCTTCCGTCTTCCTGTTCTTCAATGGTTACCTTTACACAATCAAACGGCAAAAGCTCTTCAATCAACTCCGGCCATTCTATAAAACACAAGGCACCACAATAGAAATAATCTTCGTACCCAAAATCATAAGCCTCTTCTACCTTATTGATGCGATAGAAATCGAAATGATAAATAAGCTCACCACTTTCAGCACGATACTCATTAATGATAGAAAACGAAGGAGAGTTTATCACGTCTGTTACTCCCATATATTCGCATATAGCCTTGATAAAGGTAGTTTTACCAGCACCCATCTTTCCGTAGAAAGCAAAGACAGTATTATCGCCCATTGCAGCAATAAATTCACGAGCAGCTTCCTTGATATTGTCTAAAGAATTAATTTTAATTTCCATATATAAAGTCTGTATTATCGTTTTTTACTTTGCATTCTTATTAACGGAATAATCATTTCTTCCATGGAGATGCCCCCATGCTGAAAGGTATTCGCATAATAAGATACATAGTAATTAAAATTGTTTGGATAAGCAAAGAAATCTCTTCCGCCTGCAAAGATATAAGAAGTACTAACATTAGGACAAGGAAGCTGCGCTTTTCTTGGATCTTTTATTTCAAAAACCTCTTTGAGGTTATAACTCAGATTCTTTCCAAGCTTGTAACGCAGATTGGTATTAGTGCTTCTGTCGCCAATTACTTTTATCGGATTATCTACACGTATGGTTCCATGATCAGTAGTGATTACTATCCTGTAATCACTCTCCGACAACACTTTAAATAGTTCCTTTATTGAAGAATGCCTGAACCAAGACAATGTAATGGAACGATAAGCAGCTTCCGTAGAAGCCAGTTCGCGAACCATTTTCGATTCCGTTCTGGCATGCGAAAGCATATCGATAAAGTTGAGAACAACCACGTTTAAGTCGTTTGCTTTTAGGTTATTAAGATTACTCAGTAACTTTTCAACTCCGGCGGAATCATTAATCTTATTATAAGAAAAAGTATTCTTGCGTCGGTAACGTTCTATATGTGTTTGAATCAGAGGAGCTTCATTCAAGTTTTTGCCCTCTTCTTCATCTTCATCCACCCAAAGATCGGGAAACATTTCGGCTATTTTATTCGGCATCAACCCTGAAAAGATAGCATTCCGCGCATATTGTGTAGCGGTAGGGAGAATACTGAAATATAGTTCTTCCTCAAAAGAAAAGTAATCTGCCAATTCATTGCTCAGCACCCTCCACTGGTCGTACCGGAAATTATCGAGAACAATAAAGAAAACCTTTTCACCGGCATCAAGTACGGGAAATATCTTCTTTTTAAATACATCCGGACTTATTAATGGCCTGCTTTCCGGGTTGGCAATCCAGTCGAGATAGTTCTTCTTTACGAATTTAATAAAAGCACTGTTGGCTTCCGTTTTCTGCGCAGCAAGCATTTCGGTCATGCTGCTTTCCGCTCCTTCCAGCTCCAGTTCCCAGTATACCAACCTTTTATACACCTCCATCCAGTCGGTATAAGTAAAAGAGTCATTGATCTGCATACCAATCTTCCCAAAGTTCTGCTGATAACCTGTATTTGCAACTTCCGTAACAATCTCCTTCTGGTGCAGATTCTTTTTAAGACTCAGTAAAATCTGATTGGGGTTGACCGGCTTTATCAGATAATCGGCAATCTTAGAACCAATTGCCATATCCATAATATTCTCTTCTTCGCTCTTGGTAATCATTACAACCGGCACAGTAGGACAAATTTCCTTAATCAGCGGAAGAGTTTGCAATCCACTAAGTCCGGGCATATTTTCATCCAGAAAAATAAGATCAAAGGTAGTTTCCCTGCAAAGATCGAGTGCATCCTGTCCGTTGGTAACAGTACTCACTTCATATCCTTTGCTTTGCAAAAACATAACATGCGGTTTCAGCAAATCAATTTCATCATCAACCCAGAGCAAATGATCGTTCTTCATTTATGGTTTTTCCTTAACTAATTTATTGTTCGTCAGTATTATCCTGCACATCTTTATCTTCGAATACCGGTTCATCTAAAGTATAACCTTTAATCTGCATTTCCGGAATCTTTGAGAAGTGCTTCTGATAGAAATCCTGATAATCGTCAAAGCTATAATATTTTGACAACAATTCATAATTTTGCCGAGAAATAATCAGTGCCCGCATACCACTCAGCTTCTGTGCCATTTCTTTATTCTTGTAAAGCAAACCGGCATACTGGTAAGCCTCATCAAAATTAGTAAATTCCTTTACATGAAGCATTCCAACACCATTCTTCTTCACAAAAGAGAGATCAAAGTTCTTCACTATAAAACTTGAGAAATTGTAACGAGCCATTTCATACAGCAAAAGATTTTCGTTTACTTTCCCCGCTTCATAAGCCAGAATAAACAAGTAAGGCGTATCCCTTTCGGTACTAAACTTATTCTGAGTAGTATCTGCCACGGCAACCTCCGCTCCCATCTCCGTATTTCTTCTTTCCCAAATAGAGCCGAACATTGTGCTTCCCTTAGCCAGAATCCTTCCATCCTGCACTCCCTTAATAATATTGGCAGCCAGTTCTGTTATTTCATTCTTTGGATATTTAGTAACGATATCTTTCAGAGTAGACAGAAACATCTTTTGATTTCCGGATTGCAGCATTCCCATAGCATTGAGAAACATAAACTTAGGCATGTGCTGCCCCATGGCATATTTCTTTTGTGCAAGTTCAGCATTCTTCTTCACTTTATCATAATCATTCTTCTGGAAAGCAGCATAAGTCTCTGCGTAGAGTGAATCCTCCAGATGTTTTCCATGAGTAACGTTGTAAGCATAATCAGGATCGGCAACTGTTACTGCATATTTGCTTTTCGGGAATTCCGAGATAAGCATATCTTTGTAGAGTGTAGCCTCAACCTCTTTTTTCCACCTTGAATTCATCAGATAAAGATTGTAAAACACTTCATCCAAACGACCGAAAGAAGGGAATTGCGTGTAGAGGCGAGAGAAAGTTTTCTGAGCAAGCGGATAATCTTCCAACTTATCCTTATAAATCATTCCCATGTTATACAATCCGTCCGACAAAATATCGTTAGATTCCTTCATAGCCTCCTCTGTAAGCGGAATGTGTTGCAGGTAAAATTCAGGATTCTTATTATCGGTAACTACAGTATCAGTCAGTGAAGCCTGCTCTTTTTCGCCCACATTAGTGGATTTATCCTTTCTTGCAACCTCTTCATTCTCATTCTTTTCTTCAGTTTCATTGGCAGAGATCACTGTTTTATTCCTTCTCCGCCAATTATCTTCCAACTTGCGGCGCCCCCATTTACGTTGAAAATCCATTTTCCCCTGTTCCACCAACTGAGGATTATAAAAATACCACGACTTATCACCGGTACTCACCACTTTCTGAGCAGTTTGTCTAAGTACAGGTCGGTCATTCACCACTTCTTCTCTTTTTTGCATCAGTTGCTGGCGCTCAGCCTCTTTGCGTTCAGCTTCTTCCTTTCGCTTAACTTCCTTGATAATTTTATCAACAGCCGCCCGTCTTTCAGCATCACTTAAAGAAGCCAGGTGCTGCAAACTATCCTGTAACTGAACATTTACTACATGAGTAACCAGTTCATCGAGCACCTCCGAACGCTTATTCAGTCTTTCGTAATCTGTGTATTCCTTATCAATTAGTCCGATAGCCTCTTTATACGCTTCCTGTGCCTTTACATAATCGGCTTTGTTCCAGTAAAGATCGCCAAGTTTCAGCAAAAGAATACCTTTCTCCATTCCGTTTCTTGTGCTCTCTTTCGCCCCTTTCCTGTACTGTTCAATGGTTTTCACAGTATCTTTCAATGAAAGATAAACATTTCCCATTGCATAATAAACCTGATCGAGGTATTCCTTATTCTTTTCATTGCGGGCCATGCCATGCAGCTTACTTATTGCACTGCGGGCATTGGAAGATGAAACCACTTCTGTCTGTTTTATCCTTGCATTAAATTCCAGTTCGTAAGGAGGATTTTGCGCAATTGTTCTGCCATAAGACTCATAAGCTTTCGCATTATCTCCCAAAGACTGATAAACTTGTCCCAGCAGATAATACTCACGCGCCTTTTGTTTCTTCTTTTTTTCGTGCTTAATGATGGTCAGCAAATACGGGACTGCTTCTTTAAATCTTTTCTGTCTCAGCAGATAGTTACCATACGCAGCAGAGTAGTCGGGCATCATACCCGAAGGCAGACTGTCATTATTCAGTTTAGTGAGCACCTCTTCCGCATCATAGAACCAATCCATCTCCGTATAACATCTGGAAAGCCAGATATTTGCTTCGGCCAACACTTTAGGATTTGTATCATACAGACGAGTAATATAGGAGAAAGTGGATGCTGCTTCGAGGAACTCACCTTTGTAAAACTGAGATTTCCCCATCATCATCCAGGCATTATGCAGAAAAGGATTATACTCTTTTTGTGACAGCCAGCGTTTCTCTTCAGGAGTCTTTTTTCCGGGCTTGCGTGCCGGCTTTTTCTTTATGGAGTGTAGTTTGATTGCTTTCTGTGATTTCTCTATTGCCCGGTCAAAGTCGCTCTTACCCAGCCCCACTGTCTTTTTATTTTCAATGGGATAAAGAGGGATCATTTCCAGATAACTGTCTTTATTACCTGTTTCGATGGCCTCGACACCTTTTTTATAGGCTTCGTGACCATTAAAATAGACATTATAACGAGTAGTAAAAGAGTGATAAAAACGAGAACCCGCTGTGTTCTTTTTTACAGAACAGCCGGCAAGACTAATCAGCAACAGAATGCTTACGATAAGAAATATATTTTTTCCACTCAATCTACCATTCATTTTTTACAGTTCTACTTAAATAAAACTGAACTTTACCGTTTTTATTGTTTCTGCAAACGAAGAAAAGAGCTGCTTATCAACTTACAAACAGCATAAATAATGATGGAGAAAAATATAATTGAGGCTCCCGAAGGTACATTCAGAAAATAAGAAATCAGTAATCCGCCCAAACATCCCAGGTATCCGATAAAGATGGAAATCCATATTATCCGTTTAAAGTTAAACGTAAACAGGTTGGCCGTCATTTGCGGAATGGTAAGCAACGAAAGAACAAGCACAATTCCCACCATTCTTAAACAAAAAACAATGGTCAGGGCAATAAACAGCATCAGGATATATTCAATTAATGCAACCGGAATGCCCTGAGAACGGGCAAACTCCCTGTCGAAAGCTACATATATGATGGGGTGAATGAAGAAAAAGAAGAATGTGGCTAGTACAACAGACAACGTTGCCAACATTATAATATCCAGCTTAGTAATAGTCAATATATTACCAAAAAGAAAAGCTGAAAGGTCGGGCGCAAAGCCTGGAGACAGGAAAGTAAATATAATACCCAGCGCCATACCCAGTGTCCAGAATACAGCAATAGCAGAATCTTCGCGCATGTCTTTCCGTTTACTAAGCCAGCTTACTCCAAAAGCCGACAATACAGAAAATATTGCAGCCGAAAGAATAGGCGAAATGCCCGTATAAAGTCCGATACCAATCCCCCCAAAGGAAGCATGAGTTAGCCCTCCGCTAATAAAAACCAACCGACGGGTTACGATATATGTCCCGATAATTCCACAAGCTATGCTTGCAAACAAAGCACCTACCAAAGCATGTTGAAAGAAAGTATATTGAAGAAGATCCATCATCTTTTTATAAAATTAGTTGATAACTGTTAACTTGTAACTTCTTATCTTATAGACTGCTATATATCTTAAATATATATTCAGAATTATTCACACACATTTTTTTCTTATTCCTGCAAAGTTACAGATTTAATTGTATTTTTGCACACACAACATTGTGAAAAACATGAATAACAACAAATACGGCACGTACAAGTTCGGTTTAACTACAGCTTCAGCCTTTGTCATTGCAAATATGATTGGCACAGGAGTTTTCACATCCCTCGGTTTTCAGCTGCTTGGCACCACAAACATAGCCTCCATTCTGCTACTTTGGTTGGTGGGTGGAATAATTGCTCTTTGCGGTGCGCTTGTTTACGGAGAACTTGGTGCTGTAATGCCTCGTTCGGGAGGTGAATACAATTACTTGCGTATTATTTACAACCGCGAATTGGGATTTATGGCCGGATGGGCCTCCCTGATTGTAGGATTTGCCGCCCCGGTAGCACTGGCCAGTATGGCGCTAAGCAGCTATCTGTCCAGAATGTTTCCTGTGCTGAACCCAGTATTGGTAGGACTTCTGGTATTAACTATTATCACCCTCGTTCATGCTTACGATGTTAAGGTTGGAGGCGCCGTACAGCGCTTCTTTACTTTCTTCAAAATACTTGTAATTCTGGGATTTATTGTCTGTGGAGTAATAATTCCTTTGGAAAAGCAAAGTTTCACAACCTCCTTCTCTGCATTCTCTTGGGGAGATGTTTTTTCAACCGGCTTTGCCGTTTCGCTGGTATGGGTATATTATGCTTACTCCGGATGGAATGCCTCAGCCTATATGGCGAACGAGATTAAAAATCCACAACGTACCATTCCCCGTTCTCTCTTTATTAGCACATTAGTGGTAACCGTTCTTTATCTGTGCATCAACGCTATATTCCTGCTTTCAACGCCTGCCGGAGAAATGAGCGGGCAGCTGGAGGTGGGCTTAATAGCCGCGCAACACATATTCGGAGTTACATTTGGTAACATAATGGGCCTGCTTATAGCTCTTTTATTAATATCAAGCATCAGCTCCATGGTATTTCTGGGACCAAGAGTTTCTCAGGTAATGGGAGAAGACAATTATATTCTGCGCCCTTTAGCCAGAAGATCGGAACGCGGCACACCATATATTGCCATTTGGGTGCAGTATTTTATCAGCGTATTGCTAATTATTACCAACTCTTTTGAGCTGGTAACCAAATATACAGGAATCACCTTATCCTTTTTTGCTCTGATGACGGTTGTGGGTGTCTTTGTACATCGCCGACGCTTTCCTAAAGCCAATCGTCCATACAAGACATGGGGATATCCGGTTACTCCTATTATTTTTATTTTATTAATCGTTTGGTCAATAGTATACCTTGTCCGTGAAGATTTTATCCTGACTTTTATTGAAGGCAAGCAGGATGTTATGTGGATGACACTGATGAGTTTGCTGACTCTCGTATCGGGTGCACTAATTTACCGGACAAACAGATGGGTTGTTTACAAAAGATTAAACTACAAATTAAGTTTTAACAGAGATGGACATTAAGTATGTAATGCTTCTTGCAGCAGGAATGTTACTGACCTTTTCCTCATGCGAGCAGAAAAAAAAGAGTGCAAACGTTGTTGTTGAAGCAGTTTCCGACAGTGATTCTATTCAAAAGGCCGACGGGCCGAAGCTGGAAAGTAATGAAGAGCTCAACGATGCCGCCCGCTTCGTGGCAGGTATGCCTATAGAAAACAAGAAAAGTAAGTTATATGAGCTCACGCAGACAGAGGAGTGGAAGAAACATAGCAAGAATATGGATCAGATATGGAACTCATTCCTCCAATCGGCTCCTAAAGTGATGGCTTTTTCACAAAACGAGCTCGGTACAATAAACAGCGAATATAAGACTATTTTCTACCCTTTCGGAGGGCCTGATTATCTATTTCCAAACACCTTCTTCCCTGATATGGACACCTATTTTCTTATCGGGCTGGAACGGGCAGGAAATCCTATAAAAGTTAAACACCCATCGATAGCCACCTACCGTTTATACCAGAATGCTGTTTCAGACATTCTGAACCTGAGTTTTTTCCGTACCATTGATATGAAGCAGGAACTCTCAAACGATACCATAGACGGGGTAGTTCCCATCATCTCTATGCTGATGGCTCGCTCCGACAGGGAAATTGTGAGCATCGAGCATAAAAGAATTAACGATGAAGGCGAGATTGTTGGAACAGAGGAAGACGGATCGCCAGTAAATAATCAAAGTAAACTGGTGGAATTTAAGTTCTTCAAGAGTGGAACAAATAAGCTACAAACACTATACTTCCTGTCAACCGACCTGAGCAATGGTGGCTTTCCGGAGAATAAGCAGTTGATGGCTTACGTAGACAAACTGGATAAAGCAACAACTGCCTGCTTTATCAAATCGGCTTCTTACCTGATGCACATGACTTATTTCTCAAAGATCCGTGAAGCTATTCTGAGTCATGTTTCGGCGATTATGCAGGACGATTCGGGCATTCCATGGTGTTATTACGATCAGTCTAAATGGGACATCCAACTCTACGGTTCATTCAGCAAGCCAATCAGCATGTTTGGAAAATATCCTCAGCCCGATTTGCGTGAAGCTTATATGACCATGAATCCAAAACCTATCAACTTCCGGATGGGTTATGCCCGACAGTCAAACTTGCAATTAAGCATCTTGAAAAAACAAAACGAAGAGTAAGATAATCTATCAGGTTTAGTTCACAGATTGAGGTACTCCTTTTCAATAAAAAGTGTAGATCTAAATTTAATTAGGTCTACACCTTTTTTATTTTTACTCTACACGCAAAACAAATTCATTCACCGCAAACAGCCTTAAATATGCCGTTGCAAAAGCTTAGATGTAAGGATAAAGCGGTAAACTGTTGCAGGTTTTCAAAAATTCTGTTATTTTTGCTCATTCGAAACATATAGAAGAACAAATAAACTATAAAACCAATTAAGATGATTGACGTAAACAGTTGTATTAACGACGCAAAAGATAAAATGGACATGGCCATTATGTATCTTGATGAATCACTGGCTCACATTCGCGCCGGTAAAGCTAACACACGAATCCTGGACGGTATCCGCGTAGACTCTTACGGAAGTATGGTTCCTCTAAGCAATGTGGCTGCAATCTCTACCCCAGATGCAAAAAGCATCATAATCAAACCTTGGGATAAAACCATGTTTAGAGTAATTGAGAAAGCTATTATCGATTCTGAAGTTGGTATTATGCCTGAAAACAATGGTGAAGTTATTCGTCTTGGAATTCCACCACTTACAGAAGAAAGACGTAAAATTTTAGCAAAACAAAGCAGCAAAGACGGAGAAACAGCAAAGATTAGTATCCGTAACGCCCGCCGCGATGGAATTGATCATTTGAAGAAAGGATTGAAAGACGGCTTGGCTGAAGATGAAGAAAAGGATGCTGAAGCACGCCTACAGAAAGTTCACGATAAGTACATCAAGAAAGTGGACGAAATGATCGCTGCTAAGGAAAAAGAAATTATGACTGTATAAAAAAACTGCTCGGGGAACTGACTTCTGTAGAATTCGGTTCCCTGAAGTTTTTAAGCCAATAACAAATAAATAAAAAAGTGCGCGGATTAGTTATAAAGAACACAGGTAGCTGGTATCAGGTAAAAACCGAAGACGGGCGTTTGGTAGAGTGTAAAATCAAAGGAAATTTCCGTCTCAAGGGAATAAGAAGCACCAACCCAATTGCCGTAGGCGACAATGTGCAGATTATAATGAATCAGGAAGGCACCGCTTTTATCAGCGAGATTGAGGACAGAAAAAATTATATAGTTCGCCGTTCTTCCAATCTTTCCAAACAATCACACATACTTGCGGCAAACCTCGACCAGTGCTTACTAGTGGTTACCGTGAATTATCCCGAGACATCTACTATTTTCATTGACCGTTTTCTGGCATCTGCCGAGGCCTATCAGGTTCCGGTAAAGATTATCTTTAATAAAGTTGATGCATACGATGAGGATGAACTTCGTTATCTCGACGCTCTTATCAATCTCTATACCCAGATTGGCTATCCTTGTTTTAAGATTTCGGCCAAAAATGGTGACGGACTGGAGGAAGTAAAACAAGCCCTTGAAGGGAACATCACTCTTTTCTCGGGACATTCCGGCGTTGGAAAGTCAACACTGATCAATGCTCTCCTACCTGATATAGATATAAAAACCGCAGAAATATCAACCTATCACAACAAAGGGATGCACACCACCACCTTCTCAGAAATGTTTTCCGTTACTGGAGATGGATATATTATTGACACCCCAGGAATAAAAGGTTTCGGTACATTCGACATGAAGGATGAAGAAGTAAGTCATTACTTCCGCGAAATATTCGAAACGTCCGATAAATGTAAGTACAACAACTGCACTCATCGTCATGAGCCGGGCTGTGCTGTCCGCAAAGCCGTAGAGCAACATCTTATCAGCGAATCACGCTACACTTCTTATCTCAATATTCTGGAAGATAAGGAGGAAGGAAAATATCGCGCTGCGTATTAAACGTTTATTTCTAAAGCTCTTCGGAGCATTTTTATTCCCACAAATAATCTTTTCGGTAACCTTCCATTGTAAATCAGTGGTAGATAATCGGTTTTAGTGGTAGATAAATTGTTTACTATTCTTATCTGCCACTAGACTATTATACTTATATTCAGAAGATTAACTTCTAAATGGTAGCAGGTGGCAGATATTTCAAGAAAAATAATGCCCCGAATCCTTAAAGAACCGGGGCATTAATATTATATGTAATTATATCAATTACTTACAACTTACACAAATCGGTTTGATTTGTTTGAAGAAGTCGTTACCTTTATTATCAACAAGGATAAATGCAGGGAAGTTTTCAACTTCAATTTTCCAGATAGCCTCCATACCCAATTCAGGATATTCAAGACATTCTACTTTCTTAATGTTATTCTGAGCAAGGATAGCAGCTGGTCCACCAATACTACCTAAGTAGAAACCACCATGCTTCTGACAAGCATCAGTAACTTGCTGACTACGGTTACCTTTAGCAATCATAATCATGCTACCACCATTTTCTTGGAACAGGTCAACATAAGAGTCCATACGTCCGGCAGTTGTTGGTCCGAAAGAACCAGAAGGCATTCCGGCTGGAGTCTTAGCAGGACCAGCGTAATAGATTGGGTGATCTTTAACATATTGAGGAAGACCTAAACCTGCGTCGATACGTTCTTTCAGTTTAGCATGAGCAATGTCACGACCAACGATGATTGTTCCGTTCAAAGACAAACGAGTTGAAACAGGATATTTATCAAGTTCCTTCAGGATATCAGCCATTGGTTGGTTCAGGTTGATCTTTACAGCATCGCCTTCGCCTGCATTACGCAATTCTTCAGGGATGTATTGTCCAGGATTATCTTCCATCTTTTCAATCCAAATACCTTCTTTATTGATCTTAGCCTTGATGTTTCTATCAGCAGAACAAGATACACCCATACCTACAGGACAAGAAGCACCGTGGCGAGGCATACGGATAATACGGATATCGTGAGCGAAGTATTTACCACCAAACTGTGCACCTAAGCCCATGCGTTGTGCTTCGAGCAATACTTGCTTTTCAAGTTCAACATCACGGAAAGCCTGTCCGCCTTCATTTCCTGAAGTTGGAAGGTTATCGTAATATTTAGCAGAAGCAAGTTTTACAGTTTTCAGGTTAGTTTCAGCAGATGTACCGCCAATGCAGAAAGCAATGTGGTAAGGAGGACAAGCCGCAGTACCAAGAGTTTTCATCTTTTCAACCAAGAAAGGAACTAATTTCTCTGGATTAAGCAGAGCTTTTGTTTCCTGATAAAGGTAAGTCTTGTTAGCCGAGCCACCACCTTTAGCAATGCAAAGGAATTTATATTCTGCACCCTGAACTGCATAAAGGTCGATCTGTGCAGGAAGGTTGCATCCTGTATTGATCTCTTTGTACATATCCAAAGGAACATTCTGAGAATAACGAAGATTTTCTTCTGTATAGGTTTTATAAACACCTTTAGAAAGAGCTTCTTCATCGCATCCTTCGGTCCAAACCTGCTGACCTTTTTTACCTACAATAATTGCAGTACCAGTATCCTGACAGAAAGGAAGTTTTCCTTTTGCTGAAACTTCAGCATTTCTAAGGAAAGTTAAAGCTACATATTTATCATTTTCACTAGCTTCCGGATCAGAAAGGATTTTAGCGACTTGTTTCTGATGCTCAGGACGAAGCATAAAAGCTACATCACGAAAAGCAGCATTTGCAAGCATAGTTAAGCCTTCGGCATCTACTTTCAAGATTTCTTTTCCTTCAAATTCACTTACAGATACATGATCTTTGGTAAGTAAGTAATACTCAGTTTCATCTTTTCCCATTGGGAACGGAGCCTGATACTTAAACGGGGGTGTTGCCATATCTTTATTATTTTTAAATAAAATTCGTGCCACAAAGATACTAAAAAACTCTTCTAAGGAATTTGATTAAAGGATAATTCTTCTTAACCAAGGTAAAAAGGAAGATAAAAATCTCATAAATAAACACATAACACTTTTTAACCATGTTTTTTCATTTCTGAAGCAAACTTATAAGGTCGTTTTCTGACAATACGTTTTACTTTTTAAGTTAAAGAACTGATTATAAGCTGCGGAAAAATTAGTTCCACCCCCTATAATAGCAGAATTCAAGTTATAAACGCAACTCTCTCCTATGTTTTTTAAGTGTATTAATAAATTCGATTGGAGTATAATATTCCAA
>NZ_FQTV01000025.1 GCF_900128905.1 Bacteroides luti
CCGGGCGATGGTAAGGAAGAGACCTATAAAGAAGATATTTTTGTGGGATACCGTTGGGCTGATAAGCAGAAAGCCAAACCATTGTTCAGCTTTGGTCATGGTCTGAGCTATACAACCTTTGCTTATGGAAAAGTTTCTGCAGACAAAAAGCAATTGACTGCTGATGGAGAAATAACATTTACTCTTTCAGTAAAAAACACCGGCAAACGTTCCGGTTCGGAAGTTATTCAGCTGTATATTAGTGATTTAAAATCCTCTCTTCCTCGTCCTATAAAAGAGTTGAAAGGCTTTAAAAAGATTCAGTTAAATGCAGGCGAAGAGCAAAAGGTTTCATTTACTATCTCTAAAGAAGAGCTAAGCTTCTTTGATGATGCTAAGCATTCATGGATAGCAGAACCAGGAATGTTTGAATCCCTTGTAGGTGCTTCTTCTACAGATATACGATCAAAAGTTTCTTTTGAATTGAAATAGGTATTTCCAGATATTTTAAGAGTTAAAAGTGATTGGTTAGATGTTGGTGGGAACGTAAAGTGCAAATTGTGCTTTGCGTTCTCTTTTTTATTTTCAAAGAGTATATGTTGTTTTGTCTATGTCTGCTTTTCTGCAGAATTATTTTCTCCATTTATCCCCTAAATAAAGTAAATCAGACAAAAATATAGAACTTAAATTCGTATTGTTTTGTTATTAGTGTAGAAATATAATATTCTTTTCATCGATATATAATTAGCGAACAAGGTTTAATATTATGGGAGGATTAATTATGAAACGACCGGCATCTCTTATCTGTGGCATTATTCTTTTAATATTTGCCTTTATTCAACTTATTCGTTATACATTCGCAGTTCCAGTTGTAGTTAATGGCATTACAGTACCAATCTGGGTAAGTGCTGTTATAGCAATTATTTTTGGTATGATGGCTTTTTGGCTGTTTAATGAAAGAAAAAACGGCTTAAAGTGAGGGATGAGTGAGGGATGAAAATGCATCCATTACCTCTTAATTATCATTTAATGAGGATGTTATTAAGAATGGTGAGTGAGTGAGGGATATTTTTTGTTTTATGTAATTTTTGTCGGATTACGAAATAATATAATCCAATTATCCGCCTAAAATTATTGAGCAATCCCTGTCCGGTTATTGGCCAATGAATTTAGTTTATTCACCAATGCTTTTTATTTATTGGTGAAAGGATTTTGTGATCATAATATAGAATAAAAAGTAATTGATAGCAATGCTATTCAATAAGTCTCGACTTTAAGGCCCTTTAGCGAGGGCTTTTTTTATAAAAGTGTTAAAGAAAGGATAAATAACGTTTTTAAGTTTAAAGTATTCCTTTTGGTTTTGCATTTTATATCCATATATAAGCAATTTACTTTATGTTTGTACCTGCAAAGAAGATGGAAGGTTGCTACAAAAACAGATTCACAAACACAGATTACTCAGTTGAGAGTTTTGTTTTTGTTTCAAAAAACAATTAATCACTGCTCTTTTTAGGGGGAAAGAGTAAACATTAAAACACGAAAAAGTATGAAGAAAATTTTTGTTTTAGCAATCTTTGCGATTGTATCCGTCACAACATTTGCACAAATTTCATGGAATGTAAAAGGAGGTATAAACTTTAGTTCTTTTGGGGGAGAGGACATAAATGGTTCTCAGCTCAAACTTAATTATCAGATTGGAGTAGGTATGGATTATGCGTTGAGCAAAAGATTATCCATTCAACCTTCTTTGTTATTTATAACTAAAGGAGCCAAGTATGATCAAAGTCAGGAAAAAACGACTTTGAATCCGCAATATATCGAGCTGCCAATTATGGCTGCTTACAAATATCGCCTTTCAGATAATGTGAAATTAGCTATCAGTGCAGGTCCGTATATGGCTTATGCTCTTGGCGGCAAATATAAAGACGAGATCTATACATCGGAAACTACGACATTAGTTGAGAAAAATATTTTCGGTGACCGAAATAATTTTGAAAACCGATCTCTTTCCGATAACAGATTCGATTATGGCTTGGGAGTGGGTACAACACTTGAGGTAAGAAACTTTTTAATTGGCTTGAATGCTTCATCAGGGTTGAAGAAAATTCTTAAAGATGTATCCAGATTTAAGGATGCAAAAAACGTTTGCTATTCATTATCTGTAGGATATAAATTCTGATTCCCTAATCTAATATGCCAATAAAACGTATATTAGAAAAGCATAAAGCTATTTTTCCCCAGACATGCAGATGTTTGGTACTGATCACGAACATGTTTATCCCCTAAACATGTTCGTGGTTTTTTATATATACTCTTCATGTATGTAGTACTAAGATATCTGAACTTATAAATCTCTTAGTTTGTTGTTATACAAAATGCATTGAAATTTATCATGAATGAAAAGTGTATATTCTTTCCGGAATGAGCGCTAAAAATAATCCATATTCATTTTTTTATACTATTTTTTATGCATAAAACTAAAAAAAATCCGCAATTATGCATTTTGTATCCAATAAAATGTATACTTTTGCAGGTAAATTAGAATAATTATACATGACGACGAACAAAAGTAAACGATTAGATTCGATAAAGATGATTATCTCTAGTAAAGAGATAGGTAGTCAGGAAGAGCTGCTTCAAGAGTTGGCTAAGGAAGGCTATGAGCTTACACAAGCTACTTTGTCAAGGGACTTGAAACAAATGAAAGTTGCAAAAGCTGCCACAACAAATGGTAATTATGTGTATGTTTTACCGAATGACACCATGTATAAAAGAACAATTGATGTGCCTAGTGCTGGCGAAATGTTGTTGCAGAGCGGTTTTAAATCTATTGATTTTTCCGGAAATATGGCTGTTATAAAAACACGTCCCGGATACGCAAGTAGTCTGGCTTATGACATTGATAACCGTGAATATAAAGATATTATTGGCACTATTGCAGGAGATGATACAATATTGTTGGTTTTCAGGGATGGCTATTCCCGAAATGAAATAAGACAGTCATTATCTCAGATTATTCCGAATATTTAATCTACATAATAAAACTTAAAAATAACATTAAAGGAAAAAATGGAAATCAATATTGAAATTCTTGTAGCCAACGAGAGTCATATTCCATACGTTGACATTATTTTAAACACAATAGAAGCAGCTGCCAAGGTTCGCGGAACCGGTATTGCAAAGCGCTCCCCTGAATACGTAAAACAAAAGATGATTGAGGGAAAAGCGATTATAGCCCTTTGCGGAGATGAGTTTGCTGGATTTTGCTATATAGAAACATGGAGCAACAAAGCATTTGTTGCCAATTCAGGATTAATTGTTGTTGATAAATTCCGTGGTCATGGCTTGGCAAAGAAAATCAAGCGTCGTGCATTCGAACTTTCGCGCCAACGTTTTCCGGAAGCTAAAATATTTGGTTTAACTTCTGGCCTGGCAGTAATGAAAATTAATTCAGAATTAGGATATGTTCCTGTAACTTTTTCAGAACTTACTGACGATGAGGCTTTCTGGAAAGGTTGTCAGAGTTGTGTTAATTACGATATTCTTCAAAGAACTGGTGGAACAAAATGTATTTGTACTGCTATGCTTTACGATCCTGCAAAACATCCGGATGATCCATTCAACAAGGCGAAGAAAGATAATGAAGAGGCAGGAGAAACAGAAGAATCAGAAAATAAATAAGGTTATAAAAATATTAGATAGATATGAAAAAAGAGAAGGTCGTTTTAGCATTTAGTGGTGGTTTGGATACCTCATTTTGTGCAAAGTATTTGTCAGAAGAAAAAGGATACGAAGTATATACAGCTGTAGCTAATACTGGCGGATTTAGCGATGAAGAGTTGAAAGTAATAGAAGAAAAGGCTTATAAACTAGGTGCTGTAGAGCATGTTACTCTTGATGTTACTCAGGAATATTACGAAAAGAGCATCAAATATATGGTGTTTGGTAATGTTCTTCGTAATGGAACTTATCCTATTTCTGTAAGTTCAGAACGTATTTTCCAGGCAATGGCTATCATTAATTATGCAAAGGAAATTAAAGCAGATTATGTTGCTCATGGAAGTACCGGTGCAGGTAACGATCAAATCCGTTTCGATCTTACTTTTGATGTACTTGCTCCTGAAATCAAGATTCTGACTCCTACACGTGATATGTCTCTTACTCGTGAATATGAAATAGACTATCTTAAAAAACATGGAATAGAAGCCGACTTTAAGAAACTTGAATATTCTATCAATAAAGGTCTTTGGGGAACATCAATCGGTGGAAAAGAAACTCTTCACTCTGAACAAGGTCTTCCTGAAGAAGCTTATCCTTCACAAGTTACTTCAACCGGAACAGAAACATTGAAACTGGAATTTGTAGAAGGTGAAATTCATGCGGTTAATGGTGAAGTATTTGAAAATAAAGTTGCCGCTATCAATAAAATAGAAGAAATCGGTTCAAAATATGGTATTGGTCGTGATATGCACATTGGTGATACTATTATTGGTATCAAAGGTCGTGTAGCTTTCGAAGCTGCAGCACCTATGCTTATTATTAATGCTCATAAAATGCTGGAAAAACATACCTTGAGCAAATGGCAACAATACTGGAAGGATCAGATTGGTACATGGTACGGAATGTTCCTCCACGAAGCTCAATATCTGGAACCTGTAATGCGCGACTGTGAGGCTATGCTTCAAAGTTCTCAACGTAATGTTAATGGTACAGTAATTATTACTCTTCGCCCGTATTGCTTTAGCTTAGTAGGTGTTGAATCATCTTTTGATTTAGTTAAGACTGACTTTGGTGATTATGGTGAAGTTGGTAAAGGATGGACTGCAGAAGATGCTAAAGGATTTACCAAAATTCTATCTAACCCATTGAGAGTTTATTACGCTAACCAAAAGAAAAACGGAAAATAACAAATACGAGTTTTGTAGATTATGATTAAAGTCGGAATTATAGGAGGAGCAGGATATACAGCAGGGGAGTTGATTCGTTTGCTTATAAACCATCCAGATGTTGAAATCGTTTTTATTAATAGTAGCAGTAATGCCGGAAACAAAATAACTGATGTTCACGAAGGTCTTTATGGCGAAACAGATATGGTATTTACCGATGAATTGCCTCTTGACAAGATTGATTTGCTTTATTTCTGTACAGCTCATGGTGATACCAGAAAATTTATGGAAAGCCATACTCTGCCAGAAAATCTAAAAGTAATAGATCTTTCGATGGATTATCGTATTGCTTCTGATGAACACGATTTTATTTATGGTCTTCCCGAACTGAACCGTCGTCGTATTTGTCAAAGTAAACATGTGGCTAACCCTGGATGTTTTGCTACATGTATTCAATTAGGTTTATTACCTCTTGCAAAAAATCTGTTGCTGAATGGAGATGTGTCTGTAAATGCGATCACCGGTTCTACCGGTGCTGGAGTAAAACCAGGGGCTACTTCGCATTTTAGCTGGAGAAACAATAACATGTCTATCTATAAGCCATTCTCTCATCAGCATGTTCCTGAAATAAAGCAATCTGTCAAACAATTGCAGAACAGTTTTAATTCAGATATAGATTTTATTCCTTATCGTGGAGATTTTGCCCGTGGCATTTTTGCAACTCTTGTTGTTAAGACAAGCGTAACACTGGATGAAATTAAACGTATGTATATTGAGTACTATGAAAAGGACTCATTTGTACATGTTGTTGATGCGAATGTGGATTTAAAGCAGGTAGTAAACACTAACAAATGTTTAATCCATCTCGAGAAACATGGTGATAAGCTTCTTATCATTTCATGCATAGATAACTTATTAAAAGGTGCTTCCGGACAAGCTGTTCATAACATGAATCTGATGTTCGGACTGGAAGAAACAGTGGGGCTGAGGTTAAAACCGAGTGCCTTCTAAAACAACCAACAAAAGAAATGAAACTATTTGATGTGTATCCTTTATTCGATATTAATATCGTAAAAGGAAAAGGATGTAAGGTCTGGGATGATAAAGGTAATGAATATCTGGATCTTTATGGCGGACATGCTGTAATTTCAATTGGTCATAGTCATCCTCATTATGTGGAAATGATCCAAAAGCAAGTTGCAGAGTTAGGCTTTTACTCTAATTCTGTAGTAAATAAACTGCAACAGCAATTAGCAGAACGCCTTGGAAGAATATCTGGCTATGAGGACTATTCATTCTTTATGATCAACTCTGGTGCAGAAGCAAATGAAAATGCATTGAAACTTGCCTCTTTTCATACCGGACGTAAACGGGTGGTATCTTTTTCAAAGAGTTTTCATGGCCGTACTTCGGCTGCTGTACGCACAACTGATAATCCTAAGATTGTTGCGCCTATCAATGAGGGTATTGATGTAACTTTTCTAGCTCTTAATGACATTGATAGTGTGCGTTCTGAGCTTGAAAAGAACGATGTCTGTGCCGTTATTATTGAAGGTATTCAAGGTATAGGTGGTATCAAAGTTCCTGAAAATAGCTTTATGCAGGAATTACGAAAGCTGTGTACGGAAACCGGAACTATTCTGATTCTGGACGAGATCCAGTCAGGATATGGTCGTAGTGGAAAATTCTTTGCCCATCAGTTTGCAGGAATTCGTCCTGACATTATCACAGTAGCTAAAGGCATTGGTAATGGATTCCCTATGGGTGGAGTCTTAATCAGCCCTCTGTTTACCCCAGTTTATGGAATGCTTGGAACAACATTTGGAGGAAATCATCTTTCGTGTGCAGCTGCTCTTGCTGTTATCGATGTGATTGAGAACGAAAATCTGATAGAGAATGCTTCTAAAGTGGGAGATTATCTTATGAAAGAACTTAAGCAGTTCCCTCAGATTAAAGAAATTCGTGGAGAAGGCCTTATGATTGGTCTTGAATTTGAAGAACCTGTTAAGGAGCTTAGGACACGACTGTTATTTGAACAGAAAGTATTTACCGGTGTAAGTGGTACGAATGTGATACGACTTCTTCCTCCGCTTTGTTTAAGCCTGGAGCAAGCCGATGAATTTATAGAAAGATTCAAAAAAGCCCTTAATTGATCTACCCTCAAAAAGTTAGATTGGTTAATGAATAGATAATAATAGGACTAAGTTCGGAATATAACCGGCTTAGTCCTTTTTTGTTTAGTGTTTATCTCTAATACATAATAAGTAACACTAGACTTTGTTTTTTATGCAATTTGCTTACATTTTGAAGTTTTTTATGTAAGTTTGCAAGTGATACCAAGAATAGTTAAACTAAGATGATATGAAAATAGCAATTATTGGAGCAGGCAACATGGGCGGAGCTATTGCTCGCGGTATTGTACAAGGTTCCAAAGTCAAAGCAGTTGATATTACAGTTGCCAATCCTTCCAATGGTAAACTTGATGCTTTAAAGGCATTCAACCCGGAAATTAACGTCACTAACAATAATCAGGAAGCAATAGAGAATGCAGATATCGTTCTTTTAGCAGTTAAACCCTGGTTGGTTAAATCGGTATTGGAGAATATTAGCTTTGATGCAAAAAAGCAGATTCTTGTTACGGTAGCTGCTGGTGTTGCCTTTACTGAATACTGTAAAATAATAGGTGAATCAGCAACTATCTTTCGTGTTATACCAAATACAGCTATCTCACTTCTTGAAAGTACCACGTTAATAGCATCCTACAATGCATCAAAAGAACAAGAACAATTCATGCTCGATCTTTTTGATGAAATGGGACTGGCTATGATTATTAATGAATCGCAGATGAGTGCTGCTACAGCGCTTACTTCTTGTGGTATTGCTTATGTGCTGAAATATATTCATGCTGCTGTTGAGGCTGGTGTGGAAATGGGTATCTATCCTAAAGATGCACAGAAAATGGTAGCGCAGTCTGTTAAGGGAGCTGCCGAGCTTTTATTACAAAACGATACGCACCCTGCTATTGAAATTGATAAGGTAACTACACCGGGCGGATTAACAATTAAAGGACTTAATGAATTAGAACATGCAGGCTTCAGCTCGGCTATTATACGAGCAATGAAAGCAAGCAGATAATACCATTTAATCATGGATGAACAAATAAAACAAATTGCAGAACGTTTACGCGGATTGCGTGAAGTACTTGAACTGTCAGTGGAAGATGTAGTAAAAGACTGCGGGCTCTCTATTGAAGAATATGCTCAGGCGGAAAGTGGTGAATCAGACATCTCGGTAAGTATGTTACAAAAGGTTGCCCGTAAGTATGGTGTGGCTCTTGATGCGTTGATGTTTGGCGAAGAACCCAAAATGAGTACTTATTTTCTTACCCGTGCAGGCAAAGGTACATCTATTGAAAGAACCAAGGCTTACAAATACCAGTCATTGGCTGCAGGATTTAAGGACAGAAAAGCTGATCCGTTTATTGTAACTGTGGAACCAAAGGAAGAAGATTGTCCTATTACTTTCAATGCTCATGCCGGACAGGAATTTAATCTCATTATTGAAGGCCGCATGCTGTTGAATATTAATGGTAAAGAATTGATTCTGAATGCAGGAGATAGTATCTACTTTGATTCAAAACAACCTCATGGAATGAAAGCACTTGATGGTAAATCGGTGAAGTTCCTGGCTATGATTATGTAAACAACCATAGCTTTTTTAGTTAACCGATTTACAACGATAATAACTTATAGAAATATGATCGAAAGATTTTTAGAAAAGACGGAGTTTACTTCACAGGAAGACTTTGAACAGAATTATAAACTTAAGGTTCCTGCGAATTTTAACTTTGCTTACGATGTAGTAGATGCATGGGCTGCCGAGCAACCTGACAAACTAGCCCTTCTATGGACTAATGACAAAAACGAATGTCGTCGCTTTACCTTTGCCGAGATGAAGGAAGAAACAGATAAAACTGCCTCTTATTTTCTTTCTTTGGATATTAAGAAAGACGACAAGGTGATGGTTATCCTGAAGCGTAGATATGAATTCTGGCTTACGATTATTGCTTTGCACAAAATCGGAGCTGTGATTATTCCTGCAACCCACTTGCTTACAAAGAAAGATATTATTTATCGTAACAACGCTGCTGATATAATGACTATCGTAGCCGATGGTGATGAACTTATTATTGGTCACATCAATGATGCAATGGCCGAATCTCCATCAATGAAACACCGTGTTTCTATCGGTCCGGTTATTCCTGAAGGATGGGAAGACTTCCATAAAGGAATTGAAAATGCAGCTCCTTTTGTTCGTCCTGCCCATGTTAACGATAATGAAGATATTATGCTTATCAGCTTTACTTCAGGTACAACAGGTAACCCGAAGATGGTAGCGCATAATTTTGTTTATCCATTAGGTCACATTATTACTGCTAAATACTGGCACAACCTTCACGAAGGTAGTTTGCACCTCACTATCGCCGATACCGGTTGGTTGAAAGCTCTTTGGGGAAAACTATATGGTCAATGGATTGCAGGTGCAGCTGTTTTTGTTTATGATCATGAGAAGTTTACTCCTTCTGCTATTCTAGAGAAAATTCATGATTATCACATCACTTCACTTTGTGCGCCTCCTACAATCTTCCGTTTCCTTATTCGTGAAGACCTTACTAAATACGATCTTTCTTCATTGGAATATTGCACCATTGCAGGAGAAGCGTTGAACCCTGCTGTTTACGAGCAGTTCCACCAGCTTACAGGCATCAAGTTGCGTGAAGGTTACGGACAGAGTGAAACTACTCTTGTAATCTTTACTTCTCCGTGGATGGAACCAAAACCAGGTAGTATGGGTGTTCCTAGTCCTAACTATAAAGTAGACTTGCTAACTCCCGATGGCCGTTCGGCTGAGGAAGGTGAGCAGGGCCAGATTGTGATTCGTCTTGATAACGGACTTCCTGTAGGTCTTAGTGAAAGGTACTACAGAAATGAAGAGTTAACCAACGAAGCTTATCATGATAATATGTACTTTACAGGCGACCTTGCATGGAGAGACGAAGATGGCTATTTCTGGTTCGTAGGTCGTGCTGATGATGTAATCAAGAGCTCTGGTTACCGTATCGGTCCATTCGAAGTGGAAAGTGCTTTGATGACTCACCCTGCTGTTGTTGAATGTGCCATTACCGGTGTACCCGATGAAATCCGTGGACAAGTAGTTAAAGCTACAATTATACTTTCTAAGGAATACAAGGCGAAAGCAGGTGAAGAGCTTGCTAAAGAACTTCAAGATCATGTGAAGAAGGTTACTGCTCCTTACAAATATCCTCGTGTGATTGAATTTGTTGACGAGCTTCCAAAGACTATCAGTGGTAAGATTCGTCGTGTTGAAATCCGCGATAAAGATTCAAAGAAATAATTTCATTATTATCGATATATGAAAAGGCATCCCGTTCTTCGGGATGCCTTTTTAGGTTTAAACAGGCTCCCTCAAAGTCAGGTGAGAAATTTAAAGTTTACTCTTCTAAATGTTTGTTTAACAACGTCTTTCCTTTTAAGAAATTGCTTCTCTATTTATTGGTGAATGGATTTTATTTATTGGGCGTTGATGGATTGTTTATTGGCGAATAAATATAATTTATTGGCGGAAAGATTTGTGTATATAACTTCTCTTGCTCAAGGCTTTTATAATGGAGAAAATCTTATTTTTGTCTGCACCTATAAACAACCTAATTATCTGTTTTAATGAATGTGATAAATGGGTAATAAATTGATTGTTAAGTGATTGCAAAAATGGTTATTGTAATGCTAATCTATCTTAAAATATAATTTTTTTAAGCGGTATTTTATCTGTATACATCAACACAAATGACACTTACATTTGTAGTGCTATATTTTCGTCATTGTTTTGAAATGAATATTACAATTAGAATAATACTATTTCAATGCTAAATTTGTAATAACTGATTTAAGAAATAGGAATATTGTTTTAGTTTCTTAAAATAGTTTTAAAGCGTTTAATAATCAAAGGTTTTTTGTTTTTATTATATTGAGATGAAATCCACTTATTGTATTTTTTATTTTGTTAATTGTAGGGCATACAAAACTTTTTTAGTGACTATCTATGCTACAATAAGAACAGATAAATATCTAAGTAAGAAATAATTAAAATAAGTGTTCATATTACATTTATTTGTGTACAACGTTTGCATAAGATATTGGATAAATGTACTTTTTGCGTTTTGATGAAGAAATATTTTCTATATATATTTGCCAGATAATCAATTTTATTTTTATCAATGAAAACTACTAAAATCTCATTAATCGATGTATTCTCTGGTTCACCTTGGGAGGTTGTACTTATTAAAAGTTTATTAGAAAAAGCTAACGTTCAGACTAAAGTAAAAGATGAAGCTGAGATGAGAGTAGCTGTTCCAAGTGAAAGCTATACTCTGGCAATGAAAGTACTGGCCAACCGTATATAAGCAGCATATATTTATTTTTGTTACATCAACATTTTGTAATAGAGGTTTGTTATATTTGCACTCGTAAATATAGAATTAATAATTATGGGCTCAAGTGATAAACTACCTCTGGTAGAAGTTTTCTTTGGCTCTCCGTGGGAGGCTGAATTAGTTAGAGGACTTCTTGAAAGTGTTGGCATACAAGCAGCTTTAAAGAATTATAATATGGGATATATGGCTATTACCATGTTAACCGAGGTGCCAACAGGTGGTGGGGTGGCTGTTCTTGTATCTGCCGACGACTATGATATGGCAACAGAAATTATAGCCAACAGAGAAAATGTTGAGTAAAGCAGAATATAAAATCTTTTAGACAACAATTTTATAAAGATTTTGTTATATTTGTGGATAAAGTATAAATCCTTAAATATAATAATTATGACTGCAGACGATAAAACTCCATTGGTGGAAGTGTTTACTGGCACTCCATGGGAAGCGGAATTAGTGAAAGGGTTATTAGAAAGTGTAGATATTGAGGCTGCTTTAAAAGATGATAACCTTGGAAGTATGGCTCCTGCTATGACTGTTAACTTTGGTCCGGGTGGTATGAAAGTTCTCGTATCTGCCGATGATTATGAAGCTGCGGTACAGATCGTAGAAAATAGAGAGATAAAGAAATAATGAAAAGAGGCATCACAGATTTTTGTTTGTGATGCCTCTTTCAGTTTCTATTATATTCTTTTCAATACAAACATCCTTGCTTATCTATGATTTAGGAATGCTGTATATCACTTCAATTACTAATAATAAGTAAATCTTATACTTGTAATGTATTAAGGTAAGCCTCAATCCGATCCATGCCTTCCTTTATATTTTCAAGTGAATTGGCATATGAAAAACGGATATATCCTTCGCCACCTGTTCCGAAATCTACTCCCGGAGTTACACCTACGTGAGCATGCTCAAGTATATTGAAAGCAAATTTATATGAATCTTTAGTAAACCTGCGTGCATCACAGAATATATAGAAAGCTCCTTTAGGTTCAGCATCAATCTTGAATCCCATCTCTTTTAAGCGCGATATCATGTACACTCTGCGTTCATTATAGATGGCTTTCATCTTTTCAACATCCTGTTCTGCTTCTTTCAAAGCTGCAATACCAGCCTGCTGAGCAATGCTTGGAGCACAGATAAACAGATTCTGCTGTAGTTTTTGCAACGAACGGATATATTCTTTTGGAGCAATAAGATAGCCTAATCTTAATCCTGTCATAGCAAATCTTTTTGAGAATCCATTTAGCACAAATGCTTTGTCGGTAAACTCAAGGATGCTTCGTGCTCTACCTTCATAAACCAGTCCGTGATAGATTTCATCGGAAATAACAGGAACTCCCAGAGTTGCTATCTGCTTCATAAATGAATCATCCAGAAGCGTTCCGGTTGGATTCATCGGTGAGTTAATAAATATACCTCGGGTAAGGGGAGTGATGCTTTTCTTTATATCTTCTATGTCGTATTGAAATCCGTTGGAAGCCCGTAAAGGAACCAGCACTGGATTTGCATGAGCTGCAAGTGTAAAGTTTCTATAGCAGGCATAGCCTGGATTCGACATAATAACTTCACTCTCTGGCTCGCAAAGTAACATGAGCGTTAACAGAATAGCTGGTGATGAACCGGATGTTACCACAATACAGCCGGGATCAACGTCCACATTATACTCTTTCTTGTAAAAATCTGCAATTGCCTGTCGAAGATCAGGATGCCCCAATGAATGGGTGTAGTGAGTCTGATGCTTATCATAAGCAGCTTTAGCGGCCTGAGCCACACATTCCGGAATATCAAAGTCGGGCTCGCCAACTTCCATGTGAATAATGGAGATTCCCTGTTTTTGCATTTCGTTTGCTTTTTCCAAAACATCCATTACAATGAACGGGGTAATTTGCTCCACTTGAGGGTTTGTAGTTCTCATTAATAGGTTATTTGCTTGCAAAAATATAAAAAATCAGTTTAGCAAATATTCTTTTAATATACTTTTAACGAATTTGAATAATTAGATATTTATGATTTGCTTTCCCAAAGCCGTTATTTTCTCTCTTCTGATAATCGGATACATTGACTATTCTTGATATATGGTTTAAGAAAACAGACGTATTTTATCACAGATCGATTATATTTCCTATATTTGTACTTCTAATTTATAACTAAGAATGGCGTATCAATTTACAAAGATTGCAGTTAAGATAGGCAGTAATGTACTTACCCGTAAGGATGGTTCTCTCGATGTAACCCGTATGTCTGCGTTGGTTGACCAGATAGCAGAACTTCGCAAGGGTGGGGTAGAGGTTATCCTTATATCCTCAGGTGCAGTGGCTTCCGGAAGAAGTGAAGTACGTGCTTCAAAAAAACTAGATAGTGTAGATCAGCGTCAGCTTTTCTCAGCTGTGGGGCAAGCTAAGCTCATAAATCGGTATTACGAGCTCTTCCGTGAGCATAAAATTCCCGTGGGACAAGTGCTGACGACTAAAGAAAACTTCGGAACGCGTCGTCATTATCTGAATCAGAAAAACTGTATGACGGTGATGCTCGAAAATGGAGTGATTCCCATCGTAAATGAGAACGATACGATTTCTGTTTCCGAACTTATGTTTACTGATAATGATGAACTTTCCGGATTAATAGCCAGTATGATGGATGCCGAAGCACTTATTATTCTAAGTAATATTGACGGCATTTATAACGGTTCGCCTTCTGATCCGGCTTCGTCAGTTATCAGAGAAGTGGAGCATGGGAAAGATCTGTCAGATTATATTCAGACTGAAAAGTCGGGTTTTGGTCGTGGGGGTATGCTTACTAAGACAAACATTGCCCGTAAGGTGGCCGATGAAGGAATCACGGTTATTATTGCCAATGGTAAGAAAGATAATATTCTTGTTGATTTACTGAAAAAGCCAAAGACTACAGTCTGTACCCGTTTTATACCTTCCACCCAGGAAGTTTCAAGCGTGAAGAAATGGATAGCCCACAGTGAGGGCTTTGCTAAAGGTGAACTTCACATTAACGAACAAGCAGCCCGGATTATCAATTCAGAAAAGGCGGTGAGCATTCTCCCTGTAGGTATTACCCATATAGAAGGTGAATTTGAGAAAGACGACATAGTGCGCATTATGGATCATAACGGTAAGCAAATAGGAGTTGGAAAAGCTTCTTTTGATTCGTCCGAAGCTAGAGTAATGATCGGTAAACATGGTCTGAAGCCAATTGTGCATTATGACTATCTATATATTGAATAAAAATCTAATTATTGACAGATGATGGATTTAAAAGATACATTTCAGGCCGTTCAGGCAGCAAGCAGAAAACTTGCCCGACTAAGTGACAAACAGATAAATGAAATATTATTGGCATTAGCTGATGAAGCCGAAGCCCAAATTCCTCTTATCCTTGCTGGAAATCAGAAAGATTTGGCTAAGATGGAAACAAGCAATCCTAAATATGACCGTTTGATGCTTACAGCAGACCGTATAAAAGGAATTGCTGGCGATATTCGTAATGTAGCTACACTTCCTTCTCCACTGGGACGTGTACTTATGCAGACCACCCGCCCCAACGGGATGGAACTTACAAAGATAAGTGTGCCATTCGGAGTGATAGGTATTATCTACGAAGCACGCCCTAATGTGAGCTTTGATGTGTTCTCACTTTGCTTAAAAAGCGGTAATGCTTGTGTATTGAAAGGTGGAAGTGATGCCGATTTCTCTAACCGGGCTATTGTGAAAGTAATCCATTCTGTTCTTGAAAAGTTTGGTATTGATACACATATTGTAGAACTTCTTCCGGCTGACAGAGAAGCAACTTCTCAGCTTTTAAATGCTGTGGGATATGTTGATTTATTGATACCTCGTGGAAGTAGTAGCTTGATACAGTTTGTTCGTCAGCATGCCACAATTCCTGTTATCGAAACAGGAGCCGGTGTATGCCATACTTATTTCGATGAGTTTGGTGATCTTGAGAAAGGAACAGCCATTATTAATAATGCCAAAACAAGAAGGGTTAGTGTTTGCAATGCCTTGGACTGCGTGGTTATACATGAAAAGCGTTTGTCTGATTTGCCATCTCTGTGTGAGCCTTTGCAAAAAAGTAAGGTTATTATATATGCAGATAAAGAAGCTTATAGGGTATTGGATGGTCATTATCCTTCGGAATTGCTTAAGTCTGCCACACCAGAAAGCTTTGGTACTGAGTTTCTTTCGTATACAATGTCTGTAAAGACAGTGAAAGATATCAATGAAGCCCTTGAACATATTTATATAAACAGTTCAAAGCATAGTGAGTGTATAGTGACAGAAAACATGGATAATGCAGAATTGTTCACAAAATCTGTTGATGCGGCATGTGTTTATACCAATGTTTCCACTGCATTTACTGATGGTGCGCAGTTTGGCCTTGGGGCAGAAATAGGAATTAGTACACAGAAATTGCATGCTCGCGGTCCAATGGGACTTGAAGAGATTACTTCCTATAAATGGATTATTAAAGGAAATGGTCAGATAAGACAATAATAATTTGATAACAACTAAAAAAGAAAATAAGATGAGACATTTTACCAATGTAAATGATTTAGGCGATCTGAAAGCAGCTTTAGATGAAGCTTTTGAGATAAAAAAAGACCGTTTCAAATATGTTGAGCTGGGAAGAAACAAAACCCTTCTCATGATATTCTTCAATTCAAGTCTTCGTACTCGTCTCAGTACTCAAAAGGCTGCAATGAATCTGGGTATGAATGTTATTGTGCTCGATGTAAACCAGGGAGCTTGGAAACTGGAAACAGAAAGAGGTGTGATAATGGATGGTGACAAGACTGAACACCTTCTTGAAGCTATTCCTGTTATGGGTTGCTATTGTGACATTATCGGTGTCCGTTCTTTTGCTCAATTTCAAAATAAGACAGATGATTATAACGAAGTAATCATTAATCAGTTTATCAAATACTCCGGTCGACCGGTATTCTCAATGGAAGCCGCTACACGCCACCCATTGCAGAGCTTTGCTGACCTCATCACTATCGAGGAATATAAGAAAAAGGCTCGTCCAAAAGTTGTTATGACTTGGGCTCCACATCCTCGTGCACTTCCCCAGGCAGTACCTAATTCCTTTGCCGAATGGATGAATGCTACTGACTATGATTTCGTTATTACTCATCCCGAAGGTTATGAACTCGATCCTAAATTCGTAGGCAATGCCAAAGTAGAGTACGACCAGATGAAAGCCCTCGAAGGTGCCGATTTCGTTTATGCAAAGAACTGGAGTGGCTATGCAGGTGATAACTATGGCCGGGTGATAAGCAAGGACCGCGCATGGACAGTGAGCGCTGCTCACATGGCAGTAACCAACAATGCATATTTTATGCACTGCCTGCCTGTAAGACGAAACATGATCGTAACGGATGATGTAATTGAAAGTCCCCAGTCTATTGTGATACCTGAAGCTGCAAATCGAGAGATTTCAGCGCAAGTAGTACTTAAACGTATTTTAGAAGGGCTTGAATAAAGCCCTTTTTTTTAATCTAACTACTATGAAGCACAAATATTAGCTCATTACTATTTTATTTTGCGATACAAAATACTATTAAAAAAATATTATGAGAAAAATTATTTTTATTCTTCTTTGTCTATTGATAGTTAATACATCAGTAGCACAAAATTTAAATTCACCCGATGGAAATTTAACTCTTACTTTCCGGTTGAATGATAATGGTACTCCTTCTTATAAACTTTTGTTTAAGGGTAAAACTGTTATAGATGAAAGTAAGATGGGTTTTACTTTCAATTCTTTGGCTTCATTTACAGAAAAGTTTGTTATAACAGATACTAAATTCAGTACTTCTGATAAAGTGTGGCAACCGGTATGGGGGGAGCAAAAAGATATCAGAGATAATCACAACGAAATGCTTGTTTCGCTAAATCAAACTTCTACCAACAGAAAGCTCAATATACGTTTTCGTTTGTTTAATGATGGTTTAGGCTTTAGGTATGAATTCCCTGTTCAAGAGAATCTCCGACATTTTACAATAAAGGAAGAAGCAACCGAATTTAAACTTTCCGGCAATCATAAAGCATTCTGGATACCGGCCGACTATGATACGAATGAGTTTCCGATAACGATATCGAAACTATCTGAAATTGCCGATTTAATAGGTAAAGTTCGTCAAGAGCCTCTTGCAGCAAAAGCTCCAGCTCCGGGATTGGCTATACAAACACCTTTGATGCTAAAATCAGATGATGGATTATATATCAATATTCACGAAGCAGCTTTGGTCAATTATCCTGCAATGGCTCTAAATCTTGATGATAAGGCTTTTTGTCTGAGTGCACATCTTACACCAGATAAGAATGGAAATAAGGGCTATATTCAAACCGGAACCGTAACTCCGTGGCGTACTGTTGTTGTAAGCGATGATGCTCGTGCAATATTAGCCTCTAAACTAATTCTGAACTTGAATGAACCTTGTAAGTTAGAAGATACTTCCTGGATTAAACCAGTAAAGTATATCGGAGTTTGGTGGGAATATTTCACAGGCGGTAGCTCTACATGGGCCTACACAGACAATCCGGATATCATAATTGGGCAAACAGATTATTCCAAATTGAAATGTAATGGTCATCATGGAGCAAATACAGCTCATGTAAAAGAATATATTGATTTTGCTGCGCAGAATGGATTCGATGCAGTTCTTGTTGAAGGCTGGAATGAAGGTTGGGAAGACAACTGGGCTTATGCAAAAGAACATATTTATAGCTTTACTAAAGCATATCCCGACTTTGATGTGAAAGAGTTGCATCAGTATGCAGCAAGTAAAGGGATTAAAATAATTATGCACCATGAAACTACATCATCGGCTATTAATTATGAACGTCAGTTAAATGATGCTTTTCGTTTTATGGTCGATAATGGATACAATTCAGTGAAGACTGGTTATGTAGGACCAATTATTCCACGAAGTGAGTATCATGATGGACAATGGATGGTGAATCATTATCTTTATGTGGCCGAAACTGCAGCAAAGTATAAAATAATGGTCGATTCTCATGAAGCTGTTCGCCCAACCGGACTTTGCCGTACTTATCCTAACTGGCTTGCACAGGAATCTGCACGTGGCACAGAGTTTGAATCATTTAACGGCAATAAACCTGATCATACAACAATTCTTCCTTTTACCCGATTGATGGGTGGACCAATGGATTATACACCAGGAATATTTCAGGGTGATTTGTCAGTTTATGGAAAGAATAAAGCGAAGCTGAGTACCACACTGGTTAAACAACTTGCTTTATACGTAACAATGTATAGTCCCTTGCAGATGGCTGCCGATTTACCTGAGAATTACAAACGTTATTCCGATGCATTTCAGTTTATAAGAGATGTTGCGGTTGATTGGGACAACTCCTATATTCTTGAGGCAGAACCTGGCGATTATATTACGATTGCACGTAAAGCTAAAGGTAAGAACGAATGGTATATTGGTGGAATAACCGATGAGAATGCCCGTGAAGCTGTTATTGATTTAAGCTTTCTACCAAAAGGGCAGAAATTCCATGCAACAATTTATGCCGATGGTAAAGATGCTCATTGGATTAATAATCCACAGAGTTATACAATAAAAACTGTAACTGTGACAAGCACAACTAAACTGAAGCAGAGACTGGCTCCAAGTGGAGGCGTTGCTATAAGTATTAAATAGTTGATTGTTTCTTTTTAATAAAGGTCAAATAGAATAGCAAGAATCAGCCAAACAAGGACAACCGATTGATAATATGAGGTTAAGTACTTTGTTTGGCTTTTCTTTTGTGCTGAAAAAGTTGCTGATCTGCAAAGCTCAATAATCTAATTATTAAAGCCAGCAGATATCTCTAATTTTATTCTCATTGCACTAATAATAAACAAAAAAAGTAACCTTAGAATTAAGTATTAGTTGATCTTGCTTCGTATTTAAAATTACTAATATAAATTCCATAAAAAATAGTTAGTACTATGAAACGAAAATTGTTAACTCTATTATTTGCTTTTGTTAGTCTTTTACCTATCTCAGCGCAGACGAAGATAGCTTATAATGATGATTTTACTGTTACTGTCGATAAAGAGGTTTTATCAGTATATTCAGTACCAGTTGACCGGGTGGCAAACGGCAAGCACAATGTAGAGAAAAGTAGTTTTGTAACTCTGACAGAAACACAGGGTAATAAAATCGTTCGCGTGCATTATAATAAAGGTCTTATTCACAAGGTTCGTATCCGCCCATCTTCATATAACATTCCGTTTATTCAGAAAGACTCTGCCACCATTGAGTTTACATTGACAAGGCCAATGAATATCTCAGTTGAGATTAATGACGATATCTATCATAACTTACACATTTTCAAAGTGCCGGAGATTTCAATGTCAAAAACCAAAAATGCTGTATCTTTTGACAAGTACAAGACTCTGGACAAAAAGGCTAAGGCAAAAGTCAAGACTCTATTTTTTACAGCTGGCTACCATGAAATTGAAGGAAATTTCATGGATGTTGAGTCAGGTATGACAGTCATAATTAACAAGGGTGCATGGGTGCAGGGAGGACTTAGAGTCATAGGCAAGCATGATGTTAAGATCATAGGAGCTGGTGTGCTTCGTCCAAAAGATCGTGGTTATGGAGTTGAGATAACATCATCAAATAATGTGCTTGTTCAGGGAATTGTATCAACTCAGGTGCCAACAGGTGGTTCGCATGATGTAGAGATTAAAGACGTGAAAATTGTATCACATTATGGTTGGGGTGATGGATTTAATGTTTTTGCATCATCCAATGTGCTCATTGATGATTGTTTTGCCCGTAATTCTGATGATTGCCAGACTGTCTATGCTACCCGTTTGGGGCACATCGGTTCGGCACGAAACATTACCGTTCAAAACTGCATTTTTTGGGCAGACGTTGCTCACCCTATTTTCATTGGTCTTCATGGCGCAGCTTCTTACAAAAAAGATGTTGTGAGCAGAAATCTTCCTCTTGCGCAAAATGCGGATGAAATTGCAATAAAGTCTGATACCATTGAGAACCTTGTATATCGTAACATTGACATCCTCGAAGAACGCGAGATGCAGATTGATTATCAAGGTTGCATGGCTATAAACTGTGGAGATAATAATGTTGTTCAGAATGTGCTCTTCGACAATATCCGCATTGAGCCTATCAACTGCGGAATGCTTTTCAATATACGTGTTTCCCATAACAAAAAATATTGCGAGGCTCCAGGTAAAGCCGTCAATAATATCACATTTAAGAATATAACATATTCCAGCGGTAAAGAGAGCAACTCTATTATTGAAGGTTGGAGTGTGGAACGTCCTGTTAAAGATGTAATATTTGATAATCTTGTCATTGATGGGAAGCGCATCTGCGACACGATGCCTGATAAACCAGGATGGTACAAAACAGCTGATTTTGCACGGATTATGCTAGGTAACCATGTGAATAATGTTACATTTAAGTAGCATAATGTAATTTCATTTTCATCAAATAAATAACTTTATGAAACGATATAACTTAATCTTATTGTCTTTATTTGTTAGCTCAGTATTGATGGCGGGTAAACATGTTGGTTTAGCTGAATTTGATTATTTTACAGGCGAAAAAGGCTCACGTGCATATATTCGTCTGCCTCGAGGTCAAAAAGAAGTGAAAGCTGTGCTCTATGCACATCAGAATATGACAGAAGAAGTGCTCTTCAGAAGCCCTAGGTTTACTCATCAAATGGATAGTCTAGGCATAGCAATGGCATTTATACAACGAGGCTCGCAGAATTGGGACACTTCTGTCAAAGATAGCCTTGGACGTTCTTGCCAGGAACGATTTGAACAGATAATAAAAGAATTTGCAATTGGCACCAAACATCCCGAAATTGCCAAGGCTAAAATTATTCCATTCGGTCATTCCGCACAGGCAACTTTCCCATGGAATTTTGCAGCATGGAATCCGGATAAAACACTTTGCATCATCTCTTATCATGGCGATTCTCCACGTACGAATCTTTGTGGATATGGCAGAGCAAATATAGAATGGGGGCGTACCCGAAACATTGATAAAATACCGGGATTAATGATTGAAGGCGAATATGAATGGTGGGAGGCACGTGTTAACCCCTCTCTTGCTTTCAGGATGATGTATCCCGATTCTCGAATTTCTTTTCTATGTGATGCTGGCAGGGGACACTTTGACCTCTGTGAAGAGACAATGGATTACATTGCAAAATTCATTGCAAAGGCTTTGGTCTATACTCCAAAATCCACACAGTCTCCAAATAACGATCCTCAATTTGTAGCCGAAGCGGCCGACGGCGTTTATTATTCCCGTTGGTATGCAGATGGTCATGAATCTACCATTCCACAGAATCAGTTTTGGTATTTTGACGATGAAATGGTTTCACTCACTAAAGCTCGATATGCCAAAGCGCATGGGAAGAAGATGCAATATGTATCGGCCAAACTCAATGAAGAATTGATGTTTTACGATATTAACAAGCATGTAAAAATCAGTGGTAAATGTAATAATAACGAGTTCAGCCTTGAACCGGTCTTTGTTAATAAGGATAGAGATACTGTGTGTAATGAACATGCAAAAGTACGTCCGCGTATAGTACTTATTTCTGGCCCGGCAATCCAAATTGATGAATATACATTTCGGTTTGATCCTGATTATTTCGGCGCAGATCCTAAGCAACTATGGCCAGGCATTACCATTTGCGTTGAAGCAGATGGAGACGATGAATACAAATCTGCTGTTCAGGAAATTAATATACAAGTCTCAAAACCTATAATCCCCCGTTGATATAATTAAATCAGTATGTATATAACTCTGTCTAGAAGGTTTTTACTTAACCTCTTTCATATTCTTGTATCCCCATTCAACCAGGTATCTAATAAAAGGAATTAGTTCTTTTCCCGTTTCTGTAAGTGTATATTCAACTTTTGGGGGAACTTGTGGATACATTTCTCTATGAATTAAATTATCTGATTCAAGTTCTCGTAAAGTTTGAGTTAACATCTTTGTTGTAATGCCTGAAATTTCACGACTGAGTTCACCATAGCGCATTACGCTATATTTATTTAGTGCCCACAAAATACGTCCTTTGTATTTACCTCCTATTCGTTGAAAAGCAAAATCAAGTACACAAATATCTTTTTCTGATTTGTTATCCATTTTTTACTGTTGTTAATGTGCTTAAAATCAACAATACATACATTATTGTATGTACCATACAATAATGTATATACTTGATACAAAGATATATATTATTTATTTTTGTGACGTAATAACAAACTAAATTTAAAGAAAATGGAAAAAGTACATGTTCTATTGTTGTTTATATGCATGGCTCTTGTAGGGCAAAGCAGTGTAAGTGCACAAAGTATGAAAGCAAAACAAGCATTATTAATTATTGATATTCAGAACGATTATTTTGAAGGTGGAGCAAATCCATTGGTTGGTTCGCTTGAGGCAAGTTTGAATGCACAAAAAATTCTAAATGCTTTCCGGGCTAAATCATTACTCGTTGTCCATATCAAACATATATCATCACGTAGTGGCTCTACATTCTTTATTCCTAATACGAGAGGTGCAGAAATTCATGAGAACGTTGCACCACTTAATAACGAAAGTGTGATTATTAAAAACTACCCAAATAGTTTTCGAGATACAAAATTATTAGAGGTTCTAAAAGCAAATAATATTACTGATTTGGTTATTTGTGGAATGATGACGCACATGTGTGTTGATGCCACAGCAAGGGCTGCAAAAGATCTTGGATTTAATAGCACTATTATCAGTGACGCATGTGCCACTAAGAATTTAGAAATCCAAGGACAGAATGTGACAGCTCAAAATGTGCAGAAATCATTTCTTGCAGCTTTGAGTTATTATTATTCAACCATACAAGAAACCAATAAGTTTTTGTTGAAATTACAATAGATATATCAATAAAATCTTTTATTACAATACAATTATTATAAAGTAATAATTATATTGTGTTCATTATCAGTGTTATAAAAATAGCTAGGTGGCAGATCCTATGTTTGCAATAAATATGCTGAAGTGAAAAAATAAGAAGCATAAGCTAAGAGTATTTTTTATATTTGAGGTACCAAACTTA
>NZ_FQTV01000023.1 GCF_900128905.1 Bacteroides luti
TTGGAATATTATACTCCAATCGAATTTATTAATACACTTAAAAAACATAGGAGAGAGTTGCGTTTATAACTTGAATTCTGCTATTATAGGGGGTGAAACTAATTTTTCCGCAGCTTATAATCTGGTGTTTAACTCAAAAAGTAAAACGTATTGTCAAAAGATAACCTTATAAGTTGTCTCTCAAAACGAGAAAGTCGAGTTAAAAAGTGTTTAATCTTTCTTTTTCAGTATTTTAAACTTCTCAATATCGTGCTTTCGTACCCTTTCTACCTCGAACCAGCGATTAATTTCAGTACTTGTTACACCACTGTTTACAAATACGCCCTGTCTTTTATACACTTGCGTAAGTATCACTTTTATTTCATTCCTTGAATAGTGATCGCCTATTTCAAACTGCTGGTGAACAGCATTACGCATGGCGAAGGATTTCTTAATTGCATGCTCGTTCTGTTTATTGATAGAACGCTCCATAGCCTTTACATTGAAATCCAGCTTCTCACGGATAAATTTACTACCTAGTTTCTCGTAACAGGAGTAAAGTGTCTGGTCGTCTTTACCTGTTATCAGCCTCGAAAGCAGGTGATGATATTTCTTTTGTGCCTTTTCGTTAGGATTCGTGCGTAATTTCTCCAACGCCTCAAAACGTAACAATAGCACTGCCATGCGTCCTTTTCGGGTTCTCTGGCGATGCAGAGCCAATCGGTCATCATCACTGAATAAATGCTGCTGAGGCTCATGCTCTATATTAAAGAAACCGGATGCACGATACGCCTCATATAAATTGGTGGGGTAGGTGTAGAGCGATTTCACAAGTTCGGCCTCGTATAAGTTGCTGACAAGGAACGGATCGGGTTTGCCGGCATTGTCTAAATAAGGAAGAAAACTGTTGTTACCAAGCGCTTCTCTTAGCAAAGTTCGTTTACCATCATTCGTAGTTTGTTTCAACAGCTTCTGCCAATCGTTGTATATATCTTCGGCTCCTTGCAGCCAGCTTTTTATTTCAGGCTCACTTTTATACTCCAGATTTGGACGGATGGAACTTATGTGCGTAATGCTTTTCACGCCGTTTCTGAACCGTCCCACAATCTGAATGGCCTCAGTCTTCGGATCGATAGCCGATTGTGGCGCACCGTACATATCGGAGATAAGAATCACATGAGGAGGAATCTTCGATATGATATCAACAGCCGAAAAGAAACGGCTGGTGAAGAAGTTGAACTGCATTAGTTCATCAATCAAAGTCGATTTCTTTCTCTTTCCTGCTTTCCACAATTTGAAAGTGCTCTCCTCACTGCAAAACGTGTAGCAATCCTGTATATCGGGCACATCAACAAAGAGCGAATCTATAGTGTCGATGGAGTTTGTAAATATGCACACCCTCGATTTCTTGGTAATTTTAAGTTCGGTAAGTCGCTCAACCAACGATTCACAAATATTGTTTGTGGTAATCAGCTTCATCTTCTTCTTATAATCATAAGTAGGCACCACTTTTAGTATGCGGAATCCCTGATTTACAAGACGTTCATCCTCGGCAATGATAGGTGTGGCCGAAACCATTGCTTTATATTGAAAAAGGAAAAAGTCGCTCATCGGGCCCGATATAGTTCCCCGGTAATCTACATCCTGCACCAGCTTCTCGCATTCATCGAACAACATAAAGCATTCGCTGTACATATCAATCTGCAAAGCCTCCATAGCCTCTTTTACCTTCTGGAAACTCTCCGGAGTGGTAAGAATCTTGTAATGTTGCTTCCCGTTCTTTTCAAGGAAATCTGTTATATGTTGTACCATTACTCCTTTGTGAACAGCCAGCGTATGCTTGTGCTTCTTTGCTTTATCCACAATAACCGGCACATTAGGTTCAATAATGATAGACTTTCGTGGTGATGTAAGTTCGCAGTAAGTAGCTCCCAGTCCCGGAAGCACCTTGTTTATTACACAATTAGTAGGAAGAGCCGCAAAACCTTCGCGCTTCAACGCATCAGTGAGATACTCCTTTTCGTGTATCTTGATAGTTCTTTCTCGTAGCATTAAATTTATTTTGATTAATAAAGGGCGCAAAGGTAACTTTATTTCTCATAATTTATACTATATGTTTTGAAAATATATAAGGTTGTTTCGGTTGAAATGTCTAGTTGTTTTTTTATTTATTGGCGGGAGATTTTTGGAGGGTGGGGTTTGTTTCGCTCGGGGGGGGAAGGATTGTTACTATTGTTGATTTGATGTAAAAATTAGAATGTATTTGAATTACTTTACTTATTTTTTTGACAGTTCTAAATTTAGAGCTGTTTTTACACGTATAAATAAGGTTAACGACTTTGATAATTAGGTGCTTTGTTTATATTACCATTGCTCTATTAAGTATTAATATCGTTTTATTAAATTTTGTTGACGATTAATATATATTTATTATCTTTACATTTTTAATCTGTAGTGTAAAAAGTATTAGACTAATTTATAAATATAAATGAAGTGTCATGTATGAGTAACTTTGGCTATTATAGGAATTGTGTTTTTGAAAAAAAATAAGAGTGATAGCTCTTTTTTGTTTGAGGAAAGAAATCGAGTTTTTATTTAATTAAAAATGAATATATGGGGAAAATTATTAAGAAAATTAGAATAATAAATTTTAAAAGGTTTAAAGAGCTTGAATTACCCTTCAATGACATATTTAATGTTTTTGTTGGCGATAATGAGTCAGGGAAAAGTACAATTTTAACCGCCATTAATTTGGTTTTAAGTGCTAGCCTTAATAAAATAGATACATTAGGTTTGGATAGTCTTTTAAATATAGAAGCTGTAAAAGAATTTATGACTACTGATAAAAAAGTGGAGAACCTTCCTGTTATGTGCATTGAATTATATCTTAATGATCAAGATAATATTGATTTAAACGGCAAAAACAATCTTGATAAAATTGAATGTGATGGATTAAAACTTGTTTGTGAACCTAGAAGTGATTTAGGAGCTGAAATTAATGAAGTACTTCGTCAAGATAATCCGGTATTTCCATATGAATATTATGCTATACGTTTTAGAACTTTTGCCGATATGCCTTTAAATAACTATAAAAAATATTTATCCCATATGTTGATAGATAATTCATCAGTAAGTGGTGAATATGCTATGAGGGAATATACTAAAGATATCTTTAAAAATAATACAGTTAATATTGAAAGGAGTGGATACCAAAATAAATATCGTTTGTATAAAAATGCATTTACAAATAATGTTCTTTCAAAAGTTAATGGTCGATTAAATAAATATTCTTTTCGATTGAAACATAATTCTAAATATAATCTTGAAACAGATATTACTATTTGCGAGGAGGATATTAATATTGAAGATAAAGGAAAAGGAAAACAATGTTTTGTCAAAACAGAATTTGCTTTAAATAATAATGCAAACCTTGATATAATTTTGATTGAAGAACCCGAGAATCATCTTAGTCATATTAATATGAAAAAATTGGTTTCATTAATTGCTAATACAGGAGATAGACAATTATTTGTAACAACTCATAGTAATATGATAAGTTCTAGGCTTGATTTAAGAAATCTAGTATTGATGAATAGTAATGGTAATCTACCAACAAAACTCAAAGATTTAGATGAAAATACGGCTAAATTTTTTATGAAAGCTCCAGATAATAAGATATTGGAATTTATTCTGTCTAGCAAAATCATTTTAGTTGAAGGCGATGCTGAATATATTCTAATGGAGAGTTTTTTTAAGCATGTAACTCAGAATAGTTTAGAAGAATCAAATGTCCACGTAATTGCAGTTGGGGGTATTCGTTTTAAAAGGTATTTGGATTTAGCTAAAAAATTACAAATTAAGACGGCTGTTATTACTGATAATGATAAAAAATATCAAGAAAATTGTGTTGATAATTATAATGATTATAGCCAAGATGGATTGATAAAAGTATTTTCTGATTCTGATAATGAAAGATATACATTTGAAGTTTGTATATACAAAGACAATACTTCTATATGTGAAATGATTTTTGGCCCTAGAAGAAAGGTTTTGTCTGTGCAAGAATATATGCTTAAAAACAAAGCTGAATCGGCATTCAATTTGTTATCAGAGAATTCTGAAGGATTTATTATTCCTAATTATATTAAAGAGGCAATAGAATGGATAAACGAGTAATTTTTGCTGTTGCCGGGTCTGGTAAAACTCAATTGATTATTGATAGCCTTGACTTAAAAATAAGGTCATTGTTGATAACTTATACAGATAATAATTATGTAAATTTAAAGCTTAGAATTATACGTAGATTTGGTTACATTCCTTCTAATATATATATTTATACTTATTTTTCTTTTATGTATTCGTTTTGTATAAAGCCTTATTTCTCAGATGATTTTCGTATTGTTGGAATCAATTATAAACCTAATCCTAATAGGTATGCAAAAGGCAATGACAGATACATTGATAATTATAACAGATTATATAGTAATCGTATTGCCAAGTTCTTAGACATCAAATCTGCATTACCTTTGATCAGAGGTCGTTTGGAGAGATACTTTGATATTTTGTGTGTTGATGAAGTTCAAGATATGGGAGGATATGATTTTAATTTTCTTATGGCACTATCTGAGGCAAATATTACTCAATTGTATTTAGGCGATTTTTACCAGCATACATTTGATACAAGTAATGATGGAGTTGTTAATGCAAATTTACATTCTGATTATGAATTGTATAAAAGCCGTTTTGTTCAATCAAATTTCACTGTTGATACTACAACTTTAAATAAAAGCTATCGTTGTAGCATTACAGTATGCGATTTTGTTACTAGAAAACTAAGAATTAATATTGAATCACATAAAAGTGAGCCAGCAATTGTAAAAAGTATAAACTCATTAGATGAAGCTAGATCAGTAATTACTGATGACTCTATAATTAAATTATTTTATCGAGAACATAATAAGTATCGATGTTATTCTTCAAATTGGGGAGAAAGTAAAGGAATAGATAAATATAATGATGTCTGTGTTGTTTTAAATAAAACAACAAATGATCTTTATATTAAAGATGAAATGTATAATCTTAAGCCAACTACAAAAAATAAATTTTATGTTGCTTGCACGAGGGCAAGGAGGAATTTATATCTTATCTCTGAGACTTTCCTTGCTGAATATAAAGTATCATAAGAGAATATGAGGTCATTTGAAACTTCTATAATTCTATTTAAATCAGAGAAACTGACGTTGCTAGTATTCATTTTTTTATAGTTGTTGCTCCATTGTCTATTAGTTATATCGAATAAACTTCTATATTCACATAAATCCATTAGATATAACTAATGAAAGAAAGTGTTATAGAAATATCCTATTATACGGAAAAGATACGTCCCTATATAGGACAACCTATTATTAAGATATTAACCGGACAAAGATGTCTTGGGAAAAAGATATATTCTAAAACAGCTAAATGATATTGTCTGCAATATAATGGATACTGACATCGATGTGATTTACCTTAAATAGGGATTTAAAGGAATTCACTAAGATTCTGACGGATATGATTTATCCTAAAAATAATTAGAAGTATAGTAAAATAGTGAACAATTAAATACGAAGTATTCATATTATTACTACATTTGTTATATAATTAAGTCATAAAAATTGTAAGTTACAAATCTGTAAAAGAAGTTGTAACTATGCTTCAAGAAAACGGTTTTGTTCTAAAAAGCGATAAAAGTAACTATGAAAACAGTAAAAGTGATTGTAGAACATGCAGGAAAGAATTTTAGTGCTTATATAGAAGGTGCTCCAATTATTACCGTCGGTAATGATATGAGAGAGATTGAAGATAATATGAGCGAAGCTATCCAACTGTATTTGGAAGATAATCCAAATCCTGTTGAATTATTGGTTGGAGAATTTGAACTTAAGTTCAAGATAGATGCTGCTACCTTTATTAATTACTACAGTAATATATTTACGAAAGCTGCATTGAGTAGAATAACTGGAATTAATGAACGCCAGCTATGGCATTATGCAGCAGGAGTACATAAACCTCGTAAAACTCAGCTTGAAAAGATTCAAAATGGTATTAAGACATTGACAAAAGAGCTTCAGGCCATTAGTCTGGTATAGTTTAAACGCTGATGCATATTATAGAGAATGAAACACATACACAACCTCGAATAAATTTATAATGAAGTCATCAAGTTTTGAAATGTTAATTCTTTCTATTTTTCTGTTATTTATGGCAGCAGTCGGGTTTTTTGTTTTTCTTTTTACTGGAGATATAGATGTTTTCTTTCCAGCTTTGGCAGCAGCTTCAGGTGCTGCATTTGTATTAGCAGTTAGAGCAAGGGTTTGGGATAAAAAGAAAATAATAGAATTAGATCAAAATAGATATTGGGTAATGGCCTTGTTAATTTTGGCTATTTTGGAATGTATCTTTCTTTATTTGATTTATATTTCTCAGAATGCCTACATTATGTCAATATCTGATTTTCTTATAAAATGGATAAGGCCTTTTGTTTTTATAATTCCTATTTGGATACTAACTTTGTATAATTTAAGAAAATAGTTATATCTAATAAAAAGACTTATTTGCATTAACCTATTAGATATAAATCATAAAAGGGGGTATTATATATAAATCCGATTTAAGGAATAGATATTCCTTTCTAATCCTAACTATATTGATTAGTAAATTCCCTTTTTTAAGATTTATATGTATAAATTCGGAATTTTTATTTAATTTTGTATCGCATTAAAAGCAAAAAATAAATTCTCTTATCTAACAAAAAAATCACTTTGAGATTAATGAATATTCACGAAGTTGAAAAAGAACAGATTATCTCGCTGGTGAAGCGCGAGGTTGTTCCGGCAATTGGTTGCACAGAGCCTATCTCGGTAGCGCTTTGTGTGGCTAAAGCCGCCGAAATATTGGGTACGCTTCCGGTTAATATTGAAGCTCATCTTAGCGCAAACATTTTAAAGAATGCGATGGGCGTGGGAATTCCAGGTACAGGAATGATTGGTTTGCCAATAGCAATTGCACTTGGTGCGTTGATTGGTAAGCCTTCCTATGAACTGGAAGTCCTGAAGGATTGTACCCCCGATGATGTGGAACGAGGCAAACAGCTAATAGAACAGCAGGCCATCCACATCTCCCTAAAAGAAAATATTGAAGAAAAACTCTATATTGAAGTTGTTTGCGAAGCCGAAGGTAAACGCTCAACTGCTATTATCTCTGGTGGACATAAAGATTTTGTTTACCTGGCTGTTGATGATAAGGTTCTTCTGGATAAACGTACGGCTTCTGTTGCTGAGAAATCAGAACATGATCCGGAACTGAACTTGCGTAAAGTTTATGATTTTGCGATGGAAACGCCTTTGGAAGAGATCGCCTTTATTCTTGAAACCAAACGACTGAATATGGCTGCTGCCGAACTTGCTCTGGATGGTGATTACGGACACGGACTGGGAAAAACTCTGCAAAGTAAAATGGAGCGCCACATTATGGGCGATAACACGTTTGCGCATATTCTATCATACACATCTGCTGCATGCGATGCTCGTATGGCAGGAGCGATGATTCCTGTAATGAGTAATTCAGGTAGTGGTAACCAGGGAATCTCGGCTACACTTCCGGTGGCTGTTTTTGCTGAAGAAAACGACAATTCGGAAGAAGAACTGATTCGTGCGCTGATGTTAAGCCACCTGACTGCGATTTATATCAAACAAAGTTTAGGCAGACTGTCTGCTCTTTGCGGATGTGTAGTTGCGGCTACCGGTTCCAGTTGCGGTATCACTTATCTGATGGGTGGTGGTTACGAACAAGTTTCTTTTGCCGTAAAGAATATGATTGCCAATCTTACCGGAATGATTTGCGACGGTGCTAAACCTAGTTGTGCACTAAAGGTGAGCAGTGGTGTATCAACTGCAGTTCTGTCTGCCATGCTTGCCATGCAACAGAAATGTGTTACATCCGTAGAAGGAATTATTGACGATGATGTGGATCGTAGTATCCGCAACCTGACAAGAATTGGTTCCGAGGCTATGAATGAAACCGACCAGATGGTTTTGAATATTATGACTAGCAAGTGTTGAAAATCCATTTTATAAGTGTGATTCTATAAACACGACCTGCTTTTTTATCCTGTCTCAGGTTTGTAAATAATTAGATTGCTCATACACTCTTAACTTTTCTCCCCAAAAAGATATAATGAAATAATTTATTGCAGAATAAGACCAACTTATTCTGCAATGATCTTGTCTATTATATATTTCCCAGGTTTTTGTTTCTTATACCAAACTTACGCTATATACTCTCTCCTTAAAATGCCATGTATATGGTATTGCCCCTTATAACGACTTAAAATACCTTTGCAAAATCAAAATATAAATAAGAAAGTATGAAGTATTTGATTAGAAAAAACGAAATTATTCCTTTAGTCATGGGAATGCGATGTTGCAAGTGATTTTTGACGTATGGTTTAATAATTAAGGTGTTTTATAGTTTAAATTTTTAGGGTATGAAGAATTTCAGGATACATTTATTAGTATTGGCTTTAATAGCTACAGTTCACTTGCATGCACAGAAAAATACTTCCGAAATTTATATAAAAGGTTCCAGATTTACCACTCCTTTAGTACAAAAGTGGATTAACGAATATGAGAAACAGAATCCTGGAGTAAAAATTGTATGGGCAGACAAAAATGCAGATAATAATTCGGTAGACTTGAGTGTACTGACTTATAATGACTCTTTGCAATCGGACAAGCAAGTTATTTATGTGGGTAGATATGCACTACTTCCCATTGCCGGGAAAAATAGTTTATCTCTGGCGGAATTGAGCAAGAAGAATCTTAATAAGAAGAAATTGAAAGAGCTCTTTTTCAGAGAAGATGTTTTTGCTGACGATCAGAAAGATGCAAAATCTGCAAGTAAAGCAACAGTTTATTCAGGAAATGGAAAGTCATCGGCCACAATAACTTTTGCAGCATATTTCGGTTACAAAACTGCGGATATAAAAGGACGGAAAATATCGGGCGATGATCAGTTCCTGATTAATGCGGTTGAGAAAGACCAGACGGGAGTAACCTTCAATAGTCTGAACTACATTTATGATACGAGTTCCCGCAAGTTAAGAGATAATATAGCTCTGCTTCCTCTTGATGTGAAGAAAGAACAACGCAAGGTTCTTGCTTCTGAGAATATTGATCAGGTTATAGATTTACTCGAAAATCAAAATGTAGATATTATACCGGTGCAGGATTTTGGATTTCTTTATTCAAAGAATGCAAATCCGGAAGTTGGAAGATTCGTCAGCTGGGTACTGGATAACGGATTGATTCATAATCACAATTACGGCTTCCTCAAGCCAACAGTAGATGTTCTTGTTTCTCAGAAAAAACAAGTGGAGGGTAGTGGTTACCTATCATCTATAAAAACAAAATAATTCCTTTATAAAGCATTACTTATGATAAATATATTTTTTAGAGTCGGGGATAGACTTACATTCCCGACAGGGAGAACTATACTCTCACTTATTGCAATTCTTTTGTTTACTTCTTCGGGATTTATAAATGCACAGACTTTAATAAAAGGACATATTGTTGATGAACGTACCAAAGAACCTATAATAGGGGCTATTGTACTTATCAAGTCTACAACAACAGGTGCCTCTACTGATGTAAAAGGAGAATTTGAAATAAAAGCTTCAAAAAAACTTCCGCTTACTTTATCTGTTAGTCTGGTAGGTTATCGCACTCAGGAGATTGATGTGTACGACACTGAAGAGCCTGTTTATGTTACGTTATCAGAAGATCTGAACCGCCTTAATGAAGTGGTGGTTGTAGGTTATGGTACTCAGTCGAAGAAAGTGTTTTCTGGAGCGGCAGCACGTGTTAATGGTGACGTAATAAAGGAATTACCGGTTCAAAGTTTTGATCAGGCATTGTCCGGAAGAGCGGCAGGTGTTAGCATATCACAGCCTAACGGCTTGCTGAACAATCCTCCTGTAATCAGAATCCGTGGTGTGAACTCTATCTCTTTAAGTTCATATCCCTTGGTCGTAATTGATGGGGTTCCTGTAAGTACTGGTAATATTTCTACTACAACGGATGTGCCTAATAATCCGTTGGCAGATATAAATCCTTCGGATATTGAGTCTATTGATGTACTAAAAGATGCAGCTTCTACCTCAATTTATGGTTCACGAGCTGCAGCTGGTGTGTTGCTGATTACAACAAAAAGAGGTAAATCTGGTAAGGCAAAGGCTAATTATGAAGGCTGGGTTGGTGTTACCAATGCTACCCGTTTGCCTAAACTGCTGAATGCGCAACAATATATGGATATAAAGAATGAAGCGGTGCTTAATTCCAAAATTCTGAGCGGAAATGCAAACAATGATAATGTGAGCTCTCAATTATTCTTTCCTTCTTATAACGCGGATGGTTCACTGGTTGACACAAAATGGTATGATTATATTTATCGCACAGCTGTGTCTCACAACTATGCGTTAACATTATCAGGCGGAACAGAGAAGACTACTTATTATTTTTCAGCCAATTATTCTAATCAGGAAGGTTTTTTGGTGAATAATGATTTTCAAAGAAAAGGTATACGATTTAATGTTGATCATGAAGTAACTAAATGGTTGAAAATAAAAGGTAATGGTTCGTATAACACAAGTCATAACCAGGCTTATAGTTCAGGATCTTTGCAGGGATCATCTCAATTTCTTATTGGGGCAGCCAGAATGGCTATTTCTTTGCCTTCTAATATAAGTCCTTATAATGAAGATGGTAGTTATAATCTGAGTAGCACCGGACAAATAGGTATGGGAAATAATAAAGCTTCTTCTACTTTATATAATCCGTTGGCTTTGTTTGAATACAGCCGTAGCACTTCTGACAATGACCGTTTTCTGGGTGGACTAAGCGCGAATGTAAAATTGTCGAAGCATCTGGAGTTTAATACATCGTATGCTATTGATCGTTTGAAAACGGAGACAATTAGTTTTTTAAGTTCTAAGTTGGGCTCTTCGGGTTATTCTAATGGTGGCTCTGTAACGAATGTATCGGCATTGAGAAATAATGAGACTTTTACTAATACATTGAATTATGATCAGGTATTTAACAATAGGCATCATGTTTCTGCTTTGTTGGGTACCGATTTACAGAAAAATAAAGTAAATATCTGGGGAGTAAGTGCTTCAAAAGCTTCTGATGAGTTCTTTGAAAACTATCAGGGAGGCTGGAGCAATTATACTGCTTCTAATAATTCATTGGGTGAAAGATCTTTCTTTTCTTACTTTTCTCGTTTGAGCTATGATTTGGATGCCAAATATCTTTTTACTGTGAATCTGAGACGTGATGGAAATTCAGCTTTGGCCGTGGGACATAAGTATGGTAATTTTGGTGGTGTTTCTGCCGGTTGGGTTCTTTCACAAGAGAAGTTCTTCAAAAAATCGGCATTGGGAAGAATATTTGATGAACTAAAACTGAATGCAAGCTGGGGACGTGTGGGAAATGGAAATCTGACAAACAATTATGGTTCGTATGACTTGTTCTCTTCTTCTCTTTATGGAACAGCATCAGCATGGGCTATCAGTCAGTCGGGTAATCCTGATCTAAGCTGGGAAACAAGTGATCAGACAAATATTGGTATCAATGCCGAATTGCTGAAAAAACGTTTGTCGGTGGAACTAGCTTACTTTAATAATAATGTGAATGGGTTGATTCTGGATACACCTCAATCTCCGTCAAAAGGTATTCCCGGTAATTCTATATTAACTAACATTGGTTCTATGTACAACAGAGGTATAGAACTTACATTGAATGCTTCTTTGATTCAGAAAAAAGAATTTTCATGGGATGTGTCATTCAACTTTACAGGTATAAAGAATAAAGTAACTCAACTTGCCGGAGATAATGCTGATATTATTGGGTATACCCATACTTCTGCCAACGCAAACAATGTAACTCGTGTGGGTTATTCTGTAGGTAGCCTTTATGGTGCTAAGACTGCCGGTGTGAATCCGGAGAATGGTCGCAGGATATTTGTTAACGCTAAGGGCGAAAAAGTGCAGTATAGTTCTGTTGTGGCACCGGGTGAAAGTAACTGGACTTATCTTGATGGAACAACAGCTCCTGCAATCGGGGTATCTGACTATTATTTGATTGGTAGTGCACTTCCTAAATGGTATGGAGGGTTAGTAAGTAACCTCAAATATAAGAACTGGGATCTTACGCTGAACTTTACTTATGCTGGTGGTAACTATGTGATGAATGGTACTAAGGCAACTTTGAGAGAACAGACTTTTTATAATAACTATACCGGTATTCTGGATCGATGGACTACCCCAGGACAGGTTACTGATATACCTCGCTTGGTTTATAATGATATTATTTCCAATGGTACATCGTTCCCAATTTCTGCAAATGCAGAAAAGGCAGATTTCCTACGCTTGCAGAATGTACTGTTAGCTTATAGAATTCCTGCAAATTTATTGAGTAGATTAAATTTAAGCTCTGCCCGGATTTATGCACAGGTATCGAATGCCTTTTTGCTGACTAAATATTCGGGTACGGATCCTGAGTCGTCTGTTAATGGAAACTCAAATACCACTCCGGGTATAGAACGTAACTCCTTAGGACAAGGACGTACATTCACTTTGGGAATTAACTTAGGATTCTAATTACACTATATAAAAATGACATATTATGATTCGAATAATAAATAAAATAAAAAATATATCAGTCATTCTGGGACTTACCTATTTTTTTTCATTTACTTTGTCAGGATGCGATAGTGAGTTGAATACAGAATCGGAAACTTCATTAAGTGCCGGAGAAATATTTCAAACACAGACTCGTATCGAGGGGTTAGTCAACGGAATGTATAAAGCGCTTAAAGGTGCTAGTATGTTCGGTGGTCGCATTCATTTGTACCTGGATGTACGTGGTGAAGATTTTATCAATGTAACAGGTAACTCATATACAGCTTATGAGAGCTGGACAAACTCTTATACTTCCGGTTCAAATGATATTAATAATACCTGGCAACAGGCTTATGCTGCAATTAATAATGCAAATATTATTATAGATGGATTAGCTAAAAGTACTGGTGTGATAAGCGATGAGGTAAAAACACAATATGTTGCTGAAGCAAAATTTGTAAGAGCACTTAGCTATTATACTTTGGTAACTATTTATGCCCGTCCGTATACTGAAAACGACGGAGCATCAAAAGGTTTGCCTCTTCGCTTGCAGGCAGAAACTACATCGGCAAACAATGACCTGGCACGTAGCACCGTGAAGGAGGTTTACAAGCAGATTCTTGAAGATCTTGATTTCGCTGAAACCAATTTACCGGATTCTTATTCTTCTTCAGCTCTAAATACAACAAGGGCACACAAGAGTACAGCCATTGCTTTGAAAACAAGGGTTTATCTCAATAAAGGTGATTTCCAGAATGTGATAGCCGAGGCAAAAAAGATTGTTCCGCAGACTGATGCTCCATTCTCTGCAACAACAGGGGTGAAGCATGCTTTGCAGAGTGATATAACAACTTTGTTTGGATCTAATTTCCTGACAACAGAATCTATTTTATCCATGCCTTCAACTGCGTCCGATTCTTATAGCGGACAATCAGCTATTGCGTATGTTTATTATTCAAACAAGGAATACTATCTGAATCCTTCAGGTATATTGGGCTCTTCTCTTTGGGGAACCAATGATGCACGCCGTAATTTGATTGAGTTGAAATCTGGAAAATACTACCTGAAGAAGTATACAAAGGTTTCTCCATACATAGATTATATTCCTGTAATCCGTTATTCAGAAATATTGCTTAATTATGCTGAGGCTGCTTTGAGAACTAACAACAATGCATTAGCCATAAAATTACTGGAAGCTGTTCATCATCGCTCGGATGCCGGTTTTGTATTTCCTGCCAGTTCAGAAAATACAAGTACAGCATTACTGGAAACTATTCGTCAGGAACGAAGGATAGAGCTTTTAGGTGAGGGATTCCGTTCTAATGACTTGCTTCGCGATTTATTGACTATTCCGGCAAAAGGAAGTAGCAGTCTGCAGGCTGCTCAGGTTTTACCTTCTGCCGAGAACTATATATTCCCGCTTCCTGATTCTGAAACTAACACCAATAAAGCACTTTAATTATATGAAGAAGTTGTTTGTTTATATATTGCTCTTGTTTGCAGGAATTCTGCAGGCAGGAGCTTGTACTACAGCTGTTATTTCGGGTAAGTTTACAGCCGATGGTCGTCCTTTGTTGTTTAAACAAAGGGATACACATGATCCGAATAATAAATTTCAGTCCTTCTCGGATGGTAAATATCCTTATATCGCTGTAGTCAGCACGCGTGATTCTGGAAAGAAAGGTGTATTTGGTGGACATAATAGTGCCGGTTTTGCCATAATAAATTCGGCATCCTATAACCTGAATCCGGGATTGGACGGAGATGAAAAGGGGCTTGACGCTTATATAATGAAACTAGCCCTCCAAACATGTGCTTCTTTAACCGATTTTGAACACCTGCTCGACAGTCTGCCTCGTCCAATTCGTGCCAGCTCTAATTTCGGGGTGATTGATGCACATGGTGGTGCAGCATATTATGAAACCAGTGATAAAAGTTATGTGAAATATGATGCAAACGATCTTGCTGTAGCACCTTTTGGGTACATAATACGTACCAACTTCTCTTTCTCCGGAGACCGTACTCGTGATAAAGGACTGGCACGTTTTGAAGTGGCATCCGAACTTTTTTATCAGGCTTCTCTGAAAAAGAGCATCTCATTTGAATTTATACTGAAGGATGTATCACGTAGTTTGAAACATGGACTTACAGGAATAGATTTATATAATAATATACCGTCAGACGGCAGTAAAGCTGTTTTGGTTCCATTTCGTGATTTTATTCCGCGTTATCTAACCACTTCTGTTCTTGTTTTCCAGGGTGTAAAGGACAATGAACCGGCTTCGCAAACAGTTCTTTGGTCGGTTGTTGGCTGTCCGTTGACTTCTGTAGCTGTTCCACTTCTGGTAAATAGTAAAGGATATCTGCCTAAAATTGTTACTTCAGAAGGAGAGGCTTCGGCACCACTTTTTGATTGGTCATCCAAATTAAAACAAAAACTATTCCCGATAGATCGTGGAGAAGGAGAGGATTATCTTAATTTAGCGGCCCTAATTTCAAAAGATCAAAAAGGAATTCTTCAGACCTTGCAACCGGCGGAAAATAAAGTGATAACTGAATCACAAAAATACATCAATAAATGGAGAACTGAAGGGGTGAAGGTTGATGAACTAAAGAAGCTTGATGATTGGATAGATCAATATTTGACTGATTATTATAAAATCAACTATAGTTTATAAAAGAAGATTCATTATAAGTTTTAGAGGATTCCCGAAGTCAGTTATAAAAATCCCATATATGTGGTATTGCCTCTTAATGTAACTTTAAATACCTTTGTTGCCAGAAAATAACTTATATGGATAATTATAGAACTAATTATAGCTTATGAAAAGAAAATTAATAGTTTTGGCGGCATTAGCATTAAGTTTTACCTTAGCTCATGCACAGGAAAAAAATACATTGCACCTCAATGGCTCTGTAAGTGGAGTAACTACAGGTAAAGTGTATCTGCAAAAGTTTATAGACAAATATTATGTCGTTGTTGATTCTGCCAAAGTACAGAATGGACAGTTCTCTTTTTCCACAAAAACAGTATTGCCTGAGATTTACGGAATCTCTCTGGACTCAAAGGAAAATCCTTATATGCTGTTTTTGGATAAAAATAAAACAACTGTGAATTTAGATCCGGCTTCCGATTATCAGAATACAGAGGTTACGGGATCTGCTTTACATGCTCTCTTTAAAGAGTATAAAAGTAAAGAAGATGTGAAGATTGATGAGTTTATTAAACAACATCCTTCTTCGTTAGTATCGGCTTATGCACTTTATCGTGATTTCTCGTACAGACTTTCCCCAACCGAAATAGAATCAAATATCAAGTTACTTGATCCTTCGTTGCATAACACAACTTATGTGCAGGTTTTAAACAAGCTGGTAAAAACATTAAGTAATGTTTCTGTGGGCAAAACAGCTCCCGAGTTTTCTGCTAAAACCCCAGATGGAAAAACGGTTGCTCTTTCAGATCGTTTGGGCAAAGGTTATCTGTTGATCGATTTCTGGGCATCCTGGTGTCCACCTTGTAGAAGAGAAAATCCAAACTTTGTGAAGATATATCAGAAGTATAAAGATAAAGGCTTTGATGTACTTGCGGTTTCTCTTGATAAGGCAAAAGATAAATGGGTAAAAGCCATAGCTGATGATCATCTTGACTGGACTCAGATTTCTGAATTAAAATTCTGGCAGAGTGAAATTATTGGCAAATATGGCGTAAGAGCTATTCCAACTAATTTTCTGGTTGATTCAAAAGGAGTAATAGTTGCCAAAAATGTATTTGGTGATGATTTGGATAATTTGTTGAGAGAGTTGTTAAATAAGTAAGATAACCTTCATTCAAATCAGGTATTTGCATTCCGGATATTGAACTGGGTATGAATAAAAGGCTACCATTGCAAAAGTTGTAATGGTAGCCTTTTTAGTTTTTATTTTATCCGTCTCATAATTAATTTTATATAATAGCTGGATATATCCATTTGTAGAAAAGCTGAATATATATAAATAAGTTAATATACCTGAGTCGCGGTAATATAAATGCCATGTTTATGGTATTTATATTGCCGCGAATTATTTTGAACTTTGCAATCGATAAAGATGAAAAATATGAAACTAACATAATTCAAATTAGAAGGTTATGAAAACTTTATTTAGAAAAAAACGATTACAGCGATACTTGCAAAAAGTATTGGATTCTCAAAAGACATTTACTTTCTTTAATCAGGCAGGTTTATATTCTGCAATGATGCCTGCATTCTCTTCTTCTCTTTCTACACTTCCCATGCGAATGTGCTGTATGCACACCTGCTCTTTTCCCTTCTAACATCCTTTTTTAAAATATCCGGACGTATAGGAATAAGGTAAAATCCTTATTCCCGGATATGTTATCCTCTCTTTATTATAATACAAAAACAAAATCAATTATGAAAACAAAATATTTCAGCAAACTGTTTTTAGCCTTATTGTTTCTATCCACAGGCCTTGCAGCACAAAACTCTGATAATAATCCTATATTGATAAGCGGAACGAAATTTACTTATCCTTTAATAGAAAAGTGGATAACAGAATATACAAAGATTAATCCGAATGTGCAGTTAAAATTAGTACAAAGTAAAGCTAACACTCAGGATCCGGATTTAAATGTTATTGCTCATTTTCCACAAAAAGATGAACTGAAAGAGAATGATGGAATAGTATATGCCGGTCGATATGCTTTATTACCTGTGACCAATAGCAAAAATCCATTTTTAACAAGCATCGCAAAGAAAGGACTGAACAAAAAGGATATAGACAAACTTTTCTTCGAAGCATTCAATTATGGTGATGATCAGAAAAAGGAGAAACCAAAGTTACCGGCAACAATTTATGCCCGGGAAAATCATTCTTGTGCTTCTACAGCTTTAGCTGGATATTTTGGCCACGAATCTTCGGAAATTAAAGGGAAAAAAGTCTTGGGCGATGATATTTATTTGCTTTCAGCAGTGAAAAAAGACACTATTGGTATTGCTTACAACAATCTGGGTTATCTTTTTGACATCAACACCCGCAAATTAAAAGATGGAATAGCATTGTTGCCACTCGACCTGAAAAAAGATGAGAAAAATGTATTATCAGGAAATGTTGACGATGCAATTACATTATTAGAAAGAAGTCAGATAGAGACAATACCTGTTGTGAATTTCGGTTTTGTTTATTCTCAGCAAAACATACGAAAAGAAGTTTCTGATTTCTTGAAGTGGGTATTAACTGATGGACAGAAATACAACCATGGATTTGGCTTTCTCAATTTAAACAAAGAAGTGTTAGCGGAACAAAGCAACCATTTAACTGAAAGACTATTGTCTTTGAAATAACCAGAACTCTTTTAAATAAAATAAAACGAATATCCCTTTTTCTGTTGATAAACTGATTTAGGGCAGGCTCGTTATAACTCTAAATAAATATGATAAGAACAATTACTACGACAAAAAAGAAAAGAGATTTTTCTGATTTTATTAGATTGAAACTGGTTTTCCTGTTTGTGAGTCTATCCACTTTTACTACGTATGCACAAATTACTCTTAAGGGAACAATTCTCGATGAGAGATCTAAGAAATCTGTGTTTGGTGCATCAATCAAACTAAAAGGGCAACTTGGAGAAACATTTACGGATGTAGATGGGGCTTTTCAACTAAAAGTAAAAGCTTTACCTGCTACTCTATCGGTAAAAAGTATCGGATATAAACCCCAGGAATTTGATATTTATGAAGCTGAACCGATAACAATTTACTTGAATGAAGATTTGAACGAACTTGATAATGTTGTTGTTACCGGTTATGTTCAGACAAAGAGAAATGCAAAGACTAGTGCTATCTCTGAAATAAAGGCAGATCAACTTAAGAACATAGCAGGAACCGGATTGAATGAACAAATACAAGGACAAACTCCGGGACTTTTGGTTTCAACTACTTCGGGAACTCCAGGATCGAGTGTTTTTGTCCGCTTACGTGGAACTACATCCATTAATGCAGGTAACGATCCATTATACGTGATTGATGGTGTACCAATTAGCAGTAAAACTTTGCAAACAATCAGTATTGGTGGGCAAACAACTAATCCTCTTTCGGATATAAATCCAGCTGATATTGAAAGTGTTGAAGTACTTAAAGATGCGAACGCTACAGCTGTTTATGGTGCACGCGGTGCAAATGGTGTAATATTGATTACTACTAAACGAGGGAAAAATAACAGTAAGACAAAGATTAGTCTGGATGCAGAATATGGTTTTTCCAAAGCTGCTAAATTGTGGGATCTTGCCACAGGTCCTGATCATGCACAAATTCTTAATGAAGCATGGGTAAATGATGGAAAATCTTATGCTACAAGACCATATCGCCCTAAAGAAGAAGGAGGACTTGGAAATCCTGAAGATCAAAAAACTTATGACAGACAAAGTCTTGTTTTCCGGACAGCAAACGTACAAACCTATAACATATCTGCAAATGGAGGTGATGCGAAAACATCGTTCTTTATAGGCGGCGGTTTTACATCTCAGGAGGCTATTGTGAAGACACAGGATTTTTCGAGATATAATTTCCGTGTAAATCTTGACCATAAGATCAATAATAAATTGTCAATAGGTACCAGTAATTCTTTGGATTATTCCATCCGTTCTTTATCTCGCACGGCCAATAGTCCTAAAGGTATTCTTCAGGCTAGTGTACATACTGCTACATTGCTTCCTATATATAATGAAGATGGTTCTTATGCCAAGTATGGTATCTTTGATAACATTGTAGCATTGATAAAAAACAATGACCATCATGCATATGGTTTACATTCAATCAATAATGTATATGCAAAATGGAATATTAAAGAAAACCTATCTTTTAAATCTTCAGTTAGTGCCGATTTGAATAACTATCATGAGAAAAGATATTTCAATACTCAGCTATCCGATGGGCAGCCCAATGGAGCAGCTACTGATGCAACCAGTATTGAACAAACTTGGGTGGCAGAGCAATTACTGAATTACTTTACAACCATTCGTAATTCGCATTTTATCTCTCTTTTCCTAGGTAATACTGTGCAGAAACGTAATTATCAGCAAGAGTCTATTAATGCTTCAAGTTTCCCAAGTGATCAGTTTAAAACAATATCTTCGGCAGCTATAACATCTGCAACAACAAGTAGTTCTTCCTCGGGATTGGTTTCTTTCTTTGGTGGAGCAAATTATAGTTTCAATAATAAGTATAGTGTTGATGCCAACCTTCGTGCCGATGCTTCTTCAAGATTTGGAAAATCTAACCGATGGGCTTATTTCCCTTCTGTAGGAGCTTCATGGCGCGTCAGTCAGGAAAACTTTATAAAGAATCTGAACCTGTTTAATGAGTTAAAGCTAAAAGCCAGTCTCGGCTGGACCGGTAATCAGGATATTGACGATTTTGCATCATTAGGTCTTTGGAGTGGAGGAGCTAATTACGGAAATTCAGCAGGTATTTCCAGTTCTCAGTTAAGCAATCCTGATCTGAAATGGGAGACGACTCGTCAATGGAACGTGGGGCTTGAATCTTCTTTCTTAGCAGGCAGACTTTCTTTCGAGCTCAATTATTATAATAAGTATACTTCTGATTTGCTTTTGAATGTACCAATAGCAGGAAAAACCGGATTCTCTTCTACTATACAGAATGTGGGAGCAATGAGTAATAAAGGTGTTGAGTTTGAAATTAATTCTACCAATATAGATACAAGAGACTTTAAATGGACTTCATCATTCCAAATCTCACATAATGAAAATTTAGTAGAGAAGTTACCTATATCTTTTTCACAATATTCAAGAGACTGGGTGCGCTTGCAACAAGGTTCGCCAATGTATTCTTTCTGGCTTTACAAGCAACTGTATGTTGATCCCAAAACTGGAAATGCAGTATATGAAGATGTAAACAAAGATGGCAAAATAACTACAGCCGATCGCCAGATAGTTGGCGATGCATGGCCAACTTTTACAGGTGGACTTAGAAATACACTCACATATAAAGGTTTTGATTTATCGGTATTCCTATATTTCTCAGTAGGTAATGATGTGTTTAACATGAATCGTTTCTTTCAGGAACATGGTGGTGTACGTGGCACAAACTGGGGATTGTTAAAGAGCCAGATGAAACGTTGGCAAAAAGAAGGTGATATTACAGATATACCTCGTGCCTCTACTGTTGTTAATCCTGATGGAAGCTACAATAATGATTTCCAAAGCAGTCGTTTCCTTGAAGATGGTTCTTTTCTGCGACTTCGTAATCTGACTATTGGTTATACCCTTTCTCCAAAAGCTCTTGTAAAGGCAGGATTGAGCAAAATTCGATTGTATGCTAGTGCTACAAATCTGTTTACTATAACTAAATATTCTGGTGCTGATCCTGAAGGAAATACAGCTGCCGATCAAACAAATGGAACAGTTCAAGGACTCGATTTTGCTATTCCACCACAGCCAAGACAAATTGTATTTGGTGCTAACTTAACATTTTAATAATTAAAGAATATGAGAACAACAGAATTCTATAAACATACATATAAAATATTACTCTTAAATTTCATTTTGCTGTTTAGCTCATGTAGTAATATTCTTGATCTGGAGCCCGAGCAGTCTGTATCAGATGCATCAGCAGTGGTAGATAAAAAATCGGCAGAAGCTGCTTTGGCAGGAGCTTATGATAAGTTACAATCTGATAACTATTATGGTAGAGAATTTGTTGCAGCTATTTATTTAGCTGGCAATGATGTTACCTGGACGGGATCACTGAATTACTACAGAGCTTTTAATAATCATTCATACCAGTCTGATAACACAACCATAAATACAGCATGGTATGCAATTTATGCCACTCTGAATGCTGCCAATCAGGTAATAGACAAGGTTTCTGCATTGTCTTCTCAGGTTTTGACTGACACAGATAAGAATAGAATTGTTGGAGAGGCTTACTTTATAAGGGCATTATCTTTATTCGATTTGGGAAGAACCTGGGGAAACATTCCTATTATTACCAAAGGAACAATTACAGCGCATGATTTTGATGGAGTAAAGCAAAGCACTCAGGCCGAAGTTTATCAACAAGTTATTAAAGATTTGCAGACAGCACTTTCTTTATTGCCAGAAAAAGTTGATCGTTCGCGAGTTACAAAGAATACGGCACGTGCATTATTGGCCAGAGTTTATCTTTATTCTGAAAACTGGGAAAAAGCAGAAGAGTATTCTTCTATATTAATAGCCGATATAAACGATTATCAATTAGTCGACTATCCATCATTCTTTAGTAATAAGCAGACAAAAGAGTCAATTTTTGAACTGCTTTATACTACTTCCGATAAAAATACTCATGGTTATTATTGGTTGTCATCTGCTAATGGAGGACGTCATGAGTGGGCTCCATCAGAAGGCATAGTATCATTGTTGGGGAGTTCTGAAACAGGTGGAACCCGAAAGGCTCTTTATTCAGATCAGTCTACTGCAATTAATAAGAATTTCTATGTGGGAAACCTGTATTGGAGAACAACCGGGGATGATCCGGCATATATTCTGCGTATTTCTGAGCAATATCTTATCAGAGCTGAGGCACGTGCTAAAAAAGCAACACCTGATCTTACCGGAGCTTTGAGTGATTTGAATGCTGTGAGATTGCGTGCTCAGATAAAAGTATTAACAGGACTTTCCAAATCTGAAATAATTCTTGCAATTGAGAATGAACGCCGCGTTGAATTCCCTTTCGAACCACATCGCTGGTTTGATTTGGTACGTACAAAAAGAGCCGGAACAGTACTTGGTGTAACCGATTCTGATAAATGGATATTCCCTATACCGTATAATGATATACAAGCTGATAGTGATTTGAAACAAAATTCAAGTTACTAGATTGGTTTACTATACATGCTTTATATGAATAGTGTACAGCTCACCTAAAGCAAGAATCAAGATTATTAGTAGAATAAAAGATATATATTACAATGAAGAAATTAGCATTATTTATTTTAGCTACAACAGCTTTTGGATTAGGCTGCTTTGCCCAGAACAAAGGGCATTTTTCAAACAAAAGCAATATTGCCATAGATTATCTGAATAATTCATTTCCTGTTTATGACCAATTACAGAAAAGTATATGGCGAAAAGCTGAATTAGGATTTATTGAAAAAGAAAGTTCGGAATTGCTTCAGAAGCAATTACAGGATAACGGATTTAAAATTGAAGCTGGCGTTGCCGGAATGCCAACAGCTTTTGTTGCAAGTTATGGTAGCGGAAGCCCAGTGATTGGAATTTTGGCCGAGTATGACGCTTTACCTGGTTTATCACAGGATACGGTGGCATATAAAAAGCCTTTGATAGAAGGAGGAAGCGGTCATGGTTGCGGTCATAATGTGTTTGGTGTAGGCTCTGTTGCAGGAGCAATTGCTGTTAAGCAGTGGCTTGAGCAAACAAAACATTCGGGCACTATAAAAATATTTGGTTCTCCTGCAGAAGAGGGAGGCGGAGGAAAAGTGTATCTGGTTAGAGAGGGAAATTTTAAAGGTGTAGATGTCGTGCTCGACTGGCATCCTTCTTCTGGTAACGGAGTAAGTACAGATACAGGTACTGCGATACAGATGATAGATTATAATTTCTATGGAAAAGCAGCTCATGCTGCCGGAAGTCCGGACAAAGGACGCTCAGCATTAGATGCAGTAGAATCATTTGATTACATGGTTAATATGTTAAGAGAACACGTCCCAACTTCTTCCCGTATTCATTATGTTATAACCAATGGTGGCGAGGCTCCTAATGTAGTACCTGCTTATGCCAAAGTATCCTATTATATCCGTAGTCCCAAAAGAGAAACTCTAAAGGATTTAACAACATGGATTAATCAGGCGGCACAAGGTGCAGCTTTAGGTACTCAAACTACAGTGAAGTCTGAAATTATTTCAGGGTTTTATGAAAGATTATATAATAAAACATTGGCAACCTTAGTGCAGGATAAACTGGAAAAAGTAGGAGGGGTAATATATAACGAACGTGAAGCTACTTTTGCAAAAGAAATAGCCAAAGGACTAAATGAGGCTGATACGGTTTTAGTAAGGGTGCAAAGAGTAGAACCTCTTAAAGAAGAACGAGTTTCACAAGGTGGAGGCTCTTCTGATGTGGGAGATGTGAGCTGGACTGTTCCTACAGTTAGTTTTGGTACAGCGGCATTTATTCCGGGAAGTGCGGGTCATAGCTGGCAAAATGTTGCAGCTGGAGGGTCAACCATTGGAACAAAAGCTCTTATCAATGCAGCTAAGGTATTCTCATTATCTGCAATTGAGTTATACAGTGACTCTAAATTAGTAGAAAAGGCAAAACAAGAATTCAACAAACGTCGTGGTTCTGATTTTCATTATGAACCTTTATTAGGCAATCGTGCTCCGGCATTAGATTATCGGGTAAAGAAATAAGCAATAAAGATCTGAAAAATAGTCAAATGAAATTAAATAACAAGACTGAATGAGTTTATTTGTAAGAAAATCAATAAGTAGTTTATTAAGCGAGTCGAATGCAACCGATAGCAATACTTTAAAAAAGTCTTTAGGACCATCTAGACTTGTAGCTTTAGGTATTGGAGCAATTATTGGTGCAGGTCTATTTTCTATTACAGGAGGTGCTGCTGCATATCAGGCAGGTCCGGCTATCACAATCTCTTTTATAGTAGCATCCTTAGGATGCTGCTTTGCCGGATTGTGCTATGCAGAATTTGCTTCCATGATTCCGGTTGCTGGTAGTGCCTATACTTATTCATATGCAACTATGGGAGAATTTATTGCCTGGATTATAGGGTGGGACCTGGTACTTGAGTATGCCATTGCAGCTGTCACTGTAAGTATTAGCTGGAGTCGGTATCTGATTAAGTTCTTAGAGGGTATAGGTGTTAATCTACCACCGGAACTTACCTTGTGTCCCTGGGATGGAGGAATAATAAACCTTCCGGCAGCCATAATCATTATTCTGGCAAGTTTGCTTTTGATTAAAGGTATAGAGGGAAGTGCACGGGTTAATTTTGTAATTGTGCTATTAAAAATAGCAGTGGTACTTGTCTTTATTGTTTTAGGATGGAAATACATTGATATCTCAAATTATAGACCATATATTCCAGCTAATAATGGAACCTTCGGAGAATATGGTTTTAGTGGAATTATCAGAGCTTCTGCCGTTGTTTTCTTTGCATTTATAGGTTTTGATGCTGTAAGTACGGCAGCTCAGGAAGCAAAGAACCCCAAAAGAAACATGCCTATTGGTATATTGGTTTCTTTACTTATCTGTACAGTACTCTATTTTCTGTTTGCACACGTAATGACCGGAGTTGTTAACTACACAGCATTCAAAGGTTTTGATGGCATTGCTCCCGTAGCAATAGCTATTGACCACATGGGCAAGCCAGACGCTTTGGGTATTATTCATCCAGATTATCCATGGCTAAATAAAGCTATTGTTCTTGCAATTCTGGCTGGTTATTCTTCTGTAATACTTGTTATGTTATTAGGTCAAAGTAGAATTTTCTATAGTATGAGTAAAGACGGTTTGTTGCCAAAAGTCTTTTCACAAATACACCCTGTTTACAGAACACCAATAAAAAGCAATCTTATATTGTTGTTTGTTGGCGGAACTCTTGCAGCTCTGGTTCCAGCACGAGTGGCAGGCGAGATGACTAGTATCGGAACTCTTTTAGCTTTTATTCTGGTTTGTTTCGGAATTCTGGTAATGAGGAAGAAAATGCCTGATGCACCTCGTGCTTTTAAAACTCCTTTGGTGCCTTTAGTTCCAGTCTTAGGTATAGCAACATGTCTATTTATGATGATATTTTTGCCGGCGGATACATGGATTCGTCTCCTTGTTTGGATGGTGATAGGCTTTGATGTATATGTTATTTATGGATTCAAGAACAGTAGGTTACAAGATAAATTACCTACTCGTATAGATTTACTGACTTTAAGGAGCGTTGGGATAATTATTGCACTTCTTTTGGTATCTGTTGTTTTGTGGTATCAGCAGACTGTTGGATGGAATGGTAGTAAAACCTTGATGACAATAGCTTTTGTTATTGCTTTTGTTCATAGCTTGTTTGTATGGAATAAGCTAAAAGGCTTGGATTCACTAGTCAATAAGAAGATTGTGGAATTAGCTTGTGCAGAAGAGAAATTTTAATAATAGTATAGTTTAATGTTTGTTATTGTTTGATTCATTGAGAAAAAGTTGTAAAGTTGAAAATCTTTTATTTTATGGGGGTGATCTTTCGATCACCCTTTTTTATGCAAAGTTTTAATTGGAAGATGTATAGAACTAATTCTGAAAGATATACTGAATAATAAAGTATAGTCGTGACGTTTGTATATATTTGCAGATGAAATATACAATGCATAGAATGGAAAATATTTCTTTTGAAACAACGTTTCATAAGTCTCCCATAATATTAACTGAAGGAGCTATAGTTGAGCGGTTACGTCGTGAATATAATATACCTTTGGATGAGCATATTGTTCATGCCGGATTAATTTATAATGATACATACAGAGAGGTGCTGGCCGATATCTACAAACAATATCTGGATATTGCTGAGGCTTTTCAGTTACCGATTATGTTGATGACACCAACTCGTAGAGTTAATAAAGAAAGAGTTCTCCGTTCTGCATTCAGTGATAAAGATATTATAGCCGATAATGTAACGTTCCTTTCTGAATTAAAATCGGGTTATACCACTTCTGTATATGTTGGAGGTTTGGTAGGGTGTAGGGGAGATGCTTATGCCCCCTCGGAGTCTTTGTCTATAGATGAAGCAATAGAATTTCATCTACCTCATTTGGAAGCATTCAAAAAAGCCGGGGCCGACTATCTTTTTGCTGGAATAATGCCTGCTTTACCGGAAGCTATTGGAATGGCTAAAGCAATGGAAACAACAGAACTTCCTTACATCATAAGCTTTATGATTCGTAAGAATGGAACTTTGCTCGACGGTACATCAATTCATAAAGCAATAGAAGTAATTGATGCAAGTACAAAAATGCATCCTTTATGCTATACGGTAAATTGTGTGCATCCTGATAACCTGCATCAAGCCTTGTCCGTTGCTGATAATAATACTCCGTTGGTTCGTTCCCGATTTATGGGTATACAAGCAAATGCATCCAGCCTGAGTCCGGAAGAACTGAATGAATGTAATTGTTTAAAATCTTCTTCAGATATAGAGCTTGCCAATAGCATGTTTGCTTTGCATAAAGACTTTCCTCTTAAAATTGTTGGTGGATGTTGTGGTACGGACAAAACACATTTAAAAAGATTTGCAGAAATGTTTACTATGAAATAATACCAATGTAAACGCCTTGAAATGCTGTATGTTTGTATATCAAGACTCATAAAAGTAGTTGAGTAAAAAGTTTGTGATAAGTATTTGCAATAAAAAGGCAAGCTAAAAGTATATTTTATTTTAGCTTGCCTTTTTATTATAATTCCTTTGTTTTATATCTTAAGTAGTTGTTCTATAGTTTATTGCTATTCAATAAAGAAACTCATAGATACATAAAGATATTTTGTATTACAATGTTATTAAAAAAAATGCTATTTTTTATGCAGTAATTATGTAACTTTGCGTTTGTTTTAAATAAATGATTCAAAGCAAGGATTAGTTCTTTAAAAAAATGCGTATAATACTATTTTGCGAAAACAAATATGCTATTGATATTTTATATCCAATTTATCAAGAAGCAGTACAATCTCCGGATAATAAAATTCTCTGGTATGTACATCAAAAAAAAATACCTTTATTCCCTTTAAGTGAGGAAGTTCCATATACCAATAATATACAGGAAGTCTACGATTTTTCACCGGAAGCGACTTTTGTTCCGGGAAATATTGTTCCTTATTATCTTCCCGGAGTAAAAATTCAGGTTTTTCATGGATATGCCGCTGAGAAAAAAGACCATTGGGTGATAAGAAGATATTTTGATACTTATTTCACTCAGGGACCCTTCTTTACTAAAGGCTTCTCTACTTTGGCTAAAAAATATAAAGACTTTGAAGTCGTAGAAACCGGATGGCCTAAGCAAGACTGGATAAAAAAGCATTTGCATAGTTTTGATACTGAAAAGGCTGACTTGCTGGTCGAACATAAAAAAAGTCAAGTTGTGTTGTATGCTCCAACCTTCTCGCCTTCTTTAACTTCTTTGCCACACATTAAAGAAGCTCTTGTAGATCTTGTTCACAAAAAGGATGTTGTATTATTACTCAAATTCCACCCTTTAACAAAGCAAGAATGGATTGATGAATATAAACAGTTGGCAGAAAGCGAAGAACATATTGTTTGGATTGATGATTTTAACGTAACAAAATACCAACTAATGTCGGATGTGATGATTAGTGATACGTCATCCACAATATACGAGTTTTTGTTGCTGGATAGACCGGTCATTACTTTGCGTACAATCTCAAAAGATATTTATTGGACTAATATTACTGAACCCGATCAATTATCGGATGCTTTTGAAACAGCTCTATATGATGAAGGTGCAATAAAAAAACGACAGTGGATTAAAAATAATTATGATCCTTATCTGGATGGAAATGTATGTAAGCGCATGCTAGATGCTACTGCCGATTATATAAACAGACATGGTGTTCCAAAGAAACGGAAGCTTAATCTTTGGAGGAGATACACCAGTATTAAAGAATTTGGACGAATTAAACGATAAAAAATGAAATCATACGTTTTTCCTGGAAATATTGAGGAAGAAATATTGCAAATAAATAACGGACAGATACCATATATGCGTACTGCTGCCTTTTCTGCATTAGTAAAAGAGTCTGAGCAGATGATGCTTCAGCTCATAAACTGCAAAAGAGGAAAGGTTATTTTTTATACAGCGTCCGGAACGGGAGCAATGGAAGCTGTAGTTACTAATTTTGTAACTCTGAAGAAGAAAGCATTCATTATATCAGGCGGATCATTCGGACATCGCTGGAAAAGCTTATGCGATTATTATACTTGCCCAAACGAAATTTTTGAAGTTCCTTTTGCCAAGGATATCGATTATGATAAACTTGAAAGTGCCATAATTGAATCTCAACCGGATGTCTTTTTATGTCAGCATCATGAAACCTCAACAGGGCAGTTGTTTAATCTGAAAAAGATTTCAGATATCTGTCATAAGTATAATGTTTCGTTAGTTGTTGATGTAATCAGTTCTTTCCTGGCCGATCCTCTTGATATGGATGCGCTTGGAATAGATATCTGCATTACAAGTAGCCAGAAAGGGTTGAACATTGCTCCCGGATTATCTTTGATAGTACTTGCTGAGAGTGTTCAGAATCTGCCTTATGCCCGTAAAGGTTATTATTTTGATTTTGCGGAAAACCTTAAGAATCTGGAACGCGGACAAACTCCTTACAGTCCTGCCACTACACTTTTTATGCAATTGCATGCCCGCTTAATAATGGATGTTGAAAAGGGAGCTAATGCTATTGTTGATGAAGTAAGAAACAAAGCGCATTACTTCAGAAGTCTTTGTAAAAAGAATGGTTGGGAAGTACCTGCCGAAGTTCCTTCCAATTGCATTACCGGATTTTTCGTTCACAAAAATGGAGATATATTGTTCAACGAACTGTTGAAACAAGATATATATATTATGCCCGGAGGCACTCCTCATTATTTCCGGGTATCGCATTTAGGCGTTCAAACAAAAGAGGATTTGGATGAATTGGCTGCACGAATAAAGGAAATAGAGAATTATAAACTGAATTAAAATAAAAGAGAGATGGTTAGGGTATTTACTTCAGGTAGTTTTGATTTATTTCATGTAGGACATTTAAACTTATTAGAACGGTCGGCGGAGTTGGGAGATGAACTGATTGTTGGCGTTAGCACGGATGAACTTATTGAAAAATACAAAGGGATGAAACCCATTATACCTTTTGAACAGCGTTTTAGGATTATTGAATCTTTAAAATGTGTGACAAAAGTAGTGAAACAAGTGAAATTAACCGAAGTGGCTCAACTTCGGGAGGAGAAAATTGATATTGTGACCATTGGAGACGATTGGGAACATAAATATCTGGAAGGGTTGGAGTGGATGAAATCTCAACCGGACAAACGTGTTGTTTATTTCCCATATACTCCCGGCGTTAGTACTACAACAATAAAAAAGATTATTATTGATAGTGCTAATCAGATTGTGGATGCTGCTCTTCAGCGCGAATCAGCTCTTGACTTTTGCTGGGCAGAGGATGAAAGAAAGTTGGTAATCGAATAAATTTGCAGGAAAAAACAGGCACTGTCCATATAATTGTGTAAATGGGCAGTGCTTATTTTATATAACATGCAAAAGTATCTTATAAAATAGCATATATAATATAAAGAATTCCTCCATTAACACTTCCTAATAAGGCGCTTCTGAGAAATAGGGGGGAAGAAGTTATTTTCTTAAATTTATATGAATAATGAGCCTTTTCTGATAATTTCATAATTCTAATGTACTTTAAAAATTAGTCACTGTCGGGTACTTAATCTCAGCCATGATAAATAATAACTAATCAATCTGGTTAAATTGTTCGTTCCAAAGTTTACTATAGATTCCGTTTATTTCACACAATTCTTTATGCGTTCCGGTTTCTACAACACCTCCTTTGTTAAGCACTACTATCTTATCTGCATTTCTAACTGTGCTTAAGCGATGTGCAATTACAATGATTGTTTTTCCTTGCTGTGCAAGTGCATTTAAGGTTTGCTTTACATATCGTTCAGAGACAGAATCCAATGATGACGTTGCTTCATCAAATATAAGAATATCCGGTTCTTTGTATAGAGCCCGGGCAATAGCAATACGTTGTCTTTCACCACCTGAGAGAGAAGCTCCATGTTCTCCAATATAGGTTAGATAACCATTTGGAAGTTTTTCTATAAATTCTTTTAGCCCAAGTTGTTCAATTAAATCAGCAATCTTTTTTATATCCGGCTGAAAATTACCTAATGCAATATTTTCTATAATTGTACCTGCAAAAAGTTCTATTTCCTGAGGTACAGTTCCCACTATTTTTCTCAGACTATCATTGCTTATCTGGCTAATATCGTAGCTACCAATACGAACATTTCCCGACTGAATAGGATAAATATGTTGTAAGATAGATATCAGAGTAGTTTTGCCGGAACCACTTTCTCCAATAACAGCTGTAGTCTTTCCTTTCTCTATTTTCAGATTGAGTGCTTCGAACACTTGTTTTCTACTACCATAGCGAAATGAAACGTTTTCGAATGTTATATCTCCAATCATCTCCGGCTCAATAACAATCTTTTCATTATTTTCTTCCTGTTCCAGGTCCATAATCTGGAACAGACGATCTGCTGCTATTAATGCATCCTGAATGGTTTGATTCGATTTTATTAATGAGTCGATGGGTGATAATAAATATCCTATCAGCGAATAAAAAACCATTAATGTGCCGGGAGTAAGCTCTTGTTTAATAACCAGATTACTTCCTATCCACAATACTGCAATTGTAATACCGGTGGAAATAAACTGAATTCCCCCTTGAGTAAGAATTGATCCATATATACTTCTATAAGTATTCCTCAGAAGATGAACAAAACGATTTTCGGTATTTATATTAGCATATTCCTCAATTCCAAAGCGCTTGATTGTTGATATTGAGTTTAATGACTCAACCAATTGTGTTTCCAGTTCGGCTCCACTTTCCATAATTTTTCGTTGGTATTTTCTGTTCAGTCGGTTGAAACTCCAATAAACTACAAAAAAGAGAGGAGCTGATAGCAGGGTTACTACTGCTAGTTTCCATGAATATAAAAACATAAGGCAGGCAGAGAAAAATAAGATCATAACATTCACAACTAAATCAAGCGAAACCTTATTGATAAAATTGCGAATCTTTACCGCATCATTTACCCGCGAAATTATTTCACCTACTCTCATCGTATCAAAGAATTGCTGCGGAAGGGTTAATATGTGCTTATAATATCCAAGAATTAATGCGGCATCAATGCGTTGTCCTGTTTTTAGGGCCAGAATACTTTTCATCGAACCAATAAATGTACGCAGAACTGCGATGAGAAGCATAATAATTCCCATCAGGTTTAGCAGGTTTACATTCTTGTCCACAAGTACATAATCGGTTATTTTTCCTACATACAATGCTGTTGATAATCCTAGAATACTATAAATGAATGCACCAAATACAGCTTGAAACATCATGCTTTTGTGTGGTATCAGCAAGGACAAAAATTTGCTGGCTATGCTTTGCTTCAGGTTTCCGGTTTTAAAGTTATCTTCGGGTTCCATTAAAACAAGTACCCCTGACCATTCCTTTAAAAAAGCTTCCCGGTTTATTTTATGTAATTGTCCATCGGAAGGATCCATAATAGTAATGCTCTTCTTAGTAACCTTGCAAATTACTACAAAGTGCTGAAGCGTCTCTTTTACAATAATATGTGCAATAGCCGGTTTGGGAATTATCTTTAATGATTCATCATTTGCCCTAACACCTTTTGCTTTAAATCCTAAACGGTTAGCAGCTTCTACTAATCCAAGAATGTTTGTTCCTTTTTTACTGGTAAATGCATATTGTCTGATTCTTGAAATTGGATATCTTAATCCATAATGTGCACTTATCGAAGCAATGCATGCTGCCCCGCAATCTGTTGCATCATGCTGTTTTATCTTAACGCCTTTTTTACTATACATATACTGGATTCATTTAATGCTGTGTTACTTTAAATTGTGAGGGATTAATACATTCGTCTATTTTTTGATACAGAAGACTAAATAAAGACCGTTTGTTTATCATAAAATGAGCGCTTACTGTCATCCCTTTTTTTAGCTTCCCTTTCTGCCCGTTTTTAAGCTGTAAGTAGTTTCTTTTCATACTACATTTAACTTTATAGAATGAATCCTTGCTTTGGTTTTCCGTTAAAAAATCAGATGATATCTCTGTTATATTCCCGGCAACTGTTCCCCATTCATTGTAATCGAAAGATTCAATCTGAAAATTTACGGGCATTCCTACACTAAGGTATCCTATGTTTCGTGGATTTACGTATACTTCGAAATAGAGAGTTGAATCCGGACTAACTACTGCTAGTGACTGGCCTGCTTGCACGCTACTGTTTTTATATATACCTGAAAATTGATCAAGAGTTCCATTTACCGGACTTTTTACTACATATAACTCTTTGTTCTTTAGTTCTTGTTTAAAAGAGGCATTCATCTCGCTTTCCAGATTCTGATAGTTATTTAAGTCTGTTTGCCATACGCTCAGTTGGTTTTCTTTTAGCGATGCCAGTTCATTTTTCTGAGTTTCGTATTGATAGAAAGATTTATCATAATCTTCTTCAGAAATTACTTTTTTGGTGAATAGTAATTTGTTGCGTTTTAAATCTTTCTCAGCCTTATCTAAGGATGTTCCAAGTTCCTTTTCTCGTTTTATATAATAGTTATATTCTTGTTGTCGGGCAGGGGAATGGAAAGTTGGAGGCTGCTTACCTTTTGCCAGGAATTTTAAATCGGCTAAATGTGTTTTATAATCATCAATACGGTGGCGTTGATAGAGAATCTTATACTCTGAGTTACTCATTCTAAAGCGGAGAATAATATCTCCTTTTCTGAGTTTTTTTCCTTCGTATGCATATACAGAGTCAACCAGTTCTGTAACAGGAGCTTTTATTTCAGTTTTTTCTGCTATAGGTCTTATTATTCCATTACCTTGTATTGATATATCAACATAAATAAATGGAAGTGAGATTAAAGCCAGTGTTATAGCTAAAAGCACTACCCAATAAATCTTTTGGGATGTGGTTGAATGATTATAAGTATAAGCTTCAATGCTGTTTTCAATAAATTCAGATGGTAATAGCATTCTTTAAATTGTTTCTTTTAGAATAATGGATTTGTTATGTTGCGGTTAGTAGTGTTACAGATAAAAAAATATTGCTTAAAGACTGAATTAATACAGTCCTTAAGCAATTCATTTATACTACCTAACCAGTTGAATAATATAAATCTTTGGATGACAAAAAACAATAAAATGTATTTTATATGGAAATATAAACTAGATATTTTTTCGTTCCATAATAATTTCTCCATTGGGGCCTAAACGATAAATAATAATATACTCTCCGCCTTCTATGCTGGCCATCTCTTCGACTGTAAGCTCTGTTATCATTTTGTGTTTTTTATTTTTATAAATCTGATGTGGGCAAAAGTATAGAATCATAAAAAAAAAGAATGTTATTAAATTGTTATCCAATCTAATCTTATTGTTATTTTTGCAGTATATTTGGAGAATATGAATAGCAATTACGCAAAGTTTATAACGGCAATAGCCATTTTATTTATTTTATTACTGCAAGGATTGTGGCTCTATAATGCATATCGCTTTGTAAGTGGCCAAATAGAGAATAAAATAAATATCTGCCTTTCAGAATCAAATCAAAAAGAGGTTTTTGCAAGGCTTAGCATTGCTTTGCAATCTATGCCGAAGGGGGCTTTTATTAGTTCGGACACAATTTCGGGAGAAAGCACGTCGTTTCTTCCTAATTATGTTGATTTGCAGGAATCTCTTGTGAAGTTAAATAGACCTTTGGTAATTTCCAGCCTGGATAGTTTGTTCTCTAAATCGTTAGAGCAATCTCATCTTAAGGTTAAATATATACTGAATAAAGTGAATCCGCAGACTGGTGAAGTTATTCAAACAACCGGCAAGAATACTGAAGAACTTTTTAAAGGTGCATTAAAGTCTATTATAATTCCTACAAATAAGAAAAACACTGAAGGAATTCAGGTATTAGTTATTTCTCCATATAAAGTTATTTTTGAACAGATGACGTTGATGCTTGTAGGTTCTGTTTTAATGGTATTAGTAATTGGTTACTGCATTTTCTTCCAGATAAAAATAATTGTTCGGCAGAACAAAATAGCCCAGCTGCGTCAGGACTTTACGTACGCAATGATTCATGATATGAAAACTCCTCTTTCTACTATTTTAATGGGGATTAATATGTTAAGAAGCGGCAAGCTTGATGACAAAAAGGAGAAGAAGGAGAAGTACTTTGAAATTTGTATGGACGAGAGCAATCATTTGCTTACTTTGACCAACCGTATATTAACTATTGCCAAACTGGAGCAGGGGGAATTGAAGCTAAACAAACAGATTGTGGATTTAAAAGAAATGATCGGTTCGTTGGTTAATAAGTTCTCTATAAATCATCATAAGAAAATATCTTTTGATTTGTCTTTTTCCGATGATCTAACCTTTGTGGTTGCCGACTATGAATATCTAAAGGAAGCTATCAGCAACCTGATTGATAACTCGATAAAGTATTCTCATAACGAGGTGAAGATAGATATCAGTTGCTTTAAAGCAGATGATAAGATTGTAATTAAGGTCAGAGATAATGGACTTGGAATAGCTCCTAAAGATCAGGCAAAGATATTTGAAAAGTTCGAAAGAGCAGCTGCCGTTGGTAGAAAAGGCGGAGCCGCAGGATTTGGTCTTGGACTGAGTTATGTGCTTCGGGTGATTGAGGCGCATGGAGGCACAGTTTCGGTATCCAGTGTTGAGAATGATTTTTGTGAATTTACTATCAGTTTACCGGTATTAATAGAAGAATTATGATAAAAGTTCTACTGGTTGAGGATGATGAAAACCTGAATTATATTATTAAGGGAAGCCTTGAGGATATGATTGGAGGATATAATGTTATGCCTGTGCTAAATGGTAAAGAGGGTTTGAAAGCATGGAAGGAGTTTAAACCGGATATTATAGTATCTGACGTTGAAATGCCATTGATGGATGGAAATGAAATGGTACAAATAATTCGTGAAACAGATGGTGATACTCCTATTGTTTTTGCTACTGCCAAAGGTTCACCAAAGGATGTTACTATCGGTTATCATTCCGGCGTGAATAATTATATAAAGAAACCTTTTCTTCCCGAAGAGCTTGATGCACATATTCAGGCGCTACTGAAACTTAAGAATGGCGTAAGATCTAGAAACGAAAAAAATATATTCACATTAGGGAATTATCATTTTGATGCAGAACGGTTAGTATTACAGTTCGATTCGCAATCGTGGAACCTTACCGCCCGCGAAGCACAGATTCTTCAACTGCTCTGCGAAAACAGGGGAGAGATTGTAAAACGAGACGATATTCTTGAAAACATTTGGGGAACAAGTGATTTTTATACATCACGTAGCCTGGATGTATTTATCAAAAAACTACGTACTTATCTGTCAGCTGACTCTTCAATCTCCATACGCACAGTAAAATGTGTAGGACTTATTTTGAACTGACTATTTAAATTATTAAATCCTTGTACAAAAGAATGCATTCTTCTGTACAAAACAATTAATTCTTTTGTACAGAAGATCTCTTTGTTTTGTACAAGAGAAAATAAAGCATTCGCCAGCCTTTTATTTTTCGTTAGAAGGTCTGCTTCTTTATATATTAAAGACCTATACCCCCCCTCTTAATTATTAGTATTCTTTGGTGAAATATCATTATAAGTAGGTATTTGGTAATAGCTTTTTATGAGCTTATTTTGCAGTATAAAATTAAATGATTTATTATTTATTAGTTAGAACAAATAATAATTAGAAGAGAGTGTGATATGTAGAATATTGCACTTTTTTTGTTTATATACAATAAAATATTCTATATTTGTTTTGCAGAATCAACTTCGAAAAAAAAAGATAATGGATAGAATAGTAATTAAAGGGTATAAATCTTTCAAAGAACTAGATATTGAACTCCGCAATATTAATGTACTTATTGGTTCTAATGGTTCTGGAAAGAGTAATTTTTTATCTTTTTTTGAGTTCCTAAATCGACTTTACGAGCAAAAACTTCAGGAGTATGTAGCCTTGAATAGCGGTGTTGAAAAAATGCTTCATAAAGGAAGTAAAATTACAGAAGAAATTAATGCAAAGATCTATTTTAAACAGAATGCTTATTCATTTGATCTGAAAAAAGGAGATGATTATTTTGTTTTTCTCAATGAATCAATTTGGTATAATAAGGGAGGGATTTATATTAATAAATTGAAGAGTGAAGCAAATATTAAGTCTTATTCCGGCATGTCAAGAGGTGATTATATTAAAAAGTACCTGACAGATATAAAGAAATACCATTTTCACGATACAGGAAAAAATTCCCCTTTTACAAAAGACAGTAATATACGTAACGATATTTATTTTCTTTATGAAAAAGGGGATAATTTGGCTGCTTATTTGTGGAGTATTCAAGATAAACATCCAATTGTTTATAACCGTATTCTGAGAATGATTCAGAGCATAGCTCCTTACTTCTCTGACTTTTATTTTTATCCGGGAGCTTCTGATACTGTTCGTCTGCAATGGCAGGATAAGTACAGTTCTACAATTTACGGTCCAACAGATTTGTCGGACGGAACATTACGCTTTATAGCTTTGGCTACACTCTTTCTGCAACCTGTTTTACCAGGTTCTATAATTATTGATGAGCCGGAACTAGGACTTCATCCATTAGCGATACAAAAACTTGCCGGCATGATAAAATCTGTTGCTGCAAAAGGTACTCAGGTAATTATTGCTACACAAAGCACTGATCTGGTAAGCTTGTTTGAACCAGACGATGTAATAACCGTAAATCAGAATAATGGAGAAACAACATTGCAACGTTTATCAAGCACTGATCTCTCTCAGTGGTTGGAGGACTATTCTTTGGGCGATTTGTGGAAGCAAAACATTATAAAAGGGGGGCAGCCGCAATGAAAAGGATTATAATAATAAACGAAGGCCCCACCGAACAGGAATTTTGCAATGATGTATTGCTTAATTATTTTATTTCAAAGGACATTTTAATAGAAACACCGACAATCAAGTCTACTAATGGAGGTATTGTTGCCTGGGGGAATTTGAAGAAGCAGATAGAAGCACATCTTAAACATGATTCTACAGCTTATGTTACTACATTGTTTGATTATTATGGAATAAAGGATTCGTATAATTATCCTCGTTGGCAGGAAGCTAAAAGTATCGTAGATAAAAGTGATCGACTCGACTTTTTGGAAGAGGCAATGCGTAGTGATTTATCTCCCGAAATTCGTCAACGTTTTATCCCTTACATACAGTTACATGAGTTTGAAGGTTTACTGTTCTGCGATATAGATATCTTTAGAAATAATTTTGAACCTAAAGAAGCTAATTTTGTAGAACTAGAAAGTATTATTAATCGATTTAGTAATCCAGAAGAAATAAACAATGGTGCCGCTACTGCTCCATCGAAAAGATTAGAAATATTAATTCCCGGTTATTTAAAAGTTGTATATGGTGCTTGTCTTGCGTCGGATCTTGGCCTTAATAAGATAAGAGAAAAATGTCCTCGATTCAATAGTTGGATTGATAAAATGGAATCAATTTAGAAAGAGATTATATGGATACAGACGATTTAACCGATGAAGCTTATGAAGCAATTATATTCGAAGCAGAAAACTTCCATCATGATCTGACATTACAATTTGGACTTTTATCATATAACTGCGAAGATGAAGAAGAATATATAGAGTCATCTAAGAAACTAATTAAGCAGTTACTTAAATGTAATAATTCAGAATTAGAAGATATTTTCTTTGAAGATATCCCTACCAAGAGTGAACTGAATAGGGTCTTGAAACGGATAAAGGATAACATCTTAAATGTAGAAAATAATACGTATAAATGTACCACAAATACAGATGAGGATGAATAGAAACGTATTACATCTTATAAGAAAGTAAAAAGTTTATGGCAGATAATTATTTAGAAAATCAGTACGAGCAATATCAGGCAAGAAAGGCAGCATGGGAAAAAGCTAATAAATACGGTAAGAAGAAAACAACTACAGTTAATAAGACTAAACCAGAACAGCCGTTTGCAGCCTCTGAAACTGATGCTAAGAATAAATTCGTTTATATAAAACTAGATGCATTTACAAGCGGAAAGTCGAAAGGGAATCCTGCCGCCTGTCTGTTCCTCAATAAAGATCAGCAATTAACAGAAGAAGAAATGCTAAGCATAGCAAAAGATCACAAAGGATTTGTGTCCGAAGTGGTTTATTGCAGTCCGCTTGCCGAAAATGCATACAGATTACGTTACTATTCTTCCGAGTGTGAAGTTGAATTCTGCGGACATGGAACTATTGCCTGTATGTATAATCTGGTAAAAAGTAATAAAGAGCTGCAACTGGTTAAAGAAATTACAATTAAAACCAATAAAGGAGATTTGGCGGTATATAACGAACTTCAGTCACTCGATGCCGTATTTATCACAGCTCCCAATCCTGAATATCTTGAAGTAAAACCTTCGTTGGCAGATATAGCCACGAATCTTCAGGCTGCTGTTGAAAGTATTGATCAGCAACACCCTGTTATGTTGATAGATGCAGGCTTAAGAACACTGATAGTTCCGATTGTGAATTTGGATAATATCCTTGCTCTGCATCCGGATGAGCCAAAGCTGAAAGAATTCTGCCTCAATAACGATATAGATATAATACTCGTTTTCACCAACGACGTAGCTGACAAATCAAATAAAATAAGAACCCGTGTCTTTGCTCCGAAGTTTGGCTATCTTGAAGATCCCGCAACAGGTTCAGGAAATTCAGCAATGGGATATTATATGCTGAAGCATGAGATGTGGAACGGTCAGCCTGTATCAATAGAACAGAATGGAGAAAAAGATCTCTTTAATATTGTGAAGCTTAATACCAAAGATGGCAAAGTCCTTTTTGGTGGTAATGCTGTTGTTAAGATTGATGGAGAATATCATTTATGATTTAGAAATAAATATGAATATTTACATTGCATTGCTTAGAGGTATTAATGTAGGCGGAAAGAATATCATAAAGATGACTGAGCTGAAGAAAGTCTTTGATTCAATTGGACTTTGTGAAGTGCAGACGTATATTCAGAGCGGTAATGTTATATTCAAATCCAATGAAGAAGAAGCTGTTCTTCAATCTAAAATAGAAGATAACATTGAGTCGGCTTTGGGGTTTCCGGTAAAGGTGGTGTTGAGAACTTTGGCTGAGTTAGAAGATATAATCCTTGATTGTCCTTTCTCAAAGAATGAAATTTCGGAAGCTGAATCTTTGTCAGACAAAGAATGCTTGTATGTAGCGTTGTTGTCTACAGCTCTCCAAAAAGAGAAAACAGAATATCTTAACGCATATAGAAGTGATAGCGATGATTATCGGATTATAGGTAGAAACGTGTATCTTTTATTTCGCAATAGCATTAGTAAATCTAAGCTTGCCAATAATGTTCAGAAACTTGATGCGGCAGTAACCGTTCGCAATTGGAAGACTTTAAACAAGCTTGTTTTGCTGGCAAAAGAGTAATATGCAGGATATTGCACTTTTGGGTCTTATATTTAATATAATATTTAAATGGGCAAAATAATGCACTTATGGATTTCTACGATATTATAAAAGACAGACGAGTCTTGCTCAATATTACTCAGCAAGACCTGGCAGATATTTCCGGTGTTAGTCTTCGGACCATAAAAGCTATAGAAAAAGGTAATGGTAATCCATCTATCGATACTCTTAGAAAAATAGCCGATGCACTAGGACTTGAGTTGATAATGAAAGTTAGAGAAATACCTAAATTATGAGTAATAAGACTTTTAATGTTTATTGCGATGAAAGTACCTATCTAGAGCATGATAGGCAGCCGTATATGGTTTATGCATATGTAAGTATTGCATACAACCAAATAAAACTTGCTAAAGAACAGATCAAGTGTATCAAGCAAAGACATGGCTACGGTAATGAATATGAATTGAAATGGACATCTATTTCGGAAAAAACTTTTCCACTTTATAAAGAAATTGTAGATTATTTCTTTATGACTGATATGAATTTTAGAGCTGTAATTGTCGATAAGTCTCAAATAGATAACAATCGTCCGGAATATACCTTTAATGATTTTTACTATCGAATGTATTTTCAGCTTTTGCATCATAAAATGGATATGGAAAGTACTTACAATATATATTTTGATATAAAGGATACTTGCAGTCAAGGTAAATTACACAAATTGCAGGAGATACTAAAATGGAATGCTTCAATCCGAAATTTCCAATTTATAAAATCGTATGAAAGTCATTTTTTACAGATTGCAGATGTATTGATGGGTGCTATTAATTATCATTTACGAATAGAAAAGCAAACACTTGAGGGAAAGAATGTTGGAAAACTGAAGATTGTCGATATTATTCAAAAGCATACTAAACTTCCACTAAACCAAACTACGCTAAAGTGTGCAAAGAAGTTTAATTTATTTTTTATTGCATTAAAATGATAAATCAATGTCACTAGATATATTGAAGAAATATCCAGAACTGCTAGAAATACTTTTTTTAGATCCTGCCAGCAGAATAAATGTTTTAAAGAGTATTTATACTAGGGATATACAAGATAATCCTTCTTTTAGGTTTCGAGGTAAGCAAATATATCCTATTAAATCTGATGGTCAGATTGATATGGATAGAGAGTTTACTCATCTTACTTGCGAAAATGTAGAAGATGTCGATAAAGATGGCAGAAAATATTCAAGGAGAGTTTTTGAGAAAGACCGTTCTTCAAGATTACATTGGATTCGGTTTCATATTGAAGAACGTTTGCCTGATAATATTTTTGTTTTTAGTGTTGAGGAACGCGATGAAAAGAAAAGAGAAAATATTGTAAGAACCTATATTTATGACAATTTTGAGAAATATATAATAGTCTTAGAACCTCAACGTAATCGGACATCTTACTATTTATTGACTGCATACTATTTAAATAAACCTTATGCTGAAAAACAAATAAAAAAGAAAATGAATAAGAAATTAGATACCATTGTTTAAAAAAGCAGGGCTCGATTTATATCTAGATAAACCGAGCCCCGAAACTCCTTCTAATTTTAGATGAGCACTGCAAAGATGCGACATTTATTATATATATGCAAATATAGTGAATAGAAAAATAACTATTTAACATGCATTAGTCGCCTTGTTTTGAGGTGAATAACTACAATGAATTTGAAAAGTATTAATGAGTCCATCACAAATAAATATTGATCTATATAAGTCGCTCTTTAGAGGACGTGAAGATGTATATGCGGTACGCTGGGAAAAAGATGGACGAAGTGGATATATGCCTGCATATAAAATTGATTGGGATGATTATAACCGGTACAAATCCAATGGTGGAAAATTTGCAAACTATACCAAAAAAGAATATCAGCCGATTAATGATGCTGTTATTAATGAACATTTATTGGGTAAGTCTACAATTGGACTTTATCCACTATTAGTAGATAATACATCATTTTTTATTGCTGCTGATTTTGATGAAGATGACTGGAAGAAGGCTATTAAACGATTGTATGATGTTTGTATGAAAAGTGGATTGCCAGCTGTAATTGAACGTTCGAGATCGGGAAATGGTGGGCATCTTTGGCTATTTTTTGAGGAGAATATCCCTGCTTTTCAGAGTAGAAAGATAATGTTTGAGTTACTATTGCAAGCTGATATTGTCTCAAAATTTGAAAAAGAACCCAGTTTTGATAGATTATTCCCTAATCAAGATACACATTCGGGTAAAGCCATAGGTAATCTCATTGCATTACCAATGCAGGGAAGCTCTTTAGAAAAGGGAAATTCTTGCTTTCTCAATCCTGAAAATTTTACTCCTGTAACTGATCAGTGGGCGTATTTACATGCTGTTCAAAAGATTTCCAAACAGAAAATTGATTCACTTTATCTTCAATTATCAGGATGTCAAAAAGAATACTTTTCATCAAGTTATTCTCCCCATATTAATTTTGAGTTAGAGATAGTAATAAACAGCCAAGTACATCTTAAAAAGATACAGCTTAATCGGAAACTTATTGAGTTTCTTCGTGATAATCTTAATATTCTAAATTCAGACTATTTTGTAAAGAAACGCTTAGGTAAAATTGCATATAATATAGAAAAATATTTTAAGCTTATAGAAGAGACTCCAGAAGAAATTATTATACCTAGAGGGTTTGTTTCGGCACTTGTTCAGTTTTGCAAAGCAGAGAATGTTCCAATGAAAATTATTGATGAACGATGCAAACTGTCTGATGTTGATTTGCATTCAAAAATAAAGTTGTTACCTCATCAAGAAGAGGTTTTAGAACGAACGAAGGTTAAGGATTTTGGCGTTATCGTTTCACCAGCTGGTTCGGGTAAAACAATTATTGCATTGGAGCTAATTGTTCAAAAGAAACAACCGACTTTGATATTGGTTCATCGGAAGCAACTTTTTGACCAATGGATAGATAGAATACAAAATTTTCTATCTATACCAAAGAATAAAATTGGGCAAATAGGGAATCAGAAGTTTAAAATAGGCCAGGAAGTTACTGTAGCAATGATACAATCTTTAACAAGAGGTGACTTGTCTGAATTAAGTAACCGTTTTGGAATGATTATAGTTGATGAATGTCATCATATTCCTGCTAAGTCATTTCGCGAGGTTATAACAAAATTAAATTGCTTTTATCTATATGGATTGACTGCTACACCAAAACGAAAAAACAATGACGAAAAACTAATCTACGTCTATATTGGTAACATTATCTATGAGATGACACTAAAAGAGTTGATGGTTGTACAAGAAAGTAAAGCTGAGATAAATATCAAAGAAACGGATCTATATGTTCCTTATGATTATAAAATAGACAATTATGAAACAATCTCACAAGTCTTGATTTATGATACAGTAAGAAATGCAATGATAATAAAGGATATTGAGGAAAATATATCTAGGTTCAAGTCTATATTAGTACTCACCGAAAGAAAATCTCATGTTAATATTCTAAATTTGTATCTTAAAGAGCGGTATGAGACTATAGCTATATCAGGGGATGACTCTGAGAGAAGTCGTAAGAGTAAGTTGGAACAAATAGAACAAGGTCACTTTCAGATTATAATCTCAACTGGTCAATATTTTGGAGAGGGTATAGATGTCAGTTCATTAGAATGTCTATTTATTGTTTATCCTTTTGCCTTTGAAGGTAAGTTAGTGCAATATATTGGGCGTATTCAACGTTCTGGTAAATCACCCGTTATTTTCGATTACCGAGATTTAAAAATTGATTACTTTGATAAGATGTTTAAACAACGGAATAGATATTATAATAAGTTGAGAAAAGTAGATACTTTGTTAAATGATAATCAGCTAAATTTTAGTGAATAATAATTGTTATTAACAAATGAATATGTCTAAAGCTGTAAATTAAAAACCTACAATATGAAGAAACTATTAACAATACTTTTTGCATTATTTCTGTCTTTATCATCTATGGCTCAAAATCCGATAGATAGACTTGGAGTAAAAGAAAACTTAGAATTTAATAAAACAGACTATAAATTGTCATGGTCTGCAAAGCCCAATGATAATTATTTAATTCAGGAGTATTTGCCTAAAGGTGAGAACTCTGAGCATTTTAATCAGATGCTGACTATACATCTTTTTATCACTGATATTAGTACAGAGGGTGCAGTAAATCAAAAAATAAATGAGTTGATTGCAAGGAAGAATACTGATCCTATATGTAATTATCAAGTAACTAAAAGTCCAGATGGAAAAGAATATCTTGTAGACTTTTTGCTTGGTGAAAGCAAAGATGACAAGATGACAGTTGTTGAATTTAATCTATATCGATATAAGCAAATTGAAGTTCCTAATAGAGGAAAAGCGTTAATTGTTTATGCTTATTCAAAAAGAGGTTATGGAGATGATATTACGCCATTTTTTCAGACTCTTGAAAATTATAGAATAAGTTATTTAAAAGAAATGATCTCAACAAATATCCCAACTGTTAAGATTGGAAATTAATGAAACTTATTAATTGACTATAACAGTAGCATCAATAAAGTAACACACAATATGAAACAAAGAATATATCAGGTAGATGCATTTTCCAGCGAAGTTTTTTCAGGCAATCCTGCAGCCGTTTGCCCATTGGAAAAGTGGCTGAGTGATGATGTTATGCAGAAAATAGCAATGGAGAATAACCTTGCCGAAACAGCCTTTTATGTGAAACAAGGTGATAAATACGAGATACGATGGTTTACTCCAGCGGTCGAAGTCGATCTATGCGGACATGCCACACTTGCTACTGCTTTTGTTTTGTTCAATTATGAAGGTCATAAAGAAGATGCCATTCATTTTTATTCACCCAGAAGCGGAGATTTATCTGTCTGCAAGAATGGAGAACTGCTAACCTTGAATTTCCCTTCCGATGAATTTAAAGAGATAACACTCACGGATGAAATAACAAATGGATTTGATATAAAACCAATAGCAGCCTATAAAGGTAAAACAGACTATTTCTTAGTCTTTGAAAAGGAAGAACAGATTGTGAATATAAAGCCCAATCTGAAAGAGATTTCAAAGTTAAAGGGTAGGGGAGTAATTATTTCGGCGAAAGGAAACAATGTAGATTTTGTTTCAAGGTTCTTCGCTCCGCAGTCCGGCATTGATGAAGATCCGGTTACCGGGTCAGCTCATACAACGTTAACTCCTTACTGGTCGGCAAGACTAAATAAGAAAGAACTTTCTGCAATTCAGCTGTCAGCTCGTAAGGGATACCTTTCTTGCAAATATTTAGGTAAACGAGTTGAAATTAGCGGAGAGTGTAAGTTATATATGGCTGGGGAGATTTATTTGTAGCTTATTTAAAATATAGAAAACAGGAAAGTGTAATATGCAGAATATTACGTTATTTTTTTAAAAAAAAGTAATGAAAAATTGAATTGTTTGGTTCGATTTTGTAACTTTGAGAAGTGAATCAATTTAAAACTGAAAATTAATTTATTATCTCTCATTCATTCAAAATGATATTTTAAGTTTTACCCAAACAGGAATACAATCAAATCGGAGTAAAAATATTATTGAAAATTTAGTTGTTAGTACTCCTGAAAACAGATCTGTGCAAACTGCCATTGTCCAAATCCTTTTCGATACGAACAATGGAATAACCCAATTTGAAAAGAGCTGGATAAATAATAGAAACTCAAAGTTTCGGTTATGCAGGCCGTTTTTAACTGGGAGGTTAAGTTTGGTGTAAATATTAAAACTAAAGAATCTAATATTATGCCTATAAATCAATTAGTTGAATTTTGCGCTGGTTCTATCAATAAAGATGGGAAATGTATAGATTGTGAACATAATTGTAGCAATAATTGCAATATCTGTTTGCAAGAATGTCATTTTGGATCTCCTAGAGGCTATGATTGTAATAATATGATTTATTGTTATACATGTAGTTATAGCTATAAATATGCTTCAGAGATAGGTCATTTATTCTATAATCTAGGCTTCAATAGGTTTAGGCAATTCAATATATTGAATTTAGGTTGTGGTTCTTGTGCTGATTTATTTGGTGTTGATAGATATTTATCAATTGTAGGTACACAGAGACCTATTTCTTATGTTGGTGTAGATAACAATGAAAGATGGTTAGAGACTCATAATCAAATACAAACGATTTTTCCACAATACAATATCGAATTCATTAACTCTGATATTTTTGACTTCTTAGATAATATAACCGATGATGATATGCTTGAATATAATTTTGTGATTCTTCAATATATACTTAATGAGTTTAATCTGCATTGTAGAGAAAGGATTGATGAATTTATTGAAAAATTTACCCATAAGATAATTGATAAACTCCCTGAAAAATCAATTGTAATTACAAATGATATTAATCATAATGATGTAAGGTCAATATCTGCTAGAATTTTTAATCAATCACAGATAAACAATCTGACTTCACAGTTTTTGTATCGTTTTCCTCATCAACCATTACATGACTATGGTGGGGAGAATCATCCTTTTGATAATCTTATGTTTGATGTTCCGGAGGTAATTGAAGGAAGATTTGATATAAAAAAACCTTGTTCAAGTGCGCAATCAGTTATTTTTAAAACAAGAAACAGATGATACTAAGTGTAAGTCGAAGAACTGATATACCAGCTTTTTATTCGGAATGGTTTTATAATCGGGTTAAGGAAGGTTTTGTATATGTTCGTAATCCAATGAATATACACCAAATAAGCAAAGTACCAATCAATCCGAAAGTGGTTGACTGTATTGTGTTTTGGACAAAGAATCCAAAAGCAATGCTGCCAAGACTTGATGAAATCAAAGAGTATCATTATTATTTTCAATTCACTATCAATCCATACAATCAGGAACTTGAAGTAAAAGTACCTAAAAAAGATAATGTGGTTGAAACTTTCAAAGAGCTTTCGAAAAAGATAGGCTCAAACCGTGTAATCTGGCGTTATGACCCAATATTACTTACCGATAAAATTGATATTGCCTATCATGTCAAATACTTCGAAGAGCTTGCTAAAAGATTAGAGGGGTATACAAATAGATGTACTATCAGTTTTATAGACTATTATCAAAAGACAGAAAGAAACCTACGTGGTACTACTGCCCGAGAACTTACAGAATATGAGATATTTAAAATATCAGATAAGCTATGGCCAATTGCAGAAAAATATGGTATGTGCATACAAACATGTTCTGAAAAGATAGATTTAGAAAGTCATGGTATAGGACATGGTAAATGTATAGATAATAAAATAGTGGAAGAATTATTAGGGTGTAATATCAAAATATCAAAAGACAAGAATCAACGGACAGAATGTGGTTGTGTACAGAGTATTGATATTGGTGAATATAATACCTGCGGACACAATTGTCTTTATTGCTATGCTAGCTTCAATAATGAATTTGTTGCAAAAAGTAGACTTAAACACGATCCCAAATCTCCTTTACTTACAGGGCATGTTGAAAGTAATGATACTGTGAAAGACAGAGAGGTTTGTCCTTTGAAAAGAGATAATCAGTTGTTTTAATCTAATATATTGTAATTTGAGATGATAAGAGATAAAGGCAGTCAACAAGCTATGATTAAGCTAATAAGTACATCAGACTTTATTCCAAAACTTCGGAATATTCTTAATGATGATTCAATTATTCTTTCAGAATATGAAATATTTTTACCATCCAAACAAGTACAGAAAGAAGTTCAATTGAAAAATTTTCTATTAGATAAATTTTCAGGAGAATTAAAGACACAAATAGTAAATTGGTGGATTGCGGAAAAACCGCAATTTTCAAACACTCCAAACTGGGATTTTATTTCAACCTGTACCGTTGACGGAGTAAAAGGATTATTATTGATCGAAGCCAAAGCTCATGTACAAGAACTAAAACAAGAAGAATCAGGTAAACGAATAAACAATAAATCTTCAGAACTAAACCACTCAAAAATTGAAGAAGCAATAACTCAAGCAAAAGCTGAACTTAATGTAGTATATCCAGAAATTAAAATATCTAGAGATAAATGCTATCAATTATCCAATCGGATAGCTCATGCCTGGTGGTTGGCTAATCAGGGTATTCCTGTTGTGTTAGTTTATTTGGGTTTTCTGAATTGTGAAGATATGAACGATTGTAATCGCATACTATTCAAAAAGGATGAAGATTGGCAGGAATGTTTCAGAGGTCACGCAAAATTGGTTGGTGCGGAAAAGTTGATTGGAGAATGGGTTAATTGCGGAAAAAGTAGGTTTATGTTAATTAGTAAAAGTTATTAGCAAACAATCATTATGGCTATAGTAGATTCAGAAATAAAGTCAATTGGAGAATATCTCAAAAATAAGCAGTTAGATATTCCTCATTATCAACGTCCATATAAATGGACAAACAAAAATGTAATTCAATTGATTGACGATATTCATAGATTTAAATCTGACACTCCTTATCGAATAGGAACAGTGGTTATACATCAAGAAAATGGAAAAGATCTAATTGTTGATGGACAACAACGAACTATAACTTTTTTGCTTATTCTGAAAGCCATACTCGCTTACAAACTAGAAGGATTAAATGATGCATTGAAAAATCAAATTTTGGAGGTGAATGGTCAACTGTTTGATCCTACTTTTAAAAGTGATTTAACCAAAATGAATATTCAAAATAATTATAACACGATAAAAAGAAAATTGGATAGCGTGGACGAGTCTTTTGTTGATTACTTCCTCAATAAATGCCAGGTTAATTGTTTTAAAATAGACGATGTATCAGAAGCATTTCAGTTCTTTGACTCGCAGAATGCTCGTGGCAAAGATCTTGAGCCACATGATTTATTAAAGGCATTTCATTTACGCGAAATTCATACTAAGAATAATTCTGTAGATGAAGAAGAAGTAAAAAAACTGGTTGCTACTTGGGAGAATACAGATAGTAAAGAACTCGCAAAATTATTTGCAGAATTTCTTTTTAGGGTAAGAGGCTGGTCTAAAGGTGATTCGTCCAGATATTTTACAAAGAAAGATATTGATTTGTTTAAAGGAATAACATTAGACTCCATTGATTCCTATCCATACACATTGATATTCAGGAATATGGAAAAATATCTGAAGATAAAAAGCATTGTTAGTACGGATAGTTGTTTCCCTTTCCAACTAGATCAAGCCATTGTTAATGGTAAGTATTTCTTTGAAATGGTTAGTTATTACAAAAGTTTATATGACAATATGTATAAACATATGGGCGAATTGAATATTATTGCAAAAGAAATTATTGATACACTGGACAAATATGAAGGGCGTAATCGGACAGGTGATAAATATGTGAGAATGTTGTTTGATTGTGCATTGCTTTTCTATGTAGATAAGTTTGGAATGAAAGATGTATCAAAGGCTATTGAAAAAATCTTTATTTGGGCGTACCGTATCAGATTAACTTACCAAAATCTACAATTGGTATCTGTGGATAATTATGTAGTGCATGAAATGAATATGTTCAAAAAGATAAAAGAAGCTACCTTTCCCAAAGATTTGGGAATGTTAGAAATACCTCTTTTGACAAAGAGCTACGAATCGGATAAAACTACTAAAATTAAAGATTTATATGTGAAAATGAACTACTATGCCGAATAAAATCAACTATATTGACCCACTCAATATTGAAACTACTTTGTCGAAAGACAAGTATAATATACCTATTTATCAACGGAATTATGCCTGGGAGGCTAAAGAAATAGAACAATTGATTCAAGATATTGTGGATTATGCTTCAGTTCACCCTGATAAAAATTATTATATAGGCACATTGATTGTTGCAGAAAATAATAATTTTTTTGATACGATAGATGGTCAACAACGGCTCACTACACTTGCCATCCTTACTTCTGTCATCAACAATGAATTTAAAGAGTTGAGTTGGTTTAACGTTCTCAATATCCGTTTTGCTAGCAGAGAAAAATCGATGACAACCTTAAATGCTGTTTTCGAAGGTAAATTCCCGAAAAACGAGTATGAAGCAAATATTAAAACTGCTTATGATATTTGCAAAACAGAGTTGAAGAAGAGAATTGATGAAAATAAAATAACCATAGAAAAATTCATTGATTATCTTTATAAATATGTTCAGATTATACGGGTTAAATTACCTGTTGGAATTGATCTGAATCATTATTTTGAAATAATGAATAGTCGTGGTGAACAGCTTGAAAAACATGAAGTACTGAAATCTAAACTAATGAGTTTTTTTGAAAACTCTGATAAAAGAGAGCTCTATGAGTATTGTTTCAATCTGATATGGGAAGCCTGCTCCAATATGGAGAAATATATTCAATATGGATTTACGCCAGCTCAACGTCATTTATTGTTTGGACAGGACGATTGGAACGAACTTGTCGTTGAGTCGTTTGATGATTTTGTTCTTAAAATTAAATCCAATAATGAGCATTCACTCAATGTGCCCAGCTATCAACAGGAAACTTTATTATTAAATATTGATGAAATTATCTCTTTACCTGCAATAGAGTTACAAAAAGCAAATAATGATGATCAACCTGATAGATTTAATTCAGTAGTGAATTTTCAAAATTTTCTATTGCATGTACTTAAAGTTCAAACTGATAATGTAGATGTTGCATTAGATGATAAGCGTTTATTAGATATATTTGATCTTTGTATTCCCGAGGATTCCGAAGGCAAAGAAAACTTTGCTAAAATGTATATTTACAACCTTTTTAAATGTAAGTTCTTATTTCAATAGTTAGTTAATAAAATAGTATCGAGCTATGCTGCAATAGCCGCAAACTCAATGAGTTCTTTGAATAGATTGTCATTTAATCTCTTGTTTGG
>NZ_FQTV01000029.1 GCF_900128905.1 Bacteroides luti
TAAAACGAATGATGTATGGAAAGGCAAAGCTCATGCTACTGAAAAGAAAACTAGTTCTGGGAACTCTTCTTTTCAACTAAATTGCAAAAGAACCATTCCAGTTGACTACTACTGTCCCTAAGCCTATAATCAGTTGACTTACTAATTTATTAACTCTTAGACGGGTTGACCTCTTAAGGTTTAAAGTCCAAAAGAGGTTGACTTTCTTTTTGCAGGATAAAACATATGAACAAGTTGATATAGATAAAAACTTCATTAAATTTCTATAGAAGTTCTTCATTTATCAGGTTCATGTTTTAAAAGCAAATATAGTCCTTTTTTAGTTTGTTACAAATATGTGTTTGTGTATTTATCTTTATAGCTTACCCAATGTTTTTTCAGATCCCCCTCTTTTTTAGAAGCCTGTTCCGGGGTGAGCATATTCAGACTCCTGTGTGGTGTACTAAACTGATTCCAGTTGACTACTACTGTCAATGGTTCCTGCTGACGGTGGACATTTTATTAAGATGGCTAAAATCAGTGCACTATAAAAATATAACTTCCGTTGGTCACTTTCATTCAGACCAACGGAAGTTTTTCTATCTGTTCAGTTTTGGCCATACCGAAACACAAACTTGCTACAAAAATAAGAAATTATGGAAATGGTGGATACATCTTCATATCTTTCATTAGTTCCGAAGGTGGATAAGAAATTTGCCAATTTAATTGCTGCAAATCCTGTAAACTCAGATTATAACGCTGAAGTACCAAGTTCTTATCAACAACATCAGCCCATGAATGATTTGCTAATACATCTTCTTCAAAAATAAAAACATATAATGTATCTTTCAATGTATTTTCATAACAATATGAACGACCGCTCATAACATTAAACAATGCTGTGTTGTTTTTTTCATTTGGTAATGCTTTATACCAATCAGAATATGGACTGCCATTGTACCTGAAAAGAATGGCGCTATCTTCACTCCCTACATATAATGTACGACTTGTTTTATTCAAAAAATCGATTCTATCATGACAATTTTCGTCATCATTTTCACAACGGCTTCCCATTATGATGGGAATTAACAACAGAATTAATACTATTCTAAACTTTCTCATAGATTATTTTATACGGTTATTATTGCATTAGAACACAAAAATATAAAATAGTAAACACAAATTATCACAACAAAGGTAACAAAGTAACACTTTTATATATCTTATTATCAAACTAATATAAGTTATAGGAATACCGAATAGGCAACAAACTAGATTTTAAATCTTAAAATAATAACGATTTAATGGAGTATAAAATCAAAAAAATATTGCCGTGTAACTTTTGTATTGAAGTTACACGGCAATATTAATCTATGTACCAATATTTAAAAGAAGGGGTTATTATCTCAGCCAGATTAAATCTCCCACCTGAGGAACATACTCGCCCGATTTCTTATTCAGTTTGTAAAGGTTCTTAAGTCTGATACCATATAATTGAGAAATACTATGCATTGAATCGTCTTCACGAACTGTATGAACGGTATACTTTTCTGAAGCATGTTTGTTTTTCTGGTGAAGATAGATAATATCTCCTTCTGCCAATGTGTAATCCTTGGTAAGATCATTATCTTTGATGAGCTTTCTTGCGTATGTATCGAACTCATCGGCAATACTTTCGAACGTATCTCCACGGCGGGCTATAACATATAGCAACCCATTGGCGATGTAAGCCTGATGAGGTGTAAACGCTTCTTTTTCTTTCTTTTCATGAACATGCTTCTTCTTGCTCAGTCCTTCTTTGTCATACTTATAGAGTTCATAGTCTTCAATAATAGTGATTAAGCGATTTGCATAAGAAGGATCTGTAGCATATCCGGCCTTCTTTAATCCTTTTGCCCAACCTTTATAATCGGTAATATCAAGATTGAAAAGAAAAGCATACCTGGCACCGGAAGAAAGGAATTTAGAATGATCTTCGTATGAAGCATTTGGATTATTATATGCCCGGAAACATTCATTGGGTGCATCGTCATCATGAGAAACACTTGGTCCGTTCCACCTTACACCACATTTTATTCCGAAATGATTATTTGATTCCTTTGCCAAAGAGCTTTGTCCTGCTCCTGATTCCAAAAGTCCCTGAGAAAGAGTTATGCTAGCCGGAATTTTATACTCTCTCATCTGTTCTATAGCCAAGTCACTGTATTGCTTGACATAAGCCACATATTTCGGATTTCTATATTGAGCCTGAGCTAAAGTTGAGCAAACCAACAATATAGAAGCAAAAATCAATCGGGAAAATTTCATACTATATATTTTATCTGTTACTGAGCACAAAAGTCATAAAAATAATCGAATTTACCAATCTCTTTTATTAACTTTGTTATTAAAACCAATAAAACCCGTATAATTATGAAAGATCTGACGATCAAATCTATTATAAAAGTTTGCCAATACGATGAACTTTCCGATGAAGATAAAAAGCTGATTGATCAATCAATTGAAGCAACGAAGCGTAGTTATGCTCCTTATTCAAAGTTTTCAGTAGGTGCTGCAGCTTTACTCAATAATGGAATTACTGTTACCGGTAATAATCAGGAGAATGCAGCCTACCCTTCCGGACTGTGTGCCGAACGCACTACCTTGTTCTATGCAAACTCTCAATATCCGGAATCTGCAGTAAAGACTCTGGCTATTGCTGCCCGTACAGAACGTGATTTCATAGATACTCCTATTCCTCCATGCGGTGCTTGCCGACAGGTTATTCTGGAAACAGAGAAACGCTTTGGTAATTCTATTCGTATTTTACTTTATGGTAAGGAATGCATTTATATTGTAGAAGGAATCGGAAGTCTGCTTCCGCTTTCTTTTGACGCTTCGGCAATGGACTAATGGCTAGTCTACAACCTTATATATTAATATAAACGACGGTATAAAATGAAAAAGATCTTTTTACTTCTATTAGTATCTTTATCACTATCCAGCTGTATAACTACACAGACAGAGAATAAAGGTTCATACGTTTCAAAAGATTATACGAAAAGTATGTTTGTAATTAGTGATAAGGTAAAACCCGGTATGAGCAAAGCTGACTTTATCTCTCTTTTCGGGAAACCTTATAAGACTGGTTTCTATTTCGATAAGGATAAGGTTTTGCACGAAGACCTGTATTACAAAGAGCAGTTGTACATACAAACATGGTACATGATAAATACAGTATTTCATTTTGAGAATTCCATATTGATATCTCAGGAACAGGGAGATGAAAACCGGACTTTTAGTGAATGCAATTACAGTAGCAAAAAATAACTTCTTAAAAAAGTACTTATAGCAAAAAAAGCTGTCTCATTACTGAAACAGCTTTTTTTGTGAGATATAATTTCTTCTTAGATTCCAAGAGAAGTCATAACGGCTTTAATCTTTTCGTCAGCGGCAGCATTTGATTTATCATAATCTGCACGTGATTTAATATCACCTTTAACTTCAATATAGAACTTAATCTTAGGTTCTGTACCTGAAGGACGGATAGAAACTTTACTACCATCTTCAGTGAAGTATTGTAATACATTAGAAGATTCAGGCATATCCAATGCTGATTTTTCTCCGGATAGAGCATCAGTCTGCTGCAAAGCCTGGAAGTCCTTATAAAGAACAATCTTAGAACCAGCCATTTCTTTAGGAGGATTGTTGCGGAAATCAGTCATCATTTGCTTGATTTCTTCTGCTCCACTCTTACCTTGTTTCACTACAGAAACACCTTTTTCTTTAGAGAATCCGTATTCTACATAGATATCCTGAAGCAATTGATACAAAGTTTTGCCATTATCTTTTGCCCAGGCAGCAACCTCAGCAATTAAACAACAAGCAGAAACAGCATCTTTATCACGGCAGAAATCTTCGGCAAGGAATCCGTAGCTTTCTTCTCCACCACCAATGTATGTTTTCTTGCCTTCAGCCAAACGAATTTCGCGTGCAATCCATTTAAAGCCGGTATAGCAATCAAGCATTTCAATCTTATTGCAGTCTGCAATAGTCTTGATCAATTCTGTAGTAACAATTGTCTTCACTACGAATTCATCTCCTTTGATTTTATTCAAAGCTTTGTATTGAGTGATGATGTAATATAAATACATCAGACAAGTCTGGTTACCATTAATCAATACCCATTCGCCTTTATCGTCCTTGCAGGAAATACCTACACGGTCGGCATCTGGATCAGAAGCCATAACTAAATCGGCATCTGTTTCTTTAGCTTTTTCTATTGCCATTGACAATGCTGCAGGTTCTTCAGGATTAGGAGACTTCACTGTTGGGAAATCACCACTAATCACATTTTGTTCTGGCACCGGAATTACATTTGTAAAGCCCCACATTTTCAAAGAACGTGGTATAATACGTACACCTGTTCCGTGAATTGGAGTATAAACAATCTTCAAATCGTTATGACGAGCAATAACTTCAGGATCAATTGATACTGTTTTAACCTTATCCAAGTATGCTTTATCAATATCTTCGCCAATAATTTCAATTAGCGCAGGGTTGCCTTCGAACTTAATATCGGCAGCAGAAGATACTTTATTTACTTCATCAATAATACCTGAATCGTGAGGTGCAAGTACCTGTGCGCCATCATCCCAGTATGCTTTATAACCGTTATATTCTTTTGGGTTGTGAGAAGCTGTAAGAATAATACCACTCTGGCAACCTAAATGACGGATAGTGAAAGACATTTCAGGAGTTGGACGAAGGTCTTCAAACAGATAAACCTTTATTCCGTTTGCTGAAAAGATATTCGCAGAGATTTCTGCAAATTTACGGCTGTTGTTACGGCTATCGTGACCAATAACTACAGATATTTGCTTTAATTCCTTGAAAGATTTATTCAGATAGTTAGATAAACCCTGAGTTGCAGCTCCAACAGTATAAATGTTCATACGGTTACTACCTACTCCCATTATACCACGTAAACCGCCTGTTCCAAATTCCAGGTCTTTATAGAATGATTCGATCAGTTCTGTTTTATCTTCATTGTCAAGCATTCTTTTAACCTCTGCCTGAGTTTCTGCATCATAAGCGGGAGTAAGCCATTTATTAGCTTTCTCTGATACGAATTTTATCAATTCTTGATTATCCATACGATTGTTTATTTAAATTGTTTTGTGTATTCCTGATACAAAGATCGGCACAAAAATAACAAATTTCACTTATATTTTACACATTTCCAACAAACCTTTTTGTCTCATTATAGGTTTATTGTGTCACTTTATAACGATCGCCCGTAGCCTTAACAACCTCTTCAAGAAAATCTTTTGGGTATCCCGGACGCATTACCGGTGCAGGTTGTCCAATTGAGTTACGTTCGAACTTGCCATTTTTCATACGCTTCACAACTCCGTCATTGTATTTCACAATAAGGAATTCGCCCAGATGTTTCCATGTTTCAAAAGTATTTTGAGCAGACATGTTTGTGTAGTTTGTCAGAAATGCTTTTGCCTTTGCAGGATCTGTTTCGTACATTTTGGCTGCAGTAGCTTCAATTGCATCTTGTGACATATTGAATCCGCTTTCCATTTCTTTTTGAGTGGAGCGTAAATCGTCAATCATCAGACTATAACGAGGATAAATCATATTTGCAACCCAGTTAAATATCCAGAATGAAGAGTCCCATGAGAAGGTAATATAATCGCCTTTTCCCTGAGCATAACATTCAGGCACTTTATCTGTACAACAATATACCGGAGTGTAAACTGTCATATTTGCATCATCCATACCAAACCATAACACACCACCAATTGCATCTGGCTTATCAGCTCTCATCTGAGCAACAAAAGTGAATCCTGTTTGTTGAGTAGAGATTGGTCGTTCGTTAAAATATTCCTGATCGCCAACCTTATATGTCAATGGAGAAAGGCGATACGGACTTTTATATGGACCAGCTCCTAAGTCTTTTGTTAAATCGAGTGGAGTACCTTCGTAATGATCACGCATGGCATTCTTTATATCTTGTACTGACAGCTTTTTGGCTGGTTTAATGTAAAGAGGCATCGGTTCTTTGCTAGTTCCCTGAATATATCCTAAATATGATTCCATTTCGGGATTAAACATGCGGTAGAAGCTCCATACTCTGGCTTCGCAAAAACGACGTGCACTAAAATCAAGCGGAGCATAAGCATCTGCAAAACTAAAGTCTTTATTCACACCGTTAAAGTACTTTTTCTCACGGGCAAATGAAATTACATCAGAAGAATACATGCAGTTTTCCTTATCATCCATATTAAACTGATGAATACGAGATTGGTTAGCATGAGCCGCAATACAATCGTCCGGTATGCGTACTGCTACCCAGACTGCGCCACGAATGCCGGGGCCTTTTCCAACCATATCCATAATCCATACTTCATTTGGATCTGCAATGGTAAACGATTCGCCACTGCTGTAATATCCATATTCCTGAACAAGCTTATCCATTGTCTGAATAGCTTCTCTGGCTGTATGCGCTCTTTGAAGAGTTATGTAAATAAGACTTCCATAATCAATAATTCCTGTTGAATCTACCAATTCTTCACGACCACCAAAGGTTGTTTCTGCAATTGTTAACTGAAACTCGTTCATATTACCAATTACATTATATGTTTTTTTGGCTTGTTCTATTTGCCCTAAATACTTACCGGTATCCCATTCGTTTATATTCAGCATGGTTCCTTTTGCAAAGGTTCCGGAAGGGTAATGACATAGATAACCAAACATGCCATAAGAATCGGCTGAATAAGAAACAATGGTTGAACCATCTGTTGAAGCATTTTTTCCTACAATAAGATTTGTACACGCTAAAGTTTTAGCCAACAATGCAAACAGTAAGAAAGCAAAGGTTATAAGTCGTTTATTCATATATTGTTATTTTAATTATTACTACCATTTAAATGAGTCGCGATAAACCGAAGCATTACCACAATTATCTATTACAAGTATTTCCACATCGTGCTGAATTCCTTTTTGAATTTTTCTGGAATCGAGTCTGCAACTCAAACGAGAATTCATTAATTTCAGATGAAAAAGAGCAAATTTGCCATCAATCCTGCCTTTGTAATACTTGATGCCTGTTTCATTATCACGAATAGAAAAAGATACAATCCCGGCTTTCGGCCAATAGTTTTTCCCTACCGGAGCTATTCTTGGACGAATTGTGTCTATTTTAACTGTATATGTGCCAAGATCTTTTATATCCGCACAAATATATCCATTGTTATATACTCCACCTACATATTTGTATCCATTACCTATTTTCTGAGCAATATAGTACTTTTTCGTATCTTGCTTAATCATATTACGAATACCGATTTCCAATTCGCAAGGAGCATGAAGTGGTAATGGTACATTATGCAACTGGCAATCTAAGGAAATGGCTCCCGGAACATCAAATGTTTCAAAGTTAACAGGTTCATCCTTATATACCATTCCGGCAGGAACTATCAGTTGCACACCTGGTTTATTCAAAACATTCAGTTCATCCCATTTCAGTATGTACTTACTTTTAACTACAGCTTCAGGAATTTCCTGTTTCTTTCCACGAACTGTAAATGTATAATTGGAAGAGTTTCCAAATACATCTTTCAGTACAAACATAAATTTATAATCGCGTTCTTCTTTAATCTGTACAATACCTCTATCATCACCGGTATGTAGAAAACGCAGTTTATTACCCGGATCACGGAATGATTTCATATACCCTGCATACGCCCATGAATTAACCATGCGGTTTTCGTATGCCGAGAAATAATCCATATTGCTACTGCAAACTTCTTTTCCATCTACAAATAGCGTTACAGAATGTACTCCGTAATGATTAGACACATTGTCCATATAATCATGCGCCCTGATTCCGGCACCAATCTCTCCCCAGGCTTCAATTACCCTATTTCCGTAAGGGGGAAATGAGAAATTAGCTTGACGGCTATTTACCACTCCCTTTCCCGATTGTGGAAACAACATAATACTTTCAGCTCTGGGCGGTTTGGTATCTTTAACCATACCGGCATAGAACTGCAAAGGATCAACAAAATCGCCCGATTCTGTATCAATAAGGTCCATATGTAAATGTGGACCAAAAGAATATCCTTCATTACCGCTCCATCCTATCTGTTGACCAGCCTTTACCGGAAATTCATCAGGAGGAAGGTCGATAGTTACTTCGTCCAGCTCATGTTCATACTGATATTTTTCAGTATAATTTGCCAATAAATGAACAAAACCAAGCATGTGACGATAAATAGAGGTATATCCATTCTTATGTCTCACATGAAGCATGTAACCCGATCCAAGGGAAACATTTATTTGGGATACGTACCCATCTGCTATGCTATAAACAGGTAATCCTGTAACCTGCTTTGTTTTAAAATCTAATCCACCATGAAAATGGTTTGCTCTCAACTCTCCGAAATTACCACTCAGAACAATAGGAATGTTAAGTGGATTTACAAATACAGCCTTTTTTGCTTCACGTGCTGATAGTGAAAACTCACTTAACAACATCAGAGCAATTATATATCTTTTCATTAAAACTAATACTATTTTCAAGAGATGCAAACTTACGGATTTTTATTCAAAGCACACAATCATTATAAATATTAATCACTAATAAACAACATAATTGATACTTTAAACGTTATTATTTCATAAAGCAAATAACTAATTTTATGAAGGTCGCAATTACAGGGAGTACAGGATTTATAGGAAAGCATCTTAGTGACTTTCTTATGAATAAAGGTGTAGAAGTACATGCAGTGAAAAGAGAGCATTATCTTCCTGATAATAAATCGAAGTTAATATCTCTTTTAAACGGTTGTGATGCGATTATTAATCTGGCTGGAGCTTCAATTAATAGTCGTTGGACCAAAGAAAACAAACAGAAAATAAGAGATAGCAGAATAAAAACTACCAGATATTTAGTACAAGTAATCAATGAATTAGCCACTAAACCTGAAGTACTGATTTCTGCTTCTGCTGTTGGAATATATCCTGATAAAGAGATATGGAGTGAAAGAGACGGGAATTATGATAACGGATTCTTAGCCAGTGTTTGTAAAGACTGGGAAGCTGAAGCCAAAAAGGTATCTACTGACGTACGTTTAGTTATTCCCCGACTTGGTGTTGTTCTAAGTAAAGACGGAGGAGCATTTCCTAAAATGTATTTACCGTTTCGTTTGTTTATAGGAGGAAGGATAGCATCTGGCAGTCAAGGTTTTTCCTGGATACACATTGACGATTTAATGAATATATTCTGGACTATAATAACTACAAAAAAAATAAAAGGTGTTATTCATTGCACCGCTCCTCAGATGTGCGACAATCTTATATTTACCTATTCACTAGCAAAGATTGCTCATAAACCGGCATGTTTCCGCATACCATCTGTTGTCTTTAAAATTATGTATGGCGAAGGTGCATCAATTCTCACGAAAGGGCAAAAAGTATTTCCTTATAAATTATTGAATTATGGATATTCATTTCAGTATCCGGAAATAAATAAGGCTCTTAAAAATCTGTGCAACTAATTTAGTTCATCATCAGATTCTACTCTTTAACCTTTAGCACAAAAAGATAATAATAAAACAACTAATAGATATTTGATAATATATAGTAAAAGAAAATCTCCTGTACAGAATTATTAGTTCTGTTCAGGAAATTTTCTTTTGTACCAAGACTTTCAGTCTTTTGCACTATGATTTATTAATCTATCACGAATAAATAACAAGAAACCCGTTGGCGGAATTAAATTAATGCATATTTAATTTGTCCAATGGGTTTGTTATTAATCTTGTTTATATATTGAAGGATTGTAAGTGCACTAAT
>NZ_FQTV01000009.1 GCF_900128905.1 Bacteroides luti
AGCCGGTCACGAGGGGCCTACCCTCATCTTGTACATAGTTGCAAATATTGCTTGCCAGCAATATTTTTCACGGCACACACCCTCACTCCCTCACTCTTTTTTGTAATATACTGAATATGAAATGACTAATGGGTGATGGTAGCTTTTTTGTCCATCACTTTACCCTCACAAAAAGGGTCATCCCTCACCTTTTCGAGCATAATTTGCTCATTTCGGATGTGTGCGTATGCGTAATATAGGCTTAAGTATCCTAAAAACAAAAAGAGAGCCTAGGCAATAGTCTGCCAAGGATCTCTTCTATATCTAATTAAGTGAGGTTAATCAACCTGACCTAATGAATTCCCATATTCCATTTCTCCTTGAACAACAAAGAGAATATCTTCGGGATTAAAGTCTCCCATACCATCTTTTTTTGCCTCTTTTACAATGTATTCCACGATTTCGTCCTGATCGATATTTACATATCCATCAGCATCCGGTTGTGCATCCAAACATCCGCTTGTAGAATAGTAATCCACCATTACGTCGAGGAAATAATAGAGCTCATCGTCAGTAAACTTGTCTTTCAAGTCTTGTGGCAAAAAGTTCTTAATGAATTCAACGGTCTTTTCGTCGTCTTCATCTTCCAATAAGAAATCATCTTCTAAGCCCATAATCTAAATTTGTTTTGAGAGTCTTTATAAAATTTATTATTGAATTACAGTAAAGAATCAATCTTTGCCTGGAAAACAGATTTTGCAGCTGCTCCAACTTGTTTATCAACAACTTCGCCATTCTTAATAAACAATACAGTAGGAACATTACGGATTCCGAATTTTGATACTAGATCGTCATTCTCTTCAATGTCACATTTTCCAATAGTTACTTTTCCTTCGTATTCTGCAGCTAATTCTTCGATTGCAGGTCCTATTTGTTTGCAAGGTCCGCACCAAGTTGCCCAGAAATCTACTACTAAAGGTTTTTCGCTTTGAAGTAATTCTTCAAAATTATTGTCTGTTATTGCTAATGCCATAATATTATCCTTTTTTTATTAAACGTATATGATGCAAATATAATATTAATTAATATGATATTCAAGTTCGGGATGTTCATTTATATAGTTGACGATTTTTTTTCCAACTGATAATTTAGTGGAACGAGCCATAAATTCAACCGAATAATTTGATTCATCATCAAAGATTTTAAAGAAAAGCTCTGTCTTTCCCGGACTTTCATTGCTTAAAATAGAGAGTTCTGTCACAACCTGCTGATCTAAAGCTTTCAATGGGATAAAGATAGTCATCTTTTCTATTAATGTTTCCTTCACATCGGGAAGCAGTTCCATAGATGTTATTTTAATATCCAGCTCGTCCGGTTTCCATTGACGTGGCTGACAACGGCCTTTGATATATAAGAACATTCCCACAGAAAGAAAGTTCCGCCATTCAATATAGTCGTTACCGAAGAAAGGCAGCTCATTGGAGCCGGAGAAATCTTCAATTTTGACTATAGCATAAGGCTTTCCGGTTTTTCCCATACCTTCGCGAACGTTTGTTACTATTCCTCCAAAGGTGAGCTCCTTGTTGGCAAGGGATGCTCTGTCTGAGAAATCGACCATTTTTGTATTACATACATCCTTTAAAATAATAGAATACTCATCAAGAGGATGAGCTGAAAGGTAGATACCAACCAATTCTTTTTCTTTATTAAGACGTTCAAGGTCGCTCCATCTTTCTGCCGGCAATATTTCGGGCGTTGCAATATCGATAACATTATCTCCACCGAAAAGAGAGTTCGCAGCTTGTTCTCTGTCCAGCTGATACTTGTTACCGTAACGTACCAGTGTTTCAAGGAACGTTTCTCCTTTTGTATTTGCAGCAAAGAATTGTTCTCTTTTTAATTCAGGAAAATTATCGAAACCACCGGCAAGAGCTATGTTTTCAAGGTTCTTCTTGTTGCATGCAGTTAAGTTTACCCGCTGAACAAAATCGAAAATTCCGGCAAACGGACCATTTTTCTCTCGTTCTTGAATAATTGCTTCCACCGCACTTTCTCCAACACCCTTGATAGCTCCCAATCCAAAGCGGATGTTTCCTTCTTTATTTACTGTAAATCTCAAGTGGCTTTCATTTACATCGGGACCGAGGACCTGCATTCCCATGGCTTTACACTCATCCATCAGTTTAGTGATTTCCGTGATGTTTGAAATGTTACGGCTCATTACGCCGGCCATATATTCTGATGGATAATTAGCTTTGAGGTATGCAGTCTGGTATGCTACCCACGAATAACAGGTTGCATGAGATTTATTGAACGCATACGAAGCAAACTTTTCCCAGTCCGCCCAGATCTTTTCCAGAACCTTTGGGTCGTGTCCGTTTTTCTGTCCGCCTTCCAGAAAGAGTGGTTTCAGGTGATCAAGCTTATCTTTCAGCTTTTTACCCATCGCTTTACGCAATGTGTCCGACTCACCACGAGTGAAGTTGGCAAGAAGTCTGGAAAGAAGCATCACCTGTTCCTGATATACCGTAATACCATACGTATCTTTAAGATACTTTTCCATGATAGGTATATCGTATATAATCGGTTCACGACCATGTTTACGGTCGATGAACTGAGGAATATAGTCCATTGGCCCCGGACGGTAAAGGGCATTCATCGCGATAAGGTCCTCAAAAGTACTAGGCTGAAGCTCTTTCAGGTATTTCTGCATACCAGGAGATTCAAACTGGAACGTTCCGATTGTCTTTCCTTCACTATATAATTTGTAAGTAGCCTCGTCTTCTGTAGAAATCGTATCAATGTCCAGTTCTATACCGCGGTGCAAACGAATATTAAGTACCGCTTCCTTGATGATTGAAAGAGTTTTCAATCCCAGGAAGTCCATCTTAATAAGTCCGGTATCCTCAATTACTGAACCTTCATATTGAGTAACCAACATTTTTTCGCCGGTTTCTTTATCATCGGCGGTACTAACCGGTACCCAGTCGGTAATATCGTCACGGCAAATAATGGTACCACAGGCATGAACACCCGTATTACGCACATTACCTTCTAGCATTTGTGCGTATTTCATGGTATCTCTTACCAAAGGATCGAAAGAGTTGCAAGCCTCCTGTAACTCTGGGATTGCAGCAATACAGTTCTTTAAATTTATCTTCGGCGATTTTCCGTTTACTTCAGGCAAGCGGTCAGGAATTAACTTGGTTAGTCTGTCCGATTCAGACAAAGGCAATTTCTGTACACGCGCCACATCCTTTATGGCCAGCTTGGTAGCCATTGTACCGTAAGTAATAATGTGGGCTACTTTCTCGTAGCCATATTTATCAGTAACCCAACGAAGTACCTCACCACGGCCGTCATCATCAAAGTCGATATCAATATCAGGAAGTGAGATACGGTCGGGATTCAGGAAACGTTCGAACAGCAAGTCGTACTTGATAGGGTCTAACTGAGTAATTCCCAAACAGTATGCAACAGCCGAGCCCGCTGCCGAACCACGTCCTGGTCCAACAGATACACCCATGCCTCTTGCAGCAGCGATGAAATCCTGTACAATAAGGAAGTATCCCGGGAATCCCATGTGCTTAATTGTAGCCAACTCAAAATCCACACGTTCCTTTTGTTCCTCATTCATTTCTCCCCAACGCTTCTTTGCCCCCTCGTAAGTGAGGTATTTAAGATAATCGTCGTCGTTATCAAATCCTGCAGGTTTTGGGAAGTTAGGAAGAATAGGACCGTGGTCGATAGTGTAGAACTCCACCTGATCGCATATATCCACTGTATTGGAAAGAGCTTCCGGAACATCAGAAAAGATTTCATTCATTTCCTCTTTGGTTTTCATCCATTCCTGCTTGGAATAGAGCATACGGTTAGGATCATCCAGATCTTTACCAGTACTGAGGCAAATCAAACGGTCGTGAGCTTCAGCATTTTCTTCGTCCACAAAGTGTACGTCGTTGGTGCATATCAGCTTAACATTATATTTTTGTGAAAGCTTTATTATTTCAGGATTAACCATTGACTGGAGAGCAAAAGCTTCATGGTTGGCTCTTGCCACAGTAGCTTTATGGCGTTGTAATTCCAGGTAGAAATCATCGCCAAAAAGGTTCTTGTACCAACGGATTGCCTCCTCAGCTTCTTCTATTTGCTGCTTTCTTATTTTCTGAGGAACTTCACCTCCCAAACAAGCAGATGAAACAATAAGTCCTTCGTGATATTTCTCTAATTCAGTTCTGTCAGTACGCGGACGATAATAATAACCATCAGTCCAGGCTTTAGACACCAGCTTTATCAGATTATGATAACCTTTTTCGTTCTTTGCAAGTACAATTAAGTGATAACCACTTTGATCTTGTTTACCATCTTTCTTATCAAGAGAACGCTTTGCCACATACATTTCGCAGCCGATAATCGGTTTAAATAATTTCTTTTTAGCGGCTTCTAATTGTTCTTTGCAATTGTTTATTTCGTTCTCTTTATCTTCGCATGCAAGTTCTCCTGATTCAAGCTGAGAGATTTTCTTTTTCAGATCTTTTATCTCGCCGTTTGCTCCTCCATTCTTCTTCTTTACATAATTGAAGAATTCTTTTACACCGAACATGTTTCCATGATCGGTCAAGGCAATACCTTTCATTCCGTTGTCAATAGCTTTATCAACCAGAGCTTTAACGGAGGCTTGCCCATCGAGGATAGAATATTGTGAGTGAACATGTAAATGAACAAAATCTTGCATATTAACTAAAAATTTAAAAAAATAATTCAAACCATAAATAAAATGGTTTTCAAAGATACTTAGCTTTCGACTTTCAAAAAAGTGAATTCGCTAAAAGTTATCAACATAAATGTTTTTTATAAGAAATGAAGTATTTTTATTCATTTCTATGATAAATTACTTGGTAGCTTATCAAATTAAGATTATTTTTGCGCCATAAATTCATTAAAAAGGACTGATGGGTCGACTTAAAAAATTAAAGAAAATAAGAATTCATAGAGAAGGTACTCATATTTTGGCAATTGGGTTACTTTTTTTTCTTGTTATTAATAGCCTTGTTTATTACTATGTTGATTGTAAATTGCCATTTTATCTGCTAGCAATTGTAAGTATTGCTATATATGGATTGATGGTGAATTTCTTTCGCTGCCCTATCCGTTTATTTGGGGAAGATACAACTAATGTTGTAGTAGCTCCTGCAGACGGAAAGATTGTGGTTGTGGAAGAAGTTGATGAAAATGAGTATTTTCACGACAAGCGCTTAATGATTTCAATCTTTATGAGTGTTGTAAATGTGCATGCCAACTGGTATCCTGTTGACGGAACAGTAAAACACGTAAGCCATCAGGATGGTAAGTTTATGAAGGCATGGTTGCCAAAGGCAAGTACAGATAATGAACGTTCTACTGTTATTATAGAAACTCCTGAAGGTGTTGAGGTATTGGTAAGACAAATTGCCGGTGCTATGGCAAGACGCATTGTGACTTATGCTGAGGCTGGCGAAGAATGTTATATTGATGAACATATGGGATTTATTAAATTTGGTTCCCGTGTTGATGTTTATCTTCCTCTTGGCACAGAAGTACTTGTTAAGATGGGACAATTGACTGTAGGTAACCAGACTATATTAGCAAAACTGAAATAATTATTGTAATGGCAAACTCTATAACTCGTCACATTCCTAATTCTGTTACTTGCTTAAATTTGTTTTCAGGCTGTATTGCTGCGGTGATGGCTTTTGAAGCAGAATATGAAATGGCGATGCTTTTTATAGTATTGAGTGCCGTTTTTGATTTCTTTGACGGATTTCTGGCGCGCTCGCTTCATGCATATTCAAAAATTGGTAAAGAATTAGATTCATTGGCCGATGATGTTAGTTTTGGAGTTGCGCCTTCGCTTATCATATTTTCTTTATTTAAAGAAATGCATTATCCTTCCTTTCTGATTTGTCTGGAAGATTACATTCCTTATCTGGCATTTACAATTTCAGTTTTCTCGGCATTAAGATTGGCAAAGTTCAATGTGGATGAGCGACAGACCAGTTCATTTATCGGGCTACCGGTTCCGGCAAATGCTCTTTTCTGGGGATCTTTGGTTGTTGGAGCACACTCTTTCTTAATTTCGGATAGTTTTAATGCTATATACCTCTTTGCTCTTGTGGTTATATTCTCATACCTTTTGGTTTCAGAGATTCCGATGTTTTCTTTAAAGTTCAAGAATCTATCCTGGAAAGATAATAAAGTGAGTTTCATTTTCCTACTGGTTTGCATTCCTCTACTCATCTTTTTAGGTATTGCAGGTTTTGCTGCTGTAATTGTTTGGTATATTCTTCTTTCTGTAATTACAGGAAAGAAGAAATAAACAAAGAGTTTGGCACACTTGTTGTATATCACTCTATATTATAAATAAACTTATTTGCTCATGGGTGCTATATTTAGCTTATTCTTTTTCATTATTATAATCGTTCTGGTTTTTGGTTTGTCAATTATCAGTGGTATTCTTCGTCTTCTTTTCGGATTTGGTCGTAAATCACATACAAGAAGCTATAATTTCGGGGGAGGGGAGCGAACATCAAATACACATAGTGATACATCTTCCGGTGCTGCTTCAGATTCTAAGTCAAAGCATAAAAAGATCTTCGATAAAGATGATGGAGAGTATGTGGAGTTTGAAGAGGTAAAGGAAGATAAGTAAATTCTTAGGGAATAGCTTCTAACGTCTTTTCTGAAAGAAACTCTTCATCAGCGTAGCGCATTCTTCTTTCAAAATTCCTTTTACAACAACAGTTTTGGGATGAAGTGCGTCTGGGGCATACTTCTGATAACCTCTTTTCTCATCCTCTGCACCGAAAACCAGTCTTGCAGTCTGTGCCCATGCAATAGCTCCGGCACACATCACACAAGGCTCTACGGTTACGTAAATAGTGCATTCGTTCAGATACTTTCCTCCAAGCACATTTGCTGCAGCGGTAATGGCTTGCATTTCTGCGTGAGCGGTGACATCGTTTAGCGTTTCGGTAAGATTATGAGCGCGGGCAATAATTCTTTCTTTGCTCACCACAATAGCTCCAACCGGAATCTCTCCTCTGTCGAATGCTTTCTGAGCTTCGACTAAAGCCTGTTTCATAAAATAGGTATCGTCAAGCATATTAACGTCTCATATCGTGTTCGCCGAAGAGAGTAGGGTAATCTTCCTGCATATTTTTATATACAAACTGAAGAACAGTCTCACGCAGCCAACGAGATTTGTTTTCTATCTTATATTTACTAAGATAGCGTTCCACAATCTGCATCTCTTCATCACTTAATGAACAAGTAATGTGCTGCTGACGTTTTGGCAAATTGGCCGCGGTTTTAAATCTTTTTCTGACGTTCGTTCCCATATTATCTGCAAAATTACTTTTACTTCTGTAAATACAAAGAATAAATTCAGTAAATTTGCAAAAACAATCTATGGCAGAGCACAATATTTTAGGAAAAAGCGGAGAAGAGGAAGCTATAAGGTATCTTGTTGCTCATGGTTATGCTATCCGTCACCAAAATTGGAGGCGGGGACATAAGGAGATAGATATTGTGGCAGAGAAGGATAACGAGCTGATTATAGTTGAGGTGAAAACACGGAAAAACAGACTGTTTGCCGAGCCTCAAGATGCCGTTACTCCAATGAAAATAAGACGTACTGTTTCTGCTGCAGATGCTTATCTCAGGTTTTTCCAAGTCGACCTGCCAGTCCGTTTCGATATTATTACGGTTGTTGGAGAAACAGGTTCCTTTACTATTGAACATATAGAGGAAGCTTTTTATCCTCCCGTTTGGTAATAGTAACTTAATGCTTTAATCAAATATATTTTATTATGGATATAGAATCGGCCAGAGAATATTGTTTGCAAAAGAAAGGGGCTACAGAAGATTTTCCTTTTGATGAGGTTAATTTGGTTATTCGGGTAATGAATAAGATGTTTGTTTTGATGGATCTTGAGACCCCCGATAAAATAACAATGAAATGTGATCCGGAATATGCCATTGAACTCAGAGAGAGATATTCGGGTATTGAAGGGGCTTATCACTTTAATAAGAAGTATTGGAATCAGGTAATGTTCGATGGAAGTGTTGATGATTCTTTGATAAAACAACTCATTGATCATTCGTACGAAGAAGTTATAAAGAAATTTACCCGGAAGCTACGTGCCGAGTATGATGCATTGCCTTAAACTATGAAATGTAATATTATCAGGCTAGAGGAGACTCGTTCTACAAACGTCTACCTCCGTGATTTATTTTCCAACCAGACAGTACCCGAGTTTACAACAGTAGTAACCGAATACCAGTCGGCTGGGAGAGGCCAAATGGGGAATTCATGGGAAAGTGAACAGGGTAAGAATCTGCTTTTCTCTGTCTTGCTGCAGCCCGATTTTGTTCAGGCGAGGGAACAGTTCCTTATTTCCCAGATAACCAGTCTTGCGATAAAAGAATCGCTCGACCGTTTTGCTCCCGGATTTAGTATTAAGTGGCCCAACGATATTTACTGGAATAAACAGAAAATCTGTGGAATGCTGATAGAAAACGACATTGCAGGCATGATGCTTTCTCACAGCATTCTTGGAATAGGAATCAATATTAATCAGGAGGTCTTTGTGAGTAATGCACCAAACCCGATATCCCTGAAAACAATCACCGGAGATATTCAGGACAAAGACGAGATTCTGGCCGACATACTTCATCGCCTTTCTGCTTATTACGAATTGCTGCGAAAAGGAGAGGAAGAGAAAATCAGTAGCCTATATTTTAATTCATTATTTCGGAAAGAAGGTTTTTATCGATATGCAGACAAAAATGGCGAATTCTCTGCCAAAATTACACGTATTGCACCCGGAGGAGTTTTGATTCTGAGTACAGTGTCGGGCGAAGAAAGGGCCTATTTATTTAAAGAAGTACGTTTTGTACTATAGTTAATTCTACAGAATACAAAGTATATATTAATAAAGAAATAGCGGTCTGTCCTGATTACTCAAGGCAGACCGCTATTTTTATATTAACAAGCAAAGCTTATTTATTTGATTCCAATTCTACTAAATGAATTTTATCCAGCGTTTTCTTAGCTTCGGAAGAAGGAAACAGACTTATAACCTTTTCCAGGTGAGCTTTGGCTTTCTCATATTCGGTTGTAACCAAACGTGCCAGCTCATTTCTATAATGAGCATACTGCATTCTCGTTGGTGTATTCACCTTCTTAAACTCTTTATCCAGCGTTCGTTTTTCTTTGTCGGCAGTAAAGAAATAGTAGTTTCCTATATAGATATTGGCAGCCAGATTATTATTGTCTAGTGCAAGAATCTTTTCATAAGATTTTAAAGCTTCGTCTTCCTTCCCCAGAACAACTTCCAGTTCGGCGCAAGGAACAAGATACGAAACTTCATTTGGCTTTAGTTGTAACAATTCTTTGTAATAAACATAAGCTTTTTCATAATTACGGGTATGCTTGCAATAAAAACCTAATTGGTAAAGCATTTCAGCACGTGCAGGACAACTAAAAGAGATGCTATCCAGAAAGAATTTTTCTGATTTAAAAAGATCCTTATCAACCGCAATATGAAACAGATTGCTTGCTTCATTCCAATGCTGCTCGGCCAAAGCATGAGATATGTTTGGCATAATCTGCTCTACAGTCTGTGCAGAAAGTGACTTAGAGAACAACAAGAAAAAAGAAATTAGAATAGTAAAGTTTATTCTCATATACGTCTTTTGTTTAGATTCAATACAAAGATATTAATTAATCGATGACAAGTATATTTTAAGTGGAGATTTTTATGTAAGTTTGCCGAAATTAAACATTTAGAAATATGGTTAAATATAAAAGAATTCTTCTGAAGCTAAGTGGAGAAAGCCTGATGGGAGAAAAACAATATGGTATTGATGAAACTCGTTTAGGTGAATATGCCCAGCAAATAAAGGAAATTCACGAGCTTGGCGTACAGATTGGAATTGTTATTGGTGGTGGAAATATCTTCCGTGGACTAACCGGAGCATCCAAAGGTTTCGACCGTGTGAAGGGTGACCAGATGGGTATGCTTGCAACAGTTATTAACAGTCTGGCTTTGAGCTCAGCTCTCGGGTCTGTTGGTGTTAAAAGCAGAGTGCTTACAGCTGTTCGTATGGAGCCAATTGGTGAGTTCTATAATAAATGGAAAGCTATCGAAACACTAGAGGCCGGAGAGGTGGCAATCTTCTCGGCAGGTACAGGAAATCCGTTCTTTACTACAGATACCGGTTCGTCATTGCGCGGAATTGAAATAGAAGCAGATGTAATGCTAAAAGGCACTCGCGTAGATGGTATCTATACAGCCGACCCAGAAAAGGACAAGACTGCAACAAAATTCAAGGAAATTACATACGATGAAATCTATACTCGTGGATTGAAAGTAATGGATCTTACCGCTACAACTATGTGTAAGGAAAACAACTTGCCTATTGTTGTGTTCGATATGGATACAGTTGGCAATTTGAAAAAGGTTATTGAAGGAGAAGATATAGGGACTTTAGTTCATAACTAACCAGAGTTAGAGTAAACTTCCTCGGGAGTTTTTAAAAATAAAGTAAAGGTAATCTTAAAAAGGTGTACGCTAAAAGATATTTAGGTGTACACCTTTTGTTATTTTGGTCTACTGCTTATGCGGAATGTTTCCTTTAGTTTTGCCTTAACTCCGGCCAGCAAATTACTTAATACTGGTTGTGTTTTATTATAGCACCTCTTTTATCCGGAATTAGGAAATAAGAGCTTTGTTAATCTTCCTGTTGAATAGAAAAACCTGCCTTGGTTAAATCTTCCCAGTAATGAGGATAAGATTTTGAAACCACTTGAGGATCACAGATCGTGATGGAAGGAATTCTCAGACAAGCCGGAGCAAAAGCCATTGCCATACGGTGATCTTCGTAAGTCTTTATTGCGGGAGTTTCAGACACAGATTGACGTTCACCATCCCAGTATAATGTAGCTTTTCCGGTTTCCTTAAGCACATATCCCAACTTGCTCAGTTCGGCAATCAATGCAGCTATACGGTCGGTCTCTTTAATCTTCAGGGTATGTAGTCCTGAGAAGCGGAAAGGAATTCCCATTACGGCGCAAGTTACTGCGAATGTCTGTGTAAGATCGGGCTCATTAATAAAGTTATACTCCATTTGTTCGCAGCAAACTCCCGTTTTTCTGAGTAGAGCTCCCTTGGAATTAAAAATAGTTTCAACACCTAATTCAGTGAATAACTCTGCCACCTTACTGTCTCCCTGATAGCTATCCGCAAACAAACCATTCAGCTGAATCTCAGCTTGGGGAGCAAGAGCCGCCATCTGATACCAGTAAGAAGCAGCCGACCAATCAGATTCCACTGTAAATGGTACAGATGTGTAAGGTTTTGGACGCACCTCAATGCAGTTATCATACAACCATTCAGCTTCTGCGCCAAAATCTTTCATTAATTGCAGTGTCAGGTTGATATATGGTTTGGAGATAATATCTCCCGTAAGAGTCATTTTTAGCCCGTTTTTAAGAATAGGGGCAATCATCAGCAGTGCAGATATATACTGTGAACTTACATTTCCTTTAAGAGAGATAGCGCCACCTTCCAGTGGTTTTCCGCTAATGCGCAACGGAGGGAATCCATTGCTTCGTTCGTATTTAATTTCAGCCCCCAGCATTTTTAGTGCGTTGACCAGAATCTCAATGGGACGTTGCTGCATACGCTCGGTTCCCGTAATTACCCTTGTTCCCTCTGTTACCGAAAGAAAAGCAGTGAGAAAGCGCATGGCTGTACCGGCAGCCATAATATCTATTGTTTCATCCTGAGAGGCAAGTGCTTTTACCATTACATTTGTATCATCGCAGTCGGATAGATTTTCCGGTTTATAGGTACCTTTGGCAAGCGCGTTAATAATTAATGCACGGTTACTTATACTTTTTGAAGCCGGCAACTGAATGTCGGTACAAACCTGGGCAGGAGCAGAAACTTGAATTCGCATGGTAAGTCAGTTAAGAGCAATATGCTGGTTAAAAAAATAGTATGATTGATGCTACAAAGATAACGATCTTAATTATAAAAGGCCATTTTTCTATGTCCTAATCTTTAAAAAGAGTGAGGGATGAGCTTAAAAGTGAGGGATAAAGTGAGGGATTGGTGATGGATGATTTTTGTTTTATGCGTTTTAATCGTTTTAATATTAGATGCTTATACTTTTTTGGTGAGGGAGTGATGGTTGAAAATGATTTTTATAATTAAAGCATAACATCTTAATTACCATGAATTAAAATATTATTTTTGCTGCTCTTTAAAAATAGAGCATCAAAGACATGGAACCAAGAGAACTTATAAATTTTATGAGTATTGCAGAGAAGTTGAAATGCAATACGCGCCATTCGTGGACGTCCACCAATCGTCACGAAAGTGTGGCCGAACATAGCTGGAGATTATCATTAATGGCTTACTTTATACAGGATGAATTTCCGGAAGCGGATATCAATAAAGTGATTTTAATGTGTATTTTTCACGATCTTGGTGAAGCCATAACCGGAGATATACCTGCATTCAATAAAACAAAGAAGGATGAAGAGATAGAGGATAAGGAGATTACTCAATTAATAAATACTTTGCCAGAGGGTTATCGGGAAAAGCTATCTCATCTATTCAAGGAAATGAATGAGTTGCAGACTCTTGAAGCTCGTATCTACAAAGCTTTGGATAAAATGGAAACACTGGTTCAGCACAACGAAGCAGATATTTCTACCTGGCTTCCGCTGGAATATAAGTTAAACCTGGAATATGGTGAAGAGGCTGTAAGTTTCTCATCTTACATGAAAGAATTGAGAAACGAAATATGCAATGACTCTTTAAAAAAGATGGAATAGGAAACTGAATAAGTCTCCTATTTTTCGATGATATTAGTAAATTCATTCCATCCGGCTGCATCTTTATAGACTATTGCGGTTCCTTTTGGAATATATAATTTACAGTTCTCTTTATCAATTCCATTGAATGAACCCGAAGCAACCTTTGCTGGCTGTAATGCCTTGCAATGTATTTCTGTTACTCCTGTACAACCAGAGAATGCCTGATAACCAACAGACTCCAGTTCTGCCGGAAGGGTAAGAGAGGTTAAACCAGTGCATCCGTTGAAAGCGTTCTCTCCAATATAAGTTGTTGTATCTGGAATTGATACGGAAGTTAATCCGGAACAACCAAAAAATGCGTTTTCGCGTATCGTAGTTACGCTCTTGGGAATAATGATTGAGGTTAATCCGGCACAATCATTGAATGAATTCTCGCTAATGGTAGTCATCTTGCTTGGCAAAACAATAGCAGCCAGCCCCTTACAACCCAAGAATGCTGCTTCGCCAATAAAAGTTACACTATCAGATATTGTAAGATCAGTAATACCCGAGCAGTCAAAGAAAGCCCAGTCACCGATGGAAGTCACACTATCTGGAATAACCACAGATTTCAATCCCGAACAATTTCTGAAAGCGTTCTCGCCAATTGAAATTACACTATTGGGGATTGTAATAGTGGATAACTTCTCACAATCTCTGAAAACCTGATCGCCTATAGAAGTTAAACTTCCGGAAATTATGACAGAAGCTAATTCTTTGCAATCCTTAAAAGCTTCATTGCCGATAGAAGTAACACTGTTTGGAATAATAAGGTCCGTTAATCCTATACAACCCTGGAATGAATCTTCGCCGATGGCGGTTACTTTATCACCCAAACTTAATGAAGTTATTCCTTCGCAACCGGAAAATGCATAATTACCAATGGCGCCGCTGGGAATTTCTACTGAAGTCAACCCGTTACACCCTTCAAAAGCATAAACTCCAATGTTTAAAATACTATCAGGAATAGTAACAGAAGTAAGTTCTATACAACCCGAAAAAGCTCTTTTCCCAATAACGGTAGCCGTATTAGGAAGTGTTATAGAAGTGATTATCTCCATTCCGGCAAACATATACTCCGGAATTTCATTGTTTCGGGTAGTAATATACTCCTGATCATCATTATAAAAGCTTCCTCCTTCTACAATGTTCACGTCTGCAAGATTAAGTACAGATAAGTTGGCTATGCTACGAATCGTGGCAATATCATCCGCATTTATTTCTCCCGTAAGAGTTAAAAGCGTATTGATATTTATCTCGGTTTCGAGCTGAGTACTTAAATTGCCTGCTGTTACATTTGTTTTCATGATGAACTGATTAATTGATATCCTTTCCTATTCACATAGTAAACAAAGAAGATTAATAATGGTTGTTATTACCTATCACCTTTGCTTTTATGCAAACTTACTAAATTATTCCTTTTTAAAAAAGATGGAATTTGTTTTTTATCGGTAAAGCCGCCTCGGAAGCCTTAAATATTGATGAATTCTGGTTAATAAGATATTTATTTTGGAAAAATGAAAGCCGGAACTTGTAAAACTCCTCTTTTTTTGTTTTATTTGTTTTTTAACAAAATAATCGGAATCGCAGAATCTGATTTTAACTTGCTAACCAAGAACTAATATATAAACATGACATCACTCTTAAAATCTATTGCATTCTTATTTTCTATAACTTGCTCGCTAAACATGGTGGCTGGGGAACCCGTCAAAGGTTTTACGGATATGGAAGTCAATCATGTGAGAGTGAAGACCCCGGATGTCTTTGCCGGAAATAATAGCATAACGCTTCATCTGGAAGATTTGCAGAAAGAGGAGTATTGTTTTCCTTTGCCCGGCGGAAAGGTTATATCTGCCTATGGTACTCGTGGCGGTCACTCAGGCACTGATATAAAGACATGTGCCAATGACACAATTCGTTGCACGTTCGACGGTATAGTACGAATGGCAAAAAGATATGGCGGATATGGCAATGTTATTGTTGTTCGCCATAAAAACGGACTGGAAAGTCTTTACAGCCACAATTCAAAGAACTTTGTAAAATCGGGCGATGAAGTGAAAGCCGGACAGGCAATTGCTTTAACCGGACGCACCGGGAGTGCAACCACAGAACATTTACATTTTGAATTTCGTATAAATGGCTGTCATTTCAATCCCAGTATCATTTTCGATATGAACAATCATACCCTGAAAAAGGCACCTCTGGTTTGTTCTCACAAGGGTAATGGCATTTCTGTAAAACCGATTAAGGAAAACGAGTCTTAATCATTATTCCCCGAATTAAATAATACGAAAGCTGCCTGAAGTATTTTATTTTTCAGGAATAAGGGATAATCAGGATGATTAGTAAAGAATGCATTTACCTGATTACGTGCATCCCTGCTTCTATGACCGGATAACAAAGCTACAGCCCAGTTTTTAGGGAAGAAAATATCACCGGTCCGTTGAATTTCCTGAAGAACCTCTAGTCCCGGAGTTATATATGCGTTGGAGAAAGGTTCCCGCATGGGATGGTTCAGCAAAGCCAATAACTTGAGAGCCCATGGTTCAACTCTCCGGTTCTCTTTCTGAAGAAGTGACCGGAAAAGGTTTTCTTGCTCTTCTTTGTCGGGGATGCAACCGCGACTTATATAGTCGAACTCACGCAGACGATCCGGATCGGTTATACGACTACGCTGCAAGGCAAGTATCTCTTTGTATTGCTGTGGCCTGTTAATAGCCAGTTGATAAGCAAACGTCATATAATCGTTTTCATTGAGCAGTTTATTACTCTTCTCATTCCAAAGGTTGTAAAGAGCCTCAACTACTGTAGAATCTGTTGCCAGATTAATAACTGAGCGGAGTAACTGTTGGCGACAAGAAGTTATTGCATGATTCTGTCCAATCTCCAGCATTTGTTTCTCTGCCAAAGAACGAGATTCACCTTTCATCTCCATACAAACAGAAGAAAGATAACCGCAAATGCTGGAAGCAATCAGGGCATTCTTTTCCTTTTTGAGTCCCTGCAACAATGAAGAACAGCAAGAATCTGCAGAAACACGGTGGCTAAGGAAATTCTCGTAGACATTCATTAAAACGGCTTGGCGGGTAACGTCATCTGTCATGTTCATCCAGTTTTGTAACTGATAAGATGTACTTGCAGAATCAACCACAAATTTACCATATCCCATGCCGTCATAATTTGGAATAATATAATCAGGAAGAGTCTTTAGCGGTATACTAACCGAATGGCTTTGCAAATTTACTTCAACTGTCTTTATAGAATTTCCATATACCAGTCCCATTGAAAACTGTTGTTTCCAATACAAATTTCTCTTAAACGGATCATACTGGGTGATGATTAATGTGTTGTTGCTGACTGTTGCCGAAATTTCAGGAAGCCCTTTCTGCTTAACCCACACTTCACTGAATTGTTTTAAGTTGGCTTGCGGACTTTCTCTATCAAGAATATCTATTAAGTCGTCCCAGGTAGGATTATCAAAAGCATACTTTTTAAGGTATTTCTGTATTCCTCTTTGGAAAGTTTCGGCTCCCATTTGTTGTTCCATTTTGCGCATCATTACCGGAGCCTTGTCGTAAATGATGTTGCCGTACATAAGACCCGCATTCTGAAGGTTATCCAATTGTTGCTGAATTGCATGAGTACCATCAGTGCGATCTTCGGCAAGCGCATAGATCTGGTACGATTTCAGGAAATTCAGTTTATGGTTAACGTCGGGGAATTGTTGCTCCACTATTTTTGCAGCCAGATAATTGGCAAATACCTCTTTTGTCCACACATCGTTGAACCATTTCATTGTAACCAGGTCACCAAACCACATATGAGCAGTTTCGTGTGCAATAAGTTCCGTGCGGCCCAATTCCTCGTCGGGAGTAGGATGCTCACTTAAAAACATTCTTTTATCATTGTACAAAGTAGCCCCTGCGTGCTCCATTCCTCCATATTGGAATCCCGGCAAAATAATGATATCATATTTAGAGAAAGGGTAGGGTACTCCGGTATATTTTTCCATCCAGCGGATCGATGAAAAAACTTGGGATAGAATTGTATCCAGTTGTGCTATCTTTTTGGGATCAGTCTCTCTGTAAAAAGCATTAATACTACGTCCATCACGCGTGCAACTATGTTTCTTGAACTTGCCGGCAACGAATGAAAACAGATAGGTGGGAAGTAATTCTGTTTCATTATATAAAATAGTCTTTCGTTCCTTTATTGTTTTTTCATTAACAGCATAAGTATTGGAAACAGCACTCCACAAAGCCGGGACTTCTAGCTTTAACGTAAATCGGGCTTTTAAATCAGGTTGATCAAAACAAGGAAAAGCTGTTCTAGCGCGTTCGGGAACCAGTAAGGTATATAAATAATCATCACTGCGATTTAGTGACTGATTGCCTGCTATGAATGAAATCTGAATCTGATTCTTACCTTTTTTTAGATTGGAAGATAAGATAATAATATGCTCTTTCTCAAATTTGTAAGCTACCTTTTTACCATTTGCCAATACATTTTTTATTTGTGAAGATTCGGCTTTGAAATCAATCAATAAATCAGATATCCCCTGACGATTGAATGATATAACTTCTTTGCCGGTAACATTCTCTTTTTTATTTGAAGGTATATTGAATTCAAGCGAATAATGTATCTCCTTTAGTTCTGCTTTCCTCTGCAAGGCAAGCTCAACCGATATTCCGGTTTCTACTTTTACTGGTCGACTGCCAGCATAAAGAATCGAAGAACCGAAAGCTGAAAGAAGTAATGACAGATATAATTTGAAAGATGACATGGTTGTAATGATTTAGAGTGTAAAGTTAGATAATAAAAATGAAACCAATATATCCTTTTTTTCATATATTTGCCTCTCATTTGTTAGCAGCTATAGAAAAACAGAATTGATAATGTTGAAATGTAAATTAGGAAAGGCTATTACTTGGCTTTTAGGTTTGTTGGTATTGCTTGGGAGTTTTGTTTTCTTCCAGTGTTTCTATCCTTATCATTTATATTATCGGGAACAGACGCAATTATTTCTTTATACTTCGGAATATCTTTCTACTTATTTTCAGCATCCGGCCTGGCTTGCTTGTATAACAGGTGATTTTCTTACTCAGTTTTTCTATTATATTGGTGGTGGTGTAGCTATTCTTTCCCTCTTACTGACTCTTGTTTACTTGTTATCCTGGAAAGCTTTACGAATTTATTTACCTAATTGGTTATCTCTTATACTGGGAATTGGAGTTGCATTTTGGGAATTGCTACGAAACTGTGAACAAAACTATCTTACCTCTTCAACGGTAGCACTGATAGGTGGAATAGGAATGTTTTTATTATATGCATTGGCTGCCAAAAGCATTTTAAAGAACCGCTGGCTGAACTTGCTGATTGTTATTGTTTGGCTGTTTGTCGGCTATTGGCTGTTTGGTTATGGTGCATGGATTGAAGGGTTGTTGATGTTGATTTGGGCTTTGAAACAGAAAAACTGGGTGCCCGCTGTTGTTATACTTGTTGAGGTTGCTGTTATTCCTCTTATATTACGCCCCGCTTATTTGTTAACCAAAGAACAGGCATATACTTATCCTTCAAGAAGTATGCTGGCTTATCCTCGAATGGATATAGAAAAACTGCTGGCATTGGATTGTGAGTTTTACTTCGGGCATTATGATAAGGTTGTACAAATGGCACAGAAAAGTGGAATGAAGAACGAAGCTGTTTCTTATTTTTACAATATGGCAAACTGTATGCTGGGACAAATGCCCGATAAACTAATGAGTTTCTACCAGCCGGTTAGTCATGGTTTGATTTTTAATTTAGGTCCGGATACGCCTTTTCTCTATATATTCTTCAGTAACGAGGTGTGGTATCAGGTGGGCGAAATGACTATGGCAGAACACTCTGCAATATTAGGAGAAATATTCTCTCCCAATCATCGTAGCTCCCGGATGTTGCGCCGGTTGGCTGAAATAAATTTGATAACAGGTGATAGTGAAGCTGCCAAGAAATACTTACGTATATTGAGTAAAACTCAATGCTATAGTAAATGGGCGGCAGATCGTTGGCCGGATAATCAATCAAAAGAAGTAGCTGCGGTGTATGATTACAAAAAGAAATATGCTATAACAGCCGATTCTTTGCATGGCAGTGAGAATGCACGAACAGCTTTGCGCAGTTTACTTGTTTCCCATCCGGATAATACAAAGGCACAAGATTATCTTTTCTGCTTTGATTTATTACAGAAAGATGTAAAGGGGTTTATGGAGGATTATACAGCGTTTAAATTACCTACTATGTCTGGAGCTGAGATCCCAAATTCTTTATATCAGCAGGCGTTACTTGTCTATCTGGCTAATAGCAAACAAACGGATGCCGAAACGTTGAAACATTATCGAATCTCCCCTAAAATATGGGATGATTTTATTGATTATACAAAGAAATACGAACAGGGACAGGGCGATGGCACATTGCTGCAAAGTTCTTATGGGCAATCGTACTGGTTTTATTATCATTTCGCTGAACTTGTGAGAAAATGAAAAATATATTCTATATCATAATCTTTTGTTGTAGTCTGCTGACTGCATGCTCACCGAAGCCAAGTAATGTAAGGAGTGTTGCACATGCAGCACCGATATATCCTGATTATGCGGATGTGGCAATTCCATACAATATTGCCCCTCTTAACTTTTTGCTAAGAGATGGAGCAGAGGCTGTAGAAGTTAAAATTACCGGAAAGAAACAGACTCTTACTGTGTATGGAGATTACAAAGTTAGCTTTTCGATGGATGATTGGAAAGAACTTCTGGATGCAGAAAAAGGAAACACATTGACTGTGCAGGTAACCTCTCGTGTAAATGGAGAGTGGTTGGCTTACAAACCATTTACTTGGTATGTGGCTCCCGATCCTGTAGATGGATATCTGACTTATCGGTTGATAGAACCTGGTTATGAAGTATGGAATTCTATTCAGTTATGTGAACGTAATGTGCAGACATTTGATGAAAGAGTACTTATTGATAATAACACAGTGGATAAATCGTGTATGAATTGCCATACGCATAGTAGCCAGAGAGGAGATCTCTCGTTTTTCCATTTACGTGGCAAAAAGGGTGGTACTATTCTTAATCGCGATGGAAAGTTGCGCAAATTATCTCTAAAGGTGGATGGAATGATATCCGGATGCGTTTATGGTGAAATTCATCCCGGCGGACGTTATGGAGTATTCTCTACCAATATTATAATTCCATCATTTCATACGCAAGAAAGCAAACGTCTTGAAGTGTATGATACAGCTTCGGATGTAGTACTGGCTGATTTTGATCAGGACCGTATGATTGTTTCGCCTCTCTTGAATGATTCAACAGTCTTTGAGACTTTTCCGGTTTTTAGTGCTGATGGTAAATACATTTATTATTGCTCGGCTCCACGTGTTAAGTTGCCGAATGATATTAAAAATATGAAGTATAGCATCTGCAGAATTCCTTTTGATGCGAAGAAAGGAGAGTTGGGTAATAGTGTAGATACGTTGTGGAATGCTCGTTTAACAGGCAAATCTGCCTGTCACCTTAAAGCCTCACCCGACGGAAAATATCTTCTTTATACAGTTGCTGATTATGGTACTTTCCCTATCTGGCATCGTGAGGCGGATTTGCAGTTAATGGATTTACGAACAGGAAAAGTTGATAACCTGAAAATAGTAAATTCCAATCGCTCGGATACATACCATTCATGGTCATCCAATAGTCGCTGGTTTGTTTTTGCCAGTAAGCGTGGCGATGGTCAGTATGGCAAACCTTATTTCTGCTACATAGATAGAACGGGGAAGACATACAAACCTTTCGTGTTACCTCAGAAAGATCCTGCTCATTACGATTTAACGTTGAAATCTTATAATATACCGGATTTATCTAAGAGTCCGGTGTCATTCGGACCGAAGGATATAGAAAATGTCTATGAAAATCAGAATGCTGAAAAGTTTCATTAGACGAAGCTGATAATATGTGTAAATAGTCTTTTTATGAGAAAAAAATTATTGATTTTGTCTTTGCTGGCAATTGGGATATTAAATGTTCAGGCAAAGGATGTGAAAGTTAGTGGACCTGATGGAAAGCTTCAGGTTACAATTTCCGATCAGGATGGTAAACCAGCCTATTCGGTTAGTTATAATCAGAAAAAGTTCATTGAATTATCACCTCTTGGCATGAAAACCAATGTGGGCGACTTTAGTCAGGAAATGGTAATGAAGGAGAATACCACCTCTTCTATTGATGAAAATTATGAATTGAAGACCACTAAAAAGAGTAAGATTCACTATGTGGCTAATGAATTAACTTGTTCATTTGTTAATAAAGATAAGCATAAGATAGATGTAATCTTTCGTGTTAGCAATAATGATGTGGCTTTTAAATATAAACTTTATCCTTGTGGGGAGAATTTATGCTGTGTTATTAATGAGGAAGCTACTGGTTTTAATATTCCGGAGAAGGCAACAAGCTTTCTTTGTCCGCAGGTTCTGCCGATGGGTGGTTTTGCACGAACATATCCTAGTTATGAAACCGATTACGAAGCAGATGCATCTTTGTCAAGCAAGAGTAAAAACGGTCAGGGGTATACCTTCCCTTGTCTTTTCCGTATAGGTGAAGATGGTTGGGCTTTACTTTCAGAAACAGGTGTTACCAGTGCTTATTGCGGAAGCCATTTGAAAGATCATAAAGATGGATCTACGACTTATACTATTGCTTTCCCTCATGCAGGAGAATGTAATGGAAACGGCACTTCGGCTCCGGCTATTTCTATGCCTGGAGAAACTCCCTGGAGAACTATCACTGTAGGTGAAACTCTGGCTCCGATTGCGGAAACAACTGTTTCTTTAGATGTAGTGAAGCCACTTTATGAAGCGACTAAAAAATATGAATATGGTCGCGGCACCTGGAGTTGGATTATGTGGATGGATAGAAGTATGAATTATGACGACCAGAAACAGTATATTGATTTTGCTTCTACCTTGGGATATGAGTTTATTCTGATAGATGCATTGTGGGACAAGAATATTGGTTATGAAAAGATGGAAGAACTTGTGAAATATGCTGCTTCCAAGGGGGTAGGAGTCTTTCTTTGGTACAACTCTAATGGATATTGGAATGATGCTCCACAAGGACCTCGTGGAATTATGGGCAATACCATTGCCCGCAAGAAAGAAATGAAATGGTTGCAGAAAATAGGTATCAAGGGACTAAAGATTGATTTCTTTGGAGGTGATAAACAAATGATGATGCAACTTTATGAAGATATCCTGTCAGACGCTAATGACTATGGACTGGGTATTGTTTTTCATGGTTGTACCTTGCCTAGAGGATGGGAACGCATGTATCCGAACTTTATATCCAGCGAAGCTGTGTTAGCTAGTGAGAATCTTAACTTTTCTCAGGAACGTAATGATAAAGAGGCATTCAGCGCATGCCTTCATCCTTTTATCCGAAATGCCGTGGCATCAATGGAATTTGGTGGATCTACGCTGAACCGCTACTATAATAGAGAGAATAGCAAGGATAAGCGAGGTAATACCAGACGTACTTCTGATGTTTTTGAATTGGCAACAGCTGTACTTTTCCAAAGTTCAGTGCAGAACTTTGCTTTGGCTCCTAATAATCTGATTGATGCACCAGCCTGGGCGATCGAGTTCATGAAAAAAGTTCCTACTACATGGGATGAAACAAAGTTTATTGATGGTTATCCCGGAAAATATGTTGTATTGGCTCGTCGTCATGCTAATAAATGGTACGTTGCTGCAATTAATGCTGAAAAGAAAACTAAGGTTGTTAATATCAGCTTAGCAGGACTAAATGTTGGCACTAAAGCCATATTGTATAATGATAATGCCAAGTTAGAAGGTAATTGCAGTGAACTTAATATTGATCCGAAGAAACCTTTGAAGCTCACTATTCCAACAAATGGAGGAGCATTGATTGAATTAGATTCACTTTAAAGTACATTCCTTGGATCATCATTACGCCCTGTTAGGTGTCTTGATTGAACTGGGTTCTATTTAATGAATTTAGTAAGGTGAATTCGTTAATACTTATAGGATATAAATAACCGTAGCTCTGCAATTTTCTACCTGAATATTGTAGAGCTACGGTTTTGCTTATGAAATAATACTATATTGATTTCTGTATTATTGTACAAAAGAAGTTTTTGTTTTGTATAAGAATACGGAATGCTATTACTGATAAATGGAAAATGAATCTTAGTGTAAATAAGATCATTATCATATCTCTGTCTCGTCTTGATTATTATCTTTAAAGCACTATTAACAAAGTCTTATTCATTATAAACCTTGAGACATTTATTTAAAGCATCAATAATCAACGCTGCAGATTTTTCCGGACCAAAAATAGAACTATCAATCGTTAAGTTGTAATTGCTTGCCATTCCCCAGATTCGGTGGGTGTAGTGTTTGCAGTAGTTCGTTCTGTCCCGGTCTTTTCTTTCCAGTTCTTTTTCTGCCATATCGGCAGCAATACCGTATTCTTTGATGATGCGCTCAATTCTGAATTTCTTATCAGCGTGAATAAAGATATTGAAGCAGTTTGGATTATTCTTTAAAACGTAATCGGCACAACGACCAACAATAACACACGATTCTTTTTCGCAGATATCTCTGATAACTTTGCTCTGAACCATAAATAGGGTATCGAGTGGCGGCATCTCTTCATTTACGTATGCGTAGTTCTGTTCATAAAGATCGAATAATAAATTGTTGGCTAACTTCTGTTCGTGCTCTTTTACATACTCTGGCGTTAACCCGCTTTCTGCCGCAGACAAATCAATTAGTTTTGTATCGTAGAAAGAGATGCCCAACTCTTTAGCAATGATCTCTCCAATTTCATGACCGCCACTACCAAACTCACGGGCAATGGTAATAACAATCTTCTTTTCCTGGCTAACCGTGCTGACTTGTTCGCTGACTTCTTTTTTATCAATACAAACTAGCGAATCAATAAATTTAAAATTCTTATTATAGAATCGTGCAATGGTACCTACCAGTAGAGCTGCAGCGATGGTTCCTTCGCGTATACCTTCCAATCTGTGAAGCAGAATAAAAGAACTAGCTACCCCGATGATAACTAACGAAGCATCAACACCTACCTTAGCTTTACCAAATTCTTTGTTGAAAGCTTTGGATATAGCAATTGATAATCCTTCTCCGGCAAGATATGTAACGTTGGCTTTTACTTCAAGAAATACACCAAATGCAATGATTACACAACTTAAAAGGCAAAGTGTCCATTGGTAGATATAATTTGATGTTTGAAGACCTGATAACAGGAACATGGCGAAGTCGATAAAGAACCCGAAGATCAGAGCTACCGGTAGTTGGACAAGTTGTATGAGTTGATACTCTTTTCTTAGTAATACAATTTGCAGAAGGATCATTAATACATTGACTATGATTGATAATAGTCCTACTGTCATTGGAAAAGCTAAACTATAAACGTACGGTACGCAAGATACCGGCGATGTTCCCAGATTGGCTTTTATGGATAAAGCTACCCCGATAGCCATAATAAATAACCCTATTACTAAAACGATACACCTTTTCAGTAGTTTGTCTTTTTTCATTCAAATTCCTCCTAATTTACAGAATTTTTCAGGTTTAAATTAACGATGTTAATCAGGGCATAATAAGGTTACTCAGGAATTGCTCAAATAAAAAAGGCTTATAATCGTTAAGATTATTAGCCTTTTTATCAGTCGGGGTGAGAAGATTCGAACTTCCGACCACACGCCCCCCAGACGCGTACTCTAAACCGGGCTGAGCTACACCCCGAAATCGGCTGCGAATTTACAAATACTTTTAAATCTCCCCAAATAATTAAAGGTTTTTTTATCAAAGAACCTCTTCTTATCTTAATTTTAAAGTCCCATACACTCGCGGTAAAAATCGAACATTTCGAATATTTCGTCTTTATCTGCAGATTGATTGATGCATATTTCTCCTACATCTTTTAGTAGAGTGAAATTGATAATACCTGCTGTATTCTTCTTATCGTGAAGCATGTATGCATATAATTTGTCGTATATCTTGCAGTCAATGCTGAAACAGCCATAATTCTCTTTGATAAACTGAACGGTTTGCCTTAATTTATCTGTTGGGAAGCCTGTCTTTACTGATGAAAGGTAAAGTTCGCAAACAATTCCCCATGCTACAGCGTAACCATGCAGAACAGGACGATCTTCTTCAAACGAAAGACTTTCGAAAGCATGGCCAACTGTGTGTCCCAAATTAAGTGCTTTACGGATGCCTTGTTCGTATGGATCTTGCTCTACAATATCTTCTTTTATTTGCACAGATTTACCCACCAGCTCTTTCAACCTGGTATAATCAAGGTTGTCAGTTGGAAAGTTGAGTAGCTCCGCCCAATGTTCAGTATTACTTATAAGCCCGTGTTTCAGCATTTCGGCATAACCCGAAAAGAAATTCTCTTTATCAAGAGTCTTTAAGAACTCTGTTTCAATCAACACACTACTTGCCGGAGCAAATGCGCCGATTTCGTTCTTTAATCCATTGAAATTAATCCCGGTTTTTCCTCCAACGGAAGCATCGACCATTGATAAAAGAGTAGTAGGAATATTGATATATCTGATACCTCTTTTAAAGGTTGCAGCAGCGAAACCACCAAGGTCGGTAGTCATTCCCCCACCTAAATTAATAAGTAATGAGTGACGGGTTGCACCTTTTTGGCTCAGTTGTGTCCATACATGAGACAATGTTTCGATATTTTTATTCAAATCTCCTGCAGGTATCGTTACAGAGATTGCATTATTGTTATTCAATAGTTTATTGATAGCCGGCAGGCAGTGAAGTTCTGTGTTTTCGTCTGTCAGAATAAAAAGCTTATCATATGACTTGCTATTCATTGCACCAAGCAGATCTTTTTCTAATTCATCGCAAAGAATTACCTCTTGTTTGTTCATATCCCTGGGAGTTAAATTGATTGAACTTTTATGTTTTCGGTTGCAAACTTACGCTAAAAAGGTCGAAAAGCAAAACAATTTAGTTATTTAAGCAAATTCTATAATTCCAGTGATTAAACCTTTCTTGGTTTTCAATGTCATAAGAATACAAACATTCTTTTATATTGTATATATAATGATAGAATTATTCATGAAACACAAATTGACATTATTGATTTTGTGCTTATTCAGCACTCTTTCCTTAGAGGCACAGACCGACCGTGCTTTGATTTCGGGAAAGCTTCTCGACAACACGACAAAAACGCCGGTTGAGCAAGCAGCTATTCGTGTGCTTTCTTTGCCAGACAGCACTTTTGTAACCGGAGTCTCAAGTAAAAAAGACGGCTCTTTTTCCATTTCAAGTCTTAAAAAAGGACGCTATGTAATAAAGGTGTCATTTATAGGTTATGCTACCGTTGCAAAGCCATTTCAAATTACGTCTACAAAAGCTTCTGCTAATTTAGGTGAGATTTTGCTGAAACCTGATGCTGTTATGCTGAAAGGTACAGTTGTAACTGCTGAGGCTCCACCGGTAACAGTTGTTGAAGATACAATGGTTTATAATGCGTCTGCTTACCGTACTCAGGAAGGTGCAATGCTTGAAGAGTTAGTCAAGAAACTTCCGGGAGCAGAGGTAAGTTCCGAAGGAAAAGTAACTATTAACGGTAAGGAAGTAAAGAAGATAATGGTGGATGGAAAAGAATTCTTTAGTGATGACCCTAAAGTTGCAATGAAGAATCTGCCTGTTAATATGGTTGAGAATGTTAAAGCGTACGATAAGAAGTCTGACTTAGCCCGAATAACAGGAATTGATGATGGAGATGAAGAAACTGTTCTTGACCTGACTGTAAAGAAAGGAATGAAGAAAGGATGGATTGGAAATGTTATAACTGGTACGGGAAGTCAAAATAGATATGAAGCTGGATTAATGGCTAGCCAGTTTAAAGATAATTCCCAAGTTACAGTTATTGGATCTGCTAACAATACCAATAATCAGGGATTCTCTGAATTTGGAGATGCCGGACAAGGCATGAGCGGAAATGCCGGATCGGGTATTAATGCAACAAAGTCAATAGGTTTAAACTTTGCTAAAGAAAATGATAAAATAGAACTTGGTGGTAATGTAAAGTATGGTAGATCGGATGCTGATGCTAAAATGAAAAGTACTTCAGAAACATTTCTGGGAAATAGTTCTTCATTTGGAACCAATAACAATTCATCAAGACGTTTTAGAGATGATGTAAATGGAAACTTCCGTTTGGAATGGAAACCAGATACTCTTACTAATATTATATTCCGCCCAAATGTGTCTTATTCAAAAACGAATAGTATAAGCGGTGGTAATTCTACTACATCTAATAATAGTCATCAGTTGGTTAACACTAGGGTCTCTACTTCAAATAACCTTTCCGATTATGTTTCTATGAGTGGAAACTTACAGATAAACAGAAAACTTAATAATAAAGGTAGAAGTGTTACTTTTCGAGCTGAGTACGGATATAATAATAATGCTTCTGATAAGTACTCATATGCCAATACTTATTTTAACCTTCTTGACAAAACTGATCTTAAAGATCAATACATTGATAATACAGGTAAAGGATTTAACTATCGCTTACAGGCAATCTATATTGAACCAATATTCGATAAACGTTTTCTTCAGTTTAGATATAGTTATCAGAATAAATATTCTGCTTCGGATAAGTACTCTTATGCTGCTTCGGAAAATTATGGACCCACAATCGGTTACCAAGATAAGATTTATAACAGCGATTATGTAGACTCATTAAGTAACTGTTTGAGTAACCGTTATGCTACAAATCAGTTTGAACTTTCTATGAGAACAATCCGCACTAAATATATGTATAATATTGGTATTAGTCTGGAACCTCAATCTTCAAAAAGTAAAACCACTGTTGGACCAAATAAGGGAAAAGACCTTTCTCAGAGCGTGCTAAACTTTTCACCAACATTTGATATGCATTATCGCTTCTCAAAGCAAAAACAATTACGATTTATGTATAGAGGAAGCAGTAGTGCTCCAGATATAAATAATCTGCAAGCAGTTATTGACAAGACAGATACGTTGAATATCAAGTATGGTAATCCAAATCTAAAGCCTTCTTACAGCAACCGTTTAATGTTGTTCTTTAATAACTACATGAAGGAAAGCCAAAGCAGTGTTATGGCTCATTTAAACTTTAGTAATACATTAAACAGTGTTGCTAGTAAAATGAGATATAATCAGAATACAGGTGGTAAAATTACCGATTTGGTTAATGTAAATGGTAACTGGAGCGCTAATGGATTCTTAAACTACAATACTCCTCTAAAAAATAAGAAATTTACGATCAGTACTTTTTCCAATGCTTCTTTCAGTGATGCTGTAAGTTATACCAGTATTTCTGCAAACTCTGCTGCTGAAGCGCAAAAGAGTACAACACATAATATGAATCTTTCACAGCGTTTGAGTGGAAACTTTAGATGTGATCTTTTAGATTTCACTTTAAATGGATCAATCCGATACTCTTTAGCTAAAAATAGTTTGCAGGTAAATAGTAATCGTGAAACATTTGATTACACAGTAGGTAGTAGCACAAATATAAACCTTCCATGGAGTATTTATCTTTCATCTGATGTGAATTACAATATCAAGAATGGATATAGTGGTAGCTATAAGAAGAACCAAGTGATGTGGAATGCTCAGTTATCAAAGACTTTCTTGAGAGGTAATAATGCTACTCTTCGTTTTAAGATATATGATATTCTTCATCAGCAAAGTAATTTGAGCCGTACTATTACGGAAACAATGATGCAGGACACAGAATATAATACATTGGGTAGTTACTTCATGGTTCATTTTGTTTATCGCTTTAACACGTTAGGCAAGAATGCACCTTCCAGACGAGGTTTTGACAGACATGGTCCGTATGATGGACCTCGTGATAGACCTCGGGGTGGTGACAGACCTCCAATGGGTGGCGGTGGCTTCGGCGGTCCTGGCGGTGGCCCTGGTATGATGTAGTTATTTAATTCTTTTAACTAGATATGCCGTTCTTTATCCATTTTTATGTATATTTGCTTATTGTTGAATAATAAGTGATTAGTTATAATGGATTGGAGCGGCATATTTAATGAAATATTCTCAGTAATCTATAATATACTTTACTTTGGTGTAATTATAGGGATGATTATAATTGTCATCCTCGATAATCGTAACCCTGTAAAGACTATGGCATGGATACTTGTCCTTTCTTTCCTTCCATTAGTTGGCTTAGTCTTTTACTTTTTCTTTGGAAGAAGTACTCGCCGCGAAAGAATTATCAGTAAAAAAAGTTATAACCGTTTGATGAAAAAGCCGATGGCTGAGTTCGTTGCCCAGGAATCTTATGAATTACCGGCCGATCAGTATCAGGTTGCTCAGCTTTTTCGTAATACCAATCAGGCTCTTCCTTTTGAAGGTAATGAGGTTGATATATACACAGATGGGTATACTAAACTTCACGCTCTGATAAGAGAGATGATGCGTGCCAAACATCATATTCATTTAGAATACTATATTTTTGAAAACGACCCGGTAGGTCGTCTTGTTCGTGATGTCTTGATAGAAAAAGCTCGGCAGGGTGTTGAGGTTCGTTTAATATATGACGATGTGGGCTGCTGGCATGTTCCTAACCGTTTCTTTGAAGAAATGGTTGAGGCCGGAATAAATGCAAGAGCTTTTCTAAAAGTACGGTTTCCTCTTTTTACAAGCAAAGTAAACTATCGTAATCACCGGAAGATTGTTGTTATAGACGGTCGCGTGGGATTCGTGGGAGGAATGAATATTGCCCTGAGATATATGCGCGGTTTCGACTGGGGAATATGGAGAGATACGCATGTAATGATTAAAGGGAAGGCTGTACATGGACTTCAGACATCATTCTTACTCGACTGGTTCTTTGTAGACCAGACATTATTGACTTCATCAAAGTTTTTTCCGGCTTTAGACTCTAAAGGAGATTCTCTTGCACAGATTGTTACAAGCGAACCAACTGCAGAGTGGAAAGAAATAATGCAGGGGTTATGCCTGGCGATTTGTAGTGCTAAGGAGTATTTTTATATTCAAACGCCCTATTTCTTGCCTACTGAACCTATTCTTGCGGCATTACAAACAGCTGCATTGGCAGGAGTAGACGTTCGCTTAATGCTTCCTGAGCATGCGGATTCTACAATTACCCATCTGGCTTCCCGATCATATCTGAAAGATGTGCTTAAAGCCGGCGTAAAGGTGTTCTTTTATCAGAAAGGTTTCCTTCACTCTAAGCTAATGGTTTCGGATGATGCACTTTCTACTGTTGGTTCTACCAACATGGATTTCCGGAGCTTTGAGCACAATTTCGAAGTGAATGCTTTTATGTACGACGAACCTACTGCGCTCCGTATGAAAGAAATATTCCTTCAAGATCAGCGCGACAGCATTCCTGTTTATCTTAAGAACTGGGAGAAACGACCAACTGGTCAGAAAGTAAAAGAATCCGTAGTCAGAGTACTTAGTCCTTTGCTTTAGAAAAAATAGAGAAGTTTACGCTTCCGTATACTCTTCTTTCTATAAAGTGAGGATTATCTTCAAAGTTATTCTCTTTCCCGTGTTCCAATATAAATATACCATCTTCTTTAAGCAGATCTTTCTCGAAAATAATCCGTGGAATATCCGCAAGGTTGGGTAGGGCATAGGGAGGATCGGCAAAGATAAAGTCGAACTTCTCGCGAGTAGAATCAAGGAATTTGAATACATCGCCGCGAATAGGAAAACACTTGTCGGTCTTTAGCATTTCCATTACTTTGCAGATGAAAGAGTAATGCGCCGGATCTTTTTCTACAGAGATAACTTTATCGCATCCGCGCGAAACCAGCTCAACACTAATGCTACCAGTTCCTGCAAACAAGTCGAGAGCGGTAACGCCATCGTCAAGATCTAAATAATTATTGCAGATAACATTGAAAATGTTCTCCTTTGCAAAATCTGTAGTAGGACGTGCTTTAAATGTTTTTGGCACATCAAATCTTCTTCTCTTATATATTCCGCCTATAACTCGCATAATGATAAAATTTGTAGATCGAAGGGAATGTCTTCAACCTTCGACAGTTCGTTTAATGAAAACTCTTTCTCGGGACTTATTACGAATAATTGCCTTACAAATTGCTTTAACCCGTTGGCTACTGATTCCTTGTTTGGAGAATTACCCATCAGATGAAGCTCGTCTCTTTCCTGATTAAAATCGAGTTGTTTCCACACATAAAGCAGGTAGTAAATAATGTCTGCAGTTTCGCTGCATTTGAAATTATTAATCAATAGCACCTTTCCACGATCATAGCACATTACATCTACCGAACTCTTCCTAAGATAAGCAAACATCTTCAGGTTATTACCCTGCTTACTGCGTCCCGAAAGATATTCTGTAAGAGGGCTGGCCTGGCAATAGAAATGTGCATCCGGAAATTGGTCCAGAATCTGCCAATGGGCGCTTTTATCTACCGCAAATGCAACCACAACGTTGGCTTTTTTCAAAATGTTATAAAGAACAATCTCGTTCTCGTTACGAGTGTGACTATGATAAAGTATTGTTTCAACCTGTTCGTCCTCGAAAAGTTCAAAAGGAATCAGGGTGAACTTCTTTGTAACCACCATGACATTGACTTTCCTGTAAGCTTGCTTCAGGAAATCGTTCTCTTTAATCGCCTCTTTTACGTTGGCAGCCATCGATAAATTTTCATGGGTATCCTTCTTAAAGAATCGGTAAGCCTTTTCTTGAGCAGGATTGTAGATGGAATAAGAGAACTCTTCCGCGCTCAGGCGAACGGACAAGGTACATTGTTCTGTATTGGATAAATCAATTGGCGATATGCTCAACTTCTCAGTCATGTTATGGCATTTGAAAAAAAGAATAATGGCGCGTTGCGCAGTAAATCTCTTTTTTGTTTTTATATTCGTAGCACAAATATAAAAACAAAAAATGATTAATAGCTATTTGATTGGGCAAATAAAGGAAAATTTCCCTTACGAGCTCACTTCTCAACAGTCTCAGGCAGTGGATGCTTTGGCCGATTTTCTGCTCTCTCCGGTAAACGATTCTCTGTTCATTCTGCGTGGTTATGCCGGAACAGGTAAGACTTCTCTTGTAGCAGCGGTGGTAAAGACTATGATGAAACTACAACAAAAAGCTATTCTTCTTGCACCTACCGGACGGGCAGCCAAGGTGTTATCTGTTTATTCCGGTCATCCGGCTTTTACGATTCATAAAAAAATATATCGTCAACAGTCATTCAGCAACGAACTCTCTAATTTCTCTATAAACGATAACCTTCATCAGCACACTCTTTTCATTGTTGATGAGGCTTCCATGATTTCTAACGACGGACTTTCAAGCTCATCTTTCGGAACGGGACGCCTGCTCGACGATTTGGTTCAGTATGTTTACTCCGGGCAAGGCTGCCGATTACTATTGATGGGCGATACAGCACAGCTTCCTCCGGTTGGAGAGGAGGAGAGTCCGGCACTCACAGCCGAAGTTCTTCAGGGATACGGATTGGCTGTGCGGGAGATGGACTTAACTCAGGTGGTGCGCCAGTTGGGCGATTCGGGTATTTTGTGGAATGCCACGGCGTTGCGCCAGCTTATTGCGGATGGAGATGCTTTTGCATTGCCAAAAATTAAGGTTACAGGCTTTCCGGATATTCGGGTGTTGCCGGGCGACGAGCTGATTGAAGAGATTAGCAGTTGTTATGATAAGGTGGGAATGGACGAAACAATCGTTGTGTGCCGATCTAATAAACGGGCAAATATCTATAATAAAGGAATACGTAACTCGATTCTTTATCGCGAAGAGGAGCTTAGCGGGGGAGATTTACTGATGGTGGCAAAGAATAACTATTTCTGGACGGAGAAGTGTGCAGAGATCGACTTTATTGCCAATGGCGATATGGCTGTGGTTCGCCGTGTAAGACGAACACGCGAACTGTATGGCTTTCGTTTTGCCGATGTGCAGCTTACTTTTCCCGATTATCAGGACTTTGAGCTGGAAGCAACCGTGCTTCTCGATACGCTTCATACCGATGCTCCAGCACTCCCAAAGGCTGATAATGACCGGTTATTCTATACCATTCTGGAAGATTATGCCGATATCTCTACCAAGCGTGAGCGGATGAAAAAGATGAAAGCCGATCCGCATTACAACGCCTTGCAGGTGAAATACGGATATGCCGTAACTTGTCACAAAGCTCAAGGCGGACAGTGGAAAAAGGTATTTCTTGATCAGGGATATATTTCGCCGGAAATGCTGACTCCCGACTATATTCGCTGGCTTTATACAGCCTTTACCCGTGCAACTGAGACGTTATATCTGGTCAATTATCCCAAGGATCAGGTGGAATAAAAGGGTAGATTGTATGGCTTTCTGTTTCTATTAATGGATCGTTCGAATAAGTTAAGGCAATCTTACTTGTTTCTTAATGCATTCTTTCTCCAATAGTTTTATAAATATAGTAGAGATAAAAGTAAAAAGGTGTAGACCTTTATATTTTTAGCTCTAGATATTATTTTGTTAACCCCTAGACTAAATTTAAAAACCTTCAAAACGTTTTAGCTAATACTTCACGAATAGTTAGCTTAATCACCTTGATAAGCCGACTAATAATTTTAGTGGAATCTATAATGATATAGGTGGAGAAACTAATAATATTGTTGGGTTAGCAACCAATAGCTGAGGAATAATTTGTTTACTTTTAAACGATCTTAATCAAGCTTATTCGTAAGCATTGAGCAATAATAATTGATAAATTGCTGTGATATTTTGGCGTGCCGTGTTACTAATCAATTAAATGTGCACATAACCCGTTTTAAAATAATTAAAAGTAATATTATGATAAATGACTAAAGATAAACTAAGTGAGCAATTTCTTGGTGTCCTCGAAGAAAATACTGGAATAATAATTAAGGTTTCGAGAGCATATACAAATACTTCTCAAGATAGAGAAGATTTGATAAACGATATAGTTCTTGAGCTTTGGAAATCATTTGATAAATTTAAAGGTGATTCTAAAATTTCCACCTGGATATATAGAGTAGCTTTAAATACCTCGATGAATTACAAGCGGAAAAGGAAAAATGATTCTTTATTTATTTTCTTGAACGATTTTAAAAAAGAAGAGATATTACCTTGGCTTGTAGAACCCGAAAGTTCATCAGAATCTGAAGTTTTATACGATTGTATTGATGAACTGAATGAGATTAATAAAGCCATTATACTGCTCTATCTTGACGGCAATTCACATGATGAGATATCTACAATTATGGGTATTTCGAAAACAAATGTAGGCACGCGAATTAGTCGTATTAAAGAACAAATAAAGCAATTAGCTATTACTAAAATTTAAGAAGTATGGAACTTAGTGAACTACAAAGTTTATGGATTGAAAACGATAAAAAAATATCAGATAGTATTCGTTTGAATAAAGAGATACTAAGAAGAATGTTGATGTCAAAACCTGAAAAGCGATTTAACTGGATTAAAATTAAGGCTGAAATCAGTCTATTTTCCCCGATAATTCTTTTTTTGGTTTTATTAGTTACGGACATTCAATTTCGTTTAACCGCTAATTTTTATATTGGCCTTGGTTTGTTTGCAATGATATATGTAACTAATTATGTTTGGGGTATAAGATATTTCTTATTGATTCGTAAAATTGATTTTTCCGGAGCCATCTTATCTCTAAAAAAAGAGATTGCAGAACTGGAAAAATACAAGATTAAAATAACGCGAATAAGTTACATGCTTATGCCTTTTGCAATATTGGGGATCTTTCTTATGCTTATTCAGAAGCCAATATATACTGCAGAATCAATTGTGATGCTGGCATTGATTGTGCTTGTTTATATTTCATCGATTTATTATACTTTCAAATACTCAATTTACGAGCGGTTTAGAAAGCTTAATAAAGAAATAGCTGAGATCGAAGAATTAGAAAAAGAATAAAAAGAATATAGAAAAGAAAGAGCCTTTGCAAACTAAATGTTTGCAAAGGCTCTAGGGTATAATTTTAATGATAAACGAAAATCAGTTATTTACAAACCGGCAAGTTCCACGATCTTATCAACAGCTGCGTTAAGACCATCTTTGTTCTTACCACCGGCAGTTGCAAAGTGTGCCTGGCCACCGCCGCCACCTTGAATTAATTTGGCAGCTTCTTTAACCAGTTTGCCTGCGTTTAATCCGCCATTAACCAGGTTGTCAGAAATCATCACGGTAAGCATTGGTTTATCTTCATCTTCAGTTCCGGCTACAAAAAGCAAGTTTTCAGTAATCTCACCACGTAATTGGAAAGCAATATTCTTAGCAGCTTCAGCTGGTAGCGGAGTAACAAATCTGATTAACTTCACTCCGTTGATTTCTTGTACGTTTTGGAGCAATCTTTCTTTGATGCTAGCTTGTCTTTCTTTCATGAAATCGTCCACTTGCTTCTTTAATCCAGAATTTTCTTCAATGAATTTGCGGATTGCTACACCTAAATCAGGAACATTATTGAATAAAGCTCTCATATCATTCAGTGTATCTTGTACATTATCCATCAACTCTTCTACCTTGGCACCTGTATAAGCTTCAATTCTTCTAACTCCGGCAGCAACCGAACTTTCAGAAATGATTTTTACCATACCAATGTTTCCGGTAGCAGCCACGTGTGTACCACCACAGAACTCAACAGATGAGCCAAAGGCAATAACACGAACTTCATCGCCGTACTTTTCACCGAACAATGCAATTGCACCTAGTTCTTTTGCATCGGCAATAGGAATATTTCTATATTCTTTCAAAGGAATATTCTGGCGGATTCTTGCATTTACCAGGTGTTCTACCTGACGAATTTCTTCGTCGGTTACTTTCTGGAAGTGAGAGAAGTCGAAACGTAAAGAGTCTGGTGAAACCAAAGAACCCTTTTGCTCAACATGTTCTCCAAGAACCTCGCGCAAAGCCTGGTCGATAAGGTGAGTAGCAGAGTGGTTTGCTGCACAGGCAGCTCTCTTATCTGTATCAACACAAGCCATCATAGGAGCTTCCATATTCTTTGGAAGTTGTTTGGTAATATGAACGGCCAGATTGTTTTCTTTTTTAGTTGCAATAACTTCAATAGTTTCGAACTCACTAACGATAACACCTGTATCGCCCACTTGGCCACCGCTTTCTGCGTAGAAAGGAGTGTGATCAAGAACAAGCTGATAAAGAGTCTGGTTCTTTTGTTTAATCTGGCGGTAACGAAGAATTTCTACTTCGTATTCAGTATAATCGTAACCTACGAAATCAGAAGAACCTTCTTTCAGAGTAATCCAGTCGCCTGTTTCAATAGCAGCAGCGTTACGTGCACGCTCTTTTTGTTTCTGCATTTCAGCGTTGAATCCTTCAAGATCAACAGTCAATCCGTTTTCTCTCAGAATAAGTTCGGTAAGGTCTAATGGGAAACCGAAAGTGTCATATAGAGTAAATGCATCTTTACCTTCAATGCTGTTCTTTCCTGCAGCTTTAACATCGGCAATTGCCTTGTCGAGCATGCGGATACCGGTTTCAAGTGTGCGAAGGAATGATTCTTCTTCTTCCTTGATAACTTTTCCTATCAGCTCTTTCTGAGCAATCAATTCAGAATAAGCGTCACCCATATTGTCGATAAGCACAGGAAGTAACTTATACATGAAGGCTGATTTCTGACATAAGAAAGTATATCCGTAACGAACGGCGCGGCGCAGAATTCTTCTGATTACGTATCCGGCTTTTGCGTTCGATGGCAATTGTCCGTCGGTAATAGAGAAAGCAATAGTACGGATATGGTCGGCAATAACACGCATTGCAATATCGTTTTGTGCATCGGCACCATATTCAGTTCCCGCCATTTTAGCAATTTCCTTCAAGATAGGTTGGAATACATCAGTATCGTAATTTGATGTTTTTCCCTGAAGAGCCATACAAAGACGCTCAAAGCCCATACCTGTATCGATAACTTTTGCTGGAAGTCCTTCCAGACTGCCGTCAGCCTTGCGGTTGAACTGCATAAACACAAGGTTCCATATTTCGATAACCTGTGGGTGAGACTGATTTACCAGTGAAAGACCACTAACGGCTTTCCGTTCTTCTTCAGAACGTAAGTCAATGTGGATTTCGGAACAAGGACCGCAAGGACCTGTATCGCCCATTTCCCAGAAGTTATCGTGACGGTTTCCGTTTATAATACGATCTTCTGGTAAGAATTGTCCCCAGATAGCAGCTGCTTCGTTGTCGCGTTCCAATCCTTCGGCAGGATTTCCTTCAAAGACTGTGGCATACAAACGGTTTGGATCGAGTTTTAAAACTGTTACCAGGTATTCCCATGCCCATTCAATAGCTTCTTTCTTAAAGTAATCGCCAAAAGACCAGTTACCCAACATCTCAAACATGGTGTGGTGATATGTATCGTGACCAACTTCTTCAAGGTCATTGTGCTTACCACTCACGCGTAAACATTTTTGTGAGTCGGCTACACGGTGATACTTAGCTGGGTGGTTACCCAAAATAATGTCTTTAAACTGATTCATCCCGGCATTGGTAAACATCAATGTAGGGTCATCTTTAATTACCATTGGGGCTGAAGGTACAATCTGGTGCCCTTTGGATTCGAAAAAAGTTTTAAATGATTCTCTGATTTCTTTTGCTGTCAACATAAGCAATTATATAGTTATCAAGTTAATATTCCGAAAAATGATTTGCAAAGATAGCTCGTTTTATTATTTTTGTACCTATTATTGCGCAAAAATATTGATGGCTGGTCCATTAAAAACTTATAAAAGATGGAAAGATGTGCACAACTTAAAGCATTATGGCCCTACAATTGTTGCCTGAATAAAGAATCTCTTCCATACTTTTGCTGGCTTTTAGCTATTTCTATTAGATGTGATCTCGGGTTTGTTTTTAATAAATAATGGATAAAATTAGATATTATGGCTTATAATCCTAATAAAGATTTGAAATTGTATTACTCCATTGGTGAGGTTGCGGAGATGTTTAACGTAAACGAATCTTTGTTGCGTTTTTGGGAAAAGGAGTTCCCGGTTATTAAACCAAAAAAGAACGCTAAAGGTACCCGACAATACAGAAAAGAAGATCTGGAAAATATTAGGTTGATCTATCATTTGGTTAAAGAAAAAGGAATGACTCTTCCCGGGGCCCGGCAGAAACTAAAAGATAATAAAGAGCAGACTATTAAAACGTTTGAAGTAGTTACCCGTTTAAATCAGATTAAAGAAGAACTACTAAATATTAAAAAGGAGTTGGATGAGTCTTAATGACTCTTCAACTCCTTTTTAATTCTAATACTATAAATGGGTATTTATTCTTCTATACGCTTAACCTCTTTTACATCCTTAATCTTACGTAGATTATCGCAGATAGTTTTCACGTCGTCAACGTCATGTACGAACAATTTTATTCTTCCTTCAAAGATTCCATCATTAGCTTCTATATTAACTCTTTGAATATTTACATTTAGCTGTCGTGAAATAACTTCAGTTACCTGATTAAGCAGGCCAACAGAATCGAAGCCTTTTACATAAAGGAATATTGGGAAGTATAGAGTTTTGTGAGTGTCCCAGTTTGCAGCAATTATACGATTGCCAAAACTGCTTTTAAGTTTATTGGCTATAGGGCATTGACGCTTATGAATAATGATATCGTTATTTTCGTCCATATATCCAAGTACGTCATCTCCCGGAATAGGTTTACAGCATCCAGCTATTTTATAGCTTTTTTGTATAGTATCCTCTGTAAGCGTTAAGATTTTCTTTTTGTCTATCGCCTCAATAGGCTGTTTTTCTTCCGGTTTCTCTTTCTGATCTTTGCTTGTTCCGAAAGAGAATTTTAAGTATTTCTTCCAGTTTGTACTTTGTTTTTCATTCAGAACATTCTTGTCTGCTTCACCTAAAACAAAAACATTATTTCCAAGATTGGCCAGAAATTCTTCTTTGTTGGCAGAGTTGTGCAGTTTACACAGTTTATCAATATTTGCTGATTCAGGACGAATCTCTTCATTCTTGAAGAACTCTAGCATTATAGCTTCGCCATCTTTCTGAGCATTCCTCTGCTCTTTCTTAAGAATCGCCGATATTTTAGCTTTTGCCTTGGCTGTTGTTACAAAAGTCTCCCATTCAGGTTTAACCTTCTGCGAACGCGATGTGAGGATTTCTACCTGGTCTCCGCTTTCCAGCTTATGGCTCAGTGGAACTAGCTTATGATTTACTTTTGCTCCGATACAGTGACTACCAAGATAGGTATGTATTGAAAAGGCAAAATCAAGCGCTGTGGAGTTTTGAGGCATTGTTTTAATTTCTCCTTTAGGAGTGAACACGAATATCTCAGAAGCAAATAGATTCAGCTTAATAGTATCAAGAAAATCAATGGCATCAGGTTGTGGATCGTCAAGAATCTCTTTGATTGTTCCGAGCCATTTTTCCAATTCGCCTTCATCTTCACTTCCGCCTCCTTCTTTGTATTTCCAGTGAGCTGCGAACCCTTGTTCGGCAACTTCATTCATCCGGTCGCTTCGAATTTGTACTTCAATCCACTGCCCGTTGCTTCCCATGAGGGTAACGTGAAGTGCCTGATAGCCATTAGCTTTAGGATGGCTTACCCAATCTCTTAGTCGGTCGGGGTGAGGTCTGTATATTTTGGAGATAGAGACATAAATATTAAAGCATTCATTAAGCTCTTCCTCTTCATTCTTCGGAGTGAAAATAATGCGGACAGCAAGCAAATCATAGATTTCTTCAAAAGGGAGATGCTTGGTTTGCATTTTATTCCAGATGGAATAAATAGATTTAACTCTCGCAATAATCTCATATTTCAGTCCCATTTTGTCCAATTGAGCACGGATGGGAGCTGTGAAATTCTTGAAAACTTCGTCACGATGAGCTTCTGTAGCCTTAAGTTTTCCTTGTATTTCGTTATAAATTTCCGGATGTTCGTACTTAAAACTGAGGTTCTCCAGTTCAGTCTTTATTTTATTTAGCCCCAATCGGTTTGCCAGTGGAGCATAAATATATAACGTTTCTCCGGTAATTTTATATTGCTTGTTGGGAGGCTGAGATCCCAATGTTCGCATGTTATGAAGACGGTCTGCAATTTTTATAAGAATAACACGGATATCGTCAGACATAGTCAGCAACAATTTCTTGAAGTTTTCTGCCTGAGCGGAAGCATGCTCGCCAAATATACCACCAGATATCTTAGTTAATCCGCTTACAATCTGAGCAATCTTTGGTCCAAAAATGTTTTCTATATCTTCAACCGTGTAATCTGTATCTTCTACAACGTCATGAAGTAAAGCCGAACAAATGGATGTTGAGCCTAATCCTATTTCGTTGCAAACAATTCTTGCCACTTCAATAGGGTGCATTATATATGGCTCACCAGATAAACGCTTGATTCCCTTGTGAGCCTGATTAGCAAAATTAAAGGCTTTCGTGATGATTTCAACACGTTTGCGATGTCTGGTAGCTAGATAATCATTCAAAAGTTCCTGGAACCCTTGTTCAATCATCTCCTCATCAGTTAAATGCTCGTTTTTATCTATATCCATTGTTTATTCTTCTCTTTTGTGGGTCTTGCAAAAATAAACAAAATTCCCTAGCTAACAAGCAATTTAACTAATGAACTATATGTTTTTTATTTACGGATTTTCAGTTTCTTTCCAGCTCTGATATTAGTGCCTTTCAATCCATTCCATTTTTTAAGTTGTTTTACTGTTACGCCATATTTATCTGCTATATCAGAAAGAGTTTGTCCGCTTTTCACTTTATGAGAAGTGATTCTTGCTTTCTTACTATGACGACTGTGCTTTTGAACAACCGGTTTTTCTTCTGCAACTTCTTCTGTAGGAGAAACTGTTGGTCTGTTGCTAAACAATTCTTCAGCGCGATATGCGTAAATAGTATCTTGTCTGTCAATAAATGTATTGATATAGTTTCTGGGAAGACGAAGTGTACATGCTTCTGCATTTCCAGGAATAACATCTATTTTATATTGTGGATTAAGACTTCTTATCTGATCAATGTTCACACCACAAATATCTGCAATTTGCTCGAAGTGAAGTTGTTTACTAACTACTACAGTGTCTGTGTTCTGATCAATATCAGCTTCCATTGGACAAATGTTATGATCACAATAATATGTCATAACATAATTTGCTGCAATAAAAGCAGGAACATATCCTCTGGTTTCTTGTGGTAGGTAATTGTAAATAGCCCAGTAATCTCTTGCTCCGTTTGCACGTCTGATTGCTTTGTTTATATTTCCGGCTCCACAATTGTAAGCAGCAATAACAAGATTCCAGTCTTTGTATATTGTATATAAGTCTTTCAGATATCGTGCTGCTGCCCAGCTAGCTTTGATTGGGTCTCTACGCTCGTCAATAATACTATTGGTCTCTAATCCATATAGCTTTCCTGTTCCAATCATAAATTGCCAAAGTCCGGCTGCACCAACAGGTGAAACAGCCTTAGGATTAAGAGCCGATTCAATGATAGGAAGGTATTTCAATTCCTGAGGAATATTATATGCGTCGAGCGCTTCTTCAAAAATTGGCATATAAAAGTTTGATGCTCCAAGCATATAAGAAACCTGCTTACGAAGTTTACCGGAGTACATTTCAATGAATTTCCGTACAACATCGTTATAAGTTAATTCCATAACAGCAGGAATGCGAGATAATCTGTCTATATATACAGAGTCCGGGAATGTAGGATTCTCATCCTTTGTCAGGCAGTCATTGCTCAATGATAGAGAGTTCTTTGAATGCCATTCATTAAGTAAACTATCTACATCGTATGTCATGCTTTGAGGTAAACCTATTGTCTCTTCGCGAGTAGTTCCGTTTTGGTGGACTGTCACGTTGATACTTTGAGCATTTACCGATGTATAACTTACAAATAGGATAGAAAGGATTAGGAAAAATTTCTTCATGTCTTTTTTTTAGAATTTAATACTGCATTGCACACCGAGAGTGTTTTTTGCTGAGTGATTATTGTTTATCACTGTCGGGTTGATTTGTAAACCGATGTCAGGTGTTATATCAAAGTTAGATAACTCTGCATCCACATAAGCATCTATAATAGAAACTAAATACACTCCGATAAAGGCAAATATACTTAAGTCTCGGTATCTTCTATAGGAATCTTTTTTATTCTTAAAGACTGTTTTAAGCCAATCCTTTTTTGCTTCAACATCATAGCCTGGAGAAAGAAAATTCAGATAACTGGTTGTCTTGTCATCATTGTCCATTATGTCTTGATAGGCTTGTGAATAATCTTTATAGTATTTATTATTCCAGCTTAAAGCATATGTACAAGCAACAAATCCTCCATAGATAATGGGCAGCTTCCAGTATTTACGGTTATATATTTGTCCTCCGCCGGGAAATACAGCCGCTAACCAGGTTGCTTTTGTTGAATTAGGTATAAATAATGGCTTTTTTAGAACTGACATGGAATCAGTTGACATCTGAGATTGATCTAACTTTAAAGGAGAATTAATATCAGATATGTTCTTTTTGTTTATCAGTTCAAGGCTGTCAGCAGTTGAAATATCTTTTTTAGGAGAACTAACATCTTGCCGATGTTTTCTGGCCTGAGGAATATTTATGGTGCTGTCTGCCTTAGTAATAGTCTGTTGTGCATACAGATCAATCCCTGTTACCTGAATTGCACAGAGTAACAGGGTTATAAGTATACGGTATGTCAATTTATTAACTGTCAATTGTTTATTTATTCTTAATGCTATCGAAGATTTCCATGATTCTTTCAAGGTCTTCTTCATTACTAAATGGAATGCTAATCTTGCCTTTACCTTTGGCTGTACAAGATAGTTGTACTTTTGCGTTGAAGAATCCTGATAGATGTTTTTTCAGGATATTATACTCTTCAGGCAATTTATTACCTTTAGTTGCTAAGGTTTTCTTTCCGCTTTTTATCGTTTCTCCTTGATTAAGTGCCTTTACAATTTCTTCAACTTTACGAACTGAATAAGAATGCTGAAGAATTTCTTCATAAACTTTAACTTGAAGTTTTGGATCATTAAGGGTAATCAAAGCCCTTGCATGTCCCATATCAATAGTCTTGTTTTGTAAAGCCACCTGTATTTGAGCAGGAAGTTTTAATAGACGAAGATAGTTGGCTATAGTAGTTCTCTTTTTACCAACACGCTCACTGAGTCTTTCCTGAGTCAAATTGTATTGTTCAATTAAGTGCTGATAAGCAAGTGCTATCTCAAGAGAATTCAAGTCTTCTCTTTGAATATTCTCAATCAGAGCCATTTCCATTACATTCTCATCATCCGCTGTACGGATGTATGCTGTGATTGTTTGAAGTCCGGCTAACTGAGAAGCTCTGTATCGACGCTCACCAGCAATAATCTGATAAGAATCATCTGATATTTTTCTCAGTGTTATTGGTTGAATAATACCAATTTCTTTAATAGAGTCTGCCAGCTCTTCAAGAGCTGTCTGGTCAAATTCGCGACGTGGTTGAGATGGATTGACCGATATTTTGGATAATTCTATTTCATTAATGGAAGATGAGCCTTCAGTCTTTACTTCATCCATTGAAATCAAGGCATCTAATCCTCTTCCTAAAGCAAATTTTTTGTGTACTGCCATGTCTTATCTTACTTACTATTTCGTTTAATAATTTCCTGTGCCAATGCCAGGTGATTCTTTGAACCAGTAGAATCAGCATCGTAAAGGATGACTGGGAGCCCATGACTTGGAGCTTCACTTAGTTTTACATTACGCTGCACCACCGTTTTAAATACCAATTCCTGAAAATGTCTTTTCACTTCATCATAGATTTGGTTCGCAAGTCTCAGGCGAGAGTCAAACATGGTGAGCAAGAATCCTTCTATTTCCAGTTCCGGATTTAGTTTGGATTTTATAATTTTAATGGTATTCAGCAGTTTACTGATTCCTTCCAATGCAAAATATTCGCATTGCACAGGGATGATAACCGAATCAGCAGCAGTGAGAGCATTTACAGTTATCAGTCCTAGAGAAGGAGAGCAGTCTATAAGTATATAGTCATATTCTGCTTTCATTGGGGTTAATATCTTTTTCAGTACTCTCTCTCGATCGGGGAGATTAAGCATTTCAATTTCCGCACCAACTAAATCAATATGTGACGGAATAATATCGAGTCCGTCGATATCTGTCGTGTATATTGCTTCCTTCGTTTCTTCGTTGTTTATTATGCATTCGTAAATACTGCATTCAACTTCTTTAAGATCTACTCCTAAGCCGGAGGAAGCATTAGCTTGAGGGTCGGCATCAACAACAAGAACCTTTTTCTCCAACGTTGCAAGAGACGCTGCAAGATTGATGGTTGTCGTTGTTTTTCCGACGCCACCTTTTTGATTGGCTAAAGCGATAATTTTTCCCATACTACTTTTAATTTGTTGAGGCGAAATAAGTAATAAAAACTTAGAGCACCTACTAAAAAAGGAAAACATTGCAAAATCTGTTGATAAGTTACCTCTTTTGTTAATAACTATCAGACAGTGAGCATACAGATACTAAAAAAGATATTTGTCTTTATCCTGCAAATATATACATTTCCATTTAATAAACTTTCATTTTTTAAACCGGCTTGCATAACATTAAGATTTGTAAACTACTGAGGGTATGATAAGAGAAGATTATTTAACTCGATTTATGTTTTTAATCTTCTGTACAAAATCTTGCTTAATGTTATCCAGGAATATTAGCTCTTTTGTACAATATGATTTGATAATGTCCTTAAAAATGAGACTATTTCTCTCTAATGCTTTTATGCCCTTTCTTTTGTTTATCATTGTTTTTTCTCTACTTTTGTGCTAAATAATTTAATAAAAGAACATTTTACGGATGGAAAACGAGAGACCGCTAATACTCATCTCTAACGACGATGGGTTTATGGCAAAAGGAATCAACGAATTAGTTAAGTATGTTCGTCCTTTAGGGGACATTGTTGTAATGGCTCCGGATTCACCACGCTCTGGAATGGCTTGTGCCATTACAGCTGATCGTCCTGTGAAATATACATTAATGAAAAAGGAGCCAGGACTTGCAGTTTATAAATGTTCTGGTACTCCGGCCGATTGCATAAAATTGGCTAAATATGCAGTTTTAGATAGACAACCCGATTTGGTAATAGGTGGTATTAATCACGGAGATAATGCTGCAGTGAATGTTCACTATTCCGGAACAATGGGAGTAGTAATAGAAGGTTGTCTTAGTGGAGTTCCTTCGATAGGTTTCTCTATCTGCGATCATAACCATGATGCTGATTTTGAACCAACAGCTGATATTATTCGAAGTATAACTCAGAAAGTGATAGATAATGGTTTGCCAAAAGGAATTTGTCTGAATGTGAATTTTCCGTTATGTCCTGAAATTAAAGGAGTGAAAATATGCCGTCAAACAGTAGGACAATGGACACACGAATGGGCGCGTAGAAGCCATCCTAATGGAAGTGAATATTTCTGGTTGACTGGCGATTTTGAAAATCATGAGCCGGATGAGGAAGATACAGATAATTGGGCGCTAAATCACGATTATGCAGCAATTACTCCTACAAAAGTTGATGTGACAGCTTATGAGGTTATGGATCAGCTGAAGGCCTGGAACTTATAAAAGATAAGAATGAAATATTATTTAATTGTAGGTGAGGCTTCTGGAGATTTACATGCTTCTAATTTGATGCGTGAATTAAAACAAGAAGATACGAATGCTGAGTTTCGTTTCTTTGGCGGGGATTTAATGTCTGCTCAGGGAGGAACACGTGTGAAGCATTATAAAGATTTGGCATACATGGGTTTTATTCCTGTACTTCTGCATTTGCGCACTATTTTTGCCAATATGAAATTGTGCAAGGAAGATATTATTTCTTATGCACCAGATGTGGTAATATTGGTTGATTATCCCGGATTTAATCTGTCTATTGCAAAGTTTGTGAAAACACAGACAAGAATTCCGGTTTACTATTACATTTCTCCCAAAATATGGGCATGGAAAGAATATCGCATAAAAGATATAAAGAAGTATGTTGATGAACTGTTTTCAATTCTTCCTTTTGAAGTTGATTTCTTCCATGGACACCAATATCCCATACATTATGTAGGTAATCCAACTGTTGATGCGGTTGAGACTTTTCGTGCAAATCATCCGGAGGATTTTACTTCTTTTACTGCTGAAAATGAACTGGCCGAAAAACCAATTATTGCATTGCTGGCAGGTAGCAGAAAGCAGGAAATAAAAGATAATTTGCCTGATATGTTGAAAGCTGCTTCTAAGTTTTCAGGTTATCAGTTAGTATTGGCAGGTGCTCCGGGCATTTCTTCAGATTATTACCAGAAATATATTCAGGGAGTAAAGGTGAAAATTGTTTTTGATCAGACATATCGTTTGCTTCAACATTCATCTGCAGCTTTAGTAACCTCGGGAACTGCGACCCTTGAGACTGCTTTGTTTCGTGTACCTCAGGTCGTTTGTTATCATACGCCACTAGGCAAAGTTATTTCTTTCCTTAAAAAGAAAATTTTGAAGGTTAAGTTTATTTCATTAGTTAATCTTGTTGCCGGGAAAGAGATTGTTCGCGAACTTGTAGCAGATACAATGACTGTTGATAATATGCAGTCGGAATTAAAAGCTGTATTACTTGATAATGTAAAGCGTCAGCAAATGCTTGATGAATATGACCGGATGATTAAAATTCTTGGTCCTTCTGGTGCCTCAAAGAAAACCGCTACTAAGATGGTTGAATTACTGAAAAGCCGTAAGTAAACTGTAAGTCTGATAGATAATTACCAGAATATTAAAAAACTTTTTTAAGCATAATTTAATTAGCCGCAATGCAGTAAAATGATTGCGGCTTTGTTTATTCTATGTAGTAAACAAATTTAGAGTTATGAAAAAATTAAGTTATTATCTACTGTTATTAGTGTTGGTTTTAGTTCCAACCCTTCAATCTTGCGATCTTGATGATGATGATGGTTATTCATTAGGTAATTACACTATCGCTTTGGGTACAGTAAAAGTTGATGCTGGTAATGTTTCCTTCGTTTTGGATAATGGAGAAAAGTTATGGCCGGCAGCCACTCTTGTTCCATATAAGAATCTTGAAAATGGAACAAGAATAATTGGAAACTTTACACTGTTAAGTGATGCCCAGAATGGTTTCGATCATTATGTTCGTCTGAATGATTATTCTGTAATATTAACTAAGAATATAATTAATCTTACAGAAGAAAATAAAGATAGCATAGGAGACGATCCTGTAAGAATTACAGATATGTGGGTAGGTGGTGATTATCTAAATGTAGAGTTTGACATGAATATTCCCGGTGCATTAAAGCATCGCGTTAACCTCGTAAAGAATACCACGTTACAATATCCTGATGATGGATATATTCATCTTGAATATCGCTATAATGATATGAATGATGTTACAGACTATGTAGCACATAGTATTGTTTCATTTAGCCTTGGAGATATGGGCGTTGGCCATACAGACAAGAAAGGATTGAAAATCAGGATTAATTCGGCTGTGAATGGTGAAAAGGTCATTACTATTGACTATAAAGACCTTCAGACTAATAAGTCAATAGCTGCTTTACCTGGTAAAATGAAAGAAAGGATCAACTAAGAATTGCTTGTGGAAAGCAAATATGGATGTTTAAATTAAAAAAGGAAGTCGCTGTTGACTTCCTTTTTTTAATATATGATTGTTTATTGTAATTAAAACAATGTGATAACATAAAGATATATAACAGCTGCAGGAACTGCAATTAATAAACTGTCAAACCGATCCAGTATTCCGCCATGTCCTGGGAAAAAAGTTCCGGAATCTTTTATACCCATATGTCTTTTTATCATTGACTCTGCTAAGTCTCCCCAGGTTCCGAATACAGAAACTACAAGACCTAATCCGGCCCATTCAATAGAAGATAAGAATGGAAAGAATCTTCCTAAAACAAAACCAGTTATCAATGTGATAACAGCTCCGCCAATAAAACCTTCCCATGATTTCTTTGGAGAGATTCGTTCGAATAATCTGTGCTTGCCGAATAAAGTTCCAAAACAGTATGCACCAGTGTCATTTAGCCATATAAAGATGAATATGGATAATGGAAGAGCATAGTTGTAACTTATGGTTCCAGTATTATCTACCTGAAAAGCAAGAACATTTAGTAAAGCAAATGGCAATCCAATATAAAGCTGAGTCAGCGTTGAGTATGCCATGTTATTTACAGGATTTGACTTCTGGAGATAAAGTTCACTGATAATAAGGTATATTATCAGAAAAAGATAAGGAATAAAAATCTGAGAACCGGAGAGATTCATACAGAACCCCAGAAAAGCAAAAAAGAGGTATACACCTCCTAATATATTAATAACTACGTTTGTGCTTACATTCTCATTGTTATTAACCAGATTGCTGAATTCGTGTACAGCAAGTGCTGATATAATAGCAAATAGTATTGCAAAAGATATAGGGCTAATAACGATACAGCACACGAGCACTGCAACTATCAATGCTCCTGTAACTGTACGTTGGATAAAGTTATTTTTTATCATTCTTCTATTAATTCATTGTATTATCTTCTCCGTCTGATTGCCCGGGAAGGTTTGCTTCTGTTTTAGAAGGATTTAGATTTGTTTCAGGTTCTTTCTCTAAAGAAGAATCCTTTTTCGCTATCTCAGCTTGTTCTTCTGCTGATTTCTCTGTTGCCATGATTTCGGCAGAGCGAGAAGTCCATGGACGCTTTCCGAAAATGCGCTCTACGTCTTCAGCAAAAATAACTTCTTTTTCTATCAATAAATTAGCCAAAGCATTGTGTTGCTCTTTATGTTCTGAAAGAATCCTTTTTGCTCTGTCATACTGACCATTGATTAAAAGCTTAGCTTCTTCATCAATCATTTCGGCTGTTTTATCGCTATATGGCTTGTTGAAAGAATATTCTTCGTTATTATAGTAGCAAAGGTTAGGGAGTTTATCACTCATACCCAGATAAGCAATCATTCCATACGCCTGCTTGGTTACACGTTCCAAATCGTTCATTGCTCCTGTAGAAATATGACCTACGAATAATTCTTCGGCTGCGCGTCCTCCAAGGGTTGCACACATCTCATCCTGCATTTGTTCTTTGGTAGTAATCTGTCTTTCTTCAGGCAAATACCACGCAGCACCCAATGCTCGTCCGCGAGGAACGATAGTAACCTTAATCAATGGATTTGCATGTTCAAGCAACCATGAAAGACTTGCGTGTCCGGCTTCGTGGAGTGCGATTGTTTTTCGTTCCTCCACAGTCATAATCTTGCTTTTCTTTTCCAAACCACCGATAATTCTGTCAACAGCATCCAGAAAATCTTGTTTTCCTACAAATGTTTTTCCATGACGGGCAGCTATCAATGCAGCTTCGTTGCAGACATTTGCAATATCGGCACCTGAGAAACCAGGTGTTTGACGAGCCAAAAGATCAACATCTACTGTTTCATCTATTTTAATTGGACGTAAATGAACTCCGAATACTTCTTTTCTTTCATTCAAGTCGGGCAAATCTACATGTATCTGACGGTCAAAACGTCCTGCACGAAGTAGAGCCTTGTCAAGTATGTCCGCACGGTTGGTAGCAGCCAGAATAATAATACCGCTGTTTGTTCCAAAACCATCCATTTCGGTGAGTAACTGGTTCAATGTGTTTTCGCGTTCGTCGTTACCACCCATGCTTGGGTTCTTTCCACGTGCTCGTCCTACTGCATCAATTTCATCGATGAAAATAATACAAGGAGATTTTTCTTTAGCTTGTTTAAACAAGTCTCTTACACGTGAAGCACCAACACCTACGAACATTTCTACGAAGTCGGAACCCGAAAGAGAGAAGAATGGTACATCAGCCTCGCCGGCTACAGCCTTGGCAAGTAATGTTTTACCTGTTCCCGGAGGGCCTACAAGTAATGCTCCTTTAGGAATTTTTCCTCCTAATTCAGTATATTTTTGTGGGTTTCTAAGGAATTCTACAATTTCTTCAACTTCCTGTTTTGCTTCAGCCAATCCGGCCACATCCTTAAAGGTGACTTTAACCGATCCTCCTTTTTCAAAAAGTTGTGCTTTTGATTTTCCAACGCTGAAGACGTTAGAACCAGAACCACCTCCGCTACCCATTTTGCGCATAAAGAAAAGCCACACTCCGATGAGCAGAACAAAAGGTAATATGTTTAATAAAAAAGCACTTATATAGTCTTTTTTCTCAGCATATTCTTCTTTTCCCTGGAAACGAGCTTCGTCTTTTTCCTTTTCCAGGAATCTGCTTACAGACTCGTTGGATGGAACTCTTGATGTAACCACAGGAGACGTGCCAACTTTTGAGGCATCCTGTTTGAATACGTCTTTTATACGCTCCGGTTTGATATAAAGTTCAACAGTATTATCATTGTAAGTCACAACTTTAGAAGCATATCCATTGCGGACATACTGTTGAAACTCACTATAACTGATTGGCTTTGTCATCGAACCTCCCTCACTCGAGAGATATAGCCCGATTAGCATCATGGCTATAATTGCATACATCCAGTTAAGGCTGAACTTCGGCATGTTCATTTTGTTATTTTGTTTTTTGTTGTTACTCATCTGTTCTAAAATTAGTCAAGATCTGGTATAGCTTTTAATTTAGCATCGGCCCAAAGATGTTCAAGGTTATAATATTCTCGTATTTCTGGTAAGAATATGTGAACCATTACGTCCGAGTAGTCCATTGCAACCCACTCGCAATTATTCAATCCATCGGTACCTATTGGCTTTATGTCTGTATTCTTTCTTACGAATTCTCTGACTTCGTCTGTGATTGCGCTAACATGACTAGGTGAATTACCTTGGCATATAACGAAATATTTGCATATCGTATCGCCGATCTTCGTCAGATCTGCTACTACTATTTTATATCCTTTTTTCTCCTGAATTCCTTCTACTATTTTCTGTACTAATACTTCTGTTTCGCTCATTTATTTTCTATGAAAGATTAATAATAATCTGATTTTAGTTTATCTGTAAAACAATAATTTACAAATATACGCCGTTTTATTGTATCGGCGAAAGTAAAAGTGAAAATCTCTCTTGTTTTTGTATTTTTTTAGATAAAAACCTTCCAGATTTTTATTTCTCTCTGAAATTTTAAACAAAAAAAGTGGCTAAAGTGTTTCATATTTCTCAAAGAATTCCTATCTTTGCATCGCAATTGAGAAATTGGGCTATGGTGTAATGGTAACACTTCAGTTTCTGGATCTGACTTTTAAGGTTCGAATCCTTATAGCCCAACAAAAATGGAGATGCGGTAATAATCAACGGATTATTACCGCATTTTTCTTATTAGCCTGCCGTGCGTAATTGAAACTTAAGTGTGTTGTACACAGAACTCCGGTTTAGCATTTAGAATACTATTCGGTTCATTTTTGAACTCTTGTACAAAAGATATCTTTCTTCTGTACAAAAGAATTAATTGTTCTGTACAGAAGAATGCATTCTTTTGTACAAGAATTTAAAAACATTATTCCTGAAAAAATAGAAATGTTGTGGGAGGTAAAATGAAGTCTCGTTATACTTTATAATAACTTGAGCTGCAAATTAAAAATGTATTGGGACTATATAATTTGTTTCATATCGAGAATTTTAGCTCAATTAGCAAGTTTAAATTTTGATTATGAGTATGGTACAATAATATGTTTATTCAAAAATAAGAAAGCTTAAGCTTGAGACAAAGTGCTAGATTGCTAGATCACTGCTAGATCAAATTTGGTTGATCTAGCACTTCTATTTTTCTTATTTACAACGCATTAAATGTCAACTGCTAGATTGCTAGATCAATTTTGCAAATAATAAATTTCCGAGAGTAATGTGTTTTAGATATAAACAATGCTGATAGGTCTGTTTATGTCTGGGAAATAAATGTTTAGCATCTTTCTTTCTAAAAAAGCAATAGAGTGAAATTTTAAGCAAAAAAAAGAGCCTTCGTTAAAAGGCTCTTTCGGTATTTATTGTAAGATTATTAATCTATTTAGTAGACTGATCAATAACTTTGATTTTTTCTAATGTAAGTTCAAGATCGGACTTTAATTTCTCAACTTTTCTATTCAATTCTGTAACCAGACTATTACCTTTCTTTGAAGAAGAAGTCAGGAATCCAAGATTGTTTTCGTAAGTCTTTATTTCGTTCTTCATTGATTCGTAAGCACGAACCAGTTTTTCGCGTTCACGATAAAGAGTTTGAGCACCGCCCTTTTCACCTTGTCCCGCTACGTTACTGATATTTGTTTTAAAATTATTCAGCTTTCTGTTTGTAGCACTTACATTTAAACGATCGAATTGTTTATCAACTAAATCATGGAACTGCTTATAAAGCTTATCCTTTTCTTTAAAAGGAACATGACCAATTGCATTCCATTCCTTAATAGTTTCACGAACAAGATTACTTGCTTCGCTAGCTTCCAGGCTTTCGTCGATTGTTGTCAATTTCTCAATAAGTGCTTTCTTCTTTTGCAAGTTTTCAACCTCAATAGAATGTAGAGAAGATGTTGCCTTATTTTTCTGTTCAAAGAAATAATCGCAAGCTTCAATAAAACGTTTCCAGATTGGATCTGAATATTTTTTAGATACAGGACCAATAGTTTTCCATTCTTTCTGAAGTTTAGTGAGAATATCTGAAGTTTCTTTCCAGTCAGTACTATCTTTAAGAGCTTCAACTTTTTCACATAGCGCTTTCTTCTTTTCCAGATTTTCGTTCATTTCTTCTTTAATCTTCTTGAAGAATTCACCTTTCTTTTTAAAGAAGTCGTCGCAAGCTGCACGGAATCTTTCGAAGATCTTAACGTTCATTTTCTGTGGAGCAAAACCGATAGTTTTCCATTTGTTTTGCAGCGCAATGATTTCCTGAGTCTTCTTTTCCCAGGCATTGAAAGAGTTTAATTCATTATATTCTGTGGCTTCAACGATTTCGCAAATAACAGTTTTTTCATCCAGGTTTCGTTGTTCTACTTCCTTTAATGCTTCAAAATGTTGTTGGTGGCGACGATTTACTTCAGTAGAAGCATTTTTGAATCGTGCCCATATTTCGTCGCGAAGTTCCTTAGCAACAGGACCTGTATCGCGAAATTCCTGATGTAGCTTTTGTAATTGGTGAAATGCAGAAACAACATCCGCTTCATTAGCTAATCTTTCTGCAGCTTCACAAAGTTTTGTTTTAATTTCAAGATTCTTTTTGAAGTCGTAATCTCTGAATTCATTATTAATCTTAATTATATCGTAGAATTTCTCAACGTATACCTGATAATTTTTCCAAAGTTCGTTAACTTTAGCTTGAGGTACTAATTTAATTTCGTTCCACTCTTGCTGAAGTTTCTTGAAATCATTGTATGCTTTGTTTACATCTTCAGGATAATTGACTAGCTCTTTAAGCTTCTCAATAATACCTAATTTAGTCTGTAGGTTTTCTTCTTTTTGTTTTTCCAGTTCAGCGTTAAATGTGCTTCTCTTTTCTTTGATAGCGGTCATTATAGATTTAAATTCAGCTTCGTCGTTGTCTGCTGCAGGAACAAATGATTCTTCTGTGCCGCCTTCTTCTATAAATTTCTTTTTTGCTGATTCTTGTTCAATCTTGTGGAGTTTGTAGAAAGTCTGTTTAAGGGAGTCTAACTCTTGCTTGTGAGTGCTTTCAGCATTTGCAGAAAGTTCCTTTAGTCTTTCAATTACTTCCAGTTTTGACTGCAAGTTAGCAGCCGCCGACATGTTTACTTCTGTAGTTTCCTCTGGAGTTTCTTCGGTAACAACCTCAGAAACCTCGGGAACATTCTTTTCTTCTTCTAATTTTCCTTCTTCTAAAGGTAGATTAGTGTCCTGAGTGTCCATCATTTGTTCAATCGTTTTTAGGTATAGGATTTAGTCCCTTTATTACATTAATTCACAAATTAATAAAATAATTTCTTCATTTTCTAATGTTTGGGCATATTTTTTATTCTAAAATCTTACATTCGTAGAATATCAGATCAATTTTATGATAATAGAACGGTTATGCTCATATAAAGTAACATACCGATAATATCATTTGTGATAGATATAAAAGGACCGGTTGCAATAGCCGGATCTATCTTTAATTTCTCTAGTGTCATTGGGACTAGTGTGCCAAAAATAGATGCAAACATTACAACTGCAAATAAGCTGATCGATACTGAATAAGTAACTGTTGCAGCTCCGCCGAAACGAATAAAATTATAGATATACACTAACAGTGAAATGATTGTGGCGTTGATTAATGCCACAACAGATTCTTTCGCGACTTGTTTGAAGGTCTTTTCAACATCCAATGAATTATTTGCAATACCTTGTACAACGATAGCAGATGACTGCGTTCCTACATTTCCACCTGTTCCACCAATTAATGGAATATAAAGTGCCATTTCGGGATGTGCAGCAAAAGTTTCTCCAAAATTTCCTAATATCATTGAATTTCCAATACCACCTATCATGCCGATAAGTAGCCAGGGAAGTCGGGCAGTAGTTTGCCGTGCAACATTATCATCTGTTTCAACATCCTGAGAAAGACCGGATGCTAATTGATAGTCTCTTTCGGCTTGTTCACGTACTTCGTCCATTACGTCATCAACCGTGATTCGCCCAACTAAACGTCCGATGCTATCAACCACAGGAACAGCTACGAGGTCATATTTTTCAATGGTTTGAACAACCTCTTCAATAGATGTATTCACATGAACAGAAATAGGATCTTTCTTCATCACGTGCTTAACCTTTGAAACAGATGGACTGGTTATCATCTTCTTAAGAGGGAATACTCCGCGCAGTCGTTCATCGTCGTCTACTACATATACGTAGTATATCTCATCCATTTCTTCTGCTTGCTGACGCATCTCTTTCAAACATTCGGGCATACTCCAGTTTTCGTTTACGATAACCATTTCTGTACCCATTAGCCCACCGGCTGTATCTTCATCATATTTTAGCAGATCAACAATATCACCGGCTTGCTCAATATCTTCTATATGAGAGATGATTTCTTCCTGTTTTTCCTCATCCATTTCACGAATCAAGTCTACCGCATCATCGGTATCCATGTAGTCAACGAAACGTTTGGCAATAGTTTCGGATGGAAGTATTTCCAGAAAGTCTTTCCGCACATCTTCGTCCATTTCAACAAGGACATCAGCGGCGGTTTCATTATCTAGTAAAAGATAGACAAAGCGTGCATCTTCAGGACTAAGTTCATTGCATAGTTCTGCTATATCGGCTGGGTGGAGATCGGATAGAAGCTCCTTAACCTTATCCGAGTCTTTCAGCTCTATGAGTTCCTTTACATTTTCGATATATTTTTCATCCATGACTAGAACTAGTAAAAATGTGTTTTATTCACTAACTCTACTTTTTTGTTCAGCCAATGCTTTTTCAACATTGTTTGTTAAACTGATAAATTCGGCTACAGAAAGTTGTTCGGGACGCTTATTAAATAGAACATCTTCGCAAAGCGGACAATCTTTTCCTAATATTGGTTTTATTGAGTTTCTTAAAGTTTTTCTGCGCTGATTAAATGTTGTTTTCACTACCAGCTTAAACAGTTTCTCATCACAACCAAGTTCCTGAGCCTCATTACGAGTCATCCGGATTACTGCACTTTTTACTTTGGGAGGAGGGTTGAACACTTTTTCGCTAACAGTAAATAAGTATTCTACATTATACCATGCTTGTATAAGCACACTTAGAATACCATAAGTTTTACTACCTGGGCCTGCAGCAATTCTTTCGGCAACCTCTTTTTGAATCATTCCCGTACAACAAGGAATAAGGTTCTTGTTATCAAGCATTTTAAAGAATATCTGACTTGATATGTTATATGGATAGTTACCAGTCAACACAAATGGTTTTCCCTCAAATACTCTTTCAAGATTCATCTTCAGAAAATCATCTTCAATAATATGATCTTCCAGAGAAGGAAATTCTTCACGAAGGTATGCTACAGATTCGAAGTCAACTTCTACAACTTTAACAAGTCGTTGCTTATTAACTAAAAACTGAGTGAGAACTCCCATACCCGGTCCCACTTCTAATACCGGAAGTTCAGGTACGGCATCTACCGTATCTGCAATATCTTGAGCTATCTTTAAATCTTTCAGGAAATGTTGCCCGAGGAATTTCTTTGGTTTTACTGCTCTCATTCTGTTAATTTTATTGTTTATTCGTTCGCTCTTTTAGATATAACCTATTATCTTTGCAGCTTGCAAAGGTATTAATAATAATCCATTTATTTATAATTTTGGGAACACCTGCGTTTAAAAATATAGTAAAAAAGACAATTCAAATCGCTTTACCTATAGTCTTAGGCGGTTTTATCTTAGTCTGGGTCTATCGGGATTTTGATTTCTCGAAAGTTGGCCATGTTCTTTTGCATGAGATGAATTATTGGTGGATGTTAGTTTCACTGGTCTTTGGTATCTTAAGCCATGTTTTTCGTGGTTGGAGATGGAAACAAACATTGGAGCCGCTCGAAGCATATCCAAAATCGAGTAACTGTGTAAATGCAATTTTTATATCGTATGCTGCCAATTTGGTTTTGCCACGTGTAGGAGAAGTATCCAGATGTACTATTCTTACCAAGTATGATGGTATATCTTTTTCTAAATCTTTGGGCACGGTTGTTACAGAACGATTAATAGACACAATAATGGTTGTGGCTATAACAGGAATGACTTTAGTCTTTCAACTTGGTATCTTTAAAAGCTTCTTTGCTCAAACAGGAACAAATTTAGATTCAATAGAGCTTTTGTTTACTACACCTAAATTTTATATTATACTGCTCTGTGTTATTGGTGTTATCGTCTTGCTTTATCATTTAATGAAGCTACTCTCATTTTTTGAGAAAGTGAAAGGTATAGCATTGAATGTGTGGGAAGGAATTTTAACCTTGAAGCATGTAAAGAATATGCCTCTTTTTATTCTATATACTTTCCTTATCTGGTTTAGCTATTTTATGGAATTCTATCTAACATTCTACTGCTTCGACTTTTCTTCGAACTTAGGTGTAATGGCTGGATTGGTGTTATTTGCTGCTGGAAGTGTAGCAGTAGTTGTTCCTACTCCTAATGGTGCAGGTCCGTGGCACTTTGCAATAATTTCAATGATGGTTCTTTATGGAGTTGATCCTACAAATGCAGGAATATTTGCTTTAATTAAGCATGGAATACAAACTTTATTATTAGTTTTGTTAGGAATATATGGATTAGCGGCTTTGCCGTTCACAAATAAAAAATAAAATTATATGAAAACAATTCAATCATTGGCTCCCGAAGCAGTATGGAAGAATTTCTACTCATTAACAAGAGTGCCTCGTCCTTCTGGATTTATGAAGCCTATTACAGAATTTTTATTAAACTTCGGAAAGAGTTTAAATCTGGAATCGTTTACCGATGAGGTTGGAAATGTCATTATAAGAAAGCCGGCTACCCCGGGTATGGAAAATCGCAAAGGTGTTATTCTTCAAGCGCACATGGATATGGTTCCTCAGAAGAATAACGATACAGTACACGATTTTGAGAAAGATCCTATTGAAACTTATATAGATGGAGATTGGGTAAAAGCAAAAGGAACTACACTAGGTGCGGACAATGGAATGGGCGTTGCTGCAATCATGGCTGTACTGGAGGATAATACATTGAAACATGGTCCACTCGAAGCATTGATTACTGTAGATGAAGAAACTGGAATGTTTGGAGCCTTTGGCTTGAAAAAGGAATCAATTAATGGTGAAATCCTTTTGAATCTTGATTCAGAAGAAGAAGGTGAACTTTACATTGGTTGTGCCGGTGGCGAAGATGTAACTGCTACTTTCCAATATAAAGAGGTAGAACCAGAAGATGGTGATATTGCTATCAAAATAAACCTAAAAGGTTTACGTGGTGGTCACTCTGGCCTGGAAATAAATAAAGGACGTGCAAATGCCAATAAATTAATGGTTCGTTTTCTTCGTGAAGCTGTTGCTTCTTATGAAGCCAGACTTGCTACATGGGAAGGTGGAAATATGCGTAATGCAATTCCACGTGAAGCGCATGTTGTTGTTACAATCCCTGCAGAAAACGAAGAAGAACTGATTGACCTTGTACAGTATTGTGAAAATCTTTATAACGAAGAGTATGCGGGACTTGAAGAAAAGATCAGCTTCAAGGCCGAAAAAGTAGATATGCCAAAAGGACTTGTTCCTGAAGAAATTCAAGATGATATTATCAATTCCATTTTTGCTTGTCAGAATGGTGTAATGAGAAACATCCCTTCTATTCCGGATACAGTAGAAACATCTTCAAATCTTGCAATTGTAAAGGTTGTAGATGGAGTGGGAGAGGTGAAGATCCTTGCCAGAAGTGCTTCCGACTCAATGAAGGAATATCTTACAACAAGCATTGAATGTTGTTTTAATATGGCTGGAGCCAAAGTAGAGATGTCTGGTGCTTATTCAGGATGGGATCCGGATGTGAATTCTCCTATTCTGCATGCAATGAAAGCTTCATATAAATCACAGTTTGGTGAAGAAGCAAAGGTGAAGGTTATTCATGCCGGTTTGGAATGTGGTATTATTGGTGCAAATATCCCAGGATTGGATATGATATCTTTCGGACCAACACTGCAGTCTCCTCACTCACCAGATGAATGTGTTTATATTCCTTCTGTGAAGAAATTCTATGATTTTCTTATTGCTACTCTTGAACAAACACCTGTGAAAGAATAAGATGCTATTTTAACAATAAATATGTAGTGCGGTATAGAGATAATCTGTACCGCATTTTTTTATTATTATACTTCTTATGGTTTTACTTAAAATACCAGGCTATCTATATTTTATATAAAGAATATCGATTTACAGTCTATTCCATCTTTCTAAGTCGAACATCAATAGAAGTGTCCTTCAGCTCTTCCTTTATCTTTTTTACATCTGTATTACCAAAATGATAAGGATAAAGAACTTTCGGCAAGAACATTTTTGCAGCATGTACAGCTTCAGCAACAGTCATTGTGTAAGGTTGATTCACAGGAAGAAACGCTATATCAATATTTTTAAGTTCCTTCATTTCGGGAATATCTTCCGTATCACCAGCAATATAGATGCGTAACCCATCAATAGTTAGTATATAGCCATTATCCCGATTGCGGGGATGAAACATCTCTCTGCCCGGTGTTGTGTTATAAGCTGGAACTGCTTCAACTTTTATATTGCCGAAGATCTCTTTTTTATCCCCATTATTCATGATTGTTCCTTTTCCAAGTTTTTTCTGACTGGAGGCATTTAGAATTACAGTTGTTTCCTTTTTACTCAACATGTCAATGGCTTTAGCATCAAGATGATCTCCATGTTCATGAGTAATCAAGATAATATCGGCCTTAGGAAACTTTGAATAATCGGCATATTCAGATACGGGGTCTACCTGAATGGTATGCTTGTTATAAGTGAGCATAAGACTGCCATGCTTAATAAAAGTGATAATAACCTCCTTTTTACTTTTAGTCTTAAAAGTATCAGTATCAAACGAACCTGCTAATGCAAACTCAGCAGATAGTATTCCAAGCACAAGCATTAAATATTTAAGTTTCATACTATAAAGTTTTAAATGGCAAATTATCATTTAATATCATAAAAACTACGAAGTATAAATTGAATAACCTTATTAGGTAAATAGCTTTTGACACGAGCAAATAAGATTTGTTCCAAAGGACCTACCAATGTACGGAAAGAAGGTTTTTTCTTTTCAACAAGCTTACATATTGCTTTTCCTAATAATACAGGGTTGCTTCCCTGATTCTCTGCTTTTTCAATCAGGGCTAATGCCTTTGCAAATCTTTCTCCATAATCACTGTCATTAAATGTGGCAGTGGAAATATTACGACTGGCGGTGAACCCCGTCTTAAAGTCACCAGGTTCTACCAAACATATTTTGATGTTAAACGGATGTAATTCCAGAGCTAAAGCCTCACTGTATCCTTCTATTGCAAATTTAGATGCAGAATAAAAGCCTTGATAGGGAACAGCCATTATGCCCGCAATAGAACTGAGATTTATAATTTTTCCTTTTTGAGCTTTACGCATAAGTGGAAGAACTGCTTTGCACATATTAACTACACCAAAGAAATTTGTATCCATTTGCAGAGCTACTTCCTCTTTAGTCGCTAATTCCAGGGCACCTCCAATTCCCATTCCTGCATTGTTAATAAGTACATCTATTCGCCCATGTTTCGAATAGATTTGATTAACTGCTTGTTCAATAGAAGAAGGATCTGTTACATCAACAACAAGCATTGTTACTTTTCCCGAACTTTCAGTTTGTTTTCGGCTTGTTCCATAGACAATATGTCCACGTTCAGCCAACATTTGTGCACTTATTTTTCCAAAACCAGAAGAAGCTCCTGTAATAAGTATAACTTGTTGTTGCAATTGCATATCAGATATTGTTTAATTTATATTTAATAGAGTTCTTCTTTTCCTACTTCTGCAAATAATTTTGCAACGATTGGTATAAGATCATTCAGGTACTTTTCTCCTTTTTCTGCGGTAGCTTTTCGTGGATCACCCACACCGGTATCTTTTGTAGCACGATTCCAATGCCTTGGTGTCCAACCAACTTTCTTGTTCAATGAAGAAATTGTAAATGGCCGATAATCTCCATCACCTGCCATATTCAGATCAACAAGTTCTGGCTGCAGATACATCATTACAGATGTTTCCTGCTCTCCGGCATGATCGTCAATTTCAGCTTCGAAATAACCTTTGCATGGTAAAATGGCGTACCAATCCGATTGTATAATCAGAAAATCAGGATATTCAAAGGCCAAATCACGAATCATATTCTTAAAATTATTACCTCCGTGTCCACTAAAGATTATTAGTTTTCTAATGCCCTGAGTATGCAAAGAATCAACTACATCTTTTAAAATGGCAAATTGAGTTTCATAGCGTGCATGAATGCAGAAGCTTAATTCCTTCTGACCCGGATTTTGTGATCCCAACGATATTGGTGGCATTACCATGCAACGAACACCGTTTTCTTTTAAGGCCAAAGCTGCAGCTTTTACAGCTATCATTCTTGGAGCAATACAATCAGTGAGGTAAGGCAAATGGTAATTATGAGGTTCTGTTGCTCCCCATGGAAGAATAGCAACGTCATAGCGCAAATCTTTCACAGCACCATAGCAGCTAACTGAAAGATCTAATTCTTTATTCATCTATTTAGTTTTTAAATTATTATCAATTGAAAGCAAAGATAATATTTATAAACTATTTACTATTCAAAATATTTTTAGAAATAAACTCATCGAAAAGATAATCCCGGAAACTATTACCAATAGGTATTTTTTGGTTGCCGATAAGAATATCATTATTATCCAGAGAATCAATATGCTCAAAATTCACAATATACGACTTGCTAACCCGGATAAAAATATTCTGTGGTAACTGCTCATAGATATTCTTCAGATTAATAGCAGTAATAATCTTCGCATCCTGAGTATAAATCACTACGTAGTCTTTTAGTCCTTCGATATAACGTATATCCTTAAAGTAGATCTTAAAAATGCGTCGTTCCGACTTTACAAAAATAAAATCCTTTTCAACAGACTCTATTTGACTGTTTACTTTGGATTGCAACATTTCATGATATGAGAAAGCTTTATCAACAGCTTTTTGAAAGCGACTGAAAGTAACCGGTTTCAAGAGATAATCGATGGCATCTACTTCATAACTGTCTAAAGCATATTCTGCATAAGCTGTTGTGAAAATAACAAGTGTATTCTCTGATATTGTTTTGGCAAACTCTATACCATTGGTTCCGGGCATTTGAATATCGAGAAAAACAAGATCTACAGATTCTGTATCCATAAACTTAGCTGCAACATTTGCACTATTCAGACTAGCTAATAAATTCAAACCTTTTATCTTCTTGACCAGAAGCCCCATTCCTTCTCTGGCTAGAGGTTCGTCATCAATCACAATACAATTCATGTCAGTCGTATTTTAAAGAATCAAGCACAAGTTTACTTGATAAGTCTTTTCATCTTCTTTTATATCAAGAGTATATTTCTCATTGTAAATTAATTCAAGACGCCTTTTTACATTAGCAAGTCCCAGGCCACCACTCTTTTGCGGTTTTATTTTCTTGTCTGGTTTTGAATTAATGCATACAAAATATAAGATACTTCTTTCTACTTCAAAACTGAGGTAAATGTAAGATTTATTTTCCGAATCTAAACTATATTTAGCTGCATTCTCCACAAAAGGTATAAATAACAAAGGAGGAATAAGCTGATTGGCGATATCTCCTTTTGTTGATATACTGAACTCAAAATTGTCTCTCCGTATCTTTTCCAGGTTCAGATAGTCGGTAAGAAAGTGAATATCTGCATTCAGAAATATTTGCTCTTTCACACTATCATATAACTGAAAGCGAATTAAATCACTTAATCTGGTGAGTACCTGCGAAGCTCTTTCGGGATCCGTTTGTGTTAATACATTCACATTATTCAATGTATTGAATAGAAAGTGCGGATTAACTTGTTTCTTCAGTTGTTCCAGTTCCGATTCTATAGTAGCCTTTTCTAACTCATGAATCCGGTTTGTATCTCTCATCCACTGTTGAAGGAGCTTGAAAAAAGTAGATGGACCTATAAACACAGTAAAAATAAAGCAAAACCCTAAAAGATTAACCATCATATCGGGAATATTGAATGGTCTGTGAATTAATTCATAGGGTCTTAATATAGAATATTCCACACTTAGAAAAAAGAAGTAGGTGCCTAGTGTAACTCCTGCCATGGCAAACAGATACAAAGCCGCTCGCTCACGGAATAACAATTTAGGAACCAATACATACATATTAAGATAGATGATTCCCACAAAGTAATTGAACATGGCAGCATTAACATATATGTCCCAATTGCCGGTATAATTTTTCTTTGTATCGGTAAGGATAAATCCTAAGACAAACAATATCAGAGATATATGATGTAATCCTCTGTACTTTCTGTTTGTGGCAAAGTTTGTTAGAAAATCTTTTGAGAAATCGTTTATCTTACTTTTCATCCTTAATCTTGTTTTGGAGCCACGTCTCTAGCTTCCGATATGGCAAAAGCTGCAAAGTAGCCCACTCCTCCATTTGAAATATTTGTTTCGATATTGCTTAACGGTCCGCCAAAGAAGGGATCTTCGCCATCTTTTTCAAACTGGCACTGCTGTAAGAATCTGTAATATCCTTTAGTTATATGGCATAATTCAAATTTTACGGAATCATTGTCGGCCATAAAAGTCATATTCTTTATATCGTCGTCACTAAATTTACTTTTATCCTTTACATCAGGGAAATATTCAATTGGTAATCCATTTATATACTGACCATTTACACTTGTGTCATCAAAAACTATATATCTGCTTATTTTATTGTATATAGAGTCGTTTATCTGATAACGGCACAAGTAATAATCCTCATCAGAAGAATCCTGTGCATACAAATTTACAGAAAAATAGTTATACTGAGAAACCAATTGTCTCTTTATGTTGATAGAGTCCAGAGATACTTTGCTTTCCATATAAGCGGAAGACGTGTATTCCTCATTAACTCCATCGCTATTATAATCTACTTCAACTTTCAGTTTATAAGTATTTCCCGGAATACCTGCCATCTTGGTGGTAGTTTTGTATAGTCCAGGAGTATCACTAACTTCTGTCAGTGTATATACATTATTGCCCGAAGTTATAGTAACTTTTGCTCTCGAAATCTTTGGATTAGTCTTATTGTCAAAATAGCCGGCTGAACTGCTAATGTGTATTTCCTGATATGTAAGTTGATCTGTAATTGTACCATAAATAACAATAACAGGTTTTGAGTTGTCGGTATCTATATCGATAGTCTCGGTACAGCCTGTAAATGTCAGTAGTAAGAATACTGATAATAACCCTAATACGTATGAAGAGTAATTATAGCATTTTGAAATGCTTGAAAAAGAACTATGGTGTAGCATTGCTTTAGAATTTAAAATTGTAAGTAATAGAAGGTACTGCTCCAAAAAGATAAGTCATCTTGGCATCCGGTACTCCGGAAGGAGTATTCTGATCATACGTTATAATCCACGGATTCTTGTGACCATAAGCATTATACAAAGAGAAATTCCATTCTCCTGTCCAGAATCTTTTTGGATTGTGCTTTGGTACATAGTTAGCCGATAGGTCCAGACGATGATAATCTGTGCGGCGATATTCGTTTCTTCCAGAGTAGATAGGGAAATATTCACCGTTTACCTCAAATCGTCCGGTTGGATAAGTTGTTGGATTTCCTGTTGAATATACCCAATTGGCCGAGATATTCCATTTCTTTGAGAGTTCATAGGATAAGGATAAGTTCACACAATGAGTTTTATCGTATGGAGACAGATAAGTTTTTCCTTTATTAATTTCGGGAATAGTGCGTTCAGACCTTGATAAGGTATAATTCAGAAATCCGGTCAGTTTTCCGGTATTCTTTCTCACCATAAACTCCACGCCGTATGCCTTTCCGGTACCAATTCTAATTTCACCTTCCAGTTTTGAATTAAGCAACAATTGTGCATGATCGGCAAAATCTATAACGTTATTCATCTTCTTGTAATAAACTTCAACCGATGTTTCATATTCATTTTTATTGAAATTATGGAAATATCCGGTTGAAACCATATCTACTTTCTGAGGTTTTACATTAGGACTGCAGGGAAACCATAAATCTAGTGGTGAGCCCGATGATGAACTATTTGCCAGTTGAATAAACTGAGTGTTACGGGCATAGTTGGCTTTCACGGAAGAATTATCCGTGAGCTTGTAAACCATTCCAACTCTGGGCTCAAGCGCATAATAAGTGTGATAAACTTTTCCGGAACCATAATAAGTAGAATCACTCACCTCGTGATTTGCACCATAAGAATAAGAAGTAATGCTACCCATATTCTGAAAAGCAGAAAGACGAAGTCCGTATCTCACGGTTAAGTTCTTAACCAGATTATGTTCAGCAGAAAGATATACTCCATGTTCCAACGCATGATACAAAGGCATTTTGTAGTCGGGGTAATCAGGGCGAGTAATTAAACCCGGATTAAAGTTATGGTACGTACTTGATGCACCATAAGTTAGTTTAAGAATATCCGATACTGAATGATCTAAATCCCACCTTAAAGTCACGTCTGTTATATCCGATTTCCACTTAACTTTAGAATCGGACATTTTAGACTGAAGGGTATAATGATAATTTGTAGTGTTCAGACTCAGACTGGAATATAGATTCTCATTGAAACCATGTCCCCAGGTTAAAGAAGCTACCCGGTTGCCGTAGTTGAACTGGCCTACCGAAGAACCAAAATTGTCCTTACCAAGGTACGTATTCAGCGACAGACGATCTGTTGAAGAAAACCGGTGAGTAATTTTTGCATTCAAATCATAAAAGTAGATAGAACTCTCTCTGAGAGCTTTGTCGGACGACAGTTTCAGGAAAAGGTCTGCATAACTTCTTCTTCCCCCAACCATCCATGATGTGTTCTTTCCAATTCCACCTTCCATCATCAATCGGCTCGAAATAAGACCTATACCACCAGTTCCTCTTACTTTGCCGGTATAATCGTCTTTCAATTGTACATCAAGCAAAGAAGACAAACGTCCGCCATACTTCATAGGAAGATCGCCTTTATAAAGCTCCACATTGTTCACAACGTCGTTGTTGAACACAGAAAAGAAACCAAACATGTGAGATGCGTTATATACTGTTGCATTATCAAGAAGAATAAGATTCTGGTCTGCCGATCCTCCACGAACGCTATAACCCGAACCACCTTCCGATGTAGCCTGAACGCCGGGTAAAAGTTGAATAGCTTTTATAATATCCACCTCACCCATCAGTGACGGCATCTTTCTTATCTGACCAATACTGAGCTTTTCCACACCCATTTCTGTGCGGGTAATGTTCTGGTCTTTCTTGTTAGCATATACTACAACCTCATCAAGTTGAGTATCCGATTCCAATCCGAAATTCTTTTTCACGGAAGAGGGTGGTACTATCACCTGTTCTGTCTTTGTTTTATACCCCACACAAGAAACCCTGAAAGTAAACTTACCTTGAGGAAGTGCAACGCTGAATTCTCCATTGCTGTTTGTTGAAGTACCCGACCTTAATTCTGTAATGTAGATATTAACGCCCGATATAGCCATTCCTGTTTCTGTGTCTTTTATAACCCCTGAAATCTCTGATTTGCGTTTTGTGTTTTCTGAATCTGTTTCTGTATTAAGCACATGATTATTCTTGGACATCAACGTCCCGGAATCTGCTATCACTAAAAACGCCAATAATGTTGCCTTAAAAAAATAATTATTCATCGCTCGAATAGTTTTGTTACCTTATTTTAAACTGAATGCAAAGATATATCATTTAATTTTACCAAAAGTTGTATTTATACGAACTATATGAATTATTGGATAAAACAGCATCTTTATACTACAAAAGTATTAAATGCCAATAAATTTGTTTTGTAAACTGTATCAGCACTTTAAAAGCAGACCTGAATAATAATTATCTCCACCCGGGTGGAGGGATAATTTACATCCGGGTGTAACTTATTGGTCCACCCGGGTGTACAAACCCTCTACATCCGGGTGTACAGAACAAAAAATGGAATATGATTTGATATTGAATAAGGTGAGTATAATAAATGCCGGATAGAACTTTGAAAAGTTAACCCAAACTAGAACGATCTAGGTGCTAGATTGCTAGATCACTGCTAGATTAAATTATTTTGATCTAGCGCTTTTATCTTGTTAATTACTAAATAGTTATATGCTTACTGCTAGATTGCTAGATCATTTTCGCAAAATTAAATTTTATTTAGCGTAAACTTTTAGAGTTGTTTAGATGATTGTAAACTAAAACGGATTTAGATATAATTGACATTTAGTTTATTATTCCTAAAAAACGGCTTAAATCTTTTATGATTGGTGCATGATTTTTAAGTTTAAATCGTTTACTTTGTTGAAACATGCTAAAACTAAAAAAAACAGATATGAGAACCAGACTATTAGCCCTTTTGGTGTTTGTAATGACAGGACTATCCTTATTTGCTCAGAAGCAGACTTATGAGAAGATGTGGAAAAGTGTTGAGGCTTCTGAAAAGAAAGATTTGCCTCAATCGGTTATAAAGAAGACAACAGAAATCTATCAGAAAGCACTTGCTGAGAAAAACTCTCCGCAGATGTTTAAGGCATATCTTTATAACGCCAATACAAAAGTAAGGATTGATGCGGATAGTTTCTACGTCAACCTGAAAGGATTGGAAAAGTGGGAAGCAGAATCAACCGTTCCTATGGATAAAGCAATCCTGAATTCCATGATAGCTGAACTTTATACAGAATATGTTCAGAATAATTCCTGGCAGCTGCGTAAAGGAAAACAGTTAACCGGGGAAACTCCCGAAGATATTCGCGAATGGAGTACCAATCTTTTTGTTCAGAAAGCTTTTTCATGCTTGCGTCTTTCGTTGAAAGATCAGAAACTATTGCAGGAAACTTCTTCCTCTGCTTACGACCCAATCGTGTTTAAAGGTGAAGCAAGTAACTATTTCCGTCACGATATGCTCCATTTGCTGGCCAAGCGTGCACTCTCTACTCTTTCAGACCTGCAAAATATTTCTAAAAATATTTATCCACAGGTATTGTTGAAAACTGAAATTGCTTTTGCAAATACTGCAACTTTCGTGAAAGCTCAGATTCCTGCAGCAAGTGAATATGATGTAGTGGCCGAAAAATTGCATATCTATCAAAGCTTATTAAATTATTATCAGTCTATAGGGAATAAGGATGCTGTGTTGCTTACAGATTTGGAACGGTTGGAATATACAAAATCTCAGTTTGCAAGTAATAATGCTGATGAATGGGAAAAGATTCAAGAAAAGGAAATATCTGGTGATCCCTATATTGCAGCGCTTGATCACTTAATTGCTCAGAATTCATCCAATGAAGTTTGTGCAGAAGCTTATTTGGCAAAAACAGATTACCTTTCCGAAAAGAAAAATCTGCCTCTGGCGTTGGATTTCTTAAACGAAGCAATCCAAAAATATCCCAAATATAAACGGATAAATGCGCTCAAGTCGCGAAAAGAAAATATTTTGAATCCGTTTTTATCGGCCGAATCGTCTCAGATAGTTTATCCGGGCGAACAATTTAATCTCAAAATATCCCATAAGAATCTTAATGGATTTAGTGTTCACTTCTATAAAGTGAATCTTTCGGTTAATTCTCCGGTATTGAATAACGAACTGGATAAAAAGTTTTATGATAAATATGCCAGACTAATATCGTCAGAACATTATTCATTAACCCGTCCTGCCAATTATCAACCGAAGGATTCTGTGTTTAAAGTAAAAGCTCCTTTGCTGGGACTATATGTAATGAAAATAGTTGCTGATGAGAATGTGAAGAATCCAGAAAGCCGACTTCTGTATTCTTCTGCATTTAAGATTCTGACCAGAAGTCTGTCGCAGAATAAACTGCAGATTCTTACACTTGATGCACAAAGCGGACACCCAATACCTGAAGCAACAGTAAGTTTATATGTTAATAACAAAGGAGATCAGAAAGAATTCTTAAAGGTTCAGACCGATGCTGAGGGAAGTGTGGTAATTGACAAAATAAAGAACTTAAGCAGACTTACTGCCACAAAGGGAAACGATATTGCTTTGCCTTTACAGTACGTGTACTTTTACAATAACAATTTTTTTGAAACGAAGGAGGAGAGAGAAGTCATTTCTTTGCTTACAGACCGAAGCCTTTATCGTCCGGGACAAACTGTTTTTGTAAAAGGCATTGCTTATCGTTCATCTTCAGATTCAGCCCATGTGGTGGCTAACAAAGAATATGCCTTAAGATTGTATGATGCCAATAATAAGATGATTTCTGAGAAAAAACTGCAAACCAATGATTTTGGTTCGTTTACTACAGAATTCTTATTACCAGGCTCTACGTTAAATGGTCAGTTTAGATTGGAAACAGATTTTGGAAGCACAAATATTCGTGTGGAAGAGTATAAGCGACCAACATTTGAAATAACTTTCCAGCCTTTGGAAGGTAGTTATACTTTTAATGATTCTGTTACTGTAAAAGGCTCTGCAAAAACTTTCTCAGGAGTAGCTGTTCAAGGCGTTTCAGTAAAGTATAGCATAACCCGTGTTCAGCCTTATTGGTGGGAATGGCGTCAGGAAAATGAAACAACATTGACTTCTGGCGAAGCAGTTCTTGATGAGAAAGGTAATTTTGTAATTCCTTTCCGTTTAATTCCTGATCTTAGCGATGACCTTGACGATTGTTTCTATACCTATAAGGTTAAGGCTGAGCTTACTGATGCTGCGGGAGAAACACAAATGGCCGAAACATCTGTTTCTGTGGGTAGCACTTCATTGGTTCTATCAACAGATATGGAAGATGAAATATGTAAAGACAAATCTATCAGTGCAACGTTTAAAGCTGAAAATCTTAGTCAGAAACCTGTAAATATTGAAGGCACCTATCAATTATTTACGAAAGGTAATAAGAAACCTGTGCTCGAAGGGAAATTTGTTTCAAATAAATTGCAGGAACTCACAGACTGGAAGGAATTGCCTTCAGGAGAATATAATCTTATTCTTTCGGCTTTGGATGAAAAAGGCAGAAAGGCTACTTCTGATAAGCTATTGGTGCTTTATTCTGTAAATGATAAACAGTCACCGGTTTCCAAATCTGTGTGGTTTAAGAAGATGAGTGATACTTTTGCTCCTGGAAAACCGGTTACCATTTTGTTTGGATCAAAAGAGAAAGATTTGCATGTGCTTTATGATATATTCGCAGGCGGTAAACGGATAGAAAGTCGCCGACTTACATTGTCTGATGCTGTACAACGATTTGATATTCCTTATAAAGATGAATATGGAGATGGCATTTATGTAAATTTCTGTTTTGTGAAGAACGGTCAGGTTTATCAGCAGGGAGAGCAAATTAAAAAAGCTTTGCCGGATAATAATCTTACTTTAAAATGGGATGTTTTCCGTGATAAATTGAAACCGGGACAAAAAGAGGAATGGAAGCTGACAATTAAAAATAAAAACGAAAAAGCAGCAGAGGCTGAATTTATGGCTGCAATGTATGATGCTTCATTGGATAAAATATGGAAAAGATATCAAGGACTGAATGTGAACTTCGGAAGGTATATTCCTATAGTAAACTGGGTTTATCCATATTCCGGTAACAATAGCTATTATTTTAATTTCCCTTCAAAATTATTGTATAATAGCGATAGCTTCTCCTATGACAGATTAATGAGAACTTATATTGAAAGATTTTGGAGTACATCAGCACTGAATGAAGTAGCAGTAGTTGGATATGGTACTAAAACAAAGGGTTTGAAAATACGTGGTACAAGTAGTGTCGTGTCTATTGTCGAAGTTAAAGGAAATGATGAAATTAAGCAGAAAGAAGAAATAGAGCAAGTTGCATATGGAATTTCTGTTGTAAAGGAAGACTCTGAAGAGATATTAGATAAAAATGTCGCTGTTCGTGAAAACTTCAACGAAACAGCATTCTTTTACCCTCAGCTTCACACAAACGAAAAGGGAGAAATAAGTTTTTCTTTCACCATGCCCGAAAGCCTTACCCGCTGGACGTTTAAGGGAATTGCTCATACAAAAGATATGCAGATAGGAACTATTGATGGCGAAACAGTAACAAGTAAAGATTTTATGCTGACTCCCAACATGCCACGTTTCGTCAGGGTGGGAGACAATAGTTCAATATCGGCTCGTATTATTAATGTTTCTCAGAAAGATGTGAAGGGAGAGGTGAAAATGCAATTGTTCGATCCGGCTACAGAGCAGGTAATCCTTACAAAGAAACAACTATTCTCGGTTAAGGCTGGCGAAACAGGTAGTGCTTCTTTTGAATTTACTACCGATGCAAACTATTCTCTTCTGGGATGTCGCCTTGTTGCTGATGGTGGAGAGTTTAGTGATGGCGAACAACACTTGCTTCCTGTATTGAGCAATAAAGAACGAATCATTGAAACATTGGCAATGCCTATCCGTGGAAATCAAACTCGTGAGTTTTCTATGAAGGAGCTCTTCAATGGAAATTCGAAAACTGCAACCGATCGTAAGCTTACAGTTGAATTTACTGGTAATCCGGCTTGGTATGCTGTACAAAGCTTGCCTAGTTTGTCTAATCCTACCAATGAAAGTGCTATATCATGGGCAACTGCTTTTTATGCTAATTCATTGGCTGCCTCTATTGTAAACTCACAACCTCGCATTAAAGCAATCTTCGATCAATGGAAAGCGGAGGGTGGAACTAAAGAAACTTTATGGAGCAATCTGCAAAAGAATCAGGATGTGAAGAATATCTTGCTGGAAGAATCTCCCTGGTTAATGGCAGCAAAAAATGAAGCCGAACAAAAACAGCGTGTAGCTCTGCTTTTCGATTTGAATACTATTCAATATAACAACACTCAGGCATTAGCCAAACTGAAAGAATTGCAACTAAACAGTGGAGCCTGGTGCTGGTACAAAGGAATGACCGGAAGCCGTTACATTACTCAATTTGTACTGGAAACAATGGGACGGTTAAGCAAACTGACTAGTGAAACATTGAACGGTGATGCATTAGAAATGCAAAAAGCTGCTTTCAACTATCTGCATAGTGAAATGCTTCAGAAATACAAAGAAATAAAGAAAGACGAGAAGAAGTACGGACCAACTTTAGGATTAGATGATGAATCATTGCATTATCTTTACTTATGTGCTCTCACAGGAGAGAAAATTCCTGCTGCTAATAAAGAAGCTTACGCTTTTTATCTGAGTAAGGTACGTCAGACATTAACCAATCAAACTTTGATGGGAAAAGCACTTTCTGCTATTGTTCTGGCAAAAGCTGGAAAAACTGTTGAGGCTAAGGAGTTCTTAAGTTCAATGAAAGAGTATGCTGTAAAGACAGATGAGATGGGAATGTTCTATGCATCGAGCGTAAATCCGTACTCATGGTATGGTAACAAGATGAAGATGCAGACTGCCGTAATGGAAGCCTTTGATGAAGTGGCAAAAGATAATGCTACTGTGGAAGAAATGAAGATGTGGCTGTTGAAACAGAAGCAGGCACAATCATGGGATTCTCCAGTTGCTACGGTTAATGCGATTTATGCTTTGCTGAATCGTGGAAGTAATCTCCTTGATAATCTTGGTGATGTGAAAATCTCCTTTGGAAAGCAAGCTTTTGGAACTAATCCGGTTAAGACTCCTAATCCAACACTGGGATATATAAAGAAATCGTTCGAGGATACAGCTACTACATCTAGTCTGGGACAAATTAAAGTTGAAAAACGAGATGCCGGTATTGCCTGGGGAGCTGTTTATGCTGAATATATGGAAGATGTTGACAACTTAAAGCAACAAGGAAAAGAACTAAATGTTTCTAAGGCTTTATATGTAGAACAGTTAGTGAATGGAGTGAAAGAACTGAAACCTCTGAAGGATAATAATAGCCTGAAAGTTGGAGATAAGGTAGTTGCCCGCATCATTATCAAGGTAGATCGTGACATGGACTTTGTACAATTGAAGGACCAGCGTGCTGCATGCTTCGAACCACTAGAATCTCTCTCAGGTTATCATTGGGGAGCAGGAACAGGATATTATGTGGCAGTGAAAGATGCTTCTACTAATTTCTTCTTTGATTCATTAACAAAAGGAACTTATGTATTGGAACATTCGTTCTTTGTAGCGAGATCGGGAAATTATTCATCTGGAATTGCAACTTTGCAGTCGGCTTACGCACCAGAGTTTGCTTCACATTCTTCCTCACTACGTGTGGTTGTAAAATGATGCAATATTTTTTAGCAGAATGAATTCTTGTATGTGAAGGAAAAAACCTAAATTTGTCAGCAAAAGTTTGAACACAAATAAAAAGATATACATGAAACGTTTCCTTTTGCTCACATATTCTCTGTTTTTTCTTTCACTTACAGTTTGGTCGCAGGCACGTATTTCTACTAATGTAGATGTTTACGACTTTGGAATAATACCCAGAAATAAACCGGTAACGAAAGACTTTACAGTTACCAATACAGGAAATAAGCCGTTGGTTATATCCGATGTTACTGCATCTTGTGCTTGTACGGCTACGGGCTGGACAAAGCACCCGATAGCTCCGGGTGATACCGGGACCGTTAGTGCTACATTTGACGCTAAAGCGATGGGACGTTTTTATAAAACAATCAATATCTATAGTAATGCTGCCAATAGTGTAAAGTATATCGCAATAAAGGGAGAAGTAGCTCTTGATGTTGTAAACTATAAAAAGGAACTGGCTTTCGAGATTGGACCAATGCGTCTGGATAAAAAGTATATTGAGTTTCCTCCTGCAAATAGTGGTGAAATGCCTACTGCAGAGATTCAGATAGCAAACACTTCTGATAAATCAATAGAAGTAACTCTTATGCATTTACCTCCATATCTGAAAGCTGAGGCTAAACCGAAAGTTCTCTATAGGGGAAGAAAAGGTAAAATTACTCTGACACTCGATACTAAATTACTGAAAGAATTGGGATTAACCCAAACTCCTATTTATTTGGCACGCTATGCCGGAGATAAGGTAAGTCCTGATAATGAAATCGATGTTTCGGCTATATTACTTCCTGGATTTTCGGGGATGACTGCTTTTCAGAGTGATAATGCTCCAAAGATTAAGTTGTCTTCTACTAATTTGAATATGGGTGAATTGCTTCCTAAAGGAAAAGCATCACAAACCATTCTTATTACGAATACCGGAAAATCTCGCCTTGAAATAAAGAAGCTTCAAGTCTTTAATTCTGCAGTGGGTGTTGGTTTGAGTAAAAAGTCTATTTTACCGGGACAATCAACCAAGCTGAAGGTGGACTTAAGTGCTAAATGGCTAAAGAAAACCAAAGGGGAAACTAAAGTACTTATGATTACTAACGATCCTGCTAATCCGATGGTAATGATTAACCTTAAAGTGAAAATAAAAGAGGAGGCTAAATAATGGAACATCCTGAGAATTGTGAAGATTACAAAGGACTAACTGTAAATAAGGGTATTGAACAACCTTCTTCTGTTAATCCTTACCTGAAGTTGCGTCGCATACCCAAAAAACGTAGATTGTCGGTGGCTGAATATGTTGAAGGCATTGTAAAAGGTGATGTGACAATTCTTAGTCAGGCAGTAACGCTGGTTGAAAGTGTCCGTCACGAACATCAGGCTATTGCGCAAGAGGTGATAGAAAAGTGCTTACCTTATTCCGGTAATTCCATTCGTATAGGAATCAGCGGTGTTCCTGGTGCAGGAAAAAGTACATCGATAGATGTGTTCGGTTTGCATGTTCTTGAAGAAGGTGGTAAACTGGCTGTCCTAGCTATTGACCCTAGCAGTGAACGCTCTAAAGGAAGTATTCTGGGAGATAAGACACGTATGGAACAGTTGTCGGTTCATCCTAAATCCTTTATTCGCCCTAGTCCGGCTGCAGGTTCTCTTGGTGGCGTGGCAAGAAAAACCAGAGAAACAATAATTCTTTGCGAAGCAGCAGGATTTGATAAGATATTCGTTGAAACAGTTGGAGTGGGACAGAGCGAAACGGCTGTTCACTCTATGGTCGATTTCTTTTTACTTATTCAACTAGCCGGTACCGGAGATGAACTTCAGGGTATTAAAAGAGGAATTATGGAAATGGCTGACGGTATAGTTATTAACAAAGCAGATGGTAATAATATCGAGAAAGCAAAATTAGCCCAGACACAATTTCGTAATGCTCTTCATCTTTTTCCTGCAGCAGATTCTGGCTGGACGCCTCAGGTGTTAACCTATTCCGGCTTTTACAATATTGGCGTGAAAGAGATCTGGGATATGATTTACGAATACATGGATTTCGTGAAAGCAAACGGATATTTTACTTATCGCCGTAACGAGCAATCAAAATATTGGATGTATGAATCAATTAATGAACAGTTGCGCGATAATTTCTATCATAATCCGATAATTAAAGAGATGCTTCGGGAGAAAGAACATCAAGTGTTGAATGCGGACTTGACCTCATTTGTGGCAGCAAAGAAATTGCTTGATGCTTATTTCAAGGAATTGAAAAAATAGAAACCCGAAGAAAAAAACATAAAAATGGGGTTGTTCCAGTTTTTTGGACAACCCCATTTCTTATTTAGTAGAAAATACTCTCTTAATTAAAAATTAGATAGACAATGTGCGGAGCACATTTACTAATTCCTTGTTGATTGGTTTATCGTTTTTAATTGCTTTAGTGAAAGGCACATAAACAATTTCATCGTTTTCAATACCAACCATCACATTGCGTTGTCCTTCCTGAATTGCATCTATACTTGCTGCACCCAGACGACTTGCTAAAATACGGTCGTTTGCTGTTGGGCTACCACCGCGTTGTAAGTGACCTAGAATTGTTACACGAACATCATATTGAGGATATTCGTTCTTTACACGTTCAGCATAGTGCATTGCTCCTCCGGTGATTTCACTTTCTGCAACAATAACAATACTACTGTTCTTAGATTTTCTATATCCACTCTTGATGAATTCTTCCAACTGGTCGACTTCAGTACTGAATTCAGGGATAATAGCAGCTTCAGCTCCAGATGCAATAGCACCATTCAAAGCAAGGAAACCGGCATCACGTCCCATAACCTCAACGAAGAAAAGTCTTTCGTGTGATGTTGCTGTATCTCTGATTTTATCAACAGCATCAAGGATAGTATTCAATGCAGTATCGTAACCAATAGTAGTATCAGTTCCGTATAAGTCGTTATCAATTGTTCCAGGAATTCCGATACAAGGAACATCATATTCCTGAGCGAAAATACGTGCTCCTGTTAATGAACCGTCGCCGCCGATAACAATTAAAGCATCTATGCCTTCTTTTACCATTGTTTCATGAGCGATTTGTCTTCCTTCAACAGTCATGAACTCTTTACAGCGAGCTGTTTTAAGAATAGTTCCTCCTAATTGAATGATATTACTGACATTCTGACTCTTGAATTCTTGAATCTCGCCTGTTACCAGACCTTTATATCCGCGATAAATACCTTTAACTTGTAGTCCATTGTATATTGCAGCGCGAGTTACTGCGCGAATTGCCGCGTTCATACCTGGAGCATCACCTCCGGAAGTTAGAATTCCAACACATTTTACCGTACTCATACCTTAATGTTTTAAATTGTCGTTGCAAAGTTAAAAAAAACCATGATTAATAAGCTTGTATTACCTTTAATTTATCTAAATATCACAATTTAGTGGATATTGCTATCTAATAATTATCTGGTTGATGTGTGCCTGCACTTCTTCCATTAACCATTTAGGGGTTGAAGTTGCTCCGCAAATACCAATAGAATGTACTCCGTTTAATAGCTGTGGATCTATTTCATCCGGACTATCAATAAGATGAGAATTTGGATTCACCTTATAGCACTCGTTAAAGAGCACTTTCCCATTAGAACTCTTTTTTCCGCAAACAAAGAATATAAGATCGTGTGATGCGGCAAATGTTCTGATGTGAGGCATACGGTTAGCCACTTGTCTGCAAATGGTATCATAGGACTCAAATGAGGCTTCAGGAGAAATATGTTCTTTTATGTATTCTACTATTTTTTCAAACTCATCCAGCGATTTTGTTGTTTGAGAATAAAGGCGAATGTTTTTGCTAAAATCCAGCTTTTTAACTTCTTCAAGCTTTTCAATAACAATGGCTTCTCCCGAAGTTTGTCCAACTAATCCCAAAACTTCTGCGTGGCCATTTTTGCCATAAATTACAATCTGATTGTTTGCGCTTTTCTGGGTTCCATATTGTTGCTTAATTCTCTGCTGTAGTTTCAGCACCACGGGACAAGTAGCATCAATAATTTCAATATTATTTTCTTTTGCTATGGCATAAGTTTCGGGCGGTTCGCCATGAGCTCTTAAAAGAACCTTTGCATTATGAAGCTCTTTAAATTCGTCATGGTTAATAGTGATCAGTCCCATTTCTTTAAGTCGCTCCACCTCTTTACTATTGTGGACAATATCTCCCAAACAGTAGAGCGTTTCTCCTTTAGTAAGTTCTTCCTCTGCTTTCTTTATTGCAGTAACTACTCCAAAGCAGAAGCCGGAACCTTTGTCTATTTCTACCCTGACCATATTATTAATTTTGTTGAGTTGCTTTCTCGAATTGTTTTAGTAACCATTCTTTCTGTTCTTCAATAGTCAGAAGACTATTATCTAGTAAGAGTGCATCTTTGGCTCTTTTCAGAGGACTAACTTTTCTGTTTTGATCAATATAATCTCTTTCCTTTACGTTTTGCAGAATCTCTTCGAATTTAACTTCTTGTCCTTTGGCCTGAAGTTCGTCATAACGGCGAAGTGCGCGTATATCTGGCGAAGCTGTAACATATATTTTTAATTCAGCTTCAGGAAATACAGTTGTACCTATATCACGTCCATCCATTACAATACCTTTTTCTTTGCCCATTTCCTGTTGCAATGATACCAATGCCGAACGTACAAAATCAATAGCACTTACCGGACTCACTTTTGAAGAAACTTCCATCGTGCGGATTGCATCTTCCACATCTTCCCCGTTCAGGTAAGTTCTGGGAAGCTGTGTTTTCTCATCAAGTTTAAATGTGATGTGAATATCTTTAATATGGCGTTCCAGCTCCGGTATATTTATTTCATCACCTGAAAATAATCCATTTTTAATGCAATAAAGAGTGACTGCACGATACATTGCACCGCTGTCTATATAGATATAACCAATTTCTTTGGCCAAGTCTTTTGCCATTGTGCTTTTTCCGCAAGAAGAGAAACCATCAATTGCTATTGTAATTTTTTTCATTTGTATTTCTATGTTTTTATAATGTCATTGCAAAATTAAATAAAAGTGAGGAACTTGATGTATGATATTTAGCATACGAAGCTCCTATTTTTAGTTTTTTAATTTGTATACCTGCTCCTAAAGCCATACCCGACCATCCGCTGGAACCATTAATTTTCATATCGCTAGCCCGCTTACAGTTATATCCCCAGGAAACATAGGTTGTTTGAGTGGGAAGAAAATCAAGTCCAAAGATAAAATGGTTTAGAAAGGTTTTGCTAAACTTGTCCTTCACCTCACTGCCCGAAGAATCAGAAGAAGAATCCCAGTCTGTAAGGTTATGCATTGTAATAGATAAACGAAAAGGAGCATGAGCAAGCTTTTTACTGATCCCTACCAACAGATCTACAGGTAAATTTTCGTGTACTTCATCAAAAGCTTTTATTTGTCCACCCAGATTCCTTGCAAGAATAGAGGCCGAGTAGCCAGAATACTCATTGTAATAGTTTAACCCTAAGTCTACACCTATAGCGAAAGATGAATATTTTTCATAAGTGGAATAAATCATTTTAGTAGAAACACCACCACTCCAATAGTCTGTCAGGTCATAAGAATATATTCCGGTAAAAGCCATATCTTTTGCCGAGAAGGTACCCAATTCTACATTCTCATCGGTTGTTTCTTTAAAGTTTCCGTAGTTTACATATTGAGCGGCAACTGCCCAGGTTGATCTTTCGCCTAATGTTCGTGAAAACGCAGCACTTCCAACTCCAACTCCATCAATGTAATTCATGTAGTTTAAATTAAAAGTTTTATCAGTGACACAAGATAATAACGCAGGGTTGTGAATTGCCATTGTAATATCATCTTCAATAATGGAAATATTGTCACCTCCCAATGCAGATGCATGCGAAGAAAAAGGCAATTCCAAAAATTTAAATACACTTCCTCCGCTTTGAGCCTTTACAGCTAAAGACGAAAAAATCAGCAGTATAATAAGAAGGCGATGTTTCATCAATTGTTATAAATTGCTGCCAAATATACATCATTTTTAAGAACCGCTAAGTTAAATTCTCGTGAATATTCGGACAGTCTGTTTTGTTTTATTTTTTAATAACGTGAAAACAAATGTTTTAGGGTGCTATAAGGATTAAAAAAAACAAAAAAGGAATATAGCTTCAGGAAAAAGTATATATAGAGGAAGATGAATCTTAAAAAATAATGCTATTTTTGCCAAACTGGGAGTATTTAAAAACAGGAGATATTTGTATGGAAGTGAAGAAAATGCCTAAATTAGATTTAGAAAGGAAGAAGCCTATTGGTTTCCTTATAGGTCTTGCTATTGCATTAATTCTTCTTTTGGGAGCTTTTCAGATGAGAATTCCCAAGATTATAACTGATGATAAAATTGCGGCGGTAGCTGTAGAAGAAGATATTGTTCCTATAACAGTGCAGGAAGAAAAGCACGTGCCTTTACAATCTAAAATAGAAAAAGAGGATTTACCTTTGCCTTCAACGGATAATTATGCTCAGCAAGTTGAAGAGATGGATAATTCATATACCGAAGAACCACGTACGGTTATTATAACAAGTCACTACTCTGTTCAGCTTACACAACAACAGTCAGATGAACTTGAAAGTGAAGAATCTATTCAATTTACAGAATATCAGCCGGAGTTTCCAGGTGGGCAAGCTGCATTGCTCGATTTCTTAAGACGAAATGTTCATTATCCGGCTGCTGCCCAGGAGAGTGGTATTCAGGGACGGGTAATTGTTCAGTTTGTTGTTAATAGAGACGGACTGGTTACAAATCCGGTTGTTTTGCGTAGCGTAAATTCTCTGTTGGACAGAGAAGCTATCCGTGTTGTATCATCTATGCCACGATGGCGGCCCGGCATGCAGGGAGGAAGAACTGTACGAGCAACCTATGCTGTTCCCGTCACCTTTAAACTGAAATAATAATAGGATATTACATCCTTAATCTGAAAAAATAATGTATACACAAACAACAGCACTTAGTTTAGTCAATCAATATATTTCAGAATTATCATATACACATGCTCCTAAAAGCCTTTATGATCCGGTGGAATATGTCCTCTCTTTAGGAGGTAAACGTATCCGTCCGGTTTTAATGTTGATGGCATATAACATGTACAAGGACAACGTTGCCGAAATATTATCGCCGGCCGTAGGTCTGGAAATCTATCACAATTTCACTTTGCTTCACGATGATTTGATGGACAAAGCAGTTATGCGAAGAAATAAGCCAACTGTGCATAAGGTGTGGGATGATAATACAGCAATCCTTTCGGGTGATGCAATGTTGGTATTGGCATACCGCTATGTTTCTGATTGCTCATCTTGCAATCTGAAGAATGTATTAGATACTTTTACACAAGCCGCACTTGAAGTATGTGAAGGTCAGCAATATGATATGGACTTCGAGCACAGAAATGATGTGAGAGAAGAAGAATATATTGAAATGATTCGCTTAAAAACTTCTGTATTGCTTGCTGCTGCTCTAAAAATGGGAGCGCAACTTGCCGGAGCATCGGCAGAAGATGCGCAGAATCTTTATGATTTTGGTGTAAATATAGGAATTGCATTCCAGCTCAAGGATGATTTGCTGGATGTTTATGGCGATCCGAAAGTTTTCGGAAAGAATATAGGTGGAGATATTCTTTGTAACAAAAAGACATATATGCTGATAAAAGCATTAGAAGGAGCTGATGAACAACAGGCTGTTGCCCTGCAAAGCTGGTTGGATAAAGATAGTTATGAGCCGAAAGAGAAAATAGAAGCCGTAACTGCTTTATATAACCAAATAGGGGTAAAGCTTTTGTGTGAGAATAAAATGAAAGAATATTATGCCAAAGGAATAGAGAGCCTTGCTCGTGTTATTGTATCAGACGAGAAAAAGAAGGAACTAAAAACTGTGGCCGAACATTTAATGTACAGAGAAATGTAAACACGACCTATTTATTCTCATACTATGCCTTACAGAAGATTACCAAACACAGATCAAGCACGAATTAATGCATTAAAGAACGCTGTTGAAAACGGACACTCTTTTAGTTCTTATAGTGATCAGATTATTTCTACCAAAACACTGATTGAGGCAGAAAATTTCCTGATTCGTTTTGAACAGGCTCATGATTATTATAAACAGTGTTATAATAATCAGGTTACTTCCAGTAGGAAGTTTCAGTCGAGTACTAAAATAGCCCGACTTTATATTTCTCACTTTATACAAGTGTTGAATCTTGCTGTAATTCGTTCTGAGATAAAATCGGAGCTTAAAAATCTTTATGGATTGGAGCCAGGTAATTTTTCTGTTCCCGATTTGACTAACGACTCTTCCGTAATAGAATGGGGAGATAAGATTATTAAAGGAGAAAAAGAAAGAACCCGTCGTGGAGGTTCTCCAATTTATAATCCTACTATTGCCAAGGTCTGTGTGCATTATGAAATCTTCAAAGACGGTTATGAACAGCAGAAGAATCTGCAGTGGCAGACTTCCAGAAGCCTTGAGCTGTTGTCCTCTCTTCGTGGTAAGGCAGATGAGATTATATTGGATATCTGGAATCAGGTTGAAAAATATTTTGAGAACTTATCTGGAACAGAACGTTTAGATACATGCCGTAAATACGGCGTGATTTATTATTATCGAACAGGCGAAAAAAAGCCTCAATAAAAGTTTAAATGAATTTTATAGATACACATTCGCATCTTTTTTTAGAAGAATTTGCCGAAGATCTCCCGCTTGTTATGCAACGAGCCAAAGCAGCCGGCGTAAGCCGCATTTATATGCCCAATATAGATTGTTCAACTATTAAACCCTTATTGGATACGGTTGCACAATATCCCGATTATTGTTTTCCTATGATCGGTCTTCATCCAACGTCTGTTAATAGCGATTTCAGAGAGGAACTGAAGGTGATGAAAGAATTGCTTGACCAATCTCATCCTTTTGTTGCAATAGGAGAGGTGGGCATGGATTTGTATTGGGACAGAACCTTTATTAACGAACAGTTCGAAGCATTCGAAACACAGATTCAATGGTCGGCCCAATACCGGTTACCCTTAGTTATTCACAGTCGCGACTCTTTCGAAGAGGTTTATCAGGTAATTAAGCGTAACGAGCATAAAAATCTGAAAGGAATATTTCATAGCTTTACGGGAACAGTGGAAGAAGCCGAACGACTTTTGCAGTTCGATGGTTTTTATCTGGGCATTAACGGAGTGGTGACGTTTAAGAAATCAACACTTCCCGAAGTATTGAAAAATGTTCCTTTAGAGAGAATCGTTTTGGAAACAGATTCACCCTATCTCACTCCGGCTCCTAATCGTGGAAAAAGAAATGAAAGTGCCAATGTGAAAGATACTCTCATGAAATTGGCCGCAATTTACCAATGCTCTCCAGAAAATGTGGCCGATGTAACAACAATGAATGCTTTAAAGATATTTAGTTAGAAACTTTTCCGGCCGAATTAGGTAGAAAAACAAAAAATAACTTATCTTTGCATCGCAATCACACAAAAGGAGAGATGCTCGAGTGGTTGAAGAGGCACGCCTGGAAAGCGTGTAAACCTCTAAAGGGTTTCGCGAGTTCGAATCTCGCTCTCTCCGCACAGAAAGACAGTTTCAGAATAAAGAGGCTGTCTTTTTTATGCATTTTCTTAAAAAGATCTGCCACCTGCCACTAAATTGGATTTAATCCTTTGGAAACTAAATGATTAACTTGGTGGTAGATAATCTTTTTAAACAATTCATCTGCCACTGTTTTCATCCATCTGCCACTAATATTTTGCTGTGAACAGCAATTATAAATGCTGATTTGCTCTTTATTCACAGATTAAAAATAGCTTTATTAACAGACTATTCACCGGTTATCCACAATCTTTCAACAGGTAATTCACAAGTTATTCACATAAGAATTGCAAATTATTCACCTCCTATTAACAGGTTATCCACATCTTATTAATAGTTTATCAACGGTGTTTTAACAGGTTGTTCACCTGCTATTAACAAGTTATTCACCGGTTATTAACAAAGTATTCCTGAATTATTAATATTAGGGTCCCGAGGCTAATATTTTATCCTCCAGACCCTAATATTCTGGACTCCCGACCTTATTGAATTAGCCTCCCGACCCTAATTTTAGTTACTCTAGTTAGATTTTTAGTTTTCCTAATAGAATATGTTAGTGATACCCTGCTTTTAGACTAGATAATCTATATTTCCCTATTAAATCTGCTTAATAAATTAGCGTCATCTTTGTATAATCCAAAAAGATAATGTATTTTTGAAAGTTAAGATATGATATAAAACTAATTGAACAATATTATGAAAAGAATATTGATGGCGCTTGCTTTATCAGGAATCTTTTTCTTTTGCGGAACACAAACCATTTATGCGCAAGACGGAGTGTCTGCCAATCAAGGGGAAACTGCTGTAACTGATGGCAATGCTGTTGCCGAAGATGGCTCATCTGCTGTACCTAAAGAAAGTGTGGGCGTAAAGCTGAAAGAAAAATTCGTGGAAGGTAATCCTTTCTATATGGGGTTAGTTGCTTTCTCTTTGGTAGTTGGACTTTCTATTTGCATTGAACGAATTATCTATTTGAATCTTTCTGAGGTAAACACCGAAAGACTTCTCGAGGATGTAGAACTTGCATTGGAGAAAGGAAATGTAGATGCAGCGAAAGAGATTTGCAGAAATACGCGTGGCCCAGTTGCTTCAATTTGTTATGATGGATTAATGCGTATAGAGCAAGGGGCAAAATCTGTAGAAAAAGCTGTTACCACAAGTGGTGGTGTACAATTGGGATTGTTGGAGAAAGGATGTTCATGGATTTCTTTGTTCGTTAAGATTGCACCGGCTTTAGGTTTTTTGGGAACAGTGGTTGGTATGGTTCAGGCTTTCGATAGTGTTCAGCTGGAAGGCAATATTTCTCCAGCGGTAATAGCCGGTGGTATGAAAGTGGCGCTGTTGACTACCATTTTTGGTCTTATTGCAGCTGTAATTCTGCAGATATTCTACAACTATATTCTTGCCAAGATAGAATCTTTGACTCACGAAATGGAAGAGTCAACTAATACTTTAATTGATTTTGTTATTAAGTACAACATGAAGTATAGACAATAAAATGAGGAGTGTAAAATGATACCGACTAAGTTTTCTAAATACTTTTTCTATCTACTCTTAATCATTTGTGTGATTACCGGTGGACTTTACTTCTTTGGAGGCAAGGTTACTACTGTAACAGGAACAGAAGTTCCGGTTTATACTAACTTGCTGCTTATTGTGCTTTGTGGAATGGTTGGCGCAGCGGTTACTTTAACCGTACTTGCTGTAATAGTTAAACTGATAGAACGGTTCCGTCGGTCGCCTAAATATGCTATACGCTCTGTTCTTGGCTTTTTTTCTTTAGCATTTCTTATGTTCTTTTGCTGGCTTTGTGGTAGTGTAAATGCTCTTCCATTGCAAGAATATAATGGTACTTACAATACTCCCTGCTGGCTTAGACTGACAGATATGTTTATTTATACCACATTTGCACTTATCGGTGCAGCTGTTTTGTTGATAATAGGTTTTTATATCGGTCGGAAAGTAAGATAATAATGAGAAGATTTAAGAGGACAATACCCGATGTGGACGCTGACTGGACAGGATACATTGTTGTTCTGCTGCTTATTTTCTTTATTGTAATCACATCTATGGATGTTGATCAGGGGTTGGCCAGGCGTCTTCCACCGCCGATAGGAAAATATCAACCGGCTAAAGTTGAACCTCGCAATATCTTAAATGTTTTTTTGACAGATACAGATGAGCTAATCTGTGGAAATCAGGTAATAGGTATTGGCGAATTGAGGGAAGTGGCCAAAGCGTTTATTGCAAATCCTAAAGATGATAATAGACTTCCCGAGAAGGTAACGAAAAAAATCCCCTTATTAGGTAATATGCAAGTAACTGCAAACCATATTATTTCTGTGAAATGTGGAAGGAATACTACTTATCAGGCATATATTGATGTGCAAAATGAATTAATAGGTGCATATAACGAACTTCGTAATGAATTAGCAGGAAAAAAATGGGGAAAGAAATTTATTGAACTATCTCCTGATAAACAACAGGCTGTAAGCGCTTGCTATCCGGTACGTATTTCAGAAGCTGAGCCCCAATCAAGTATAGGAGGAGTAAAATGAAAAGAAGATTCGTAAGTCGTGAAAAGCTGGAAATTCCAAGAATAAATGCAATAGCTTTACCTACAATTTTCCTTATTCTGCTTTTCTTTTTTATAATGCTGACCAGTATTAGAAAAGATAAAATAGTGGTTGGTGAGGTTGATGCTCCACAGGCAACCGAATTATCAGCATTGGGAAAGAAGGCTATCATTACTACTATATATATAGGTAAGCCAAATGAAAAAGCAAAATCACTCAATTGTATTCAATTAAATGATCAGGTTATGACGGTGGCTCAGGTGGAATATTATATGAAAAAGAAGCGGGCATCACTAAATCCTAATGAGTATTCATTATTAATGGTGAAACTGAAGATTGATAAAGATACTCCAATGGGAATTGTTTCGGATGTAAAGCAGGCTTTGCGTAGAGCAAATGTGCTGAATATTTTTTATTCAGCTCGTCCGGAGTAACTTCTTGTTTTTATAATTCTATCTGATAAACTTCTCTATATAAAGTCTTTTTAATAAGCTCGAAATCTGTCCGGCTATTCAGTTCTCCTTTTGCCATAAGTTTCATTGGAAGATAATTGTCTCCTTCCCGGTAAGGAGGTTGCATATATTCATTCTCCCATAACAGGAATCCCAGACGTTGGTAGAAGTTTATACGGCGTTTGCTTATTTCATCCTCAGGAAGCTCAACTTCCAGAATGATAGCCCCCTTTAGCATCTCCTCCAGTTCGCAAAGCGCTTTCTGGCCATACTTATGGTTTCTTATGGTTTCATGAATGGCAAAGTGCTCCACATAAAAGAACTTGCCAAAGTTCCAGTAAGAAATAAATCCTACCGGCTCATTCTCAGCCAGTAGGATATTATTATAAAATAGCTTATTACCGTCAGTATACTCCCGTTGCAAAGTAATATCTCTCCGCTCATTTTTTGGAAAAGCTTTCGTAAAGAGATTCTCTACAAAACAATAATATTCCTTGTCGGTTGTATGAATACGCTGTATTGAAATCATAAACAAAGATCTATGGCAGCGTATAGAAATCAATCAGTCTTTTTATCGCTCTCTGGCAAACAGGGCAGAAAGCTTGGCATGTATTTGTTTTCATTCTGCAATCTTCTGCACCGCGATAAATTCCTTTAGATGAATAACCTCCTCCTTCTATCAGTTTGGCTGTTCCGTTATCAACCATATCCTTCCATTTGGCAGGGAAGTTAACTTTTGTGGTAATGTTTTGTTCCCAGGGCTCAACATCAAATGGATATACACCATTAAATAAATCTTCGTCATAGTAATATTCATCTCCAAGACCTGCAAAGCTATGTCCGAACTCGTGTACCACTACCGGGCGGAAATGTTTGTGGTGGGCAGTAGTTAAAGTAAAGGAGTTGTAGATACCTCCACCACCATATTGCTCTGTATTTGCTAAGATAATAATATGTTCATAAGGAATTCCTGCCAGAGAATTATGAATGTCTGTAATGTTGCTGCTGGTTAAATATCTGTCAGAATAAAAACTATCGAAGTGAGAACTGAAAGCCGTATTCTTCCAGATACCATTTTTTGGTGCACTTACGCCACTGTCTTTCGAAGGACTTTCCACTGCTACGATATTAAATCGACTTTTCATGGAGCGGAAAGGTTCGTGGCTGAACAGTGCTTCGCAAGCTATTTTTGCATCTTTAATAAATAACGCCATTTCCTGTTTTGTATAGCCTTCTGCCATAATAGCTACATCAATACAATTTTCCGGCGTTCCACTTTTCTGCAGATATACATAAGGAGTAACATGAGTATTTCCTTGTTTTCTAATCAGAATATCATCTGGTTTTACAATATGCTTAAGCAATGTATTGTAATTGCCTTTTTTATCTCTGAAAGAGACACTTATTTCTACCGGCTGTTTTGGGTAAGGAACAAGATAAGTGTTTTCGAATCCGCGAGAAACACTTTTGGCTTCATCCGTGTCTAACCATTCCTGAAAGAGTGTGCTGAATGATGTTTTATAGATGCAATTACCAGATTTTAAATCTTTTACAGTTATTTGCCCGTTACCATCTAATGGAATTTCCGACAAATGATGGCGTCTTCCAGCCCAGGTAGGTAACTGTGATAAATTCTCTACAGATATTTCCTGCTGATTAGCAGTACCTGAAAATATATAATCAATACGTAGGGTGTTATCTGTAAAATAGTCGCTAAATGATTGAGCATATGAAGATATGCACAAGAAACAACAAAGTGTTAATAGAAGAATGTTTTTTTTCATATAAATATGTATTTGACACAAAGTTAAGAAATTTTAGAGTAAGAAGAGAAAAACTAAACTGTAGAATTAGTATAAGTATGAAATTATAATTTTTTTAAGAATAAAAGTGATAGTTTACGTATTTTTTTGCTAAAAAAATACGTAGCTTTGCATTCGTAATTATAAAATAAAAATATGGGATATCATCAATTAGATCGTTTGGATAAAGAAATTCTTAGACTGATAGCAGATAATGCTAGAATTCCTTTCCTGGAAGTAGCACGCGCATGTAATGTTTCTGGAGCAGCAATTCATCAACGCATACAAAAACTAACCAATTTAGGTATATTGAAGGGATCTGAATATGTGATAGATCCGGAGAAAATTGGTTATGAAACATGTGCATATATTGGACTTTACTTAAAAGATCCATCTAGTTTTGAGGCGGTAAGAAAAGCCTTGGAAGATATACCTGAGGTTGTGGAATGCCATTATACCACCGGCCAGTATGATATGTTTATTAAGATTTATGCAAAGAATAATCACCATTTACTAAGTGTTATTCATGATAAACTTCAGCCACTTGGCTTGGCGCGCACAGAAACATTGATTTCTTTCCACGAAGCCATCAAACGTCAGATGCCAATCCTGGATGATGAAGATGATGAAGAAGGCATTCAACGCCTTTCGTAATTAATAAAAGTATACGGGTAGTGGTGCTTTTCATCAATAGGATGAGGCTCTCTGCCCGTTTCTTTCCATTCTTCACTTTTTATTTCAGGGAAAAATGCATCTGCATCTTTTGTTATGTCTTCAATTAACGTCAGATAAATTGCATCTGCCTTAGGCATTGCCTGTTTATATACGCTATCTCCTCCTATAATAAATACTTCTTTCTCATCTTTGCAAGCTGCAATAGCTTCATCTAACGATGAAAATCTTTCAGCTCCGGTAAATTCTGCATTAAGATTTGTAGAAAGAACAAGGTTTCGTCTGTTTGGTAAAGCACCCTTTGGTAAGGATTCAAAAGTTTTCCTGCCCATAATAATTGTATGCCCCGTTGTTAGTTCTTTAAAACGCTTCATATCATTTGGGACTCTGTATATAAGCTGATTACCTCTGCCGATGGCATTATTTAGTGATGCTGCAACAATAATTGAGACTTTAGTCATACGGTTTTCTTTTATACAGATACTATACCTTTAATATGAGGATGTGGATTATAGTCGGTAAGTTCAAAATCTTCGAATTTGAAACTGAATATATCTTTCACATCTGAATTAATTTTCATTTTAGGAAGCGGGCGAGGCTCTCTTGAAAGTTGAAGCTTCACTTGTTCAAGGTGATTTACATAAATATGTGCATCTCCAAGTGTATGAATAAAATCACCAGCTTTAAGTCCAGTAACCTGTGCCATCATCTGAAGCAATAAAGCATAAGATGCAATATTAAATGGGACTCCTAAGAATATATCAGCGCTACGTTGATAAAGTTGTAAACTCAATCTTCCGTCGGCTACGTAAAACTGAAATAAAATATGGCAAGGAGGAAGCTTCATGCTATCAATATCTGCAACATTCCAGGCACTAACAAGCATACGGCGAGAGTCTGGATTGTTTTTAATAGTATCAACAATCTCTTTTATCTGGTCAATATGTCCTCCTTTATAGTCAGGCCATGAACGCCATTGATAACCATAAATATGTCCTAGGTCACCATTCTCGTCGGCCCATTCGTTCCAGATTCTTACACCATTGTCCTGAAGATATTTAATGTTTGTATCTCCTTGCAAAAACCAAAGAAGTTCATGGATTATCGATTTCAGATGAAGCTTTTTGGTTGTTAAACATGGAAAACCATCGTCCATATTAAAACGCATCTGATGTCCGAATACACTAATAGTTCCGGTTCCCGTACGATCGCTTTTCTGGGTACCTTCTTTCATGACTCTGTCGAGTAAATCCAAATATTGTTTCATTGGTGTTTTTATTTTGAATGCAAACTTAATCAAAAAAGTTCTTTTGATGAAAGATTTGTAGCTGAAATAGATTCAATGAATAAACCTTTCCTTGTGCATGCTCTTATTTGGATGCAATCTTTTTGAACCAGGGAAATCCTTTCTCCGCTATATATACTCCGCTTAGGATAAGTAATGCTCCTGCAATAGCAAATGGTGTGATTGTTTCGTTTATGATTATGGAAGAAGTTATAAGAGTAACCAGCGGAACAATATATACGTAATTAGTAGTACGAACTGCTCCTAAATGCTTGATACACATATTCCATAATATGTAACAGAGCATGGAAGCTACTACTCCAAGAAATATAAAATTCCCTAAAACGGTTGGTTGAAAAAGTATATGAGTATCTGTTGTCAGCGGTGAAATGAGAAAAGTAGGCAATAAAGTTATTATTCCGTAAAAGAAAACTTTTCGGGTTATAAGTAAAGTTGAGTATTTCTTATCCAGTCTTTTTAAAATTATACTGTAAAAAGCCCACATTAATGCAGCAGTGATTGTTAGAAGATCTCCAGCCGGGTTAATTTTCAAAATAAAGCTACCGTTGAATACAACAAAAGCTACACCTGCCAAAGCAATAAAAGAACCCGATATAAGATTTTTCTTAAATTTTTCACCTTTGATGAATAGATGTGATAGAATAGCTGTAAAGATGGAAGCTGTACATACTATTAGCGATACATTGGAAGCTAAAGTTATTCCTAGTGCTCTGTTTTCGGCAATAAAATAGAGTGAGCCTCCGCATAAGCCTGTTGCAATAAATAAAAGCTCATCTTTTAGATTGTTTGCAAAGAGTTTACGTGGACAAATTGTCCAGATGCAGATATATGCAATTAAGAAACGATAGAAAAGAATATCTTCGGGAGAGAGACCTTGCTTAATAAGCACTTTGGTTGATATAAATGTAGTTCCCCAGATTATTACCGTAAATAAAGCCATGATATGGTAAACACTATTGTTTCCCTGCTTGTTTATGATGATGCTCATACTCTGATAATTTATTTTTTTGATAGGCTTACCTATCATTTGCAAAGATAAATAAAATCCTGTCAACTTGGAAATAATGATTTAATAGCTTGAATCTTAGTGATGTATGGCTTGATATACAGCTTCTTAGCTATTGTAATATTATAGTAACAATAATGACTTTATAATGTAATTGATGCGAAATGACAATGAAATATTTCAAACCTTACTTTGCAGTGTCAAAATAACAATAAAAACACTTAGTTATGAAAAAGATTTTAGTAGGCTCTCTTTTATGTCTTTCAACTGTGTCAGTGCTGGCTCAGGAAGTTGAATTAACACCGCTCGAAAAAACGCAGGCAGAGACTGAACGAATAAGTTCGCTTGTTGATAACTTAAATAAATTAAAAATATCTGGTTATATTCAGAGCGATTTACAGTTCGGTCAAAAAGATGCAAGTTTAAAAGTAGGAAGTGCAAAAGCAAGTACGGAAGATAATTATACACGTATAGGTTTACGTCGTGGTCGTCTGAAATTTACTTATTCAGATTTATTTGAAGGCGCTCCTAATACTGCGGTAGCTCAGTTTGAAATGACAGAAAAAGCTGTAGAAGTAAAGGAACTATATTTAAGTGTAACAGAACCATGGACTAAATGGGTATCACTTCAGGCTGGTGTGGCTAACAGACCATTTGGATATGAAATTCCTTATTCATCAAGTTCTCTTGAAACTCCCGAAAGAAGTACAGCTTGTAATATCCTTTTTCCAAATGAAGTCGATTTAGGAGGTATGTTAACTATTCAGGCTCCAAAAGATCATGCCTTGAATCCTTTTAAACTTGAAACAGGATTATTTGCGGGTAATGGCATGAAACAAGATATTCACAACAGAAAAGACTGGATTTCTCATCTTTCATATAAAAAGTCTTATGACAATTTACAATACGGATTGGGTGCTTCTTTATATTTAGGAGGTACATATCAGGGAACTGCTAATGTGTATGAAATGTCTGGAAAACAATTTGTGAAAGTAAATAATGCAAAAGTCGGTGATTATTCAGATCGTACTTATTATGGTCTTGATGGACAATTACTTTTATCCACTGGTGCTGGTATGACAACCTTACGTGCTGAAATGATGGCTGGAAAACAACCTGGTGCGCTAGGTGATTCAAAGAGTCCTAATGCTTCTTCTCTACCTACAACCGACACTTATCGTCGTAACTTTATGGGATACAATATTTATTTGATTCAAGACTTGGGACAAACAAAACACTCTTTAGTTGTGCGATATGATTCTTACGATCCTAATACAAAATTATCAGGTGACGAAGTTGGTATTGGTGGTACTGGCAAGGGAGATATTGCAAAACACAATATTGGTATAGGCTATCTTTATAGAATGAACAATAACTTCAGATTGATGGCATATTATGATATGGCCTTTAATGAAAAGTCTAAGAATCTTACAGGATATAATTCAGACCTGAAAGACAATATTTTCACATTAAGATTACAATATAAATTTTAATAGATAACACTTTAACAATAAAAATAAAGATGAAAAAGATTATTTTAGCAATAGCATTGATTTGCAGTATAGCTCAAGGATCATTTGCTCAACGTGTGAAAGGTAGTGATACAGTGTTGCCATTGGCCCAGAAAGAGGCAGAAGCATTTAATAAAAAAGGTGGAAATGTAACAGTAACAGGTGGCGGTAGTGGAGTAGGTATAGCTGCTTTGCTTGCCGGAACAACAGATATAGCTTCGGCATCTCGTAAAATTAAGTTTGATGAAAAAGTAAAATTCCAGCAGGCTGGTAAATCTCCTGTTGAAAAGATCATTGCTTTCGATGCTTTGGCTGTAGTTGTTAATCCTGGAAATAAAGTAAGTGAATTAACTCGCCAACAATTGGAAGATATCTTTACCGGTAAAATTACTAATTGGAAACAAGTTGGTGGTGCAGATCTTGCTATCGTTGCTTACTCAAGAGAAACAAGTTCCGGTACTTACGAATTCTTTAAAGAACATGTATTGAAAAACAAGAACTACAAGAAGAATATTCTTTCTATGCCTGCAACAGGAGCAATCATTCAATCTGTAAGTCAGACTAAAGGCGCAATTGGTTACGTTGGTTTAGCTTATTTGGAGAATGATGTGAAAGCAATCAAGGTTTCTTATGATGGTAAAAGTTTCGTTGCTCCATCTGTAGCAACAGCTAAGAATAAAACATACCCGATTGTTCGTCCATTATTCTTCTACTATGACAAGAAAAATACTGCCAAGTTAACTCCATTTATTAACTTTGTAGAATCGGCTCAGGGACAGGATATAGTTGACAAGGTTGGATATATTTCTTTAAAATAAGAATTCTATTCTCTATATTATTTTCAAAAAAATCATTCTTTGGTAAGAGTACCGGAGGATGATTTTTTATTTGTATAGCTTATAAGTAGTTCTTACCACTTTGAATTCTGTACGTCTGTTTATTGCATTGCAGATTTCTTGCTGTTCGGCAGGAAGTTTAAGTATAAAATCTTCAGTGAGTACATCACCTTCTTTTAGGAACTGGTGTTTTTTTGCAATACGCTTATTTATTACTTTAGGCTGTGACTCTCCATATCCTTTTGCTGTAAGCCGATTTATATCAATGCCTCCTGCTACCAGGAATTTAACAACAGCTTCGGCTCTACGTTGAGAAAGCCCTTCATTATAACTATCATTCCCAAAATAGTCACAATGAGCATTAAGTTCAATTGTTATATTAGGATTATCATTCAGCATCTTGATTAAATCATTCAGTGCTTTGGTTGATTCTGCAGTTAAGGTTGCTTTATCAAATTCGTAAAAGATATTATCGATTAACACCGGGCGAGTTATGGAAGCCAAAGGAAATTCTAATTCATAGTTCTTGCTTTCATTTATGGAATCTGTTGTAAGCTCTTGCTTACAATTTAAATAGCCACGGCAGTTGGCCAGCATTACGTAACTTTGTCCCCGCTCTAGCTTTTGTGTGAAAGAGCCATCTCCTTTTACACTAACTCTCAGATTTGTTCCATCTTGTCCCACAATACTGACAGTTGCTTCGGGCAGAGCGTCACCTTCTTTATCATATACCCATCCGGTGACAGTATGAGCTATCTCAGGTAATTCGAATGTGTAAATATGATCCCACCCGCGAGCATCTTTTCGGTTAGAACTGAAAAAGCCCCGTTGAAGCCCGGGCTCAAAAGTCATACCGAAATCATCGCTTTCTGAATTCATTGGTGACTTTAAATTTTCAACCGTCCAGTTTCCCAAACTGTCTTGCTGAGCCCGATAGAGATCCAAGCCACCCATTCCCGGATGTCCGTCCGATGAAAAGTATAAATCGCCGTTATCCTTTATAGTCGGGAACATTTCATTACCGGGGGTATTAATTGCATCTCCAAGATTTTCTACAGCTCCGAATCCTGAATTAGAAACAGGTACTCTCCAAATGTCTTTGCCACCATATCCTCCAGGCATGTCGGAAGAAAAATAGAGATAATGACCATTGGGAGAAATAGCCGGATGTGCAAAAGATGATAATGTATCTTTTGTTATAATGCATTTTTGCGGAGCCCCCCAGTTAGCGCCGGTACGTTGTGATACATAAATCTCGGCATATACAGGAGAGTTTGCATCAATTCGGCAACGGGTAAAGTACATTGTTTTTCCATCAGCAGTGAATGAACATGCGCCATCCTCAAATTCAGTATTAACTTCCGATTCGAGTCTTTCGGGTGGTAACCAGTTCCCTTTCTCATTCTTTTTAGCCATAAAGATATCAGCGCTTTTCATTCCTGTAATTCCATTCAGGTTATTTCCCTTAGCCTTATCTCGAGTAGAAGTAAAATATATCTGATCTATATCTTTACCGGCATACATTGGTGAGTATTCACTACGGTTGGAGAGGAAAAGAGGAAACTTTTTCACGATGTATCTCGTAGGATTCTTTTTCCATTCAGGAGCCAGTTTGCAGGATATCAGTCCGTTCTTTGCAAGTATATTACCGGGCTTATAAGATAGAAATTGCTCATAACTCTTAATAGCAGACTTATAATCTCCTGTTTCCTTTTGCGATTCTGCCAGATAGAAAAGAGCAATGCTATCATGGTATTTGTAACGAATGGCATTGATGTATGCAGCTTTGGCACGAACAGAATAATTTGTGAGCCGATAACAATCGGCCATTTTGTATGCTATCTCTCCCTTTTTCTTCCGTTCTTTTGCAGGTATATTAGTATAAGCTTTTTTGTAAAACTTAGCTGCATCATAATATTCGCCTAAAGCATAACTTTCATCACCTTTCTTAATGCTGCTTTCCCAACCACATGATTGAAGTAGTGAAAGCAGAAGACAAATAGTGGCTATTTTACTAAGAATCTTTTTCATTTTACTGATGACGAATTACTTAATAATAACTACAATCTGTCTCGTTTATTGTGATTTGTAACTGTTATAAGTTAAAATAAAATAGGAGCAAGGTCTGATTTATTCTATTCATCGAATCCTTTTCGGAATGTACAGCCCGATTTCCATTCAGAACAACCGTAAGCCGATTTTCCTTTAATTATTACTCCTTTTCCACAAAGTGGGCATGGCTGACCGATGATGTTATCTTTGTTCTCTTCCGGCACAGGCTTCTCCTCTTTTGGTTTTTTAGGAGTAGGTGCCTTTTTCTCTCGTTTCTTCGGTTCTTTTTTTACCTCTTCTTTAACAGCATTCTGAATTGTAATATGTCTGTTAGTGTTGTCCGATAATACATTGTTAACAACCTCTGTAACCATTTGCTTTAACTCCTCCAGAAACGTTTTTGCTTCATAGTTCTTTTTCTCAATTTCCCGAAGCTTTTTCTCCCAGATTCCAGTTAATTCAGCTGATTTTAGAAGCTCTTCATGAATAATCTGAATAAGCTCTACTCCGGTTGGAGTGGCAATGAGGTTCTTTTTTTCCTTACGGATATAGTTTCGTTTAAACAAAGTTTCTATAATGGCAGCACGGGTTGAAGGACGGCCGATACCATTTTCTTTCAATGCATCGCGCAACTCATCATTGTCTACAAGCTTTCCTGCTGTTTCCATAGCGCGTAGTAAAGTAGCTTCGGTATATGGCTTAGGTGGCTGAGTCCATTTTTCATTAAGATCCGGTTGATGAGGTCCGCTTTCTCCTTTTGTAAAGCTAGGAAGAGTACGTTCTTCTTCATCTTTTTCGTCCGATTGACTTTTGGCAAAGACTTCGCGCCATCCCGGTTCAAGAATCTGTTTTCCGGTTACTTTGAATTCTATTTTTTCAACTTCGCCAAGCACTGTTGTTGTTGATACCTTGCAATCAGGATAGAAAGCTGCAATAAAACGTCTTGCAACCAAATCGAACACACGTCTTTCCATATCAGATAGATTCATAGGGTGAACTCCGGTTGGAATAATGGCGTGGTGATCTGTAACTTTCGAAGAATCGAATATCTTTTTTGATTTTGGAAGTTTTTTCCCTTCCAATTGTGCTGTCAGAGTTGTATAGTCTTTTATACCCTTTAATATGGCAGGGCATTTGGGATAAATATCATCACTCAGAAATGTGGTGTCTACACGTGGATAAGTAGTGACTTTCTTCTCGTAAAGAGATTGAATAAGTTTGAGTGTCTCATCTGCCGAATAACCAAATTTTTTATTGCATTCCACCTGCAAGGAAGTAAGGTCGAAAAGCCTTGGAGCATATTCAACTCCCTTTTTCGACGAAACATCCGTGATCGTAAAGTCTGAGTATTTAACTTTTTCAAGGAATTCATAACCTTCCTCTTTAGATGTAAATTTACCTTTTGTTGCCGAAAATGTAGTTTCCCGATAAATAGTCTTTAGTTCCCAGTAAGGCTCTGGTTTAAAATTTTCTATTTCCAGCTGACGGTTTACAATAAGTGCCAGTGTAGGAGTCTGCACACGTCCGATAGACAATACCTGTCTGTTCTGCCCATATTTTAAGGTATATAATCTTGTGGCGTTCATTCCTAAAGTCCAGTCCCCGATAGCACGTGATAATCCAGCTTCGTAAAGAGACTGAAACTCCGACTGGTCTTTTAATTTGGCGAATCCCTCCCGGATTGATTCTTCAGTTAGCGAAGATATCCATAATCTTTTAACCGGACATTTAGCACCAGCTTTTTGCATTACCCATCGCTGAATCAATTCCCCTTCCTGTCCCGCGTCACCGCAATTGATAATTTCATCGGCATTAGCCATTAAACTCTCAATTATTTTAAATTGTTTTTCAATGCTTGGCGATTCTATTAATTTAATGCCGAATCGGGGAGGAATCATTGGCAGATTAGCCAAGCTCCATCTTTTCCATTCGGGAGTATATTCGTGTGGCTCTTTAAGTGTGCAAAGATGTCCGAATGTCCACGTAACCTGGTATCCGTTTCCTTCTATGTATCCATCTTTCTTGTTCTTAGCTCCAAGAATATCAGCTATATCTCGTGCAACACTTGGCTTTTCGGCAATGCAAACTATCATTTCTTTATTTTGTTTTTGAAGACAAAGGTAGTTATTTCATAATAAATGAACAAAATTGTATGTCTGTTTATAAAAAAATGTAGAAAATCAAGTTAATCATAGTTAAAGAGTGTGTTAAATGATATAATTACATTACTTTTGTAAACTTTGTATAAATAATCTCGGGAAATAAATTATGACTCTTTCAAAATTATTTAATTCGCAGGAAGGAATGGCTCTTTCTGCGTTAAAAATGGCTCGACTTAAAAAAAATGTTATCCAACAGCTGATGCTTGAGGGCGGAACGACTATTGCAGATATCTGTAAAGAAACAGAGTTCAGCGTTCCTACTGTGACAAAAGTTATTGTTGAGTTAATAGAAGAAGGAATCGCTTTCGAAAAAGGGAAAATAGACACAGCAGGCGGACGTCGTCCATCTGTTTATTGTATAAACCCAAATTCAGCTTTTTTTCTTGGAGTCGATGTTAGGCGTGATTGCGTAAGCATTGGTTTGCAAAACTTTAAGAATGAATTTCTGGAACTTAAGACCCGAATTGATTTTGTATTTAAAAATACTCACGAATCTTTAGATAGTTTATGTAATCTGATTAATAAATTTATCGATGATTCAGGGTTAGATAAAAGCAAGATTCTTGGTGCATGTGTAGTTCTGTGCGGACGCATTAATTCTGCAAAAGGATATAGCGACAGCTATTTTTCTTTTGAAAAAGAACCTTTAAGCAATCTTATTGAGCACAAAATAGGCATTAAAACTATTATCGAGAATGATAGTAGAGCAATGGGATATGGAGAATACTGTTGTGGTGCCGGTGCCGGATCGTCTGAAAAGGACGTTATTTTTATTAGTTTGAACTGGGGATTTGGTATTTCAATGATTTGCAATGGCGTGCTTTATTATGGAATGTCAGGTTTCTCTGGAGAATTTGGACATAGTCCTGTTCTGGATAACCAGATACTTTGCCAATGTGGCAAGAAGGGATGTCTTGAAACTGAGATTTCCGGTCAGGCTCTTGTAAGACGATTTAAAGAGAAACTGGCAGATGGATCAACTTCTGTAGTTACAAGCAGAAAGAAACCTTTCGATATTAATATGTATGACATCATTGATGCTGCAACAAAGGATGAAGATCTTCTTGCTATTGAAGTTATAGAAGAAGTAGGAGAGAAGCTAGGACATTACATGTCTCTTCTATTGAATATATTTAATCCGGAACTTGTAATATTAGGCGGTGAGCTTTCGGCTTGTGGTTCTTACTTAACATTACCACTCGAAACAGCTCTTCATAAATATTCTCTGAATCTGGTATTACAGGATATGAAACTTAAGACAGGAGAACTTGGAGATACCGCAGGTGTTGTTGGTGGTTGTTATATTCTTCGCGACCGCTTATTTGGTATTATCGAATAATTATAATAAAAGCAGAATATATAAAAGCAATCCACTTCCGGGTTGCTTTTTTTGTTTCTATTCATTGCTCAATTAATCTGAATTATTCACCAATAATTTTTATTTATTCACCAGCAAATTTTGTTTATTGGCCAATAAAATTGAAGAGGATGGTCAAAAGAAGTAAGATAGCCCATTTCCAAAGTATGAAAAGCCACTAAAATATAGAGATTTGTTATAGTATTGCCAGGTTTTTATATGTAATCTATTTTTAATTTGGATTTAAATATTTTACAAATATAATTTGCTTATTCTAAATGGTTGTATTTAAAGTGGATATCTTTAGTAGGTTAACTATGTATAAGGCCTTTTTTTACTTTGTGAGAGCTTTTTATTGGGGATTTTTGTAATGTTATATAAAAATGCTTGAAATTTAGTCCTTTTTTATCCCTCTATATAGTGCTTAAAATCAATCATGAAACACTTTTTAACTCGTTCTTGCTATCTTTCATAGAAACTATAAAGGAAGTTTTCTGACAATCCGTTTTACTTTTTAAGCTAATTACTTGATTATAAGCTGCGGGCTTTTTTATTTCACCCCCTATAAATACAGAAAAAAGAAGAAAAAATCCGCGCATATAAAAAGGGTGCCCTTTGGGGGCACCCTCTTATAATAGATTATTAATTCTTAGTTTATTCTTCTTCAAGTAATATCTCAAGAATCTGGCATGCAGCTTTTGCTACTGGCGAACCAGGACCAAAGATTGCTGCAACTCCGGCTTTATACAAGAAATCATAATCCTGTGCAGGGATTACACCACCGGCAATAACAAGAATATCTTCTCTTCCAAGTTTCTTAAGTTCATCAATAATTTGAGGAATCAATGTCTTATGACCAGCAGCCAATGAAGAAACACCAACAACATGAACGTCATTTTCTACAGCATCGCGGGCAGCTTCTGCAGGAGTCTGGAACAATGGTCCCATATCCACATCGAAACCACAGTCAGCATAACCTGTTGCAACAACTTTTGCACCACGGTCGTGACCGTCCTGACCCATTTTAGCAATCATGATACGAGGTTGACGTCCCTCTTTCTTAGCAAACTTCTCGGCAAGTTCACAAGCACGTTTGAAGTCTGAATCGTTTTTACTTTCTGATGAATACACGCCTGATATAGTTCTAATTACAGCTTTATAACGTCCTACAATCTTTTCGCAAGCGTCGGAGATCTCTCCTAGGGTTGCTCTTACATGTGCAGCTTCAACAGCTAACTCAAGTAAGTTGCCTTCTTTGGTTTCCACACATTTGGTAATAGCTTCAAGAGCAGCCTGAACTTTAGCTTCATCACGACCTTCTTTTAATTCTTTAAGACGTTCAATCTGATCCAGACGAACAGCTGTATTGTCAATTTCAAGAATGTCGATAGGAGCTTCTTTCTCTAAACGGTACTTGTTAACACCTACAATGGTTTGACTACCAGAGTCGATACGAGCCTGAGCACGTGCTGCAGCTTCTTCGATACGAAGTTTAGGAACACCGGTTTCGATTGCTTTAGCCATACCACCCAGTTTTTCAATTTCCTCGATACGTTCCCAAGCTTTGTGAGCAAGCTCATTAGTCAAGCTTTCAACATAATAAGAACCACCCCATGGGTCAACATTCTTACAGATGTAAGTTTCTTCCTGAATATAAATCTGAGTATTACGTGCAATACGTGCTGAAAAGTCGGTTGGCAATGCAATAGCTTCGTCCAATGCGTTGGTGTGAAGTGATTGAGTGTGTCCCAATGCAGCAGCCATAGCCTCGATACAAGTACGACCTACATTATTAAACGGATCCTGTTCTGTTAATGACCAACCAGAAGTCTGGCAGTGAGTACGCAGTGCAAGAGACTTTGGATTCTTTGGATTGAACTGTTTAACAATTCTAGCCCATAGCATACGTGCAGCACGCATTTTGGCAATTTCCATAAAGTGGTTAGTACCAATAGCCCAGAAGAAAGAAAGACGAGGTGCAAATGCATCAATATCAATTCCTGCAGCAACACCGGCACGAAGATATTCAAGTCCGTCGGCCAAAGTGTATGCTAATTCAATATCAGCAGTAGCTCCAGCTTCCTGCATGTGGTAACCTGAAATAGAAATTGAATTAAATTTAGGCATCTTCTGTGAAGTATATTCGAAGATATCAGAAATAATCTTCATAGAGAATGCAGGTGGGTAAATATAAGTATTACGAACCATGAATTCTTTCAAGATATCATTCTGAATAGTTCCAGCCATTTCTTCAAGCTTAGCTCCCTGTTCCAGTCCTGCGTTGATATAAAAAGCAAGAATAGGAAGTACGGCACCGTTCATAGTCATGGAAACAGACATTTTGCTTAATGGAATACCATCAAACAAAGTTTTCATATTTTCCAATGAACAGATAGAAACCCCTGCTTTACCAACATCACCCACTACGCGTTCATGATCCGGGTCGTATCCGCGGTGAGTAGGAAGGTCGAATGCAACAGACAAACCTTTTTGTCCGGAAGCAAGATTTCTGCGATAGAAAGCATTTGATTCTTCAGCAGTAGAGAATCCGGCATATTGGCGGATGGTCCATGGGCGAAGAGTATACATAACTGAATAAGGACCGCGAAGATAAGGAGGAATACCTGCAGCATATTCAAGATGCTCCATTCCTTCAAGATCTTCTTTTGTGTAAACAGGCTTTACGTTGATGTGCTCCGGAGTCTTCCAGTTGGCTTCAATTCCGTTAGCCTTTTGCCATTCAGCACCATCTACGTGCTTGAATCCGGCATATATATCTATATTTTTAAAATCTGGTCTCATGATGTCTTTACTTAATTCCTAGTTTAGCATTATATTCTTTCAGGGTGTCTAATACATTGACACGAACATTGATAAAGTTCTCAATACCCTCTGCTTTCAAAGCATCCGCGCAAGCCGGAGCTCCGGCAACAATAAACATAGCACGGTTATTAACAGCTTTAAATGCCGGAACAGCATATTCTGCATATTCATCGTCACTGGAACAAAGTACTACAATATCAGCTTTAGCTTCCATTGCAGCTTCTACTCCTTCTTCTACAGTTTCGAATCCCAGGTTATCAATTACTTCATAGCCGGCACATGCAAGGAAGTTGCAAGAGAACTGAGCTCTAGCCTGGCGCATAGCCAAATTACCAATAGTCAGCATGAATGCTTTCGGGCAATGATCAGCAGCCTCAGTTTGTAGACGTAGTGCTTCAAATTCACTTGCAGCACGGTCGGAATTAAGTACTTTTACAGTGCTTTCGCAAGAACTACTTTTATCTGAACAGCAACATTTATTTTCAACCTGTCTCTTATCTCCAACTTTTTCAGTGAAGTTAGGGAACTGGTTAGTTCCTAAAAGAATTTCTTTACGGCTTGATAAAGCAATATGTCTTGCTTTACCAGATTGATTAATATCTTCCTGAACACTTCCTGCTTTTACTGCTGCATAGAAACCTCCTTCTTCTTCAACCTTTAAGAAAATGTTCCATGCTTGTTGAGCAATTGATGCTGTAAGATTTTCAATATAGTAAGAACCAGCAGCTGGGTCTACAACTTTATCAAAGTTCGATTCTTCCTTTAATAATAATTGTTGGTTGCGGGCAATACGTTCAGAGAAATCATCAGGAGTTTGATAAGCTTTATCAAACGGAGTAACAGTTAATGAATCTACTCCGGCAAGAGCCGCACTCATTGCTTCTGTCTGAGTACGAAGCAAGTTTACATGTGCATCCAGCATCGTTAAATTGAAAGAAGACGTCTCTGCATGTACTTTCATTTTTGCAGCGCAACGACATTCACCATCTTCAGCAGTATTAGAACAATTGTCTCTTGTACAAACAGGTTTGTATGAGCTTACAATGTTAGCCCATAACATACGTGCTGCACGGAACTTAGCAATTTCAAGGAAGTAATTAGAACTGATACCGAAGTTGAATTTAATTTTTTTAGCAGCAATAGTTGGTGTAATTCCTGCTTCAACTAATAAATTCAGATATTCATTACCCCATGATAAAGCATATCCCAGTTCCTGAGAAATATAAGCTCCTGCATTATTCAGAGACAATGCATTAACACTGATAACTCTGTAGAAAGGCAGCGTTTTTGTTGCTTCAATCAAAGCCTTAGCTGTTTCTACCAGATTACCTTTTTCTTTGCCTTTAGTCAGCATTTTATTAAAGTAATCATAATTGATAGAGCCTTTTAGTTTTGTTGAGTCATAGTTCTTTTTCTGGAAATAAGCAACCAATAACTCTGCCAATTCTACAGCATGGCTTTGACATGTAGAAAAGTTTAATTCTACACATTCAGCACAAATATCATTGAGTAACGTTTCAATAAAATCAGCGTTTACATCTTTTCCTTTGATGCTGAATCCTAAGGAATCAATACCTTTATTTAAAATGTCTAACGCTTTGGTATTAGCCTCTTTAGGACATTCAACGCGAATGTTTTGGCGTACAAACCAAGTATTGTCTTTTTTTGTTCCCCTAAGATAAGGAAACTCTCCTGGTAAGCTGTCGGTTGTTTTCAGACCTTCCAGATCTTCCATCCTGTAGAATGGTTTAACTTTAAAACCTTCGTTTGTTTTCCAAACGAGCTTCTTTTCGAAGTCAGCACCTTTTAGGTCGGCTGTTACTTTTTCCATCCATTTGCTAGTGCTTACGGGCGAAAAGTCCGAAAAGAGTTTTTCATTACTATCTGCCATAGTTTATTGTATTAATTACAAGATTAATAAATGTATTTAATATATTAATTTATCTAAGTGTGAGGTGCAAAGATACTTATTTACTTATAATAGGATACTTTTTTTTAGGAAAATTCAAGTAGCTTAATATATTACTTGTCATTTTAATAATTTTATAATAAAACAAAGATAGAAATATTTGATCTGACGAGATAGAATAACTACCTTTGCGCAAAATTTTAAATTGATACTTTATACACTATGGATTGGTTGTTTAAATTGCTAACAGACCCTAATTCAGTGGCTCACATTGTTCTTCTTTATTCATTTGTGATAGCTGCTGGAGTCTTATTAGGGAAGATTAAATTTTTCGGGATTTCTTTAGGTGTTACTTTTGTGCTGTTTGTCGGCATTTTAATGGGACATTTCGGTCTTAATGTTAACACGGAAGTTCTTCATTTTATGAGGGATTTTGGTTTAATTTTATTTGTTTTTTGTATTGGTTTGCAGGTAGGACCTTCTTTCTTCTCTTCATTTAAGAAGGGTGGTATGACTATGAATATGCTTGCCGCTTCAATTGTTCTGCTAAATATTGCTGTAGCATTGGGATTGTTCTATGCTCTTAACGGAAGAGTTCAATTGCCAATGATAGTTGGTATTCTTTCAGGCGCAGTTACAAACACCCCAGGTCTTGGTGCCGCTCAGGAAGCATTAAACCAGCTTCAGGCATCGGGTATTATTCACGAAGTTCCAAAAATTGCGTTAGGATATGCAGTTGCTTATCCACTTGGAGTTGTAGGGATTATTGGTGCTATTATTCTGATACGCTTTATTTTTAGAATTGATTTTGCTAAAGAAGAAGCAGAATGGAATGCAGTGGCAGATGATAACCAAAATAAGCCTCGCTTGATGCACCTGGAAGTAAATAACTCAGCTGTTTTTGGCAAAAAAATATCTGATGTTATGAATACTGCAGGATGCGCATTCGTTGTATCTCGTATTCTTAAAAATGAAAAAGTTTCAATACCAAGTTCTGAAACTGTTCTTGAAGAAGGTAATCAGATATTTGTAGTTTGTTCAGAAGGTGATGCCGATACTATTATTTCTTTAATAGGAAAAGAAGTATTTGTAAACTGGGAAGAACTTGACTCTCCGATGGTTTCAAGACGAGTATTGGTTACAAAATCTGAAATGAACGGAAAGAAACTAGGACAGCTGAAACTTCGCAATCTTTATGGTGTGAACGTTACTCGTATCAACCGTTCAGGTGTGGATCTTTTTGCTAACCCAAACTTGGTTCTTCAGGTTGGTGACCGTGTTACAGTTGTTGGTTCTCAGGATGCTGTTGAACGTGTTGCTACTGTAATGGGTAACTCAATGAAACGCTTAAACGAACCTAATATTGTTACTATCTTTATCGGTATATTATTTGGTATATTGTTTGGTAGTCTTCCATTTGCTTTCCCTGGAATGCCTACTCCTGTTAAATTAGGTTTGGCTGGTGGACCTCTGGTCGTTGCTATTATTATTGGTCGTTTCGGTTACAAATTTAACCTGGTAACTTACACAACCCAAAGTGCCAACCTTATGCTACGTGAGATTGGTATTACTTTATTCCTTGCCAGTGTTGGTATTGGTGCAGGAGGTGAATTCTTTAAAACTGTGGTTGAAGGAGATGGCTTGTTGTGGGTAGGTTGTGGATTCCTTATTACTTTTATTCCATTAATAATTGTTGGATCTATTGCTCGCAAAATTTTCAAGATTAACTATTTTATGTTGATGGGACTTATTGCCGGTAGTAATACAGACCCTCCTGCATTAGCATATTCTAATCAGGTTTCAAGTAGTGATGCTCCGGGCGTTGGATATTCTACAGTATATCCGTTGGTAATGTTCTTGCGTGTGCTATCTGCACAGTTGATTATACTTATGTTTATGTAAACGAATATATAATTATATATGGAAAGGGGTTGTTCGAATGGAACAACCCCTTTTTTATGCTTTTAAGTATCTATCTGAAACTGATTATTTACAAATACTTAATTTTGTTTTTTATATGACCTCTTTTTTAAGTTTGGCTAGATTCCCAGTTTCTTTTCTATAAATTGTTTAATGAATGCAACAGTTTCATCAATGCCAAGCGATGATGAATCAATGCAAAGGTGATATGTGGCTGCTGCTCCCCATACTTTGTAGCTGTAATAATTATAATAAGCTGCCCGTTCACGATCGGTCTTCTCTATCAAGTCTTCTGCTTTCTCTGTATTAATACCTTTCTCTTTGCAGAGGCGTTTAATCCGCTCTTCCTTAGAAGCCGAAATGAAGATGTTTACACACCTGGGATGATCACGTAATATATAATCGGCACATCTTCCTACAAAAAGGCATGATTTTTTTTCTGCCAATTCACGAATTACATCACTCTGTATCTTGAATAAAGCATCATTGCTCAAACAATTATTATTAGGGATTGAGCCATCATTAATAAAAGGGAATCGCATTCCAAAAAGTCCACCAAAAATGGTTTGCGATGTTTTCTCATCAGCTTTTTCAAAGAATTCTTTGCAGAGTCCACTTTCTTTTGATGCTATATTAATAAGTTCTTTGTCGTAAAAATCAATGTGTAGTTGTGCGGCAAGCTTAGCACCTATTTCCCGACCACCACTTCCTAACTGACGGCCAATATTTATCACATATTTGTTATTCATGTTGAATATGTTTGGTTAAAGCAAATATAATGATTAGACAAATAGATGCAAACTTTATTAATCAAAATTCCACTTATTACGTCTATATAAATAATATTTAAACGACGTTTCCTCTATAATATCTCTAATTGTTCTTTTAATTTCGAATAATATCTTCTTGAAGCATGAATGTCCAAATCATTGAATGGAGGGTATAAAATGCATTTTAATGTTTTATTCTCAATAGATGAGATATAGTCAACATTTAGTATGCATTCCTGATTAATTTGCATGAATGAAGGGCTAAATGCAAGTAAATCTTTGGCAATAATACCTGTTCTTAGTTTCTGTACAGATAAATCGGTCATTGTTATTTGCCAGCTTCTAAATCCATCTATATATTGAAAACAAAGAACTTCGCTTGCTTTTAGAAATAATAGCCCTGAGATTGTTTGCAGAGCAAATTTCTTATCATTTTTCATTAAGCGCAGAATAGATTGTTCAATATTTGTTCTTTCTTTCTCCGGTTGCATTTTAATACGCTCTATGATTGCTGAAAGTTCTTCTGGCAGATAAGGTTTCATTAAATAGTCGAAAGCTGATGAACGCAATGCTTCAAGCACATATTTATCGTAAGCACTATAGAATACGATATACATTTCAGGATGTATCAACGTTCGGATTTCGTGTAATAGTTCAAACCCATTCATTTTAGGCATTTCAATATCCAAAAAAAGTAGATCGGGCTGGTGCTGAACGATTATTTTTTTTGCTTTTTCTACAGATGTAGTAGTTTCAATTATCTGAATTTCAGGATAATTTTCAAGATCTTTGCTTAATGTTGCAATTGAATTACTTTCGTCATCGACTATAATTGTAGTTATCGTTTTTTTCATAGCTCGAAATTATATTTATAAGGAATAATAACTGTAACTCTTGTACCATGTAAATCGGGTGAAAAGTTCTTCATGTCTTCAATATTGAAAAACATTTTTTCCTGATTCTTTTGATTTAATAATTCTATAGTCTGGAATATAACCTTAAGTCCTGTTCCGGTACTGTTTTTATCTCCAATATGTGCTCCCGGGTTATACCCTGATCCGTTATCAATAATAGTGATATAAAGAAAACTGTTATCAGCAGAAATGTCAATGTTTATATGTGCATCTTTCATCTCCTCTCTGAAAGCATATTTAATGGAATTTTCTATTGGTATCTGGATAATCATTGACGGAATTAACGTATCAAAGGGAACATTCTGAGATATATTCCAATTGATATCTACTTTTCTACTATTGATATTTTTGCGGAATTCAATATAGTTTTTTACAAATTCAATTTCTTCTTCAAGTGATACAGCCATTTTTTCGGAAGCAATCAGGTTACTACGTAACGACTGAGCTAATAGTCTGAACAAGTGTACAAGGTTATCGTCTTGTTTGAAAGTTGGCATTACAGCATTTAACATGTTAAACAAGACGTGCGGAGAAATCCGATTACGAATGTTTTCCATACGTAATTTAGCTATAGTAGAGAACTGCTTGGCAAATCTGGATTCTCTTTTTTTACGATTTAAATGAATTGCAATGCCGATTATTATTGCACCAGTTATTAATAAAGATAATGAGAGTATACTTATCAATCTCATTTTCTGCAGATCAGCTTTGTTTTCTGAAAGAATGATGTTGTGTTTAAGTTTGCTGGTGTCTTGACTATATCGGGTGGTTAGTTCTGAAATTGCGCTAGACAGTGTTGTTCTTCGGACAGAATCATTATAATTATCAACTTTTGTTCTATAATAATATGCATTATGAAAATCGCATTTTTTTTCGTAATATAATTCTAATCTCTTATTGTAAAGATGAATATATTGAAGGGCTATTTTTGATAAATCATATTTCTTGTTTAATAATTTATGTGCGTTTCTTAAATCGTTCTTTAGTAATGCCAATTCGGCATAAAGACCATTGAGATAAAAAGAATAATTTATATTTTGATTTGATTTGGAAAAAAATAAATTAGCTTTATCCAAATGATACTTAGCTGAGTCGGATTGATTGAGCAATAGATAAATACTTCCTACATTACATTCTGTAATTCCTCTGTAAATGCTGAATTTAAAGTTTTGAGTTTTTACATTTGCTTCTTTATACCATCTCTGGGCATCTTTGTAGTTTTTAATTGCTTCGTAATAGCTAGCTCGTAAACTGGCGAAAATAAATTGCCTGGATGGTGGCATTTCTTTATATCTTTTCTCAGCAAAATTGAAATAAATATTAGATTGGTTATAATTATTAAGACTCAAATAGACCTTGGCCAATCCTGTCTGAATTAAGAAATATGCTTCGCTGTTGTCGCTTAAAATATTGGCTGTTTCTTGTGCTCTTTTATAGTAAACAGCTGATGACGTATAATTCCCTTGTGATATATAGTTGTAAGCAATTCGAATGCAAATATTCACTAACGTATTATAATCTTTTGTCTTAACAGCTTTTATATATGCTTTATTCAAATAATATTGTGCAGAATCAAAATTACTTATAATTGAAAGATAAAGACCTCTATTATAATAGGTCTCAGTTTCTAACTTATTAAGTCTTGTTGTATCTGATAGGTTCTTATTACAAAAATGAATAACTTTATTATTTAACAGTAGTGCAGAGTCTATTTTGTTATCAAAAAAACAGGTATAGCTTATATTCTGAGTTACTTTGTAGTAATTGATACTGTCTTTAATTACTTGTCTGACTTTTAGTAGTTTTTGTCTTACAAGATCCGGATGTTCTAATGCCAGTTCTTTAAAATGTTCTGTTAAAGAGTCTGCATAAGCATATTTGTCAGCTGTTTTTTCACTATTTTTAGTGTGGCAGCTAACAATGAATAAACATAAAATACAAATGAAAAAAGTACTTCCTCTCTGTTGCAGCATATAATTCATCAGTATCAATTCAAGTGTATACCGCAAATATATGCAAAAAAAAGTAAATATTATCTTTTTTTATAACTATTTTTAGTCAGAATAGCAAACTTTTTTTACCCCCAGACTTATAAGTACTATAGCGGCAATAAGTAATGATTTTAGATCAAGATGTGCAATACTGCTTTGCATTGTTCCATTGTATGCTTCGCGCAATATATTGAGTATTGCTTCCAGGCCATTGAATACAAAGAATAAAATAATAGCAACAGCAGTACAGAATGCTGCCCACATATTTGAAAGTTTATCTACCCGGTTGGGTAAATGGCGCATAACTCTGTTAGAAAAGCCATTATCTTTAATCTCCTTCTTCTCATTCTGGAAGAATTGGCTAATCATTTTATCATCAATTTCTGTCATAACCATTTTGTTTTAAGTAAATCGCTAATTTTTCTTTGCCTCTTGACAAGTGTGATTTTACTGTACCTGTCGGGCTTCCAATAATCCCTGCTATCTTATCGATACTCACATCCTCCATGTAGAATAATGTGATGCAGGTTCGTTCCACTTCTTTTAGCATCTTGAGTGACTTATAAATATCCATCTTTTCTCCCACATTCTCTTGCTCTGTGCAGTGCATAGCATCTACTTCCCGTGCGTCAATTTCAGATGTCTCTTTACGGCTGCGAATATAATCATAAAAGACATTATATGCAATTCTGTAAAGCCAGGTTGAGAAATTTGAAAGATTTTTAAAGGATGATATATTTGTATAGGCTTTAATAAATGTATCCTGTGCCAAATCGTCACTTAATTCGCTGTCGCCCAATGTCTGATTAAGGAAAAACCTTCGAACTTGCGATTGGTATTTCTTAACCAACGTGTCGAAGGCCTTGGTGTTTTTAAACACCACGACCTGTGCGACTAACGATATATCGTTCAATAGGCTCATTCTTCGTCTGACTTTTGTTCTGGATTATTCTTTTCTAAAGGTTTCTGCTTGTTTTGTGTATAATGGATTACAATTTGTCCAATACCCATAAACATAACCATAAAGCCAATACATCCAAGTCCAAATTCACCGGTCAATGCCCAGAGGAAGATACCTAATCCTAAACCAAGGAAAGCGTTTTTAACTCCTTTGGCATGGACATCTGTGGCGCCCTGTACTTCTTTAAATAACCCTTCCGGAATGTCTTTTCCATTCTCTAGTGCTTTTTCTGCTAAGCGGTATTGGGCTTGTTTATCTTTATGTCTATACCAGAAAATGAAGAAAATGATCAATACCGGAACTGCGCACCCAAAAATAATTGCTACGATTGGAATTAATAGTCCTTCAGAATCTTCAAAAGGAATTCCATGGAACTCTTCTTTCAGTGACTTTAATTCACCATTGTAGTTTTGTGCTGCAGAATCAGTTGCGGCTGAGTCGGCAGATGTGCTTTGCACAGTCAACGTAACATTTGATGTGTCTTTTGTAACTGTAGCCTTCTTTGGTGAGGCTTGCCCCATCATTGAGATGCTAACTGCGAACATCATCATGAATGCAATCATAAATTGTTTCATATTCTTTGGTTTTAATTAGTTTAATACTTCATTTATTTAAACTTCAACTATTAGACGTAGCATGTTGCATGGAAAGTTGCAAATAGACGAATTATTTTTTATTTTTCCATAAGAAAAATTGAGAATAAAGTATATTTGCACCATAAATACAATCAGATGAAGCTACCTCAACCCTTTATAGAACAAACAAAAGCACTTTTGTGCGAAGAATATGCAAACCTTGAAAGCGCATTACAGGAAGAATCACCAGTGAGCATTCGTGTGAATAAAACAAAGCCTTTTTTGCACAATGAAACTATGAATGTACCATGGTGTTCCAGCGGTTTTTATTTAGGGGAACGTCTTACTTTTACTTTCGATCCATTGTTTCATGCAGGTTGCTATTATGTACAAGAGGCATCTTCTATGTTTGTGGAGCAGATTATTAGAAACTATGTAACCGAACCGGTTGTGGCACTCGATCTTTGTGCGGCTCCCGGAGGAAAATCTACTCATCTCCGCAGTCTTTTACCGGAAGGGAGTTTTCTTGTTGCTAATGAGGTTATTCGTAATCGATCTCAAATTTTAGCTGAGAATCTTATAAAATGGGGGCATCCGGATGTTGCTGTTACTAATAACGATCCGGCCGACTTCTCTGATTTAGGTACACTCTTTGATTTGATTCTTACTGATGTGCCATGTTCAGGCGAAGGAATGTTCCGTAAAGATCCTGGTGCCATTGAAGAGTGGAGCCCTGAAAATGTAACAATCTGCTATCAACGCCAACGTCGTATTATTGCAGATATATGGTCTGCCCTGAAACCGGGAGGTATTCTTATCTACAGTACTTGTACCTATAATCTGATGGAAGATGAAGAGAATATTGAATGGATAAAGAAAGAATTGGGTGCAGAGTCATTGTCTGTTGATGTTCCTCAGGAATGGGGGATTACGGGAAACCTTGCCGGAACAGATACTCCTGTTTATCGCTTTCTGCCTCACAAAACAAAAGGAGAAGGCTTTTTCCTTGCAGCCTTGCGTAAGTTAGGAGATGATGAAATTCAACCTATGCGGACTAAATCATCAAAAAAGAATAAAAAAGAAAAACCTTTAGAGATTCCTCAACAAACGAAATTGTGGCTTCAGCATCCTGAAGATTTTAATTTTGAAAGAAGAGGTGACTTTATCGTTGCATGCCGGAAGAACAATGCAGAATTAATCAGTCTTCTGTACCAGCAGTTAAGAGTTGTTCATTCCGGTATAATTATAGGTGAAGTTAAAGGAAAAGACCTCATACCTCACCAATCTTTGGCAATGAGTAATGAATTGAATGCCAATAAATTCTCTTCTTGTGAACTGACTTATGAACAGGCTATCTCTTATTTAAGAAAAGAAGCTATAGTGTTGGATGCAACAGTTCCTAAAGGATATTTGTTATTACAATATAAAAATGTACCGCTAGGGTTTGTGAAAAATATAGGTAACCGGGCTAATAATCTATATCCACAGGAATGGAGAATTCGTAGTGGCTATCTGCCTGAAGAAGTTCGCTGTATCTAATTTTGTTCAAAGATATATTCTTTCATAATTCAGATGATCAGAATTTGAGTCATTAACAATATAAATTGCATCTTATGAAAACAATGTCTGGAAAGCGAGTATTCGTTACCGGCGGATCACAAGGAATTGGCCGGGGAATTGTGGAGGCTTTTGTTTCAGCAGGAGCAAATGTTGCTTTTTGCGATATCAATGAACCCGATTCTTCTTTTCTTTCGTCAGAAAATAGTCTCTTCTATAAAGTTGACGTAACAAACGAGAAAGCACTAACGGAAGTTATGAAACAGCTTTTTGCCAATTGGGGCGATATTGATATCCTGATAAACAATGTTGGTATTGGGGGATTTTCCTCATTGCTTGATGTTACAGTTGAACAATTTGACCGAGTTATTGCCACTAATTTACGACCAGTCTTTATTACTTCCAGATTATTGGCATTACATCGTTCAGAAATGGAACCATTACCTCGTTATGGTCGCATTGTTAATATTGCATCTACCAGATACTTAATGAGCGAGCCGGGTACTGAGGGATATGCTGCATCGAAAGGAGGAATTGTTTCGTTGACTCATGCTTTGGCTGTTTCTTTATCGAAATATCATATAACGGTTAATTGTATTAGTCCCGGATGGATTGAGACAAAAGATTACGATTCTCTGACTGTGGCCGATCATGAACAACATCCATCAGGAAGAGTTGGAACTCCTCAAGATATAGCCAGGGCATGTCTCTTTTTGTGTGATCCGGATAATAACTTTATCAATGGTCAGAACATGGTCATTGATGGAGGTATGACTAAGAAGATGATTTATGTGTAATTAGATATCTAAATCCTCCTCTCCAAATAAAAAGGTTCTTCGTCACTTTAGGTGCAAGCAAACAGTCTCAAATACTTATCCAATCAAGATTATACATGCTTTTTGATAAGCCATTTATTGAATCTGATAAAAAGTCTGCAAAACACCAGAAATAAGAGGCTCAATATAATATCTTGCACCTAAAGTGACGAAGAACCAATAAAAAAATATTTTCATCCCTCACCTCTCACTTTTTGAGTTTAATTATCTGGAAATAAGACTCCTGTAAAAGTGAGGGATGAAAATGAACCATCACTTATCCCTCACTTTTGCTGTGATCCCTCACCAATTTGCTTCTTATATTCTTGAATTGGAAATCCATAAACTGAGTTTTGCAAAAAAGGCAAGCTCCCGCCTGCTTTCAAAAAGCAGGCGGGAGCTTGAAATATAATTCACCAATGTTTTTTTAATCATTGACCATTAAATAAAATCCATTGCCCAATAATTTTTAATCATTGGTCAATAAATTAAATCCATTCACCAATTATCCCATTACAGTGGCAACAACCCTTCTTTCTCCACCATAATTGCGGAATTCACAAAGATAGATACCTTGCCATGTTCCCAGGTTTAACCGACCGTTGGTTATAGGAATTGTAATGCTTGAGCCAACTATTGTTGACTTAGTATGGGCAGGCATATCGTCATCGCCTTCAAGTACATGTTCATAATAGGGTTCTCTTTCTTTAACCAGGCGATTGAATGTGGATTCTAAATCTGTTCGCACATCAGGATCGGCATTTTCATTAATGCTCAAAGCTGCAGAAGTATGCTTGATAAACAAATGAAGCAATCCTGTTTTTGGCAGTTCAGGCAGATTTCTTATAATCTCCTGAGTAACCAAATGAAAACCTCTTTGTCTGGCTTTTAGTGAGAATTCTGTTTGAGCAACCATGCTTATTTCTTTTTATTTGTTTCTCTCAAGCTCATTTAATGAATCCATTTTCTTCTTTTCAAGGAATTCATAAATACCGCATAGATGCTCAGTAACTTTCTTGTTGCCGAACTCATAAACCTTGGTTACCAGTCCGTCAAGGAAATCACGGTCGTGAGATACCACGATAAGTGTTCCGTCGAAATCCTTCAAAGCCGATTTTAAAATATCTTTTGTTTTCAGGTCGAGGTGGTTGGTTGGCTCATCGAGAATAAGCAAATTAACCGGCTCAAGCAATAACTTAATCATAGCCAGTCGCGTACGTTCACCACCCGATAAGACCTTAACCTTTTTCGTTGATTCTTCACCACCAAACATAAATGCTCCCAGTAAATCGCGTATTTTATTTCGGATATCTCCTACAGCAACATCGTCAATGGTTTGAAAAACGGTTAGATTTTCATCTAACAACGAAGCTTGATTCTGTGCGAAATAACCAATCTGTACATTGTGTCCTAAAGTTAGCGTTCCGGTATGCTCAATTTCTTTCATGATACACTTCACTAAAGTAGATTTACCTTCACCGTTCTTTCCTACAAAAGCTACTTTATCGCCACGTTCTATAGTTAGATTGGCATTGCTGAATATCAGCTTCTCACCATAAGTCTTGCCCACACCATCCATAGTTACAGGATAATTACCAGAGCGTGGAGAAGGAGGAAACTTTAAACGCAGAGCGGAAGTATCTTCCTCATCTACTTCAAGTATCTCAAGCTTTTCCAGCATCTTAACCCTACTTTGTACTTGGTTGGTTTTTGAATATGTACCTTTAAAACGTTCGATGAATTCCTGATTCTCAGCAATCATTTTCTGCTGATCTTCAAAGGCTTTTTGCTGTTGCTCGCGTCTTTCTGCACGAAGCTGCAAATATTTGGAGTAATTAACTTTATAGTCGTATATACGTCCCATGGTTACTTCAATGGTACGTGTGGTAATGTTATCCACAAATTTTCGGTCGTGACTGATAAGGATTACAGCTTTGGCGCTGTTAATAAGAAAATCTTCCAGCCACTGAATAGATTCAATATCGAGGTGATTAGTAGGCTCATCCAATAAAAGAACATCGGGATTTTGCAATAAGAGCTTGGCAAGTTCAATACGCATACGCCATCCACCGCTGAAATCGCTTGTCTGTCGGTTGAAATCTTCACGCATGAAACCTAGTCCTAAAAGTGCTTTTTCCACATCCGCTTCATAATTGGTGGCGTCAATGGCATAGAATTTCTCGCTTAAAGCAGAAACGTTTTCAATAAGCTCCATGTAGCTGTCACTTTCGTAGTCGGTTCTTGTTTCAAGTTCCTTGTTCAGCTTTTCAATTTCAGCTTCCATTTCATGAAGGTGAGAAAAAGCCTGCGCTGTCTCTTCAAAAACAGTTCGTCCGTCTTCCGTCATCAAGTGCTGAGGCAGATAAGCAATCACGCTATCTTTCGGAGCTGAAATTTTTCCTCGGCTGGGTTGACGTGCACCGGCAAGAATCTTTAATAAAGTACTCTTTCCTGCACCATTCTTACCCATCAAGGCAATACGGTCTTTTTCATTAATCACAAAAGAAACGTCACTGAAAAGGGTGGTTCCCCCGAACTCTACTGTTAATCCGTCTACTGAAATCATTCTTATTTTTGCTAATTAGGGCGCAAAGGTAGTGAATTTTTGTCTTTCAGAAAATTGTAAATAGCATATTGTGACCTAATTGGTGGTTCTGATGGGTTATATTTAAATTTGTTTTGCAGGTCGGCATCCACAAAACAGGCTTTTTGGTTATCTTTTAACTGAATATTCAGAATATCAATGACATCTCTTTTTAAATTTTTATCCAGAATCGGAGTAACTGCTTCTATTCTGTGGTAGAGATTTCGCTTCATCCAGTCGGGAGAACCAATAAACACCTTTGGATCTCCTCCGTTATGGAAGTACCATACCCGGGCATGTTCAAGGAAACTATCCACGATTCGGGTTATGCGAATGTTTTTGCTGTATGGTTGACCGGGAATGAGACAGCAAATTCCGCGTATTATGAGTTCTATTTCCACACCATGTTCCGATGCACGGTAAAGTTCATCAATCATAATCTGATCTTGTAAGGCATTCATCTTAAGAATTATTTTGCCTCCTCTGCCTTGCTCAGCCAATTCTATTTCATGGTTTATTAGTTTAGTGAGCTCCGGAATAAGGTTAAACCGCGCAACCAAAAGCTGCTTAAATTGTGGATGTTCCACCTTTTTTTCCAGAATAAGAAATAAAGTATGCAAGTCTTCCACAATCTCACTATTAGATGTAAAAATGCCGATATCAGAATAAACTTTTGCTGTTTTTTCATTAAAGTTACCGGTACTTACATAAGCATAACTAGGTACATTCTCTTGTTTATCACTATGCCTCAGTACAAGTGCCACCTTGGCGTGTACCTTTAATCCCGGAATGCTGTAAATAATATTAATACCTGCATTTTGCATCATTTCAGCTGTTTCCAGATTATTCTCTTCATCAAAACGAGCTTTCAGTTCCACAAATACAGTTACCTTCTTTCCGTTCTGGGCAGCACTGATCAATGTGTTTATCACTGCAGAGTTCTCGGCTACTCTATATTGAGTAACCATTATTTCTTTAGTCAGCGGATCATGTGTAGCCTCATAAAGAAAATGGATAAAATGCTCAAAAGAGTGATATGGAAAATTAACCAGCAGATCTTTCTTCTTCACGTATTGAAAGATGGAAGAATGCCTGTTCAGACAATTAAGTCTCATTGGCTGAGGCTTCTCATTTATTTGCAAGAGTTTGTTGGGATTGGGTAGCTTAATTAAATCCTCAAGATTTAAATGGCTATCTCCTAAAACCAATTCGTTTCTGTTTATATGGAAGGCATCTATCAGAAATTCAAGAAAGTCATCAGGCATAGAGCGATCGTAAACAAAACGGCATACTGCTCCAATTTTACGCTTCTTCACCTTCTTTTTTACTTGCTCCACAATGCTTCCGCTTATAGTATCGTCAATAAGAATATCAGCGTCTCGTGATATCTTGATGCAGTAACAGTTGTCTACTTCATATCCTGGGAAAATACTTCCTATATTGGCTTTGATAATATCTTCAATATACATTAAGTAATAGTTTCCATCATGCTGAGGCAGTTCAATAAAGCGGGAAACCTTACTATAAGGCATTTTAAGAACAAAGTATTGCTCGCGTGAAGGATTATCAATTGAGCTGTTTTTCTTATATAAACGAACGGCAAGGTATAATCTATTGTCTCTCAGAAAAGATATTATTTCGCCTTTTGATATTAAAACCGGTTGTAAGAATGGGAACACTTCTTCGTTAAAGAAATTACGAACAAACTCCTGGTGGAAAGGTTCCACATCTTTACTTTGATAGAAGATAACATTGTTTCTTCGAAGCTCAGGAAGTATTTTTTGTTCATAAATACGTACTCTTTCTTCCAGCTGCTTATTTACCTCTATGTTTATATCTTCTAATATTTGCTGAGAAACCTGTATAGATTCTTCATCTGTCCTGGCTCCTGAAACATTCGCTTTATGGTCTGCCACACGTATTTTATAGAATTCTTCCAGGTTAGAAGAATAAATAGCAATGAAATTAATACGTTCATAGAGTGGAAGCTTGTCGTCATTAGCCTCCAGCAGCACACGATAATTAAACGATAGCCAACTAATATCGCGTTTAAAGTATTGATATGAATGTTCCATAGCAGCTATTTTGCCGTAAATATAGTATATTTGCAGACATAAATAGCAAAAAAATGGTAAGAATTGGTTTATTGTCAGACACTCACGGTTACTGGGATGAAAAATACCTGAAATATTTTGAGAATTGTGATGAAATTTGGCATGTAGGAGATATAGGATCAATGGAAGTTGCAGAGAAACTGGCAGCTTTTCGCCCCTTAAGGGCTGTGTATGGGAACATTGACGGACAGGATATTCGCAAGACTTATCCTCAGATAAACCGATTTACCATTGAAGGCGCCGAAGTTTTAATGAAGCACATTGGTGGTTATCCCGGGAATTATGATCCTTCTATTCGTGGAAGTATTCTGGTTCGTCCTCCAAAATTATTTATCAGCGGGCATTCACATATATTGAAAGTAAAGTATGACAAAACTCTTGGTATGCTTCACATTAATCCGGGTGCAGCCGGTATCTATGGCTTTCACAAAGTGCGTACCATGGTTCGTTTTGTCATAGATAATGGGGAGTTTAAAGATCTGGAGGTTATTGAACTGGCTGGATAATTAATAGCAAAAACTGACTCCTAAACCAATCTCAAGATTACCGGAAAGACTTTTGGGAGCGAACTTTCTTTTCTCAATAACTTCTTGAGTGTAAGCGTCAGTAAGTACATAAGTGTAACTGGTTTTTTGTATGAATTGGGTGTAATCAATATCCACATTGAAAAGAAGATTATCATACTTATAACTCAGGCTAATGCCTGGATTTATGAAAGGAAGGTCATCGATTTCCAGATAACTGTCGCCTGCGGTATATCTTATATAATAAAGATTGTTACTTCCTTTTTCTTTTATATTGAAGCATGGATTCTTGACGAGTATTTCTCCTATACCTACCCCCAATCTGGTACGGATAGACCAATTTTTATTTTCAATGCGGTATGTCCCTCCAATGCTCCCATCATGGAGAGTTGTACTTTTATTTTCATTGAAATCATCTCCCAGATTATAATAAAGGTTTGGTATCATGTTTGAATAATCTTTTCCCGAATGGGTTGCCGATGCTAATTTTAAATCGACGAATGCTCCCCATTGAGAACTAAAGAAATAACTAAACCTACCTTTAATGAAAGGGGATATTGTTTTGGTACTTAACAGACAATCTGAAGCATTGCCAAACTTTGGATCAAACAAATTCACATTGATACCGGTTGTCATATCTATTATCATGCGTTTGGGACTTTCTGTTTGTGCTTGCAGTATAGCCGGCAAAAAGAAAAGAATCAATATAATTATTTTTCTCATGATGATTAAATTAGTGTAAAGCAATTGGAGTTGTTTCTTTTTCTATCTTTTTTCCGCTAGCCAAGGTCAGTGTAACCTTAAAGGAGTGTAAACCGGCTTGAGGAATGGTTCGTAAAGCCAGATAAATTTTAGAACCTGTCATTATATTGATAGTGTCTCCTTTTTGAGTATAATCCCAAATATCTTGTTCTATCGTTCTTGGGTAATTTGTAAAGCAAGGTCTTATATCTGCTCCGGCAGGATAATCTTGATTAAAAGTATTTATAGTGTTAATGTCTAGTTTGATAATTCCATCTTCTAACTTATAATAGTAATAATTATTAGCTCTGATTAAAGAGTCCGTAATTAAGTCTATTCGCAATATATATGCCTCTTTTTTTATTCCGGCTGAGGTGGCCTCAACTGGTTGTTTGCCCTCATTATTCATATGATGAAGCTCGAAATCGGTCAGCTTGCAACTTCTGTATTCGGGCTCTTCATCCCAATAACCTTCGCAATCACATCCCATGCCAAGGAAGATAGCTAAGACAATCATTGTACGTAATAAATATTTCATAGCTTAAGATTTTGTTATGTGCAAATGTATTATTTTATTTCTAAAAACGTTAGATTCTACTAGAAACTGCTTTATCTATCGTTAAATTATTTTGCAATATCAAATATCTTTCCGTAATTTGCGTTTAATAATAAACAAAGTAATCTATGAAAGGAATAATTCTTGCCGGAGGAAGTGCAACTCGTCTTTATCCGCTTTCCAAAGCCATATCAAAACAAATCATGCCGGTGTATGATAAGCCGATGATTTATTACCCGTTGTCTACATTGATGCTGGCTGGAATTCGTGAAGTTTTGGTTATTTCTACTCCTCGCGATCTTCCTATGTTTAGAGACTTGCTGGGAACAGGCGAAGAACTTGGTATGAAATTTGAATATAAAATTCAGGAAAAACCAAACGGATTGGCACAGGCTTTTGTTTTGGGTGCTGAATTCCTGAATGGCGAACCGGGATGTTTGATTCTGGGTGATAATATGTTCTACGGACAAGGTTTTTCATCTATGCTTCATCGTGCGGCAAGCATTAATAAAGGTGCATGTATCTTTGGTTATTATGTAAAAGATCCTCGTGCTTATGGGGTGGCAGAGTTTGATGAAACCGGAAAAGTTATCTCTCTGGAAGAGAAACCCGAAAACCCAAAGAGCAATTATGCGGTTCCCGGTCTTTATTTTTACGACTCAACCGTTACAGAGAAAGCTGCAGGTCTGCAACCTTCTGCCCGTGGTGAATATGAAATTACTGATCTGAATAAATTATATCTGGAAGAGGGAACTTTAAAAGTAGAACTTTTTGGCCGTGGATTTGCATGGCTAGATACAGGAAACTGTGACAGTTTGCTCGAAGCTTCAAACTTTGTGGCAACCATTCAGAACCGTCAGGGATTTTATGTGAGCTGCATTGAAGAAATTGCATGGCGTAATGGCTGGATTTCAACTGAGCAGTTGAATAAGCTTGGACAGCAATTATCAAAAACTGAGTATGGTAAATACCTCCTTGAATTAGCAAAAACAAAATAATTATATATGAAAACTTATTTGGTGACAGGGGCTGCCGGATTTATCGGTGCTAACTATCTGAAATATATTCTTGCCAAACATAATGATGTTAAAGTTGTAGTGCTCGACTTGCTTACTTATGCAGGTAACCTGGGTACTATTGCCGGAGATATAGATAACACTCGTTGCGAATTTGTAAAGGGTGATATCTGTGACCGCGAACTTGCTGATAAGCTATTTGCTCAATATCAGTTCGACTATGTGGTAAACTTTGCTGCAGAAAGTCACGTGGACAGAAGTATTGAAAACCCTCAGTTGTTCCTGATGACTAATATCCTTGGAACGCAGAATCTACTGGATGCTGCTCGCCGTTGTTGGGTGACTGGTAAAGACGAACAAGGTTATCCAACATGGAGAGAAGGTGTACGTTTTCATCAGGTTTCTACTGATGAAGTTTATGGTAGCCTTGGAGCTGAAGGATTTTTCCACGAAACTACTCCTCTTTGTCCTCATAGCCCTTACAGCGCTTCAAAGACTAGTGCCGATATGTTTGTAATGGCTTACTTTGATACTTATAAAATGCCGGTAAGTATTACCCGTTGTTCAAATAACTATGGTCCTTACCATTTCCCTGAAAAGCTAATTCCACTTATTATAAAGAATATTCTCGAAGGAAAGAATCTTCCTGTTTATGGAGATGGCAAGAATGTGCGCGACTGGTTGTATGTGGAAGACCATTGCAAAGCAATCGATTTAGTTGTTCGCAAAGGCAGAGTGGGAGAGGTTTATAATGTAGGCGGACACAATGAAAAACAAAATATTGAAATTGTGAAGCTGACTATTGCTACTATTCACCAGATGATGACTGAGAATGCGGCTTATCGCGATGTGCTTAAGAAAAAGGAATATAACGAAAAAGGTGAACTCTCTATTGATTGGATTAATGAATCACTGATTACATTTGTGAAAGACCGTCTTGGTCACGATCAGCGATATGCCATTGACCCTACTAAGATAACCAATGAACTTGGCTGGTATCCCGAGACTAAGTTCGAAGTTGGAATTGTTAAAACAATAAAGTGGTATCTGGAGAATCAAGGCTGGGTAGAAGAAGTTACCAGCGGAGATTATCAGAAGTACTACGAAAAAATGTACGGAAACAAATGATAGACCCCGACTCGCAAATCCCCATGGTAGACCTTAAAGGTCAGTATCTGAGAATTAAGCCGGAAATTGATAATGCTATACAGAGTGTGATTGATTCCAGCGCATTTATAAATGGTCTGCAGGTTGGGGAATTTGCAACTGATTTAGAAAGTTATACGGGAGTACGCCATGTTATTCCCGTGGCCAATGGTACCGATGCTCTTCAGATAGCATTAATGGCACTTGGGCTCCAACCCGGAGACGAAGTTATTGTTCCTGCCTTTACTTATATTGCATCAGCCGAGGTGGTTGCTTTGCTGGGACTGGTTCCGGTGATGGTGGATGTGGACTATGACTCGTTTAATGTAACGGCTGCTCATATTCAAAAGGCGATTACTCCAAAAACAAAAGCTATAATCCCGGTCCACTTGTTTGGACAAAGTTGTCCGATGGAAGAGATTCTTCTATTGGCTGAGGCTAATGATTTGTTTGTTATTGAAGACAATGCTCAGTCCCTTGGTTCTGTTTATTCTTTCTCCGAAGGAAAAGAACAGCAAGCCGGAACAATGGGCCACTTCGGATGCACATCTTTTTTCCCGACCAAGAATTTGGGTTGTATGGGAGACGGTGGTGCACTGATGACGAATGATGACGATTTGGCTTTCCGTGCTAAAATGATTGCCAGTCATGGTCAGTCCAAAAAATATGTTCACGATGTAATAGGTTGCAATTCCCGTCTTGATACCATTCAGGCTGCAATTCTGAGTGTGAAACTTCATCATCTGAACGACTATATAGAGGAAAGACAATTGGTAGCGAAACGCTATTATGAAGGACTTTCAGATCTGAATTCAATTCTCCTTCCTCGGAAGATGCCTTATACATCTCATACTTTTCATCAGTTTACCATTAAAGTTACCAATGGCAAACGAGATGAACTGAAGAAATTCCTTGCCGCCCATGGAATTCCAAGTATGGTGTATTATCCGCTTCCACTACAGGAGCAGGAAGCTTTCACTGATATTGTGCGAGAGGGTGAACAACTGCCAAACTCTGAGTTGCTTTGCCAGCAAGTACTTTCTCTACCCATTCATACGGAAATGACCGAAGAAGTGCAAAACTTTATTATAGAAAAGATACGCGAATATGCAGAGCAAGGAGAATAACTATTTTGTTCACGAAACTGCAGTGATAGACCCCGGTTGCCAGATAGGTGAGGGGACAAAGATCTGGCATTTCTCACATCTGATGACTGGGTGCGAGCTGGGCAATAACTGCAATATAGGGCAGAACGTAGTTATTTCACCGGAAGTTATTCTTGGAAACAATGTGAAGGTTCAGAATAATGTATCTGTTTATACCGGTGTAATTTGCGAGGACGATGTATTTCTTGGACCATCGTGTGTATTTACTAATGTAATTAATCCCCGTAGCTTTATTGAAAGGAAAGAGGAGTTCCGCACCACACTTGTAAAACACGGAGCAACTATTGGTGCCAATGCTACTATTGTCTGCGGAAATACAATCGGCGAATATGCCATGATTGGGGCCGGTGCAGTAGTAACCAAAGATGTTTTGCCTTATGCATTGGTAACAGGAAATCCGGCACATCAAACTGGTTGGGTGAGTGAATACGGACACAGGCTTTTGTTTGATGAAAACGGTGAAGCAACTTGTCCGGAAACAGGTCAGCATTACCAGTTAAAAGAGGGAAAATTATTTCCGGCTTTCATCTAAATACAGGTTTCATGATATTATAATGATGGGGTGCTTTAAGGTATCCCATTTCTTTTATAAAATAACCCGATGAGTCTTTATTAAAATTCAAAGTCATGTTTTTGTTTTGATGTATATCAAATCACCCTTTTGATGTATATCATCGCTATCGTTTGATGTACATCATAATATGTGTTAGATGTATATCAAACGCAAAAAAGTAAACGGCTAATTTATAATTATTCCTTTTGATTATTATTTTTATCCCAGTGATAATCCGATAAATAAAAGCATAGCAAGAATAAGCATATTCCTGGATGTTTCTCCCAAAATAACATTTAGCTCTTTCCCTTTGTGTATTTTTACCAATCGCTGCCAAGTCTTGAAGTGAGAAGCCAAGTAAAACTGAGGAAGTAAGGCTGCCCATAAGTGACCTTCAAATACAAAATAAAGGCAAAGCCAGCAGGCAATCATGCCTAAAAATAGATAAAGATAGCGTCCGAAAGGTTCTCCGAAACGAACCACGACTGTCTTTTTTCCGCTCAAGGCATCAGCTTCCCGGTCTCTATAGTTATTAACCACAAGCAAAGTGTCAATGGCTAGTCCGCTGATGAGTGAACCAACAATCACTGAGGGAGTAATGGTCAAAGCCTGTACATAATAAGTTCCGCATACAGGAACAAAACCAAAAAACAACAAGACCAAAATATCTCCCCATCCGTGATAAGAGAGAGGGTACGGCCCTGTGGTATATAGAAAAGCAAAGATAACGCAGACCATGCCTACCATGATCAGCCACCATCCGCCATAGAGTAGAAGTGTGCTGCCTAATGCACATGCCAGAGATACCACAATAATAATTCCTATCTTCATAGCAGAAGGAGAAATCCATCCCTGAGCGCAAGCCCGTTCAGGACCAAGGCGGTCTTCACGGTCGGTTCCTTTCAGGAAGTCGAACAAGTCATTGATTAGGTTGGATGCAATTTGCATAAGGAAAGCAAACAAGCAACATATCAGTGCCGGAAGCCAATTAAACTTCCCATCGGCAATGGCAAGTCCTGTTCCTATTAATATTGGCACCACTGCCCCGGTCAATGTTTTAGGGCGGGCAGCAAGCAGCCATGCTTTGGCAGAATTCTTTTTTACTGTATCTTTTATATCTTTCATCTTTCTCGTTTTTAACAGAACAAAGATACAATCATTCTGAAAAAAACGAGGGACGATACATTGAAAAATAAGATTTGTGATCTTTGTTTGGCGGAAAGTAAATATAAGATGTAATTTATTCGGATAAATAAGTATCTTTGCCAAGTCCTTAAATTAAGTATAATAACAGTTCTTTTTAATAAACTTATTCTGAAATTTAAATAACTACTATGAAACATTCGTCAATGAAAACAATTCTGTTTGCTGTTTTTGCATTTATCTCAGTTACTACAATGGCACAATCTGTAGATTCTTATTCACAGGTTATGAAGAAATATCTGATAGCTACTAATACTCTGAAAAATATGCAGACTATGGTTCCTCAAATGCTTAAGCCATTTCAAACCCAATCACCGAATATTCCTAAAGAATTCTGGGATTCTGTTAATGAGGAATTGCTAAATGACGTGGTAAACCAAATGACGGAAATGCTGACTCCTATCTATCAGAAGTATTTAACACAAAAGGAACTGGAGGATGTTTTGGCTTTTTATGAATCTCCTGCCGGGAAAAAGATTAGTGATGTAACTCCTAAAATAACTTCCGAGGCAATTCAAGTAGGACAGAATTGGGGTGCCTCTATCGTTACTAAGATTCAAGCAAGGATGAAAGAAAAGGGATACACAAAATAACGACCTGGAATTTTAAAAATCTTTATATCTTTAGAATCATCATTCTCTTTCTGCTTTACTATAAAAACCTTTAGAGATGAGACTCACATTATGTGAATAAGTATAACCTTTACCATAAAAAACATTCCGGGAACCGTTAAATGTTTCCGGAATATTTTTATTTCAGATTTTATTATGAAGAACACACTTTTGCAAGGCTGATAAAATTTGTCCATCAAAATCAATTATCAACCTTGACTTTTGCCTAAGGTGCCTTACTTAACCCAAACATTAATTATTTCACCGATATACATTTTATGCATTTGCTTGCCGGTCCAGTTTTCTTTTAAGCTTTTATCAGAAATAGATTCTGCTTGTAAAGACTGTGCAACCATTTTTCTACATTCAATGATAAGCCATGCCTGAGAGAAAGCTTTGCTACCACCAGGAGTAGTGATTGGAGTTAGTCCCGAACCTTTTACTTTGTCTGTGTCTTTACCAGACTTGCTACCGCAATATTTCAGTGCATCACGGTAAGCCTCCGTATAGAATGTCAGAGTATAAGTATCTTTATTTTCCATTAACTGATAAGTGTAGCGGGTTGGGTTGATAAAGCAGAAAGCTACAGGCTTTTCGTACAGAAAGCCTAATCCGCCCCAACTGGCAGTCATCATATTGAATTTATCTTTGTCGCCGGCTGTTATCAACATCCAGTCTTCAGAAAGCATCTTGACAATATTCCCCGGAATCTTATCCGGTGCTATCTTTTTATATCCGGCCATTTCATTGGTAGCAGAAGGTGTTTCGTTACTTGTAGAGATGGCAGGGATAGAACTTACATCGGGTTTCGCTGCAACAGAAGGAGCTGCTTCTGCTACTTGAGTTGCAATAGGTTTTGCTCCAATTGCTGTTTGTAAATGAGCAAATGTGTCATCGACAAAATCAACTGTCTTTATACGAAACTTGGCATAGCCTCGTAATATTTTAGTTTTGTCTTTATTCAATACTTCTTTATCGCTTATTTGAAGCTCAGCCGGTATCTTTTTATCATTTTCATAATCGTAGAATATCCTTTCAATGTTCATAATACATTTCCCCGGCATGCATGTAGCAGTCATCTGATATTTAATCACTGCGCGGTCTAATGATAGAGAACTTGATTTAAAAACCAGATATTCTTCGCCGGATCCTACTATTATACCTTTTTCTTTATCAGAATAAACCACTCTGCTTGTGTTGTTGTTCTTTTTTAGTCGTTTTTCCATCCAGCTCATTACCTTGTCGAAAGCCTGATCTTTAGTATAGCCAGGCAAGTTAAATTCTTTGGAAAACACTACTTTTCCGTCTATTTCCGGAACTGCGCCTACCAGATAATTCTTAGTATTCTCACTTTCGTCCTCCTGAGCCTGTATCATTACAGGTAAACAGAAAATAAACAAGACTAAAAGGAATGTTGATTTTTTCATAATGGTTTTATCTTTTAGAAAACAAAGTACTATAATTTACAATATTTTATATCCTGCAAACTTATAAATTTTTAATTGTTAGTTAATCAATTTGATAGAAAATATTTATCAATTGTTTTATGTAGATAAATGATTAACGATGGATTCTTTCCTCAAATAAACAAAGACTCTATCCTAAAAAAGTTTTTCAACCTGATGATTCTTGATTTATATGGTGTATTTTTGTAGCAGATCGTTTCTGTTATTGAATAAATGAACCATAAAATGAGAATTAAACACCTCTTATTTTGCCTTCTTGTTTGTGAGATATTCCTTGTATCTTGTTCCACCACTAAAAACCTTTCCAGACGGGGTGCGCAGCATGTGAATAAGTACGACTTTTATCACAAAGATATTCCAGAAGCATTTGATGGATTTCGGATTGCCTTCATTTCCGATTTGCATTACAAAAGCGCTCTTCAGGAAAAGGGATTAATACAATTGGTTCGACAACTGCAAACAATCAATCCCGACTTGATGCTTATGGGAGGGGATTATCAGGAAGGTTGCCAATATGTAACAGAACTCTTTGATCGGTTAGCGGAAGTTCAGCCAAAATATGGTATTGTCGGAGTAATGGGAAACAATGATTACGAGCGTTGTCATGAAGAAATTGTTGCAGAAATGCAGAAACACGGGATGCGTGTACTTGAACATACTTGTGATACAATATCAAAAGAGAATCAGCGGATTATTGTAGCAGGAGTGCGCAATCCTTTTGACTTGAAACACAATGGTATTTCGCCGACTCTTGCTCTGAAACCCGAAGACTTTGTTATTTTGTTAACCCATACTCCCGATTATGTGGAAGATGTGGACGTGTCGAATACCGATCTTGCCTTAGCCGGACATACGCATGGCGGACAAGTTACGCTTATGGGACTTTATGCACCGGTAGTTCCTTCTCATTATGGGCGGAGATTTTTGAAAGGGGAGAAGAAATCATCGGCCGGAATTCCGGTAATTATTACCAATGGGATAGGTACTTCATCAAAGAAACTACGAATGTTTGCACCGAGTGAGATTGTAGTGATTGAATTGCATTGCAAATGACGTGTAATGCAATTGTTAATCCATACTAGATTTATTCCTCTATAAATAAAATTCATACTCCAATAAATAAAAATTATTGGAGTATAGTCTAACAAGAAATGCCGAATAATTTTTGAAAAAACGTAACTATACGGATATTCTCAAATAAAATATTGGTTTCAGCATAATATTTTAGTGGTAGATAACTTAAACTTAGTGGCAGATGGAAAATCATCTTCCACTACCTGAAAGGCTTTATAGCAAGCACTTTTAGGGATTTAGTGGCAGATAGGGTAGATGATTTTGCATTTTTTTATTTCTGAAGTGCAAAAGGGAACAATTGCAATGATAAAAGAGGATAATTGGCGAAATAGAGTACTTACAAGAAATAACCTTCTTCCTTAATCTTATTATAAACAGCAGGATGCATAAAGTATCTAACATCCTTTCCTTTTTTTATTCCGTCTCTGATAAAAGTAGAACAAATATCAATTTCCGGCACATTAGTAAGCTTTACTGATGGAGGAAGAGTTGATTTATCTACAAAAGATCCCGGACGAGGGTATATCCAAATTTCATTCTCATCGATTATTCGTTGATAATCTTTCCATTTATCGAAAATAAGCCAGTTATCTGCGCCAATAATAAGTACAAATTCCCTGTCAGGATAAGCTTTCTTTAGTTCGTCGAGCGTATTGCATGTATAAGATGGCTTGGGCAAATGTAGTTCAAAGTCGGAAGCAACGAATTTGGAATAACCTTCTGTCGCAAGTTTTACAAGCTCTAACCGCTTGTTGTCATCAAGAAAATCAGCTCCCTTGCGCAAAGGGTTCTGTGGAGTGACCAAAAACCAAAGTTCATCAAGTTCCTCGAACTCGCAAATATAGTTTGCCAGTGCCAGGTGCCCAATATGAATTGGGTTAAAGGTTCCCCCGAAAATACCAGTTTTAATTTTCATTATAAAATATTCAGCTCAGAAGAAATAGAAGAATTATTTATCCAGAAACTCTTTAATTACTTTCAGAGCTTTGGCACGTGCCTCTTCAATTACATCGTTAATAATCACAACGTCGAACTTGTTTGCAAATCCCAATTCGAACTCAGCTTTTGCAAGTCGGCTTTCAATAACTGCAGGTTCGTCCGTGCCCCTTCCTTCCAGTCGCTTGCGAAGTTCTTCCATAGAAGGTGGCTGAATAAATACAGAGAGTGCTCGGTCGCCGTAGAATTTCTTAATATTGCATCCGCCTACAACATCAACATCGAAAATTACATTTTCACCTGCTGCCAGTTGTTTTTCAACTTGTGCTTTTAAAGTTCCGTAGAATCTGTCCGTATATACTTCTTCGTATTCCAGGAACTCATCATTTTCTATACGTTTACGAAACTCTTCCGGAGAAAGGAAAAAGTATTCTACTCCATGTTGTTCGGTCCCTCTTGGTGGACGGCTGGTAGCTGAAATAGAAAAAGCAAGGCGAAGGCCCTGCTTTAACAAATAATTTATCATTGTTGACTTACCAGAGCCTGATGGTGCTGAGAATATAATTAATTTTCCGCTCATAATTACATTACGTTTAAAACTTGCTCTTTTATTTGTTCCAATTCATCTTTCATCTGAACCACAATTTTTTGTAGTTCTGCATTATTCGATTTACTTCCCAATGTGTTGATTTCACGTCCCATTTCCTGAGCTATGAATCCAAGTTTCTTTCCCTGACCACTGCCATCTTGCATAGTGTTTATAAAATATGTAAGATGATTAGCCAAACGTTGTTTCTCTTCGTTTATGTCAAGTTTCTCAATATAATAAATGAGTTCCTGCTCTAAACGGTTTTTGTCATAATCAACACTGGCTGTTTTTTCTAGCGCATCAGTAATACGTGTTTTAATCTTTTCAATTCGTTCGGCTTCGTGAGGCGCTACAGAGTCAAGTAGAGCTCGGATATTTGCTATCTTTTCGCTGAATTTTTTCGCTAAAGCTTCCCCTTCCTGTTTACGAAAAGCAACAAGGTGTTCAATTGCTTCCTCGATAGCCTGATGTGCTTCTGCCCATTCTTCTTCAGAAAGTTCCTGAACATCATTCTTGGTCATTACATCCGGCATGCGAAGCAATACCTTAAACCAGTCGGAAGGCATAGGAATATCAAGCGAATCAGACAGTTGTTTGATTTGTTTGTAGTATCCTTCAACAACTGCTGCGTTTATTGGAGTTACAATATCTGCCTCTCCTTTATCTATCCAAAGGCTGAAATCGACTTTACCACGTTCAAGAACTTTTGCAAGTTCATTACGAATTTCCATTTCCTTCTCACGATAAGCAGGAGCAATGCGGGTAGATAAGTCTAAGGCTTTGCTATTTAGTGATTTTATTTCAACGTTAATCTTCTTGTCAGACAGGGTTAAAGTGGCTTTCCCATATCCGGTCATTGATTGTATCATATGAGTATGTTTTTTGCAAAAATAATGTTTTCTCTTTAAATATGTTTCAAAATTATTCATATTTGTTATCTTTGTCCCCGAATTGGTTTGCAATTGTTCAACTATGATTGCGATTAAAAGGGAATCAGGTGTAAATCCTGGACAGTCCCGCTGCTGTGAAACTCTGTTTTAAGAATCTTGAAAACACTTTTGCCACTGGCTTTTTGTCGGGAAGGCATTCAAGATGAGAGTGAGTCAGAAGACTTGCCATTCGTTAAAAGTTTATATCCTCGTGGGTTAGGAATAAAACAGACGTTATTAAATCTAATTTTTGAAAACTATACTGGAATTGTTCCATTCTTTTGGGTGGAGCAAATTGTTGTACCAAATATGGAAAATATGATTAAAAGAATCTTAGTTGCTAACCGTGGTGAAATTGCAGTAAGAGTAATGCGCTCTTGCAGAGAAATGGAAATTGAATCCATTGCTATATTTTCGGAAGCGGATAGAACGGCTAAACATGTCTTATATGCTGACGAAGCTTACTGTGTAGGTGGGGCTGCATCAAAAGACAGTTATCTTAATATCGAAAAAATAATCGAAGTGGCCAAGGCTCATCAAGTGGATGCTATCCATCCGGGTTATGGCTTTTTATCTGAAAATTCTTCGTTTGCCAGTCGATGTAAAGAAGAAGGCATCATCTTTATTGGTCCAAATGCTGAGACTATGGATTTGATGGGAGACAAAATCTCTGCACGTAAACAGATGATTAAGGCAAATGTTCCTGTAGTACCGGGAACAGAACAAAGTCTGAAAGATGTAAACGAAGCAATCGACGTTTGCAACAAAATTGGTTATCCTGTTATGTTGAAGGCTTCTATGGGAGGCGGTGGTAAAGGTATGCGTCTTATTCACAGTGAAAGTGAAGTGGAAGAAGCATATACAACTGCTAAATCGGAAGCTCTTTCTTCTTTTGGAGACGATACTGTTTATCTGGAAAAGTTTGTTGAAGAACCTCATCACATAGAATTCCAGATTCTAGGTGATAATTACGGTAACGTAATTCATTTATGTGAAAGAGAATGTTCTGTTCAACGACGCAATCAAAAGATTGTTGAAGAGAGTCCATCTCCTTTTGTTACTCCCGAATTGAGAGAAAAAATGGGAAATGCAGCTGTTGCTGCCGCTAAAGCTGTGAATTATATCGGAGCAGGAACTATTGAATTCCTGGTAGATAAGAATCGCAACTTCTATTTCCTTGAAATGAATACCCGCCTGCAGGTAGAACACCCTATTACTGAAGAGGTTCTGGGTGTAGATTTGGTAAAAGAGCAGATTCATGTTGCTAACGGTGTTCCGTTAAGACTTAAACAAGAAGATATACAGCAAAGAGGACATGCTATTGAATGTCGTATCTGTGCCGAGGATGCTGAATTTAACTTCATGCCTTGTCCGGGTGTGATTCGTCAGATTACAGAACCTAACGGAATAGGTGTTCGTATTGATAGCTATGTTTATGAGGGATATGAGATTCCTATCCATTATGACCCAATGATTGGTAAGCTGATTGTGTGGGCTGTTAATCGTACTTATGCAATAGAACGTATGCGTCGTGTGCTTCACGAATATAAAATAACCGGTGTTAAAACTAATATCAGTTATTTAAGAAGCATTATGGATACTCCCGATTTTGTAAACGGGAAGTATGATACTGGTTTTATCCAGAAGAATGCTGAAAGACTTCAGAAAGGTCTTTCTACTGATGACGGAACAGAAACAGAAAATGTGGCAATGATTGCTGCATATATCGATTATCTGATGAATCTTGAAGAAAATAGTTCAAGTCAAGGAACGGATAATCGTCCTATCAGCCGCTGGAGAGAATTTGGTTTGCATAAAGGAGTATTGAGAATTTAAAACAAGCACACATGGAAGTACGTATTGGAAACAGAATAGCAGAGATTGAACTTATTGAAAAAGATGGCAATATTGTTCGTCTGACAATTGACGGAATTGAATATGAAGTTGATGTTACCATGGCCGAGAACGGAGCTTGCTCTATTCTTCACGATGGCAAATCATATAATGCAGAATTAATCCGTTCTGATAACGGTAAGAATTACAAAGTAAATACTCTTTTTTCTTCATATAATGTGGATATAGTTGACACTAAGGCTAAATATCTTCGTTTGAGAAAGAAAGAAGATGAAAGACAAGAAGATAAAATTGTATCTCCAATGCCTGGTAAAATCGTGAAAATACCAGTAAAAGTAGGTGATTTCGTTGCTGCCGGAGATACTGTTGCTGTAATTGAAGCAATGAAAATGCAAAGTAATTACAAGGTAACATCTGATTGTTATATTAAAGATATTCTGGTAAATGAAGGTGACTCAGTGAATAGTGACCAACAACTTATCTTACTGGATTTAAACGTTGTAAATGCATAATTTATGGAAAAAGAAGATTTATATAGCCGCTTTGTTGAAAGAAACAAAAATGCCGAGTTAGGCGGCGGAGTAAGCAAGATAGAAAAACAGCACGAATCAGGTAAGATGACTGCACGCGAACGTATTGATACGCTTCTTGATAAAGGTACATTTGTAGAACTAGATAAATTAATGGTTCACCGTTGTTCAAACTTCGGAATGGACAAGAATAAAATTCCTGGTGATGGAGTTGTTTCCGGTTATGGAAAGATAGACGGACGTCTTGTATTTGTTTATGCTTATGATTTCACGGTTTATGGTGGAACTCTTAGTGCAACAAACTCAAAGAAGATTGTAAAGGTGCAGGAACTGGCACTTAAAAACGGTGCTCCGGTTATTGCTTTGAACGATTCGGGTGGTGCACGTATTCAGGAAGGTGTAGAAAGCCTTACAGGTTATGCTTCTATTTTCTACCAGAATACAATTGCTTCGGGTGTAATTCCTCAGATTTCGGCAATTCTTGGTCCATGTGCCGGAGGTGCTTGCTATTCTCCTGCTTTGACCGACTTTATCTTCATGGTAAAGGAAAAAAGTCACATGTTTGTAACCGGTCCTGATGTAGTAAAGACTGTTACTCACGAAGATGTGAGCAAAGAAGAACTGGGTGGAGCTTATACTCACAGTAGTAAGAGTGGTGTAACTCATTTCCTCAGCAATTCAGAAGAAGAAGTTTTGATGGGAATCCGTGAGCTATTGAGTTTCCTTCCTTCAAACAATATGGAAGATGCTCCTGCTACTATAAGTACAGATGATATTCATCGTGAAGAAGAATCATTAAATACTGTTGTTCCTGCAGATCCTAATATTCCTTATGATATCAAGGATATTATTGAACCGGTGGTAGATGATCACTACTTCTTTGAAGTAATGCCTCATTTTGCTAAGAATGCGGTTATTGGTTTTGCTCGTTTGGGTGGAAAGTCAGTGGGTATCGTTGCCAATCAACCAGCTTACCTTGCAGGTGTGCTTGATATTGATGCTTCCGATAAGATTTCACGCTTTATCCGTTTCTGCGACTGCTTCAATATTCCATTGATTACATTCGAAGATGTTCCGGGATTCCTTCCGGGATGCACACAAGAACACAATGGTATTATCCGTCACGGAGCAAAGATTGTTTATGCTTACGCTGAGGCTACAGTGCCAAAGATTACTTTGATTACTCGTAAGGCTTACGGTGGTGCATATATTGTTATGGCCAGCAAACAAACTGGCTCTGATGTGAATCTTGCTTATCCAAATGCAGAAATTGCAGTGATGGGAGCAGAAGGTGCTGTTAATATTCTGTATCGCAAGGCCGACGAAGAAACTAAGAAACAAGCAATTGAGGACTACAAAGAAAACTTTGCCAATCCTTATCAGGCAGCTGAATTGGGATATATTGACGAAATTATTCTTCCAAAGCAGACACGTTTCAAGTTAATTCAGGCATTGGATATGGCGCATAACAAAATGCAAACCAATCCGCCAAAGAAACACGGAAACATGCCGTTATAATTTATTTTCCATAAAATAGGGGTTTTTATATGTAAAAAGTGTATTTTTGCATCATTAAAGAAGAAAAATTATGCCTTGTATTTTACATATTGAAACCTCTACAACCGTTTGTTCGGTTGCTATCAGCGAGGACGGCCTGGCAATCTTCAATAAAGAAGATTTTAACGGCCCGTCTCATGCTGTATCTTTAGGCGTTTTTGTTGATGAAGCACTTTCATTTGCAGATAGTCGGGCACTTGTGCTTGATGCTGTGGCTGTAAGCTGCGGCCCCGGATCATATACCGGACTACGAATAGGTGTTTCAATGGCAAAAGGCGTTTGTTACGGACGAAATATTCCGCTAATAGGCATTCCAACCCTGGAAGTGCTTACTGTTCCAGTTCTGTTATATCATGATTTACCCGAAGACGCTTTACTGTGTCCGATGATTGATGCACGACGAATGGAAGTTTATGCAGCTGTTTACGATCGTGCATTGAATGTGAAGCGTGGGATTTCCGCTGATATTGTGGATGAAAATTCTTATCTTGACTTCCTTAATGAACACCCTGTTTATTTCTTTGGAAACGGAGCCGCTAAGTGCAGAGAAAAGATTACTCATCCTAATGCACACTTCATTGATGAAATCTCTCCGGTAGCCAAGCTGATGTTCCCATTGGCGGAGAAAGCTTTCGCTAAGGCTGATTTCAAAGATGTTGCCTACTTCGAACCTTTCTACCTGAAAGAATTTGTGGCTACCATGCCTAAGAATTTGCTCTAATAAACGATAAAAACAAATTTCAATAAATGGAATATAACACTCAACAACGAGTATTACCGCTTCCCGAATACGGACGAAGCATTCAGAACATGGTTGATCATTGCCTGACTATAGAGGACAGAGCTGAAAGACAACGTTGTGCAAATACTATTATCAATATAATGGGAAATATGTTCCCTCATTTGCGTGATGTGCCCGACTTTAAGCATAAGCTTTGGGATCACCTGGCAATTATGTCCGATTTTAAATTGGATATTGATTTTCCATATGAAATTATTAAGAAAGATAATCTGATTACTAAACCAGATGTGATTCCTTATCCAAGCTCAAAGATTCGTTATCGTCATTACGGCCGTACATTGGAAAAAATGATTAAGCTTGCTGCCGATTATCCTGAAGGAGAAGAAAAAAGACAATTGGTTACTTTAGTAGCTAACCATATGAAAAAGAGCTTTATGAACTGGAATAAGGACAATGTTGACGACCGTAAAATATTTGATGATTTAAGCGAATATACTAACGGTAAGATATCTCTGGATGCAGAATCAATTAAGCTTATGGAAACAAAAGCTATTCTTTTCCGTAAGACTAAGCCAACCAATAACACACGCCGCTACTCTAAATAATAATTAAAACACCAAACTATGGCTTCATTTGTAATAGAAGGAGGACACAAGCTTTGTGGAGAGATTATCCCACAAGGAGCAAAGAACGAAGTACTGCAGATTATTTGTGCAACATTACTAACTTCTGAAGAGGTTATTGTGAGTAACATTCCCGATATATTGGATGTGAATAATCTTATCCAGTTGATGAGAAACATGGGTGTAACAGTCGCCAAGACAGGAGTTGATACCTATTCGTTCAAAGCAGAGAATGTGGATCTTGCTTATCTGGAAAGTGATGAGTTCCTGAAAAAGTGTTCCAGCCTTCGTGGATCGGTAATGCTTATTGGCCCAATGATTGCCCGTTTTGGTAAGGCACTGATCTCAAAACCCGGAGGAGACAAGATTGGTCGCCGTCGTTTGGATACTCATTTCCTGGGTATACAGAAACTAGGTGCCGAATTTAATTATATTGATGATAGAGGTGTTTTCGAAATAAAAGCCGATCAACTGAAAGGAGCAAACCTGCTGCTTGATGAGGCTTCCGTAACCGGTACCGCAAATATTGTGATGGCTGCTGTATTGGCTAAAGGAACTACCACTATTTATAACGCTGCCTGCGAACCTTACTTGCAACAACTTTGTAAGATGTTGAACAGAATGGGGGCGAAGATTAGTGGAATTGCTTCAAACTTGCTCATTATTGAAGGTGTTGAAAGTCTTGGAGGAACGTCTCATACCGTTCTTCCGGATATGATTGAAGTAGGAAGCTTTATTGGTATGGCTGCAATGACACGCAGTGAACTAACCATAAAGAACGTATCTTACGATAATCTGGGTATTATTCCTGAAAGTTTCCGCCGCTTGGGCATTAAACTGGAACAACGCGGTGATGATATCTATATTCCTGCACAGGAAAGTTATCAGATAGACTCATTCATGGATGGCTCTATTATGACAATTGCCGATGCTCCATGGCCGGGACTTACTCCAGATCTTTTAAGTGTGATGCTTGTGGTGGCTACTCAGGCAAAGGGTAGTGTACTTATTCACCAGAAAATGTTTGAAAGTCGCCTGTTCTTCGTGGATAAACTGATAGACATGGGCGCACAGATTATTTTATGCGACCCTCACCGTGCAGTTGTCATCGGTCATGACCACCTGTTCACATTGCGTGGCGGAAATATGACTTCTCCTGATATCCGTGCCGGAATTGCTTTGCTTATTGCAGCTATGAGCGCATCGGGTATAAGCCGAATTAATAACATTGAACAGATTGACCGTGGTTACCAGGATATCGAAAGACGACTAAATGCTCTTGGTGCACGCATTACACGTATACAAGAATGATAAAACGGGAAGAAGTATATAAGATAGGTCTTTTTAATAAGCCTCACGGCATTCATGGTGAGTTGTCGTTCTCCTTTACAGACGATGTGTTTGATAGGGTAGACTGCGACTATTTCATCTGCTTGCTAGATGGTATCTTTGTTCCGTTTTTTATTGAAGAATACCGCTTTCGGTCGGATTCTACCGCTTTGGTTAAGCTCGAAGGGATAGATACTGCCGAAAAAGGACGCATGTTTACCAACGTTGAAGTCTATTTCCCTGTGAAGTTTGCCGAAGAATCTTCGGTAGATGAGCTTGTTTGGGATTACTTTGTAGGTTTCAGGGTTATAGATAAACGTCACGGCGATATAGGTACGGTGGTTGAAGTGGATGAATCAACCATAAATACGCTCTTCGTACTAGATAAAGACGGTGAAGAACTCCTTATCCCTGCTCAGGAAGAGTTTATTCTGGATATGGATCACAAGAAAAAACAAATGACTGTTGATCTTCCCGAAGGATTATTATCGCTGGAAGATGTGGAAACACTCGACTGACGAATCTTTCTCATAGAATCATGCCCGATGCAATTATACAAACCCACGATTTAACTATCGGATATGTAACCCGGAAGGCCACCTATCCGGTGCAGATACGTCTTTCTCTCGAGGTTTTTCAGGGAGAAATGGTTTGCCTGATTGGTCCAAACGGGTGTGGAAAATCAACTCTTTTGCGTACAATAGCCGGACTTCAGCCTCCATTGCGTGGAGAAGTCCGTATTGACAACCTTCCTTTAGGAAAACAATCTATTTCAGATAAAGCACGTTTACTTTCGCTTGTACTTACCGATAGGGTGGAAGTGAGCAACCTCACAGTTTTCAACCTGGTGGCAATGGGCAGGAATCCTTATACCGACTGGTTGGGAAAATTAACCGATCACGACAAGCAACTGATAAATACAGCTCTTTCTCAAGTACACCTCGAAGGATATGCCGATCACTTTATCAATGAACTCTCTGATGGAGAGCGTCAGCGAGCGATGATAGCTAAAGCCCTGGTACAGGATACTCCGGTGATTTTGCTGGATGAGCCCACCGCTCACCTGGATATTAACAACAGGGTAGAAGTGATGATGCTTCTTCATGAACTTGCACGGCAGACAAATAAGGCAATTGTGCTTTCTACTCACGAACTCGATCTTGCTTTGCAAACAGCGGACAAGCTTTGGCTTATGACTCCAAAACATGGCATTGCCGTAGGTACGCCCGAAGATTTGATTCTTACCAATCGTTTTCAGAAAGTATTTGCCAACAACTCTTATCGCTTCGACCCATCAACCGGTAACTTTATGGTGAAGCATGCAGAAACTCCTCGCGTGGTATCCCTGAAAGCAATAGGAACAGGCTATCGTGCATATTGGACAGAACGTGCGTTGGTGAGAAATGGTTATAAAATTTCTCCTGATGCAACAGATTTTGTAACGGTAGATGAAACTACCGATTCCTGGCTCTTTTCTAAAGATGGCAAAGAATATGTATGCTCTTCCCTTCAGGAACTTCTGGCTCAAATGGAATTAAATTAAGAGCGAAACGTCTATAATAGAAATATGAAATAAAAATGAATGTATTTGTGGTATATGCACACCCAAGCACGAAATCCTTTACACATCAGATTCTTGAGGGATTGTTAAGAGGCTTGCAAATAGGTGGGCACAATATTAAAGTTTCCGATCTATATAAGATGAACTTCCGTTCAGACATGACTGAACATGAATATGAACGTGAGGGCTTTGTACAAACAGATTTACCTTTACCGGAAGATGTTGTGACAGAACACCAAAAGATTGAGTGGGCAGATTGTGTTATATTTCTCTATCCGCTTTGGTGGAGTGATTGTCCTGCAAAGTTAAAAGGGTGGTTTGACAGGGTTTATTCCGTCGGGTATGCTTATGGGTATAATAAAGAAGGGCAAAAGATTAGGAAAATGAAAATGGTAAAATATGGAGTAGCCATATGTACCGCAGGACATCCAAATGATTTTCTCAAAGAAACAGGTATTGCGGAAAGCATGAGTAAAATAATGCTAGATGACCGTTTAGGTGTCAGGTTTGAAAACAAGAAAATGATGATATTAGGAGGAACGTTGGATATTGAAAAGGTGAAAAATCTACATCTAAATAATGTTATGGCATTAGGCCAACATATCGAGACTTTTTTTTTGAAAAAATAAATAAGTAAAAAATAATAATAAAACTATATTTTGTCTGCTATACATTCTATCTTAAGTTGTTTTTCTTCCATAGTTTAATTCATTATTCATCAATAATTTGAATAAAGACCTACTCTTTTATTAAAAATAGCCTAGACTTAAAATATAAAAGGTCTAGATCTTTTTATTTTTATATCTACTGCTATTTAAGAACTATTGGTGGGAAGTTTCCTAATCTTTGACCGGTAGATTCTTTTTATTTCTTGTTTTTTCGTTAAAATGAATAAAGAAAGCTATGTAACATTGGGTTAATTGCTTACATTTGTGTCTTTTAAAACAATAATGTGGCGTAGGAGAAATTGAGCATAGCCTTTTTGAAAAATAGTTAGTAAATTGTTGGTGGATTGTGCATGGTGAATGCCTTCTTAAGCAAACGAAACTAACATTCAGGAAACGGGCTGACAATACCTTCTTTTTTATCAGTAATATGCTGATAATGAATGTAAATAATCGCTGCCAACCTTTTATTCAGGTGAAAAACAGATTGTCTTTTAACAACAATAATGAAAAAACAAATAGCAATATTAGGATCAACAGGAAGTATAGGCACACAGGCTTTGCAGGTGATAGCCGAACATTCTGATTTATATGAAGTATATGCACTGACAGCCAATAATCAGGTGGAGCTGCTTATTGAACAGGCCCGGAAATTTATGCCCGAGGTTGTTGTCATAGCAAACGAAGCAAAATATATTCAATTAAAAGAAGCATTGAACGATTTACCGATTAAGGTTTATGCCGGTGATGATGCTTTAGCACAAGTGGTGGAAGCTGCTCCGATTGATATCGTTCTTACAGCAATGGTTGGTTTTGCCGGACTTAAGCCCACTATTAATGCAATTCGTGCAAAGAAGAAAATAGCTCTTGCAAATAAGGAAACACTTGTTGTGGCGGGTGAACTGATCAATGACCTTACCCAACAGTTTGGCTCAGCAATATTGCCGGTGGATTCAGAACATTCGGCTATTTTTCAGTGTCTGGTAGGAGAGGTAGGAAATAACGTAGAGAAAATTATACTTACCGCTTCCGGTGGACCATTCCGTACTTGCAACTTATCTCAGCTAAAGACTGTAACCAAAGTTCAGGCGCTGAAACATCCTAACTGGGATATGGGTGCCAAAATAACCATCGACTCTGCTTCCATGATGAACAAAGGTTTCGAGGTTATTGAAGCTAAATGGTTATTCGGATTGAAACCGGAACAAATTGATGTGGTGGTTCATCCACAGTCAATTATTCACTCAATGGTTCAGTTTGAAGACGGAGCTGTAAAAGCTCAACTGGGTGTACCGGATATGCGTGTGCCAATACAGTATGCTTTTTCATATCCCGATCGTCTTCATTCTTCGTTCGACCGCCTGGACTTCTCAACTTGTGGCAATCTTACTTTCGAGAAACCGGATACCACCCGTTTTCGGAATCTGGCTTTGGCTTACGAAGCATTGCACCAGGCAGGAAACATGCCTTGTATTGTGAACGCTGCCAATGAAGTTGCCGTAGCTGCTTTCCTACGTAACAGGGTTAGCTTCCTGGGAATGAGTGATGTTATAGAAAAAGTTATGCAGACAGTGAGCTATATAAAGACACCAACGTATGATGATTATGTGGCAACCGATGCGGAAGCACGCAGAGTTGCAAAAGAAATAATGAATTTTAATATTTAATAGATAATTATTGATGGAAACATTTTTGATCCGTGCCCTGCAATTAATAATGAGTTTATCATTATTAATACTGATACATGAAGGTGGGCATTTCCTTTTTGCTCGTCTTTTTAAGGTTAGGGTAGAGAAATTCTATATGTTTTTCGACTGGGGATTCTCACTTTTTAAATTTAAACCAAAGAATAGCGATACAGAATATGGTATAGGTTGGTTGCCTTTGGGCGGCTATTGCAAAATATCCGGAATGATTGACGAATCAATGGATAAAGAGCAAATGAAAGAACCTGCAAAACCTTGGGAGTTTCGCTCTAAACCAGCCGGACAACGATTTCTGATTATTGTTGCCGGAGTAATATTTAACTTCTTGCTTGCTCTGTTTATTTATTCCATGATTCTTTTCACCTGGGGCGAATCTTATATGCTTCCAAAAGATATGAAGATGGGTATGCAATTCAGCGAAGTAGCTCAGAAGGTTGGTTTCCAGAACGGAGATATTCTTCTTAAGGCTGATGGCGAAGAATTCGTTCGTTTCCCTAAAGCGCATCGCCAGATCTATAACGCTAAAGAAGTTACTGTACTACGTCATGGAAAAGAAGCAAAAGTGCAGATACCAAAAGATTTTATGAATCAACTGATGGCTGCCAATACATATCTGTCCGATTGCCGTTACCCGTATGTTATTGATAGCATAATTCCAAATTATGGATATGCAAAAGCGGGTATGCAAAGAGGAGATAGTATTATTGCTATTAACGGAATTTCTACTCCTGCATTTAACGACTATATGGAAGTGGTTGATAAGCTTAAAGCTGCTGCTCCAAAAGATAGTGTTAAGGGCGCATCAAGAAATGTAACCATTGCATACGTCAGAGCCGGTGTAACAGATACAGTGAAGGTGCAGTTGGATTCTCTTTATAAAGGAGGAGCTTTTGCCTATCGTCCGGATCACTTCTTTAAGGTTGTGAATAAGGAATATGGATTCTTCGAATCTTTCCCTGCAGGTATTACTCTTGGAGTAAATACACTTAAAGGATATATCAGCGATATGAAGTATGTATTCACCAAAGAGGGAGCAAACAGCTTAGGTGGATTTGGAACTATCGGTAGTATTTTCCCTGCTCAATGGGATTGGCAACGTTTCTGGGAAATGACAGCTTTCCTTTCTATCATTCTTGCCTTTATGAATATTCTGCCTATTCCGGCATTGGATGGCGGACATGCTATATTTATTGTTTATGAAATAATAGCGCGCCGCAAACCGAGCGAGAAATTCATGGAATACGCACAGATGGTCGGTATGTTCCTGTTGTTTGGCTTACTGATATGGGCAAACTTTAATGATATAATCAGGTATTTCTTTAAGTAGAACTACCTGCTGAACAATACAAAAAGAAGCCTCGCAAAGAAAATAGATTATTCTTTGCGAGGCTTTTTTTATTTTAATTGTGTAGATGGCTTTACCTTATACTGTTTGATATAGCATTCCCGGCATAAGAACCTTATGAACAGGCTTGCTTCTGTTCATCTTCTTCAGATGAATAATCCTCTGATTGGCACTTCCCCGGAATTCCAGGTAAGGAGAATATTCAGCCTGCACGAATCGTCCGTCAACCAACGTGTCAATATAAGGAAGAACGGCATTTAATTTAGGATCAGCCTGCAACTCTTCATAAGTATAGCCGGTGTAGCACCATACGTTTTGTTTTGTTTCCTCCTTTATTCTTTTTATAAATGGAAGGAAAGCTTCCGGATTATAAAAAGGATCACCACCCGAGAAAGTTACGCCATCCAATAATGGATTGGCATTAATCTCCCGAATTATATTGCTGATTACCTCCTCGGTTAGAAGCGTACCTTGCACCGGATTCCATGTGCTGGGATTCTGACATCCCGGACAATGATGTCGGCAGCCTGCCAGATAAATGGAATAACGTATACCATCACCGTCAACAATTGTTTCTGGATAGGTGAAAAGCATATAAAGAGGTTTCGCCATTTTTATTTCTTGTTTTCATAAATGGAGAGAAGCAAAAAGTCAGACCCCCTCCATTTATTTATATTTTATTGGAAACTTAAATTCAAAAATTGAATTTGCAAGAACAGATTATAAGCAGTTTTTTGCTGTTTGTTCTTTTTAATAAAAAAGAGATTAGTGATGTTTCACCCTGTCTTTCTCTTCTGCACGTTTAGATGAATTCCATGTGCTAAGATCTCCGGTAAGATATCCGGTGATTCTTCTCATTCTCATGATGTTCTCGCTTCCACATACCGGGCATTTATCATAAACAACTCCCTTGTATCCGCAAGAGTTGCAGGTATCTACCGGGTGATTGATAGAACCGTAACCTATACCTTCATCGTGCATTACTTTCACAATCTTGGTAATTGCCTTTACATTCTTTTGTGCTTCACCATCCAGCTCCACATAAGTAATGTGTCCGCCGCGGGTGATGGCATGGAAAGGAGCCTCGCACTTAATCTTATCAACAATGCTGATTTGTTCCTTCACATCTACATGGAAGGAGTTTACATAATAATCATTGTCGGTTACTCCGGCAATTTTACCATATTTCTTACGGTCCATCTTTGTAAATCGTCCCGATAACCCTTCGGCCGGAGTGGCAAGGATAGAGTAATTCAGGTTATACTTGGCTTTATATTCTTCCACCACCTTATTCATTTCTTCAATGGTTTCATATAATGTATTCCAGGCTTTCTCGCTGTGACCGTGTCCCTCTCCGTAAAGAGCCATCATTGCATTATGACCGCCAATAAAGCCAATACCCAGCGTTCCGCTGCGAAGCACATCGCCCACTTCCTGATTCGGATCAAGATTACCGCCGCCTTTCCAAACATCATTACCCATCATAAATGGAAACTGACGCGCAAGTGCTGTGCGCTGATACTCATAACGAGCATAAAGCTGCTCGGCTACCAGTTCGGCCATACTGCGTACTGAGTTAAGGAAAAGTTCTTTTTCCTTCGTTTCAAAAGCTTCCTTATCAGATGTTCCCACTAATTTCTCCGCTTTTCTGTGAGCTTCAATAGCAAGGCGAGGCATATTTATTGTAGTGAAAGAAAGGTTTCCTCGTCCAAGAGAACTTTTTTCTCCGGCTACATTCTCGAATACACGTGTACGGCATCCCATAGTAGCCAGTTCATATTTGTAACGTTTCGGATCATCAGCTCTCCAAAGTTCGTTTGTATTATAAGGAGTATCCAAAAACATAAAGTTTGGGAAGAGTGCCTTAGCTGTAGTGCGGCACGCTTTTAGGAAAAGATCAAAGTTAGGAGTGCTGAATTTTACTTTTCCATCCATGGCAGCATCAAAATCTTCCATTGCTTTCTGATAATCTTCCTCGGAATAAGAAACACCGTTCTTTATTTTAAATATCTGGATAGGGAATACCGGAACCTCTCCACGGCCTCCCAAGCCTTCCATAGTAGTAGTCAGCAATTCCTCAATCACCAGTCTTCCTTCTGCCGAAGTATCAGTTCCATAATTAATAGAGCTGAAGACCACCTGGTTACCTCCTCTGGAATGCATTGTATTCAGATTGTGGATAAATCCTTCCATTGCCTGATGAGTATCTTTCCTTGTAGAAGCATAAGCTTTCTCTATAATCTTGTTTACTACCTCTTTTTCGATGTTAATGCCAATGGCAGTCAGAGCCATTCGTAAAGACTCTTTTTCCTGTTCGCTTGTTTTTACTGAAGAAACTTGCTCGTTTACAATGGCTTTTATTGATTTTTCGTCAGCACTTGCTCCTTCAATAGATGTATAGAATCCAAGAAGAGAAGTCAGGTGTTTTCTGAACGATTTCAAAACACCCTTTGCCATAAAGAAATCAAACGCCGGTATTGATTGTCCCCCATGTTGCTCATTCTGGTTTGTCTGGAAGATAATAGTTGCCAGCGTAGCATAGCTCTGTATGGATTGAGGAGTGCGGATACTACCATTCTTGGTGCGGAATCCACGCTCGAAGAGATCATCCATATCATACTGGATACAGGTGGTAGTTTTAGTCGGGTAATAATCAAGGTCATGAATATGAATATCTCCCAACTGGTGAGCTACAGCAAATTTCTTAGGAAGCAGATATCTATAAGTATAGTTTTTTGTGACTTCCGATGCGAAAGTCATCATCTGTCCTGCCGGAGTATGGCTCGACATATTTGCATTGCTGAGATTTACATCGTTCTTATCAATAGCAACAATACCGTCCATGATCTGCTTAATCTGACTTTTCTTTTCACGTTCGGTATTTCTCCACTCGCGGTAGATGATATATTTCTTAGCCACCTCAGGTTGAACTTTCATTATTTCCTTTTCAACCAGGTCCTGAATTTGTTCCACCGAGATAGTAGGGGTGGTAAAGTTACTGATTACACGCATTGTAATATCAGCTACCAACTTATCTTCGTTCGTGATACCTGTTGCATCAAATGCTTTTGTTACAGCATTCTTTATTTTACTGATAGAGAAATCTTCCTTTTTCCCATCTCTTTTGATAATACAAATCTCAGCGTAGTTCATATTCTTATTCTTTTTGTGAAACTTTTAATCTAAATAAGTTGTCACATTTAGAATACTTTGCATAAGGAAGAGGAAAGAGAATAGGTCGGTAAGAGATTAGCGCCGAAAGATATCTCTATCCTGGCGAATTCCTATTTTCTCTTGCTTTAACTCCCGAAAGCATAAGATAATCTATAATGTGTAGTTCTGGCAGGTCTTCTGACTTATCTCTCTCTTAAAGTGCCTTCCCACAAATAAATGCAGTGGCTTGTTACTCAAGTTCTTCGAGAATCACAGCAGCGGGTACTGTTACCGGATTTCACGGTATTCCCTTTTCTCCTAAAGCATAAGCTTTGTTACCAAAACCGAAACAAAGATAGTAGATATAACAATATGTTGTTTCGCTTAACTATGTTAATTTAGAAAGTTTTGGAAAACTTTTTTTGATCTTGAAATCTAAAAGTTTTCCATTTTGGATAACTTATTATTCATAATGAACTAGTTAAGTATATAAAACAGGGCTATCTCTGAATTAGTTCAGAAATAGCCCTGTTATAGAGATGTAATATTCTATTTTATTCTCAATCTTCTTTGTTCTCCTGTTCTTTTATAAAAGAGTTTTTATTGACTACTCTCAGACAGGCAAATTTTATTCTACCAATTGCCGGTATGGAAGATTGATTTATTAATCGCATTCCGAAAATAAAGATATGGAATACAGAAAGAACCAGAGCGGTTATTAATAAAATCTTGTTGCTTTCCCATCCAGCTGTTATCTGATGAGCGAAAGCTACAAAGATAAGAATAACGGATAGTGAAACTCCGGTGATATTTAATACTGATTGCCCGGATCTTTCTTTTCCATCCCAAACTGCTATCTTACTGTTTTTCATTCCGTATGCAGCATAAATATCAAGACCAATTAACATCCATACTAATAATCGGATCCAGGTATCAGCAGGAAGAAAAATCATCAACGACAAACAAGTTAGTACTCCGCAAATAGGAACAAAGGGAACAAAAGGTGTTTTAAATGCTCTTGGAGCATTTGGCATTTTTTTCCTTAAAACAATGATTCCAATACATACCAGTATGAAGGCAAGAAGAGTTCCGATACTGGTCATTTCACCTGCAATATTCGAAGGTACGAAAGCAGCAAATACGCTGACAAGCAGTAAGAAAAGTAAATTACTCTTTGCCGGAGTACGGAACTTTGGATGAATTTCGGAGAATAGCTTGGGTAATAGACCATCTTTACTCATACTATAGAACACCCGACTCTGTCCTAAGAGCATAACCATTATTACAGAAGAGTATCCGGCTAGGATAGCCAATATAATTGCACGGTTAAGCCATGGATAATCAGGGTGAATCAGTCCGCTTGCGTCAGCATGTCCCATATGTTCAATTGCTATTGCTACAGGAGCAATACCATCATGACCTTTAAATTCAGTGTAATTTGCAACACCTGTCATTACATGAGCGAACAGGAAATACAAAACAGTACAGATTAATAGTGAGGCAAGAATACCAATAGGCATATTCCGTTTTGGATTTTTTGCTTCCTGAGCAGCTGTACTTACTGCATCAAATCCAATAAACGCAAAGAAAACTACAGCTGCTGCACGGAGAATCCCCGTCCATCCGTATGCACCAAACTTTCCTGTATTCTCAGGAATATAGGGAGTGTAATTATCCAGATTAATATATTGCCATCCAAGGAAAATGAAGATAAGAACTACTCCAATTTTTAATGCTACAATAAAGCTATTAAATCTTGTACTACCTTCTGTTCCTCTCATTAAAAGTAAACTCATCAGAATTACAATAAATACGGCAGGCAAATTGACTGCTCCTCCTTCCCATGGACATGCTGTAAGGCTAGAAGGCAGATGTACTCCAAATCCATCGAGGAATTTTATTAAATACCGGCTCCAGCTGATACTTACTGTTGCAGCAGCAACTGCATATTCCAGCACTAGATCCCAACCAATAATCCAGGCAATAAATTCGCCCATGGTTGCATACGAATAGGTATATGCACTTCCTGCAACAGGGATCATTGAAGCAAATTCTGCATAACATAATCCTGCAAAGCAACATCCAATTGCTGCGATTAAAAAAGATATGGTAATTGCTGGGCCGGCCAATTCTGCAGCGGCACCACCGGTTATGGAAAATAATCCGGCTCCAATGATTGCTCCAACTCCCAATGCAACTAGCTTACCAGGTCCTAAGGTTTTTTTCAATGAATGGCTACTAGTCTCATTTGACTCCTTTAGCAGACCTTCTATTGATTTTTTAGCAAATAAATCCATTCGTATATATCCTCTTATAATTATTTTGCAAAGATATAATATATTCGTATTAATATGTCAATATAATATTTAATTATACTTTATAGTAACAAATAACTCAATATATTGAGGATATTATTTCAGAATGAAAAAATGTTAGAGTTGTATTTTTAGATTGAGTTCTCTTATTGGATAGTCTATGCATGGTTGGTTTTCTCAATCTTTACCTTCTCAAAAAGATGGTAATTGATATTATGCGAGTTTATAAATTGAATTAACTAGGGGGTAACCTGTTGTCAATTAACAGATAGTTAAAGCGGATACTTTTCTTGATGTTGGTTTCAAGTATCTTAATCAAATGGACGATTTTAGTCAGCTTGTATTGTTGATACTAACTAATAAGAGTATCAGTTTTCAATAAGTATAAAGACATCTTGTTTGTGAACCTGATATAAGTGCGCTCAAAAGGGAAAGAGGTTAGATTCGTAAATTCCGGATTTTATAAAGTTGGTTTACCCGAAAAGGGAAAATTATCATTGCTGCTGCACGCCAGAATTAGCGTGCAGAGCAATGATAAGAAATAAATGTTCAAATACAAAAAATCTATTTACCAGTTAATAAAATACTGAATATAAATATTACTCTGCTGTGGCAGAAGTAAGTTCCCATCCAGGATTTTGCTTCAATAGCGGTGCTTTCTTCACTTCTGAATCCGGTATTGGGAATCGGTAATTCTTCGGACTATTGAATGCTCTGGAAGGATGCGTTCCATCCGCTTCATAATTATAAACAGAAGATGCTCCGGGAGTAACTACCACACTATAAATATTATAAACCTGTTGATAGCGAGGCAAATTTTTCTCGCTAGCAGCACTCTTTCCTTCAAACAGTTTCCAGCGGCGTTCATCAAAGAAACGATGATCTTCAAAACAAAGTTCAATACGACGTTCGTTACGGATACGCTCACGAAGCTGTTCCTTCGTCATCCCACTATAGGCAGGCATACCTACGCGTGCACGTACTTGATTTACATACTGGTAAGCATTGGTTGGTCCTTCAGATTCATTGATTGCTTCTGCTGCATTCAATAGAATCTCCGCATAACGGAAAATAGGACAAGCATGAACGTATGTAGTAGGACTCTTGAAAGACATGTTATTCAAGAATTTTTTGGTATAATAACCAGTTGTTGTTCCACCATGCAAATCTTGGTAATCCTTTCCGTCTGGATATGAAACATCAACAGCGCGTTCCTCTTCTTGTACTTTATCTCCCCAAATTGAGCCATGATGCAGAATAGTTTGCTCCAAACGTGGGTCGCGGTTTGCATAAGGATTCTGATCATTGTAGCCAGAAGCTGGATCATCAATAGGCTTGCCATTTTTCATTTCATAAGCATCCACCAGATTTTGTGTAGGGTTAGTACGTCCTGTTGAGTTTACATTACCAGAAAATCCGCAAGGCGCTAAGAATAATTCAATTTCACGAGTATTCCATTCGGAACGACTCAGGATATATTCATTGTTCAAGTGAGGCGTAGAAACAAAACATTGATAATAGTTCTGGCTTGGGTCATTATCCTCAGTTGTAAAAAGTTTGTATGGATGTGCCTGTTGATTATTCTTTGCGATAAAGTCCTTTGCAGCTTGTGCGGCTTCCTGCCACCATGAAGCATTACCATCAGGATTGTTCAATACAGAAGCTCTGTAAAGAAGTGCTCTTGATTTAAGTGCATAGGCAGCGGCACCGTTCATACGTCCCCAATTTTCATTTTCATTACTGTAGCGGAAAGGAAGTACATCTTTCACCGCGTCACATTCATCAGCAATCCATTTCAATGCTTCGCTACAAGCAGTACGTGACATGTTCATAGCAGAAGCATTTCCTGGTTCAAAGACGATTGGAATACCATTTTCATCATTACCGATCACCGGTATATCTCCGAACCAGCCTGCAAGATCAAAGTGGAAGATTGCACGTAGTAATCGGGCCTCTGCTATATTGCGATCATATAAGTGATTATCGTCACCCGCTTTCTCGGCATTACCAATAATACTTTCGCGTGAATTCTTCATAAATTGGTTAGCAGCCCTAATCCCCTTAAAATCGTTAGACCAAAACCTTTCAGCAAAAGGGTGATTCGTGGCAGAGTAAGCATCAGTCAGCACACTGTGATAATAGTGCACATTCCAAAATGAAAGTGAATTATCCGTCATACAGTCGCGCGATGCAGCAAGAAACTGTCCGTCACTATATCCTGCAAATGCATCAGGAAGGTACGTGTAAACATTGGCCAGGAAGCCACGAGTATTCTCGTACTTACTAAAAATCTGTTCTTCGGATAAGGTCAGGTCTACTTCCTTATCTAAATAATCGCTACAAGAGCTGGGAACTATGGCCAGCAATCCGACAGTGATGTATATCAATATCTTTTTCATCATTTCAAAGTTTAAAGTACAACATTAAAATCCGATATTTACACCGAATGTAAACGAACGGGTCTTTGGATACCACCAGCAATAACTCATCGGTTTTTCAGGGTCTACGTTATTGGGGAGATCACTCCAGTTATATAGGTTGTATCCGCTAAAATAAAATCGGCATTTTGTCATGTTAATTTTGGCAACAAGCTCTTTTGGAAGCGAATAACCAATTTCGACATTTCGTAGTGATATGTAATTACCGTTTTTCACCCAGATGTCATTCTTGTATGTACCTGTAGAGCGATCAGAGTCGATGGCATTAAAACCTCCGTAAAGCGGACGTGGATAGGCCGCATTAATATTGCGTGGATCACTAGGGTTGTCATTATAGTATCCCCATGCCTTCGTAACTTCGTGTGTTCCCATGTTGCTCCAACCACTAAAACTGATGGCAGGAGAAAGAAATACACTACGATTGAGATAGGCATTAAATACAGCGCGTACATCAAAACCGTTCCATTCCAAACCAATATTTAATGCTGGTATCAATTCAGGGATAATTGTATAGGTATCAGGCGTCATGTCGTTAGAATCAATTTGTCGGTCACCATTCAAATCTTTGAATACAGCTGTACCTAAAGATTGTTTGCCATTTGATGCTGAGTGATACGGATATTTTTCAGGATGATCAATTGCATCTTGCTGGCTACTAGCAACTTTGTCTGGATCATTCGCCCACTGTTCGAATTTGTAAATATTCCATCCACCCACAGTGTTATTAAATGAACTTTCATACAAGGCTGCAACTTCAGTACCATCATAAATTCTACGACCCGTTTTACGTTGCCATTCCACGTTGGGCTCCGTTTCATCCATCTCTGTAATCTTATTAGTATTCCAGGTTAGCAAACCTTCCAGATAATAATTAACTTTACCTATTTTGCCGCGATGGCCTAAAGTTACTTCAAGTCCTTTACTTTCTGCTTTTCCGTAAGAATCCGAACTTACAGATACTCCGATCATCGAAGGAATGGTAGAACGTGTTACCAAAATACCCGAACGCCATTCTTTGAACACATCCACTGCACCATACAGTTTCTTTCCCCAGAAATCAAAATCAAGACCGATATTTAACATGTCGGATACTTCCCACTTGTTGTTACTATTACCAGCTTTGCTCTCGTAGTATCCTCCGATATTACTCTGCGAATAGCCAAAACTATAACCTGTTCCACTAGAGTAAGTTCCCTGATACGGATATCGTCCGGCACCGGTGTTCGACTGTCCGGCACGTCCATAAGAAGCACGTAGTTTTAATAAATCAATGTTTTTGTTTTTCAACCATGATTCTTCTGATGCTACCCATCCAAGTGATGTACCGTAAAAATTACCCCAACGTTCTTCGGGGGCAAAGTTATCACTTGCCATTCGGCTAAAATTTCCTGATAAAATGTAACGATTATCATAAGCATATGTAGCTTGACCGTTGAATGACAACGTACGTTCTGACGATGTGCTACCGCTTACTACGTTCTGGTAGGTACGGACAAAAGCACGTGCATCTACAGCATGTTTACCAAAATTATTGCTATAATTCAGTCCTGCGTTGAAGTTAAGGTGATAATAATATTCACGTTGATTGGCAGATGGGTTAGTCAGTGCAGAGTACGACGTATATTTAGTATAAGTAAATTCTGACGGATCATTAACAGCCGCGTTAGTGTAGTCATAGTTATACGTATTAATGGCATTTCGCTGAGTAGATTCAAATGTCTCATAGGAATCGAAGCTTACAGTGGTGTTCACTTTTAAACCTTTCAACAAACTGCTCAGATCACCATTAACACTTAATGTACTATACAGATTACGGCGACGGTTCTTTTCCTGACCACTGGCAGCCAGATAACGTAAAGGATTGTTGGCTGTACTGCTGGCATAAAGATCACCGTTTGGACAGTATACTGGTTCCATAGGATTAGCCTCTACCGCACCAAATGTAGTTAGAGCAAACACACCTTCAGTAGGCTGATTAATGTTATCGATACGACCACCAAGATCTAATGATACGTTTAAAAACTTAGTTACATCAATATCGATATTAGATCGGAGGTTCCATCGATTTAGTATGTGTTGTGTATCGAAGTTCTCGTTCCAGCTGGTTCCTTTCTTGTTCCACATACCCTCCTGACGAAGATAAGAGAAAGATACATAGTAACGGGCGCGATTATTTCCACCGCTTATCTGCATGTTGGTTTTGTACATGGGGGCTGCATCCCGATACAATTGTTCAAACCAATTAGTGTCGAAATATTTATATCGATCAATACCCTCTAATGTTTCACCATTGCTAACACGACGATATTTTTCAACCTGCTCGTCTGTATACATAGGATCACTTCCACTCAAATAACGAACTTGGTTACGGGTCAATGCCATATTATAGGAATTTTGCAGTTCCATTTTGTTGCTCAGCATCTGATAACCTACTTCCTGAGTAAAATTAATGTTGGTTTTACCTGCTTGTCCACGCTTTGTTGTTACAAGTATTGCACCATTGGCACCTCTCATTCCATAGATAGCAGTAGCTGCAGCATCCTTCAGTACTGTGATGTTTTCTATAGGAAAAGCATCAAGAAAAGAAAGATCTCGCTCCACATTATCTACAATAACAAGTGGAGCACGTGCATTCTGATTCATGGTACGTATACCGCGAATGTACATAGCAGTTTCACTCCATCCCGGTTCACTACTCCATTCGTAAGTTTCCATACCATTAACGGTAGCAGTAAAAGCATTTTGCAAGATAGTTATCGGGTGTTTCTGTAACTCTTCTCCTGTTACCACGGAAGTAGCTTCTGTCATTAGTTTCTTTGCTTTGCGTCCGAAGGGAACCGGCATTGTGTGAAGATATTCATCCAAGTCTTCCGATAATACAATCTGAAAACCTTCCTTGAAGTTGACCTGCGAGGTAGCGTTTAAATAACCGACGCTACTCACACAAAGCTCATCCTGAGGTTTCACATTCTTGAGACTAAAGTATCCATCTTTGTCCGACAGAGCAATGCTGCTTTGTTCGGCTATATTGATTACAGCTCCAGCCACTGGATTACCTTTACTGTCCACAATCCGGCCTTTCAATATTTGCTCGTTCTGTGCAAGGACGTTTGTTTGCATCCAGAGAAAGCTTAGCAGCAACAGATATCTGCCCGTCGCTGTGCATTTTCTTATAATATATTTTATGTTACTCATATTTATTCAATTTAAGAATTATTTCCAATCCGGGTTGTTCTCAATATTGGTCTTCCAGACTTCACCTTCAGGTATTGGATAGAGGTACATCTTTTTCTCGAATATACGTTTCTGTGCTGTTTTGCGGCTGATAGTTCCATTAGTTGCGACATCAATTCCATAAATTGGGCGAGAGAGTGCTTCAACTGCCACATTCCAGCGACGTACATCCCAAGCTCTATGTTCCTCGAAAGCCAACTCTATCGTACGTTCCTTGTGAATGAAGTTTCGCATGGCTTCTTTTGAACTTGTAAGGTCGCTACGATTGGCAACTGAACCGGTAATACCTGAGCGATGGCGAATCTGATCGAGCATATTGTAAACCTCTGTACAAGGACCTTTTACTTCGTTAAGCGCTTCTGCATAGTTCAGCATAATTTCTGCATAACGAATAAATGTCCATAAACGACGTGAGGTGCCTGTATGTACCGAACTTAAAATAGCTTCTGGAATATATTTGCGCACGTAATATCCTGTAGGAGTGGCATTTGCATTACCCACCGGATTGTCTCGTTGTCCTTTGATAACATTAATAGTTCCGTTTCCCCACTTAGTACCTTGATAAAGTACGGTAGCTTCCAATCGCTTGTCACGTCCTTTCCACATAGTAGCGTCACTATAACCACTAGCTGCATTGACAGTAGGCTGTCCGTTACTATTGTAAACCGGTGCACCCGTTGCATCATAAGTACTGAAAGGTGAAGAGCCATCGATCATGTCATACATATCTACCAGGTTCTGCGAAGGACAAAGACCTCCTTTACCTCCTTCACCAACAGGTGTGTCATTTTGTATTGCACTCCAACCCACCGCTACATCGTTTCGGAAAAAGATTATTTCTTTGTTTTTGTCCAGATAAGTAGTACGAAGCAAAGCATTGTTGTATGGCAATATACCATCTGTCGTTTCCTCTGTAAAGAGTGCAAACTTAGAACCATAGGTATCTATAAAGCTCTTTGCTGCATCGGAAGCTTCCTGCCAGGTAACTCCACTTTCTGCACTGTATCGGGGACTGGCCATGTACAGTTTTATGCGAGAAGCAAGTGCGCGAGCCATTGGTTGTCCGATACGGCCGGCATACGTTGAGTTCCAGGCATCTTCATAGGTGAGCAAGCCGCTTTCACATTCATTCAACTCTTTTAGTAAGAAGTCTACTACAAACTCTTTTACTGTTGGTCTATCTGTATATTTACTAAGCAAGTCTCCATCAGGATCAAGTACTTCTGTCACAATAGGCACCGGTCCATAACGCAAAAACAATTCCCAGTAAAACCATACACGCAAGAAGCGAGCTTCGGAAGTATAGTTTGTTTTGTCCTGCAAATACTTCTCATTGCTAAGATCAGGACTTTTGGGTACACTATCAATGCGATTAATGATCATATTGCATTTGCGGATGCCACGATAATAATGTTCCCAAGTGTCGGAAAGTTCTGCAGCTCCGTCAGATCCATAATAATTACCGATATTAAAAGTAGTACGTACACCGCCTGTTGCATAACTGGTTTCCGCCAGATCAGTGGCAGCATCCAGCCAGGAATTATTAATGCGACATGCTCCGTGTCGTAGGAAGTTATAAGTATCAAAGTGGAATTGCTCCATCAAGCTCCAGTCTCCAAACACCTGTTTCTCTGTTAATTCGTTGCTGGGTTGCTTGTCCAAAAAACTACCGAATGAATCTTCGCACGAAGTGAGAACACTTGCAGATATCGATAGCGCTAGCAAACTGTATATTATTGTTTTCTTCATGTGTCTCAGAATTTAATGTTTACACCAAAGTTCACTGTTTTCATAATAGGGTAGCGGTTAGATCCGTTACTTTCAGGATCTGTCAGGCCGTCCAAATGATCCCAGGTAATCAAGTTATTGGCATTCACGTAAAGGCGACAGTCACTCATACCTGCAAACTTAGACCAGTTTTGAGGTAGTGTATAACTCAACTCAATGTTTTTCAGACGAACAAACGATCCGTTTTTCAAGAAGAAAGAGTTGGTGCGCTGATTGTGGTCACCGTAATTGTCGTAGTGCAATAGAGGATAAGTGGCATGTTGCAGATTGTAGGCTTCGCTCTGTTCTGGATTCCAGCGTCCCAAATGATGCTCTTTCACCTTACCACCGTTAACGAAAGCATACATCGCTTCAGCATCGTAGTAACGACTCACGTGATCTACTCCTTGGAACATAACGTTAAATCCCCATCCCTTGTAATTAAGACCCAGAGATAATGCGTAAGTGTTTTCTGGAATATCACTATAACCAATACGAGTTTCGTCGCGATCGTCAATGAAACCGTCACCGTTCATATCCTTATATTTTAGGTCACCTACTTTCACTGTACCAAACGTAGATACCGGTAAATCAGGATTATTAAGATCTGCCTGTGTAATAAAGCCATCAGCAATCAAACCAAAATACTGACTGATAGGATTACCCTCGCGTTTGCGGTAAGCTGTCTTCTGTTCCGGTTCATCCATGCTTATAATTTCGTTACGTGCATGAGAATAAGTTAGTCCTACGTTGTAGCTTAGATCCTTATTGATGCGTTTGTTGTGCTTCAACTCAAGTTCGTAACCGCTGTTTTTAGTTTCACCTAAGTTACCAGCTGCCAGAGCCACACCCACCCACTGTGGACGAGTAAGATATGCAGTCAGGATATCATTGCGTTTTTCGTAAAAGACATCAATATTACCATTCAATAAACCATTCCATAAACCAAATTCAAGACCGAGGTTATACTTGTGGGCACGTTCCCAGGTTACTCCGAGGTTAGGATATTGTGTTTCATAAATACCTGTTTTACCGGAACTGCCAAAATAATAGTCATTACCGATTTGAGACCATTTTTCTTGATACAAAAACCGTTGACTGGTTCCGTTTACCGTATAAATGTCATTTCCCACTTCACCGTAACTAGCACGAACTTTTAGGTTGTTCAGCCATTCTTGTGTGTTGGCCATAAATTCTTCTTTGCTTATGCGCCATCCTACTGAGACTGCAGGGAAAAAACCGAAGCGTTTGCCTTTGAGGAAGTTTTCAGAACCGTTATAACCTGCATTGAACTCAGCCAGATATCGGTCATCGTAACCATAAGTTACACGGCCTACCAAACCTTGATAACGTTTGGCCAGCTCAGAATTATAGCGGTAATCATTCTGATTATAAAGCACCATAGCTGTTACATCATGCTTTCCAAACTGACGTGCGTAGTTAATCTGGGCTTCCATGTAAAGCTTGTAAGTGGTACTGTTATCCTTACTATAGCCTAGTTCTCCATCCGAATTAAACTGGTTGTAAGCATCAATTGATTCGTAATTATTGCGGTCATTTAGTTCATACGTAGCAAAGTCGGCCTTGAACATCTTTTTATAATAAGAGTCATAATCGAATGAAGCCATACCTTTGGCACTCAATCCTTTGGTTAACCAATCCATTTTATAATCCAAAATAAAGTTGGTTTCATTTATGGTATTGGTAGCACGATAGTAACCACCTTTGGCTAAGGCTGCAACAATATTGCTTTGATACTGTGAACTACCTCCGTACAAGGTCTTGGTGCTTTCTCCATTCTGTACCTGATATGATACAGGGAAGAGCCAACCAGGAGTATGGTTCAGTTCGTAGAAAGTTTGACTGTATGTACTGCTTTCGTTAGTATTAGATCCGCGACGTTCCTCGAAACGAGTTCCGAAGTTTACGGAGAATGTCAGGTCTTTGGTTAGGAACAAGTCCATGTTAGCACGGAAAGCATACCGACGATAACTTGGGCTGGAAGAGTTTCCATACGTATCCTGGCTCAGCTCCCTGATTAAACTTTTCTGGTCATATAGTTCTGCAGAAGCATAGTATCGCATACGTTTAGTTCCTCCGCGAACGCTAGCATTGTAGCGTTGTGCTGGAGCTGAACTTTTCAAAACTTCGTTGTACCAATCCACATTGGGATAAAGCATGGCATCCAAACCACTTAACTGTCCGGCAGACGACTTACGATACATCTCAATATCGTTAGCCGAGAATTGAGAAGGCAATCCATCGTTTTTCAACGCCTCTTCTAACAGCATTACCGACTGATAAGAATTAAGGTATGTGTCGCTACGTGTGGGACTTTGAATTTGCATGTTTGCTGTCAAACTCACTTCTGGTTTCTGATCACGACCACGTTTGGTAGTAATAAGCATTACACCGTTGGCACCACGTACACCATAAACAGCAGTGGCAGAAGCATCTTTCAAAACAGAAATAGTTTCTATATCATCAGGAGCAATCTGTGAAAACTCACGTTCTACACCATCAACAAGAATAAGTGGTGAACCATCGCCTGCAAAGGTAGCCCGTCCGCGGATGTTAATCTTCGTGTCGTCCTGTCCTGGAGCACCGGAAGTCTGCGTAGTAATTACACCTGGGATCTTTCCGGCAATAGCCTGGGAAATATTTGCGGCAGGAGAGGCAAGCAGTTCCTTACTGGAAACTTGTGAAATAGCTCCAACCACACTTTCTTTCTTTTGGGCACCGTAACCAACAACCACTACTTCATCTAATAATTTTGTATTTTCTTTCAGGATTACATTCAATAATGTCTTCCCGTTTACAGGTATTTGTTGTGTTTGATAGCCAACATAAGAGATTTGCAGAACAGCCTTCTCAACGTTGCTTACTGTCAGTTTGAAGTTTCCGTCCAAGTCAGTAATCACACCGTTTGTTGTGCCTTTTTCTAATACACTGGCACCAATTATTGGTTCACCAGTCAGATCTTTCACTATACCCGTAACTTGTCGCTGTTGTGCCGACAAAGTTTGCCCGATCAGCAGCATCAGGAATACCGACAACCATCTCAGGAACAGAAATGTGTTCCTGGATGATTTGGGTTTCATTTGTTTATCTTTCATATTTTCTTTATTTTATGGAAATAACAAGGCTATTTTTTCGTCGCATTATATAAAGCTGCAGCTTGTAAAGCTGACAGCGGACTGGCGCAGAAATACACATCGTCAATCAATGCTGGGGCAGCTTTCCACCAGGTTTCGTAACCGAAGTAGAAGTTATTGGCTGTTTTAAACATGTTCAGGATATTGTTGTATCCGGTAAAGTCGCCCGAAGCGAATGCTGCATTCTTTTCATTGCTAAACTTAAGTGCACCATTATAATAAACTTCAAATTTATCTGGCATAAAGTTGATGGTAACTAATGTCCATACACCTGCTGTTAGTGCATTGTCCGCATTATTATTCTGACAGTCGAACCATCCGCCTGCTCCATTGTAGCCCAGATAACCAATGGCATTAAACCAAAGTTTACTTGTGCCGTCGTTTAGAACGAAGATTTGATCCCACCAGTTTAATTTTGGAGGATTTAGCCACATACTAACACTTAGACCTTCCGTAATATTCTTACCTTTCAACGGATTATCGAAACGTGTATATGCCCAGCCATTGGCATTTCCGGTCCATCCTTCTTGTTGATGCCAGATAGTACCTCTGGTTGCATCTTGTTCGAAAGCTGATGGAGTAGCCTGAGTCTCTACTGTAATAAGTTCGCCTCCTTGTGCTGCATTGACTGCATTTGCAAAAGAGTTATTTAACGGGTAATAGCCTACCAATGAGGGTGCATATGCTGGGCTAACCGGAGCTCCTCCCGATACTTTCTTGGTGTCAGCATAAAGATTCACTATTTCCTTTTCCGTCAAAGGTCTTGTTACAAGGAATATATCGTCTATCAATGCAGGTGCAGATTTCCACCATGTTTCGTAACCCAGATAGAAGTTATTAGCGGAAGTAAACATGTTCAATACGTTGGTGTAGCCTTTAAAGTCGCCCGAAGCAAACGCTCCGTTATTGTCTTTGTCAAACTTCAGTTTTCCGTCGTAGTAAACAGCAAACCCGTCCGTAGTTATGTTTATGGTAACAAAAGTCCATTTACCTGGTGTTAGTGCGTTATCAGCATTGTTATTCTGACAATCAAACCAGCCTCCTGCTCCATTATAGCCAAGGTAACCAATGGCATTGAACCAGAATTTACTTGTTCCGTCGTTCATTACAAAAATCTGATCCCACCAGTTCAGTGTTGGCGGATTAATCCACATACAAACACTAAGACCATCTTCTAAAGTCTTACCCTTCAAAGGGTTGTCGAAGCGAGAATAAGCCCAACCATTGGCATTGCCTGTCCAACCTTCTTGCTGGTGCCATACCATACCTCTGTCGGCATCTTGTTCGAAGGCTGATGGAGTAGCTTGAGTTTCAACTGTGATCAATTCACCGCTTTGTGATGAATTAAGACTATTTGCGAATGTCTTGTCAAGTGTGAAATACCCAACAGTTCCTCTTGGCGGGAAGCGATATTCTTCTCCTCCGGTTACTGTCGGTACAGCAATCTCCTTAGAGGTAATCACGTTCCGATATATTTTCACGTCATCAATACGCATTGCCTTAGGCTGTACGGGTGAGCCGTAACCAAAATACAGGTACGGCAGACGTGGAAATGCCTGCACAAGATTCGGATAGTCAAAAGATCCCGCTTGGGTAGAAGTAAGTTCTTCACTGCTCTTTTCACCATCTATATACAATGTGTAGCCTTTAGTGGTGATAACAAGTGCCATGTAGTGCCATTTATCGGCAGTGAATGGTGCAGCTGAAACATTCGTAGGCTTGTTAACCTCACTGGCAACGCTCAAACTGTCGCGGTGCAACCAGGCGTTAGGTGTAAAAAAGATACGCTCCGAGTTATCCTCATTGGCAAATGAGAATATGGCGCCTTGCAAATTGTCCGCCGCTGTTTTTACCCACATGGTGATAGATACTCCTGTCTGCACCTTTACATTATACAAAGGATTTTTCACGCGAGCATACCCTCCATTAAGATTGAGCACTTTCCCCTTGAACTCGTCGGTAGCAATTCTGGGAACTTCTCCTCCGTTATAGGCAGTGAGAGTAAATTCTTCAGGAGAAAGTTCTTCTTCAAACTTGTATTCTCCTTTTAGTTCTAGTTTAGGATAAATTTGATTTCCTGCCGGAGGATCCATTTGTCCCCATTCATCACAGGCGCCTAATGAAAGAACTGCAAATACCGCCAACAGAAATGACGGCCATTTTCTTTTCTTCATAATATTAATTTTAAAGGTTAATTTGGTCTTTATTACATGGCGAATATAAATGATCGCCAATTGTACAAGGTGGACAAATGTATTTTCTTAGTGGATAAAAGTGTATTTTGTACATTTAATAAATCCAACAATAAAACTACCATTGCATTCTGCTTAAGTTATGTTTTTTTCTTACTCAAACCCCCTTGTTTTATTATTTACTTGGCTTTAGGAGATAAAAGGGGGAAAAATAATTTAGTTCCCCCGTTATAGTTCACCCTATTGAAAAGTAATATATAATTTACCTATATCTGTTATCCACTGAATAGAGTTCAGCTCTGGAATAATTATTTTACTTTTTTACCCCAAAGTGAAATACCTTTGTCTGTAAGTCCCGAGTAAATGATAGTTGTTGTACGAGGAGTAGCTTCCCAATCCAGTCCTCTTTGAACTTTTACTTTATATGTACCTATTGTTAGAATCTTCTTGGTTGCATCATAAGACCAGTTCCCAGTAATAGCACCGCTTACAGTTTTATTTGCTGAAAGGACTATACTTTTTGATGCTTGCTGTGTTTGATATTGATAAGATAAAGTAATGTGTTCCCAATTTCCTATTAAATCACTTTCAGATATTGTACTTTGTGGAACTGCAGCATATCTCTCAGGCATTACAACCGGCCATCCATCTTCAGTCCATTCTACAGATCTAATTTGCCCCATCATAATGGCATTGCTGTAGGCATTTCCATTTGTATTGGCCGGAAGACGTCCTTGCGATCCGTAATACCATTCTTTGGTATCAGGATTCTGGAAAATACAACAGTGAGATATACCTACCCAACCAGAGTGATTGCTAAATTTATAAGGATGTGTAAGCATAGGCCAACATTCTCCTCCCTGAGTAATATCTTTGCCATCAATACCCACAAAAGGACCAGTTATGCTTTTTGAACGGCACACACGGGTGTTGTAAGCAACAGATAATTCATCGTATGCTAAGAACAGATAATAATAACCGGTACTTTCATTATAGATAATTTCCGGAGCTTCTGACCCTTGCCATCTGCTTCCCGTAGTTCGGGTTGCAATGCAGGTTCCATAATCGGCCAGTGAATTTAGCTGATAAGGCTTTCCTGTGTTCGGATCTAGCTTAACGGCAACTATACCGGAATGCCAGGAACCGTAAATAAGCCATTGCTCATTGTTTGGAGTTGCAATAAATGAAGGATCAATGGCATTCCATTTAAAATATCCGCTCCAGTCACTTAAACTAGACCTATACCAGTTGTTTCCTCTATCTGTTGAGGAACAAACAACCATACCTTTGTCTAACCAAACATTAGAAGCCAGATCGTCAGTTTCCATTAAACCAATAAAAGCATGTTCTGTCCATGAATTATCAAAGTTGGCTGCGGTGTTTTTTGCTCCGGTCTTAATATAATTATCAACAACAATGCTGTAATACATTCTATATTTGCTTCCCACTTTGCGCACAACCGGAGCCCAGCAACCATAAGAAGGAGAGGCAATTGCTGGCAGTCCTTCTCTTTGGCGCATATTGTTGAGTGTATCTTTTACCCATGCAGGGGTTTCATTCATGGCCATTCCTTTGAACTCCCAGTTTACTAAGTCTTTTGATCGTCTGTAAAGGAAGTGTCCGTGTCCGTCGTGAGCATTTCCATAAGAAGCGTCGGTTGAATACATATAATAGTAATCGCCACATTTGGCTACTGTGGGGTCGTGCACATTGGCCAGATTCCAGTTACTACGGTTTTCCCATGAGGCAATGCTACTGTAATCGTCTTTATAAGTAGGTGCAGTGTAAGTCTCCGTGCTTGGTGGAACAACAGGGTCTTCTGAAGCAGGATTATCATCCGATCCGCATGCTGAAATAAGGAAAAAGAATCCAATAGGCCATATGTTTTTGAATCTAATCATATCTTTAGTTTTAATTTTTCGCAGTTTTAAATTCATAAAATTAGGATTGTAAATTAATAGTGAATCTGAAGATTAATGTAAGAGTTATACAAAAGGAGAGAGATAAATATGTTTATTATTTCATAGGCAACTTTTTATTTATGAGAATAGTCAATTCTCATTCTTAATGTTTATTATTCAGTTAAAAAGGTCTTCAAACTATTATTATCATGTACCCAAATCTGAGCGTTGGATAGGAACATGACTCCTGTTTTGTTTGCTCACAAATGTATTAGTGAATTGGTTCATGAAGGTGGACAAAAGATTTTTAGGGGTGGATAAATGTTTCTTTTAATGTGAAAACGGTTATTATGCCATTTTTCTACTATAAAATCCATTGGTGAATAGATTTTATTTATTGGGCAATGGATATCTGTTTATTGAGGAATAAACTAAAATTATTGGCGAATAAAAATTGTATACATAGTTGAACCTTATTAATTCTACAAAAGAAGAATAGAATATATGTCTTTTATGATTAAGGGGTTTATAGTCAGCTTGTTATATGTTAACTAATTTTTGCACAGTTTTATTCCGAAAAAACAAATTTATAAAGGTTGTTTTCGAGGGGGTAACAAGGTTCCTCCTTCTGAAACCCCGTGGTGATGGGGGTGCTAAATTTTATCCCAAGACATATAAAAGATGTTTTATTTAAAGTTTAGCACCACTTTGTAAAGTATCTATACATTAAATTATTTATCAGACTCCATTAAAGAACTAGGTGTAACTGCAAAATGTTTGGTAAAGCACCGGGTAAAGTATTTAGGATCATTGAATCCTACTTCATAAGCTATCTCTGATATATTCATATTTCTGGTAGTACGGTTCTTTAAAATTAGTTCCCTGGCAATGTTCAGCCTGTAGTTCCTGATAAACTGCCCGGCAGATTGTCCGGCAAGATTCTGCATCTTTCTGTTAAGTATACTTTTACTTACCCCCATTGATTCAATAAAGTCACTTACCTCGAAATAAGAATTCTTATAGTTTTCCTTAATAACGCTAATTGCTTTATCCAGGAACTTTTTATCACAAGATTCCTCTTCTACATTAAGAATATCAACGTCCATTTTAAAACTGAATTGCTTCTGATAGCGTTTACGATTTTCCAGAATGTTGTTTATACGAGCCAATAGCAAATCTTCATCAAACGGTTTGAGTAAATATTCGTCTACTCCAATTTTATAGCTTTCAATACGGGTTTCAATTGAGGTCTTTGCAGTAAGCATCAGGAATGGAATATGAGATATTGAAAAGTTTTCTTTTACTTTTCTGGATAATTCCAGTCCGTCCATTACAGGCATCATCAGGTCACTAATAATAAAATCAATGCTCTGATTATTTAATATAGCCAGTGCTTGTTCTCCGTTTTCAGCTTCTGTAACATTAAACTTATCTATTAATATTGAACGGATATAACTACGCATATCTTTATTATCTTCAACAATTAACATGTTAAGACGTCCTCCTGAAATAAGCAGTTTATTATCCTTAATCTCATTTGCTGCTTGAAGCTGATTGACTACATTAGTCTCTTTCTTAGGATGCTCTTCACGTAGCAAAGGAAGAACAACTCTGAAAGCAGCACCTCCGGTACGGTTATTCTTTGCCTGAATAGTTCCTCCCTGAAGATGCACAATCTGTTTACACAGATACAAACCTATACCTGTGCTACTTTGCCCGTATACTGGATACTTCACACTTCCTTTGGATTGATAGAACCTGTTGAATATCTTGGAAATATCCTCTTCAACAATACCGGCACCGCTATCTTTTATTGAAATATACAGTTTCTCCTTCAATGTCTCCCTGTCTATTAAAGAAGAAATGTAAATAGAAACGGTTCCGTTATTGGGAGTATATTTTATTGCATTCGACAAAAGATTGGTTATTACTTTATCCATTGCATCTTCATCAAACAGAATAACCGGAGAACTAAGACGGAATACCTTTTCGATACTGATGTTTCTTTCGCGGGCGAAGACCTCAAAAGGTTCCAGTATATCGTCAATAAACTTCTTGAAATTGCCCGGAATCTTTACAATCTCTATTTTACCAGATTCAACTTTGCGGAAATCCATCAATTGATTTACGAGTGAAAGTAAATGTCTGGAGTTTCTTTCAACGAAATGTAATTGCTCTATAACCTGAGGATTGTAGCTTAACTTAAGAGCTCTCTCAATAGGCCCCATAATCAGTGTAATGGGAGTTCTGAATTCATGAGTAATATTGGTAAAGAAAGTCAGCTTGTCAATTGTTAGTTCCTGAACCTTCTTCGACATCTTGATTAACTGCCCTTTCTGACGGGTAATCTTTTCGTTTTGCTGTGTAAGAATTTCGTTCTGGCGCGAAAGCTCTTTAGTTTGTTCCTCAAGTATATGCTTTTGTTTTTCCAGTTCATGAGTACGTTCTTCTACTTTTATGCGAAGCTGTTCTTTCTGATTCTTCAATGAATCAATACGCCATTTATACAGTCTGTAAATTGTGAAAGAAAGAATAATCAGTATCAGACAAATAAACCATGTTGTTTTATAAAAGAATGGAGAAACAACAATTTTTAGTTCAGTTATGTTACCCGACTGTATCTCTGATTCAGCATCACATTTCACTTGCAATGTATAAGTCCCTGGACGCAAGTTGGTATAACTTGCTATACGCCTGCTCGAAGGAACCTTTACCCAGTTATCGTCAAATCCAAGTAATCTGTATGAATAGGTTGCTGTATTTGATACCTCATAATCCATTGCAGAGAATTCTATAGAGAAAGATTTGTCTTTTTCATGCAATCTTAAACATTTAGCCTGTGATATATCTACATCAATATAGTTCCCCTTGTCAGGATAGATAATCTCATTTAAAACACTAAGTCTGGTGAAGATAACCTTTTCATTTAATGGCTTTGGCTGTATTTTATTCCCCTCAATCGCAATTAATCCTCCCATATTACCAAAATAAAGATTCTGATTAATGCGTGATTTGCAATATGCATTCCAGTAAAATTGGTTACTTATTAATCCATCTTCTTTGGTGTAGTTAATAAATTTATTTGTGCTGGGATTATAGCAGGAAACTCCATTGCACGTACTTAACCAAAGACGACCTCTCTGATCTTCCAGAATACCCAAAACACAATTATTGGCCAGTCCTTGTGCTGTTGTGAACGATTGGAACTGATAGTTCTCATTATCTCTTGATAGTAGTTTGTATAAACCATATCCGTTACTTCCCAGCCAGATTGTTCCGTTGGATGATTCGTAAAGGCAGTTTATTTTGTCAACACAATGAGAATCGGGCTTGTTACTTTTATATTTTAAATACTTATATGAAAAGTGTGAATGACTTCTGGCAAATGATTTTAAGTCGATGATCATTGCTCCGTCCGAAGTTCCTATCCACAACTTGTTTTTCTTATCGATAAGTGAGCCTATTGTACCCAGAATATTCTTTGTTACACTGAAAGGAAAAGGAGAAATGAGTTTTTTTATTTTTATATCATAGAAATAAATACCTCTGTTCGATCCAATCCAAACACCCTTATTAATAGGATCATAGCATAGAGCTCCAACGAAATCGATAGTGAATTCGGGGTGAGTGCCGGAAGTTATGTGTTCAAATGCAGGATGAGAAATATTACTCATGTCCAGTATATTTATGCCTCCTCCCCAGGTCCCTATCCAAAGATGGTTATATTCATCAGCAGTTATAGCACTTACAGAATTATGACTAAGAGAACTGTTACCAGATGTAATATGAATAAACTTATCACTATCTTTTCTTTTCAGATTGAGTCCACCCTCTACTGTTCCTATCCATAGATTTCCTGTTTTATCTTCATAAATAGCATTGACTGGATTTCTGGAAATGGACCCCGGATCGTTTTCATTATATATATAATTGTGTATTGAAAGCTTTTTTGGGGCAATCTTGTTCAAACCTCCTGCTTCGGTACCCACCCAGATAAGATTCTTATCAACAAGCAAGCAATTAATGAAATCGCAGTTTATGCTATAACAGTCGTCCTTCTCATCACGATTGATATGCATAAAATTGTCGTTTATAGGATCATAGAAGTTGAGTCCTTTTAAAGTTGCTACAATTAATTGCTTATCATTTGTTTCAGCGAGGTCAGTAATCTGGTTCTGTGAAATAGAACCTTGCACACTTTCATTATGCATATAGTGTTTTATAGATTCATTTGTTTTGTTGTATCTGAATAGTCCGCGATCACTTCCAATCCACACTTCATTTTCTTTTTCAAAGATTACGTTTATGTAGCTGCCTTTTACTAATTTCAGCTTATCAGAAATAGTTGAAAATACAAGCTTTCCGGATTTATTGGTCAACACCTTAAATATAGTGCTGTTATGCCCAACCCATATTTCTCCGTTTATTTCATTTATTGCAACGATTTGGTTGTTTGAAGATGGCAATTTCAGTATCAGAGAATAGATATGAGCAATATCACCGTCTGGAGTAAATTCTATTTTATATAATGCATCTTTCACAGATAACCAGATATTTCCTCTGCTATCTTTCAATATTGTATTTGCCGATTTGTTCAGTATCTGATCTAAGGTTTTATCCTTATAAGTCAGTTGATTAATTTTCAGTGATGAGAGATTTAATATGTCTGTTCCTTTTTCCGTTATTATCCATAAACGCTTGAAGTTATCCTCGCAAACTTTGCGGATAAAATTACTTTTCAGGGAAATAGGCCATGTGTTTATATTGTAATGGGTAAACTCATAACCATCATATCTGGACAGTCCTCCTCCGGCAGTAGAAATCCAAAGAAAACCTTGTTTGTCTTTATATATATCGTCTATAAAGTTATGCAACAGCCCGTCATTCATAGTGATGCAGCTGAAATTATATCTGGTTGTCAGGCTCTTTGGTAATGCGAATGCTTTGAAAGAAGATAAAAAGACAACAAGTGAAAATAAGATGCAGAGTGAAATTCTATTTCTCATATTTAACTGATTAACGAGGCAAATATAATTAAACTCTTTTTCTTTCATGTGATGATATCTTTGTTTTTATCCCGTGGTTCATGTTTTGTCCACTTAAAAGAGACAGATGTCCACCTTAAGGTAATCGCTTGTCGTCTATTTTTGCAGATAGTTTTAATAAAAGGATTTAATACTGCTATATGAAAAAACATCCGGAGTTACTTCTCAGAGTATTCATTGTATTTACTGTACTGATGATTGTAATGCTTTCCTGCAAATCATCGTCAGACATGAAAATTATTCCAGCTTCAAATCCCTGGCCTGATAATTATGTTTTTTTGTCGGGCATGGAGAACTACAAGAAATGGGGAACTTATAATGTTCACGATCCTGCTTGTAAGAAGTTTGGTGATACTTATTATATGTATTCAACAGATGCAATTTATGGTGAAGATAAGGATGAAGCAAAAAAACATAATGTTCCGTTAGGATATATACAGATGCGTAAATCGAAAGACTTGGTTCATTGGGAATTTGAAGGATGGGCTTTTCCCGAAATTCCTCGTGAAGCGGTGGAGTGGGTGAGAAGTAATTCTGAAGGAAAAGGGGCTACTAATATTTGGGCACCTTATATCATTAAACATGAAAAGACTTACAGACTCTATTATTGTGTATCTGCTTTCGGACAGAAGAATTCATATATAGGTCTGGCTGAGTCATCTTCACCAGAAGGCCCTTGGATTCAGAAAGGATATGTAGTCCGCACAAATAAAGAAACGCCAATGAACGCCATTGACCCAACTGTTATAGTTGATCCCTCTAATGGAAAAATGTGGATGCATTACGGTTCATTCTTTGGAGGCATTTATTGTGTTCAGCTAAATCCGGAAACGGGATTAACAATGAAAACCGCAGATTTAGGACATTTGGTTGCGCGCAGAGCCAATTACAAAGTTGATAATATGGAAGCTCCAGAGATTGTATATAATCCGCAGTTTAAAAAGTATTATCTTTTTGTTTCCTATGATCCATTGATGACCACTTATAATGTCAGGGTAGGAAGAGCTGATAAGCCGGAAGGACCGTTTACCGATTTCTTTGGCAAGGCAATGTCTGATACAACAGATATTTTCCCAATACTTACTGCTCCATATTGTTTTAATAATCATGTGGGGTGGGCTGGAACAGCTCATTGCGGAGTAACTACCGATGAAAAAGGTAAATATTTCATGTTTCATCAAGGTCGCCTTTCACCGGATAATATGTTAATGGTGCTACATACTAGAGAGATGTTCTTTACTCACGATGGATGGCCGGTTGTTTCTCCTGAAAGATATGCTGGAAGTCGTTCGGTAAAGATTAAAGATAAAGATCTGCATGGTGAATGGGAAGTGATTCGCATAAATGAGCCAAAACATGACAGAAAGTTAGAAGCCGGACAGATTCTTTGGGGAGAAGGACGACTTAATAAAACAGAGCAGAATTATTCTTCTCATATAGTGTTGCAAGAAAACAATAGTATAAAAGATCGTACTAATAGTTCCTGGTCTTTTGATTCATCTAAATCATTAACTAAACTGGTTTTGAATGGTGAGGAAATAAATAATTTGGTTACTTTTGCCGGACACGATTGGGAAAACCAGACAGAGACAATTCTCTTTACAGGATTGGATAGTCATGGTCGATCAGTCTGGGGAAAACGTATAAAATGAATACTAACTAAAAACTAATATATTAATTATGAGAATGCACAGATCATTATTATCTGCTTTAGCCCTTTGCATGGGGATGTCATTAAATGCACAAACCGAGCATGAGATGGTTGTAAAAACTACTAAGCCCGGTGCGGAAATACAATCAACAATGTATGGACTCTTCTTTGAAGATATCAATTTTGGAGCTGATGGTGGCTTATATGCTGAACTGATAAAGAACCGTTCCTTTGAGTTTACTCAGAATTTGCTAGGTTGGAAATCATTCGGTAATGTTGAAGTTCGTACTGATAATCCAGCTTTTGATAAGAATCCACACTATGTGCGCCTTTCAAATCCAGGACATCCTGATAAGCAAACAGGTCTTGAAAACGAAGGTTTCTTTGGTGTAGGCATTAAGAAAGATGCTCAATATCGTTTTAGTGTATGGGCTCGCCTTCCTCAGGGTGGTGAATCTCAAAGTTTTAGAGTGGAACTTGTAAACTCAAATAATAATCCGGTTGCAAAACAAACATTGAATGTAACTTCTGCCGACTGGAAGAAATACGAAGTAGTACTTACTTCACCGGAAACCGATGCAAAAGCTTTGGTCAGAATCTTCCTTACTTCAAAAGGAGATATTGATATGGATCACGTTTCTCTTTTCCCGGTTGATACCTGGAAAGGTCGTGAAGGTGGTTTGCGTAAAGACTTGGTGCAGGCTCTTGCCGATTTGAAACCGGGTGTATTCCGTTTCCCTGGTGGATGTATTGTTGAAGGTACTGATATTGATACTCGTTATAATTGGAAAAACTCGGTAGGTCCTGTTGAGAACCGTCCGCTTAATACTAATCGTTGGCAATATACCTTTACCAATCGTTTTTATCCGGATTATTTCCAGACTTATGGATTGGGATTCTATGAGTATTTCTTATTGTCAGAAGAAATAGGAGCAGAGCCTCTTCCTGTGCTTAATTGTGGACTTGCTTGTCAGTTCCAGAATAAAGACCCAAAAGCTCATGTGCCTGTTGATAAGTTGGATTGTTATATTCAGGATGCCCTCGATTTAATTGAGTTTGCTAATGGTGATGTTACTACAAAGTGGGGTAAATTACGTGCAGATATGGGCCATCCGGCTCCGTTTAACCTAAAACTTCTTGCCGTAGGTAACGAACAATGGGGAAAAGAATATCCGGAACATCTGGAACCATTTATCAAAGCTATCCGTAAAGCTTATCCAAAAATTCGTATAATCGGATCTTCTGGTCCTGATTCTGAAGGAGACAAGTTTGAATATTTGTGGCCGGAAATGAAACGTCTGAAGGTTGACCTGGTTGACGAACATTTCTATCGTTCTCAGAAATGGTTCTTAACTCAGGCTGCCCGCTATGATAATTACGACAGAAAAGGTCCAAAGGTTTTTGCCGGTGAATATGCCTGCCATGCTCAGAATAAAAAGAATAATTTTGATGCAGCTCTTTGTGAAGCAGCATTTATGACCGGACTGGAACGCAATGCAGATGTGGTTCATATGGCTACTTATGCTCCGCTTTTTGCTCACGTTAAAGGATGGCAGTGGCGTCCGGACTTAATCTGGTTTGATAATATGAGCAGTGTATGTTCTGTGAATTACTATGTTCAGCAGCTTTATGCTTACAATAAAGGAACTAATGTTCTTTCTTTGACAATGGATAAAAAACCGGTAACTGGTCAGGATGAACTTTATGCAAGTGCTGTATGGGATAAAAACGAAAAAGCATATATCGTGAAAATAGCTAATACAGCAGATAAAGAACAAAATATCCGTGTTGTATTAGATGGAACAAAGAAAGGGCAGCTCACTTCAGGTACTGCAACACTTCTTCATTCATCCGATTTGGATGCTGAAAACACATTGGCAAACCCAAACACTGTTCTTCCGCAGAAAGAAGATATTCAGATTGAAGGCAATGTTCTGAACGTAAAATTAGGAGCTAAAACATTTGCCGTATATAAGTTTTTGAAAAAATAAGAGGACTTGAATGATGTTAAGAAATAGAATTTCAGGACTGATACTTTTATGTGCTGCTTTGCTAAGTAGTAGCGGAATATTGGCAGATACTCAGGATACAACATTTGTTGCAAATGGAAATCCTTTGATTAAGCATAAATTTACAGCCGATCCTGCCGGATTGGTTTATAACGGAAAAGTTTATCTTTATGCAGGACATGACCAGTGTCCTGCACCAAAAGAGCGTTATGAAATGAACGAGTGGCTGGTGTTCTCTTCTTCGGATATGAAAACGTGGACAGAGCATCCGATTCCTTTGAAACCATCTGATTTCTCATGGGCAAAGGGTGATGCCTGGGCTAGCCAGGTTATAGAACGGGATGGGAAATTTTATTGGTATGTTGCCGTTGAACATGGCTCTATTCATGGAAAAGCAATAGGTGTAGCTGTTTCCGACAGTCCTACCGGACCTTTTAAAGATGCACGTGGATCGGCACTTATTACCAATGACATGACTACCCAATTCACTAAAATAAGCTGGGACGACATTGACCCTACTGTTATTATAGATGATGATGGACAAGCTTATTTGTTTTGGGGAAATACTCAATGTTACTATGCCAAATTAAAGAAGAATATGGTTGAGCTTGACGGACCGATAATGCCGGTTAAAAATCTTCCACGCTTTACCGAGGCACCATGGATCCATAAATATAAAGGATGGTATTACCTTTCGTATGCATCCGAATTTCCAGAAAAGATTTGTTACGCTATGAGTCGTAATATCAACGGTCCATGGGAATATAAAGGCATATTAAATGAAATTGCCGGAAATAGTAACACCAATCATCAGTCAATCATAGAGTTTAAGAATAACTGGTATTTTATTTATCACAATGGCGGCATTAATACACAAGGGAGTAGTTTCCGCCGGTCTGTATGTATAGATCGTTTGTTCTATAATAACGATGGAACAATTAAACGTATTAATATGACAACAGAAGGTATAAAGTAAAATAGCAACTGCTTAAAACAAAAAAAGATGTCCGTAAAAGACATCTTTTTTTGTTATCTATATTTTGATCTTAATTATAAGATATTGAAAATAGCAATAATGTGGCAAACACTTCCTCCCAGAACAAAGAGATGAAAAACAGAATGCATGTAGCGCAACTTTGTTAGTGAGTAGAATATAGCTCCGATAATATATGATACACCACCGCCAATAAGCCAATAGAGAGTACTGATAGATCCTGTTGGATAGAGGCAATCAATTAACGGTTTAATGGCAATAATGATAACCCCACCCATAATTACATAGCATACGGTTTCAAGATTGCTATGCTCTTTTAGTTTTTTAAAACTCAGGATAAATCCTGCTATTGCAGCAAGCCATACAAAAGAAAACAGTGCCCATCCCCATGCTCCGGAATCTCTAAGAACAACCAATGTAAAAGGAGTATACGTTCCGGCAATATGCAGATAGATTGCTCCGTGGTCGAACTTACGAAGCAAAGCTTTTCTTTTTTCATTCCGGCAAGCATGATACCAGGTAGAGGTGACGTAAGAAGATAACATTCCCAGCAGATAGATAGCAAAACTAACCATAATCCACCTGTTGTTTGTCTCAAAAGCACTACGCATCAGGAAAATCCCGACAGTGATTCCCAACAGTATGCCCAATCCGTGAGAACTGGCATTGGCAATTTCCTCGCCTTTGGTATATCTCTTCTGGCTCATTAGTTTGTTATTTTACAGGTTTAAGTTTCATCTTCGCAGCTTTTTCAAGCATATAGTTGTAAGCAGCCTCATATTCGTTTGGAATAACACCATCCAGAATGGCATCCTTAATAGAACTTTTAAGAGTACCAATCTCTCTGCATGGGCGCAGATCGAAAGCTTCCATAATTTCTTCGCCCGAAATAGGTGGCTGGAAGTTACGGATCCGGTCTTTCTCTTCCAGATCTCTCAGCTTCTGACGTACCAGTTGGAAATTTTCCAGAAACTTCTGCTTACGAACCTCGTTCTTTGAGGTGATATCAGCTTCGCACAGAGCCATCAAATCATCTATGTCATCACCGGCGTCGAATAGTAACCTGCGAACAGCCGAGTCTGTTACAATATCTTCAGAAAGAACAATCGGTCGCATGTGCAGACCAACTAGCTTCTGAACATATTTCATCTTCTCATTCATCGGTAATTTCATTCTTCGGAAGATGTTTGGTACCATCTTTTCACCAACAAAATTATGATTATGAAAAGTCCAGCCCGCCTTAGGCTCCCATCGCTTACAACTTGGCTTGGCTATATCGTGAAGTAGAGTCGCCCAACGAAACCAAAGATTATCTGAACGTTTAGCAGCATTATCAACAACCTCTAACGTGTGATAGAAGTTATCTTTATGTGCCCTGCCATTTCTGCTGTCAACTCCTTGCAATGCTGCCAGTTCCGGGAAAATAAGTTTTAATAATCCACACTCATCCAACAATACAAAGCCAATGGAAGGAACAGGCGATCCCAGTATTTTATTTAATTCGTCAGCAATACGCTCTTTCGATATAATTTCAATTCTCTCTTTATTGCGTGCTATCGATGCAAAAGTTTCATCTTCAATCTGGAAATTAAGCTGAGTGGCAAAACGGATACCCCGCATCATACGGAGAGGATCATCACTAAATGTAATATCCGGATCTAAAGGAGTGCGAATAATTCTGTTTTTAAGATCCTCGATACCTCCAAAAGGATCGACTAATTCACCAAAGCGATCAGCATTGAGGCATACAGCCAATGCGTTGATTGTAAAATCCCGTCTGTTCTGATCGTCTTCCAGCGTGCCATTTTCCACGATTGGTTTTCGTGAATCTCTTTGATATGATTCTCTTCTGGCGCCAACAAATTCCACTTCTATGCGGTGATATTTAACCTGAGCAGTTCCAAAATTCTTAAAAACAGAAACATGTGCATGCCTTCCTAATTTCTTCCCCAGCGCTTGTGCCATAGCTATTCCACTTCCCACAACCACCACATCAATATCTTTCGACGGGCGTTTCAGAAAGATGTCGCGCACATATCCACCTACAGCATAACATTCCAGTCCGAGGTCTTCAGCTGTTTCAGAGATTGCTGTAAAGATCTCGTCGCTAAAATATTCTTTTAATTCTTCTGTTGTTAATTGCATGTTATCCTATGTTGTAAAGAGGTACAAAAATACAATAATTTGAGCAGGTAAAGGATAGGTTTGGCAATTTAATTGTATTTTTGCCTTCTATAACAAAAATAAATATGAGAAAGTTTGGATTCATAGCACTTACAGTATTAGCACTCACAGCGTGTAGTGGTAATGGTGAAAAGGAAGCTGCCTTGAAATTACAAGCGGCAGAGGAAGCCTATGCACAAGGTAAATATAGTGAAGCAAAGTTGCAGCTTGATAGTATTAAAATACTTTATCCCAAAGCATTTGAAGCCCGCAGAAAGGGAATTAGTCTGATGGAGCAAGTGGAAATAAAGGAGCAGGAAAGAAGTATTGTTTATCTTGATAGCGTGTTAAAGATAAAACAAGCTGATGCTGATCAGAAAAAGAAAGGTTTAGTTCTTGAAAAGAATGCAGAATACCAGACTGTAGGTAATTACCTTCATCCTTCTCAGACTGTAGAAAAAAATATCCGTCGTACTTACCTGCGTGCTCAGGTTAGTGAAACCGGTGTGTTTGCACTTACTTCCATCTATAACGGAGGTTCCAGCATTCATCATCGTTCCATCCGTGTAACTGCACCCGACGGAAGTTTTGCAGAAACACCAGCAAGTCGCGATGTTTACGAATCAACGGATATGGGTGTAAAATCGGAAAAAGTAGATTACCGAATGGGTGCCGATGGGGGAGTTGCAGCATTTATTTACATGAATAAAGGTCAGAACCTCAAACTGGAAATTGTAGGAAATGGAAGAAAAGCGGTAAGCTTCTCATCTGCCGATAGAAATGCCGTTTGTCAGGTTTACGAATTGGCACAAGCTCTTAATTCAATTAACCAGATAAAGAAAGAACTGGAAGAAGCAAACCTGAAGATTCGTTTCGTGAAAAAGAAAATAGAAGTGGAATCAAAGGGTAAGTAAAATACTTCCCAGCATAATTTAATTCAAAGATATAGGCTAATTAGACAACTTAACTAGATTAATTAGCCAAAATATAAGGTTATCTTTCCCCGAACATGTACATGTTTAACCCCAATCATGTACATGTTTACTTCCAAATATGTACATGTTTGCCGCAATCTCCCGCCAATAAATGGTTAATATTTGCCAGGAACTGTATTAAACTGATTCCAGTTGACTACTAATGTTCCTAAGCCTATAATCAGTGGTTCTTTTGCAATTTAGTTGAAAAGAAGAGTTCCCAGAACTAGTTTTCTTTTCAGTAGCATGAGCTTTGCCTTTCCATACATCATTCGTTTT
>NZ_FQTV01000015.1 GCF_900128905.1 Bacteroides luti
GGTTCCACCTCTTCCCATTCCGAACAGAGAAGTTAAGCCTGATCACGCCGATGGTACTGCGTAACAGTGGGAGAGTAGGTAGCTGCCGTTTTATCAAAGAGTCCTGTTCATGAAGTATGAATGGGACTCTTTTTTTGTATATATGAGTCTCCTTATAGATATGCTACCTCTCCCCGAATAACGTGAACTTTTGTGATTATGCTGAATGCTGTAACTGCTGTTTTTATGTGCATATATCAATTTGGTAGGTAAATATTGATACTTGATTAATTGCCTGAAAATTAATTGATTAGTGTAAGTGCTCCGTTTAATGTCTCTGCTTTAGAATTTAGATAAATGTAATTATTGCTTATATATTGTCTTTTAGAATTAAAATTGTTGAATTTATATAGCATTTTATTGACTAATTGTTTTTTTTTTATTACTATTGCTCGCAAATGAAGCAATCATAGTTTTAATGTGTTTTAGCATTAAAATTATTGTGTGGCAAAAGTCATGTTCAATAATATTAGAATTTGCTCTCTAAATAGTTACAAAAGGTATATTAATCTGATATATCAGGTTTTATTAGAGTATTGATTATATATATAAAATATTAATTTTAGCAAAATAATATCTATTTACATACTTATTTTAAATTTGATAATGCATATATTACTTTTGTTATTATATTTGCAATAAAATACAGATATATAATCTGTTATCATTGCTAATATGTTTTTGGTGTTATATATTTTTATCTATTTCGGTGTATAAAGTCTATTTACTCTAAAAAAAACTGATTAAAAATTGTAAAAACGTACCATAGTAACAATTTTGTTCTTATTTTTGTTGCACGTTTTACGTTTAGACGGTAAATGCTATTTGAGACACATTTTTAGGTATATTATGCTATGAAATAAATAAAGAATAAATTAGTTAGTCGTAATTGGAATATGCTATTATTAAAAAATAGCACATGCTTTTTACAGCTTTATATGTATTGTATACCAAGGTTATTTTATATAAGTGAAAATTATTAATTTCTAAAAATAAATTGTTTAAAAAAAACTATTATGGAAACTACTCAAAAAAAATCTAAGAAAACGTCTGTTAAAGGTATTAAAAACGCGGGTCTTGTTATTCTAGCGTGTTTGGTTATTGCAGTTTGCTTTTATAATTTTGTATTAGGTAATCCTTCAAACTTTGTGAATAATGATCCTTCGAATAACCCTCTTCCAGGTAAACTTCTAGGTACTATGTACAAAGGTGGTGTTATTGTACCTATCATTTTGACTTTGTTATTCACTGTATTGTCATTAAGTGTTGAGCGTTATATCGCTATTAAGAGCGCTTATGGTAAAGGTTCATTGACTAAGTTTGTTGCAAATATCAAAGCTGCCTTGGAAAAAGGTGATCTTAAAGGTGCTCAAGCTATTTGTGACAAGCAAAGAGGTTCTGTTGCTAATGTAGTAGGTGCTACTTTGCTTAAATATGATGAAATGGAAAAAGATGCTAGCTTAAGTAAAGAACAAAAGTTGTTGGCAATCCAAAAAGAACTTGAAGAAGCTACAGCTCTTGAATTACCAATGATGACTGAAAATCTTCCTATCATTGCAACTATCACTACTTTAGGTACATTGTTCGGTCTTCTTGGTACTGTAATCGGTATGATCCGTTCATTTGCTGCTTTGTCTTCTGGTGGTGGTGCTGACTCTACAGCTTTGTCACAAGGTATCTCTGAAGCGTTGGTTAATACTGCTTGTGGTATTGCTACTGGTGCGTTAGCTGTTATTTCTTACAACTATTATTCAAACAAAATCGATAAATTAACATTTAGCCTTGACGAAGTAGGTTTCTCTATTGTTCAGACATTTGCAGCTTCTCACTAATAAGCAGTAAATAAATTTTTTAAAATAGAAATAACTTATGGCTAAAGTAAAAGTTGCAAAAAAGGACACTTTCATCGATATGACAGCGATGAGTGACGTTACTGTATTGCTCTTGACCTTTTTTATGTTGACCTCAACCTTCGTAAAAAAGGAACCAGTAAAAGTAACGACACCAGGTTCTGTTTCTGAAATTAAAATTCCAGAAAAGAATGTCCTCTCAATCCTTGTCAATCCAGAGGGCAAAGTATTTATGGCCTTGGATAGACCAGATGACATGGAACAAACACTTGTAAGTGTGGGAGAACAATATGGTGTTAAATTTACACCTAAACAAATAAAAAGTTTCAGAAAGAACACCACATTTGGTGTGCCTATTAAGGTAATGAGCACTTTCTTAGATTTACCTGAAAGAGATCAGGATGAAGCTCTTAAAAGAGAAGGTATACCTACAGATAGTGTTGACAATCAATTCAAAGTATGGGTAAAAGCTGCTCGTGCTACGAATCCAGATCTACGTATTGCTATTAAAGCTGACCAGAATACTCCTTATTCTGTAATTAAGAAAGTAATGAATTCACTTCAAGACATAAAAGAAAACAGATATAATCTGATCACTTCTTTGAAAGCTGTTGAAGCCGAAAAAAAATAGATGAAATATGAGCGCTGATGTAGAACAAAAAGATAGCGGAAAAGGAAAAAAGGGAAAGCAGAAAAAAATGAAAACCCGCGTCGACTTTACGCCGATGGTGGATATGAACATGTTGCTTATCACTTTCTTCATGCTTTGTACATCTTTGAGTAAACCTCAAACGATGGAGATAAGTATGCCAACTAATGATAAGGTTGATGAATCTCAACAGACTAAAGTTAAGGCTTCTCAAGCTGTAACTTTAATTCTTGGTGAAAAAGATAAGGTTTATTATTATCTAGGTGAGTTTAAAGCTGGTGATAATTCTTTGTTGCAAGCAACTTCTTATACTGCTACTGGGATAAGAGACTTACTTCTGAGCAAAAACAGAAGTATTGTAGCGAAGGTTAATGATTTGAAACAACAGAAAAAGAATTTAAAAATTTCTGCTGAAGAATGTGCTGCAAAAATTGCTGAAGCTAAGGAAGAAAAAGGTTCTCCTACAGTTATTATCAAAGCAGCAGACAAATCAACATACAAAAATCTTATTGATGCTCTAGACGAAATGCAGATTTGCTGTATTAGTAAATATGTTATTGTACCTATCACTGATGGCGAGAAGGCTTTATTAGCTTCTGCCCAAGGTGCGAAATAATTAAGTTAAACACTAAAACAAGAAAGTAAAATGGCAAAAATTAATTTAGCTTCTGAAGAATGGTGTGACTTAATATTCGAAGGAAGAAATAAAGGGTATGGTGCATATAAAATGCGTATGGATGCTCCAAAAAGACATAATCTATCTTTGTTGATTATCGTTCTTTTGACTGCATTCTTTATAGCTGTACCAGAACTTATAAAATTGGCAACTCCTGAACAAAAAGAAGTTATGACTGAGGTCACACAATTATCTAAGTTGGATGATGCTGAAGTAAAGGATAAAAAGTTGAATAAGGTTGAGCCTATCGCTCCTCCTCCTCCTCCTTTAAAGAGTTCTGTAAAATTCGTTGCTCCTGTAATTAAGAAGGACTCTGAAGTTAGAGATGAAGACGAGATGAAGAGTCAGGAACAATTACAAGAATCTAAGGTTACTATTTCTATCGCTGACGTAAAAGGTAACGATGAGGAACACGGTAAAGACATTGCTGAAATTAAGCAAGTTGTAACCCAGGCTCCTGTAGAAGAAGTAGAAGAAAAACCTTATACAGCTGTAGAACAGATGCCTCAGTTCCCTGGTGGTGAATCTGAACTTTTGAAATACATTTTCGATAAATTGAGATATCCAACAATTTCTCAGGAAAATGGTGTTCAAGGTAAAGTTTATATTCGTTTTGTTGTTTCTAAAACAGGTGATGTTAAAGATGCGCAAGTAATGCGTTCTTTGGATCCTTACTGTGATAAGGAAGCTCTCCGTGTAATCCGTTCTCTTCCGAAATGGATTCCTGGTAAACAAAATGGTGTGAATGTTCCTGTATATTATGTAGTGCCTATTACCTTTAAATTACAATAAAATGATGAAGTTCTTCAAATTAATTCCAATATTATTCTTTTTGCTTCTTTGCTCATGTAAAGAAAACAAGCCTAAAGATGGGTGGACTGATACTTTAACATCGGGAACAGTTCCTGTTGCTGTTGATGAAGGTTTTCAACCTATTATTGAAGAAGAAATTGCTGTATTTGAAGGACTTAATTCTGAGGTTCATATAAAACCTAAATATTGTAGTGAGGTAGATGCTATAAATAGTTTATTAAAAGATAGTGTGCGATTGGTTGTTTCCACTCGCAGACTATCTTCTAAAGAAATACAATCTTTTAATAGTCGTAAGTTTTTCCCACGTGAGGTTATAATGGCTTATGACGGTGTTGGTTTGATTACTAATAATCAAAATCCAGATTCTCTTATTACTGTTAGCCAGGTTAGAAAGATTCTAACTGGTGAGATTACTAAATGGAAAGAAATTTATCCAAATTCTAAATTGGGTAATATTCAAATTGTTTTTGATAATCCAAATTCAAGTACAGTCCGTTTTGCAAAGGACTCTATTTGTTTAGGAAAACCTTTTGCATCTAAAGGAATTAATGCTAAAAAGACTAATCTGCAAGTTTTTGATTATGTTTCAAAAACGCCTAATGCTATCGGAATTATTGGTGTTAATTGGTTGGGTGCTAAAAATGACACAACAAATTTAACCTTTAAGAAGGAAGTTCGGGTAATGGCTGTTAGTAAAGACAATATAGCTGACGGTTCTAATAGTTATAAACCTTATCAAGCCTATATTGCTTTGGGCGATTATCCTTTTTACCGTGCTGTTTATTTGTTAATTAACGATCCAAGGCAAGGTTTGTCTTCTGGATTTGCTAATTTCTTAACTTCAGATCGCGGACAAAGGATCATTCTTAAATCCGGTTTAGTTCCTGCAACACAACCGGTGCGTATTGTAAATGTTAAAGACGAATACTAATAATTGATTTAAAAATTGCAAAGTGATGAAATGTAACTTAATATTTTCTTCAATCCTCTTTTTGGCAAGTTTTGCTTTTTCTCCACTTCAAGCGAAGGATAGTGAAGGTATCTCTTTCTATAAGGCAGGTTTCCAAAAACAGGCTAAAGTCCTATTGTTTCAAGAATTGAAATCTAATTCTACAAATTCTGCTGAAACTTGTTACTTCTTAGGGAATGTCTATTTTGGAGAGAGCAAGAATGACTCTGCTTTATATTACTATAAAAAGGGCTTGTCATTAGATGCTGAGAGTGCTTTGAATAATATTGGTTTAGCTAAGTTACAGATTAAATCAAATGCTGTTCAAGCAAAAGAGGCAATTGAAAATGTTTTAAAAGGAAAAAATAAGAAGAACGTTGACCTTATTTTAGAGGCTGGACGTGCTTATTTAGAAAATGGTGAGCTTTTAGGTGCAAATGATTATTTGGAGAGAGCTCAGAAAATTACAAGAAAATATGCTCCAGTTTTTGTTTTAGCTGGTGATATTTTCGAATCTAAAAAAGATGCAGGTCAAGCTTGTAGCATGTATGAACAAGCTATTTTGTTTGATGCAAATTGTCGTGAAGCTTATGTTAAGTATGCTCGTGCATATCGTGATGTAAATACAGCATTAGCGGTTGAAATGTTAGGTCGTCTTAAAACTCAGGAACCTAATTTCTCTTTAGCTAACAAAGAATTAGCTGACCTTTATTATGCTAAGAATGATTTTGATAATGCTGCAAAATATTATGGAGAGTATATCGCTTCTGGAAATTATGATACTGACGATTTGAAGCAATATGCTATGACTCTTTTCTTAAATAAAGATTATAATAAGTCTTTAGAAATAGCTCAGATGGGTTTGAAACTGAATGCTCAAGATCCTGCTTTCAACCGTTTGGCAATGTATAATAATGTAGAGCTTAAGAAATTTGATGATGCTACTGTAGCTGCAGATAATTTCTTCAATAAATCAAAAGATGCTCAATTCTCATATTTTGATTATACATATAATGGTAGTATATTAGCTGAAAAGAAAAAATATCCGGAAGCTATAGCTTCTTTTGAAAAAGCTATTGAAGCTGATACAACTAAAACTGAACTTTTATCTACAATTTCTGGTCTTTACGAACAAGCTGGAGATCCTGTAAATGCAATAAAATCATATGAGAAATATGTAGGTAATGTTTCAAAACCTAGTGCTGATTTATTAGTTGAATTGGGTAAGAAATATTATTCATATGCAAATACTGATAAAATTCTTCCAAATATAAAAACATCTTCATTATTGAAGGCTGATAGCCTTTTTGCTAAAGTGGCAGAAATGGAGCCTGATAATTATAGAGGTAATTGCTGGAGAGCAAGAGCTAATTCTAATTTAGATCCGGAGGCAACAAAAGGTTTAGCTAAACCTTTTTATGAAAAAACTGTAGAAATCTGTTTAGCAAAAAATGATCCTCGCTATAATCCGGTCCTTATAGAATGCTATAGTTATTTAGGATTCTACCATTTGGTAGCTGGCGAAAAAAGTAAGAGTGCCAGTGAATATGAAACTTCCAAAGGATATTGGAATAAAATTCTGAAGATAGAGCCTGGGAACTCAACAGCCCTTAAAGCCCTTGAAGGCTTAAGTGGTTCAAAGAAAAAGAAATAGCTTGAATATTATATTTATGAAGAAGTAGATTTTTATATTTCTGCTTCTTCATAAAATAGTTGTGTTTTTTATGTTGTTTGTTATTTGATAGCAGACAGTATCTTCTGTGCACCTATAACTTTGGTTTTATTTATTCAGACTTCTTTTTGTTTAAAGATTGTATCTATATCTTGAGCAATATAGAGAAAGTGCTAAATTAATATCATGACGCTTTTATAAATTGACTCTATATCTTGATTATTATAGTGTGTTTTTCTATTTAGATATTTTTTAGTAGGATTTTTTATATCTTTTTCTGTGGCTATATTTTTGTAGCTCATAAAATGTGGTTGTGTTTGTTAATCATTGATTATCAAACTCAATTTTATGTATCTACTTCTCGTTTTGTTGCTTTTTATTTACTTTTTCTTGCCTTTTTACCCTCTTGTAATTCCTTTATTTCCATTCATTGGTCGGAAATTTTATTCTACCTCATTTATGACCAATTAGGAATATAGTTGGACTCTTGGTAAATGTGTGCGTGTTACAAATGATTCTTTTGATGCTTTTATATGTCGTGGAGTAAAAACAAAAAAGAGAACCAATTTACTTGATTCTCTTTGCTTAGTTGCGGAGGCTCGACTCGAACGAACGACCTTTGGGTTATGAGCCCAACGAGCTACCAACTGCTCCACTCCGCGATGTTTGTGAGTGCAAAGGTACTGCTTTTATTTTAAAAAGCAAATTATTTATGTAATTATTGTATTAATTGAAGATAATGACTGTTTTTGCAACTTTTTATATTTTCCCATTTTCTACTCTTTTTCTATAAATTGTTTGTTTTCTGATTGTTATTTTCTTATTAATATTCATCATAGATTGATTAGTATTTTAGTCTGTATGACCCTTTATTGTGAATATCCAGGTTATAACTTAGACTAAAATAATGGGGGGATTGTTATTGAATTTATTTCCATCTAAATAAGATTTTTCATCCTTACCAATAGTGCATTTGGTTTCAAAAATAAATAAATAGTGATTAAATAGGATGATAAGAGAGAGAGAACTCTTTCATTCAAATTATTTATAGTCAATGTTTATCCTCTAATCTCACATAATTTCGATATGGTAGGTATCCTAAAATTCCCGCTAATTAAAAGACTTATCCTAAAAATGAAGCTTAAAGTAAAAATGTAAAATACTATAAGTTACTTAAGTATTTAATCACTAGGGATTTCTGTATGATTCAGGATTTCGGTATGATCCTTTAATTGATGGGAATAGGCTACAAACAAAAAAGAGAACCAATTACTTGATTCTCTTTACTTAGTTGCGGAGGCTCGACTCGAACGAACGACCTTTGGGTTATGAGCCCAACGAGCTACCAACTGCTCCACTCCGCGATGTTTGTGAGTGCAAAAGTACTGCTTTTATCTTATAAAACAAATTATTTTAAGAATAAATTTTCAATAATAATAAAATCAGAACGTAAAATGCTCTGTACTAGTTTCATGAATTGATCATTGAATAACACAATTAATTAAATTAGTAAATCTTTTCTTGTGTAATAAGAAGAAAAGAACTACTTTTGCTCAAATAAAACAATAATGTGCAGGTATAGCCTATGACTGTATCAAAAACCAGAATTAAACTAGTAGACGTAGCTCGACAGCTTTTCGCTCAAACAGGAGTTGAAAATACTACAATGAATGATATCGCCCTTGCTTCTAAGAAAGGCCGACGTACTCTTTATACTTATTTCAAAAATAAAGATGAAATTTATTCTGCTGTGGTAGAATCTGAGTTGGATATACTTTCTGAAACAATGAAAAAGGTATCAGAGAAGAATATTTCCCCTGATGAAAAGTTAATAGAATTAATTTATACTCGCTTGGATGCTATCAAGGAAGTTGTTTCCAGAAATGGCTCTTTGCAGGCTAATTTCTTTCGTGATATCTGGCGAGTAGAAAGAGTTCGAAGGAGATTTGATGCTAAGGAAATAGCACTTTTACGCGCTGTCCTTACTGAAGGAAAAGATAAAGGTGTTTTCCAAATTGATGACGTTAATATTACAGCTAATATAGTTCATTATTGCGTGAAAGGAATTGAAGTTCCATATATTAGTGGTCATCTGGGACGTAATTTAGTTCCGGAAGTTCGTAAGAAATACGTTACCAATTTAGTTTATGGAGCATTACGTAGAAAAGAAATCAATCAATAAATAAACGATTAAATTACAATTATTATGGGATTATTAGATGGAAAAACAGCAATTGTAACCGGAGCTGCTCGCGGTATCGGTAAAGCAATTGCTTTGAAGTTTGCTTCTGAAGGAGCAAATATTGCATTCACTGACCTTGTTATTGATGAAAATGCTAAGAATACAGAAAAAGAAATAGAAGCTTTTGGCGTAAAAGCTAAAGGTTATGCTTCTAACGCTGCAAACTTTGAAGATACAGCTAATGTTGTTGCTCAGATTGTTAAGGACTTTGGTCGTGTAGACATTCTTGTAAATAACGCTGGTATCACTCGTGATGGTTTGATGATGCGTATGAGCGAACAACAATGGGATATGGTTATTAATGTGAACTTGAAATCTGCGTTCAACTTTATCCACGCTATTACTCCGGTTATGATGAAACAAAAGACTGGTAGCATTATCAACATGGCTTCTGTTGTTGGTGTTTCTGGTAACGCTGGTCAATGTAACTACTCAGCTTCTAAAGCTGGTATGATTGGTTTAGCTAAATCAATTGCTAAAGAATTAGGTTCTCGTGGCGTTCGTGCAAATGCAATCGCTCCAGGATTCATTATTACAGATATGACTGCTGCACTTACTGAAGAAGTAAGAGCTGAATGGGCTAAACAAATTCCTTTACGCCGTGGTGGTACACCAGATGATGTAGCTAATGTTGCTACTTTCCTTGCTTCTGACTTGTCTTCTTATGTAACAGGACAGGTAATTCACTGCTGTGGTGGTATGAATATGTAATTTGAGGAATGACCGTAATATACGAAGATAATCACATTATTGTTGTCAACAAGTCGAGCTCTGAGATTGTTCAGGGAGACAAAACAGGCGATACTCCACTATCGGAGACTGTTAAGCAGTACCTGAAGGAGAAATACAACAAACCAGGCAATGTTTTTCTGGGAGTTGTTCACCGGTTGGATCGACCTGTAAGCGGAATAGTTCTTTTTGCCAGAACCAGTAAAGCTCTTCCTCGTCTTAACGAGATGTTTAAGAATAGCGAGGTTAAAAAGACTTATTGGGCAATCGTAAAGAACTGTCCGAAGGAACCCGAAGGCGAATTGGTTCACTATCTGGTGCGTAACGAGAAACAAAACAAAAGTTATGCCTATGATAAAGAGGTTAAGGATTCAAAGAAAGCTATTCTCGACTATAAGTTGATTGGGCATTCGCAGAATTATTATCTTCTTGAAGTGCACCTGCATACCGGAAGGCATCATCAGATTCGATGTCAGTTGGCAAAAATGGGATGTCCCATTAAGGGAGACCTGAAATATGGTTCTCCACGTTCAAATCCGGACGGAAGTATTTGCCTGCATTCACGGAAGATTTCCTTTATTCATCCGGTTTCGAAAGAACTTATTGAATTGGAGGCTCCGGTTCCTGAAGGAAATTTGTGGAATGGATTTGAAATGCTAGGATAATCATTATCTTCTTAAAAAATAATTAAAGAGCTGTTTGCCGGAATAAAATCCAGTGAACAGCTCTTTTTCTTAAATATGCATTAAAGCCTTCTGATATTTTGTAACTGCATAGGTGTATGCAATCTTATAACCTTTAAAATCAGGAAAGTTATTCTTACCTTATTTCGTTATTACTTGGTTTTACTTCTGATATTACTTCGGGTATCGTTTGATAAAAGTAATTTTATTTTTAGTAATAGCTTGCTATACAGTTGCTTATGCTGCCCGTTTTTTCTTAAAAAGATAAATAAATCTTCGAAAAATAAATAACTGATATAATCTGATTTACTTTAATGCTTCGTATAAAGCTACCAGATATGCTTCAAACCTGGTGCTTTTATGAATTTTCTTTTTAGCTTTCTTATCCATATCTGGTGGCAATAATATCAGATAGAAATGGCTTATATAAAAACACATTCAATCTTTATTAGATGAGCTTTTGAGGCAGACTGTTTTCGCCAAAAGTTACGAAGAATATTACTTCAGGTATCGTTTGATAAAAGTAATTTGAACTTTAGCAATAGCTTCCTATACAGCTGTTTATGCTCTTTATTTTTCTTAAAAAGATAAATAAATCTTCCGAAAAATAAAGAATTGCTATAATTTGCCTTACTTTAATGCTTCAGATACAGCAGTCCTGTAAGTCTCAATCTTTGTGCTTTTATGAATTTTCTTTTTTGCTTTTCTATCCATATCAGGCAGCAGATATTCCCAGATTGTCTTCATTTTGGTTACAAGCTGATCGTTTCCTTGCAAGTGTGCTTCGTAATAACTTAAAAGTGAATTATGAAATGCCTTCACTTTGGCATACATTTCTTCCCGGGAAAGAGTTCTTCCCAATTGATATTCGTAAGCCAACGCAGGATTGGAAAGCAATCCTCTGCCAATCATTACCCCTGAGAGGCTTGGAAAGCGGTCTGAAATCGTTTTTATGTCGTCTAGGGTAGTGATGTCTCCGTTGTAGATAATTGGATGCTTACAGGCGTTATAAAACGTTTCGAAAGCATTCAAGTTAGTTTCTCCCTTGTATTGTTGTTTACCAATGCGGGCATGCAAGGCGATTTGCTTCAGTGGAAGACTATTTAGTAAAGGTAGAAGTGCAAGGCATTCCTCCGGATTCTCTAGCCCTAAACGCATCTTTACCGAAAACGTCATATCTGGGAAGTCTTGAATGCACGCTAAAAGCTCCTCAACTTCATTTGGAAAGGGGAGAATGCCCGAACCTTTATGACGGCGTACCAGCATAGGAAATGGGCATCCCATGTTTATATCAGCTTCTTTATACCCTTTTTCCTGGAAGAGTGCGACGATTTTCTTCATTTCTTCAGCGGTACTTGCTATCAGTTGCGGTACAAGATGGTGAACTGTATTGTTCTCTTTCTCTATATCCCGTAGTTCTCTGTTGCGGAAAGATTCCCCTTTTTCCAAACGGACAAAGGGTGTGTAGTAAGTATCTACGCCACCAAAAATTGTTTCGTGGGCGTTGCGATAAGGTGCATCGGTAAAGCCCTGTAAAGGAGCAAAGTGAATGGGGATTTTCTTCTCGTCTTGCATATATCTTTTTTGTTGGCAAAGATAAGTTTAAAAGGAGAACTTGAACCAATCTTGCGGAATAATCCATCGATGTGTGGTGCCGAATTTCTTTTTTGCCTACTTTTGCAGTGAATTTCATAGGTGATAAAAAGATGGAACGAATAAAGAATATTGTATTTGACTTCGGTGGAGTGATTGTGAATTTCTCGCGTGAAGCTGCAGTGAAGAAGTTTGAAGAGATAGGAGTGGCTAATGCCAATGATTTACTGGATGCATATCATCAGAAGGGAGCTTTCCTCCAAGTGGAAGATGGAACTATCAATGCTGAAGAGTTTCGGATTATTCTGAGTGAACTGGCCGGAAAAGAACTTACTTACGAGCAGGTTAAAGAAGGATGGCTGGGCTTTATGCTCGATGTTCCTCAATATCGTCTGGAGTATTTGCTGGAACTTAGAAAGAAATATAAGCTCTATATTCTGAGTAATACAAATCCTTATGTTATGAGCTGGGCTCGTAGCAATGATTTTACGATAGCAGGAAGACCTTTGGACGACTATTTTGATAAAATATATACTTCGTACGAACTAAAGGCTGTAAAGCCCGGAAAAACCATTTTTGAGTTAATGATTAAAGATGCGGATATGTTGCCTGGAGAAACATTGTTTGTTGACGATGGACCGGCCAATATTAAAATGGCAAAAGAATTAGGTATGATGACGTTTCAGCCTATCAATGGAGAAGACTGGCGTGATGATTTAACTGCTTTGCTGAAGTAAGATTGTGGCTAGTCTGTGGCCGGACTTCTATTTATAGAGGTTCAGGATGGTTAATAAGCTGCTTTTTTATAACTTCAACCATGGGTTTAAAAAACTTCAGGTTTAATTAATATTTCCTTGTACAAAAGAATGTAATCTTTTGTACAGAAGATTGAATTCTTTTGTACAAAACAAATCATTCTTCTGTACAAGGATTTTTTTATTTAACTTGAAGAAATAAAAAACAGTGGCGAGAGATCGAATAATCTGCTTCCGGTTATGTGCTGTTTATAATAGCGTTCTTTTCCTGAATCGCAGGTAGAACATTATTCCCGCGCTGGAAAGTCCGAAAGGGAAGGACATCCATATACCCACAATTCCCCAGTTCAGTATAAATCCAAAGAAGTAACCTGCCGGAATAGATATCAGAAAATAGCTGATGAAAGCAATGTACATCATTGGTTTTACGTCGGCAATACCCCGCAGTGCATTGGCAAAAGTAATTTGTGTGCCGTCGCCAAACTGATACAACAGGAAAGGGAAGATAAGAGCCACTACCGTTTGGCTAACCTCTGGGCTGTCTGTAAACATACCCCCAAGATAATTCCTCAAAAGGAATATAGATCCTGCTGAGATTACGGCCATCATCGCGATGATGTGAAAGCCTGCGTAAGCGGAACGGCGAACATTGACAATATCGTTCTGCCCCCTGAAATTACTAACTCTCACGGCTATTGCAGCACCCATTCCGTAGTAAATCATAAAGCAGAGGCTTGAGATGGTTAGCATAACCTGATGCGAAGCCAGTGCAATACTGCCTAGCCACCCCACCATTACGGTGCTGAATGTGAAAGATGCAGTTTCCATTCCCATTTGCAGGGCAATAGGCCAGCCAAGTTCGTTGAGCCGTTTGAAAATGCTGTGCGAGAATCCTTTCAGTTTAAACCCTTTCAGATAGATAGCATATCGTTTGCTGTACAGAAATATGCCGGCAAAGGCCAGAGCCATCAGGATGCGTGAGATAAGTGTACTCAGTCCGGCACCCATAAGTCCCATTTCTGGAAGGCCTAGTTTACCGTAAATCAACAAATAATTCAGGATAATGTGTAGCGTGTTGCCTATCAGCAGAATCCACATAGAGGCTTTCGTATCCGTAATTCCATCGGCAAATTGCTTAAATGAATTAAAGATAAGCACAAAAATAAGGGATGCCAGCAGGATGAGAAAGTATGGACGAATCAATGGAAGAAGTTCTTTTGGCTGACCAAAGTTGTGCACATTGAGATAGATTACGAACATAATGAACGTAATAAGCAGTGCTACCAGAATATTGGCGGCAAGGCTGTTCTTCAGTGCTTGCCCCGCTCCAGTAGAATCGCCTTTTCCGAAAAGACTTCCCACAATGGGAGTGAGTCCGTAGGAGAAACCTGTACTGAAAATAATGGCCAAAGTAAAAACGTTATTCACAAAAGAGGCGGCTGCCAGCTCAATAGTGCTGTGCTGGCCCACCATCATTGTGTCGGCAAAGCCGAGAATAATCATGCCCAACTGCCCGATAACGATAGGAATTCCTAAACGAAGCAGCGCATTATAGTGCTCTTTGTATGTTGCAAAGAATCCGATCATGCTTCCTTCTTTGCTATATAACGAAGAGTAGAGCAGTTGTTGTGCACAAAAGCCTTGCTGGCAATCTCTTTTAACTGATCGGCAGTAACTTTCCGGTAATTGTTCACTTCGTTGTTCAGATCTTCTGCTTTGCTTATCAGTTCAAAGAATGCCAGATTTGTGGCAACATTCAGATAATTAATGTTGCTGAATATTTGTTCGGACTCGAACTTATTTTTCACTTTCTCCAGTTCGTGTTCATCCACAAGAGTATTCTTCAGCGCTTCAAGCTCTTTCCATACAGCAGCTTCCGCCTGCTCCAGAGAAACACCCGGTGCCGGTTTTCCTGAAATCTGGAATAAGCCGGGCTCTACACTTCCCGAAATGTAGGCATCAATGGAACTGAATATCTGGCGTTCCTTAACCAGATGCTGGGTAAGTCGGCTAGAGTTTCCATTGCTCAGTACATCCGATAAAATATCAAATGCATAATAGTCCGGATGTATACGTTCGGTCATGTGAAAAGCCATGTAAAGAGAATCGAGTGGCACGTCACGTTCCACTTCCTGTCGTCTTTCCTCCGTCTGCTTTGGCTCACAAGGCAGATTTCGTACACGAATATCCCGCGCAGGAATAGGACCAAACCATTTTTCTGCCAATCGGATAGTCTCTTCAAACGATATATTTCCGGTAACGCAAAGAATGGCATTATTGGGTGCATAGAAGTGAAAAAAGAAATCTTTTACATCTTCCAGCGTTGCATTGGTAATGTGTGAAATTTCCTTGCCGATGGTAGGCCATTGGTAAGGATGTTCCTTAAAAGCCATCGGACGAACCAGGTGAGACACATCTCCGTAAGGCTGATTCAGATAGCGTTGCTTAAACTCTTCTGATACCACCTGGCGCTGAACATCGAGGCTTTTAGAATTAAAATCCAGACTTAACATGCGATCCGATTCCAGCCAGAATCCTGTTTCCACGTTTTGTTTGGGCAGGGTGAGGTAATAGTTGGTGATATCATTGTTGGTCCACGCATTATTTTCCCCGCCGGCCAACTGAACCGGAGCATCATAATCGGGAATGTTTACCGACCCTCCGAACATTAAATGTTCAAAAAGGTGGGCAAACCCCGTGTGTTCCTTGTCTTCGTCCTTCGCCCCTACATTATACAACACATTGATGGCAACCATCTGTGTGCTTAAATCTTCAGAGTGTATCAGGCGAAGTCCGTTTTCAAGGTTATGTCTGTTTACTTCAATCATCTTATTCCAGTACGATAACTTTCATTTTAATATCTTCTTCAGGACGATCGGCACGGTTAGTCTTTACTTTCTGAATAGAGTCAACCACTTCCATACCTTCCACAACTTCTCCGAATACAGTATATTGGTTATCAAGATGAGGCGTTCCACCAACAGTAGTATAAGCCTTTACCTGTTCTGGAGTAAACTTAAAGTCGGGCAGAGAATCTGCCTTTGCTTTTGCTTCAGCAATCAGCTCTTCCTGCAATTCATAAAGTCCTTCTTTGTCGCGGTCAAGTCTCAGCTTTTTAATCTTAGCTGCATTCTTGCTAACCAAAGTATTGAAAACCTCTTCCACTTTGCCGTGGTTAATTTGTTGTTCCATGTTCAGAATCTGACCTTCGGAATATTTCTTTCCGGTAACGATGTAGAACTGGCAGCCACTGGAAGCTTTCTTCGGATTTACTTCGTCACTTTGACGGGCAGCCGAAAGAACTCCTTTTTTATGGAAGTATTGTGGATAAACAAACTCCGCAGGAACAGTGTAACCGGTATCTCCCGAGCCAAGCATTTTGCCTTTAGGCGCATTCTTTGAGTCCGGATCACCACCCTGAATCATAAAGTCTTTAATTACACGGTGAAAAATAGTACCGTCATAAAAGCCTTTCTGAGCAAGTTTGATGAAGTTGTCACGGTGTTGTGGTGTTTCGTTGTAGAGTTTAATCTTTATGTCACCTAAATCTGTTTGTATCAACAGCATTGTTTCTTTCTGATTTTCCATTTTTTCTTTTTTATTTTGGGAGAATCCCGGTGAAAATATACCTGTTAAAAGGCTTAATAATATAATCAGTAATTGCTTTTTCATGAGAATAAACTGATAAATTAGGGACAAAAATAGTACTTTGGACTTATTAAGCCAAAACAAACCGGCGCTAATTAGGACCTTTTATAGAATCCGCGCCTTTCTGAAGAAAATATAACAGGTTCTAATCTCTGTTATTGATAGAATACTGCAGTTCCGCAAGCAGTAACCATCAGCATGCTTCCGTTTGATCCTACTGTTTCATAATCAATATCAATACCTATTACGGCATTGGCACCCATTCTCATAGCCTGTTCTGTCATTTCTTTCAAAGCTGTGTCTTTAGCTTCGCGAAGAACTTTTTCATAAGAATTTGAACGTCCACCGATGATATCACGTATCCCGGCAAATATATCTTTAAAAATATTAGCACCAATAATGGTTTCGCCAGAGACTATACCGTAGTAGGTGGTAATGGTTTTACCTTCAATAATATTAGTAGTTGATAATAACATAATGTCTTTTTCTTTAGATGTTAATAGAATGGGAACAAATATATATTTTTTGTGTGAATAAATAATCTAAAAACAAACAAGATGTGGAAATAAATGTTTTCTTTGTATAAGACTTCACTTAAACATGGATGGACAAAAGAAAAAATGGTTGAAATGGATTGGCATTACTTTGCTGAGCCCGCTAATCCTGTTGGTGATACTCCTTGTATTACTCTACCTTCCTCCTGTTCAAAATGTTTTAAAAAATCAGTTTGTGAAGTATGCTTCCCGTGAAACGGGCATGCATATATCCATTGACCGGATAAGACTCTCTTTCCCTTTAGATCTGGCAGTGCATGAGGTGAGTGTTATTTCATCCAAAGACACGCTGCTTATTGCCGATAAAATGATTGTAGACCTTGGTCTGCGGCGTATATTCCACAGAGAATTGCGGGTAGATGATATTACCTTGAGTAAGGTTTTCGTTAATTCGTCCAATTTGATGGAAGGAATGCGTATCCGGGGTAAGGTTGGCAAATTATATCTTTGCTCTGAAAAGGTAAATCTTAAGCGGGAAGAGGCTTTGGTAACGGATGCTCTTTTGAAAGATGCCGATTTAAAACTCTCACTGATAGACACTACTAAAGAAAAAAAAGAGAAACCCTCCAAACCTTTTCGCTGGAAGATCTTTCTTCAGAGGCTGCAGCTTCGGAATGTAGCCTTTCACATGGATCAACCGGCCGACTCTCTTCGTCTGACAGCCAATGTTAATGGAGCCGTACTTACTAACGGTAAGCTTGACTTTATGCGGAGACTGTATAAATTGCGGCATTTCTCGGTTGAAAAAGCTTCGTTCAATTATGATTCCGGAGCGGGAGAACCGTCCAAAGGATTCGATCCGTCACATCTAGCATTGCGTGATATTTCTATTACTGTAGATTCCTTTATGAAGCAAGACAGAGAATTGCAGGCAAGCATTAAGCGAGTATCTTTGTGGGATCGCTCGGGATTGAGCATTACTTCGCTTACCGGTCGTATCCTTGCCGATAACCGTGCCATAAGAATACCCGCAATGCTACTGAATACTCCTCATTCGGAAGTTAACCTCACAGCAAAGGCTGACTGGCTATTTGTGGAGAATCCCGACAAAGGAAGTTTTGAATCTTCTGTCGTTTCTAATATCGGCAAACAGGATGTGCTGCTTTTTGTGGGAGGATTGTCGAAACAGTTTAGTGATTCATATCCGTTTCGTGCAATTACGCTACGGGCTTTGGTGCAGGGTAATAAGAAAAGTATCCGTTTGTCGCGGTTCAGTGCTGTTCTTCCGGGATCTTTTTCTCTGGCATCTGTAGGCGAGATGAGAAATTTGTCTGATAAGCAGAATCGCTCCGGGCAGATTAAATTTCAGATGGATGCCAAGAATCTCGATTTTATGGCCAATCTGATTAAATCTTCCTCTAATGGAAATGTGAGGGTTCCTCTGAATATGAAACTTCAGGGGCAGGCATCAATGAAAGGCGAACGTTATTTAGCCGGATTAACTTTAACAGAGGATAAAGGAACCGTGAAAGCTGATGCTGAATACAACATGGCAAACAACTCTTACAACGCAAAAGTATCTGTTGATAAATTGCAGGTTAACCATTTCCTTCCAAAGAACACTATCTATTCGTTGACCGCTTCTTTTGATGCTGCCGGAGAGGGAACAGACTTCTTCTCTGCAAAGACAAAACTTAACGGAGGGTTTAAATTGCAGGAGCTTCAATATGATAAATCTACCTTCACCGGCATTGATTTAAAGGCTAAATTACAGAACTCTTTGGCGGAGGTGGTGCTGAAAAGCGAAAGCAGATTGCTTAAGATGGATGCAAACCTGACTGCGCTTCTTCATAAAAAACTGACGAAAAGTGAGTTGACAATGTATGTGCGGGATATAGACTTATACAGACTGAGGTTTATTAAACATCCATTGAAGGATCCTATTGCTTTTACAGTCAATGCTTCTACCAATAGCGGCGAAACTTCTCTGGAACTTCATTCTGGCGACATGGAACTGTCACTAAACAGTCGTATCCCTATTAAAAATTTTATTAAGGAGGCAACCAATCTTTCAACTATCATAACCAAACAAATTCAGCAAAAAAGGCTAAATCATCAGGAACTCAGTGAAGCTATACCTTCGGCTCAGTTCTCTTTTATGGCTGGAAAGAAAAATCCACTGAGTGAATATCTGGCTTTTTCTAAAATCTCTTTTCAAGATGCATCAGTCAACCTTACCTCTACTCAAAAAGAAGGATTAGCTGGAGGAGCTCAACTTCATTCACTTCAGGTTGATAGTGTGCTGCTAGACACTGTCCGCCTGGCTATCAGACAAGATACAGCAGGTATTCATCTGCATGCAGGAGTTATTAATAACAAATTCAATAAACAGTATGTATTTCAGGCATACGCTGATGGTGTAGTTCAGGATGATAATGCGGAAGTAATGCTGAAATATCTCAATGCAAAAGGAGAGACCGGAGCAGATCTGGGCATTAGGGCGCAATTGGAAGAGGGGGGTGTTTCGTATAATTTGTTTCCAGATCAGCCTATACTACTTTTCCGTCCGTTCAAACTGAATAAAGATAATCGTATATTTATTGATAAAGAAAATCGTGTCACCGCAAATCTGGATTTACAGGATAAAAATGGAATGGGACTCTTTGTTCATTCTGTTGAAAATGCTGAGGCCCAACAGGATATAATTGGTGAACTAAGAAATCTTGATCTGAAAGAAGTGGTTCAATCCTTGCCTTATTTGCCGGATATTGGAGGTATTCTTTCTGCTAAAGCTGAATATATTCAGAAGAATAACCGCTTTCAGGTAATTGCTGATGCGGGAATCCTGAAATGTATGTATGAGAACCAGCTTGTAGGCAATATGAATTTGCAGGCCACCTACCTTCCAGTTGAAAAGAATGTGCATCAGTTGGAGGCTAAGCTGGGATATAATGGCAGGGAAGTGCTTGTAGCAGATGGAACATACCACGCAGAAGGAGAAGGAACAATGAAAGTGCTTGCCACCCTTAAAGCTTTTCCGCTGGGGGTAGCCAATGCATTTATTCCTGATGGTATGGCAAAACTATCTGGTGCTTTGAATGGTGAGGTAGCATTGGAAGGAAGTACGCAATCACCGAAGATAAACGGAGGATTCAAGGCTGATACAAGTTCGGTTTATATTCCTCAGGCGGGCGCTCGTTTGCGATTGGATGAGAAAGAAATAAAGGTAACCGATAATAAGCTGGTTTTTGATAATTATCATATCTATGCAGTAGGTAAAAATCCGTTGAATATTGTGGGGACGGTAGATATGAAAGATTTGCAGCAAATGCGTGCCGATTTAAAGCTTACTGCTAACAATTATCAGTTATTCAATGCTAACCGCACCAAGCAATCGCTTGTATACGGAAAACTCTTTGTTGACTTGAATACCACAATTCGTGGACCTGTTGATGCTTTGGTTATGCGTGGAAATATGCGGTTATTGGGTAATACAGATGCGACTTACGTCTTGAAAGATTCTCCACTCACTGTGCAGGACAGGCTGGGAGATATGGTGACTTTCGTCAACTTTGCCGATACTTTGCAGCCTCCGAAAGAAAAGCCTAAGAAAGTTTCTTTGGGCGGACTGGATATGCTGATTAATATTCAGGTGGAACCGGCAGTAAGGTTAAAGGCCGACTTATCACCCGATCGCCAGAACAGGGTAGAGTTGGAAGGTGGAGGTGATCTTTCACTTCAATATACTCCGCAAGGAGATATGTTACTCTACGGACGTTATACCCTTAGCGGTGGTTTATTGAACTATACCTTACCGGTAATTCCATTGAAAGAGTTTGCTATAAAGGAAGGAAGCTATGTGGAATGGTCGGGTAATATGATGGATCCGAAAATAAATTTCAAAGCTTCGGAAAGGCTGCGCGCTTCTGTGACTGGTGAAAATCAGACCAGTCGGCAGGTCAACTTTGATGTGTCTGTTTCCATTAAAAATACCCTGAAGAATCTAGGAATGGTATTTGACCTTGAAGCACCGGAAGATATGACTGTGCAGAATCAGCTTTCGTCAATGTCGGATGAGGAAAGGAGCAAACTGGCCATTACAATGCTTGTTTCCGGTATGTATATGCCTCAGGGTATAACATCTTCAGGCACTGGCGGAGGTATAAATGTGGGGAGTGCTCTGAATAATTTCCTCCAAGGTGAGATCGCAAATATTGCAGGTAGTGCACTTAAAAAGGTTGATATATCTTTTGGAATGGAATCTTATGATGAAGCTAGTGGAAAGGGAACCGGAAAACGGACGGATTATTCTTATCGTTTTGCCAAAAGATTCTATAATGACCGTATTCGGATAGTGATTGGTGGCAAAATTTCTACAGGAGAAACTGTGGAAGAAAAGCAATCGTTTATTGATAATATTTCCCTTGAATACAGACTTGATAACAGTGGAACAAGGTATGTGAAATTATTCCATAATAAAAATTACCAGAGTTTGCTGGAAGGTGAAATAATAGAAACGGGAGTTGGTGTGGTGCTTCGCAAAAAAATGCGCCGACTTGGTGAGTTGTTTATATTCAAAAGTAATAAAGATAAAAAAGAGTCGAAATGAGGAAAGTACTTTATTTGTCATTGTTGTTCTTAACTGCTTGTTCAACCACTCGTAATTTACCGGAGGATGAAACTCTATATACGGGTATGAAGAAAACAGTGGTGGAGAATCGTGATGCTTCGAAGGCTGGTGATGAGGCTCTTGAGGAGGTGTACGCTGCATTGGCCGTTCCTCCCAATAATGCTCTTTTTGGAAGTTCGTCTGTCAGGGTTCCTTTCCCTTTCGGATTGTGGATGTATAATGCATTTAAAAAGAGTGAGAAGGGATTGGGGCGCTGGATGTTTAATCGTTTTGCCTCGGAACCTGTGCTCATTTCGACAGTGAATCCGGATGTCCGGGTTAAAGTTGCCAGAAATTTGCTGCGTGACTATGGATATTTCAACGGACAAGTAGCTTACGAAGTAATTCCCACCAAAAAACGTCAGGCTAAAATAAAATATAAAGTAGATATGCAGCAACCTTACTTGCTGGATTCTATTTTTTATTCTCATTATAGTGCACGTACTGATAGTCTGTTACATCGGCGTATTGTTGATAAAGTGCTTCGTTCAGGCGATCATTTCAGTGTTTTGAAACTAGACGAGGAACGGCAGCGGTTGAGTACTTTACTACGCAATGCCGGTTACTACTATTTTCGTCCGGAATTTATAGCCTTTTTGGCTGATACAACGAGGCAATCAGGCCGTATAAGTCTTAAAATTACTCCGAAAGCTGATTTGCCCGAACTAGTTCTTCGCTCATGGAAGATAGGAAATCGGTCGGTTGCTTTGAGTGGAATGAATGGAGAACCGCCTACGGATTCTTTGCTTTATAAAGACCTGATGATATATTATCAGGGTAAATTGCATGTTCGTCCGGTTGTACTTTATAATCGTTTTCGTTTAATGCCGGGAGAAACCTATTCCCAAATAAAACAATTGCGGACACAGGAAAATATAAACCGGTTGGGCATTTTTAAGTATGCCGATTTACAGTTTACTCCTCGTGATACGACTCAGGGAAATAATGTACTTGATGTACAGATGAATGCCGCCTATGATCTTCCTCTTGATGGAGAACTGGAATTGAATGTAACTTCCAAATCCAATGATCAGGTAGGACCTGGAGCTGCATTCTCCGTTACAAGACGAAACCTCTTTGGAGGAGGTGAGAATTTGACTGTAAAACTCAAAGGCAGTTATGAATGGCAGACGAATAATCCGGTAGGTGGAAGTAGTTCCGTTATTAACTCTTACGAATTGGGGGCATCAGCAGCACTTGTAATTCCCCGGATTGTACTGCCTGGTATGGAATATAAAGAATTAACTTATCCGGCAACAACCACATTCAGACTGTATGCTGACCAGATGAATCGGGCAAAATATTTCAAGTTATTGGCTTTCGGAGGGAATGCAACGTATGATTTTCAGACTTCGAGAGTAAGTCGTCATTCCATAACGCCGTTTAAACTGACTTTTAATGTGCTTCAAAGTACAACGCAACGCTTTGATTCTGTTACGAATGCTAATCCTGCCTTGTATCTCAGTCTGAAGAATCAGTTTATTCCGGCGATGAATTATACCTATACCTACGATGATGCGGGTGTGAAAAATAAAAGGAATCATGTTTGGTGGGAAACATCTCTCACATCTGCCGGAAATATAACTTCTGGCATATACCGATTATTTGGAAGAAGCTTTAATGAAGAAAAGAAACTTCTGGGAAATCCGTTTGCACAGTTCCTGAAACTTAGTTCTGAAGTGAGATATAACTATAAAATTACTGCACGGCAATCTTTAGTTGCCCGGTTAAGTGGAGGGATTCTTTATGCCTATGGAAACTCCGAGGTTGCACCGTATAATGAACAATTCTATATTGGAGGAGCTAATAGTTTGCGTGCCTTTACCATCCGTTCACTGGGGCCGGGTAGTTACAGGCCGGATGCAGGAAATACTTATTCATACATGGACCAGACTGGCAATTTAAAGTTTGAAGCCAATGTAGAATATCGTTTCAACCTGCTGGGAAACCTTAATGGTGCTATCTTTTTAGATGCCGGAAATATATGGTTACTGAATGATGATATAGCTCGTCCTGGTGGAAAATTTGGATTGTCAAAACTAGGAAAAGAGATTGCTTTGGGTACCGGAGCCGGATTACGATACGATCTCTCGTTTCTGGTTATCCGTCTGGATGCCGGAATAGGGCTACATGCTCCTTATGAAACTTCAAAATCAGGCTATTACAATATCCCTTCTTTTAAAGACGGACTGGGTCTTCACCTGGCAATAGGCTATCCATTCTAGAAAAATACTTTCTTATTTGAACCATTTGTGATCATATTTGAACTATTTGTTGTACCTCCGTTGAATATAATTTAGTAAATTTGCGGCGTAAAAAATCGATATGACTAACAACCTATTTAAAAATATAAGCGAAATGAAACCAACTTTATTTGTACTTGCTGCCGGAATGGGCAGTCGTTATGGCGGTCTTAAGCAATTAGACGGTCTGGGCCCTAACGGTGAAACTATCATGGACTATTCAATTTACGATGCAATCCGCGGAGGATTTGGTAAATTGGTATTTGTAATCCGTGAAAGCTTTGAAAAAGACTTCCGTGAAAAGATTATTAAAAAATATGAAGATCATATTCCTGTAGAATTGGTATTCCAGGATATTAACGATCTGCCAGCAGGATTTACTTGTCCAGAAGGAAGAGAAAAGCCATGGGGAACTAACCATGCTGTATTGATGGGTAAGAATGTTATCAACGAACCTTTTGCTGTAATCAATGCTGATGACTTCTACGGAAAAGATAGCTTTGCTGTTTTAGGTAAGGCTCTTTCTGAAATGGAAGGAAAGAAGAATGAATATTGCATGGTAGGCTACCGTGTAGGTAACACTCTTTCTGAAAGTGGTAGCGTAGCACGTGGTGTTTGTGCAACAGACGAAAATGGTAACCTTACTACAGTAGTAGAACGTACAGCTATCGAACGTATTGATGGTAAAGTTCAGTTCAAGGACGAAAACGGTGAAACAGTTACTATTGATGATAATACTCCTGTTTCAATGAACATGTGGGGATTCACTCCTGACTATTTCAAATATTCAGAAGATTTCTTCATTGAATTCTTGAAAGAGAACATCAGTAACTTGAAATGCGAATACTTCATTCCTTTGATGGTTAATGAGCTTATCAACAACGGTACTGCAAGTGTGAAAGTACTTGATACTACATCTAAATGGTTTGGTGTAACTTATGCAGCAGATCGTCAGTCGGTAGTCGACAAAATCCAGGCATTAGTTGATGCAGGTGAATATCCAGCTAAATTGTTCTAAGCAGTATACTTTAGAATAAATTAGATTATATAAAGAAGGGTATCCAATTATTTTTGGATACCCTTTTTAGTATCTTTTTTATCCCTCACTTCCTCAATTAAAACTCATATCCCAATTTAAATTGAGCCCCCTTAATATTTCCATCATTATTGCTCATTTGAGTATAAAGCAATCTGCAAAAAATAGAATTTTCTTTTTTTAATTGATAATTTAATCCAAAGCCATAACTAAATCCTATATAGTTTTCTAACAGTGAAACATAATTATTATTTGTGACTTTATTAATTTTATCAACAACATACTTTTCTGAATACAGTGTTGTAGAAGTATTAAAGAGTCTGCAATAGTTAATGTTAGCTTCAATAGAGGGACGTAATTTCCATCTTGGATAAGTAAATTTTAGTCCTAAATTGCCGCTAGTCATCAAAGCATCAAAATTAAACTTTTCATAGTTTTTTTGTTCAAAAGTATATTCGTTTGAGCCTTTTATACTTGATACAGAAATGCCAGCCTGAAGACTTATTGATTCTGTTATTCTGGGATTGGATACATTTATTACTCCTCCAACTATTGGTGAAAAAGATTTTGCAGATCCAAACCTAATTAATTCTGTATTTTCATATAAGTAATCCATATATTGAAAACCTCCAAATAATGAAAAGTCTAATTTTAAAAAGACCTTCTTATAATCATTCTCAAAAACAATACATTCTTCTCCTGGTGAACACATTTCGGAATGGTATTGTCTTGTAAGTTTAATCATAGAACTACGATCCAGTGTCGTCTTATCTATCTTTTTGTAAACGGATTTACAATCTCTGAAAATATAGGCTAGAGCGCCTTTGTATTTATAATCTACTTTGATTTTATCATCTATAATCTTATCAGGTTCTTGGGTAACTGATAACAAACTTCCGTCTTCGTTTTCTATGAAATAATAATTTTTATCTCCAGAATAAAAATAGAGGTCTTTTATTCCTTGAACCAGATATTCAAGAAATACAGTTTGTTTTATTTTATCTATTTCAACAGTTCTTGATACATAATATTTCATTTCTTTAATGAACCTATAGCCTAATATTTCACCAGGATGAAATACCTGTTCGTCAGACTTCTCAGATTTTTTGAATTTACAGACATTAGAATTAGCCCTGTCAGTTCTAAAATCGATAAGCCCATTTATAGTATCATTTTCGTTAGTTATTACGTATCCTTGTTTGTAATTGCTTTGAGCATATAAACTAATTCCGGTGCAAAATGTTAGAAATAGTATTATTATATATTTCATGTTTCTTTATTTTATTTTGTTGCTGTATTTGGTAAATACCTCCGATTTGAAAAGATAGAGATTGTTGTTGTATATCAGTGCAATCTTCTCTCCATCATTAGAAGACTTCATTATGTAGGTTGAAGAACCGTCCATGCTGAATTTCTTTTCTATTCCGTTTTCAAGAGAAATTGTAGCTAAAGAAGATGTTAATATTGTAGGATATTGTTCTCCTGTTGCTATTATAGTAGCGAAGTTGCCTACATTATTTGTTGTGACATTGTGCTTTTCAGCAGTTTTGAAGTCAAGATAAGTTATGCTATTATTATAGTATGATCCTAATACAATCCCAGAATATAAATCATTAGTAACACCATATTGACCTTTAACATTATAATAATGTTTTAGTTCTTTTGTTTCTGAATCAACAGTATACACGTCATCCATTTCAAAACCTTTGGTAAGAACAAACATCTTTCCATTGTTGCATATATCAACTTCTCTGGGTATTAAAGAATTTACCTGATGTGGATCATAAAGCATGCTATTGTCTGAAAGAAACTCGAATTTATCATTTTGTGCTGAGTTTATTGAATATAATTTGTAATTCATAAATGTTAATCCCAAACCATTCTCAGCAAATCCTAAAGTGCTTATATAGCTATTGTTTAAGTATTCAGATAAGTCCACTTCTTTAATAAACTTGCCAGTAGTAGCATCGTAGATATCCATTTTTTCAATATCAGTGCGATAGTTTCTTAATATGTACAAGCAGTTGTTATATCGGTTATAAAAGAAATCACTATAATCGTTTTGCTTCCAGGCAAGACTTCCTGTAACCGAAAGATCCGTTGTTGAATATTGGGTCAATGTTGATGTGCCAAAGGCTATAATAGTGTATAGCCAACAATATTTTCCATCTTTGGTGAAAAGGAGTTTTTGTCCATTATTGCTTTTCGCTTCTTGCTTTCCTTCATAAACTTTGAGATTAAACGACTCTTTAATTTTAGCGGAATCAGTGGACTCTACTTCGTATGTAATCGTTGTAGAAATGAATGGAGGTATTTTAATATTAGGAAAATAGATTGTTTTTCTATCTGCTGAATATTCTGCGGTTAAGTCTATATCCTTATATGATGAATTTATAGATGCAAGTTTTACTTCTCTATTAAATGATATAAATGGAACGGACGTAAGGAAGTTCGTTTGATTGTCTTTGCCTATATAATCGATAAGTTTAAGAACCGGACCGGCATCTTGTGTAATTTTTATAGTATGAGTTAATCCAAAATCTGCATTTAAAGTAATGGTCGCAGTGCGTTCCTCTAACGTTTTATTTTCATCATATTCAATATAAAGGTTATTAGATATAATTTCACATTTAATCCAATCTTCTTTGCATGAGAACTCGTATTTAACATTTGTATCTATTGATACGCTAAAACTTCCACCTCTATTTTTTACAGATACATCGTTAGTGATTATTCTAAAATAAGCATCTTCTTTAATAGTGTTCATGCTTAAATTAATGACTCTCTTTTCTCCGCCTTTAAATGCTATCGATTTAGTTTCACTGGTATAGCCTTCTTTTGAGAAAGTGGCGAATGCAACACCTCCGTTTGGTATCACTAAAGTATATTTTCCATCTGAAGATGTTTGGGTATTAATTTTTTCGGAGGATGTTTCAAGTAGTATTTTCACATCGGATAATCCTGTTCCCGAAGAATCCGTTATTTTACCGGAAATAGTAACAGGTTCATTTATATCTGTTATAGTACATGAACTTATTAAAAATAGAAAAAGTATTCCAGTAATTAGAAGATTAAGGTTACGCATTTTTTATAGTTAGATTTATTTTTTGTCCAAAAATAATAATACAATTTTAGAAAAAAAATATTTTGTAAATTTAAAATTTATGTATTGACTAAAATTACTCATTATATATATTAAAAGAAGCCTCCAATAAAAGTTTTCTCTTCGCGTTTTTGTTGTATCTTTGCACCTTACAAAGAAAAGAGACAACAGAAATAAGATGGTTTCAGTAGAAGGATTAAAAGTCGAATTTAATGCCAAAGCGCTTTTCGACGAAGTATCGTATGTTATTAATAAGAAAGACCGCATTGGTCTGACAGGAAAAAATGGTGCAGGAAAATCTACCATGTTAAAGATCCTGGCCGGAATACAAACTCCCACTGCCGGTACTATTTCTATTCCAAAAGATGTTACTATAGGCTACCTTCCTCAGGTGATGATCCTGAGTGATAATTATACGGTAATGGAAGAAGCTGAACAGGCTTTTGGACATATCAAAGAATTACAGGAAGACATTCAACGGATGAATCAGGAACTGGCTGACAGAACTGATTACGAATCGGAAAGTTATCATAAACTGATTGACCGATTTACTCACGAAAATGAACGCTTCCTGATGATGGGTGGTACTAATTATCAGGCGGAAATTGAACGCACACTTGCCGGATTAGGTTTTAGCCGGGAGGATTTGTCGCGTCCAACTTCGGAATTTAGCGGAGGTTGGCGTATGCGTATTGAGCTAGCAAAGCTCTTGCTGAGAAAACCGGATGTCCTTTTACTCGATGAGCCAACAAACCACCTGGATATTGAAAGTATTCAGTGGTTGGAGAATTTCCTCGCTACTCGTTGCAATGCGGTGGTATTGGTATCTCACGACCGTGCTTTTCTGGATGGAGTAACTACCCGTACTATTGAGATTAATTGCGGAAAAATATATGACTATAAGGTTCCTTATTCACGTTATGTCGAACTTCGGGTAGAACGGAGAGAACAACAAATGCGTGCTTATGAGAATCAACAGAAACAGATTCAGGATACGGAAGATTTTATTGAACGTTTCCGGTATAAAGCGACCAAAGCTGTGCAGGTGCAAAGCCGTATCAAACAATTAGATAAAATTGTTCGTCTTGAAATTGATGATGAAGATAACTCTTCGTTGAGGCTTAAATTCCCACCTGCTGCCCGTTCTGGAAACTATCCGATAATTGCTGAGGACTTGAAGAAAGCTTATGGCAATCATGTGGTTTATCATGATGTAAACCTCACAATCAATCGGGGTGAAAAAGTTGCTTTTGTTGGAAAGAACGGTGAAGGTAAATCTACCTTGGTGAAATGTATTATGGGAGAGATTGACTATGAAGGTAAACTAACTATTGGTCATAACGTACAGATTGGCTACTTTGCACAGAATCAGGCTCAGATGCTTGACGAAAGTCTTACTGTCTTTGATACTATTGATTATGTGGCTACTGGAGATATTCGTACTAAGATTCGTGATATTCTGGGTGCTTTCATGTTTGGAGGTGAGGCTTCCGACAAAAAGGTTAAGGTTCTTTCTGGCGGTGAACGTACTCGTCTGGCTATGATTAAGTTATTGCTAGAACCAGTTAATCTGCTTATTCTCGATGAGCCTACCAATCACCTTGATTTACGCACAAAAGATGTGCTTAAGGATGCTATCAGGGATTTTGATGGAACAGTAATTATTGTTTCTCACGACCGTGAATTTCTCGATGGCCTTGTGACAAAGGTTTATGAATTTGGTGGCGGGGTAGTCAAGGAACATTTGGGCGGTATTTATGATTTCCTTCAAAAGAAAAAGATGGATAGTCTTAATGATTTGCAGCGAAAACCCGAATTGTCTGCTTCTCCAACTGCTCAGAATAATGAATCAGAAACTGTATCAGAGAATAAACTTTCTTATGAAGCACAGAAAGAACTTAATAAGAAACTGCGTAAACTGGAAAAACAAGTCTCTGATTGCGAAAAGAAAATAGAAAATCTGGAAGAAAAAATCTCCGCAGTTGAACTTAAGATGGCCACGCCTGAAGGAGCTTCTGACATGGATCTTTATGCTGAACATCAAAAACTGAAGCAGGATATGGACCGTGTAGTAGAAGAGTGGGAATCTGCTTCAATAGAACTTGAAGAGGCTAAAGGTGAATAAAAAATAATCTTAGAATAAATTTTGTATAAATAATATTTTCTCTGTGATTTTTTTCTCAGCTTTGCGTCAAATTGAGAAATAGAATTTAATAAATTAAAATATATGAAATTGAAGAATTATTTACCGCTGGTTGCATTCTGTATGATGACTACTGGATGGAATTGCGAAGTGAATGCACAGTTAGCTCCTGGAGTTGACTTTAATAATCTCGATAAGAATGCTTTACCGGGAACTAGTTTTTATCAATATGCATGTGGCGGATGGATGGAAAAAAATCCGCTTTCAGGAGAATATTCACGTTTTGGTTCTTTTGATAAGTTGGCCGAAAATAATCGTGAACAGTTAAAAGGGCTGATTGAGGGACTTGCTTCAACAAAGAATCAGCCGGGTACAGTTGCACAAAAAATTGGTGATCTTTATAATATTGCCATGGATAGTGCTAAGCTGAACAAAGAAGGTGCTGCTCCTATTAAACCTTATTTGAAGAAAATTGCTTCTATAAAAGGTAAAACTGCTATCTATCCATTAATCGCTGAAATGCGCCAGATGGGACTTGATCCATACTTCACTGTTTATGTAAGTGCAGATGACATGAACAGTTCAATGAATATGGTTCACACTTACCAAAGTGGTATTAGCATGGGTGAACGCGAATATTACCTGGACAACGATGACAAAACAAAAAATATTCGTGAGAAGTATAAATTGCATGTTGCTAAGATGTTCCGTTTGGCCGGATTCGATAAAGCTTCTGCTGATAAGGCTATGGCATCTGTCATGCTGATTGAAACCCGATTGGCTAAGGCTGCTCGTACAAAGGTTGAATTGAGAGATCCTCATGCTAATTACAACAAAATATCAGTTGCTGAACTTAAAAAGCAATATCCTTCTTTTGGATGGGATGTATTCTTTACTAATTTTGGATTGAAAGGTCTGAAAGAAATCAATATTGGTCAGCCAGCATCAATTAAAGAAGTTGTGGCTATTATTAATTCTTTGCCATTGAAAGATCAGATTGCTTATTTGCAATGGAAACTGATTGATGCATCAGCTTCTTTCCTTAGCGATGAAATTTATGCCGAAAACTTTGATTTTTACAGCAAGACAATAAATGGTGTTAAGGCGATGAAACCTCGCTGGAAACGTGCCGTAGCTGTTGTTGATGGTTCGTTGGGAGAAGCTGTAGGACAAATGTATACCGAAAAATATTTCCCTGCTGCTGCTAAGGAAAGAATGGTGACTTTAGTTAAAAACCTTCAGATATCATTAGGACAACGTATTCAGAATTTAGCTTGGATGAGCGATGTAACTAAGGCTAAAGCTCAGGAAAAACTAGCAGCTTTCACTGTAAAGATTGGATATCCTGATAAATGGAGAGACTATTCTTCACTGCAGATTAAGAATGATTCATACTGGGATAATGCACAACGTGCAAATCGTTTTGAGCATAATTATATGATTAGTAAAGCTAACAAACCAGTAGATAAGAGTGAGTGGCAGATGACTCCTCAGACAGTGAATGCTTACTATAATCCTACAACAAACGAAATTTGTTTCCCTGCCGGAATTCTACAATATCCTTTCTTCGACATGAATGCTGATGATGCCTTTAACTATGGAGCTATTGGTGTGGTTATCGGACATGAAATGACTCACGGATTTGATGATCAGGGAAGACAATATGATAAAGACGGAAACCTGAAAGACTGGTGGACTGCAGAAGATGCTAAGAACTTTGAAGCTCGTGCTGCTGTAATGATAAACTTCTTCGATAAAATTGAAGTTGCTCCTGGAGTACATGCTAACGGTAAGTTTACTCTTGGAGAAAACATTGCCGATCATGGTGGATTGCAGGTTGCTTTTAATGCATTTAAAAACGCAACAAAAAATGCTCCTCTTCAAACGATAGATGGTTTCACTCCTGAACAACGTTTCTTCTTGTCTTATGCAGGTGTATGGGCAAATAATATTCGTCCTGAAGCAATTCTAAGCCGTACAAAGTCAGATCCTCACTCATTGGGTAAATGGCGTGTTGATGGAGCGCTTCCTCACATTAGCGCATGGTATGATGCTTTCAATATTACAGCAAAAGATGCAATGTATCTTCCTGTTGAAAAGAGAGTATCTATTTGGTAGAAGTAGTTTTCTTTTATAATATTTTTGAGGTAAATGTCCAGATTATTGGCATTTACCTCTTTTTTTCTTTTATCTCTTAATTTAAAACATTACTTTTGTTCCGTAAGAATAAAAGTATGAAAGGGAGAAAATATATCGGTATGTTTTTATTAATGGTCAGCATGCTTGTGCTGATTATACCGGTATTGCCCCATCATCACCATTATGATGATGATATTTGTTTTCATCACGATGATGATACTTCAACTCCTGTCCACCATCAATCAAATCCTGATTGTGAAGGCTATTGTATCACTAATCTTCATTTTTCTGTTCAACATAATAATACGGTTGTTCAACCTTGCTATTTTCAGGTTCTTACATTGTTTACAAGAACAATATTAAATTCATTACTTCCTCCCAGACTGGAAGTATCCAATCGTTTTTATTGTTATATAGAGTTTCTTCATGGTACGGATATATCCCGTTCCATTAGTCTTCGTGCACCTCCTGTTCTTTAATGTTTTTAGGTAGATTCATTCTGTAATCTGCCTATCTCGACTCTCATCAAATTTATATTAACGAATAAACGGATGAATTTCTGTTGCTTTGTTGTGACTGAAAAGTTTTTTTAACTGTATCAAAAAAGAAATATTCTTTCACTATTCGTTATTTATTAGTGATTTTATCATGATGAGATCATTAATCATGTATTAATTAAAATAAAGTATATATTTCATGATAGAACGTATCATTCAATTCTCAATAAAAAATAAGTTTATTATTGGGTTATTTATTGTAGCATTGATTGGATGGGGTACATATTCATTGACTCGTTTACCAATTGATGCTATACCTGATATTACGAATAATCAGGTGCAGATTATCTCAATAGCTCCATCGTTAGCTGTTCAGGAGGTGGAAAGTGTAATAACTGCACCAATTGAAGTTGCTGTTGCCAATATTCCCGATATTATAGAGCTTCGTTCAATATCCCGTTTAGGGTTATCTGTGGTTACTGTTGTTTTTAAAGATAATGTTGATGTCTATTGGGCTCGGCAACAACTAAATGAAAGGTTGAAAGAAGCTGAAGAAGTTATACCTTCAGGTCTGGCAAAAATAGAATTGGCTCCAATTTCAACAGGGTTGGGAGAGATTTTCCAGTATCGCCTAGCTGTTGAAAAAGGTTACGAACACAAATATACCCCGATGGAATTGCGCACACTTCAGGATTGGGTAGTGCGTAGAGAAATGCTGGGAACTCCGGGTGTTGCAGAAATTAATAGTTACGGAGGTTTTGTAAAGCAGTATGAGATTGCAGTAAATCCTGAAAGATTGAGAGCTATGAATCTCACTCTTACAGATATCTTCAATGCTCTCGAAAAGAATAATGAAAATACCGGTAGTGCTTATATTGATAAGAAGCCTATGGCTTATTTCATCAGAGGTATCGGACTGGTAAAAACGATAGAAGATATTCAGAAAATTGTTGTTAGGAGTAATTCTTCTGGTATGCCGGTGTTGATAAGAGATGTTGCTACAGTGCAATATGGTAATGCAACCCGTTATGGTGCTTTTGTTGTCGATACAACAGAATCCGTAGGTGGAGTCGTTATGATGCTTAAAGGTGCTAATGCACACAGAGTGATTAAGGATGTTGAGACCCGGATAGAATCCATACAGAAGTCATTGCCAAAGGGGGTGAAGATTGAACCATTCCTGAATCGCTCTGATCTTGTAGGTCGTTCTATAAGTACTGTTTCACGCAACTTGATTGAGGGGGCATTGATTGTTATTTTTGTTCTCGTGCTGTTTCTCGGAAATGTAAGAGCCGGATTGGTCGTAGCTTCGGTAATTCCGCTTTCTATGCTGTTTGCTCTTTCCATGATGAACCTGTTTGGTGTCTCGGGTAATCTTATGAGCTTGGGTGCTATCGACTTTGGTTTGATAGTAGATGGAGCTGTGATTATTGTTGAGAGTGTAGTACATCATGTTTCAAAAGCCAGCTCAAAACTTGATGGGCGTACACTCACTCAGAATGAGATGGATGAAAGTGTCTTTAAAGCTTCAAGCCGGATAAGAAAAGCTGCAGCATTTGGTGAGATTATTATTCTGATAGTGTACTTACCAATCATGGCATTAACGGGCATAGAAGGAAAGATGTTCCAGCCTATGGCATTTGTTGTTTGTTTTGCTATTCTTGGAGCATTTATTCTGTCTCTTACTTATGTACCGATGGTTTCGGCTCTTTTCCTAGACCGGAAAACAGTGCATAAACGGAACTTCTCCGATAAGCTGATGGATAAAATTCATCGTTTTTTTAATCCTATCTTTAAGCTTGCTTTAAGAAGAAAGCGTACCGTGTCTATAAGTGCCGTTGTAGCCTTTGTTCTAAGTATGTTCCTGTTCAATTCTTTAGGAGGTGAATTTATTCCGCAATTAGAAGAAGGAGATCTTGCTGCTGGTGTTATAACATTGCAGGGAGGTTCACTCTCAAATACGGTTGAGGTGGTTGAGAAAGCAAATAAGATTCTGCTTGATAACTTCCCCGAAATAAAGCATATTGTATGTAAGATTGGTGCCGGCGAAATTCCGACCGACCCTACACCTATGGAAACCGGAGATTATATTATTACGCTGAAAGATAAGAGTGAATGGACTTCCGCAGAGACGCGTGAAGAACTGGTTGAGAAGATGGAGGAGAAATTAATACCTCTTGCAGGAGTTAAGTTTGAATTCCAGCAACCTATTCAAATGCGTTTTAATGAATTGATGTCTGGTTCTAAACAGGATGTGGCCGTTAAAATATTCGGTGACGATCTGAATACCTTGGCTGATAAGGCTGTCGATGTGGAAAAAATAATAAAAGAGGTCGATGGTGCCGAAGATATAAGTGTTGAAAAGGTTACGGGATTGGCTCAGATTCAGGTTAATTATAATCGTGATCGTTTGGCTCAATATGGAATCTCAATCGATGATGTGAATAAAGTCCTTCGATCAGCATTTGCGGGTAGTCAGGCCGGAGTTGTATACGATGAAGAAAAACGATTCGACCTCGTTGTTCGTCTGGATAAAGATTACCGCCAGAATCTGGATGATGTAAAGAGCTTATCTGTTGTTGCTCCGAATGGAGAGCAGATACCTTTTGAACAGTTGGCCGATATATCTATCAAGTCTGGTCCGGCACAGGTTTCAAGAGAAGAAACCAAACGTCGTATCACTATAGGATTCAATGTCCGTAACAGAGACGTTCAGAGTGTAATTAGTGACGTAACAGCCAAGATAAATAAGCAAATAACCCTTCCTACCGGTTACTATATATCTTATGGCGGTCAGTTTAAGAATCTCGAGGCAGCTAAAGACAGACTTGCTATAGCATTACCTATTGCATTGCTTTTAATATTTGTTTTATTGTACTTTACTTTCCATTCAGTAAAACAGACTTTATTGATATATACAGCAGTGCCGTTGTCAGCCATTGGAGGTGTTCTTGCATTGTGGATACGTGGAATGAATTTCTCCATTTCTGCCGGAGTAGGTTTTATTGCTCTGTTTGGTGTGGCCGTGCTCAACGGTATAGTGCTGATATCAGAGTTTAACAGACTGGAAAAGGATGGTTTTGAAGATATAACGGAAAGGGTTATAAAAGGATTGCAGACTCGTTTGCGACCGGTTATTATGACGGCTGCTGCTGCTTCTCTGGGTTTCTTGCCTATGGCAATATCCACTTCGGCCGGAGCAGAAGTGCAAAAACCGTTGGCAACGGTGGTTATTGGTGGATTGATTACTTCTACATTGCTGACTCTGATAATTCTTCCGGTATTCTATGTTATATTCTCTACTCATAGTTTTAAAGCACTGTTTAAACGTAAATCAATGAAAACACTTTCAGTATTCCTGCTCTTGCTTTTAGCAGCACCGGCTTTTAATGGTATAAAAGCTCAGCAATCAAAGACTGTTAGTTTGCATGATGCTATTCAACTGGCATTGGACAACAACCTGAACGTTCGTTCTTCAGCATATTCAGTTGATGCTCAGAAAGCTCTGAAAGGAGCTTCATGGGATTTGGGGAAAACCAGCGTTGAAATGCAGTATGGCAAATTTAATTCTTATACGAAAGATAATAGTTTTACTGTATCGCAGTCTATAGCATTCCCAACTGTTTATATGAACCAAAGTAAACTGGCCGATGCTAAGGTGAAGAGTAGTGAATGGCAATTAAAGGGTTCACGCCTTGAAACTGCAACTATGGTAAAACAGGTTTATTGGCAGCTTGCTTTTCTGCACTCAAAACAAAAATTGCTGAGTTATCAGGATAGTTTGTATACTGGTTTCCTGCGAGCTGCAGAATTGCGAACCAAAGTTGGTGAAACCAATAAACTGGAAATGATTACCGCTCGTTCTCAGAGTATGGAGATTAAAAACCAACTGCGCCAAACAGTTGCAGATATGGATATATTGAGAAGAAAGTTGCAGACTCTTTTAAATACAGATGTTCTTTATTCTCCGGCAGATAGTATATTGAAGCGAATAGAATATACTCCATTAATTGATAGTATGGCTGTAGCTCAAAATCCATCGCTTGGATATGTGCAACAACAAGTTCAGGTTTCACAGATTGAAAGGAAGTTGGAAAAGAGCAAGATGTTGCCCGACTTTAGTATCGGTTATTCCAGTCAGACAATGGTGGGAACGCAAGATGTAAATGGTGTATCAAGAGCTTTTGGAAGGGGAGACCGGTTTAATTCTGTGCAAATAGGAGTAGCCGTTCCGCTTTGGTTTGTTTCTGGTAATTCGAAAAACAAAGCTGCCAAAATCTCTGAGAAGATTGCTAAGACTAATGCCGAAAGTTATTCGAAAGAGTTATCGGGAAGTTATCGCTCTTTGCTTGATGAATATAGTAAATATTCCGGTAGTGTAGATTATTATGAGAAGCAGGCTATTCCCGAGGCCAATCTTATTATTGACCAATCTACACGCAGCTATAAATCGGGAGCTATGGATTATTTTGAATATGTACTGAGTCTTGGAAGAGCCTTAGATATAAAGCAGAACTATCTTGATACTCTTAATAGCTATAATCAAACCATCATTAATATCGAATTTATAACAGGTAAAATATTCTAAAAATGAACTATATGTCAAAATATAAATTTATCACTGTTTCTTTTCTGGTTGTGTTAGTTACAGTGTTAGCTGCATGTGGAGGAAGTAAAAAAACAGACGAAGAAAGTAAAGAAGTCGAAGTGCTTCCGGAAGATATTGTAGAAATGCGCTTTGATCAGATAAAACTGGCCGATATTCAGCTTGGGAAAATAGAGACTCGTTCTTTAAGTGGTACCACTAAAGTAAACGGTGTAGTATCTGTTGCACCACAAAGCTTTGCCACTGTTTGTGCGCCAATGGGCGGTTATGTGAAGAGAACTTCACTTCTGCCTGGCACTTTGGTTAATAAGGGGCAATTACTTGCCGTGATTGAAAATCCAGAGTTTATTGATCTTCAACAGAGTTATCTTGAAGCAAAGAACAAATATAAGTTTGCGGTGGCAGAACACAAGCGCCATTCTGAATTGTACGAGAATGATGTCTATTCTCAAAAAAGTATGCAACAGAATACTGCCGATTATAAGAGTTTGAAGGCTCAGTTAAATGCTTTAAGACAGAAGCTTGCTCTTATAGGCATAAATCCCGATAAATTGAATGAAAACACTATTCATTCTTCTACTTCCATCGTATCTCCTATAACAGGCTATGTAAAATCTGTAAATGTAAACATCGGAAAGTACGTTACTCCGTCCGATATTATGTTCGAGATAGTCAATAATGATAAGCTCTTCCTGGAGCTCACTCTTTTTGAAAAAGATGCAGCAAAAGTAAAAAAAGGACAAAAAATAAACTTCCTTATCAATAATGAATCAGATCAGCACGAAGCTATTGTGTTCCAAACCGGGAAATCAGTAAGTGGAGACAAAACTTATAAAGTTTATGCCAATGTGATGAGCAAATGTAAGAATGTTATTCCCGGAATGTATGTAAATGCTGCTATCGAAACATTTGGTAATAAAGTAACCGCTTTGCCTTCGGAAGCTATTGTTAGCTTTGATGATAAAGATTATATCTTTGTTTTCGATAAGAATAAGCAGGAAAATGGGAAATCATTTACTGAATATCGCATGATTGAAGTTCGTAAAGGTGTTACCGATAGTGGTTATACAGAGGTTGTATTACCGGAAGATTTTGATGTAAATACTACCAAGGTGGTTATTAAAGGTGCTTATAACTTACTCTCTGCTAAGAAAAATGCAGGAGAAATGAGTTGCTAGTTATTCATTACCAAATTGCATAAAAACAAATAAGGCAGACCCTTATCGTCTGCCTTATTCTTCTTTCTGTTGTACGCCTTCTTCGAAGGTACTACTTTCCGATAGTTTATCGGGTGTCCGTGTTGTTCAATCTCCGCTTCCCTGCTTCCAAGACGAGCAGCCTTTACATAATCCATCAAAGGATTACTCTTTTTCTTTTTCATAACTCTTGTAAATTTTCTGCAAAGTTACAGCATTTTTTTGTATTTGCTTTATTTGTTTTCTTTTTCATTTTCTCTCTGAAAACAAAACTATTTTTTTCATCCCTCACTCCCTCACCAAAATCAATTAAACCAGTTATTTACAGTAAAATAAAAAGTGAGGGATGCAAGTTTATCCCTCACTCATCTCTCACTTTTCGGCTCTACCCTCACTTTTTTGAGTAAAAAAGTAGCTTTTAGTGCAATACTTTCAGTAATTCCTTGGCTACAGCTTCAGATGAGGCTGGGTTTTGTCCCGTAATCAGTAAGCCATCTTTCCTGATGTACGTGCCCCAATCGTGACCTTTACTGTAATGGCCGCCTAGTTTTTGTATTTCATCTTCCAGCAAGAACGGAACAATCTTGTTCAGTTGTACGGCTTCTTCTTCAGAATTGGAGAATCCTGTAACTTCTTTGCCTTTTACCAATGGTTCACCGTTAGGAGCTTTTACGTTGAGAAGTACACCTGGAGCATGACATACAAATGCAACAGGTTTACTGGCAGCATAAAAATCCTCAATCAGTTTAATGGAATTTTTATCGTTTGCCAAATCCCATAGTGGCCCATGTCCGCCGGGATAAAAAACAGCATCATAATCTGCCGGGTTCACTTCGCTCAGTTTCAGCGTATGAGCAAGTTTTTCTTTCAGCGCTTCGTCTTTATAAAACCTCACAGTGGCCGGTGTCTGAAAATCGGGCAATTCACTTTTAGGATCAATCGGTGGTTGTCCGCCTTTTGGCGAAGCAATTGTGATACTAGCCTGAGCATCAGACAGGGTATAATATGGTGCTGCAAATTCTTCTACCCAGAATCCGGTTTTATGTCCGGTATTTCCCAGTTCATCGTGGGAGGTAAGTACAAATAATATTTTCATATCTCTGTTTATTAATGGTTGATTATCATTTATTTTGTGATAGATAACGCAGTTCTCTTCACATTGTTCACTGATCACGCTACTAATTTAATCAATTTAATACCATTAGCTAATACTTTTCCCTAGGAAAATTAACCATTTATCCCTGAATAATTACTGTTAGGGTCCCGACCATAAATGAATATCCTCCCGACTCTGATATTTTAACCTCCCGACCTTAATATCACAGCCTCCCGACCCTAATAATAATAATTGCTCGGTTCTGGATTAAACTAACCTTTATAAATGGTTAATTATGAATTATGTTTAGATTAATTAGTCGGGCAATCTGAATAAGATATCTTGGAAATGATTACTTTTGCAGTTGATATTAAAATTTTAGTTAAGAAGATGCCGTTAAATTTACCTGATAAATTACCTGCTATTGAACTGTTGAAGGAAGAGAATATCTTTGTGATAGATAATTCTCGCGCCAGTCAGCAGGATATTCGTCCACTTAAGATTGTGATTCTCAATCTGATGCCGATAAAGATCACCACAGAAACCGATTTGATTCGCCTGTTATCCAACACGCCACTCCAATTGGAAGTCTTGTTTATGAAGCTGAAAAGCCATACTTCAAAGAATACTCCTATAGAACACATGATGACTTTCTATGAGGACTTTGAAAATATGAAAAACGAGAAGTATGATGGTATGATTATTACCGGTGCTCCGGTGGAGCAAATGGACTATCAGGACGTTACTTACTGGGACGAGATAACGGAAATCTTTGATTGGGCCAGAACTCACGTTACATCTACACTTTATATCTGCTGGGCTGCGCAAGCCGGACTGTATCATTATTACGGTGTGCCTAAGTACCCGCTCGATAAAAAGATGTTTGGTGTGTTTAATCATACTCCCGAGAATTTGCTTAACCCTATTTTCCGTGGCTTTGATGATGTGTTCTATGTTCCTCACAGCCGCCATACGGAAATTCGCAGGGAAGATATTTTGAAGGTGCCCGAACTGGAAATCCTTTCAGAGTCGGATGAGGCCGGAGTGTATCTGGTTATGGGAAGAAACGGAAGAGAGTTCTTCGTAACCGGACATTCGGAATATTCACCTCTTACGCTTGATGAAGAGTATAAACGCGACCTTGCCAAAGGACTCGATATTCAGATCCCTTGCAATTATTATCGTGACAATAACCCTGATAACGAGCCGCTGGTTCGTTGGCGTGGTCATGCCAATTTGTTGTTTGCTAATTGGCTCAATTACTTTGTATATCAGGAAACTCCGTTTAATATTGACGATATTAAATGATGAAGCCAAGAAAAATAGAACTGCTGGCTCCGGCAAAGAATCTGGAGTGTGGTATCGAAGCGGTGAATCATGGTGCAGATGCAGTGTATATTGGAGCGCCTAAGTTCAGTGCACGTGCTGCTGCCGGAAATTCTCTGGAAGATATTGCTACGCTGGTGGAGCACGCCCATTTGTATAATGCAAAGATTTATGTTACGGTCAATACAATTCTTCATGATGAGGAGCTGAAAGAAACCGAAACGCTTATCTGGGATCTTTATAAAGTGGGAGTTGATGCGCTGATTGTTCAGGATATGTCTATAACCCGAATGAATCTGCCACCTATTGCTCTGCATGCAAGTACACAGTGTGATAACCGCACGCCTGAAAAAGTTAAATTCATGGCCGATGCCGGATTTGAACAGGTGGTACTTCCCCGTGAATTGTCGTTAGTAGAGATAAAGAAAATACATCAAACCACAGATGTGCCTTTGGAAGCTTTTGTTCACGGTGCTTTATGCGTGAGCTATAGCGGACAGTGTTACATCAGTCAGGCTCTTTTTGGCCGAAGCGCCAACAGGGGAGAGTGTGCACAGGTTTGTCGCTTGCCGTTTAACCTGGTAGATGCCACCGGAAAAGTGATTGTTCGCAATAAACACTTACTTTCACTTAAAGATCTTAACCAGTCGGACAATCTGGAAGCAATGCTCGACGCCGGTGTTTCTTCACTGAAAATAGAAGGACGACTCAAAGATGTAACTTACGTAAAGAATGTAACTGCCTATTATCGTCAGAAACTGGACGAGATATTTGCGCAACGACCAGAATATATCCGGGCTTCTTCCGGACATTGCAAGTATGAATTTACTCCACAGCTGGATAAAAGCTTTAGCCGTGGTTTCACTAACTATTTCCTTTTCAACCGTTCCAAAGAGATATCATCAATGGACACTCCTAAATCTTTGGGTGAGGAGATGGGCACGGTGAAAGAGTTGCGTGGAAATTACCTCACAGTGGCAGGAGTAAAGTCGTTCAATAACGGTGATGGTGTTTGCTTTATTAATGAGCACGGAGAACTCTCCGGCTTTCGTATCAACAAGGTAGAGACTAACAAACTCTTTCCTCACGAAATGCCGAATGTGAAGCCCCGCACGGTGCTTTACCGCAATTTCGATCAGGAATTTGAGAAACTATTGACGCGTAAATCTTCAGAACGGAAGATTGATGTGGAATTGTGCCTCGCCGAAAATAATTTTGGCTTTACACTCTCTGCGAAAGACGAGGATGGAAATGCTGTAAGCGTTACACTCCCTCGTGAGAAAGAGCTTGCTCGCACTCCGCAAGAAGATAATCTCCGCAATCAGTTGGGTAAACTGGGAAATACTCCGTTTGAAGCTTCACGGATTGATGTGGACTTTCAGGAAAACTGGTTCATCCCTGCTTCGGTATTGGCCGAACTAAGACGTGAAACTATTGATAAGCTGCTGCAGACCCGGAAAATCAACTACCGCCGTTCTGTACGAAAAATACAGCCTACTACTCATTCTTTCCCGTTAAACAAGCTCACATATCTGGGTAACGTGATGAATGCTGAGGCCGTAACGTTCTACAGAGATCATGGTGTGAAGGAAATACAACCGGCATTCGAAAAAACTCCGGTAGAAGGTGCTGCTTTAATGTTCTGCAAGCATTGCATTCGCTATAATCTGGGATATTGTCCTACTCATCAGGGAGAAAAATCTCCTTATACCGAGCCGTATTATCTTACGTACAAGGATAAAAAGTTCCGTTTATCGTTTGATTGCAAAAATTGTGAGATGAAAGTGATTAATGAATAATTAGAATCATGAAAAGGAAAGAGCAAGATTTTCTACATAAAAAGGCGATTATGTCGCTGTTGAATGCTTTTAGAGGAACTGAATTGCTTTTTGTCATGCATAGTCTCTTACTCTTTTTTACGCTTTTTCTCTCTGTTACTTTTTATTCCTGTAAGTATACCGAACCAAAAATAGATAAAGAGGAGATTTCTGATAAATCGAAAGATTCTCTTTATCAGTTATACCATTATCACTATACGCTGAATAAGAACCTCGAGGCCTGGTCGGATACGGTTAAGCTTGCACAACTTCCCTTTAAGGATAAGTTTGTAACCATAACCAAAGGAGATAGGGTAGTAGTGGCCGAGTTTATGGTACAGCCATCGGATACGGTGGATTCTGTCTGGGTAAAAGTAGCCCGTGATCAGAAAACCCAAGGATGGGTTCACGAATCAACGATTGTTAATAACTTTGTTCCCGTTAATCCCGGTTCTCAGGCTATTTTTGTGTTTAGTCATACCCACGCCTCTTATTCTCTGATTATTGTAACACTTGTATTGGCTATCTATCTTTTCCGGGTTTATCGGAAAAAGAAGCTCATGCTGGTTTATTTTAACGATATCAACAGTGTATATCCGTTGATGCTTTGTTTTCTCCTGGCTTTCTCTGCTACCATTTATGAGAGTATGCAGATGTTTGCTCCGGAAACGTGGCAACATTTTTACTTTAATCCTACGCTGAGCCCATTTAAGGTGCCCTTTATACTTTCTGTATTTGTGCTGAGTATATGGGCCTTTATCGTGGTATTTCTGGCTTCGCTCGAAGAATTGTTCCGTCAGCTTTCTCCTTCCTCTGCTTTCTTGTATTTGATGGGATTGGCAGCTTGCTGTATTTTCTGCTATTTCTTCTTTATAATTGCTACATCGTTTTACATAGGTTACCTGTTTCTGGCTTATTTCTTCTACCTCCTTATGAAGAAGGTTAATGGAAGAATGACGTATAAATACCGGTGTGGCAAGTGTGGAGCGCTGATGAAAGATAAAGGAGAATGTCCTTCCTGCGGAGCAATTAATCAGTAATCTGCAGAAAAAGAAACCACAGCTATTAAAGAATAGTATCTAATATTGTTCTTTTACTCAGGTTCTGTAAGTGAACAATATCCGTACCCTATCTTCAATAGTGTGGTTCTCTAATCAGAAAAAAGAAATAGCTATATTTAGTTTAAGTCAATTAGAATCTGTAACGCAAGTCTATTCCTGCTTGTACTGGTTTCCCTTTTTGCATAAAGGTTTTTCCGCTTGATACAAAGCCAAAGGTTGCATAAGACTCGTCTAACATATTTCTGGCCCATAAATCAAGTTGCACTTTCTTCATTGTAACTCCTATTTTCCCATTCAGAATTCCGTAGAATTTTTGTGTCACGTCATTATTCTCTGTCCAGTATATTTTCCCTGCTCCGTTATATTGTGCATTAAAGGTTAGTCTGCTAATCAGACTATTCGAGAATGAAAAGCCATATTCAGCACCAAGGCTGAAGGTGTTCTGAGGAACCATTGGAATATAATTGCCATTGTAGCTAACAGAAATGAGCTCTCCTGCCTGGTTCTTCTGGTTGCTGACGTAATCTTTGAAAGTGGCATGAGTATATCCGTAAGCAGCATTCAGGCTAAATGCATTGGTAATTGTTGCACGAATACTGGCTTCTGCACCAAGACTGGCACTGTGCCCGGCATTCACGGTCATTCGTCCTAAGCCACTATCTGCAAAACGTACCACCTGCTGGTCTCTGGTATCCATGTAAAAGGCAGCAGCATCGGCTATTAGTTTATTGTTTAGCAAAGAAAGGTGTGTTCCCACTTCATAGTTCCATGTATATTCGAGCTTATAGGTTATTGCTTTAGCTACATCTCCGTCTGTTAAGGCAGTAGAAGAACTACCCATTAACTGAGCTTGTGCAAGGTCAGCAAACATCTGGAAGTTATATCCACCAGAGCGGAATCCACGGCTTACTGAAGCATAGACATTACCTGTTTTATTATTAGGAAAATCATATTTAAGTGCAAACTTTGGAAGCAATTGCAAATAATCATCATCAACTTTACCATGAATATCAACCACTCGTGAAGCGTCAGTTGTCTTTCCACGCATTGTCATAACAGCATTCATGGTTGCATTTGTGCTGTGCGTTATCTTTAATTTCTCATAATCCAGTCGTAAGCCTACTGTTGCAGATAACCCTTTAATAAGGAAATCATTGTAAGTAGATTGATGAAAGAGTGCTGCTCCTAAAGAAGGAGTATTGTAATTTCCATATACAGGCATTGAGGCATCGGTTAGTTTAACAGTCATCGGCAGTCCTGCCATAGCTGCATCCATAGCCGATTGAATCATGGAAATGCCGTCTTTCTCGAAATAAACAGGAGAATTAGTCTTTTGTGATTGATAAAAGCCAAAGGCTCCGCAGGTCCACTCGTATCGTTCATTCTCGAAGGAACGGAAAGTTATCTCTTCGGAAATGGTATTTTGCTTTTGTTTTTGAGTAATGGAATAATAATCCTTGGAAGTGAAATCCTGGTCCATATACATTCTGTCCTTTAGGTTTTGAAAACCGGTGGCAGCATTCATGATATAGTTTCTGGCCTGATAGCTTATGTTAAGCCCTGCATTGAGTAATCCACGGTAATATTTGCTTTCTCTGTTTGTGGAAACATCGCCAATTTTATCTGTTGAACTATCGTAAATGGCATAAGGATATCCTCCCTGATCACTGTATTCGTAGCTTACATTCAAATCAAGTTTTAAGTTATCCTTTGGTAACCAGATACTGCGTATTCTTCCACCGCCACTGCTAAGCGGATCGGCTTTTTTGTTCAGGTAAGTGTTCTCAAAGAATCCACCACTCTTTTCATAGAATCCTCCGGTAGAGAAGGCGAATTTATCATTAACCCGGTGATAATGAGTTAATGCAGCGGAATAGCTATCGTAGGTACTGGCACTTAAATTCAGGTCAGTTCCCTGATAAGCAAAAGGAGATTTCGTGTGTAACTTGATAAGTCCGCCCATTGCATTCCTTCCGTAAAGAGTACTTTGTGGTCCGTGCAAAACTTCAATGTTTTCAATATCCGAAAAGCTGAAGTCGAATGCTGATTTATCGATATAAGGGATATCATCCACATACAGTCCAACAGAAGGAGTATTTATTCTGGAACCTACTCCGCGGATATAAATGGCGGAAGTCAGCTTGGAACCATAATCGGGAATAAAGAGGTTTGGAACAATCCCGTTCATGCTTTTCAGTGAGTTTATCTGGTATGCCTGCATCTCATGCTGAGAGATTGTTGAAACAGTAACCGAAAGTTGACGAAAATGCTTGGATTCTTTTGGAGAAGCGGTAACTATAATCTCTTTTATCTTAACGCTATTGGTAGAATCCTTTGGAATAAGATCACTTGCCAGTAAGTTTTGGGTTAGTAATAGAATAAAGAATAGTAATATGTTCCTTTTCATTTGTGTAGTTTTTTAATTCGTCTGCAAAGTACGGACTATTAAAAAAACAACACAATCCTCATTTATGGGGATTTTATATACTATCGGGAGAAATGTATCCGTTCATCACGGCATAAATTGTTAATCCGGAAACCGACTTTATACCGAGCTTTTCAGTGATATTCTTGCGATGAGAGATAACGGTTGTGAGACTAATATTGAGCTTGTCTGCAATCTCTTTGTTTATGAGTCCTTTAGTTACAAGAATCAATACTTCGATTTCACGGGCCGAAAGCTCATCATCCGATGGAAGCTTCTCCATTTCACTCGATTTATGAGAAAAGAACTTCATCAGTTCCGTGGTCAGTTTCTTTTCAGGAAGGAATATATTTATAATATGATTGGAAGCAGGAAACGTATGATTCCCTGCTCCATGCATCATTATAATAGTTTTTTCTTTACGTGGAAGGAAGAAAGGATTGTAAAGAATATAGGTTTGTGAGGATATGAAATAGTGAGTGTACATATCCGGTGTGTCATCGGCAAATGTAGGAAAATCTTCAAAAGAACGAATGACGGCTTTGGGCAGTTGTTTTTCCAGCAAATTTCTCAAGCCAACGCAGGTAAGCGTATTTGCATCAATAATTGCAATTTCTAAATTCTCCATAACCTATATTGTTTACAATTAATTTTTTAGATTGCCTGCACATATTTTGCCGCACTCTCGGCGCATCGTTCACCATCTATCCCGGCAGAAACAATACCGCCGGCATATCCTGCACCTTCACCGCAAGGGAATAATCCTTTAATGGTGATGTGTTGCAATGATTCCGAATCACGGATTATACGTACCGGTGAAGAGGTTCGTGTTTCTACACCGATCATAGTTGCTTCATTAGTCAGGAATCCGTGTGAGAACTTCCCGAATTGCTGGAATCCTTGTGATAACCTTTTGGTAATGAACTGTGGCATCCAGAAGTGAAGCGGAGAAGATACTAATCCCGGACTATAAGAAGAATCGGGTAGGGAAGATCCTAACTTTCCTTTGGTGAAATCGACCATTCGTTGTGCTGGTGCTGTCTGGCGTCTACCTCCCTGCATCCAGCATTGATGCTCCAGCTCTTCCTGAAACTCCATCAGTGCTAACGGACCATACTTTGCATATTCAGGGAAATCTTCGGGATGGATTTCAACGACCATACCCGAGTTACTCCATTTTGAGCCACGGTTGGATGGAGACATACCATTGACTACCACTTGTTCCGGGCCGCTTGCCGCAGGTACCACGAAACCTCCCGGGCACATGCAGAATGAATAAACTCCTCTGCCTTCAACCTGAGTAACGAAACTGTATTCTGCTGCAGGAAGATAATCACCTCTACCGTTTTTGTTATGGTACTGTATCTGGTCAATCAGCATTTGCGGGTGTTCCAAACGTACACCCACAGCAATACCTTTTGCTTCAATGTCTACATTATTGGCTGCCAACCAGCGATATACATCGCGTGCCGAGTGACCGGTAGCCAGAATAACCGGGCCCAATAATGTCTTCCCGGTATTTGTCTCTATACCTTTTACTTCGTTATTTTCTATAATCAGAGCGTCCATTCGTGTTTCGAAATGCACTTCGCCGCCACATTCCAGAATGGTATTACGCATCTTTTCAATGACTCCCGGCAATTTATCCGTACCAATATGTGGATGAGTATCCACCAGAATGGAAGTACTTGCACCGTGCTGGCAGAATACATTCAGAATCTTGTCTGTGTTACCACGTTTCTTGCTGCGGGTATATAGTTTTCCATCTGAATAAGCACCGGCTCCACCTTCACCAAAACTATAGTTTGACTCCGGATCAACAATATGTTCACGTGAAATGAGGGCAATATCCTTTTTACGATCGCGCACATTCTTACCACGTTCCACGATAATAGGCTTTATTCCCTCCTCAATCAGCTTAAGAGCAGCAAAAAGACCGCCAGGGCCTGCCCCAACAACGATTACTTGTGGAGCATTCTCTACTTTTTTATAGGTTGTATGTATATACTCGTCATCTGCCGGCATTTCATTAATGTAGGCACGAACCTTCAGATTCACGAAAACAGTACGCTGTCTTGCATCAATACTGCGTTTCAAAATGCGAACTGCATTGAGCTGTTTCAGGGAAATTCCATTCTCCTTTGAAAGATATTCTTTCAAACGCTGTTCATTGGCCGCAATCTCCGGTAATATTCTTAGTTGTATCTCTTGTATCATAGCTATTTTTGTTTTAACCGAATAGGCAACGGAATGCCTCTTCGACCTTTCTTACCGGAACCAGTTCTATATTTATTTTCTTTTTGTCTAGTCCCTGCAAATTATGTTTGGGAAGAATCATCCGTTTGAATCCCAGCTTTTCTGCTTCACCAATTCGTTGTTCAATACGGTTTACCGGACGAATCTCTCCTGATAAACCAACTTCTCCGGCCAGACAGACTTCTCTTTCAATCTCTGTATCCATATTTGAAGAAAGAATGGCACTGATTACCGATAAGTCGATGGCAGGGTCGTTAACCTTTAAGCCTCCGGCAATATTTAAAAAGACATCTTTCTGTCCCAACTTGAATCCCACTCGTTTTTCAAGTACAGCCAGTAGCATATTCATGCGGCGAAGATCAAAACCTGTGGCAGATCTCTGAGGAACTCCGTAGGCTGCCGAGCTGACAAGTGCTTGTGTCTCAATAAGGAACGGACGAACTCCTTCAATAGCAGAAGCAATGGCTACTCCGCTCATTCCATCATGGTCGAGCGATAGCAAAAGTTCCGACGGATTACTAACCTGACGCAATCCATCCTGTCTCATTTCATAGATACCCAGTTCGGAAGTACTTCCAAAGCGATTCTTTATGGAACGAAGAATGCGGTACATGTAATGCTGATCTCCTTCAAATTGCAGCACAGTGTCTACAATATGTTCCAGTACTTTTGGTCCGGCAATGCTGCCTTCTTTATTTATATGACCGATGAGTATCACCGGAGTATTAGTTTCTTTAGCAAATTTCAGGATAGAAGCCGAGCATTCGCGCACTTGTCCGATACTACCTGGAGATGATTCTATGGTTTCTGTGGAAATGGTCTGAATAGAATCGATAATAACCAGTTCTGGACGTATATTCTTGATGTGAGTATAAATTTGTTCTAATGAAGTTTCACAAACAATCAGGCAATCGGACGAAGTATGCTTAATTCGGTCGGCACGAAGTTTAAGCTGGCGTGCACTCTCTTCACCGGAAACATAAAGAATGCGGCGATCGGGCATGCGGAGTACTGTTTGCAATACCAGGGTAGATTTACCAATACCGGGTTCCCCACCAATAAGTACCAATGAACCGGGAACAAGTCCGCCACCCAGTACCCTGTTTAACTCTTCATCCTTTAAATCAATACGAGGTTCATCGGATGTAACAATATCACATAAAGATATAGGTTTGGCTTTTGGTGTTTCAATACCCGAAGTTGGGCGTTTATTGGCAACCTCTTTGCGAACAATCTCTTCAACGTACGTATTCCATTCTCCGCAAGAGGGACATTTGCCTACCCATTTGGGAGAATCTTGTCCGCAGTTCGAACACACATATACGGTTTTGTCTTTTGCCATTTTTGCAATTATAATTATATATAATTGCAAAAGTACCGATATTTTTTCAGAAACAGATTAATTGATAGTAATTTCTCCGGCAATGGAAATATTCATCATTTGTCGCACTTCATCAGGAGGAAGTCCGTGTCCCAGAAGAAACATTAGTTTGGTTACGGCAGATTCTGTTGTGCTGTCATATCCGCTTAAAATTCCAGCATCAAGTAATTGTTTGCCTGTTTCGTAACGATCCATTTCTACAGTACCTGCACTACATTGGGTGACGTTAACAATAACGATTCCTCGTTCATTTGCCGCAATAAGTTGGTTGATAAGCCACTGACTTCTGGGAGCATTTCCCGATCCGTAAGTCTCCAGAACTACACCTTTTAATCCTGGGATGGCAAGAGTTGCAGCAACCACATTTTCCTGAATGCCCGGAAATAGTTTAAGGATCATTACATTTGTATCCATTGAAAGGTGTGGAGTAAGAGGTCTGCCGTTTGTGCAATGATGAATCAGTGAAGGTTCATATTTAATATGTATACCTGCTGCGGCCAGTGCCGGATAGTTGTAAGAACGAAATGCATTGAAGTTCTCTGCATTAATCTTAGTTGTCCTGTTTCCTCTCATTAAATGGTTCTCAAAAAAAACACAAACTTCAGGAACCAGCGGTTTTCCCCTGCGTTTTGCCGCAGCAATTTCGAGACTCGTCATCAGATTTTCTTTTCCATCTGTACGAAGCACGCCGATAGGAAGTTGAGAGCCAGTAAGAATTACAGGTTTGTTGAGGTTTTCCAGCATGAAACTAAGAGCTGATGCCGTGTAAGCCATGGTATCTGTGCCATGAAGGATTACAAATCCGTCATATTTCCGATAATTTTCATAGATGATTCTGCAAAGATCAGCCCATGCCTCAGGCTCCATGTCTGAGGAATCTCTTGGTGGATTAAACTGGCAGGAATCAATCTTGAAGTCCAGCTTTTTAAGTTCTGGGACATGTTTTTGTAATTGCTCGAAATTGAAGTTTTCCAAAGCACCAGTCTCAGCATTCTCAATCATTCCTATTGTTCCACCAGTATAAATTATCAATACGGAAGCATTTTCTTGTTTCATCCTTTGGATTTTACCTTTGTTATAATGCAAATATAGGTATTATTCTATTATTTTATAACAAAATGATAAATATCTATATAACAAAAATATAAAAGATATGGTTTTGAATATATTCTGGAGCTATATTCTTATAAATGCTCTATTTATTTTAAAAAAGACTTTTAGTTCTGATGTCATAAATTCTGCGATAACACTTTTAAGGGGTTAAGAAAGCAAGAAGAGACTGATGAATATTTACTTTAATATATTTAGATTAATTATTTTTTTTACGCTTATTACCCTTCTACTTGGATTTATTTCTATAAGAAAAACTTTTTTATATGACGAATTATATATGAATTTATGTATGCATTTTTAAATTAATAGGCTAACGCTTTTTTGTAAAATTACAAATGTTATTCAGCTGTTTTTGCAGCTCTATTAAGTATTAAACTGGGCAAAAAGCCCTTTTCTGATATATTTTACATGTGTTTGTACGATAATACATTCCATAAAATAATGTTATAATCTATTTTTGTAATTCAAAAAAATGTGAAAATCGATGATGGTATGTTTAATTCAGTTAATGTAATGGTTCTATTGCTATTTCACTACTGAGCTGTAAATCTAGTAATCGTTATTGTGTACTTTTTTGTAATAACCTTGATCTGGAATAGAAAATATTCAACTAACGTGTTTTTTATTTAAATTATATAATCTACTATGCTATGAAACAAGAAAATTATTACCTTAAAAGAGGGAGTTGTTTTTCTTTAAAGAAACAAAAATCTTTTTATATAGGTTGCTTCAAATCAATAGGAGTGAAAGATTCTGTTATAAAATACGGAATAAAAAAGCTACTATTATTTTCAATTTTAGTTTTATTTTTTGGATCGTGTAGTAAGGATTTTGATTCTTACTACGACAGACCCTCTTGGTTAGAAGATCCAATATACCAGACTTTGCAAAGTGAGGGACGTTTCTCTAATTATTTAGAGTGTGTGGACAAAACTCTTTATAGTCAGGTCTTGAAAGGCTCAGGTAACTATACTGTTTTTGCTCCTAATGATGAAGCTTTTGCTAAGTTTCTTAAAGAAAAAGGTTATGCTTCGGTTAAAGATATACCTAAATCTGTAGCAAACCAGATAGTAAGTTATTCTTTAGTGTATAATAAATATGCATTAGAGCATTTAGGAGATGTGTTAACAACTTCTCAGTGGTCTGCAGGTGCTTCTTATAAAAAGCGTACTCCTTATTATAAAACAATTTATAAGGAAAATGTAAACGGTAAAACAGAATGGGTAATAGATGCAAATGCACATAATGGAACATTTTCTACAGAAGTGCATAATTACAAGTATCTTCCAATTCTGACAAACTCATACTTTACAAATAATCATTTATCATCAAGTGATTATAATACATTCTTTTCAACGAACTTTTCTGGTCAGAATGTACTAAGCGGAGAGATTGTAAAAAGTGACCTTTATTCTGAAAATGGAGTTATTCATGAAGTTAATTCTGTATCGCTCCCACTTAATAACTTCGATGAAATGTTGAAGAACGATAATTATTCAGCATTTAAGGCTCTTCTTGATCATAAGACCTCTGATGGATCCTATCAATTTGCTAAATATACTCAGACCAATACCTTTACAGAGTATTACAAAACCCTATATCCGGATAGTAATATTGTAGATTTATATGTAAAGGCGTATCCTTCACTACCTTTTTCTCCAAATGTTGAACTTTATTCTGGTGTTTCAGGTGCATCTGATGAAGGAGATGGATATACTATGTTTGTTCCATCTAATGAGGCTGTGAATGAGTTTGTTCAAAATAAGCTTTTGAAATATGCAAAATCAATTTCAGAACTTCCGACTGCTACTTTAACGTATTTCTTAAAAGCTCATATGAGTGATGGTATAATATGGCCAAGTCAGTATACAACTGCGCAAAATGCTAATAGTGAATTTTTTAATGAGCAGGGTGCTTCAGGAAAAACTTTTAATGAAAGTGGTATTATTGAGAAAAAAATGGCGAGCAACGGTTTTTTCTATGGTATTGATCATGTAATTAAGAGTGGATATTTTGAAACAGTTTATTCTGAAATTTTGCTTAACCCTGCTTATTCATGGTTAAATATAGCTCTTACAGGATTGTATGCTAATGATTTGTATACAGATTTTTTAAAGAGCCCTTTATCTGGTTATACAGAAGAGAATTATACAATATTGTTACCTTCAGATGAATTGTTAAAGAGGGACGGCTTTGCTTATGATGTTACGCAGTCAGCAGTTGGTGACCGTTTTTCTAATTCAAGTATAAAAAGTGGTACAGCACTTGATCGTTTGAAACGTCTTATTCGTATGTGCGTGTTTAAACGTATCAAAAATAATGATATAAATAGTGCGATTGTAGATTTCAATGGAAACTCTTCTATTGGCTATGATGGATTTGGCTATGCCGTGAATGATTATGGAGATATGATCCGATTCAAGAATGGCAAAGTCCAGGCAGTGGGCAATATTTTGGATAGTGAATGGGTAACTATCACGCCAATTGCTACATTAAATAATGGACAAGTTTTTGCTATAGACAAATTATTGGAATATAGTCCAAGAAATAGTAACCCTGCAGCAGCAGCAGGTTGGGAGGATCAGTCTATTACAACGTTTGTTGCTAATTATTTTGCAGCTAATCCTGCACAAACATCTGAATTTAAAAAATATTGGGACAAGGTATTAAGTGTTGTTTCACCAAGTATTAATGCTTCAGGGTATTATACAATTCTGATACCTACTAATGAACAGGTTAATGCAGCAGTAGCTGCTGGAAATCTTCCAGCATTAGCAAATGTTGTTGTAACCAAAGATAAAGAATGGGCCCAGGCAGTAAATTTCGTTAGCTCACAAATACTTTCAGGTACTGTATATTCGGATGATGGATTAAGCCGTTTCATTCCTGGGAATTATGTAACAAGCAAATGTGCTACACTTTATAAGGTGAATGATTCATCTGCTGATTTAGTTGGAGTAAAGACATACGCTGAAGCTACGAAAGTTAATGGTCAGCTTGTTTTTCAGGCTAAAAATATAGAAGAAGGATCTAATATCCTGGTAAAAGGAATTGGTACATCTGGGGTGATACGAGGTGTAAACAACAGTAATGTCATGGGACCAAGAGCTGTAATACATCTTGTAGATGGATATTTGACTTTCAAAGTAAATTCAACGAATTAATAACCTTAAATATATGAATCAATGAAAAGAGTATTTTATATATATCTCTTACTCATTTTTTTGAGTTGCTTACCGGGCTTAACTTTTGCACAATCAAAAGTTATGATTCGTGGTGTTGTAACTTCGACATCAGACAAATCGACGTTACCAGGTGCAAATATACAACTGATTAACAAAGATGGGCGTGTGGTAAGTTATGCCGTTACAGATATGGATGGTAATTACAGTTTGATGTCTGATATGAAGAATGGAGATAAGTTAGTTGTTACTTATGCTGGTTTTCAAAAACAAACTCTTACTGTTAATAACCGTACAAAAGTAGATATTGCTTTAGTTCAGACTGATGTAATGATCGAAGGAGCTGTTGTTGTTGGACGCAAGAAGGTAAGCAATGGTATGATGAATATCAATGAAAGAGATTTAACTACTGCTGCTACTACTATAGGACTTAAAGATTTAGCAGAACTTACAGGTGCTTCTGTTGAAGATGCATTGCAGGGGCGTATTGCCGGAGTTGATATTGTTGCTAGCTCAGGTACTCCTGGTGCAGGTATGTCTATACGTATTCGTGGAACCACTTCAATTAATGGTTCTTCACAGCCATTAATTATCGTGGATGGTTTTCCTTATGAAACAACAATTTCTTCTGATTTTGACTTTGCAAATGCTGATGAAGAAGAATATTCTCAGATGTTGAATATTGCTCCGGATGATATAAAGGAAATAACAGTATTGAAAGATGCTGCTGCTACAGCTATTTGGGGATCTCGTGCAGCCAATGGTGTTTTACAGATTACAACTAAAAGAGGTGCAGTTAGCAAGCCTCGTGTTTCTTATTCATTTAAAGGATCAATTGATAAATTACCAAGAGGTATTCCTACATTATCTGGTGATCAATACAATACGTTGATACAGGATGAAATGATGAATAGTGGGATCGCATTTAATCCTAATACATATCCGGAATTTGCTAATGATGTTAATAATCCGTACTATTTTTATAACTACGGACAAAATACAAACTGGTTTGATGAAGTTACCCGTACTGGTTTTACACAAGACCATAATATTTCTATTAGTGGGGGTGGGGATAAGGCTCAGTATAGAGCTTCTGTTGGCTATTATAATCAGCAAGGAACAACAATAGGAACAGACTTTACACGTATTTCAACTCGTTTAAATGTAGACTATAATGTGTCTGAAAAACTTAAATTCCAGGCAAGTATGTCATATACACACGGAGAAAATAATCGTAATTATATCTCTTATTTGAGCAACAGTAAAGATGTGGGTGAAATGGCCTATACAAAAATGCCAAACATGAGTGTTTATGAATATAACGCACTAGGCCTGTTAACCGGTAATTATTTCTCTCCATTAGAATCTCCTCAGGGATACTGGAACTCCACTTCTCAAAGTGGAATCTATAATCCTGTAGCTATGGCTAATGAAGGCTTGTATAAATCAATAAGTGATCGTATTATTCCGAATCTTACTTTAGTCTGGACACCGTTCACTTTCTTACGTTATCAGTTTGATGTAGGCTTTGATGTTATGAATAATAAGAACAATGCATTTTTGCCACAAACAGCTACAGGTCGTCCCTGGAATGAAATAAGCGTAAACAGAGCTGATGATGTTGATGGCGAAGCTTTCACTATTCAAACTTATAATAAATTGATTTTTACTCCTAATTTAGGAGAAAAGCATGATTTACAAGTCTTGCTGGGTACATCTACTAACGATAAGTCTTCTGCAAGTTATAAGTCTACTACAGGTAATAATGCAAGTCCTTATTTAAAGGACCCTTCTATTGCTTCACGTGTAGCCGGGCAAAGTGTTTTAGGTATTTATTCAGGAAGTTCACAAAACAGATCGGTTTCTTTTTTTGCAAATGCTCAGTATAGTCTGTTAGACCGTTATATCGTTTCTGGTAACATTCGTACAGACGGAAGCTCTCGTTTTGGTAGATCTTATCGTTGGGGTAGTTTTCCTAGTATCTCTGCCCGATGGAGAATTTCAGGTGAGCCTTTTATGAAAGGATTAAAATGGCTTGATGAATTAAGCTTACGTGCCAGCTATGGGGTAAATGGTAATGCTCCAAAATCAGATTTTGGTCATATCAGTACTTATGGTATATATGATTATAATTATCTGGGTTCCGCAGGGACTTATCCCAATAATCTAGAATTAATAGACCTCCGTTGGGAAAGATCTATTCAGAAGAATTTTGGTGTAAACTTTGCTGCATTCAATAATCGTTTTAATGTTGATTTTGAATTATATAAGAAAAGAACAAACGACTTATTCTTTTATGGATTGGACATCCCAACATCAACCGGTTTCTCTTCTGTTGATATGAACGTGGGAGTTATGGATAACCAGGGATGGGAGCTATCTGTAATGACTACTCCGGTAAAAACGAAAGATTTTACATTTAGCTTTAATTTTAACATTGCTCGTAATGAGAACTTTGTGCGTAGTATTTCAGAACAATATCCAATGGAATCAGGAGTAAGTACTGCAAATGGTTCATATATCAGACGATTTGAGATAGACCAACCTTTAGGTTCATTTTATGGATATAAGTATAATGGTGTTTACTTGAATAAGGATCAGACCATTGCCCGTGATAAAAATGGAGGCAAAATATTTACATATAATGATGCAGGTGAAAGAGTTCCGGTGCAAATGCGCTTTGGGTATCCTTCAATTGACTATCAATTTCAGGAAGGAGATGCTAAATATGAAGACTTGAATCATGACGGTAATATTGATTATCTGGATATCGTTTATTTGGGTAATGCCAATCCTTTGTTTCAGGGAGGATTTGGTCCAAGTTTTAGATATAAAAACTTTACGCTGAATCTATATTTTAACTACCGCTACGGAAATGATATTGTGAATTCAGCTAAGATGAATATGGAGAATATGTATAGCTTTAATAATCAAAGTACAGCAGTCTTGAACAGATGGAGGCACTCTTATGAGAATGAGGCTGATGCACCAGAAGGTTTGCTTCCAAGGGCTCTTTATAAAAAAGGATATAATTACCTGGGATCAGACAGGTTTATTGAAGATGGTTCTTTCCTACGTTTTAAATCATTGACATTTAAGTATACTTTCGATCGGAAAATGTTAGCTAAAACATTTTTAAACGATGCTTCTATTTATCTGACAATGCAGAACTTATTCGTTTGGACAAATTATACAGGACAAGATCCGGAAGTCTCAGTAGGTGGTAGTGATCCTTTCAAAACAGGATATGATTATGCAACAACTCCACGTAGTAAAGAATATACTTTAGGATTATCTCTAACCTTTTAATTAAAGAACTATATGAAAAAATATATAATAATATGTATCGCACTACTTACTCAATTTTGTATATTGAGTTCCTGTGACGACTATTTGGCCTTAAAACCTACAGATGGAGTTCCCCGGCAAGATTACTGGAAAACAAAGGAAGATGTTGCATCTTTTACAACAGGTCTTTATTCTTCCATGTTAAATGGGGATATGGTAACACGAATGTTTCTTTGGGGAGAGGCCAGAGCTGATATGATTCAATCGGGAAACCGAAAGATTGATGCTAATATACAACGAATTATAGAAGGAGAAATTTCTTCTGACAATAAGTATTGTTCCTGGACTCCATTTTATAAAACGATCAATCAGTGCAACACTCTTTTAAAATATGCACCAGATGCACAGGCAAATGACCCTTCATTTTCAGAAAAGGCATTGAAGGAGTATGAAGCACAGGCTGTTGCTATACGTACCTTGATGTATTTTTATCTTGTGAAAACTTTTGGAGATGTACCTTTTTCTTTAGAAGCTTATGTAGATAATTCACAAAAGATGAGTATGCCTAAAGTTAGCCAAACTGTTATTTTAGATTCTCTAGTAGCTCAATTAGGAAGAGTAGAAGCTAATATTCCTTATAACTATGGAACGGATGCTGCCCAGAACAAAGGACGGATTACCCGTTATGCAGCAGATGCCCTTTTAGCTGATATTTATTTATGGAAAGAGGATTATGAAAATTGTGTAAAGATGTGTGATAAAGTAATTCTTTCCGGACAATATGCATTAGTATCAGTTTCCCGATCTATGGAAGTAACCACAGGAGCTACAGTTGAGGAAAATGATACTGTTTATCATCCGTCAGCTTCCAGTGTTGCTTCATTATATAATAAAGTATATGCAGAAGGAAATAGTATTGAAAGTATTTTTGAACTTCAATTTGAGACTGACATTCTTAATCCGTTTTATAGCATGATGACACAAACAGTTGCTACTGTTATGGCCAAAACAGATGTGCTATCAGAAGAAATATATATTCCTACGTCAAAGGATGATAATTCTTATTATGACATTCGTTCAAATCTTGCTTCAAAAAATGGGTATATATGGAAATATGTTGGTAAGGAACTGGATGGCTCTACTTTCAGAGCTGAAACAGAGATGACTGCCAACTGGATTATATACCGATTATCAGATGTTTTGCTGATGAAAGCCGAAGCTTTAACTCAAATAGGTATTAAATCTGGAGAGCAATCATATTTAAAAGAAGCTCGTGCTTGTATAGAAAAAGTCAGAGTCAGAGCAAATGCTGTAGAATCTACCGATCTTACTTTTGGACAAACAGAGTTTGACGGTAAAACTTTGGAGAATTTTGTTCTGCAGGAACGTGCCCGTGAATTTGCTTTCGAAGGTAAACGTTGGTTTGATGTGTTACGTCAGGCAAAACGTGATAACTATGCAGGAACAAATCTGGATTATTTGACTCAGTTAGCTGTGTATAGTGCCCCTGCTGATAAAGTATTCAGCCTTCAGACAAAATATAAAAATCATAAGAGCCATTATCTTCCAATATCCAAATCAGAATTGGAAACAAATCCGGCTCTAGTACAAAATGAATTCTATGGTGAAAATAAATAAAGCTATGAAACGAAATAAATTAATAAACATTAGTTTGCCAATATGGCTGTTCTGTGTTTTGGCTTTGATAACGGGATTATCCTCTTGTGAAACAGAGCTTGAGAAAGGAGTGTACAAAACAGCTGATTTGCAAATGATAGATGAATATATGGAGAATAAGGATGCAAACCTTTCCGAGTTTCTTCAGATTATTGATAAGGCAGATTATCGTGGTATGTTGCATGCCTATGGAACATATACTTGTTTTGCCCCAACAAATGCGGCTATCGACAATTATTTAAAAGAAAAAGGTAAGACACTTGAAGGGCTGACTAAAGAAGAAGCTGAACAAATAGTGAAATTTCATGTAATAAACGACACTATCTCGACTTTAGATTTTGTAGATGGACGTCTTCCATCTACAAATATAAACAGAGATTATCTGACTACTAAAACAGAAGTGGATAATGCCGGAGACGTTTATATAAAAGTAAATCGACAGGCACGAATAACTGCTAAAAATATTTTATTAGGAAATGGCTACATCCATGTTGTTGATAATGTGCTGAAGCCGGCACAATTAACTTTAGCTCAAACATTTGCAGCTTTGCCCGATGCTGAGTATTCTTTAATGAAAGAAATTGCTGTTGCAGCTGATTTTAATTCAACTCTTCAGACTCAGGAAAGTGGAAAGTACTTTACCTTCTTTGTTCAGGATAATAAGACTTTTGAAGATTTAGGAATCAAGACTGTAGAAGACCTTCTGGTTCGTTTACGCAAGAATTCTCCTGCAATATCTGATGATAAAGTCTTGTTATATAATTTTCTCGCTTATCATACCGTTGGTGGCAGAGTATATGTTACAGACTTAATGGCGACTTCCAGTTTGCCAACATTAGTAAAAAATCAACCTCTTACATTTCAGTTGAATAATGAATTCCTTGTTATTAATGAATTTAAAGTGGGGCAGTTAAATGAAGAAGGAATTCAGGTTGACAGAAATAGTGAATATTCAGACCTTACATGTACAAATGGCGTTATGCATCGTATTTTAGGTCAGATTGAAATAAAGAAGCGTAAAGCATATCGTGTCTATTGGGATATGGCAGATATGCCAGAGATAAAAGCTTTAAAAGGTTATCGTAAGGCAGGTACTACTCAGGTATTCTTATCAGGAGAATTATCGGAAATGACTTGGGGTGGTAAAAGTAATCCAACTGTTACTTATATTGCTAATGGAACAAGCTGGAACGAAAAAGGACAATATGTTTATGGCGATATGATGAGATTCAGAATTTGTACCAATGTAATGCAGTGGGTAGAATTTAAAATGCCGCTTTTAGTAGAAGGTACATACAAAGTTTGGATCAGCTGGAGACGTGCCAATCCTGCAACTTTCCGTACTTCATTTAAACAAGATGGTCAGGAAGACCAGATTTTACCAACAGTTGTTGATATGTCTTCCTATATGCCTATTTACTGGCAAAACACAGAAAAAACAATTCTCGACGGTGATAAAATGGAATCTGAAGGCTGGAAACAATATAATGCAAAGAAAGTAAACAGTGTAATGTGCTGCAAACTGATGGGAACTATTAAAGTTTTGTCAACAGGCAGACACATACTTCGTTTGGATGCATTGAGTGGTAGTAAAGGTTATGGTAATGACTGGGATATGATTCAGTTTATTCCTGTTGATGAAGACCAGCAATGGCCTAAAATAGCGATGAATGGCGACTGGATAGAAAATGGAACTCTTGATAATCAGATTTTCCCTGATGGACAGTAAATAATATAAATAAATAAATATAATGTATATGAAATCAAAAAATATAATACCTCTGTTATTTGTTTTATTCTCGGTCACTACATTTTTTTCATCATGTAATGATCAGTGGGATAATCATATAGCAATTATTGATAAAACGCTTTCAGGCAATGTCCTGGAAGCGATACAGTCAAATCCGGATTTAAGTATCTTTTATGGAATGGTAAAAGCTGTAGGATATGACAGCTTGTTACAGTCTGCAAACAATTTTACAGTTCTGGCACCTTCTAATTCAGCTCTTTCAACTTATGCTAATTCCAGTGATGATGTTAAAAAGAGCATAGTAAAGAATCATATTGCTTATCTGACATATAATTCAACTCAATTAGCTGCTCTAAGCAAAATAAAGATGATAAATGGTAAAAACCTTGATTTAAGCAATGTTAATATATCATCTTCAAAAGATTTGCTTTGCAATAACGGAATTGTTCATGTTGTAAATAATGCAATTATTCCGAACCTGAATATATATGAATATTTGGAATCAATCCGTGGACAATATACACAGGTTGACGAGTTGCTGAGTATGACTAAGAAAGTTATGGACAAACAAAGAAGTGTTCAGACTGGTGTTGACGAAAACGGAAATGTTCTTTATGATACAGCCTGGGTATATAAGAATCATTACCTTGATAAAATGGCTTTATCCAATGAAGATTCCCTTTATACAATGGTATTGCTTGATAATGGAAACTTTTCCACACTTAAAACGAAGTATGCTAAATACATGGTACGTGGTAGCCAGCAGGTAACGGATTCTATTGCTACTGATGAATTGATTCAGGATCTTGTCTTTTTGCCAAAAAATGCCATTGGTACAGTTTACACATCTATTAATGGTGTGAAAGTGGATTTAGCTAATGCTACTCTGTCCAATCAATATATAGCTTCGAATGGTACTGTAAAAGTAATGACTGGAGCCAATATTGTGATGAAAGAAAATAAAATTAAAACAATTATTGTTGAAGGTGAAAGCCTTTACGGAGCTCTCAGGTCTGATTATGTTTTGAAACGTGTGCGTACATGGGCTAGCGGAGGAAATGATGTTATGTTTTCAGGATGGCTGCAACAATCAAGAGATTCACTAGCTGCAGATGGAACCAAGAAAACAATAACTTATAATTATAATTATGAGTCAAATCACTATTCGGATGCTGTTAATTTCTATCTTGCGTATTTAGTAAAGCTTTATTCTGTGGATTATGATATTTACTGGAAGACTTATGATGACATGTCCTCACATTATAAAGGAGATGCTTATGACCCATCATATTCTCCACTTGATCCGGAAGCATTTTGTTCTTCTGTAATGAAACTGACTCAAAAGCTCTTTATTTCTTTACCTGGTCAACCTAGATTGGCTCGTGATTCTGATGGTAAGATCCTGAATAACTATCTTGATACAAATACAGGTACCGCTTCATGGAAGAAGTATGCATTTGTTGGAGAGGTCAATGCCGGAGTAAATAAAGAAACTCAACTGACAAAGAGGAATCTGACAGGAGATTTCGGTTCAGTAGGAACAGTACTGACAGATGATCCTTATACATTCCAGTGTCCTATAATGGGGTATTCTACATTCTATGTTTGTAATACACCTGCTGCAACAAAGAATACAGAGAAATATTATGGTATGATATTCCTTGATTATATTCGTCTTGTGCCGAAAATTAGTGAATGATAAATACATTCTGTACAATTAAAAATAGAATCATTATGATAAAATTTAAAAATATATTGCTTTCGTCGATATTTATTCTTTGCTGTATAGTTTGCAATGCTCAGACTTCGGCAGGCGAATTAAATGTTTCCGGTAAAGTGCTGGATGCCGGAAGCCTTAAACCCTTGGCTGGTATGAGTATTTCTCTTCCGGGAGTAAGTGCAGCCATGACTAATGACAAGGGAGAGTTTAAGATAAAAGTTCCTTCTTATAATGTTGAGCTATCAGTTAGTGGACCGATGTATCAAAGCAAGAAGGTTGCATTAAAAGGCCATATAACAATTGAAATCCGCTTATATGAAAGTGGCTTTAATTCAGTGTATAAAGATGTATTGATGCCGCTAGCGGAAACAAACAATGCTTATCTTACCAACTCTGTTTCTTTTTTGAGTCATGGAAGTTTAAACAGCATAGCTTCAACTCCTGAAAAGCTACTTCAGGGATCTGTAGCCGGACTTAATACAATAATGCGTTCGGGCTTAGAAGGTAGTGGAGCTAACCTTTATCTTAGAGGTTTTAATTCTATATATACAAACAATCAGCCTTTACTAGTTATTGATGGAATGGTTGTTGAAAGTCAGTCATTTGGAACGTCATTGATACAAAACTATATTTCTACTCCATTTGGTTCTATTGATGTTAAAGATATAGAACGAATGACTGTGATAAAAGACGGAACTTCTCTGTATGGTGTAAAAGGTGCTAATGGTATTATTCTGATTGAGACACTTCGTTCAAAATCAATGCCAACCAAAATTAATTTTAATTTGCAGACAGGCATGAATATGCAGCCAAACAAGATACCAATGCTTGGGGCGAGTGCAGCGAAAAAATATCTTATAGATATGTATCAAAGCAGTGGTAAATACACTACAAACCAAATTCAGAACCTGGCTTTTGTTAATCAGGAAATACCGGTTCTTAGAAATTGGGGATATGAAGGGAATGTAGATTTTTATCGTTATAATAAAAATACAGACTGGCAGGATGAATTGTTTACTGAGAGCTTCAAGCAAAACTATTCTTTAAATGTTACCGGTGGTGATGAAGTTGCAGTATATGCTTTATCTGCCGGATATTTGCAAAATGAAGGCCTAATAGCGGGTACAGACTATTCTCGTTTTAATGCACGAGTAAATACTGAAATTAATTTTTCGCCTAAGATGAAGGTGCGTACCAATATGAGTCTTGTTTATGGAAAGAAGAATTTGCGTGATGAAGGAGGTATAATGGCTACTAATCCTGTTTATTCTTCTTTAGTTAAAGCCCCGTTTATGGCTGGAAATATTTACGATCAGAATAATTTGATGTCTCCAAACTATGAAGACGTAGATATGTTTGGTTTAGCTAACCCGCTAGCTATAGCAAACAATGTAACACAGGAAAACTCAAATTATCGTTTTATGGGAAGTGTTGATATCGCTTATAATCCAAGGAAAAATTTAAAAGTCAGCACTAATTTTGGTGTTCATTATAATAAAGATCGTGAAAGAATATTTCTTCCGGGAACAGGAATTCCTTATGATACATTGTCAAACTCATTGGTAACTAATAAACTTCAGCATCGTGTAGAACGTTTGTTTACCTTGTTTAATGAAACACGGGTTAATTATATCCATAATTTCTCTCATGATCATTCGTTGGATGCTACAGTTGGTTTACGTTATTTGAACACAAATGCAGAAGATGACTGGGGTAAGGGTTACAATTCTGTTAGTGACAATTTTACATCTTTGGATTATGGATTGAATACTTTACGTCAAACAGGGGGATCAATTGGTAAATGGAATTGGCTTGCATATTTTGCCAATGTGAATTACAATTTAAGGAATAAGTATTTCTTAACCGCTACAACCTCATTTGATGCCTCTTCTCGTTATGGCGAATCTATAAGTAAGTATCAGATGTATCCTTCAATATCCGGAGCATGGCTTATTTCGTCTGAAGATTTTATGAAAGACATTTCAGCATTTGATATGTTAAAGTTAAGAGCAGCTTATTCTATCTCTGGCAACGATGACATCGGCAATTATTCTGCTCGCCGTTATTATGTTCCACAAAATTTTCTGGGTAACTATGGTTTGATACGAGGAAATCTGGTAAATACAAATCTAAAACCCGAAAGAAGTGCTAAGTTAAACATCGGAGTTGATTTGTCTTTGCTTAATGAGCGCTTATCTTTTAGTGCTGATTTATATAAGACAAGAATTACTGATATGATTACTTACTCACCTGTATCACCAATTTCTGGTTTCTCAACTTATATCTCTAACGGTGGAGAAATGGATAACAATGGTCTTGACCTTGCATTAAATGTCCGATTGATTAATACTTCGGTAAAATGGGATCTGGGTATGAACGTCTCTTTCTATAAGAATGAAATAAAGAAACTAAATGGAAATGCTTATCAAACCAGTATTGCCGGTGGTAATATAATAACTCAGGTTGGAAGTCCTTTAGGCCTTTTCTATGGTTATAAGACCGATGGTATATACACAACTTCAACCGAAGCTAGTGCAAAACAGCTGTATCATCCGGTTGGTACACAAAAACTACCTTTCACAGCTGGTGATGTTAAATTTGTAAATACGGATAGCAGTAATGATTTGATTGATGAGAAAGATATGCAGGTTATTGGTGATCCTAATCCTGATTTCTTTGGTGGTATAACAACCAATCTGGAATGGAAACGATTTAAAGCTTCAGCGCTGTTTACTTACTCTGTAGGCAATGATATTTATAACTATACTCGCAGAGAGTTAGAGTCTATGTCTGGCTATGCTAATCAGACCGAAGCTGTACAAAATCGTTGGAAATATGAAGGACAGAATACAAATATACCTAAGGCTGTATTTGGTGATCCAATGGGGAATTCCCGTTTTTCTGACAGATGGATTGAAGATGGTTCTTATTTGAAACTCAAGAATGTTCAATTATCTTATGATTTGCCTGTTAAATCTGGTCTCTTCACAGGAATTACGATCTATGCTGCAGCAGAGAATCTGTTAACTATAACAAACTATAAAGGATATGATCCGGAGATTTGTGCCAGCACAAATCCTCTTGGAGCTGGGATTGATGCATTTACAACACCTCAGGTTAGAACATTTTATGTAGGCCTGAAAATCGGATTGTAATGTGTAATCTAATTAGTAATTATAAAAAGACGAAAAGATGAAATATAAAAAAAATATTTTGATGCTATTCTTTGCTTCTTCTCTGATTCTTACCTCTTGTGTTGATGCAAAAGTAGAAGAAGTGCTTGAATACGAGAATCACTACCAGACAACCGCTGATGCTGATAATGCAATATTAGGTGTATATGGAAGCTTTATGAGATTAGCTGAACAAATGGTTGTGTTGAATGAACTTCGTGGAGACTTGATGGATGTTACAACCAATGCGTCTCAGGACCTGCAGGAAATTAATCTGAAGCGCACGGGTTCTGACAATAAATATGCCGATCCAACCCAATTCTTTACAGTAATTCAAAACTGCAATGATATACTTGCAAACTTTGATATTATGTATAAGTCTAACAAACTGACAAAAGATCAATATAACGAACGTTATTCGGATGTTGCCGCTATGCGTTGTTATGTTTATTTGCAATTAGGAATTCAGTATGGTAATGTTCCGTATATCACAGATCCCATTGTTAGTATTGAGGATGTTAAGAAGTACTCTGAATCAGATAAAATAGGACTGGATGAATTAATTAAAAAGCTAATTACTTGCATGGAAGGTCTGCCTACGTTAGATGATTACGTGAATTCTCCTTTGGTGCAATATACACTTGATGGATATGAGCTGAATAAATTCTTTATTAATAAACATTTGGTGCTGGCCGATTTATATTTATGGGATGGTAGATATTTGGATGCTGCTACTCAATATCGTAAAATACTAGCAACAGACGAAGAAAAGGGTGCGGCAGAAAATAACGATGGCTATAAGTGCAGAGGATGGGTATGGAAAGACGGGGAAACTCCAAATACCTTCCAGGTTTATTATATCCGCTATATGTGGGATGACCTTAATTCTTATCGCAATAGCTGGTGTAGCATGTTCCAGCTTCCGGCAGAGAACGATGTAGCAAAATGTGAATGGATCTGGACTATGAGTTACGACAAATCATTTGCACCAACTTATCCGTTCATTAGTTTATTCGCCAATGAAGGAAAAGGCACATATCAATTAATGCCTTCTACTTATGCTGTTGATTCTTTATGGGAAAACCAGGTTCAGAAGAATGGATTTAAATTTGATGGACGTGGACGTAATTCATCGTTCAAGCAAGTTGCTCCCGGACAGTATGTTGTTCAAAAATACTTGTACAATTATGATAGTTCAAAACCTTTTGAACAACAAGGACGTTTGTTCCTTTATCGTGCAGGCTTATTACATCTTCGCTATGCAGAAGCTGCTAACCGTGCAGGATATCCAAAGTTAGCTTATGCTTTGGTAAATCAAGGTATCAATGGCACTTTTAAATGGGATAATGTAGGTAATGATTCTATTTACCAAAGTGGATATGGACCAGGCAAGCCTTATCCTGCACCATTCTATCTCGATGGAAGAAATTCTGATAATCCATATTATCGTTCTCCATGGAGAGACAATGCCGGAATTCGTGGCCGTGCTTCTTTGAAATCTGTAGAATTCCCATCGACTTGCACAACAACCAATGACTCTATTCAATTTATGGAAAAGGTTATTCTTCAGGAATGTGCACTTGAAACAGGTTTTGAAGGAAATCGTTGGGGAGATCTTGTTCGTATAGCTCATCGCATGAACAAAGAAGGACGTGATGGAAATACTTTCCTAAATGATAATTTGAAAAAGAAATATCAGATAGCTGGAGAAGCTCTTCCCGATTACTCTTCAGAGGATAAATGGTTTCTTCCATTCCGTTTTAATAACTAGATTAGCCTCATAAGAAGAATTCTTTTTATTATAAACAAAAGAAAAGTCTGTCTCGTACAGGCTTTTCTTGTTTTAGTTCCTGCTTATAAAAAGGGTTTTTGATATAAATAACCGCTTGTTTTCTACAGAAGATAAATAATATTTCTCTTTTTTTATAGGTGTAGATCACCGATGACCGAATTTTTATTCGGTTTTTTCTTGATTTAAATGCTTTTTATCACATTTTTTTCTTGAAAAGTGATAGATTGATAATAATAATTTGTATTTTTGCAGCACTTATCAATGATGATAGAAACAATATTATGACAAATTACTATCCACATACCACATCCATGTGCACCACAACCCTTTGGGGTTAGGGATAGTTTTTGTGTTTCTACGTGAATCACGCTTGCAGTAGGTAAGCAATCAATTTTAAATCTTATTCTTTAGTTCATCCATTTAACTTGTGTCTTGAGAGGCGTAAGTTCCTAAAATTATAAACATGAAAGTAATGAAATTCGGCGGAACATCCGTAGGTTCCGTGAACAGCATTTTAAATGTTAAAAAAATAGTCGAGTCATCAGAAGAGTCTGTTATTGTTGTTGTTTCCGCATTGGGAGGCGTAACAGATCAACTGATAAATACCTCTAAAATTGCCGCAGCCGGTGATGCATCTTACGAAAAAGATTTTCGTGAAATAGTGATGCGCCACATAAATATGGTTAAGGATGTAATTCCTGCAGGCGATAAACAAGTTACATTAATAAAGCAAGTACGTGCACTTCTTGATGAATTGAAAGATATATATCAGGGAATATGTCTGATAAAAGATCTTTCTGCAAAAACGGCCGATACAATTGTAAGTTATGGTGAAAGAATTTCATCTCTTATTGTTGCTGCACTGATTGATGGTGCACAATGGTTTGACTCTCGCAAATTTATCAAGACCGAATTTAAGCACAACAAACATACTCTGGACAAGGAGCTGACTAATGAACTGATCAAGGAAACATTCAAGGAGATTCCACGTGTATCTTTGATGGGAGGGTTTATCTCTTCCGATAAAGTTAGTGGTGATGTTACTAATCTTGGCAGAGGAGGTTCGGATTATACAGCTGCTATTCTTGCTGCTGCTCTTGATGCTTCGGTTCTAGAAATCTGGACTGACGTAGATGGATTTATGACAGCTGATCCAAGAGTGATTAGCGCCGCTTATCCTATTAGCGAACTAAGTTATGTGGAGGCTATGGAATTGTGCAACTTTGGCGCAAAAGTGGTTTATCCTCCTACTATCTATCCTGTATGTCATAAGAATATTCCGATTGTTATTAAAAATACATTCAACCCATCTGCTCCGGGTACATTTATTATTCAGGAGAAATCGGCTTCAGGAGGTAAGGCTATTAAAGGTATCTCTTCCATTAACGATACCAGTCTCATCACTGTAACTGGTTTGGGCATGGTAGGAGTTATCGGCGTTAATTACCGTATCTTTAAAGCTTTGGCAAAAGGTGGCATCAGTGTGTTTATGGTTTCTCAGGCATCTTCAGAGAACAATACATCTATCGGCGTTAGAAGTGCAGACTCAGAATTGGCATGTGAACTGCTGAATGAAGAGTTCGCCAAAGAGATAGAGATGGGTGAAATCAGCTGTGTAACGGCTGAAGATGGTTTGGCAACTGTGGCTATTGTAGGCGAAAACATGAAGCATACACCGGGTATTGCAGGTAAGCTTTTCGGTACATTGGGACGAAACGGCATTAATGTGATTGCTTGTGCACAGGGAGCTTCGGAAACTAATATCTCATTTGTGATTGATGCAAAGTTCCTTCGTAAGACTCTGAACGTAATTCACGACTCTTTTTTCCTGTCTGAATATCAGGTGCTGAACCTTTTTATTAGCGGTATCGGGACTGTAGGAGGAAGCCTTATAGAGCAAATCCGTTGTCAGCAGAAGAACCTTGTGCAGCAAAATGGTTTAAAACTGAATGTGGTTGGAATTGCTGACAGCAGACGGGCACTTTTCTGCCGTGAAGGAATTGATCTGGGTAACTACAAAGAAGAACTAAAAGAAAAAGGAATTGCAAATTCACCCGAAGTATTCAGAGATGAAGTCATTGGAATGAATATCTTCAATTCTGTATTTGTTGATTGTACAGCAAGCGCAGATGTTGCTTCAATATACAAAGAACTTCTTTCGCACAATATTTCGGTGGTAGCAGCCAATAAGATTGCTGCATCGTCAAAATACGAAGATTATTTCGAATTGAAGCAAATAGCCCGTCATCGTGGAGTGAAGTTCCTTTTCGAAACAAACGTAGGTGCCGGATTGCCAATTATAAATACAATAAACGATTTAATAAACAGTGGTGATAAGATTCTGAAAATAGAAGCTGTTCTTTCGGGAACATTGAACTATATTTTCAATAAGATTGGTGCCGATGTTCCTTTTAGCCAAACTATTAAAATGGCTCAGGAAGAACGCTATTCGGAACCCGATCCCCGAATCGACCTAAGTGGTAAGGATGTAATCCGCAAACTGGTGATTCTGGCACGTGAAGCTGGTTACAAGATTGAGCAGGCAGATGTAGAAAAGAACCTGTTTATTCCTGACGAATTTTTCAAAGGTAGTCTGGAAGATTTCTGGCAAAAGATTCCTTCATTAGATGCTGACTTCGAAGCCAGAAGAAAAGTTCTGGAAGGCGAAAAGAAGCGCTGGCGTTTTGTTGCCCGATTCGAAGAGGGAAAAGCATCAGTAGGACTGCAGGAAGTGGATTCAAGACATCCGTTCTATGGCCTTGAAGGAAGCAATAATATTATTCTGTTAACAACAGAACGTTACCGTGAATATCCAATGATGATTCAGGGATACGGCGCCGGTGCCGGAGTTACTGCCGCCGGAGTTTTTGCAGATATAATGAGCATTGCTAATATTCGATAGAGATGAAACACATTATAATTTTAGGTGATGGAATGGCCGATTGGCCAGTTAAATCATTACAAAACAAAACACTGTTGCAATATGCAAAGACACCATACATGGATTTGCTTGCAAAAATGGGAAAAACCGGTCAGCTGGTAACTGTAGCACCGGGCTTTCACCCGGGAAGTGAAGTGGCAAATATGTCGGTTCTCGGCTATAACCTGCCACAAGTGTACGAAGGTCGCGGTCCGCTCGAAGCTGCAAGCATCGGAGTGGAACTACAACCCGGAGAAATGGCTATGAGATGCAATCTTATTTGCGTTGAAGGAGAAATCTTAAAGAATCACTCTTCCGGCCATATATCTACTGAAGACGCAGATGTACTGATTAAATTTCTGCAAGAGAAATTAGGTAATGATCGCATAAGCTTTCACACCGGAGTGGCTTACCGTCATTTACTGGTTATTAAGGGAGGAAATAAGAATATTGATTGTACTCCTCCGCATGATGTACCTCTCAAGCCGTTCCGTCCGCTTCTTGTTAAGGCTACAGTGCCCGAAGCTCAGGAAACTGCCGATCTTATTAATGACTTAATCCTCAAATCTCAGGAATTGCTCAAGGATCATCCGCTCAACCTGAAACGAGTGGCTGAGGGAAAAGATCCTGCAAACAGTATCTGGCCATGGTCTCCAGGCTATCGTCCGCAGATGGAACCGATGTCGCAGACTTTCCCTTTCATAAAGAAAGGCTCTGTAATTTCGGCTGTCGATTTAATAAAGGGAATCGGTTACTATGCCGGACTTCGTCGTATTGAGGTGGAAGGTGCTACCGGACTTTTTGATACCAATTATGAGAATAAAGTAGCTGCAGCACTCGAAGCTCTCCGAACAGAAGACTTTGTTTACCTTCACATTGAAGCCAGTGATGAGGCCGGACACGAAGGAGATGTGGATTTAAAGCTGAAAACAATAGAATATCTGGATTCACGTGCTGTGGGGCCTATCTATGAAGCGGTGAAGAACTGGGACGAACCTGTGGCTATTGCCATACTTCCAGATCATCCTACACCATGTGAACTGCGTACACATACTGCCGATCCTGTGCCATTCCTTATCTACTATCCAGGCATAGAAGCTGATGCAGTACAAACTTTCGATGAATTCTCAGTAAAAGAGGGTGCATACGGTTTATTAAAGGAAAATGAGTTTATTAACGCGTTTCTGAACAATGAATAAAATCAATAACATAATGAAATATTACAGTACCAATAAGCAGGCTCCGGTAGCGGACTTGCAGGAAGCGGTTGTAAAAGGACTTGCATCCGATAAAGGACTCTTTATGCCCGAATCAATCAAGCCATTGCCAAAGGAGTTCTTTGACCAGATTGAGACAATGAGTTTTCAGGAAATCTCTTACCGTGTAGCAGATGCTTTCTTTGGGGAAGATATCCCGGCTGAGACCTTGAAAAAAATCGTATACGATACACTTAGCTTCGATGTACCATTGGTTAATGTAACAGAAGAGATCTATTCTCTGGAGCTTTTCCATGGTCCTACATTGGCATTTAAAGATGTAGGTGGTCGTTTCATGGCTCGTCTTTTGGGCTATTTCATCAAGAAGCAAGGACAGAAAGATGTAAACGTATTGGTTGCCACTTCAGGCGATACAGGAAGTGCGGTAGCTAATGGCTTCTTAGGCGTGGAAGGCATTCATGTATATGTGCTTTATCCAAAAGGAAAAGTGAGCGAGATACAGGAAAAACAGTTCACTACACTAGGACAAAATATCACCGCCATTGAAGTAGACGGAACGTTCGACGATTGCCAGGCATTAGTAAAATCGGCCTTTATGGATAAGGAGCTGAATGCACACCTCTCATTAACCTCAGCCAATTCAATCAATGTTGCACGATTCCTGCCTCAGTCGTTCTACTATTTCTATGCTTATGCACAGTTAAAGAAACTAGGCAAGGCAGATAACGTAGTGGTTTGTGTGCCAAGCGGAAACTTTGGAAATATCACAGCCGGATTGTTTGGAAAGCGCATGGGATTGCCTATTTCCCGTTTCATTGCCTCAAACAATAAAAACGATATTTTCTATCAATATCTCAAAACCGGTAAGTATACCCCTCAGCCTTCAGTAGCTACTATTGCCAACGCCATGGACGTAGGCGATCCAAGTAACTTTGCACGTGTTCTCGACCTTTACGGTGGAAGTCACGAAGCTATTGTAAAAGAGGTGAGCGGTGCTACATATACCGACGAACAGATTAGTGAAACAGTACAGTGGGTATACAATAAAACCCATTATCTGCTCGATCCTCACGGAGCATGTGGATACCGTGCCCTTTCAGAAAACTTGAAACCGGGAGAAACCGGAGTGTTCCTTGAAACAGCTCATCCGGCCAAATTCCTTGAAACAGTAGAAAAGATAATAGGAGAGAAGGTAGATATTCCAGCCAAGCTGCAAGCCTTTATGCATGGCGAGAAAAAAACTGTTCCAATGGAGAAAGACTTTGCATCTTTCAAGCAATACTTAATGAATGTATAACCGGAAACTAACCATTTTATAAGGTTAAGTTAATCCAAATATGTACAAGATTGGAAGTGAACATGTACATGATCGATAGGTGATCATGTACATGTTTTTTTTGTTCTCCCGCCATTAATTTCCTAATCTTATACTTCGCTTTAACTAACCCAATTACGGCTGCTATTTAATACTTCTAGCCCTGTTTTCAGTAGACTACTTTATACTTTACCACTGGTAGTGATTGACTTTTTGTGTTTGATTTGTTCGTCTTACTAATTTGTATAAAATATTGCAGCTGATAATCAGATTGTTATATTTTGCGTGGTGTAGATGGTGTACTAAAAAAGCTCTTTTTTCATTCTGGAAAATATAATTTCAAAAATTCTGCAATTTGCATAATTTTTGAAATTAATTCTGTGGAAAGCTAAAATAGTCTTTTTATCTACACCATCTACACCACTTTTGTAGATGAGTATTTTTCAATGTGTTGATTATTAATTAAATATGTTTTGGTGGGTGTCAGAGGTGTCAGTAAAATAATACTTTTTTCGTTCTGAGAAATAAAATTTCAATAATTCCGCAATTTGCAGAATTTTTGAAATTTATTTTCTGGAATGGAGAAATAGGCTTTTTTACTGACACCTCTGACACCTGGTTATTTTTATTTGGCTTATTTATAGTGGTTTATGGAAATGGATGAATGTGAATTTTGTGATTGGCTAATAATTTGTTTGCTTATTTTTAGCTATTTAATAAACAATAAAGTCTTTTGCTTTTTACATAATTACTACATTTACACCAATAAAAAGTAAAATCATGAATAAAGAAAGATATTTCCGCCATTTCAAAGGAGGCTTATATAAGATGATAACTGTTGCCAAAGATAGCGAGACCTTAGAACGTATGGTTGTTTATCAAGCTTTGTATGGTGAAAAGGGGTTCTGGGTTCGTCCTGAGAAAATGTTTTTTGAGACTGTAGTCAGAGATGGAATTGAGATTCCTCGTTTTAAAGAAATAATGGAGGAAGAAATCAGTATATTATAATTGTATTGTTTAACGCTGATTATATTTGCGGATAGATGAAAATAGTAATCCTGCAATAAACATAAGCTTAATAGCTTTTGTTTATCACAGGATTATTAATTGATAGTTAATTGTATTTGTTCAGAATCGACTTCTACTAGAATTTCAAGCTAAAGTTTAAACCGTAGTTAGCAACTGAAGGCAAAGCATCGCTTTCTATCCCCTGAATATTGCCAGAACTTGTAACTATTGCTTCCGGATCAAAGTGTTTAACATCTGGTCCCCAAATAGCTAAGTTACGTCCGTAGGCTGCTATGCGGAATGATTTGATAAAATAAGACTTACTTAAAGGAATTGTATATCCAATATTTATTTCACGCAATTTCAAATAATCAGATTTGAATACATTTTGTGCAGCCGGTCCTGTGGAATATTGATTACCATAGGTTCTTGCATCAATACGTTTAGTATTTACAGTTCCATCAGCTAATACACCTTTCAATAATACCCCACCGCCATTAGCAATTGATTCACGGATATTCACTCCCTTTTCATTTATAGCAGCTGTTTCCTCAAGCATACCACAATACATTCCCCGCATATAAGAAGTAGAAATATAATGTCCGCCTTTAGAAAAATCAAACAATACACTTAAATCAAAATTCTTGTAACGGAATGTATTACTCCACCCACCTGTGAAGTCTGGATAGACTTTTCCAAGATTTTGGTCATCGTAAGTAGAAGCATAAGTTCCTTCTGCATCGATTACTTTATTACCTTTATCATCATATACAAAATTGGTGCCTTCAATAGTTCCGTATTCTTTTCCTACGATAGCACCAATTAAAACATTATGAGGAGTTCTAGCTATGTAATAACCCATTATTCCTTCACCTAGTTTCTTAACTTTGTTTTTATTAGATGCCAAAACCAGTGATGATTCCCAAGAGAAGTTCGAAGTCTTCACCGGTGTTCCATGAAGTGACAATTCAACACCTTTATTACTCATTACCCCAGAGTTTGCAATATATTGTATATGTGTACCATTTATAGGGAAAATCAGATTTTTTGTTTCACTTGAATAGACTGTTGCTTCAAAGCCAAAACGGTTATTCAAAAAAGACATTTCAAGACCTGCTTCATAAGAAATTGTAGACTCTGGTTTTAGATCACTATTTATTGAGGTAGTTTCTGAATTAGCTGTATGAGCATAGCTCAACCCCAATTTACCAAAACTAAGCCATGGAGTTTTATCCTTCAATAATTCAGAGAACACAAAACTGCCAGTAACTGATGGTTGCATGTAAGAGTTGTTACCGCTTGGTAATATTGATGACCAGTCATTACGTAAAGACATATCCAAATAATAGGTGTTTTTATACCCTAGCGTAGCGTTTGCAAATGCAGAACGAATAGATTTCTTCTTTAAATAGTTGTCTGATTTTGGAGTGTTAACAGAGTTCTTTAAGTTATAGAACAAAGGAATTGCCAATCCACCATCTGTTTCACCCCACATATACTCATACCTACGATTCATAAAGTTTGAACCAACGTTGGCATCAAATGAGAAATCGCTCTTAAAACGAGAATTGTATGACAACATAAATTCATGGTTTGTTTCAACTTGTTGACGAGATATTTCAGAGTAACGAGATAGGTCGGGAGAATAAACAGCATTACGCTCATATTGTTTATCAACAAAGAAATCAACATTAGCTTTATACTGGAACTTTAGGTTATCCAGAATTTTGTAGCTCAATCCAATATTACCATAAATACGGTTACGTGAATCGTTTTCATAATTCATATAACGTGACCAATATGGATTATTGTTGTACATTGGCGTTGGGTCATCCCATCCTGAACGGTTCCAGGTTACCTGATGTCCGATTGAGTTTATATACATACTCTTCAATTCTTCCATATCAAGTTCACGGTGTCCCCATTGAATGAATTGCTTCATAACATTGTTATCACTGTTTCCGGTTTCTGGACGTCCTTTTGCTCTTGAATTGAAGTATGTAACGTTAGTGAATACTTCCAAACGTTTATCTGCACTAACTGTAGAGGCAGCAACATTAAAAATATTCTTTGTTAAAGAACTGTTTGGCATATAACCAGTAAGATCTGAATTTGTATATGATATACGTACATTTGCTCTATCTGTTGCCTGACTTACAGCAATGTTATTAGTAAACGATACACCTGTTTCGAAGAAGTCATCGATATCATGTTTAGGAGCATTCCATTTAGAAGTTGTTGGATTTCCTACTTTTCCACCATCTTCCCATTTTGCTAAGTCAAGCCATGAAACGAACTCCTGACCTTCGTATTTATCACCCCAGCTTTCGTCAGTAGCCATATCCGGATACAAATAATTCTTCCCGTTGATAGCTATGTTTTTGAGTCCATAATAACCACCACCATACAACTTTTGCATCTTCGGTAATTTATTCACAACCTCTAAGCCAATAGAAGAGTTGAATGTAACGCCATATCCATCACTCTTTTTAGCTTTCTTCGTAGTAATCATAATAACACCATTTGTTCCACGAGAACCATAAAGAGCTGAAGCATTAGGACCTTTCAATACGGAGATATTCTCAATATCATCTGGGTTAAGATCCTGAACCAGGTTGCCATAGTCATAACCACCATCACCTATTTGAGTGTCTGTACTATTATAGTCTGTACCTTCAATAGGCACACCATCAATAACGAATAGTGGTTGGTTATTTCCAGAGATTGATTTTGCACCACGAATGAGTATTTTAGAGGAACCACCCATAGTACCCGATCCACTTTGAATTTGTAATCCGGCAATTTTACCTTGCAATGAGTTAACCGGGTTGCTTACACCACCACGAGCCTTCAACATTTCATCTCCAGAGATCTCAGAAACAGCATATCCCAAAGTTCTCTTCTGTCGAGAAATACCTAGAGCTGTTACAACTACTTTATCAACTACTTGAGCATCGGATGCAAAAATAACTTTCACAGTTGGTTTAACAGCAACTTCTATTGATTTCATACCAATAAATGAAACAACTAAAGATTTTGCCGAACCTGGAACATTAAACAGCGTAAAATTACCGTTAATATCACTGATAGTTCCAACAGTTGTACCCTTCACTAAAATGGACGCTCCAACAACAGGTTGCCCATCATCTTCCCAAATAACAACTCCTGTTACTTTTTGATTTTGTGCGGTTGCCAGACTAATACCTACAAAAAAGCATGTCAATAACAACATCAATGTTTTTTTCATAAATTCACTAATAAAGATAAATCTCATAATAATGCTTACTTTACTCTAATATTTTGCAAAGGTACTAAGAGTGTGTTTAAATTTAAGAAATGATAATGAAAAAGTTTTTCTTTTTTTCGATAAAATGATTTTTTTAGTTTTACAATTTGAATAATTATGTGCTTAACTGGGGTGATAGCAATACGAAAGTTATAGAAATAAAAAATCATGTAACCAAGGAATTTTTCCACCAAGCTGGTGGAAATAGTATTATCATTTTAATAGTGTCACAGCCTGTGACACAAAAAAGGCTCAAATCGCATTGCAATGCGATTTGAGCCTTTTGGTTGATTGTTTTAAGTTTATTGAATGTTCTTACGAATTTTTGTAAGATACTTTTTTAATCTGTCGGCATCCTTATTGGTGATAATTTCCAAAACTTCTTTCAGCTCACGACGTATATTTTCTACTTGTGCAGGAGTACGTGGGTTGAAAAGTATTTCCTGAAGTAAATAATCATCCTCACTCATCAAACCTTTGGCTATAGCCATGTGCTTTTTGAATGTAGTGCCCGGTGCTTCCTGATGTTTCATTACCGCTGCAAATACAAAGGTAGAAACAAAAGGAATGGATAATGAATAAGCTACAGTCTCATCATGCTCATCGAATGTATATTCAAAGATATTCAGACTAAGCGAGTTGTAGAGGTCTTTAAAGAATACTTTTCCCAGGTGATCACTCTCTGAAATGATGATGGCACTTTCACTCGACAAGTTGTTGAGGCTGGCAAATGTTGGGCCAAACATAGGATGTGAGGATACGTAACGGAATCCGCTTTCCTGATAGAATTTCTTTAATCCTGTTTTTACACTTGCAATGTCACTCAGAATACAATCTTTTGTCAATACAGGAATAACCTGTTTGAAAGCTTCCAATGTATATTTTACGGTTACTGCATTGATTACAAGTTCCGGTTCAAAATCCTTTATCTCTTCCAGCGTGGTGAAACGATAGGTGTTGTATACAAAACGAAGTTGTTGTGGATTCACATCGTATACGGCTGTTTCGTGCTGGAAACTTAATACATCTGTAAAGAAGGAGCCCATTTTGCCGGCTCCAAGAATTAGTATTCTCATGTTGATTGTTGCTTTACTTGTTTATAACTTCCATTTGCTGACGAACTGATTCTTCATGGATTGCCTCGAATACAGATTTTACAAACTCTGCATCCATGCCAAATTCTTCACCTTGCGCTCCTCTTTTTGAAAGAATTTCATCATAACGTCCGGTTTGAAGGATAGCCATATTATGCTCTTTTTTGAAAGTACCAATTTCACGGCTTATTCTCATTCTTTTTGCCAGTGTTTCGAGCAATGAATTGTCGCAATCATCAATCTGTCTTCTTAACTCTGCAAGGCTTTCTGTTGTTTGAGTCTCGTTACGGATAACCAACAGATTAAGGATATAATCTAAGATGTCAGGAGTAACCTGTTGTGAAGCATCGCTGAGAGCTACATCCGGATTGCAGTGTGATTCAATAATCAATCCGTCGAAATTCAAGTCCATTGCTTGCTGGCAGAGTGGAGCGATAAGTTCGCGCTTTCCTCCAATATGACTAGGATCACAGAATATTGGCAAATTAGGTATACGGCGACGTAGCTCAATTGGAATGTGCCATTGAGGAAGATTTCTATATATCTTTTTGTCGTATGTACTGAATCCGCGGTGAATTGCTCCAAGACGCTTTATACCTGCATTGTGAAGGCGTTCCAGAGCACCAATCCATAATTCGAGGTCGGGATTTACAGGGTTTTTAATTAATACAGGAATGTCTACACCTCTAAGTGAATCAGCAATTTCCTGAACAGCGAAAGGGTTAGCAGATGTACGGGCACCGATCCACAACAAGTCGATATTGTGTTTAAGTGCTTCATCAACATGCTTGGATGTTGCTACTTCTGTAGATACATACATACCTGTTTCCTTTTTTATCTCTTGCAACCAGGAGAGACCTTCAACACCTACACCTTCGAATCCTCCCGGTTTAGTACGTGGCTTCCAGATTCCGGCGCGGAAAATCTTAATTCCTCTACTAGCTAACTGCTTAGCTGTTTCCATTACTTGTTCTTCTGTTTCTGCGCTACATGGACCAGCAATTACGATTGGTCGTTTTGCTTCCACTCCTGGTAATAAAATAGATTCTAATTCCATTTTGAGTATATATTTATGTTTTTATTTATTCATGTTTTTAATTCTTTCCAGTGCATTTGCCAGCATTTCTTCATTGCAGCACAAGGAAAGTCGAATGTATCTTGCTCCGTTACTTCCAAATATAAATCCCGGAGTAACAAAAACGTTTGCTTCGTAAAGTACCTTGTCGGTAAATGCTTCCACATTTTCACAAGATTCAGGAACTTTACCCCAAAGGAACATTCCAACCTGATTTTCATCGTAAGTGCACCCTAAAGCGTGCATAATGTCACCTGCTAGTTTACGGCGCTTACGGTAAACGCTATTCATTTCGGTGTACCAGGATGCTTCGCAACTTAAAGCTTTTGCTGCAGCGAGTTGCAATGGGCGGAACATGCCGGAATCGATATTGCTCTTTACTTTCAATATCCATTGGATGAACTGTGCATTGGTTGCAATTACTCCCACACGCCATCCTGGCATATTGTGACTTTTACTCATTGAATTGAATTCTATGCAGCACTCCTTAGCTCCTTCAACACTTAAAAGACTTAAAGGTTTATCGTTCAGGATAAAACTGTATGGATTGTCGTTTACAACAACAATATTGTGTTTACGGGCAAAGGCTACTAATTTCTCATATAAGTCCATAGAAGCATTGGCTCCTGTAGGCATATTAGGATAGTTGGTCCACATCAGTTTTACATTGCTCAGATCCATTTTTTCCAGTTCTTCAAAATCGGGCATCCATCCGTTTTCTTCTTTCAGATTGTATGCAACAACTTCGGCACCTAATAACTTGCTGAGTGAAGTGTATGTAGGATAACCTGGGTTTGGAACCAAAACTTGTTCTCCCGGATTTACAAAAGCAAGCGTTACATGAAGGATTCCTTCTTTGGAACCAATCAGAGGCTGTATTTCTGTGTTAGGGTTTAAATCAACATTATACCATCTTTTATACCAATCGGAGAATCCTTTACGAAGCTCTGGTATACCGGTGTAAGGTTGGTAACCGTGTACATCACTGCGCATTGTCTGTTCACACATGGTCTGCAGGGTGTCATTTGAAGGAGGAAGGTCGGGACTTCCAATTCCCAGACTAATGACCTGTTTCCCTTCTGCATTCATCTGCGCTACTTCTTTCAGCTTTCTGGAGAAGTAGTATTCGCTTACGCTGTTCAGTCTTGAAGCAGGTGCGATGTTAAATACTTGATTTTCCTTCTTCATATTCTCCTAGTATTCTTAGTTCTTTGATTAATGGTGTTATTGCGTCTATAGCCTGCTTGTATCTTAGATAATCTTTAAATGCGATGTCTACATAAAAAAGATATTCCCATTCCCGGCCAATGATTGGCAATGATTGTATTTTTGTAAGATTGATGTTGTAGAAAGATAGAATTGAAAGAACCTGGGAAAGACTCCCTTCTGTGTGTGGTAATGAGAAAACGATATTTGCTTTATTGATGCTTTTGTCTTTTCGGAAATCATCTGCCATCCATGGGTCTGCAATAACAAGGAAGCGGGTGAAGTTATGCTTGTTGGTCTCTATACCTTCCTGAAGGATTTTCATTCCGTAGATTTCGGCAGCGGCTTTGGAACAGATGGCGGCATGACCTCTTAGGTTCTTTTTCTTTATCATTTCCGCACTCTTTGCCGTGTCTTCTGCCTCTACAACCTTGAAACTGGGATGGCTATCAAGAAACTCCTGACATTGCATTAAGGCGATGGGGTGGGAGTTTACTTCCACAATATCTTTCCAGTCCTCATCGGGCAGGCAAACTAAGCAGTGGGAAATGCGTAGTTTGTATTCTCCAATGATTTGCAGTTGACTTTTACGCAGTAATTCGTGATTCTGCAGAAGGCTACCGGCAATGGTGTTTTCAATAGCAACCAAACCAATAATCTGACTGTCGGCTTTTACTGCATCAAAAACATCCTGAAAATGCGCACAGCAAATCAACAGAATTGCTTCATCAGGGAATAACTTATGAGCTGCTATATCATGAAATGAACCCTTTGTTCCTTGTATGGCTATCTTTTTCATATTGAGTAATTGTGTAAAACAAAAAATCCCGCTTCCTAAGGAGCGGGATTTTTATGTTTATTTCTTTTTATTATTTATGTTCTTAATTTACACATACAAATTCCCGCTCTACTTTCTGGCTAAAGTAAAAGTAAAAAAAGAATGAATATGTATAAGAGAATAATTTCATTTCTGTCTTCTGTAATAATTCGAGGACAAATGTACGACTTTTATTGGAAGAACAAATAAAATAGCTAGTTTTTTTTCAAAAAAAAGAGCTTTTTGTTTTAAATAGTAAGTTTTAGAATATTTTTGCCCCTGAATACATATCTGCAAAGTTGTTGAATTCACCGTTTACATTTTCTTCTGCTTTAGGGTCAAGTTCCATTGCTTTCTTCATATCTTCAAGTGAGCCTTCTTTGTCATTGTTAAGGAATTTGGCACGTCCACGTTCGTGATAAGCCTGACTGAAGTTTTCTTTCAACTCTATTGCTTCGTCAAAATGTTCAATAGCTTCGGTATATTTTTTTTCGGTGATAAGTAACTGTCCCAGATATAAATATGCCTGTTCGTTAAATGGATTAAGCTCTATTACGTTACTGTAATCGGCACTGGCTTCCTCAAATAACTCATTTTGCTCCTTAAGTTTTCCCCGAAGCAGATAAGCAGCTTCTTCTTCCGGCATTAGTTCCAGTACTTTTTCTACATCTTCCAATGCACTAGAATATTCGTTCATGTCTTTTAAAACCTCAGCTCTGAGAAGGTAAGCCTGAGCAAAATCGTCTTTAATAGAAATAGCCTTGGTTAAGTTTACAATAGCATTTATATTATCTTTCTGTCCACGATTACCTCTTGCCAGCAACAGATAGGCAGCAAGGTTGTTTTCTTCTAGTTCAATAGCTTTGATACAATAATCAATTGTATTTTGATAATCTTCCTGAATGTAGCAAAGGTTTGCCAAATTCAGATAAGTTGAGGCTACGCTAGGGTCAACCTCAATCATTTTATGCAAGGTTTTTATTGCTTCTTCCAGATTATTCTGATGTATATATGCTTTGGACAGGTAATCTAGAGTCTCGAAATCGTCTTGAATTGCCAAGGCTTCGTTATAACATTTGATGGCATAGTCAATTTGTCCGATACGTTCTGCACGCATTCCGTCATATTTGAATAACTCGAAGTTCTTTTTCTCTGCTCTAGCTTTATCGTCTTCTGATTCTCCTGAGTTTCCTGTGAAGAAGGTTTTAAAAAAGTTTGCCATAATATGATTTTTTATTCGTTTTTACTGAGGACAAAAATAATCAATTTGCTGAATTGTTTATAAATCCGTCTTTAATATTTAATTTTCCTTCATCCAGCAAGTATTGGATAACAATGCTTATTCTGTCCGGCTCAAGATTTAATTTCCGGACTATTTCGGCTGGAGTCATGCTTTTTTCTTCTAATACGGTAAATATCCGAGATGCAAGTTCTTCAAAATCAGCTTGTTTTAATCCGCTTTTATTTTTCTGCAAACAAACATCGCACTGCTTACAATTATGCTCATTCTTTTCTCCGAAATAGCGAAGCAGCATTCGGCTACGGCATGCATTATCTGTGGTAACGTATTCAAGCATTGCATTGATACGTTTTACATATCTCTCTTTCCTTTCTTCATAAACTTCTTTTGGAATATGAAGATGATGGAGCTCAACTCGCTCACGAGTATATATAATATAAGGTGTTTTCTTATGAGGTATATAGTCTATAATTCGGCGTTTGGATAAATAGATTAGTATCTCATAAATTCTTTCCCGGGTTATATTGAGACGAATAGCTAGCGATTCCTCACTAATATAAGCATAGTCAGTGAAAATTCCGGTATAGGAACGAAGTATAGCCTGAAGAAGTGCTTCTACTTCTGGTCCCATTTCACGAAACTTATAGAGTTCATTCCTCCCTACAGTAAATATAAGTCTTGAAGCATTATCTTGTTCATCAGTATATTCTATATATCCGGCCTGAGTCAGGATTTTTAGAGCACCATCTGCCGGAACGGGGAAATGCTTGAAATTTCGACAGAACTGTTCCAGGCTGAAATCGTACATTCTGCCTAGTCCGTCGCCCATGGCCATCTGATAATAGTAATTCAGGTGTTCGTAGATTTGTTTGATATACTCTTTTTCCGGAAAAGTATCAGACACACGTTTGTTGAGTGTTGCTTTATCCGATTTGGAATAGAGAATTACTGCATAAGCTTTCTTACCGTCTCTACCGGCACGACCGGCTTCCTGAAAGTATGCTTCTGGCGAATCGGGTAAATCAACATGAACAACCAATCTTACATCTGCTTTGTCAATACCCATACCAAAGGCATTGGTGGCAACCATTACCCGAAATTCTCCTGCTTGCCATTGCTTCTGGCGGAGATCTTTTGTTTCATTGTTTAATCCGGCATGGTAAAAATTGGATGATATGCCTGCTTTTCGTAAAAAATCAGCCGTATCCTTGGTTCTTTTACGACTGCGAGCATATACAATTGCTGTGCCAGGCACTTTGCTGAGGATATGTAGTAGTTCGTCTTGCTTATTATCTGTTTTGCGAACGATATAAGCCAGGTTTTTCCGTTCGAAACTCATGCGAAAGACGTTCTCCTTTGGAAAGTGCAGCCTTTCCTGAATGTCTTTAACTACTTCCGGGGTAGCTGTAGCTGTCAGTGCCAGCACTGGAACACCTGGAAGCAGACTTCTGATGTCGGCAATTTTTAAGTAAGCTGGACGAAAGTCATATCCCCATTGGGAGATGCAGTGAGATTCATCGACCGTAATCATACTCACTTTCATACTCCGCAATTTTAGCTGAAATATTTCTGTGTCGAGCCTTTCGGGAGAAATATAAAGAAACTTGTAATCACCAAAAATACAGTTTTCTAACGCTATAAGTATCTCTTTCCGTGTCATTCCGGAATAAACAGCTAAAGCTTTTATTCCCCGTTTCTTAAGATTATCTACCTGATCTTTCATCAAGGCAATAAGAGGAGTAATTACAATACAAATACCTTCTTTTGCAAGAGCTGGTACCTGAAAAGTAATTGACTTACCCCCACCGGTAGGCATTAGTCCAAGTGTATCATTCCCCTCACCGATACTGTTGATAATCTCTTCCTGCAAATCGCGGAAGTGAGAGTATCCCCAGTATTGTTTCAGTATGTCACGGTAGTTCGCCGCCATATTTATTCTGTAGGCTTTATATCTTCAATGATAAGTTGAATTTCTCCGCGTTTATGAGTGTTTTCTTCTATGGAATAGCAAATATCAAAGGATCGTTTTGTCTTGATATAACGAGCTTGTGAACTTTGTCCAAAGGCGATTCCATTCATTACATTGTTTGACTTGTTATCTACCAGTTCGAGCTTGATATGTTCCTGTTCTCTGCCTACTACTTTACTAGTACCATAATCGTAAACATTGTGTGTACAGAAAATAGGTCTATGGTTTTCCGGACCAAAAGGATTAAACTTCTTCAGATCGGAAAAGAAGCGGGGATTAATATCTTTAAAATCAATTTCTGCATCAATGTCAATTACTGCACTTTGCTGTTCGGGCAGAATATGATCAGAAACAAATTCTTCAAACCGTTGAGTGAACTTTTCTACATTTTCAACCTTCATTGAAAGTCCGGCAGCATAAGTATGCCCACCAAAATTTTCGAGTAAGTCACGGCAATGTTCAATAGCTTTATATACATCAAATCCTGAGACAGAACGAGCTGAACCGGTTGCCATGTTATCGGTTCTGGTCAGTACTACTGCCGGGCGATAATAAATCTCCGTCAGCCTTGAAGCTACAATCCCAATCACTCCTTTGTGCCACTCTTCGTTATAAAGTACTATTGAGCGACGGCTGGCTAAACCTTCCAGGCGGTCAACAATATTGTTGGCCTCTTCTGTCATGGTTTTGTCCAGGTCTTTGCGGGTTTCATTGTATTGGTTAATCTGATTGCTTTTTTCCAGAGCGAGAGAATAATCCTTCTCTGTAAGAAGATCAACAGCTTCCTTACCATTCTGTATTCTTCCGGAAGCATTGATACGAGGACCAATCTTGAAAACAATATCACTCATGGTAATCTCTTTTTCGCTTAGCCCGCAAATATCAATAATGGCTTTTAAACCTATACTTGGATTGGCGTTCAGTTGCTTTAATCCATAAAAAGCCAGAATGCGATTTTCTCCCATAATAGGAACAATGTCTGAAGCAATGCTTACTGCAACCAAATCGAGCAATGGGGTAAGCTGATGAAAATCAATTCCATTGTTCATGGCAAATGCCTGCATAAATTTAAAGCCTACTCCGCAACCTGAAAGGTGAGAGTAGGGATAAGTATTGTCTTCTCGCTTAGCATTCAGAATAGCAACTGCAGGTGGTAGCACATTATCTGGCACATGGTGATCGCAGATAATGAAATCAATACCCTTTTCTTTGGCATAAGTTATTTCATCAACAGCCTTTATGCCACAATCGAGTACAATGATAAGACTAACCCCGGTTTCGGAAGCAAAGTCTATTCCTTGAGTAGACACTCCATATCCTTCGCTATAACGGTCGGGAATGTAATAATCAATATTTGAATAGAATTGTTGAATAAACTTATAGACTAGCGCAACAGCAGTTGTACCGTCTACATCATAATCTCCATATATCAATATACGTTCTTTCCGTCCCATGGCCTGATTAAGCCGATCAACAGCCACATCCATGTCTTTCATTAGGAAAGGGTCATGAAGGTCCTGCAGCTGTGGGCGGAAGAATTTTCTGGCCTCTGCGGCGGTCTCAATTCCTCGCTGAACAAGAAGTTCTCCTAGAATAGGGCTAATCCCTAATTCGCCGGATAAACTCAGGCTTGCTTCTTTCTGTTCTTGTGTAGGAGGTTGATAATTCCATTTGTGACTCATTATATATTTTATTTTTTCTTTTCTAGTAGGAGTGTCTCATGTACGAGACCAAGGGCCTATAAAAATAGGCGTCATGAAACGAAACGTTTCATTTCGTAAAGATACAAAAAAACGTTAATCGTCGCCTTAATCAGTAGATGATTTTTTTAGAATGGTTATAAAAAACTTTTCCATAATAAAAAAGGCTCAGTACAAAAGGAAATATCCTTTGTACTGAGCCTTTTGTTTCTCTACACAAAATAATAAATTGTATGAGCAAAATAGATTCAATTTATAAAGCCATATCGCCAACTGATTTTTGATTGTAATAGGCTGAATTCTTATTCTGCTTTTTTCTTTAAAATAATCTTGCTGGCATATGCATTGGATACCTCTTTACAGAATGCTGTGAATTCAGGATATGCTTTAGTATCGTATTCACCCGAACGGAAGAATAGTTTATTAACAATAACTATTTTGTCTCCGTTAACATCAATACTTGCATTGAATTTTCCAAACTTTTTGTCTATTACCGGAAGTTTAGGTAAAGATTCTACTGTGTAGTTTTTCGGAATTTCAAGAGTTATAGTGTCACTGTCCAGATATCCATAGTTTATGTAAATAGGATGAATCCTTTTTTTATTAGCTAGTTTGGATGGCCCGCGTCGGAAAATATTAATAGGTACAAAAAGTCTGTTCCCTGTTTTGTTTCCGTACTTTTCACAATTCACATTGTAATTTACAACGATGGATGGTTTTGCCGATTTATCTTCCTTATAAGTAACATTATTCACTCTTGCTTGTGGCAGTTGAATGTCTTCTCGCAAATAGTCTATCTGTTTAACGGGAGGTAGCTTTGTTATTTCGGATATTTGTTCGTACTGAATAAGATTGCTTGTTCGTATAACTTTGGCCGTTGCCGATCCTTCTTCAGTGAGACTAATGGTGGCTGTATGACTCTCTGTATTTAATGAATCTTTGTAAGCTGGCAATCTGAGAACTTCCCCTCCGGTTTCTTTTATTAAAATTGCTTCGTGGCCGGCAATGTTACTATGAACATATCCAAGAGGATAATCCGGGTTGGTGCATTCCAACCAAAGTGTTTTTTCTTTTAATGGAACCTGAAGGATTACATGGTCTAACTGACTAAAGTTTGGGAAATCCTTAAATAATTTTGGATAGACAGTACTGATAACCGTATATGTAGACGGAATACCCAATTCCTTTAACATGGCTTTTGCATAGTTGGATAATGCTTTGCAATCTCCAAAGCCTGTCTTTGCAACTTCTTCAGCTGTCATAGGCTGATATCCTCCGATGCCTAACTGGATACTAACATATCTGGTTGTTTTTGCCAGATAATCATATACGGCTTTTACTTTATCATAATCGGTTTTACAATCTTTAGTGATTTCTGCAAGAGTTTGTTTAAAGGCATCAGGCAGAATATCTCTGTCTTTTAGTAAGCTGTATTCCCAGTCCCCAAAAGATTTCCAACTGCTTAAATTACCATGAGTCTTGTCGTATGTAAAGTTCTTCGGAGTAATATAAAGAATAGGTACCAATGTTGATAAAGATCTTGAGTAAGGCTCATCTTCAATAGCTTTAATATTTTTTAGCTTCCATTCCTGATAGGCTCCTTCTTTTCCGTTTTTCTTTTCGGATTGAACACTCATGTTGATTGCCTTATAAAGAAATTCAGCGTTTGCCGGTGCATAAAGACGATAGGTCGCTTCTTCTACCGATTGGTTATAACTGTCCTGAGGCCAGAATACTGGTAATCCCAGTAATCCTTTCTTGGTTTTAATGACCCATTCATATTTTATTGTAATAGGATAACTGACTAAAGTTGGGCTGAAAAAGTAATTTTTGTCATCTGATGCCAGATTCATTGAAAACTCGGTAGACTTTAATTCGGATTGTTTAATCTTACGAATCAAACGACCACTAGCATCGTAAATAGCTCCGCTAAAGTCTTTTAATTCGTGGAAAGGGTCTGTGTAGCATCCAAAACCAGCATCATCTTCTCCTTTAGAGTTGAGGATGGTAATGATTGTGGTTGTTTTTTCTTCGCCACTGACATCAGATTGATACTTGAATTCTTTCTCGTAGAACCTTACTACTGAGTATGCGTTTTCTTTCAGTGAATCTGCTATTTCTGGAAATGTTAGTTGTTCCTGAGCGTTTGCAGTGCTGAAAGTCAGAAGGATGAAAAATAGATATTTAATTTTATTATTCCACATAACTTAATATTTCTGTTTATAACTGTGACGTTTGTGTTTGATTTGCTGCATTCTGAGGATCTGCCTTTTTTAATACGATTTGCTCATTGTTCTTGTCAACAATGGTTCCCCAGAAATTACGTAAGGATGCATATTCTTCTTTTGAGTAAAGTATTCTTTTTAGTGAGAATATATACAGCAATTGTATTTTGTTATCAATTACTTTAATGTTGTAAGTGCAGCTGCATCCATCTTTATCAAGGTTTATTTTAACAGATTTAGGTAATTCTTCGACCTGATAACCTTGAGGAATATCTAATACACATGTGAGCTTGAATGTTTGCGGATAACTAAACTCTATAGGTAATTTACGAGTTTCGCTTGTAAACTGGTTTTTTGTTAAGTGGGGAAATATCATAGGATTCAGATATATGTGCTCATCGTTAAAGATTGCCTCTTTATTGAATGCCAGGTTTTCTTGCACAGAAGAAGAAAAATTATTTAGATTTTTAAATGAGAACCCTTTTGCGTCAAAGCCATCTTCTGTCTCTTTCTTCTCAATATAAGTGGTACTATCTTTGGCCGCCTTGAATGATGTGCGTATCAGTTCAGCGTATTCACCAAAATAATATGTGACTCTTTCACCTTCTACTTTACCTTCAGGAGTAATAGATCCTTTGATTAGTGTGTTGATACTATTCCTGCCTATATTAGTTAAATCAATCCAGTCTCCCTTTCCATTTACATTATAAATTCTGGCTCTGTCTACCATCAGCTTTGGAGGTAATATGTTTATATCTCCGTTCTTTACTGAACCATCAAGGAAAACAACTGTACTGTCTGTGTCGTTTATTCCCACAATAAAAGTATTTAGTTTATTGATACTAGGATAGGTTAAAGGTAGTCTTCCCTGATCTCTTGTACTCATCATAATGGGGAAAGCATTAATACCTGCATCCTTCAACATGCTTATAAGAATAAAGTTAATATCAGCATTACTTCCTGAGCCTTCTTTTATGGCTTTCTTTATATTATTTCCATAAAAGTGGTAATTCTCATTCCATGATATTTTTTTCTTAAGTAACTGATAAATGGAACGAATTTTATCTTGTGTACTTAAATCTTTCATATTAAGAGCACTCATTTCTTCCTTGAATGGATTTTTAAGTTTTAGTAATCCACCAAAATCGTTTTCATTTTTAAGTAATTCTTCAATTTTGTTCCAGTCTGTTGTGTACGATTGGTATATAGAATTGGGGAATTGTATTCCTTTTAGTTCGAAAGTAACCTTTGTACAAAAATCTTCGGCACACCATACATTAGGTTCATCTTTCAACGCAGAAAGATCATTTGCTGTAAATGTCAGTTGTCTGGAAGAGCAATTTACCGAAGAAGTTAGATGATCGTCACCCATAACTGTGAAATTCTGGTTACTAGTAACTTCTTCCATTTTTAAGGACTCGCCACCTCTTGTTTCAATGTTATAATTAAAATATTCGGGTATCAGAACCTCATATTTAGCATACTTCACCGGAATGTTTTGCTGAATAATCATATCGGCAAACTGCCAGTAAAGCTCGGAAGTTATATTATACTTATATTCTATTACTGTACCTGCCTTTACTGATGGTATAGAAAATTTAATCTGTTTAAGGTTGGTGTTTAGCTGTTCTTCAAAAATGTAGCTTTTCTCCATTTTTGTTTTGTTTATTTTGCCGTCTTCAAGGTTATAAGCATAAGCCTCAATTCTACTCACTGTTTCTTTAGCATCACCCGACTTTCCTGTGTTATAAAAAGGAATGTTTACGTCGGCATATTCCTTGCCTTCTGCCTTTAACACTTTAATTTTTGTTTCGTAATAGTATTCTATTACGAATTTCCCGTATATATATGCATACCTCGCCTCTACATTTTTATAGAGAGTTACCGCTGTGGCAGTCGTGTCTTTTGGATAAGATGTCATGGTGAGTTCGTCTTTGGTTACTTTACCATAACGAGTGCTGAATTCTTGTGCGGATGCTGCTATCACAGAGATGGTGAACAGCAGTAACATAAGCATTGTTTTTTTCATAAAGAATGATTTATTGATTTATTTTATAGTTTATATTTTTACGATTATGTTGAATATGTATTTTAGTTGAAATCCTATAATTGAGAAGTCTGCTTCTCTTCTGTTTTTGTTGGTTGTGACGTTGCTTTTCTTAACACCAGCAATTCTGTGTTTTTGTTAACTACAGTTCCCCAAAGCTGACGCAGAGCAGGATATTCATCATTATTATAGAAGATTCTATTTAAAGAAAATGTATATCCCACCTGGATGGTATTACCAAGAACCTGCACATTGTAAGTACAAATACATCCATCATTATCCAGATGAATCATAACCGGCTTAGGAATTTCTTCCACCTGATAGCCTTCGGGAATATTTAGTGTGGTAATTTGTTTAAATGTGTACGGATAATCAAATTCAACAGGAAGTTTGCGTTCTTCTTTTGTAAACTGATTCTCTGTTAAATGAGGAAATATCAGCGGATTAATATATATGTGATCGTCGTTGTGTGATAATTCTTTAGTGAAAGAGAATTGTTCTTTTACATTGGAAGTGAAACTATTAACCTCAGAAAAAGATGATTTCTTTATAGATATCCCGTATTCTAGTTCCTTTTTTTCAATAAAAGAGGTGCTGTCTTTGGCTTCGTTAAATAATTTGCGGAACTTGTAAGCCTGTTCTCCCGTATAGGAAACTTTTTGTTCTCCATTGACAATTCCTTCAGGAGTAATAGTACCAGATGTGAGGGCGGTAACTGAATTCTTTCCTATATTGGTTAGATCTACCCAGCTGCCTTTTCCGTTTTGATCAAAAATCCTTGCTTTCTCAACCATCAGTACAGGAGGTAGAATGTTTATATCTCCGTTAGTTACAGATCCATCCAGATAAACTGTTGAATTCTCGTCATCGTTTATGGCAACAATAAATGTATTAAGTTTATTAATGCTAGGAAAAAGATTGGGTAGTCTTCCAAGATCTCTTTTACTCATCATTACAGGAAATGATTCTATTCCTGCATCTTTAAGCATGCTCATTAATATGAAATTAATATCTGCATTGCTTCCTGTTCCACTTTTTAATGCTTTCTTTACATTACTTCCATAAAACCGATAAGTTCCATCCCATGATATTTTGCTCTTTAACAGTTGAAAAATAGCGCGTATTTTATCCCTCTTGTTTGGCATAGATAAAATATTTGCAGTGCGCATCTCTTCTTTGAATGGGTTTGACATATTAAGAATTGCTCCAAAATCTTCATCTTTTTTGAGAAGTTCATCTATATCTTCCCATGTACTGGTATAGGGCTTATAGTCAGAACCGGGAAAGCGTGTTCCTTTTAATTCGAATGTTACTTTGGTGCGAAAGTCATCAGGGCACCATATGTTAGGTTCGTCTTTTATCGCGGGAAGGTTTATAACGTTAAGAAATATCCTGCGACTGTTAAACCGTACTGAATATGTCTGATGGTATTCATCTTCTCCGTTAGCGCTCTGCTCAACAACAGACTCCGATACATTTATTTTTTCCTTCCCTTTCAGCCCTACATTGAAATCGAAATATTGAGGAATTGTAACATCATAGTTGCTGTATATCACCGGAATGTCTTGCTGAAAAACACATTCTTCAATCTGGTGTGGAAATTCAGAAGTCAGTAGATACTTATATTCTATTACGGTTCCTTCTTTTACTGCTGGTATGGAAAACTTTATTTGTTTATAATAAGGGGTTACACGTTCTTCGAAAATGTAACTTTTATCCATTTTGGTTTTATTTACCTTGCCATTTTCAAGGTTGTATGCATATGCTTCAATCTTTGATACAGATTCTTTGAATATATCACTTTTCCCTTTGTCGTAAACAGGAATTTTGATGTCTGCATATTTAACGCCTCCTGGTTTTAAAACTTTTATTTTTGTTTCGTAATTATATTCTATTATAAACCGTTCTCTTTTGTAGCTGTATTTGGCGATTACATTTTTGTATATTGTAACAGCAGATGTTGTACTATCTGGCTTGTAAACCTTCATAGAAAGCTCATTGTCTGTCACTTTTCCATAATTGTAGGTGTATTCCTGTGCAAAGGTCAAAACAGATGATAATGCAAGAAGTAGGAATAAGAATACGCTTTTTTTCATAGTACTGAGATGTGTTTGACTTAAATGTAAATTGAAATTTGTGTTTATATATTGTAAAGGTACATCTTTTTTGAGATTTTCAAAATTCAAGAATGATTATTTTTTTAATAATAAGGAATATACAGAGAAATGAATTAAAGAAAATGTGGTAATGAGAATAGTTTACAATGAACAGAAGAGAGTTACAAGAAAAGGAACTGAAAAATCGGTCAGGCAGCCATGAAAAATAGAAATAACCACGAAGTCTTTTCCACATGATTGGGTAATAATGGGTAGTGTAGTATCGGCTGTCGTTGCTCCTCCTACAGATATTGGAGCCAGTTTGCCGAAATATTTCACTAGAACCGGAGCAAATAGTAAGGCGATAATTTCCCTTATTATATTAGATAAAAGTGCGATGGTTCCTAATTCGGCACCACGGTATTCTGTTATTATGATACTGGATAGTGAATAGTAGCCCATTCCGGAACCTACAGCGCAGCAATCGCTTACAGACCTATTGGAAAGTAATAGTGAAGCAAGGATGCAGCCGGTAATTGTTCCAAGTATTGTCATTAATGGGAGTAAGGCGAAGCGAACGTTTAGTTGCCGAAAACTTTTCAATGTATTTGTATCACTGCCTATGCTTACGCCTACAAAGAACATTAATCCGCAGAGGGCATAAAAACTGATGTCGCAGTGAATAATGCTTTCCGGCAAGAGATGATAGTGGCTAACGATAATGCCAAGTATAAAGAAACCTACAATAATCAGACTTCCCTTCATTTCTTTCCTTCCTTTTTGAGGTTGTTCTTTGAGATGTAGTACCAAAGTCCCCAAGATGCTAGAACACTTCCAGTAACACCTGCTATCGTTAATATAAGAGCTTCGAGTCCGAAGACGTAGATTCCCTTAATCAACTTCTCGTTACTTCCAACTTCCATTCCAAGCAAGAAGAGTAGTAGCCAGATAAATCCGGTTACAATGCGGCTTACTATGCCGGTTTCCTTATTGCGTAGTCTGTATCCTGCAAATATTCCTGCAGCAATGAACAGTATAATGGTTATAACAAACATTCTTCTTTCCTCTATAAATTAATCCTCTACCCAAAGTAGATCGCTCATAATGCCGTCTGAAATAAAAATGCCCTCTTTCGATAAGAACAGAGTATTATCCCTGATCTCCAGTTTACCTGAATCGAGATAGGTTTGTGCGTTTTCAAGACAATATTGCTTGAACTCTGTACCAAATTCTTCCTCAAGACGATTTAAGGACAATCCCCACATGGTGCGAAGCGATGTAATTACAAAATCATTGTATCGGGTAGTAACGTTCAGTTCTTCTATTTCAAAATCAGGAATTCCCTTTTCTATTCCGGCTATATATTTGTCGAGTGATGAAACATTCCATTGACGGGTACTTCCATTAAAAGAGTGTGCGGAAGGTCCGCATCCCAGATATTTTTTGCCTGTCCAGTAGCTTGAGTTGTGTTGCGAATACATATCCGGTTTACAGAAGTTGGAAATTTCGTAATGCTGAAATCCGGCTTTAGTAAGTCGGTCTATCATCAATGCAAAGAAGTCAACACTAGATTCTTCATCCACTTCTTCAACTTTATGCTTTTGTAGCATTTCATAAAGAGGCGTTCCTTCTTCGTATATTAAATGATACGCTGAAATATGTTCCACGTTAAGGTTGACAGCTTGCTCCAGATCTGCTTCCCAACTCTCCGGAGTTTCTCCCGGCAAACCGTACATCAGGTCAATACTTATATTCTGAAATCCGGCCATTCGGCATTCCTTTACAGCACTTATAGCTTGTTCGGCAGTATGTCGCCGCTTTAGCAACCGCAAAGTCTGTTCATTAAATGTTTGTATGCCAATACTTATGCGGTTAAAAGGAAGAGATGACAGCATTTTTATATATTCCGGAGTCAGATCGTCTGGGTTGGCTTCAAGCGTAATCTCTTCGCAGTTCCCCAGATTGTATTCTCTCTCAATTGTTTCAAATATCTTTTCAAAATTTTCTTTAGATAATTGAGAAGGAGTGCCTCCTCCGAAATAGATTGTCTCAACCGGCTCGTTATCCAAATAAGATTTCCGAAGTTCTAATTCCCTGCAAAGTGCCGAAACATAACGGTCGGCCATTTCACTCCTTGTGGTGGAATAAAAATCGCAGTATATGCAGCGGGTTTTGCAAAAAGGAATATGTAAGTAGATGCCGGCCATATTTATTAATTTTTCTGAATGCAAAAATAAGGCTTATTTGCTAAAATAACGATATTGTAAGACCTTTTAAATTTCTAAAACTAAATACTTAAGGAATTATTAACCAGGGTTAGACTATTTATAAGACTTATATTATTAAAAAGGTCTACTGCTTATGCAAATAAACACTAGAGCTTAATCTTAAAAAGAGTAGACCTTATTGATAAATAGTCTAATTGTTGTTTTTAAGCACTAGTTATAAATATATTTAACCTTAAGGTTGTGTTGCACAACATTGTTCTCTAACACGGCTAAATAATTGTTTTAGAAAATTTTAATTTATAATTTGCGCACAAGTAAAAAGGTATGCGTTAAACATATCCGAGTTAATAATTTAAATCTTATATATTATGAAAGTATATCAGACTAATGAAATTAAGAACATAGCCTTGTTAGGTAGTTCTGGCTCTGGGAAAACCACTCTCGTTGAAGCGATGCTATTCGAGAGTGGTATTATAAAACGTAGAGGAAGCATCGCCGCAAAAAACACAGTTAGCGATTACTTTCCTGTAGAACAGGAATATGGCTATTCTGTGTTTTCTACTGTTTTCCATACCGAATGGAACGGGAAAAAATTGAATATGATTGATTGTCCCGGTTCAGACGATTTTGTTGGCGGAGCTGTTACAGCTTTGAATGTTACAGATACTGCAATTATTTTAATAAACGGTCAGTATGGCGTTGAAGTTGGTACCCAAAACCATTTCCGTTATACTGAAAAATTTGAAAAACCTGTAATCTTCCTCGTTAATCAGCTTGATAATGATAAGTGTGATTACGACAATGTTCTTGAACAATTAAAAGATGCCTACGGTCCTAAAGTAGTGCCAATTCAATATCCTTTATCCTGCGGTCCGGGTTTCAACTCTCTGATTGATGTGCTTTTGATGAAAAAATATACGTGGCCCCCTGAAGGTGGTGCGCCTACAATAGAAGAAATTCCGGCTGAGGAGATGGATAAGGCAATGGAAATGCATAAAGCATTGGTTGAAGCAGCTGCCGAAAATGATGAAAGCCTGATGGAGAAATTCTTCGAAAAGGAAACTTTGGAACCCGACGAAATGCGTTTAGGTATTCGTGAAGGATTAGTAACACGCGGTATTTTCCCTGTTTTCTGTGTTTGCGCCGGAAAAGATATGGGCGTTCGCCGATTGATGGAATTCCTTGGTAACGTAGTACCTTACGTTTCTGATATGCCTAAAGTAACCAATACGGAAGGAAAAGAAATTGCACCGGATGTTAACGGACCTACTTCTCTCTACTTCTTTAAAACAAGTGTGGAACCACATATTGGCGAAGTTTCTTACTTCAAAGTGATGAGTGGAAAAGTGAAAGAAGGGGATGACCTGACTAATGCCGACAGAGGTTCTAAGGAACGTATTGCTCAGATGTTTGTTGTTGCCGGTGCTAACCGTATAAAGGTTGAAGAACTTCAGGCTGGTGATATCGGTGCTACCGTGAAACTGAAAGATGTGAAGACTGGCAATACATTGAATGGAAGGGATTGCGATAATAAATTTAACTTCATAAAATACCCTAACTCAAGATATACCCGAGCTATAAAACCGTTGAATGAAGCCGATACCGAGAAAATGATGAGTATCCTAAACCGTATGCGTGAGGAAGATCCTACATGGGTTATCGAACAGTCAAAAGAGTTGAGGCAGACTCTGGTTCATGGTCAGGGGGAATTCCACCTTCGTACACTGAAATGGCGTTTGGAGAATAATGAAAAACTAATGATTAAATACGAGGAACCTCGGATTCCTTATCGTGAAACTATCACTAAAGCAGCACGTGCCGATTATCGACATAAGAAACAATCTGGTGGTGCCGGACAATTTGGTGAAGTGCATCTTATTATTGAGCCTTACAAAGAAGGAATGCCTGTGCCAGATACTTATAAGTTTAATGGACAGGAATTTAAAATCTCAGTAAAAGGAACTGAAGAAGTGGCATTGGAATGGGGTGGCAAATTAGTGTTCATTAACAGTATTGTGGGTGGATCTATCGATACTCGTTTTATGCCTGCTATCTTAAAAGGAATCATGTCCAGAATGGAGCAGGGACCGCTTACCGGATCTTATGCACGTGATGTTCGTGTTATTGTTTACGACGGTAAAATGCACCCGGTAGACTCTAATGAAATTTCCTTTATGCTTGCCGGTCGAAATGCTTTCAGTGAAGCGTTTAAAAATGCAGGACCAAAGATTCTTGAGCCTATTTACGATGTGGAAGTATTTGTTCCGAGTGACAAGATGGGTGATGTAATGGGCGATTTGCAAGGACGCCGTGCCATGATTATGGGTATGAGCAGTGAAAAGGGATTTGAAAAGCTGGTTGCGAAAGTTCCACTGAAAGAAATGTCCTCTTATTCAACTTCGCTTAGTTCTCTTACTGGCGGCCGGGCTTCATTTATTATGAAATTTGCTAGTTATGAGCTTGTTCCGAGCGATGTTCAGGATAAGTTAATCAAAGATCATGAAGCAAAACAAGTGAAAGAAGAATAAAACAGATTCAATATTAAAAGGATTAAAGTCGTCGTTTATACATATATTCGGCGACTTTTTTTTAACAATGATTGATAAATTCATCTTTTTTATAGTAAAATACTTAATTTTATATTATTTTTGCAACTAAACAAGCACTAATATTGTTGTAATATACAAAATATTAATTAAAATGTGCTGTTCGGTTAATTATAGACAACACTCCGTTAAAACAGGTTAATCCGCTTTGAGTGTTAATTTAGGGATGTTAAATTTGTTGTATGAAAAAATCAACAATCTGGATATTAGGTATTGTGATGGGGCTTTCTTTTCTTAGCTTACTTTACCTTCAGGTAAGCTATATCGAAGAGATGGTCAAAATGCGTAACGAACAATTTGATGAATCGGTAAAAAGAAGTTTGTATCAGGTTTCTAAGAATTTGGAATACGACGAAACTCTGAGATATCTCGAAAAAGATGTGGCTGAGACAGAGCGTGTTGCTCTAAGTTCTCAGGCTGTTCCACAGTCGGTTGCTGTTGAAAATGATAAAGAAGTAGAGGCACATCATTATGATATATCTTCTCCTTCTTCGGATTTTGAATTGAAAACAACGATGACAAAGCCTTCAGGGTTGCCTAAGGCAATGATCTCAAGAAAGCATGGAGAAAATAATATACTTCAAACGTCAAAGTCGCTGCAGGAAGCTATAAAAAACAGATACCTGCATCAAAGAGTTCTGCTGGATGAAGTAGTATTGAATATTCTCTATAAGTCAAGTGATAAAGCATTAAGTGAACGTGTTAATTTCAAAAACCTGGATGGGTATCTGAAATCCGAGTTTGTTAATAACGGAATTGATATTCCTTATCACTTTACGGTTACAGATAAAGATGGGCGAGAGGCATACAGATGTCCCGATTATGAAGATGTAGGAAGTGAGAATTCGTATACGCAAATTCTTTTTCCTAACGATCCACCGTCAAGAATTAGTTTTGTGAAGGTACATTTTCCTTCAAGGCAGGATTATATTTTTGATTCCATTAGCTTTATGCTTCCATCTTTAGCATTTACATTGGTATTGCTTATCACATTTATCTTTACCATTTATATTGCTTTCAGACAGAAGAAGCTGACAGAGATGAAGAATGATTTTATCAACAATATGACTCATGAGTTTAAAACGCCTATATCGACAATTTCTCTTGCTGCTCAAATGTTGAAAGATCCGGCAGTGGGTAAATCTCCGCAAATGTTCCAGCATATATCGGGCGTGATAAATGATGAAACAAAACGGTTGAGGTTCCAGGTTGAAAAGGTGCTTCAGATGTCAATGTTCGAACGTCAGAAGGCAACGCTGAAGATGAAAGAGGTTGATGCAAACGATTTGATTTCGGGAGTTATTAACACCTTTACCCTAAAGGTAGAGAAATATAACGGAAAGATCACCGCTGATTTAAAAGCTGAAGATCCTAATATATTTGTGGATGAGATGCATTTTACAAATGTGATCTTTAATTTGATGGATAATGCTGTGAAATATAAGAAGCCGGAAGATGATTTGTTGCTTACAGTAACCACCTGGAACGAACCGGGTAAGTTATGTGTTTCTATTGCAGATAATGGTATCGGGATAAGGAAAGAAGATCTGAAAAAGATATTTGATAAATTCTATCGTGTTCATACCGGTAACTTGCACGATGTAAAAGGATTTGGACTGGGATTAGCTTATGTAAAAAAAATAATTCAGGATCACAAGGGAACCATACGGATTGAAAGTGAACCTGGAGTGGGAAGTAAATTTATAATTGTATTACCTTTACTAAATAATTAATAATATGGACGAGAAAATGCGTATTTTATTATGCGAAGATGATGAGAATCTTGGCATGCTTTTGAGAGAATATTTGCAAGCTAAAGGATATTCTGCAGAGCTATATCCTGATGGGGAGGCTGGTTATAAGGCATTTTTGAAGAATAAGTATGATTTATGCGTATTTGATGTTATGATGCCTAAGAAAGATGGATTTACTTTGGCACAAGAAGTTCGTGCTGCCAACGCTGAAATTCCTATTATATTCTTAACAGCAAAAACACTCAAAGATGATATACTTGAAGGCTTCAAAATAGGAGCTGACGACTATTTGACCAAACCATTCAGTATGGAAGAACTTACTTTCAGAATTGAAGCAATCCTGAGAAGAGTAAGAGGTAAAAAGAATAAAGAAAGTAATGTTTATAAGATTGGTAAGTTTATTTTTGATACACAAAAACAAATCTTATCTATTGATGGCAAACAGACTAAGCTAACAACAAAGGAATCAGAATTACTTGGTCTTCTTTGCGCTCATGCTAACGAGATTTTGCAAAGAGATTTTGCCTTGAAAACAATCTGGATTGATGATAATTATTTCAATGCAAGAAGTATGGATGTATATATCACAAAACTTCGTAAGCATTTGAAGGAAGATGAATCAATTGAGATTATCAATATCCATGGAAAAGGATATAAACTGATTACTCCTGAAGCTGAAGTATAATTAAACAACACATATATTTAAGGAGTTGTCCAGCAAATGGGCAGCTCTTGTTGTTTATTACGGATTCTAAAGTAATTCCCATTAAAAGGATTGTAAGGTAAAAGTAGTGAAGAATAATATTTTTGGTGGGAAATGTTTCTCTGTTAGCACAAAGAAATACATCAATTATTATAATGACGATAGAATCTAACTGAGATTATAACGAAAGAGTCCGGTATTTTACCAGACTCTTTCGTTATAATTTTATTAATCCATATAACTTTTTGGGGTTAGATCATTTTGTATAGCTCCTTTTTATTTTTATATCATATAGAACTAGTCCTTAGTATTATGGAATATGGCACGAAGCACTTCTTGACTTATTTCTAAATCTTTTAGTTGTATACCGTATAACGCTTCTTTTAATGTCAATGCTGCAACCAGCCTTGTTTTTTCTTCTATTTCACGCCCGGTTTTTGTGAGGTGTATAAGGTTTGTCCTACGGTCTTTTTTATCAGATATACGTACCACAAGGTGTTGCTTTTCCATATTGTCGATTAAACGAGTCATGCTTGGCTTGTCCTTAAAGGTTGCATTACACAACTCTTGCTGGGTAACTCCATCTTTTTCCCATAAGAAGATTAGCACAGTCCACTGTTCTGGACTGATATCTAGATTGTTCTGTCTAAAATTACGGGACAATTTCCTGTTTATAGCTGCCGAAACTTTGCCATTTAGTATGGCGAAAATTAGCTGAATATCAAAATTGAATTGTTCTATCATGAAATTATTGTTTAAACAACTTTGCAAATATAATATTCTTATTTTAAAATATAAATGCTGCTAGGTGAAAAAACGATAAAATTAAAAAAGAATTAAAATGGTTTGTGGTTAAGAATTAAATGTTTACCTTTGCACACTCAATAAAAACAAGTATTTATTTTATTAATTAAACGAGTATGAATCAATACGAAACCGTTTTCATTTTAACTCCCGTTTTATCTGATGTTCAGATGAAGGAAGCGGTAGAAAAATTCAAAGCTGTTCTTCAAGCTGAAGGAGCTGAGATTATCAATGAAGAAAATTGGGGACTTAAGAAATTGGCTTACCCAATTCAGAAAAAGTCAACTGGTTTTTATCAGTTAGTAGAATTCAACGCTGAACCTACAGTAGTTGAAAAGTTGGAAATTGCTTTCCGTCGTGATGAAAAAGTTATCCGTTTCTTGACTTTCAGAATGGATAAATATGCTGCTGAATACGCTGCTAAGAGAAGACATGTAAAATTAACAAAAAAGGAGGATTAATCATGGCACAACAAACTCAATCGGAAATCAGATATTTGACTCCACCTTCAGTAGACGTTAAGAAGAAAAAATATTGTCGTTTCAAAAAAAGCGGTATCAGATATATCGACTACAAAGATCCTGAATTCTTGAAAAAATTCTTAAACGAACAAGGAAAGATTCTTCCTCGTCGTATTACTGGTACTTCTTTGAAGTTCCAACGTAGAATTGCACAAGCAGTTAAGAGAGCACGTCACTTGGCGTTATTACCATATGTAACTGACATGATGAAATAATAAGGAGGAATAGTATGGAAATTATATTGAAAGAAGATATCGTAAATTTGGGTTATAAGAACGACATCGTAACTGTTAAAGACGGTTATGGACGTAACTTCCTTATTCCTACAGGAAAAGCAGTTATTGCTACTCCATCGGCTAAGAAAATGTTAGCTGAAGATTTGAAGCAACGTGCACACAAACTAGAGAAAATTAAGAATGACGCAGTAGAACTTGCTGCTAAACTTGAAGGTGTATCTCTTACAATTGCAACTAAAGTTAGCTCTACAGGTACTATTTTCGGTTCTGTTTCTAACATTCAGATTGCAGATGCATTAGCTAAGCTTGGCTTCGAAATTGATAGAAAAACTATCGTTGTTAAGGACGCTGTAAAAGAAGTTGGTTCTTACAAGGCTGTAGTTAAATTACACAAAGAAGTTTCTGTTGAAATTCCTTTTGAAGTAGTTGCTGAATAATAGAATTTTATTCTAAGATATAAAAGAGATCATCTCGTCGAGGTGGTCTCTTTTTTTTGTGCAATGCTGAGTATGATTAGTAGTTAAGAGTACTATGGATTGCTGTGTTGGGTTTGGTGATTAATTATTAGCCAGAAATAAAGATGTTGGCGTGTGATAGGTTAGAAGAAGTTGAGTGATAAATTCTCGATCTGAAAGCTCTGTTTTGTTTTATTCTTATTCTGTTTGAGTGATATAACTTGTTTGTTAATGCAGGACTTCTATGTCCGAGTGATCTCTTTTCTGGTCTTATATTAAGTGTTATTTTGTATTATAGGATTTTATATACTCTTCTTAAGGGGAATTGTATGTGAAGGTTGTAGATGCCTGTCTTTTGAGTTTTTGTGATGTATAGCTGTTGTGAGTGCCATTTTATTTGCGTTCTGATGTTGTTTTATGTGAATTTAATATATCTACCAGGAAAGGATAGTGTTTGCAACTAATAGGCTGTTTAAAGTAAAAATACAGGTGTAATTATGAGGTTTGTTACCTCCTATTTCTCTTGAATAGGATAATAGGTAAATATACCATTTTTTATTTATAGGTTTGAAATGGTATTTGCATAAAACAAGTATTAATCGGATTTTAGAGTTGATCTATTTTCTGGGGGGCGAAATAGGGCTCAGTATAAAAAGTTGTGGGATAAGTGTTAATTCTTTATCTTTGAACAATGAATAAAATGAATTCTCCTAGCATCGCTGAAGTTCTATCATT
>NZ_FQTV01000011.1 GCF_900128905.1 Bacteroides luti
AGCAGGCATAGCTGCAAGAGGTGGCTAGCGGTCACTCTTTATATAGGTTTTATATGGATATTATTATTTAACCATTCCATATTCGTATTTATGTTCCTTTTTTAGAGTATAATATATTCTGTTTAACAATTTTCTCGCAATTCGTATGATTGCCTTATTAGGTTCCATTCTTTTGCAAAGCTTAATAAAACTATGTGTCAGAGCTGGATCTATTCTTGAAGCAACCCAAGCACTTTCAATCAGACCTTTCTTTAAATGAATTTGCCCTCTAAAGGTCATTTCTCCATTATTACTCGTTTCTCCACTCGAATGACAAGTTGGTATTATTCCTACAAAACAGGCTAGCTTGTCTGTGTTGGAAAATCGCTCTATATTTTCTATTTCCAACAGAAAAGTAAGTCCTGTAATCAAGCCTATTCCAGGGACACTTCTTATTAATTCCATCTCTTTAATATATTTATCAGAAATAGCCAAGCTATGAATTTTCTTATTCACTTCTAATAAAAGAAGACGCTGCTGTTCTACTTCCGTTATCAATAGGGATAATGCTTCATTCCCATTTTGCGTATTTAGAGATATTTCTTTTAGCCATTTAAGAAAACGTTTTGACCAATGACAAGATGACTTTTCAAATTCAGGAGGATAGGCTATCCCATAAAAATAAAGAAAAGACTTTATTCGCAGTTTAAAACGAACCAGATCCTTTACTAACATTTCTCGAGAACGAAGCAAAGAACGATTTTCTAAGGTTTCAATCAATGGAATATGTATTCCGGTGAGTTCTTTAGCTCTCAGAGAACGGGCTATTTTCTTACTATCGCAAGAATCATTCTTATGCACATGTTCCTTTTGACTAGTCGGTATGTCAGCGGGATTGACTACTATATTTTTTATATTCAACTTTTCCAGTTCAAAGTGAATATGAAATCCACAGAATCCGGCTTCATAAGCAGAATAGTAATTACCACCAGGGAAATTTTCATCCAGATATTTCCATAATAATATGGGAACCGGTGGCTGACTAAAAGTCTTATGATGCAAATGTTCTGTGTAGATTGTCACTGCCCAACTCTTTAGATGAACATCAATTCCAACATAAATATTTTCTCCATTGAAATTTACTTTGTTACTTTGTGTACGCATAAGCTTTGAATATTTGAATGTTTAAGTTTGGTACCTCAAATATAAAAAATACTCTTAGCTTATGCTTCTTATTTTTTCACTTCAGCATATTTATTGCAAACATAGGATCTGCCACCTTCTAAAATATATCTTATTGATAATCAGATGTGTTTAACTTGCAGGAAGATGGCTGATATCTTTTGGGCTTTAACCCCAGAAAGTCAACTCGTACCAGAGTTAATAAATTAATAGATCAACAGATTATAGGCTTATGAACAGTAGTATTCAACTGGAATCAGTTTAATACATAAGAAAAGGGAGATTAGTAATTTTCAAAGGAGAGTTCAATCCAAACATGTACAAGATTGGAAGCAAACATGTACATGATTGGGTGCAAACTTGTACATGTTTGGAGTGACTAAACCTGAATAAATTCTTAATTCTTCTCCAGATATTCCTTAATCTGCTTAGAAATCTCTGCCATTCCTGCTATTGAAGGGTGGCCGCTTTTCTTTTCGATATTGTGAAGTTCTATGCAATCTATCTTGTAATGTGCGCAGATTGCTTTGGTAGATTCGTTAATCTCGTTAGTTAATTCGCTATTCAATATGAAATAGATCTTCACGTTTGGATAGTAGTCAATCATGTTTGAAAGAAGGCATGCCAATGCTGGGCGGAATGAATATAGATCTTTCTTAGCCCAATTCTCATATTGGTATTCGCCTATAGGAGATTTAGCCCAGCAATCATTGGTAGCACCAAATATGAATATGATATCCGGATTACCCAGCTTTTTCATTCTGGTGATGAATGAACGGTCGCTGTAATCTTCTTTGCGATAACCTGTGTTGCAAATGGTTGAACCGGAAAAAGAGTTGTTCACACAAAGGCGGTAGTTGTTTTCTTTGATAAACTTATGCCACCATGTTTCACGGACTGATGTTACGTCGGTTTGATTCTTTGGTGAGGCAAAGTACCAAACAAAGTTCGTATCCGGTTGCAGGTATCCCTCGAATGTTGAATAAGAGTCGCCTAAAATGGAGATGGACTTTGAACTTTGAGCGAAAGATAAGCTGCAACTTAACAGGCAGAATAAGAAAAGTAGTGTACGGGTTTTCATGATATTTAGTATTTTAATGTTTTTCGCATTAACTGATTTCGATCAATTTCGTGAGCTTACGAAAATGATCTTTATACATTAAATAATCTATAAGTCAGAACCTATTCTCATTTTTCCGGCTTAACAATTAACCTGATAACAAACCAGATATGATAAGCAACAGTACTTATCCATCCATAGTGTTTCGCCATAATGCGGAACCGTTCTTTTAAAGAAGCTTTGTGGTTCTGAGTTGTTAATCCTTCGTCCAGATAATCAATAACTGTGATGTGAGTGTTATGCAAGGTCTTTGCTTTCTTCATAACTCTGATACACCAGTCGAAATCGGCAGAGAAACGATAGGATAAGTCGAAAGGTTCGGCCAGAGATCGCTTGGCAAAGAAAGCTTGATGGCATACCAGCATTCCCTGCTTAAAACTTTTCCAGGTAAGCTTTTCGGGAGTCTGCAAACGACGCATGTGCAGGAAATGTCCATCCTTATTAACGATAGCTGTTTCTCCGTAAAGTACGTCAGGCAGTTCATCGCCATTAATTGCATGAACCATCAGTTGAAGAGTGTCGTCTTCGTGAAAGCTATCTCCTGCATTCAAAAAACATAGATAATCGCCCGTTGCAGCAGCAATTCCCTTGTTCATGGCATCGTAGAGTCCTTTGTCGGGCTCACTTACCACGTTGCTTATCATATCTTTATATTTTTCTATAACGGAAAGTGTATTATCTTTCGAGGCCCCGTCAATAATGATGTATTCGTAATTTTTATACGATTGCGTTATAACGCTCTGAATGGTCTCTTCAATTACTTTTTCCGCATTGTAAGTAACTGTAATGATTGAGAAGCGCGGATTAAGTTTGCTATGCATCTTTTCCGGTTATTTTGTTATAGATATCGATGTATTTCTTTGCGATAATGCCTTCTGAATATGAAGATACTACTTTTCGTGTAGCCTGTTCTGACAGGGTAGGATATTCAGATTCATTCAAAGCCCAGCGTATTCCATTGGCAAAATCCTGTGCAGATTTATATTCGGCAACATAACCATTGTGCAGATGATCTATCATTTCGGGAATACCGCCAATGTTGAAACCAACACAAGGAATACCGCACGCCATCGCTTCCATAATGGTATTCGGAAGATTCTCTTCCAACGATGGGGTAACGAATAAATCAACAGAATTATATATATCTACAATAGCTTTCTCGTCGCTCACGAAATCGAGGGCATAAACAGGGAAAGGAATCATCTCTTTAAGCTGTGAAGATTGTTTTCCGAAAACTACAACGCCTATCTTGTCTTTCATCTCGGGATACTTATCCGCCAATAGATGGCAGGATTCTACCAGATAATCAATACCTTTTCGTTTATCGGTAATTTTTACGGAACCAAACAACAATAGTTTCTTATCCTGAGGAAGGTTGCATTTATAGCGAGCTTCTTTCTTATCAGCCGGTCTGAATAAGTTTGTATTGATTGGGTTTGGTATATTAGTTGTGCGGTGTCCGGTAAGCAATCTGCTTTTCTCGGCCAGGGAGCGAAGCCATGCACTGCAGGCAACAAACGTAATATTTGCGTTTTTATAAAGCTCCAGTTTCTTTTTGAAAGTTCTGTATGATAGGTCCTTTTTACTTCCATTCTTATAAATGAAAGGACAGTTATGACATTCATCCTGATAGTTTGTACATTCACGTGCATGGTGACAGATTCCGGTGCAAGGCCACATATCGTGCATGGTCCATACAATAGGTTTCCCGGAATTAACGATGTGCTTAATGTCATTTAATGAGAGCATTCCCTGATTAATCCAGTGCAGGTGAATAACATCCGCTTGCTTAAACTCCGGCAGAGAGGTAATGTTTGCTCCTGTATTTGCAATTGAAACAGCAAAAAGGTTATTCTTTTTAAAGCTGTTTGCTTTCCAGATAACAACTCGTTCCCATACAAATCGTGCAACGGTTTTCCATGAACGGTCTAATGGTACTACACTAATCTGGTCGGTTTGTTTATCGCGTACCAGCATCTTTGCTTTTACCCCGTTATTCTTCAGGGATTCCATTAATCGGCTGGCTGCAATTGCAGCTCCTCCGATACGTTCCGAAGTATTAATAATAAGTACTCTCATTTTTGTGAAATGTTTCCACAAAAGTAGTAGTTTTCTGTAATAATCCGTGCAAAGTCACGTATTATTTGTATTTTTGCGGCACTTAAATAAAAGTGATGTAGATATGAAAAAGGTTCTTTTTTTAGGCTTAGGCTACATTGGCCTTCCTACGGCAGCGGTTGCTGCCAATCATGGTTTTGAGGTGATCGGTGTGGATGTGAATCCGGTGGTAGTAGAAACGATCAATCAAGGCAAAATTCATATTGTAGAGCCGGATTTGGACCAGATGGTCAAGGAAGCTGTTCAAAAAGGGAACCTCCGGTCAGTATTGAAGCCCGAGCAGGCAGATGCTTTCTTTGTGGTAGTGCCTACTCCTTTTAAGCAAAATCACCGGGCGGATATTACTTATGTAGAATCGGCGACCCGTTCGGTTATCCCTTTTCTCAAAGAGGGTGATTTGTTTGTTATCGAGTCAACATCGCCGGTGCTGACAACAGAACGAATGGCTGAGGTTATTTTCAAGGAACGTCCCGAATTAAAAGGAAAAATATATATTGCTTACTGTCCTGAGCGTGTATTGCCGGGCAATACGCTTTACGAACTAGTACACAATGACAGGGTGATTGGAGGTATTAATCCCGAATCTACTGAAAAGGCCATTGAGTTTTATTCTGCCTTTGTACAAGGAAAACTTCATCGCACCAATGCTCGTACGGCTGAAATGTGTAAACTGACTGAGAATTCTTCACGTGACTCGCAGATTGCCTTTGCCAACGAGCTTTCAATGATCTGTGACAAGGCTGGAATCAATGTGTGGGAACTTATTTCACTTGCTAACAAACATCCACGCGTTAATATATTGCAACCAGGTTGTGGTGTAGGCGGACACTGTATTGCCGTTGATCCATGGTTTATTGTTTCTGATTATCCAGAACAGGCACAAATCATTAAACGGGCTCGCGAAACAAACGACTATAAAGCCGACTGGTGCGCCAACCGCGTAGTAGAAGCTTGTCAACAGTTTGTAACCGAGAACGACCGTGAGCCTATTGTGGCTTGTATGGGACTTGCCTTTAAACCAAATATTGATGATTTGCGTGAATCGCCTGCCAAATACATTGCTTCACGTATCATCTCTGAGTCGCGGGCTGAAGTGTTGGTGGTGGAACCTAATATCAGCAAACATCCTAGCTTCAACCTGACCGATTATCGTGAAGCATATCAAAAAGCAGATATTGTTGTATGGTTGGTTTGCCACACTCCGTTTATGGAATTGCCACGTGAGGAAGGTAAGATGGAACTTGATTTCTGTGGTGTTCGGAAAGGTATTTAATGAATTAAATTATGAAGAAAATATTACTGGTATTCGGGACTCGTCCCGAGGCTATCAAAATGGCTCCTCTGGTTAAAGCTCTGCAGAAGGATACGGAACATTTCGAGACATGTGTTTGTGTAACCGCACAACATCGTCAGATGCTCGACCAGGTGCTTGAGGTGTTTGGCATTGTTCCCGAATATGATTTAAATATCATGGCACCGGGGCAGGACTTGTATGACATAACTACGAAAGTATTATTGGGATTGCGCGATGTGTTAACCGAATTTGCACCCGATGTAGTTTTGGTTCATGGTGATACAACGACTTCGATGGCTGCCGGATTGGCTGCTTTTTATCAGCAAATAGCCGTAGGACATGTAGAAGCTGGCTTGCGTACCTATGATTTGCTTTCGCCATGGCCCGAAGAAATGAACCGCCAAGTGACAGATCGTTTCTGCCGTTACTATTTTGCACCTACCAAGCAATCGGAAGAAAACTTGCTTAGCGAGAATATTGACGGCAGTCGCATTTATGTGACTGGAAACACTGTGATTGATGCTCTTTTGATGGCTGTTGATATCATTTCACAAACTCCCGGAAAACAAGAAGAACTTCACACTGAATTGAAGGCGAAAGGTTATATTGTGAATCCGGAACGTGATTATATCCTGGTAACCGGACATAGACGTGAGAACTTTGGCGATGGATTCCTGCATATCTGCAAGGCTATCAGCAAACTTGCCGAGGAGCATCCTGAGATAGATATAGTATATCCAGTGCACCTCAACCCAAATGTGCAAAAGCCTGTTTACGAATTGCTCTCTGGATTGAGTAATGTCTATTTGATCTCTCCGCTTGATTACTTGCCTTTTATCTATGCCATGCAGCACAGCAAGCTGTTGCTTACCGATAGCGGTGGTGTACAAGAAGAGGCTCCTTCTTTGGGCAAACCTGTTTTGGTAATGCGTGATACAACCGAACGGCCTGAAGCTGTTGAGGCTGGCACGGTAAAACTGGTTGGTACAGATTATGCGACTATCGTGAGTGAGGTAAATGCCTTGCTTGCCGATAAAGAACTCTATCGACAAATGTCCGAAACCCACAATCCTTATGGTGACGGCAAGGCATGCGAGCGCATTATGGCTGCGCTGAGATGATTTTTGTTTTCTTTTTAGAGAGTAAGCAAGGATAGATCGTTTTGAATCTTTCGTCTCAACTCTTTGCCATTATATTGCGGAAAGCATTCAAGTAACGTTCGCTTACCGTTTCTATGTTTATTATTTCATTAATAATACGTTGCGACTCTTTTCCCATTTCCCTGCATAAGTCAGGTGATGCGAAGAGAGTCGTAATTTTTTCGCATAGACTGTCGGCATTGCCTTCTTGGAAGAAGAAGCCGTTCTTGCCCTCTGTTACCAGGTCGCACTCTGTTCCGTCGCACACCGAGCAGATAACCGGCATGCCATACGTCATGGCATCATTGATGGAAAGACCTCCCATACCGGCAAGTACATAGACTGTAGATTCGTTCATGTAAGCCCCCAGCTCTTCGGGTTTATACACACTTCCTGCAAAACGAATATGCTCATTCAACTGAAGGTTTGCTGCTTGTTGTTTCAGGTTTTCCAGTTCCGGACCATCGCCTACCACTACTAGTTCTGCATCGGGAAATTTAGCTATCACTCCCGGCATTGCATCAAAAAGCAAATCTACCCGTTTCCATTTCACTAAACGTCCGATGTGGAGTATGCGATGTTCGCAAGGAGGGAGTATTGGCTCATTCTTCAATACTGCTTCCTGCTCTTTGAGTAAAGCTTCGGTGTCGGTAGAATTGAAGGTAACATGTATATCCTCCTTATTTACACCATAAGATGGCAGAATGTCATACGCTACGGTAGAGTAATTGAGTGTTCCAACTGCTTTGGAGTAGCAATACCGACGGATGCACATGGTTAACCATTGTTTCAGGTAGAAGTTAATTCCCGTACTTTGCAACTGCATGTTTTCATCATACATGGGATGTGTCTTAAAGTAGGCTTTCATCTTTCCGTAAGGTGGCGTTTGGAAGGGAATTTCGCGAATGACAATTCGTGTTCCGCTGCTCTTCAATGCCTTGCGCAGTGAAGGCTGAAAGAATAGTTGCAGGAAATAGGGCCAGCCCATCACTAAGATGTCCGGTTTTTCCTCACTTACGATTTGTGGCAATGAAGGATAGGCCATTTTTCCATAGAACATTTTCTTTTCTATGGCTGTGAGGTGCTTGTAGCTGCCTCCCTCCACCATTTTTACTCCTTTACCAATTGTTGCATTTCCTTTTTGCGGTGTGACAACAACTATTTCGACACCTTTGTTGTGAAGCTTATTGAGCATGGCGTCCAGATAATGTGGTATTCCGCCAAATGTATAGAGTACTTTCATTGTGTTAAAACTAAACGATAAACATTGGTGTATATAATCAAATATAGTTTAATGCTTTTTTTCTATTTTTATTTGTCATCTGTAAAACTTGTTTAGTCTTACAAAGTAGACCGATACTGATATTGATAAATGTTAAGCTATTGGCTACTTTCCCCTTTTTAAGAGCTATCATGGCTTTTTTAATTCCGGCCAGAATGCCATAGCCGAAAGCTTTATAAAAAGAATAATTGATATTTGCATATTCAGAAAGCAAATATATCTTTTCAGATCGAAGAAAGGTCTCCCTTGAAATCTCTCTGTTCTCCCGATCATGATAACCAAATACATGGGGAGAGTATCCTAACATGTAGCCATGATAGTGCAATCGGTTAATATAGTCAATGTCTTCTCCATAATGAAAGAACAAAGGACAAAAACCACCTAAATCTTTTATTGCCTTAATGGAAATCATCCAAAAAGCAGCATTAATAAACCTTAGGCTTACTACTTCATTATCTTTTTGCAGGGAAAGGAATTCTTCTTTTTCTTTTATCCCTGAATAAGTGGAAAAACCGAAGTCTGGTTTATCACCTTTCCCATTTAAGTGGGCAGGTGAGAGTATTCCATATTCTGGATGTTTCTCAAAGAGGGCAAGCAATATTTCTATAGTATCTTCATCTATCCATGCATCCTGATTGAGAAGAAAGAAATAATCAGCACCTTGTTCCATTGCATATCGGATACCAATATTGTTTGCCTTACCAAATCCTAGATTTGCTCCTGTCTTTATTAAATGCACCTCTGGATAATTCTTTTCAAGAATCTGAGTTGTGTTGTCTTTGGAACCATTATCAACAACAATCACCGAAATGGGAGAGGTTGAACGGCGCAAACTACCTAAGCAACGATCTATCCATTGCTCGAAATTGTAGGACACGATGATAACCGATACTTTCATATTTTATTTATTCGCTCTGATTAATCCTTTTCTGAAAAATGGAGTTTGCAAGCTTTCCATATCATTAAGGAAAAGCATTACCCCTTTTGATGCATTCCATTTGAAACCTGCTTCTGTAAGATAGTGTGAGAATTCCACAAAATCTTTTTGCTGATGATAAGTGCAAAGCGCAATTTTCAGCTCGGGTAACTGAATGGTTTTCTGCATTCCGTTTAAGACTCTCTTCTCGGCTCCTTCCACGTCAATCTTAATAAATGTCGGTACATAAGGTTTATCTGCCAGAAAAGAATCGATGGTTATGTTTTCTGTATCATCACAGTCGGATACATATTTCCTGATAATAGTAACTTTCTCTTTCCAGGGAGCAAAGGTTGCTTCCAAAGCTTCCACCCATTCAGCATTTCTTTCGAAGAGAACCACGTGTTTCAGCTTTTCTATATGTGTAAGGGCAAAGATTCCTTCAGCACTACCTACATCCAATAAAACATCGTCTTGCTGCACTGTAAAGTTATCACTTAGATAACAGTGCGGCGAATCAGGATCTTGTTCGGTTCTCAATCCGTTATAGCTGTATTTTACAGTTCTGTCATTGAAGGAACGGACAAAATATAGTTTCTTTCCCTGATGCATTACATAGGGTAGCCCATTCGAAGCATCAATAAGAACATTGATATCTTTCCAGTTATAAGCTTCACGAAACGGGGCACAGAATGTATGAAGAGGAGAATCCTTTAAGTAATTCAGGGCTTCTTCTATCTCTTTATTCTGTGGGGTGTTTTTTTTGAAATAGGAAAATATATCGTTCTTTTTTCTGGAAAGAGCTTTTTTCCTTTTAATGTTATTTAATTCACAATTCAATTTATATTGAATGGTGTGAATAAAACTTGCAGCTTTCATAGATCATTTGATTTTAGGCAAAGGTATTAGTTTGGAAATTTCACGTCTGATAACTTTTACCAAACGGAATATGCGTTGTGATATTATCTTCTTTAATGGTGCTTTTCTTATTTTTTCCATTTCCTTCACCTGCTCAACGGTAAATGAAGGGTTGGCTTTTAAAATAAACAGTTCTGTTTCGGCTACTTTTTCTTCATTCCCTATGGATTGGTAATATTGCACTAACCGTATGCAGCCGTTTGTATATGTTTCTGTGAGTTTATCACAGATAGCTTTATTCTTTTCTTTGTAATGATCAATAAGCAGTTGCCTGTTTATAACAGAAATAAGCATCTGTTTTTCAGAGCTGGCCATGCTCCAGATGCTTTCCTTATGCTGGCGATACACCGCCATTACATTATTCATGAAATAAGCATCTCCATGTTCAGCGTTAAGTACATGAATGGCAAAATCGTATGATGTTACTTTGCTGAACCATGAAGGCAATTCTCCAAACAGTCCTAAACGAAACATAACCGTTACGTTTGTGATGGGATTACAGTTTATGATATCGAAAACAGTATTTACCTTCTTTTGATAACCGCCATTGCCAATACTTTTGCTTCCATCCTCCTGATAATAATTCAGTGCACGGTGAAAACAAGCTGAATATTCTTTATGGCTGTCCAGAAAATCTGCTTGTATTTGCAGTTTGTGTTTGTTTATCCAGAAGTCGTCTCCTTCGCAAATTGCCATATATTCCCCGGAGCAGCGGTTATAGGAACGGATAAAGTTCTCTTGGAGTCCCAAATTCTCCTCATTTGTTGTAAGCTTGATGATCTCCGGATATTTTTTCTGATACTCACGGCAGATGTCGGCTGTGCTATCTGTACTGCGGTCTTCACCAATAACCAGCTCGAACGGGAAATCTGTTTGCTGCTTCATTACGCTTTCTATAGCATCTACAATGTATTTCTCATGATTGTAGGTAAGCATCAATACGCTTACTTTTACTTTTGCATTCATTCGGCCGACTGATTATTTTGTGTTGTTTTCTTTTTGAAAAGCAATGCCATGATTTCATCAAAGATTGCCGATCCTAATAACTTATTCAATACAATGTATGCAATTGCAAAAAGAATGATTTGCGTACAAAGTAACAGAACAAGGTTTGATATGATAAAACTTAATGGATACAAACAGGCGAAAAGAACCAGGGACATGCTGAGGTAAGGAGTGATATCCTTAATCTGGTACCATCCCGGATAATTTCCGCATTTGTGAACCATTACTACATTCGATAAATATATAACAATGCGAGCAACTACCTGTCCGGCCACCATAACCCATACGCTCTGATCAAGAGTGCATACCAGAGCTATTGCTGTAACTATCAGTTTGAATACTTCCAGTTTCAGCATGATATCTGAACGCCCGCTCACTTTAAGGAAGTTGCTGTTGATGGCTGTCAGTATGGTAAATATACCTCCCACACATAATAACTGAAAGAAAGGGATAGTGTTAGCCCACTTGTCGGTCAATGCTATTCGTATAAACGGGTTGCCTACCAACACCATACCAATCATAGCCGGAAAAGTGAGGAAGGAGGTAAATCTTATAGTCTTGCGATAAGCACGCAACAAGCGTTCCTTGTCATCTTGTATGGATGAAAAAATAGGGAAAGTGGCACTTTGGATGCTTCCATAGATAGTGGTTACTCCCATATCGGACATCTTACCGCCTTGACTGTAGTATCCCAGTTGTTGCAACGGGTAGATTTTCCCGATAAAGACGGAATAGATGTTGAGGAAACCTGTATTGATGATGCTTGACAACATAAGATTGGAAGCAAAAGCAAACAGTTCTTTTATGGATTGGATACTGAATTCCTTAACAGGGCGCCAGCTGCTTGCAATCCAAAGAAGCATGGAGCGGACAATGGCCAGAGATACAGGTTGTACAACCAGTGTCCATACACCACATCCCGTATATGCCATATACAAGGAGAGTAATCCCGAAGCTAACAAAGAGATAAAATTTACTTTGGTGAGCTTCTTGAAATTAATCTGCTTGGTAAGTATGGTTGTTTGAATCAGGCTTAGTGAATTAACAGGAATAGCCAGAAAGACAATCCGGGCAATTAGTGTAAGTGATGGCTGGTTGAAAAAAGTTGCAATGAGCGGAGCGCACAGAAAGAGTAAAAGATAGACTACAATACTTGCGCCCATATTGAAATAGAACACAGAACTGTAGTCTGTTGATGTTGCATCGTTTTTGCGAATGAGAGCAGTTGAAAAACCGCTCTCAATTACAATATTTGCTAAAGCTGTAAAAATGGAAAGCATGCCCACCAAGGCATAATCTTCCGAAGAAAGGATTCGGGCTACCAGTATTCCTACAATGAAAAGAATAATTTGTTGTCCAACTTTATCCAGTACATTCCAAATCAGAGCCCAAATGGTTTTCTCCTTCAGCGTTTTTGCCATCCTTTTTTATCCTTGTTTATTTTACTTCGCTACCCGGTTTTACTTCTTTGCCCGGCATGATTAGAGCCAGACTACCGTCATTGTTTTCGGCAGAAAGAATCATTCCTTCAGAAACAATGCCTTTCAGCTTGCGGGGAGCGAGGTTAGCGATGAAGCAAACTTGCTTGCCTACCAGTTCCTCTGGTGCATAATGTTTAGCTATACCCGATACAATGGTGCGGCATTCCAGTCCGTCGTCAATCTTGAACTGAAGTAGTTTGTCAGCCTTTGGTACTTTCTGGCATTCCAATACTGTACCAACACGAATATCCAGCTTAGTGAAATCATCGAACTCAATGTTTTCACGGATAGGATTTGCTTTATAGTTGGCTTCTTCATTTGCTTTCTTGGTATCCAGAAGCTTTTGAACCTGTGCTTCAATTACACTGTCTTCTATCTTTTCGAAAAGAAGTTCTGCTTTGTTCAGCTTATGACCGGCTTCAAGAAGGTTTGTCTGACCAAGTTCTGCCCAGTCAAAAGTAGGCATATTCAGCATCTCTCTCAGTTTCTCTGAGGTAAACGGTAAGAATGGTTCGAAAGCAATAGCCAGATTAGCAGCAAGCTGCAAGCTGATATTCAGAATTGTAGCCACACGGTTAAGGTCGGTCTTTGCAAGTTTCCATGGTTCTGTATCTGCAAGATACTTGTTACCGATACGTGCAAGGTTCATTGCTTCTTTCTGAGCTTCACGGAATTTGAATGTATCCAGATAGTGTTCTACATCCTTCTTCACGTTCTCGAAATCGGCAAGAGTCTGCTTGTCGTATTCACTTAGTTCGCCAGCAGCAGGAACCTGAGCACCGAAGTACTTCTCGGTAAGAACCAAAGCACGATTCACGAAGTTACCGAATACGGCAACCAGTTCGTTGTTATTGCGAGCCTGAAAATCTTTCCAGGTAAAGTCGTTATCTTTTGTTTCTGGAGCATTGGCTGTCAATACATAACGAAGAACATCCTGTTTTCCAGGGAAATCTTCCAGGTATTCGTGTAACCATACAGCCCAGTTGCGTGAAGTTGAAATCTTATCACCTTCAAGGTTCAGGAACTCATTGGCAGGAACATTATCCGGCAGGATATAGCTGCCTTCTGCCTTCAACATTGCAGGGAACACAATGCAATGGAATACAATATTATCTTTTCCGATGAAGTGAAGCAGGCGGGTATCTGAATCTTTCCACCATTTCTCCCATGAATCGGGAAGCAATTCTTTTGTATTTGAAATATATCCGATTGGAGCGTCAAACCATACGTAAAGCACTTTACCTTCGGCACCTTCAACGGGAACAGGAATACCCCAGTCGAGGTCGCGGCTCACGGCACGTGGTTGGAGTCCCATATCTAACCATGACTTGCATTGTCCGTAAACATTCGATTTCCATTCCTTGTGGTCTTCCAATATCCATTGACGCAACCATGCTTCGTGCTTATCGAGTGGCAAGTACCAGTGCTTTGTTTCGCGCATAACCGGTTTGCTACCGCTGATAGCCGATTTAGGATCGATCAAATCTGTAGGACTCAATGAAGTTCCGCAGGCTTCGCATTGGTCACCATAAGCATTTTCATTGCCGCAATGAGGACATTTTCCGGTAATATATCTGTCGGCAAGGAATTGTTTTGCCTCTTCGTCGTAGTATTGTTCAGAAGTCTTTTCGATAAATTCTCCTTTGTCATACAATTTTTTGAAGAAATCAGAAGCCACTTCGTGATGAGTCTTTGAAGAAGTTCGAGAGTAAACATCGAATGAGATGCCGAAATCCTCGAAAGATTTTTTAATAATGCCGTGGTATTTGTCAACAACGTCCTGTGGCGTAACACCTTCCTTCTTTGCACGGATAGTGATAGGCACACCATGTTCGTCTGAACCGCCAACGAAGAGCACATCTTCTTTTTTAAGGCGAAGGTAACGTACATAAATGTCCGCCGGAACGTATACTCCGGCAAGGTGTCCGATGTGAACCGGTCCGTTTGCATAAGGCAACGCTGAGGTCACCGTGGTTCTTTTATATTTCTTTTCCATGTATGATGAATTTTTATATTACATTCTTTGGTTGTAAATGCGGGCTTTACGCCGTAAAGCTTCAGCAATTGCAACGTGCAAAGATAAAGGTTTTTAGGGGAATAATGGAATATTAGTCTGGAAAAACAGAAAGCTTAACAATTTTCCGGTGAAACATTATTATTAGCCTCATGAGGCTGTTGTGTTAGGGTCCCGACCTCAATATGCTAGCCTCGTGAGGCTAAGAAATTAGGGTCCCGACCTTAATTATAATCTTTCAGGGAGTTTTTGTTAATGTTTGGGCAATGATTGGTTAGTTTAATCTTATGTGTTGATAAATATTTCAGGGTGAGGTGAAAAAGAACTGGTGACAGATGGATAATTTCACAAAATTGCTAACTTTGTTTTCTATAAAAAAACGAAAAATATACATTTTATGATAACAAAAGAGTTACTGCATCCACAAAGTATAGTAGTAGTGGGGGCTTCAAATAATGTTCATAAACCCGGAGGGGCAATACTTCGGAATCTTATTTCGGGCGGTTATCAGGGAGAGCTTAGGGCAGTGAATCCAAAAGAAAACGAGGTGCAAGGAATAAAATCGTATTCGGATGTTTCTGAGATTCCTGAAACGGATCTGGCTATTCTGGCAATTCCTGCAGGAATGTGCCCGGCTACTGTTGAGACTTTGGCTCGCGACAAGCAGGTTCGTGCTTTTATTATCTTATCTGCCGGCTTCGGCGAAGAAACTCATGAAGGTGCTTTGTTGGAAGATGCCATTCTCGAAACGGTGAATAAGTATGAAGCTTCATTGATTGGGCCAAACTGCATAGGGTTAATGAATACCTGGCATCACAGTGTCTTTACAAAACCTATTCCGCTGCTTAATCCAAAGGGAGTGGATCTTATTTCAAGTTCCGGAGCTACGGCGGTTTTTATTTTGGAGAGTGCAGTAACCAAAGGTCTACAGTTTAATTCCGTATGGTCAGTGGGCAATGCCAAACAAATTGGGGTGGAAGATGTGCTGCAATACATGGACGAAACTTTTAACCCGGAAACAGATTCAAAGATAAAGCTGATATACATAGAAAGTATCAAGGACCCTGATAGATTACTGATTCATGCATCTTCATTAATCCGTAAAGGATGCCGTATTGCTGCTATTAAATCGGGAAGTTCAGAGAGTGGGAGCAGAGCTGCATCATCACACACCGGAGCTATTGCCAGTTCGGACTCGGCTGTTGAGGCTTTGTTCCGTAAAGCGGGTATTGTTCGCTGCTATTCCCGTGAGGAACTTACAACAGTTGGTTGTATTTTCACTCTTCCTCCTTTAAAAGGAAAGAATTTTGCAATCGTTACCCATGCCGGAGGTCCTGGAGTAATGCTGACCGATGCATTATCAAAAGGCGGACTCAATGTTCCTAAACTTGAAGGTGAATTGGCCGATGAACTGAAAGGGAAGCTGTTTCCTGGAGCTGCAGTGGGGAATCCGATTGATATTCTGGCAACAGGAACACCTGAACATCTGGGTCTTACTATCGATTATTGCGAAGAGAAGTTTGAAGAGATAGATGCTATTCTGGTAATCTTCGGAACTCCCGGATTGGTCTCCATGTTTGAAGCCTATGATGTTCTCCATCAGAAGATGCTAACCTGCAAGAAACCTGTATTCCCTGTACTTCCTTCTTTGCATACTGCGGGGAAAGAAGTGGATGCCTTCCTGAAAAAAGGACATGTAAACTTTGCTGATGAGGTAACGTTGGGCACTGCTTTAATACGGATAATGAATGTTCCTCAACCTGCCGTGAAGGAAATAGAACTCTTCGGAGTTGATATCCCCCATATTCGAAGGATTATAGATTCCATTCAGGACAATGGATATATAGAACCCCGTCTTGTGCAGGACTTATTACGCTCGGCTGGCATTCCTGTCGTAGAAGAATTTGTTTCTGCAGATAAAGAAGAAATACTTGCTTTTGCACGGAAATGTGGTTTCCCTGTGGTGGCGAAAGTGGTTGGTCCTATACACAAATCGGATATTGGCGGTGTTGCATTAAATATAAAATCGGAACAGCACCTGGCACTCGACTTTGAACGGATGATGAAACTTCCGGAGGTGACAGCTATAATGGTTCAACCCATGTTGAAAGGCACGGAATTATTTATCGGAGCTAAATACGAGGAAAAGTTCGGGCATGTGGTTCTTTGCGGATTGGGAGGAATCTTTGTGGAAGTGCTGAAAGATGTATCATCCGGTCTTGCTCCATTATCTTATGAAGAAGCATATTCTATGATTCGCTCTTTGAAGGCATATAAAATTATTCAGGGAACCCGTGGTCAGAAAGGGGTAAATGAAGATAAGTTTGCTGAAATAATTGTTCGTTTATCAACCTTGCTTCGTTTTGCAACAGAGATAAAAGAGATGGATATTAACCCGTTGCTGGCAACTAATAAGGATGTTATTGCTGTGGATGCCCGTATACGGATTGAGAAGTAGAGTCTGAAGAATGAAGCCTTAAAGGTTGAATATTTAGTTAATAAATGATAAATATGAATTTCTCTATGCAGTAATAGTGTGGTAATTGCATTTATGCAAAAGTAGATATTGTACCCGGTATCTAAATTACTGTATAGAGCGATATTCAGTAATAAAAACTGGTTAGGGTGGTATATAAGATATCTGAAGGACAGAGGTTCTTCAGATATTTTTTTTAGTGCTTGGTTGTTTTCTTTGGAATGTAGATATAATCTTCAGTTTCAATATTTTCTATCTTTCCTGAAATGATTCTCAAATCCGGGTCCATATACTGCAGTTGTAGTGTAGGTAATGCTTTTAGCATTTCCTGAGAATAATCGTAGCAGTTCTTTTTGTTTTTCTTTTCTTTAATCAGACTAGTTCCCGAGAATATATGGATTCCAAATTCAACAGGGTATTTTTCATTGGGCTTAAGGCGTATCTCTTTTATTTCATTGAATGAGCTCAGGAATACAGAAAGAACTTTTCTCTTGTAATCAAGTCCATTATACCTGAATTGAAGCATGAATTTAGAATGAGCGGGATCTAGTACAAGTACTGTATCTGTATTATTTTCTAATTCAATCTTGAAATATGCTCTTGGCCCTTTGTTCTCATCCTTCTTGTGAACGTTATTTTCTATTTTAGTAATAACACGAGAGATAGCTATATTCTTTATTTTCAGATTCTGCCCATGCAAGGTGCACGCAATAACCGAACAAAATAGTAACGAAAATATAAATCTGGTCATATTCATTGTCTATTAAATATTGTATCCTCAGGTTTTACAATCAGGCTTTTCTATTCAGGTTTACCGTTGAGTTATTATCCGGCCCAGCTTTCTCTATCCAGATTTCGATAACTGATAGCTTCTGCCAGGTGAGCTGATTTTACCTTTTCACTGCCATCAAGATCGGCAATGGTACGCGAAACTTTTAATATACGATCGTAAGCCCGAGCCGATAGGTTTAACCGGTTCATGGCATTCTTTAGAAGGGTTAATCCGGTGCTATCCGGTTCGGCGAAAGTATGAAGCAACTTTGTGCTCATTTGTGCATTGCAATACACTCCGGGGTAATCGGCATATCGTTGTTCCTGAATCTGGCGTGCTTTTATTACCCGTTCTCTTATAGCAGAACTTGGTTCGGATGTTCTTTTGTCGGATATCTTTTCAAATGGCACAGGTACAATCTCAACCTGTATATCTATTCTATCTAAAAGCGGTCCCGATATTCTATTCAGGTACTTTTGTACTTGTCCACTGCTGCATACACAAGCTTTGGTTGGGTGATTGTAGTAACCACACGGACAAGGATTCATTGAAGCAATCATCATGAATCCGGCAGGATAATCAATACTATATTTTGCTCTTGAAACAGATATAGTTCTGTCTTCAAGCGGTTGGCGAAGAACTTCAAGCACACTTCTATTGAATTCTGCCAGCTCATCAAGATAAAGTAACCCATTATGAGCTAGGCTGATTTCGCCAGGCTGGGGGTACGCCCCACCACCGACCATTGCGACTTGAGAAATAGTATGATGAGGGCTTCGGAAAGGTCGTTTGGCAATCAATGAAGTATCTTTTCCTAATTTCCCTGCAACCGAATGAATTTTGGTTGTTTCCAGACTTTCGCCCAAAGATAGCGGAGGTAAGATGGAAGGAAGTCGTTTTGCCATCATAGATTTTCCACTGCCTGGAGCACCGATCATTATAAGATTATGCCCACCAGCGGCCGCAACCTCAAGAGAACGCTTTACATTTTCCTGTCCTTTTACATCCGAGAAATCAAACTCAAAAGAGGTTTGTTGAGCATAAAACTCTTCGCGGGTATTTACAACAGTCTGTTCAAGTGTCTCTTCTCCATTAAAGAAACCCATCACCTCTTTAATGTTGTTAGCTCCGTAAACTTTCAGGTTATTAACAACTGCAGCTTCTTTGGCATTTTGCCGGGGAACGATCAGTCCTTCGTAACCTTCTTCGCGTGCTTTGATTGCAATAGGCAATGCACCTTTGATGGTTTGCAGACTACCGTCCAGACTTAGTTCACCCATAATAATGTATTTGCCCAGCTTCTCTGTTGATACATTCTCTTTTGCCGCCATCATTCCAATGGCTAAAGGTAAATCATAAGCCGATCCTTCCTTGCGGATATCTGCCGGAGCCATGTTTATGACTATTTGTGAAGTCGGGAACTTGTAACCGTTCACCTGTAAAGCCGAAAGGATACGTTCATGGCTCTCCTTTACTGCCGAATCGGGTAATCCTACAAGATGGAACATGCATCCTCTTGTGCTGTTCACTTCAATAGTTATAACTGTAGCGTCTATCCCTTGAACAGCAGCTCCGAATACCTTTACAAGCATAAATGTTTTTTAGTTTGCGGTTTTGTTCTCGATGAAAAGTTCTCCTAATCTTTTGTTCAGCTCAGCTTCTTTTAAGTTGCGGGCTATAATAATTCCTTGGGGATCAATTAGAACATTTGCCGGCAAAGATTCTATGCCGTATTGTTGAGCTGTAGTAGAACTCCATCCAAAGAAATCGCATATTTGTTCTCCGGCAAGTGAGTCTCTTTTTATTGCATCGTTCCATTGTTTTTTATCAGTATCTAATGATATGTTGACTATGGAAAAATGGTTCTTGCCAAATCGTTTATAAATAGAATTAATTATAGAATTCTCTTTTTTTGATGAATTGCTCCATGAAGCCCAAAAGTTAAGAAGCAGATACTTACCGGTGAATTGGGTAAGATTGACAGACTCTCCTTTTGCATTTATAATATTAAAGTAAGGAGCCTTTTTACCATCAGAAACAGTCTCTTCATTATTTATAAATCGTAAAATTTGCTGCATATAAGGAGCATTTTTAAGATCGCCGGTTATTCTGTTTGCTAATTCTTTGATTTTCTTAATATCAGGATTTTGCTCCTGTACAAAATAACGGTCCAAAAGGTAAACACTAACAGGTGAAGATGAGTGTGCACCTATAAAAGCACTTGCTTTATCTTTTATTTCTTTGGTATATTTGGTTAATTCCGGTGATTGTAATAAATCATTGTACTTTGTCTCATTCCCGGATGTGTAAGCAGTGAATAAATCTTTTCTTATTTTGCTTGTGGATTTAGATATGTCGCTTATGCTTTCTTTGAAATCATTCATTTCTTCATTCTGATCATTACCACTGACTTTGAGTAAATCTAATGAAGAAGCATCACCACTTATCTTTATTTTGTCGCCTTTATTAGCAAAAACAACACATTCTTCCATATTGCTGAAAAGTAGCACTACCTGAGTTAAAGTATCAACAGGTGCTTGATATTTGAACTTTCCATCTTTGGCTTTTATAGTATCTAATGCATCTCCATTTCTATCTGCTCCATAAACTAAAATCATTTCATTTTTTAAGCCATCAATATCCCCTTCAATAACAATCTTCTTGTTTTTGCTTGTACAGCTAAATAAACATAGCATCAATGTAATGATAATACTAACTTTTTTCATGCTAAATATTTTTTCTGCAAATGTAACAAATTAGTTTTATGCCGCTATATGGCTAACATGTTTTTTTACAAATATAAAAAAAAATCGGGGACATCTGAATAAACAGATGCCCCCGATAATATTATTAGTTATAATAATTCTGTTCCTTATTATTTGATAATGCTAAGGAAATCAGAGTTAGTTGCGAATTTTGCAAATTCTAAGTCAGTTGCAGCTTTCTTAGCTAAAGAAGCATCTTTCTTAACTGCGCTTGACAAGCTGCTAGTTACCATAGAAGCATTGTTTGTTCTTGCACCTAAGATAGCCATCAGGTAGTCAGTGTAAGCATCTGGAGTTTCAACGTTAGAAAGAGTGTTCTTTGCTTTGTTGTAATCCTTAGCAAGGATCTGAGCAAGAGCAGCACTGTTTGTTTTTGAATCGCCGAATGAACTTACAGCTCTGTCATATTCACCTCTTGAAACATATAAGTTACCAAGTGATTCGTTCAATGATTTAGCACCAGCAGCTTTGCCGAAGAAAGATTCAGCAGCTGATTTATTGCCATTCTTCAATGCTACCAAACCTAAGTTCATGTTAACTTCAGGAGCTGATTTCAAATTAGCAGCTTTAGCTAAATAAGATTGAGCTTTAGAAGTATCACCATTTTGGAAAGCAAGCGCAGCTAAGTTGTTATATGCACGGTAATCGTTAGAATATAATTCTGTAGCTTTTTTGTAGATAGCTTCTTTTTTAGAATTATCTTTAGTTAATGTTGCAGCGTAAAGTAATTCTTCGATGTTAAGTTTGCTTGCATCTTCGTTAGCAAAAGTTGTGATTTCTTCATCAGATTTACCAATAAGATCATAGTTCAAAGTTAAACGTGAACGTCTTAACTGAGGAAGGATTTCGTCAGCAAGATTTTTGAATACTGTAGAAAGATTCTTGATTTCAGTTTCTCTTTGTTGAGGATCCTGATACATAGAAAGAACGCGAAGGATAAGATCTTTATCCTGGATGTTAGATTTAGAAACGAGTTCCTGGAAACCTTCCCAGTCTTCAGCTGTATATTTAGAATCTACAGTTGCGTTTACTTTACCTTTCTTAAGTTCTTTGTTCAAGTATTTAGCTGTGTTAGCTTCACGTTTTTCAGCAAGACCAGTATTTAAGTCCATACCACCATCTGGAGATGCGTAAGCAGAAATTTCGATATTGTTGATTTTCTTTCCTTTAGTGTCAGCGTTAGCTTCTGTTACAGCTTTTTGGAAATCAGCAATGCTTGCAGATTTCAATTCGCTGGTGCGAAGGTTGGCTTGTTGGATAAGGAACATGATCTTAGCTTCCTGAGCTTGTTTGATAATGCGTTGGAATGCATCTTCAGAACCAGCAGTGTTTGCACTTGATAAAGTGTTGTTGATTAATTCAGAAGTTGAGATAACACCATCAGCAACCTTTACGTCAGGAATGCTAATAGTCTTTTTTCCTTGTTTTACATTGAATGCTAAATATAATTCTGACTTAGCCATTTCAGGAACATAATCAAAATTACCTTTCATTGTGTAATTACCACCCATCTTGTAAGAGATAGTCTGATCATTACCTTCAATTTTTTCACCTTGGAAAACAGCTGGTTGACTCTTAGCCTCACCACCATTCCATCTTAAAACTGGAGTAACTTCTACAACAGCATTTTTCTTGAAATACTTTTCAGGGAACTTGCCGTTAATTGTTACTGGAACTTTACCTCCAACAGCCTCTAAAACTTGAGGATTAGTTGTGAAGTATTCAGATGATAATGCACCCATCTTTCCACAAGAAGAAAGTGCAACAACTAAAGCCATAAGTAATGGCAAATACAACTTCTTAACCATGTTTTTTTTGATATAAATTAAATGTTTGTAATTGAAATCATTTGTAACTCTGAACATTCACTTATGAACAGAAACTCGGACAAAGATATTAAAACTTAAATATATTGGCAAATCTTATACGTATTTTCTTGCTGCTGTGTATGATAATATGGTGCTTTTATTACGTTTTATCTGGTAAACAATCTTTGTTTTCTGCTTCTTTAACTATAATATTCTGTTTTTCTCGATATCTGATGTTTCGTGGATGGTGTTCAATTATCTCACTTCTAAGCATATTGCGGTCTATATGAGTATATATTTCTGTGGTTGTAATTGATTCGTGCCCGAGCATGCATTGAATTGCACGAAGATTTGCTCCCCCTTCTAACAGATGGGTAGCAAAGGAATGACGGAAGGTGTGTGGACTAACGTTCTTCTTGATCCCTGTAATCTCTGCTTGCTCTTTGATTATGTGAAAAACCATAATGCGGGAAAGGCTTGTACCTCTTCTGCTTATGAAAAGATAATCTTCAAAATCCTTTTTAATTTTGATGGTGTTACGATCTATAAAATAGTTTTTTATTTCCTTGATGGCTCGGGGAGATATGGGGACAAGTCGTTGCTTATTTCCTTTGCCTTCTACTTTGATAAAACCTTCATCAAAGTATAATTCTGAAAGTTTCAAGTTGATGAGCTCTGAAACACGAAGCCCACAACTATAAAGTGTTTCTAAAATAGCCCTGTTTCGTTGTCCTTCCTTTTTCCCTAAATCAATTGTTGAAATCATGGAGTCGATTTCCTGAACTGATAAAACATCTGGTAGCTTAAAGCCTATCTTAGGGCATTCCAGTAATTCTGTTGGATCTGATTCTATATAATCATCCAGAATTAAAAAGCGATAAAACGATTTTATGCCCGAAATAATGCGTGCTTGTGAACGAGGGTGTATCCCAATATCATGCAGCCCGGCTGCAAAATTTTGTAAATTGTCTAAGGCTACATCCTCTATTTCTATATCTTCTAGCATTAGAAAGCTAAGTAGCTTATCTAAATCGCTCAAATAGGCATCCAGAGTATTCCTTGAATAGGCCTTCTCTAAGAGTAAATACTGCTCATATTTCTTTATTAACAGTCTGTTTTTGTCGTTATTATCTCTTTTATTATTTATTTTCATTTCTTTTTTCTACCTTTGCACCTTGATAAATAGTCCACGCAAAGATATTGAATTAAGTAGAATTGTTGGTTTTATGAGAATACAAATTATAAATGGACCTAATATCAACCTATTAGGTAAACGTGAGCCTTCTATTTATGGCGCAGTTTCTTTTGAAGAATATCTTAAAGATCTATGCGAAAAATATCCGGATATTGAGATCCAATATTTCCAGTCAAATGTGGAAGGAGAAATGATTAATAAAATTCATGAAGTAGGTTTTGATTTTGATGGCATTATTCTAAATGCGGGAGCTTACACTCATACTTCAATAGCTCTCCAGGACGCCATAAGAGCAATTAAATCACCAGTGATAGAAGTGCATATCTCTAATGTGCATGCTCGCGAATCGTTCCGTCATGTTTCTATGATTTCAGTTGCTTGTCTTGGGGTGATTTGTGGGTTTGGACTTGATTCTTATCGTTTGGCTTTGGAAGCATTGCTTGCCAAATTAAAATGAAAGGTATAATTATAAATATAAAGGAAAACTAAACGTATTAATTTTTATGAAAAAGCATACAAAAATTGTAGCATCGATTTCAGACAGACGTTGTGATGTTGACTTTCTTACTAAATTGTATGAAGCAGGGATGAATGTAGTTCGTATGAATACGGCTCATGCTGGAACTGAAGGTCTTGAGGAGATTATCAATAATGTTAGAACAGTCTCTAATAAGATTGCTATTCTTATAGACACCAAAGGTCCAGAAGTCAGAACAACTGCTTGTGCTGCTCCGATAGATTTTAAAATAGGTGAAAAGGTGCGCATTATTGGCGATCCTTCAGCTGAAACGACTCATGATTGTATTGCAGTTTCATATCCAAATTTTGTGCGCGATTTATCAGAAGGCGGCCAAATTCTAATAGATGATGGAGATCTTGATCTGCACGTAATTAAGAAGTGTGATGGCTATTTGGAAGCTGAAATAATGAATGAAACAACTCTAGGAAGCAGAAAAAGTGTAAATGTTCCGGGAGTACGTATCAACTTACCTTCGCTAACAGAAAAGGATAGAAATAACATTCTTTTTGCTATTGAAAAGGATATTGACTTCATTGCTCATTCGTTTGTTCGTAATAAGCAAGATGTTTTGGATATTCAGAAGATTCTTGATGAACATAACAGTGATATTAAGATTATTGCCAAAATAGAAAATCAGGAAGGTGTAGATAATATCGATGAGATTTTGGAAGTTGCTTATGGTGTGATGATTGCCAGAGGAGATTTGGGTATTGAAGTTCCTCAGGAGAAGATTCCGGGTATTCAACGCGATTTGATCCGTAAATGTGTATTGGCAAAGAAACCGGTGATTGTTGCTACTCAAATGCTTCACACTATGATAAATAATCCTCGTCCAACTCGTGCCGAGGTTACAGATATTGCAAATGCTATCTATTATCGTACTGATGCTTTGATGCTAAGTGGTGAAACTGCTTACGGAAAATATCCGGTTGAAGCAGTGAAAACTATGGCTAAGATTGCCGAAGAGGCTGAAAAAGATAAGTTGGCAGAAAATGACATTCGTATACCTTTCTCTGACCATCCGGATGTTACAGAATTCTTAGCTAAACAAGCAGTTAAAGCTACTGCTAAAATGAATATTCGTGCAATAATAACTGATAGCTATACTGGCAGAACTGCTAGAAATTTGGCTGCTTTCCGTGGAAAATATCCTGTTATTGCTATATGTTACAATGAAAAAGCAATGCGCCGTCTTGCTCTTTCTTATGGAGTTTTGCCTATCTTCCAGGAAGAGAAGGCTAATGCTCAGGCTTATTTCTTTGAAGCATTGAAATTGCTGATGAATGAAAAAAGAGTGTTTGTAGATGATATGGTTGCTTATCTTAGTGGAAGTCACGGCGAAGGCGGCGGTACTACATTCCTGGAAATAAATAAAGTAGAAGATATTTTAAAGAAAGCAGATAAATATCTGTTGCCAAGTTTTCTTGAATGATGAATACTTATGACGAATCATTAGAACAGTACATTCTTGAGCACATTGACGACGAAGGAGATTATCTTCACGCTCTATACAGAGATACTCATGTGAAATTATTGCGACCAAGAATGGCTTCAGGCCATTTGCAGGGCAGAATGCTAAAGATGTTTGTTGAAATGATTCGTCCCAAACATATATTGGAAATTGGAACATATAGTGGATATTCCGCTATATGTTTAGCCGAAGGCTTGAAAGAAGGAGGAATGCTTCATACTTTTGAAATCAATGATGAACAAGAAGATTTTACCCGTCCATGGTTAGAAAACTCTCCTGTAGCAGATAAAATTAAATTTTATATAGGTGATGCTTTACAACTTCTTCCTTCTATGGATATCACCTTTGATTTGGCATTTGTTGATGGAGATAAGAGAAATTACATTGAATATTATGAATTGGTTCTTTCCAAATTATCTGATGGTGGTTATATTATAGCTGATAATACACTTTGGGACGGTCATGTTCTGGAAGAACCAAAGAGTAATGATTACCAAACGATTGGGATTAAGAACTTTAATGATTATATTGCTCTCGATAAAAGAGTTGAAAAAGTAATTTTACCGTTGAGAGACGGATTAACAATTATCAGAAAAAAATAGAAATAATGGAAACTACCAGACAAAATAAAATAGCCCGTTTACTCCAAAAGGAGCTGAGTGATATCTTCTTGTTGCAGACAAAATCAATGAAGGGAGTTCTGGTTTCAGTAAGTGCAGTAAGAATCAGTCCTGATATGAGTATTGCTCGTGTATATCTGAGCGTTTTTCCTTCAGACAAAGGAACTGAGTTAGTAAAGAATATAAATGATAACATGAAGTCTATTCGTTTTGAACTAGGAACTCGTGTACGTCATCAGTTGAGGATTATTCCAGAACTGAAATTCTTTATAGATGATTCGCTTGACTATATTGAAAAAATTGATTCTTTGTTGAAATAATATCGTGAATTTTCCTATTTACATAGCTAAGCGTTATCTTTTTTCTAAAAAATCTCATAACGCTATTAATATAATTTCTGCAATATCCGTTTGTGGAGTTGCCCTTGCTACACTTGCTTTGGTTTGCACCCTATCTGTGTTTAATGGCTTTCAGGATATGGTAGCCTCTTTCTTTACAGCTTTCGATCCGCAAATTAAAATAACTGTGGCCCATGGAAAGACTTTTGATACAAAGGATGAACGTATCCAAAAAATACGTACTTTAAAGGATGTTGCAGTGTTTACTGAAACTCTTGAAGAAAATGCTATGGTGCAGTATAAAGGGCGTCAGGCTATGGCTGTGATAAAAGGGGTTCAGGATAATTTTGAGGAGCTGACAAAGATTGATAGTATCCTTTATGGCAATGGGCGATTTATGCTTCATGATTCCATTGTGGATTATTGTGTAATGGGGGTTGAACTGGTTTCCAAATTAAGTTCTGGAGTCAAGTTTGTTGATCCGTTGGAAGTTTATGCTCCGATAAGGGATGCAAAAGTGAATATGGCAAATCCTGCAGCCTCATTTAATATGCAGTACCTTTATTCTCCAGGTGTTGTCTTTATTGTTAAGCAACTTAAATATGATGGCTCGTATATACTAACATCTCTTGATTTTGCGCGAAGGCTGTTCCATTATACTACTGAGGCGTCAGCTATTGAATTAAAGCTAAAGCCTGAAGCAAATGTAGACAAGGTAAAGAGCGATATAAAGCAAATTCTTGGCGACTCATTTGTTGTAAAAGATAGATACGAGCAACAAGCTGATGTTTTTCGTATTATGAAGATTGAAAAATTTATTTCATATCTTTTTTTGACCTTTATTTTGATGATTGCATGCTTTAATGTGATTGGATCGCTTTCAATGCTTATTATTGATAAAAAGAATGATGTTGAGACGCTTCGCAATTTGGGTGCAAATGATAAATTAATAGCGCGTATTTTTCTTTTCGAAGGTAGAATGATTTCAACGATTGGTGCTGTAATTGGTATTATTCTAGGGCTAGTACTTTGTTATATTCAGCAAAAATATGGAATAATCTCATTAGGTGGCTCTCATGGAACTTTTGTTGTTGATGCATATCCTGTGAGCGTTCGCCCGTTAGATATATTGCTTATTTTTATCACAGTCTTGGTTGTTGGGTACCTTTCTGTTTGGTATCCAGTTCGTTATCTGAGTAAACGGCTGCTTGTAAAATAAGAACTCTTTAATATGTTACTGGCCTGCAAAGAATCTCTATTTATATTCTTTGCAGGCCAGTAATATTATTAGTTAGATTGTATTTCTTTCTTTGATTTTCTATAGATCCTATAAGCGTATATTGCTGCCATTGATAATAAAATTATTGTTCCTCCATCTACTGGCGCATTTTCTGGTTCTACCTCTTCTGCTGTATTATCTTCTGCATAAGGACTGTTTGAATATAAAGAGAATGAACCACTGCTATCGTAAGCCTTAGCTGTTGTAATACCAATACCCATCATATAGAAGAAATAGCAAATTAAAATTTTTTTCATAGTCATAAATTGTTATTTGATAATTATTTTGGTGATTGAATCATTCGTTCTTATTAAATACATACCAGGAAGAAGTTGTATTGGTGTTTTTCCATCGTTGTATCCTGTATAAACAAGCTTACCCTGAGCAGAATAGATGTTAATTTCATCTTCGGTGCCTGTAATCCATAAGTTTCCTTCGTTCTGCCAAGTTTTTATTTCTTTAGATTTAGCTGTTGTGATACCAACACTTTCGGGTTCGATTGAAATCTCGTATGATGTTTGGTTAAGCTTAGTGCCTTTATAGACGATGAATGACTGAAATGGCAGTAGATCTTCATCACTTTCAACGAATTTATTGTTTTTTAGACAGTAGTATTTATCTGCAGAAACAAGTTCTTTTGGACTGATACTATATGTATACGGGTTACCTAAGTGTGTATACCCGTTGCTAATTGAATAGATATTATTGTTTTCATTGAGTGTTATTCCTTTCTCAGAAAAGAAAAATAGTTCTCCATTATCAATATTGGGTAAGACTTTTATTATATATCCACTGCCATTGAATGCGCTATTGACAAACTTCTCATTTTGGTAACTTTTTAGAAAATAGTCATGGTTAGGCCTTAAAGCGTATGCTATACCATTAATATAGCCTCCTACAACTTTTGGAATAAATGGGAGTGAAAAGCTATGCCATTTGTCTGGTGTAAATCTGCAAACATAAGATATTTCTCCTTTAACAGTAACTTTCCCATTTATTTTAGCTCCATCTATTATGCGTAAGTCTCCATTTATAGTTTCGTCATTGTATATCTTCACCTCATCTGCTTCAACTATTTGTTGATCATCGGGCAGTGTTTTTAGACATACTGATTCAGACTCATTTGTGGTTATATATCCATTAGTTGCTTTTACTGTATAATTATAGTTCGTGTTTTGACTAAGATCATCTATTGTGTATGATGTTGTGTTTCCAACTTGCTTAGGAAAGCCAGAGAGTGAAGTTTCTATACTGTCAAGAACTTGTGTTATTTTTATGTTGTCTATTACAAATCCATAGTTATTTTTCATACCTCCCTGAAACTTTATTATACAGTTGTTTGTTCCACCTGTCAGAGGGTAACTGAAGTGTTGAGTTGCTAATTGACTTGATGGATTAACAGCTATATTTTTTATAAGATTGTTATTGACATAGAGGTTAACAGTTGTGGCCTTGCTGATACTGACAGTTCCTATGTCAAAACTAAGTTCAAAATTTCCACTATTACCAGATAAATTGAGTGTTGGGGTTTGAATGTATCCTGCTGTATTTGACACTCCAACTCTTAAGAATTTTTCAGTTTCAGAGTCAGATGTTACTACCTTTATAAGATCTCCGCTCCATTTAGGAAGATATGTTGCTAAATCTATGTATTCCTCGTATTTTACTTGTTCTCTAAAGTCTTCGTTTAATATTGTTTTTTCGTAGTTACCTGTTGTCTTGCTATATACATTAAGTATATAATCGGTTGCATTATCGCAGTTGTTCCAATTTGCGGTAAAAGAGCTATTCGTAATATTATTAGCACTCTTTGAAATTGGTGTAGAAATGAACCTCGCTGTTCCTTTTATTTCAATACTTAGTATTTTAGGACCAGCATTCACATTGGCATTTATTGAGCTTAGCCTTATTTTAGCATGTTTATAAGAGAGCGTATTTGTAAATGTGAATATAGTTCCTGTTGAGGTGGCAGAAAATGAGTTATTTTGGAGTTGTGTCCAGTTTATGCCGTCTTCTGAAATTTCAAGTTTAGTAGAGGAACATTTGTAATCAGAAAATGTCCCAATTTTAGATGTAATGCTAATCTCTGTGAAAACTGAGAGGTCATAGAACTGTGTGGTCTCTGCATATGAATCACTACTATTCATGAGCCAGTAATCAGTTTTTCTTGATAAATTGTTCAACGTCCATCCAACGGATGATGCAGTTTGTCCATCTAATTTTGGAACAATTGTGTCACTGTAACAGTTTGTGTAGTTAAAAACAAGTAAGAAAAGAAAAATAAAGAAGGTTGCTCCTCGCTTTTTGAGTGGGGTAATCTTTGGCATTTTTTTCTGTGTTATTCAGTATATAATTTTATATTTATGTCAAAGATATGTTATTTTATTGTTACATGAAAATAATTTTCAATATTAAATTATTTGAAGTTACAACTATTGAGGATATATATTTATCTAAATACGTGCTAAATTACTCAATTACAACCTTTTCTACTGAGATTTCTTCGTTTAGAAATGCTGAAGCAGACTCTGAAAATTTTGTTTCTGATTCTGTGGTTATGAATTTACATTTACCATTCTTTGTGCAAAGAGTATCCATCTCTGGATGTCTTCTTAAATAACTTTTTAGACTTTCGGCAACATATTCACCTTGAGATACAACAGTGATTCCCTTTGGTAAAAATTGATTGATCTTTGTTAGAAGAAGAGGGTAATGTGTGCATCCTAGAATGATAGTGTCAATTTCGGTATCTTTTTTAATTAGATTTTCAATATGCTTCTTTACAAAATAGTCAGCTCCAGGAGAATCATATTCTTTATTTTCTACTAATGGAACCCACATAGGACAAGCCTCGCCACTAACAACTATGTCTGGATAGAGTTTATGAATCTCTAAAGGATAAGAGCCGGAGTTTATTGTTCCAGAGGTCGCCAATACTCCTACATGTTTTGATTGAGTTATGCTTCCAATAGATTCTACTGTTGGACGAATAACACCCAAAACTCTACGATTAGGATCTATATTGGGTAAATCGTTAATTTGGATGCTTCGGAGAGCTTTTGCCGAAGCTGTGTTGCAGGCAAGAATAACCAGATGACATCCCATCTCAAAGAGTTTGTTTACAGCTTGTAATGTGAACTCATACACAATTTCAAAAGAGCGTGTACCATAAGGGGTTCTTGCATTATCGCCCAGATAGATATAATCGTATTCAGGTAGAACCTGCCTAATTTGATTTAAAATAGTTAATCCACCATATCCTGAGTCGAATACTCCGATTGCACCTGCTGTTTTTGATAATTCTTTTTCCATCTGGCTTTATATTAAAAAAGACTATATTCTATTATATAGAAAAAGGATGATATTATTATCATCCTTTTTAATTTCGTAATATCTATGAACTAATTATTTAATTCCTAATTTAGCTTTGATAGCTGGAGTAACGTCGATACTTACTTTTTCGTTAAAGAAAGGAATAGTTGTTTTGTTACTTACATCAAAGATATAAGTATATCCTTCAGCTTGTCCTACAGCAGCGATTGCATCTTCCAGTTTCTTAAAGATAGGAGCAGTTTTTTCTTCCTGAGCCTTTTGTAGTTCTTGTTGAGCTTGTTGCTCGTATTCCTGACCTCTTTGAGCCATATCCTGCAATTCTTTTTGTCTTCTTTCAGAAATGTTTTGTGGTAATGTATCTTTTGCTGCTACAAATTCAGCATATTTCTTATTAAATTCGTCGGAAGTTCTTTTAATCTCTGTGGTATATTGTTTTTGCAGTGCCTGCAAATCAGCTTGTGCCTTAATATACTCAGGCATAATGGTAATAATATCAGCGAATTTCATGTGTCCAAACTTGAACGTTTGAGCAGAAGCTCCAAGAGGAAGAGCTAACAATAATAGTAAGGCAATTTTTTTAAGCATAATTCTATTTTTTATTAATGATTACAGTTTAATACTGGATGCAAATGTATGAAATTAATTTGAATATCCTAATTTTGTAAGAACATCATTGCTAATATCTATTTGTGGTGATGCAAATATAATGCTAGAAGCCGATGCTCTGTCAATAATAGCGGAGTAGCCTTTGGTTTCAGCTATTGTTTTAACCGCATTGTAGATTTCGTCTTGAATAGGTTTTATTAAACTTTCACGCTTTTTAAACAATTCCCCTTCAGGACCAAAATATTTACGTTTCAGTTCTCCGGCAGCTTTCTCTTTTTCTACAATCTCATTTTCTTTCTTGGTTTTTTGTTCTTCAGAAAGAAATACAGCTTCTGATTGATAGTTCTTATACAATTTTTGAGCTTCATTAGTTAAAGTCTCAACTTCACTTTGCCACTTCTTAGAAATTTGATTTAATTGTTCGTTAGCTCTTTCATAGGCTGGGATATTCTTTAAAATATATTCCATGTCAATCAAAGCAAATCTTTGTGCATTGGCAGCTATTGAAAAGGCAAATAACAGCATCGAAAAAAGAATAGACTTTTTCATAACTTTTCGGTTTTAATATTAATAAATTAGAATTCCTGTCCTAAGATAAAGTGGAATTGACTGCCTCCATATTGTTTTGAACCAAATACTTTATCGAATCCATATGCCCAGTCGATACCCATCATACCAATCATAGGTAAGAAGATACGAACACCGACACCTGCAGAACGTTTCAGATCGAATGGATTGAAATTCTTTACATCGTGCCATGCATTACCAGCTTCAACAAAACTTAGAGCATAGATACTGGTTGATGATTGCAACATCAACGGATATCTCAATTCAAGACCAAAACGTGTATAAGCATAACCAGCCAATCCTGTAGGGGTAAGTGAGTTGTTTTCGTATCCACGTAGAGCTACACTTTCTGTTGCGTATGAAGAATATCCAGTCATACCGTCACCTCCCATATCGTATGTTTCAAAAGGTGATTTTTTATTGCTGTTATAGTGACCTAAGAATCCAAAATCAGCTCTGGTCATTAAGACTGGACATTTCGCACCGTCTGTTAATGCAGTATAAGTTTTGGATTTAAAACTCCACTTATGATACTCAATCCACTTGTGCATTTTGTTCATGTCTTTCTGATTGCTTGTGTTGTATGAACCGTAGTCTATTCCATCAAACATAGAATAAGGAGGTGTAAACTGAACAGATAATGAGAATTCAGAACCACGACGTGGATAAATAGGATTGTCAGAAGAACTTCTTGCAAGAGCAATTTTCATGCTGATGTTGTTACAATTACCATTTGTAACAGGGAAATATTGCCAATCCTTAAGAATATATTTCTGATATGATAATTCTGCAGATAGAGTGAAATAATCATCAGGCCATCTTAAACGTTTTCCCCAACCAGCCGAAAGACCAAACATCTGAATAGATTTGCTCTTATCATACATGTTCTTAGTGTTAGCATAATCGTAATTACCATATCCTCCATATCCACTATAAAGACTATTGTAATAGCTGTTTGAATAAAGAGAACTATAATAGCGGCTATTGATATCAGTCTGTTTTGAGTAGAAAGCAGAGACAGAGAATGAGTTAGGACGCTTTCCTCCAAACCAAGGATCAAAGAATGATAAACTGTATGATTGATAGTAACTACCGTTAGTCTGTCCGCTGACTGTTAAAGTCTGTCCGTCACCTTGAGGAAGAATACCTCTATAGTTTTCTCCCGGGTGGAATAAGTTAGCTATTGAGAAGTTTGTAAACTTCAGACTTAATTTACCGATTACACCGGTCTGTCCCCAACCGGCAGAGAACTCTACCTGGTCGTTAGCTTTAGATTCCAGGTTGTAAGCAATATCTACAGTTCCGTTAGCTTCATCTGGTTGGATATCTGGTTTGATATTCTCTGGGTTGAAATGCCCCATCTGAGAAATTTCACGCATAGATCTTTCAAGGTCTTCTTTGCTGAATAGTTGTCCTGGCTTAGTACGAAGTTCACGACGAACAACATTTTCATATAAGCGGTCGTTACCATTAATCTTGATTTTGTTCAGTGTAGCCTGACGACCTTCATAGATTCTCATTTCAAGGTCAATAGAATCGTTGTCAACGTTTACTTCTACAGGGTCAAGTCTGTAAAAAAGATAACCATTATTATAATACAAGTTGCCGATAGCATCATCATCAGATGAAGTACGTTTGCCAAGTAACTTCTGGTTGTAAACATCACCTTTCTTCATGCGAAGTAAGAAGTTTAAGTAATCAGTAGTGTATAGAGTGTTACCTACCCAGGTTACTTTTCTCAGATAATATTTATCTCCTTCAGCTATTTTCATGTATACGTCTACACTTTTATCATCATACGGAGTAACACTATCAACAACAATACGTGCATCACGGTATCCCAATTCGTTATACTTGTCAATGATAAGCTGTTTGTCTTCTTCATATTTTTCGTTCACAAACTTCTTTGTACGGAAAAGGTTCAGTATTTTGCCTTTTTCGTTAGTCTTTTTCATTACGCGTTTCAGCTTGTTGGCTTTAATCGCTAAATTCCCTTCGATTGTTATTTTGTGAACTTTTACTTTATCTTTTTTATCAATGTTGACGTCAACAATTACTTTGTTTTCATCTGATACGTCATCTCGTTGAACAATAACAACTTCTGCATTTTTGAATCCCTTGTCGTCAAAGTGTCTTTTGATTATGGTTTTTGCACGGTCAACAAGATTCGGAGTAATCTGACTTCCCTTAGCCAATCCTAATTTAGCTTCCAGATCTTCCCTGTCTGATTTTTTAATTCCATGGTAATGGATTTCCGATATACGAGGGCGTTGTTTCAGCGCAATTTCCAAATATACTTTATCGCCTTCTATTTTTGTAGCATATATATGAACATCAGAAAAAAGCCCATGCCGCATATATCTTTTGACGGCTTGTGTAATTTCGTCACCAGGAACAGAAACAACTTGTCCGACAGACAGACCAGATAAACCTATGAGTAAGTAATCCTCCTGATCTTTAACACCTGAAACGGTTATTCCTCCAATTTCATATTTCTTCGGAGTCGCGGAATAAAGAATAACTGGCTTGTCAGACTTCTCTGAATTGCTTTTTTCTTGTGCAAAGCCTGATAGTGTAAAGAAAAACAGGCTGATAAATAGTAGTATTCGGGAAATACGATAATGCATTTTATTTATTTTATATTTGTTCACTAGTTTTGCCGAAGCGGCGTTCTCTTTTTTGATACTCACAAATTGCTTTCCTAAATTCTTCTTCTCTGAAATCAGGCCAGAATGTATCGCAAAAATAAAGTTCTGAATAAGCACTTTGCCACAACAAATAATTGCTTAAGCGCAGTTCTCCTCCAGTTCTTATTAACAGGTCGGGATCTGGCATAAAGTATGTAGCAAGATGAGAAGAAATGCATTCATCAGTAATCTGATCAATGGAAAGTTTTCCTTGCTGTACTTCTTTAGCAATCTGTTTAGTTGTTTCTATGATTTCCCATCGGGATGAGTAGCTAAGTGCCAATACCATACACATGCCGGTATTGCCCGATGTTCTTTCAATGCAGTTATTCAAGCTTATTTTCACATCTTCCGGTAATGTGTTCATATCACCTATTATCCGGAAGCTAATATTGTTTTTCATGAAAATCTCTTCCTCAATAGAGTCCAGCAATAGTTTCATGATAGCAGATACTTCATTGGCTGGTCTGTTCCAGTTTTCTGTTGAGAAAGTATATAAAGTAAGGAACTTAACCCCTAACCTTGCTGCTTCTTCGGCAATAATATGTACAGTTTCAGCTCCTGCCTGATGTCCAAAACTTCGTTCATGTCCACGTTGTTTTGCCCATCTTCCATTACCGTCCATTATTATTGCGATATGCCCGGGTATCCGATTAATATCTATTTCTTCTTTATATGGCATAAATTCTTTTAATTATTACATTTTTTGCATTTAGGAAAAAGATCATAAGTAATGAATACTGTTGTAAAAGAATAACTGTCCTTATTCTTAAATCCCTTTCCTTTTATACCGTATGGATCATTTAATATTAACCCATCCGCATTGGTTACATCCAGATTATCAGATAAACTAAATCTCATAGTCATTTCGCAACCAATATTTAGCCTTTTGGCAAATTTATATTTAATTCCTATACCAATTGGAAAGTTTACTGTAAAAACATCTTTTGCTGTTGCAGGTGCAAAAGTTAATCCAACTCCTCCCAATAAATAAGGCGTAAACCTTTTATAGCCTTTGTATTCGTGGCCTATTCCATATCCCCGGAAGTTGTATTCAAATTGAGTGCCTAAATCATAAATATTCCGACTGAAACTCACTTGCTTACCCTCAGGGTATTTGTTTTCAAAATTTTCCGTATTACCGGATATTTTTCCTATTGTTAAGTTCGTCTTTATTGCCATGTGCGGATTCAATACATATCTTGCCATAACGCCACCAGCAAATTGTAAGTCTTTAAAAGGGGCAGAATTATTTGCGTCTCCCATATAAAAACTACCTCCAAGCAATCCTCCTGCTTCCATTCTATATTCATTCTCCTGTGCATGGATAAATATAGGTGTAAACAAGGCTAACAATATAAAAATGAGCGTTTTATTGATAAATTTCATACCTACATTATTTATAAGTTTGTTTTCCTATAAAACGCTGTTTTTTTTCAATAATTACATCTTAAATCAAATTATTGTATATTTGATCATAAAATGCTTATTTACAAATTGCAAAAATAGAAAGTTTTTTCTCTCAATTGAACATTCAGGGCAAGTTTTATAAATATTTATAGATAATAAGTGTGTTTTTCTCGACAAATATTCTATTATTAGAGCGCGGGTACATTATTTCCGTTATAATAATGTAATATTGGAACGCAAAAATGGAAATCTATAAAATGTCTTTTTCCGTTGATGTGCGGAGCCTTTATTCCATCATTTAGAATTATGGCCGATTTCTCAATAAATGCTTCATCCCATAAGTTTTTATCGATAAATGATTGTAACAACACACTTCCTCCTTCTACCATGATTGACTGGATGTTATTCCTGTGAAGTTCTGCTAATAACTCAGGTAAAAGATCGTCAGTAAATGGAAGTTTCTTATAACATGTGTTATTGCTGTTAATATGTTCTTTTTCTGTTACGATCCATGTTTTTATTTTATCATCCAGCAGATGGAAATTTTCGGGAATTTTTAAGGTTCTGTCTATTACAACACGGAGCGGATCTTTTCCGTACCAGTTTCGTACGCTAAGCGTAGGATTGTCTAAAAGAGCGGTTCTTGTTCCTACAATAATAGCATCAACTTCGGCGCGTCTTTTATGTACAAGCATATTGGTCATGGGGGTAGAAAGAGCGATAGGATGGCCACCGGTTCTTTTTACATCTAAAAAACCGTCGGAAGATTCTGCCCATTTTAATATTATATAAGGTCTTTTCTTAGAATGGAATGTGATAAATCTCTTGTTCAGATTGCTACATTCCTGTTCAAGAACTCCAACTGTGACTTCTATACCTGCATCTTGTAACTTCTTTATACCTCTTCCGGCTACTTTGGCGAAAGGATCTATACATCCTATTACAACTTTAGGAATCCCTTTTTCTATGATTAAATCGGCACAAGGAGGAGTTTTTCCGTAGTGAGAACAAGGTTCCAGACTAACATATATTGTTGACTGTTTGAGTTTTGATTTATCTTTTATAGAATTTATTGCATTTACTTCAGCATGTGCATCTCCGCATATTCGATGATATCCTTCGCCAATTATCTTACCATCACACACAATGACAGCTCCTACCATAGGATTTGGAGAAGCCTCACATTTTCCTTTTCTGGCCAATTCTATGCAACGGGCCATATAGATTTCTTCTTGTGTAAAAATTCTGTTGTTTTCCATTTATTTTTCTACTTTTGCAAACAAATCATAATTTATGCATGCAGTTGAGTTACATATCAAGCAGGCGTTGACCGGCATATATCCTGAATCGGAAATCAAGGGCTTCACGAAAATTATTTTTACCGAAGTATTTCATTTCAATATGCTTGATTATTATATGGGCAAAGATATTAATTTATCTGCAAATGAGGCAGAACAACTCGACGAGATTCTTGCCCGTCTTCAAAAAAACGAACCTATTCAATATATATTAGGTTATACCGAATTCTACGGAATGACTTTTTGTGTTACTCCGGCTGTTCTTATTCCCCGTCCTGAGACTGCCGAACTTGTATCCTTGATTATTAAAGAAAATGTTGATTGTTCTGCAAAGATTCTGGATATTGGTGCCGGAAGTGGTTGTATTGCAATCTCTCTGGCAAAGAATCTTCCACAGGCAAAAGTCTCATCATGGGATGTTTCGGACGAAGCGCTGAAAGTAGCCCGAGAAAATAACGAAAAGTTAGGTGTTTCTGTTACCTTTAGTAAGGTTGATGTTTTGGGATATAAGCCCTTTGGCGAGAAGTTTAATGTGATAGTGAGTAACCCTCCTTATATAACGAATGCTGAAAAAGCTGATATGGAGAACAATGTTCTCGATTGGGAACCCTCTTTGGCCTTGTTTGTTCCTGATGAAGATCCGTTGTTGTTTTATAGAAAGATTGCCGAACTTGGTCTTGATATGTTGACGCCCGGTGGGAAAATCTATTTTGAGATAAATCAGGCTTTTGGGAAGGAGATGGCCGATCTGCTTCTTTCTCTTGGGTATTGTGATGCAAAAATTATAAAAGATTTATCCGGCAGAGACAGGATAGTAAAAGCATTAAGATGAGCGAACTGACAGAAAAAGAAGCATTGAATAAAGCAGCGGCATATTGTACTGCATCCGAGCACTGTCTTTCTGAAGTTGGAACCAAACTTACTCAGTGGGGGGTGGATGCCGATGCTAAGGAAAGAATTCTTAAGCGACTTATTGACGAACGATTTATTGATGAAGAAAGATATTGTCGTTTTTTTGTGAACGATAAATTTAAGTTCAATAAGTGGGGTCGGATAAAGATCAGTCAGGCTCTTTATATGAAAAAAATCCCATCAGAAATGAGTCGTGATTGCCTGAATGAGATTGACGAGAAAGAATATATGAATACGCTGCGATCATTATTAGCTTCAAAGAAAAAATCAATTCATGCTTCGGACGATTACCAATTGAACACTAAACTAATCCGGTTTGCACTTAGCCGTGGCTTTGAAATGAGCATAATACGTAAATGCATGCAACTATCCGATGAGTATGATTCAATGGATTGATGCACTTCTGAACTTGCTGTTTCCACGTTCTTGCGTGGTGTGCGGCGGATGCCTGGTGAAAGGAGAAGAGGCCGTTTGTACAATGTGCAACTCAAGAATGCCGCGTACCAATTACCATCTTCAGCCGAATAACGAAATAGAGCAGCGTTTCTGGGGAAAGGCGGAAATAGAAAAAGCTACCTCATACTTCTTTTATAACAAAGGAAGCGATTACAGGCACATCCTTTTTAAACTGAAATACAACGGCTATAAAGAACTTGGCGAAGTGATGGGGCGCTATATGGCTAATGAACTTCTGGCTTCGGATTTCTTTAAGGGGGTAGATGTTGTTATACCGGTTCCGCTTCATTCAAAGAGGAAGAGAGTTCGTGGTTACAACCAAAGTGAATGGGTTGCTTTGGGTATATCTCATGCAATAGGTATTCCAATGGATTTGAATACATTAGTTAGATCTGTGTCGAACAATACCCAGACTCGGAAAAGTGTGTTTGACCGGTGGGAGAATGTGAAAGATGTTTTTCAGGTAGCTTCTCCTGAAAAGATCCAGGGAAAGCATATTTTGCTAGTAGATGACGTGCTTACCACAGGTGCCACCCTTGTATCTTGTGCCGCAAAACTGTTAGAATCGTCTGATGTAAAGATTAGTATTATAACACTTGCCGTTGCCTGAAAATAATTATTCTTGTTACGTTGTTTTTATATTGTACAAAACAATTAATTCTTTTGTACAGAACAATTCATTCTTCTGTACAAAAGAATGCAATCTTTTGTACAAGGGTGCAAAAAGCTATATAGATACCAATTCAATTATTCAGGTGATAAAACGAAAGAAGAATATTAATAAATGAAAAAATAATAGTTTTGCTTGTCCCATTTTCAATGAGTTTAAGTAACTTTGCAACGATACACATAGTTAATAAATTTATGAAAACTTTAGAGAGATTATTTGCTGAGAAATTACTCAAGATTAAGGCCATTAAGCTTCAGCCGGCAAACCCCTTTACCTGGGCTTCCGGATGGAAATCTCCTTTCTATTGTGATAATCGTAAGACTCTTTCTTATCCTTCACTTCGTAACTTTGTGAAGATAGAAATTTGTCGTTTGATTTTAGAAAGATTTGGCCAGGTTGATGCAATTGCAGGTGTGGCAACAGGTGCTATCCCTCAGGGTGCTTTGGTTGCGGAAGAACTGAACCTTCCGTTTGTTTATGTACGTTCAACACCGAAAGATCACGGTTTGGAGAACCTTATTGAAGGAGAGCTTCGTCCAGGTATGAAGGTTGTTGTTGTAGAAGATTTGATTTCGACTGGCGGTAGCAGTTTGAAAGCGGTAGAAGCAATTCGTCGTGACGGTTGTGAAGTTATCGGAATGATTGCTGCATTTACCTATGGATTCAATGTTGCAGTGAAAGCATTTAAGGATGCAAACGTAGAATTGGTTACTTTAACCAACTATGAAGCAGTTCTTGAAGTTGCTCTTCGTACCGGATATATCGATGAAGAAGATATTCCTACATTGGAATCCTGGAGAAATGATCCTGCTCACTGGGATGCTGCAAAATAAAATACAATAATTATGACTCAATTTGAAAGTGATATAAAGGTTATTCCTTACGCTCATGGGCGTGTATACGGTAAACTTTCTGATTTAAGTAATCTGGAAGGAGTTAAAGACCGCTTGCCGGCCGATAAAATTCAGGATTTAAGTTTTGATTCAGACAGTTTAAGCTTTAGCATCGCTCCTGTTGGTAAGATAACACTTCGTATCTGTGAACGTGAGCCTGAGAAGTGTATTAAATTCGAAACAACAAATTCGCCTCTTCCTTTCAACCTTTGGATACAGATTGTACCAACGGCTGACGAAGAGTGCAAGATTAAACTTACAATTAAGGCTGAGATCAATCCTTTTATTAAAGGAATGATTCAAAAGCCGCTCAAGGATGGATTAGAGAAAATGGCAGAAATGCTATCTAAGATTCCTTATTAAAAATAAAACAAAAATTATGGCGCAGAAACTTTGGGAGAAGAGTGTACAAGTAAATAAGGATATTGAGAAATTTACAGTCGGTCGTGACCGGGAGATGGATATCTTTCTGGCTAAACATGACGTTATTGGCTCAATGGCACACATTACTATGCTTCAAACCATTGATCTGCTCACATCTGAGGAGCTTCATCTTCTTCTTGAGGAATTGAAGAACATCTATGCTACTGCCGAAAATGGAACATTTGTTATCGAAGAAGGCGTAGAAGATGTTCATTCCCAAGTAGAATTGATGCTTACTCGTAAATTAGGTGATGTAGGAAAAAAAATTCATAGTGGCCGTTCAAGAAACGATCAGGTTCTTTTGGATTTAAAGTTGTTTACCCGTACTCAGCTGCAGGAAATTGCAGATATGGTTGAACAACTGTTTCATGTTTTAATAGCACAGAGCGAAAAATATAAAAAGGTTCTGATGCCTGGTTATACGCATCTTCAAATAGCCATGCCTTCTTCTTTTGGATTATGGTTTGGTGCTTATGCAGAAAGCCTGGTAGACGATATGATGTTTTTGCAGGCAGCATTTAAAATGTGTAACCGCAATCCACTTGGGTCTGCTGCCGGTTATGGATCTTCTTTTCCTTTAAACCGAACCCTTACAACAAATCTTTTGGGCTTCGACTCTATGAACTACAATGTGGTTTATGCACAGATGGGGCGCGGAAAGATGGAAAGAAATGTAGCTTTTGCCCTGGCAAGTATTGCGGGCACAATCTCAAAACTGGCTTTTGATGCTTGTATGTTTAACAGTCAGAACTTCAACTTTGTGAAGTTGCCTGATGAATGTACAACAGGTTCAAGCATTATGCCACACAAAAAGAATCCGGATGTATTTGAACTTACTCGTGCCAAATGCAACAAGATTCAATCTCTACCTCAACAAATCATGATGATTGCCAATAATCTGCCTTCAGGATATTTCAGAGATCTGCAGATTATAAAAGAAGTCTTTATTCCTGCTTTTCAGGAATTGAAAGATTGTCTTCACATGACAACTTATATCATGAACGAAATTAAAGTCAATGAACATATTCTTGACGATGATAAATACCTTCTTATCTTCAGTGTTGAAGAGGTAAACCGTCTTGCTGCGGAAGGAATGCCTTTCCGTGATGCTTATAAAAAAGTGGGACTAGATATCGAAGCTGGTAAATTTACTCACGAAAAGACTGTTGACCATACACACGAAGGAAGTATAGGTAATCTGTGCAACGAAAAAATATCTTTGTTAATGCAGAATATTGTTGACGGATTCAACTTCGATAAAATGATTCAGGCTGAAAAAGGCCTTTTAGGAAGATAATTCTTAATCTTAATATATAATATTATGGAATACGAACCTGCAAAGGACCGGTATTTCGGCAAGATGCAATATAAGTATTGCGGAAACAGCGGTCTGTTACTTCCCCGTATTTCTTTGGGACTGTGGCATAACTTTGGTGATGTTGACGATTTCGGTATTGCAACCGATATGGTTAAGTATGCATTCGACAATGGTATTACCCATTTCGACTTAGCAAATAATTATGGTCCTAGCCCTGGTTCTGCAGAAATAAACTTCGGGAAAATCTTAAAAAATAACTTTCAGGGATATCGTGACGAGATGATTATCTCTTCCAAAGCCGGACACGAAATGTGGGCTGGCCCTTATGGTGATGGTAGTTCCAGAAAGAATCTGATGGCAAGTATCGACCAAAGCCTTCGTAGAACCGGTCTCGAATACTTTGATATCTTTTATTCTCATCGTTATGATGGGGTTACTCCAGTTGAAGAAACAATTCAGGCACTTATCGATATTGTAAAAAGAGGTAAAGCTCTTTATGCAGGTATTTCCAAGTATCCACCCGAGAAAGCCAGAATTGCATATCAGATGCTAAAGGATAATGGCGTTCCTTGTCTGATAAATCAATCCCGATATAGCATGTTCGACCGCGAAGTGGAGAATGGAACGTTGGCTTTGGCCGACGAATTCGGAGCAGGTTTTATTGCTTTCTCGCCATTAGCACAAGGGATACTGACTAATAAATATCTGCATGGCATTCCAGAAGATTCACGTGCCGCAAAATCTACAGGATTCCTGAAAAAAGATCAGGTAACGGAAGATAAGATAGTAATTGCCCGTCAATTGAATGAAATAGCCCAGAGGCGAGGCCAAACTCTTGCTCAAATGGCATTAGCATGGGTTCTTAAAGACGAACGGGTTACATCTGTAATTGTTGGTGCAAGTTCTGTTAAGCAATTAAGCGACAATTTAAAGACCGTAGAGAATTTAGAGTTTACAGATGATGAAGTTAATCAAATCAGTTCTCTGATCTCTTCAATAAAACCATAGAAGCTGATAATAATGAAGAAGCTGATCCTTTTTATCTCATTGCTATTTTGCACAGTCTCATGTGGAGATAGCTTTGAATCTAGCATACCGAATGTTGGAAGGTTTGGCTTTGAAGTAGACTTGCTACAAGCTAAGTTTCAATCGATACGATTACCAGGCTGTTTTGTACCGGTAACCATGAATGAGCACAATGTAAAGCTAGGATTCGGAGGATTGATTATAGGCAATTCATATTACAATGGCTATTGTGCTTATGACGCAGCTTGTCCGGTTGAAGCAAGCCGTGATGTAATAGTAGAACTTACTAACGATGGCTTGGGAAAAGCTGTATGTCCTAAATGCAGTACTATATACGATTTAAATAACTATGGTGCCCCCAATGGTGTGGGCACTGAATATTTGAAAGATTATAGGGTAATAGTTCAAAGTCAGGATAAGCTTTACGTAAGTAATTAAAGAAATGCGCAAAAAAGTTAAGGAAAAATTTGGCAGATATAGGAAATAGTCATATCTTTGCACCCGTTAAAACGCGAAAGTAGCTCAGTTGGTAGAGCATAACCTTGCCAAGGTTAGGGTCGCGGGTTCGAGTCCCGTCTTTCGCTCTCTATCAAGGATGCCCGGATGGTGGAATGGTAGACACGAAGGACTTAAAATCCTTTGGCTATTGCAGCTGTGCGGGTTCAAGTCCCGCTTCGGGTACAAAGGTGCATCCTTAAAAGCTTCGTAAATGAATAATTTACGGAGCTTTTTTAATTTCTGCCCCCAATTCTTCTTAATTACTTCTTTTGGATCAGTCAATAAATTTGTGGGAATGTTAAAAGTTTCATCAGCTTATGCGTAAATTTTAGCCACTCTGTAAAGAAAGAATTTCATATCATTAACTCCTCTAAAAGATGCTCTAAAAGCCTTTAGTTTTGCATTAAAAGATTCTGCTGCAGCGTTAGTACTTCGATTTTCAAAATAGTTTAATATTCTTTCCGAATGATTCTCAAACATAGATATTATTGCAGAGAAGTTAGGATACCCTTGATTTTCTACCTCCTCATACCATTTGGCAAACTTTAAACGTGCCACATTTTTATCTTTTGTTTGCGAGAAAATACTCCCGACTCTTATACAGTGATAGTACATGTGTTTTATATCTGGAAAATAATTAAACAAGATTTCAGCTCTTTGTTTTTGTGATTCTCCCCATTTATTAGGTGCTTTAAATAGAAGAAACCGGCTTCTGACGAGCAATTGCCTGAGTGTGTCGCCATTTTCTAATTCTTTTGATTTGTATTCTATACCTTTTCTTTTAGCCTCTTTAATATTCTTTTCTTCCTCTCTTATAACTTGCCATCTATAAGCTACGCGTAACTCCTGTAATGCATCAAAGACCTGTTTCTGAACATGGAATCTGTCAACAACCTGGGTTGCTTTAGGAAAGCATGACCGGATAATCTTCTGCATGCTTGGAGACATATCCAATGTTACTTCACGTACTTTATATCTTTCTTTTATAGGTATCTTTTTGATAATCTCTGTAACCGTATCTGCTTTAGTACCTTTTACAATAGCAATAATACTGCCCTTTTTTCCATGAGCATCTCTGTTTAATAGAAGGGTATAAAGTTCGCCACACGAGAAGGATGTTTCATCAATACACAGATTAGGGCCTATATTCTTGGAATAAAGAAGATAATCCTCAGCATGAGATAATTGGTTCCATGAATGAAAATCACTCAATGTATCTTTATAGTATCGTTGTAGCTGTTTGCCATTAAGTTTATTGAAGGAAGCTACAGATTCTGCACTGACAGCATTATTGTCTAAGTAATTCTTTTAAAAAAGAACCGAACTCTGCAGTGATGCGAGTTCCGTGAGCAACAATCCTCCAATCTCGAGAATAAACCTTTCCAGTATCAATATCTTTCCATCTGCGTCTTTTTATACGAAGAAAAACAGCTTTGCCTCTAATGGGAAAATCCTGAACTTCTATTTCTGGATGAAAGCCATGAGAATGAAGATTTAAGGTGGAGATTTCATCAGGAACAATATTCTTTTCTTTCTCCCATAATTAGTTAAAACATTTAGCTTAACTTTATGTTCGATTTTAGTTAGCAACTCCAATGTCTTTATTTGTAAATAGACATCTCTATAATCTTTGCAACGATGGTAAAATTTACAGCCGTAAAAATAGTAGTTATGAAATTTTATAATAGCGGCAAAAAATATCGGGACCATCCATATAATTGTGTAAATGATAATTCAGGTTGGGGTTAATGTCCACGATGTTTATCTTTTCTTTTGATTTGTTTTATTTCAAATTTCTTTTCTTCTAATGCAATACGTATTTCCTTTAACTGACGTTTGCTATTGGCTTTCTTTTCTTCTTGCTGTTTCTTTAATTCAACTTGTGCCTTAGTAAAAGCATATTTGAAATTTATATTCTCTGTTTCGCGTTTAACTTTCTTCTGCAATTTCTTATAACTGATTTTTTTATTTTCAGTATTAGCGGACTCTTCCAAATTCTTTGTATATCGTAATCTGTTGTAGTCAAGTCTTTCAAAGAACAGCTTCGTATCTGAACCTGTTGGCTCTGAACTCCCTATTATTTCCCGGGCAACAGAATACTGTCCACTATCGTAAATCTCAAATAATGCGATCCACAATGGTGGACAGAATGTGATTGTTACAGAATGCGTGAACATGGTTTACTCTATTGGCACATAAATCTCGGTCATCAAGTCTTCTGGTTTGGTGCATTCAGGGTCGTTAAGATAGACCTCAAAACCAGGACGAGAAGCCAGCAGATGTTTGAACTCAAAAATAGACTTACCATAAATCGTATCATATACACTTCCAAGGTTGCTGTATGGGCCTTTGTATAGAAAAGCAACATATTTGCCACCTTCTATCTGTTTAACCCCGATTTCACCTTTTGGTTCAACCTTTGCTTTGATAGACAAACAAACATCAGCGCGCTGCTTATCCCCCTCAGTTACTTTAGGATCATCATGATAAATACAGATGTGATTGATCCCTGTCTCATCGCACATCTTTCTTAATATATGCGACTTTGGCGTATTGCTGCACAGACGAGACATCTGTTCAGTGAACAGTCCTGATTTGTGAACATGCTCCCAAAGTTTTCCCCATGCCGCACCGTAATCGTTATTGTTATAATCTCCCTGAAGGTGAATGTAAATAGCCTGCATCGACTTGAGGTCAACAATCCTTTGCTCTAATTTAAAATCAGGATTAACTTGAATTGGTTTCATAATTGAATAAGTTTTGTTGTTAGGATATTCGTTTGGCGAAATACCATAGAATGTCTTAAAAGCTTTCGATAGAGAACTTGGCACATCATATCCCACTTTATAAGCTACTTCCTGGATGGGCATATCTGAGTAACGCAATAGTCGGGCTGCAGTCTCGACCCGCATTCTTGTGATAAATGCGCCAACAGGTTCACCGAGTACGGCTCGCATAATGCGGTGGAAATGATAAGGCGAGAAATTAGAGATACAGGCCAGTGTCTCTACCGACATTTCTTCGCTCAGGTGGTTGTTAATGTATTCTATCACGATGTTTATCCGCTTGGAATACTCCTCTCTTGTTGATAACTTTTGTTGCATGACTCAATGGTTGTATATGCTTTAACGAACGGAACCAACTTTTAGTCCCTTTATCGTATGCAAATGTATGGCAAACTTATACGGACGGCTTTCCCTATCTTGCTAAAAAGATAGATACAAAAATATTTGCTTTGCACTATGCCCAAAAAGACGAGTCAAAGACTAATTGGAGTTTTATATTAGCGATTATATCCCAGCGCCGCCATAATTTTTAGAAATTTAGGTTCTGATAATATTTCATGTGTTATGAATTTACCATCATTAAATAACGAATATGTTGTAAAAGGGGTAGGTGAAGACTGTGCTTGCTCTGCTGACTCTATTAATATTGTGCGAAAAGGAATGTTCATTTCGTTAGCAACGATTTCGATTAGCGGAACATACTTTGACGTGAACGGGCATTGATGAGTATAATAAATGGTGACTCCTTTATCATATTCTGATGTTTGTTGTGATTTCACTTGTGGCATGAATCGTGGTTTGGCGGCATTCTTATCTGAAGTATCAAACGGTAGATACATTAGTTGGAAAAAAGGTTCAGCTTCATCGGCAAGCAAGAATTTCTTATGTTTCAAAAATTTAGGGTCAGCGAGAAATGCTGTATTCTTATTTGACGAGAGAATAACTAATCCTTTCTTTCCCTTTGCCTTGCTGTCGCTGATACACTCGTCGAGCAACAGATTAGCATTGCCATGTCCCTTAAATTGTCCTGATACCCATAGGCAATTGATGTACATATAGCCTTCGGCGCTGATTGGTGCCCATGCTTTCTCGGCAGGAATATATTCGATAAAGCATTTGCCGCGTACGTCACCTTTTTTAAAAATAAGTCCGTCATCAAGTCGTGCTTCCATCCATGCTTTCTTTGTAGACACCATTATACTTTTGTTGCTGGCTATGGCGCAACAAATGTGCTCCTGTGTCAGATTCTCTTTCGAGATTGTAATTATCTGCATAATAATTATATTTCTTTTCTGAAAGATAAAATATTTAGTATTTAACTAAGTTGACGATACTGTTAATTTGTTGAATCACAATGTGGATTCCGAGAAATCTAATTCATATACAATAGAACCACTTTCATCCTTGCTAAAATTTCCTACACAAATAAGTTCTGGAAAGTCGAATGTCCAGAAAGAAACTGAAATCTTCGATTGATTCGAAATCTCAATAGTTGCTGATAGTTTTTCTGCCTCTTCTTTACATCGCATTTGCAGTTTCTCGAAGCTATATTTTGTTTTATTACATTTAATATAAATCTTAGAGGGGTAAATTCTCTTCTTCATATTTTTATTCTTTATTTGTTATTATAAATCTTCTCCGTTTGCTCTGTTGTATTCATTGTCATAGAATATTGAAATATAATATTTTCCATAATCCTCATTAATCATAAACCAAACTGACTTCTTTGAATATTTTTCCATCATATATGAAAAGCCAGTCATTATCATATCTTTTTGTAATTCTTCTGTTTGATTAGATAGTTGCTCTTCTGTGTATTTCGACAAGAGGACGGAACGCATTTCTTTTGAGGCAAAAATAGAATCCACGGTTGCTGGCAGTTGATAATAAGCTGCTTCGTATCGCTTTTTATTTACTAATAATTCATAAGATATCTTTTCATCATCTGATATTGTGAAGTCTGGTGATGATAGAGATGCTGGAATATACTTTTTATTATTCTGAAACTGCTGGCATAAATTATTGAATCTTATTTTAATATCGCTCTCATCCATTGTATTGGCATCACAAACTATAATTCGACATACCTTATTGTTGTTTGTTACAATATGTATATTGACTTTTGCTCCATTAAATTCGCCAAATAATACATCTTTATTATATGGATTACTTTTATATCCTTTTGCTTTTAATTTCTGTATCATTACAGATTTGTTCCCATTTACAGGAATGCCAAGAAATTGGATTACATCTTTCTGTGCGTATAATGCTACTGAGTATATGAACAGTATAACAATTGATAATATCTTTTTCATGACTATAAGATTGATCATTTTTTATCATGGCTATTTTTAACGGGGGTAAATTTTACCGCCGTAAAAAATAGCCATGAAGTTTTATAATGGCACCAAAGCAATACTAGTATTCCTTCTTTAATCGATCATATAGAAACTATATACAGTCGATTAGCCATATATCGGTGAATAACTGAGATTTACTTTTTCTAATGATTATTGTGTTATTGCTTTTCTAGATTTTTTGTTAATTCTATTATGTAATTAGGCGTGCATGCTCTTATATATGAAGGATGACAAGATACAATCACTTTCTTTGAAGTTTTTTTAAGTTCACGATAAACTGAATATCCTTCAAATTCTTTTCCTTGAAACCAAATAATATCTGGATTTAGTATTTCTACCTCCTTAAGAAAAAGGTCTTCTATTTTCCCTTGTTCTTCACCAAAGAATTGTCTGTCGCTTGCACCTGTTCGAGAAGTACGACCTACAGTAACAAATTTGTAGAAATTAGTTTGTGCTACATTATCAAGAATAGAATGGAAACTATCTCGCATTTTATTTATAATCGCTCTGTTTTGCAAATTACGATGTGCTAAAACTTCATTCCATAATTCTGTATATTTTTCACGTTGAAGAAATAATGTAGTTATCATCATTCCTGATACGTGAGCATTTGGACAGTTCTTGATTTCATGTACAAAGCAATCTCTACGATACTTTAAAGGAATAATGTATTTTTCTTCCTCCATCCCAATGTCAAGTCCAACAAACAATATTTTTTTATCAGCTTCAGCATAATGTTCTCCGATATGTGGCATAGTTGCAAATCGAAGTTCTTTACCTTCTGGTGCATTATGCCAGATTCCTACTTTAGGATCAATTTCATTCTTTTCATAAAAGTCATTGTACAAAGACGTAATTTCATTTTTGATTTGTTCTAAGGTATTCATTGCTAAATGTTTTAATGATTTGTAATTGATATTATGCTACATTTATTCTGTTCATTGATACTATGAATAATGTATAATGCTTGACATTTATATGTTACAAATATAAAAACTTAATTCATTATTTGTGTATTCTTGTTTGTTTTTTATTTTCGATACTTATGTTAAAGATTTAGACTACTCTTTTTTTAGAATTATTCTCAACTTATCCAAAAATATGTTGTAATAAGCATTTTTTTACTTTTGTGTATAAAGCTTCAACAAGTAAAGTATCAGCTCCGTTAATAAACGCTATTAAATTATCTATATCCTTAAATAATAGTTAATTAGCTCCGATACCTTTTTAAAATCTCTGGAATGAAATATTCTTTTTCATCACTTTATCTGCCACCTGCTACTAAATAGGCATCAAAGCCTTGATCCATAATATAATAGCTTGGTGGCAGATAAAATTACTATACAATTCATCTCCCACTAAAATCAGTTATCTGCCACCAATCAGTTTTTCAGATTGCGTTATAATTCTGAAATCAACAGCTTGTTTAACTAACTAATGTACGGTGTCTTATTTAATGAGCTAACCATTTCTTGCATTTTATCTAAGTAAGCCTGCATTCAAGAACCCATGGGCCTTCATTCATGAACCCATGGGCCCGCGGCCGAGGGCTTACTTATGTTTCTTTGCAAATTTGGTTAATTTATCTGGGGAAAGTAGTTAATATGCTTATTACCACAAGCTATGCTCAGTTTTATCTTGCTATTTAAAGCTGAACATTTCTCACCCAATTATAAGTGAGAGTATCTTACTATGATGCTGTGGAGTGCTGAATTTAGTGGCAGATAGCCATGGTTTGTAGCAGATAAGCAAGATTTAGTAGCAGATGATTGGTTGAATAATTTTATCTGCTACCAGCTGAAAGTCTTTCTGCAAGGGCATTTTGTCCATTTTAGTGGAAGATGTGGAAGATGATTTTGACTTTTAACTGATACCTTTGCGGAAAAATAGAATACCGGTAATAATTAAGGCTGTTGAGAGTCCGGTATAAAATACCGAGATAAAAGAGTTTGGCAGGAGTTGGAACTTGCGGACTGTTACTCCGAGGGTGATCATAAAGAGCATAATGATCCATCCTTTGAGGTCGAAGAATGAAAGTAGGTGGTTATTATTGGCTTTTTTGCAAATTCGGTCTGTATGTTTTATATATAGCCTTCTGAATATCAGATTGAAAAAGAGAAGGAAAACAATGGTTGCCTCTCCTGCTTTAAATAACCAACATTGGGAGTCTGTGAGCCATGTGAGAATGCCAATTCTTAAGATGTTAATTCCGGCCACTATCCATACCATTCCAGCTAAGAGAAGTAATTGCTTGTTGTTTACTTTAAACTTCATTTAAATAATGTTTATGCTTCATTCTTTCTCTGCAAAGAAAGTGCATTTGCTCCGCTTATGAATGTAAAAACGGTTAAATATTCCTTTTTTTATAATATCAGATGGGTTGAATTTGTCGGCTTTTTACCGAACAAATGCGAAATAGGAGCGTTACATAAATACAAGGGTATTTATATTTAAACTCAATTTATCATGGAGAAAAAATCGAAGATGAGCAATCTCGGGAAATTCATTACCAGGATATTGCCGAACTTTGGGGGAGAAAAAATGCCGAGATCTGTCCTTCCCGAACCAGGAAAAACAACCAAACCGGTGATTCCTAAATTTGGTAAATCAAGCATGCATGAAAGTTTTGAGAAAGCAGTGAGACAAGCATTCTTTAAACCAGGAAAAACCAACATGCAGGCATGTGCTGGGCGAAGAGCCAGGAAGGCTTAGTTATATTTTGTTAGCGAGATAAACAATCTCGCTAATTTTTTATCTATCACAAAATAGCAGTGCTTATAAAGCAACTAATAATTGCTTAAATTGGTGCTTTTGATACATTTGTCTACCCTTATGCTCCTTATTTGAACCATAAATTGGTTGAAAGTAGTTATATTTGTAATGTATAATTTGTTATGATATCATTATAAATATATTTAATACTTTTAAAGACATGAGGAAATCGCTTCTTTTAGGCACTTTACTTGCCGCAAGCTTATCTCTTTCCGCGCAGAAGAAAGCTACAATCGAAATTAATCCTGAACAAGGAACACAAAAAATCAGTAAACACATTTACGGACATTTTGCCGAACACCTTGGCAGCTGTATCTATGGCGGACTTTGGGTAGGGGAAAATTCTGATATTCCAAACACGAAAGGTTATCGTACAGATGTGTTGGGAGCTTTAAAGAATTTACAAATTCCAAATCTTCGTTGGCCGGGTGGATGTTTTGCCGATGAATATCACTGGACGGATGGTATCGGGCCTAAAGAAAATCGTCCTAAGATGGTTAATAATAACTGGGGAGGTACAATAGAGGATAACAGTTTTGGTACACACGAGTTCCTTAATCTTTGCGAACTGCTAGGTTGTGAACCTTATATTAGTGGAAATGTAGGTAGTGGTACTGTGGAAGAACTTGCAAAATGGGTGGAATACATGACTTCCGATGGCGATAGTCCGATGGCTAATCTTCGTCGTAAAAATGGTCGTGACAAAGCCTGGAAAGTTAAGTTCCTGGGTGTAGGAAACGAAAGCTGGGGTTGCGGAGGAAGCATGGAACCTGCTTATTATGCTGATTTGTACCGTCGTTATTCTACTTACTGCAGAAATTATGACGATAATAAGTTGTTCAAGATTGCCAGTGGTGCCAGTGATTATGATTATGACTGGACAGAGACTCTGATGAAGAAAATAGGTAATAAGATGGATGGTGTATCTCTTCATTATTATACTGTGAAAGGATGGGACGGAAGCAAAGGTTCTGCTACTAAATTCTCAAAGGATGATTACTACTGGACTCTAGGCAAATGTTTGGAAATAGAGGATGTTGTGAAGAAACACATTGCTATTATGGATAAATATGATGCAAAGAAGAAAATTGGATTGATGGTCGATGAATGGGGAACTTGGTGGGATGTAGAACCGGGTACAAATCCTGGACACCTTTTTCAACAGAATACTTTGCGTGACGCTTTTGTAGCTGCTCTTACCTTGAATGTATTCAATAAATATGGTGATCGTATTCAAATGGCGAATATTGCTCAGGTTGTTAATGTGCTTCAGTCAATGATTCTCACCAAAGGAAAGCAAATGGTACTTACTCCAACTTACTATGTGTTTGATATGTATAAAGTGCATCAGGATGCTACTTATCTTCCGCTTACTCTTTCTTGCGATACAATGAAGCTTGAAAAGAATCGTGCGGTTCCTATGTTGAGTGCTTCTGCATCTAAAGATGCTAAGGGAGCTATACATATAACAATAGCAAATCCGGATATTGACAATGCTGAAGAAGTGGAAATTAATATTCCTTCATTAAAAGCTGCGAAGGTAACTGGCCGTATCCTTACTTCTAAAGAGGTAGACGATTATAATGAGTTTGGTGCTCCTGAAAAGGTTCAGCCAAAAGAATTTAAGGATGCAAAAATTACCAAACAGGGCTTAAAGGTGAAGATGCCAGCTAAGTCGATTGTTGTATTGGAGATAATTTAATTAAGATGATGGGTATTAAACGAATTCTATATTCGACTTTATTATTTGCCGCTGCAATATCAGCAACGGCGCAAACAGCTTCCTCTTTTGAGGGGGCTGTTCTTTTAGCTACTGGAAAAGCAGCTCATTTGAATCAGTCGAAAGTCGTTGAGCAGGGTAAATTAAAGATTAAAAGAGTTGTAGATATAGCAAAAGTCCCGGCTGATTTTCCGGTGAACTTTGCTCTTTATACTAAGGGCAATTATCAGTATTTGGCTTACTATGATACTACTCATCAGATGGTTGTGGCTTCCCGTAAGCTGAATCAGAAAAAGTGGAGTTATGAGTCCTTGGATACAAAAGTGCCTTGGGATAGTCATAATTATATATCATTACTTGTGGATGAAGCCGGATATATTCATGTAGTAGGAAATATGCACTCTTCTCCTCTTGTTTATTTTAAAAGCGCAAAACCTTGGGATATTAGTTCTATTCAGGCTCTTCATAAGATGACCGGAAAGGAAGAGGATGTTACTACTTATCCTGAGTTTATGTATGGTCCGAAGGGTGAAACTCTTTTTCATTATCGATACGGTCGTAGTGGCAATGGATATGAAGTGTTTAATGAGTTGAATGTATCTTCTCAAACCTGGAGCAGACTTATTGATAAACCTTTAATTGATGGTGAGGGAGAACGAAATGCCTATATGCAGGGACCAATTCTTGGTCCGGATGGATATTTCCATTTATTATGGGTATGGCGAGAAACTCCTGATTGCTCAAGTAATCACACTCTATCTTATGCACGTAGCAAAGATTTGCTTCATTGGGAAAGTGTGAATGGCGAAAAAGCAGGATTCCCTATTACTTTGAAAGATTCTTGTCTGGTGGTTGATAATACTCCAGAGAAAGGGGGGCTTATTAATATAGGTATTAAACTAGGTTTTGATTCTTCTAATCGGGTAATGATTGGTTATCATAAATATGATGATAAAGGGAATACACAGCTTTACTTATCACGTAATAAAGGTGGAAAGTGGAATTCAGTAAAGCAAACCAACTGGGATTACCGTTGGGATTTCAAAGGTGGTGGAACTATTGTCAATGAGTTATTAATTGATGCCCCTATTGTGAAAGACGGTAAGGTAACAATGGGATATCATCGACTTAACTTGAAAGATGCTCAGATTATTGCCAGTGAGAGTGCGTTTGCTCCTTTAGGTGAAGAATCTATTCCGTCTATCTATCCAAAAGAAATGGAAACTCTGGATTCTACATTTCCGGGTATGTTGGTTTATAAGATAAAAGATTCAGGAGCTAGCAAAAAGAACATTCAGTATGTACTTCGCTGGGAGGCTTTGTCGCCTAATCGTGACCAGAAACGAACAGGTAAACTTCCTCAACCATCGGTTCTTCGACTCTATGAATTGACTAAGTAAAAGAAGACCTTTACTGCTAAAAATATATTCCGGGAATTGAATCTTTGAAAACAAGCTTAGAAGATACCCGAATAAGCATAAAAAAGGGGTTGTTCAAAATGAACAACCCCTTTCGTTATATAAGGAAGTATTTAATTACTTATCTTCTTTCTTTGGTGGACGTGGCATTAAAGCTTTCTTAGAAAGTTTGAACTTACCAGTCTTAGAATCAACATCGATTAACTTAACCTCAATTTCGTCACCTTCTTTGATTCCAGCTTCTTCAACTGTTTCAAGGCGTTTCCAGTCAATTTCAGAGATGTGAAGTAATCCGTCTTTTCCTGGAAGGAATTCTACGAATGCACCATAAGGCATAACTGAGCGTACTTTGCCTTTATAAACTTCACCAACTTCAGGTACTGCAACAATACCCTTGATTAAGCGCATTGCATTATCAATAGCAGCTTTATTTGTTCCTGAAACTTCAATTTTACCAACACCTTCAATCTCTTCGATAGTGATAGTTGCGCCAGTTTCTTCCTGCATTCCTTGAATGATTTTTCCACCAGGGCCGATAATTGCACCAATGAATTCTTTAGGAATAATCAATGTTTCAATACGTGGAGCATGGTCTTTCAAGTCAGCACGAGGCTCTTGAATTGTTTCCATCATCTTACCAAGAATGTGCATACGACCTTCTTTAGCTTGACTCAGTGCTTGTTCCAGAATATCAAAAGAAAGTCCGTCTACCTTGATATCCATCTGAGTAGCAGTAATACCGTCTTTTGTTCCTGTAACCTTGAAGTCCATATCGCCTAAGTGGTCTTCATCACCCAGGATATCAGATAATACAGCAAATTTATCTTCGCCTGCATTCTTGATTAATCCCATTGCGATACCAGAAACTGGTTTCTTAATCTTCACACCAGCATCCATAAGAGCTAATGTTCCGGCACATACAGTAGCCATTGAAGAAGAACCGTTTGATTCAAGAATCTCAGATACTACACGAACTACATAAGGATAGTTATCTGGGATTATATTTTTTAAAGCCATGTGAGCAAGGTTTCCGTGTCCGATTTCGCGACGGCCTGTGCCTCGTTGAGCTTTTGCTTCACCTGTACTGAATGGAGGGAAATTATAGTGTAACAAGAAACGTTCTTTTCCTTTTGCCAATACATTATCAATGATTTTCTCATCCATCTTGGTACCTAAAGTAACAGAAGTCAGAGATTGAGTTTCACCACGGGTAAAGATCGCAGATCCGTGAGGTCCTGGTAAGTAACCTACTTCACTCCAGATTGGGCGAATTTCGGTAGTCTTTCTTCCGTCAAGACGTTTGCCTTCATCAAGAATGCAACGACGCATAGCTTCTTTTTCTACATCGTGATAATATTTGTCGATCAAAGCTCCCTTTTCAGCTAATTCCTCTTCAGATAACTGAGCTTTGAATTCATCGCGGATAGCATTGAACGCATCTTCACGTTCGTGCTTGTTTCTGTTTCCTGATGCTGCTATTGCGTATGATTTATCATAGCATGCTTCATGAACAGCTTTGCGAAGTTCGTCATCGTTTACTTCGTGGCAATATTCGCGTTTAACAGTTGAACCTACAGCTTCAGCTAGTTCTATTTGAGCCTTGCAATGTACTTTGATTGCTTCGTGAGCAACTTTCATTGCTTCCAATAGTTCAGCTTCTGAAGCTTCTTTCATTTCACCTTCAACCATCATGATGTTATCATAAGTTGCAGCAACTATGATATCCATGTCAGCTTTTTCAAGTTCAGTGAAAGTTTGGTTAATAACAAACTTACCGTCAATACGTGCAACACGTACTTCAGAAATTGGTCCGTTGAAAGGTATGTCTGAAACAGCTAATGCTGCAGAAGCAGCAAGTCCTGCCAAAGCATCGGGCATATCTTCACCATCTGCAGAGAAAAGGATAATGTTTACATATACTTCTGCATGGTAGTTGTCTGGGAATAATGGGCGTAGAGCACGGTCTACAAGACGACAGGTAAGGATTTCATAATCAGAAGCTCTACCTTCTCTTTTTGTGAAACCACCAGGGAAACGACCGAATGCGGCGTATTTTTCTTTGTACTCTACCTGTAAGGGCATGAAATCTGTTCCGGGAACTGCATCTTTAGCGGCACAAACAGTAGCTAGCAACATGGTGTTTCCCATGCGAAGCATTACAGAACCGTCTGCCTGTTTTGCCAATTTTCCCGTCTCGAGTGTGATGGTTCTTCCATCTCCTAGCTCGATTGTTTTAACAATTGGGTTGATCATAAAAATTGTTTTATCTATTTCTTTCTTTCAAAATTATGGCAAAGATATATATTTCTTATTTCTAAGACAGTGTAAATGAGTGAAAAAGTTACTGTAAAATCGTTTTTTTTCGTTTTTTAAAGAGAAGTAGATAAGTAAATGCTTTGTCTAAACGTGAAAAAGGCTATATTTGCAACTCATTAATGACAAATTAACCGTTCGAATTATAGAATTATATCATGAAAAAAATTAGTTTATTCATATTTGGAGCTTTCGTTTTAGCATCTTGTAACAAGGAGCCCAAATTCAATATCAAAGGAACCGTATCTGATGCCGAAGGAAAAATGTTGTATCTTGAAGCTTCTGGCATTGAAGGAGTTGAAGCGCTTGATTCTGTTAAATTGAAAAGTGATGGGGAGTTTAGTTTTAAACAGGTGCGCCCGGAATCTCCAGAATTTTATAGATTGAGAATTGATGAGAAGGTGATCAATTTTTCTGTTGACAGCACTGAAAATCTTGATCTTAAAGCTAAATATGGTGATTTTTCAACTGGCTACACTATTACTGGCTCAGAGAATTGTGCAAAAATAAAAGAGCTTACATTAATGCAGATTGATCTTCAAAACAAGATTGATGGATTGGTTAAAGATGCTCAACGAAATAAGATTACAAATGATGTCTTTCAGGATAGCGTTTCTGATATGATAAGCAAATATAAAGATAAGGTGAAAACTAAATATATTTTTGCTGCTCCTAATATGACGTATGCTTATTTTGCCCTTTTTCAGAGAATAGGCGATTATTATGCTTTCGATCCTATGAATAGCAAAGAAGATATTAGATGCTTTCAGGCTGTGGCTACAAGTTTAACCAATGCTTATCCAAATGCTGTAAGAACAAAAAATTTATATAATGTTGTTATCAAGGGTCTGAAGAATACCAGACCGGCGAAACAAAAAACACTGCAAATTCCAATAAATAAAATTTCAGAAGCAGGATTAATAGATATAGACTTGAAAGACGTTCAAGGCGTTTCTCGTAAATTGAGTCAGTTAAAGGGTAAGGTCGTGTTATTAGATTTTGTAGTTTATCAGAGTCAGGCTTCTGCCGAACATAATCTTAACTTACGTGAGTTGTACAATAAATATGCATCCAAAGGTTTGCAGATATATCAGGTTTCTTTAGATGCCGACGAACATTATTGGAAAACTGTAACAGACAAATTACCTTGGATCTGTGTTCGTGATGAAGATGGAGCAGAATCAAGATATATTCCATTGTATAATATAAAGAACGTGCCAACTCTATTCTTGATTAATAAGAATAACGAGCTTAATTCACGTTTTGAAAGTCTTAAAAATATAGAATCTGGATTGCAAAAACTTCTTTAATTTGCTAATATATAGGACTTTTATGTAAAACATGTTACAAAGCATACCAATTTGCTTGACATGTGTTATTTAAAATCTTATCTTTGCAAAGTATTCAAATAGAAAGAGGGTTCCGACATATCTATGTTGGAATTCTTTTTTGTTTATATGACCGTTAAATTGCTTATTGCTTAAAAAGAATATTATTAATTAATTAAAATAGGAGGATCAATATGGCTTATATGTCAGAAGAAGGCTACAAGAAATTAGTTGAGGAACTGAGAATTCTCGAAACTGTAAATCGTCCTGAGATTTCAAGACAGATTGCTGAAGCAAGAGATAAAGGTGACTTGTCTGAAAACGCAGAATATGATGCGGCAAAAGAAGCACAGGGTATGCTTGAAATGAAAATTAGTCAGTTGAAGAATATTGTTGGCAACGCTAAAATTATCGATGAGTCTAAATTGAAAACAGATTCTGTTCAGATTCTGAATAAGGTAGAACTTAAGAATGTAAAGAACGGAATGAAGATGGTGTATACTATTGTTTCTGAAAGTGAAGCTAATCTGAAAGAAGGCAAGTTGTCTGTTAAAACTCCGATAGCTAAAGGACTTCTTGGAAAGAAAGTTGGAGATATAGCAGAAATAACAGTTCCACAAGGAAAGATATCTCTTGAAGTGGTGAATATTTCTCTATAAAATTCAATAGAACAATGGCGACAATATTTAGTAAAATTGCAGCAGGTGAGATACCAAGCTATAAAATAGCTGAAAACGATAAATTCTATGCTTTCCTGGATATTAATCCTTTGGTTAAGGGACATACATTAGTTATTCCTAGACGTGAAGTGGATTATATTTTCGATATGGAAGATGAAGAATTGGCAGATATGCATCTTTTTGCAAAAAGCGTAGCTAAGGCTATTGAGAAAGCTATTCCTTGTAAAAGAGTTGGTGTTGCTGTTATGGGGCTGGAGGTTCCTCACGCTCATATTCATCTTATTCCAATTAATAAGGAATCAGATATGATTATCTCAAATCCTAAACAAAAACTGTCTGACGAAGAATTCGTTGGGATAGCTTCTGCTATTAAAGCAGCTTGGGAGAAAAATAAGGTCGATTTATAAAAAAAGAATGCGCATGATTATAATCACGCGCATTCTTTTTTTATAGTTGATCTATTAAATATAATCTTCGCCCATCTTTATTTGGGCATCGTTTACAAACTTACGTATAGCATGTTCTTCATCTTTCTTGCAGATTAACAAAACGTTATCTGATTCTGCAATTAAATAATCTTCCATATTCTGAAGCACTGCCAATTTTCCCTCTGGTAATACAACAATGTTATTTTTACAGTTATACATTAATGTCTCACATTTCAGAGAAACATTATTGTTCTCGTCTTTTGAAGATAAGTCATAAAGCGATCCCCATGTTCCAAGATCTGACCAACCAAAATCACCCATTAAAACATACACATTGTCTGCTTTTTCCATTATTCCAAAGTCTATTGAAATGTTTGGGCATGCCGGGAAATTTTCATCGATGAATGCTTTCTCATTTTCGGTTGCATAAATGTTATCGCCGACTGATAGTTTGGCTACTAATTCGGGTAATAGTTCATTGAATGCTTTTAATATAGAATTTACATTCCAGATAAATAGTCCCGAGTTCCAGTAGAATTCACCGCTTTCCAAAAAAACCTTAGCAAGCTCTAATTCAGGCTTTTCTGTAAATGTTTTTACTTTATAAAAATCACCGTCTTTTTGCTCGTCAACCTGGATGTAACCATAACCAGTTTCTGGTCTGTTAGGTTTAATACCCAATGTAAGCAGGTTGTTAGAGCTTGCTGCGAATTTCAAGCCTTTTTCTATAGCTTCCAGGAATTCACCTTCTTTTAAAATCAGGTGGTCGGATGGAGCTACTATTATATTTGCATTTGGATTAATTGCCTGAATATGATATGATGCCCATGCAATGCAAGGTGCTGTATTTCTGCGAGTTGGTTCTAATAAGATCTGATCTTGTGATAACTGTGGTAGTTGTTCTTTAACCAACGAAGAGTATAAATCATTGGTTACAATAAATATGTTTTCTGCAGGTATAATTTTGCTGAAACGATCATAAGTTTGTTGAAGTAGAGAACGTCCTGTTCCAAAAAAATCAAGAAATTGTTTGGGGAGACTTTTACGACTGAAAGGCCAGAAACGACTTCCTATACCTCCACCCATGATTACACAATAATTATTGCTGTTTGTCATGATAATAGCTATTTTAAAAGTTTCCGCTAAGGTACTATTAATTTTATAAAAAGCGTGTTCATCTTAACCTATTTCTCTTTTTTTCATCTTTTTTTAGTTCAACTATTGCAAATATAGAAAAAAGCTGTATCTTTGCACTCGCAATTCGCCCAGATGGCGGAATTGGTAGACGCGCTGGTCTCAAACACCAGTGGATTCACTTCCATGCCGGTTCGATCCCGGCTCTGGGTACTAAGAAGCCTCTTAATCATTAGATTGAGAGGCTTCTTCTTTTAAAAGTCACACTACAATTGCACCATTTTTAATATAATAATCTATTTTATTGCCTAAGACAGAAGATTTTCTTTAGCATTTGGAGAGTGTTGAAAAACAGGGCCAACGATCTGACAATTATCCAATTCTTTGCAGTCACCGCATGTGTTAAATCCTTTTTCATGTACACATTTACGGATTTCGCAATATTCGCTGCAATATGCAAACTTTGCTCCGTCTACACGACAGCCCATGCAATTTATGGTTGCTGCTGTAATTTGCGGTGCATTGTTCATGGAACTCCATTTCTGGGCAGTTTTTTCTCTTAACTCATTGTCATTTTGGACTGTGGCTATGCGGGCGTCGCAATTTTCGCAATCTAATCCGCAACATGCAATCAATTGTTTCATCTTTTTTTAATTACAATTTTTATTATCAAAGTTTTAGTGAAAATTCATATCATGAGATAAGTCGCTAAATTGCAAAATTAAATTTCAAAAATAATATTTTCTGAGAGATTTTTTTTCTTCAGAAAATTGTCACTTTTTTAAAATAGGAATATTAGGAAAATTTGTGAGCAATAATTTTCTTTAGATCATTTTTATTTGAAGTAAGATTGAATTCTGTTTTGTTACTAATCTTTTCGTTTAACTTATTTAACTGCCATTGATCTCTGTTGGTATACTTTTTGCATCTTGATATAACAATTTGTGAACTGTCACAAATTGTCAGACATATAAATTAACTTTTTAAATTTTAGAAAAATGGGAGCTGCAGGAAACAAAAAGCCCAAAAAGGCAAAAGACAAGTTGAAAGTTAAATCTGAGTATCAATTGGAACAGGCTACTGCTGTTGTTGGCGGCAAGCATAAAAAATAATTCAGTCCCTTTTCTTACCCAAATAGAGTCCATCGAAAAAACTTTTTTCAATGGGCTCTTTTATTTCGCTCGGTTAGTTTTGTTAGCTATAATGCTAATAAACAACAAAAAAGACAATATTCCCATCAAAATACAGATACTTTTATGCTTTCTATTCTTTATTTTTGTAAAGTCAATTGTTTTGCGAAAACTAGAACGACAGATAACATACATTATGAAAAGACAAATCACTTATTTATTTACTGTTTTATTTTTTATTGCATGTTCGGTTAAGATCAATGCAACGGTTAAGCTGCCTGCTATATTTTCTGATAATATGGTATTGCAGCAAAATACATGGATTAATATCTGGGGTGCAGCTTCTGCAAATGAGAAAGTAGCCATTACTACTTCATGGAATTTTAAAAGATATGTTACTACTGCTGATGCTGCCGGAAAGTGGGAGTTGAAAATAAAAACTCCTAGAGCAACAAAAGAACAGAATATTACTGTAAAGGGTGAAAATGTGATCAAAATCAATAATGTATTGATTGGTGAAGTTTGGCTTTGTACAGGACAGTCGAATATGGAATTTCAGGTTGCTAAAGACAAAGGATGGAAAACCGGAATGTTGAATGAAGAAGAAGAAATGAAGGATGCTGATTATCCTGAGATTCGATTATTTCAGGTACAACATCAACTATCTCCTGAAGGACCAAAGGATGATTGCGTAGGACATTGGGTCGTATGTAATCCGACTAACCTTAAAGAGTTTTCTGCCGTAGGTTTTGTTTTTGGGCGCAAACTTTATAAAAGTTTGAATGTTCCTGTGGGGTTAATTCAGTCTACCTGGGGTGGAACTCATGCAGAATCATGGATGAAGAAAGAATTGATGGAAAGCAAACCTCTTTATGCAGACGTTCTTAAGGATTTTGCTTTGAGTAATGTAAAAAGAGAAAAAGATTATTGTAAAGTTCCGGCTACTTTGTGGAATGGTATGATTAATCCAATTCTTCCTTTCACTGTAAAAGGAAATATTTGGTATCAGGGTGAATCAAATTCTGTACGTTTTGAGAAGTATCAGGAAGTTCTTACCGATTTAATTAGCAGCTGGCGTAAAGAATGGTCGCAGTCGGAAATGCCTTTCTACTTTGTGCAAATTGCTCCTCAGTATAAACAACCTGCCGGAATTCGTGAAGCTCAGCTGAAAACCTGGCAAACAGTTAAGAATACGGGTCTGGCTGTGATTACAGATGCAGGTGATTCTACAGATATTCATCCTCGTAATAAACGTATTACAGGAGAGCGTCTTGCATTATGGGCATTAGCTAAAACTTACGGAAGAAATTGTGCATATTCGGGTCCGCTGTATAAATCAATGAAGATATCGGGTAATAAAGCTATCCTTACTTTTGATTATGTAGAAGGTGGACTAACATCAAAAGGTGACGCTTTAAAGGGTTTCTTTATTGCGGGGACAGACAGACGCTTTTATCCGGCGAAAGCTGTGATTGTTAATAATAAGGTTGAAGTTTCTGCACCTGAGGTATTAGATCCTGTTGCGGTACGCTACGGATGGGGATTTTTCTTCCGTACTAACTTATTCAATGAAGCTGGTTTGCCTGCTTCTCCTTTTAGAACAGATTCTTTTCAGGAAGATACTTATGCCAGACGTTTTGCTGATTCTGAAATGAGACGTTTCCCTAAGGCTTATATGTTAGATCATGGAAAGAAACCTTTCTTTGGCTATGCTCAGGGAGTGGGTTGCTGCGCAATGCTTAAGATGTGGAAACAGACTGGTGACAAACGTTATTTCAATTATGTAAAAGAATGGGCTGATAGTCTTATTAGTGATAATGGCGATATTTATCTGTATGACAAGTCTTCTTATAATGTTGATTTTGTGAATTCAGGAAAAGTTCTTTTTGATATATATAAGGAAACTGGCAATAAGAAGTATAAACTTGCCATGGATGTACTTATTAAGCAATTAAAAGATCAGCCAAGAACTTTGGAAGGTGGTTACTGGCATAAGTTGGTCTACCAACACCAAATATGGTTGGATGGTATTTATATGGCTTCCCCTTTTATGGCTCAGTATGGTGCTGAGTTTAATCAGCCAGAATGGATTGATGAAGCTGTTAAGCAAATCACTCTTTGCCACAAACATACTTACGATCCAAAAACAGGTCTTTATTATCATGCTTGGGATGAAAGCAAATCACAGCGTTGGGCTAATCCGGAAACCGGACTTTCTCCAAACTTCTGGGGAAGAAGCATCGGATGGTATTTCATGGCTATGGTTGATGCGCTTGATTTTATTCCGGCAGGACACGAAGGACGCGAAGTTGTCATTAAACAAATACAAGGATTAGCTGATGCTCTTCCTAAATATCAGGATAAGGATGGATTGTGGTATCAGGTTCTTGATCAGCCTAAACGCGAAGGTAACTTCCCTGAAGCATCTGTTACTACTCAGTTTATGTATGCGTATGCAAAAGCTGTAAACAAAGGATATCTTGATAAGAAGTATCGTGCTTATGCAGAAAAGGCATTTGAAGGATTGAAAAATAAGCTGATTAAGGAAAATGAAGATGGAACACTTACGCTGACACGTTGTTGCCAGGTTGGTGGTTTAGGTGGAAACCCTTATCGTGACGGAAGCTTTGAATATTATATTGGAGAAAAAATGCGCGATAATGATGCTAAGGCTACAGGTCCTTATATAATGGGATGTATAGAATTGGGACATTAATTTTTTTAAGGTAAAAAGGATAACAGGTTAAAAAGAAAGCACAGAGTTTATTTTCTGAGAAGATTTACTTTGTGCTTTTTGCTAATTATATGAACTTAAACTGTACTATGATGATAAAAAGAATTTTATTAGTTAGTTGCTTTTCCTCATTTTATATCTATTGTTCTGCTCAGCAGCTTGGATGGCCTGCTGTAAAAACAGAAGCTAAACCTGCAGCACGTTGGTGGTGGCTCGGAAGTGCTGTAGATGAAAAGAATCTTACTTATAACTTGCAGGAATATTCTCATGCAGGCATGGGAACAATGGAGATTACTCCTATTTATGGAGTAATGGGTAATGAAGCTCGTGATCTTAATTTTCTTTCTCCCGAATGGATGAAGATGTTACGTCATACAGAGTCTGAAGCAAAAAGGCTGGATATGCAAATGGATATGAATACTGGTACGGGTTGGCCATTTGGTGGACCTGAAGTTAGTATTGAAGATGCTGCAAGTAAGGTTCTTTTTGAAGAATACCAACTTAATGGAGGCGAACGTCTTACTACAAATATTCAGGTTTCTGATGAAAAGCAAAAATCTATTGCTACTCTTTATCGTTTAATGGCTTTTTCTGATAATGGCCAGCGTAAGGATATTACTTCAAAAGTAGATAAACAAGGCAAACTTAATTGGGTTGCACCTGCCGGCAAATGGAGATTGATAGCAGTCTTTAATGGTAAAACGTTACAAAAAGTAAAGCGTGCGGCTCCTGGTGGTGAAGGATATGTTATGAATCATTTTTCACGCAAAGCTGTAGCTAACTATCTTAATCGTTTTGAAAGAGCATTTGCTTCTACAAAAACTCCTTATCCACATAACTTTTTTAATGATTCTTACGAAGTATATAATGCAGACTGGACTCCCGATCTTCTCGAACAATTCTATAAACGTCGCGGATACAAACTGGAGGAATATCTTCCGGAATTTCTGGATCAGAATCGTAATGAGATAACAGCCCGTATTATTTCCGATTATCGGGAAACAATATCTGAACTGCTTCAGGTAAACTTTACCAGTCAGTGGACTAACTGGGCGCATTCTCATGGAAGCATGACACGTAATCAGGCTCATGGTTCACCTGGAAATCTCATTGATCTTTACGCAACTGTAGATGTACCGGAATGTGAAGGTTTTGGTCTTTCGAATTTTGGAATTAAAGGTTTAAGAAAGGATTCATTGACTTTGAAGAATTTCTCAGATCTCTCTATGTTGAAATATGCATCTTCTGCAGCTCACATTTCCGGGAAACCTTATACTTCTGCCGAAACATTTACCTGGCTTACTGAGCATTTCCGTACTTCATTGTCTCAATGTAAACCTGATATTGATTTGATGTTTGTTTCGGGTATAAATCATACTTATTTTCATGGAACTCCTTATTCTCCCCAAGATGCCAAGTGGCCGGGCTGGTTGTTTTATGCTTCAATAAATATGTCGCCAACTAATACAATCTGGCATGATGCTCCTGCACTTTTCCAGTATATTACTCGTTGCCAGTCTTTCTTGCAAATGGGTAAACCGGATAATGACTTCCTTGTTTATTTGCCGGTTTATGATATGTGGAATGATGTGAATGGTCGCTTGTTGCAGTTTGATATTCATAAAATGGATAAAAACGCTCCAAAATTTATTGAAACCGTTCATAAGATTAATCAAAGTGGATATGATGTAGATTATATCTCTGATAATTTCATTCGCAATACAAAGTGTGTTGATGGTATGCTGCTTACAAAAGGTGGAGTTAAATATAAAGCAATTATTATTCCTGCTGTAAAAAAGATGCCCGATGATGTATTAGCTCATCTCATATCTCTCGCAGAGCAAGGTGCTAAGATTATTTTTATAGAGAATTATCCTTTGGATGTTCCTGGATTTTCTAAATTGGAACAGAGACGTTCTCATTTTAAAAACTTATTGAGTCTGCTTCCTGTTGCTCCCGATTTTAAAGAAACAGCATGTAAGTCTTTGAAAAAAGGAACGGTTATTACTGGAAGTGACTATCTGAAAACGTTGGCTGCAACAGGTGTAGTTAACGAAGAAATGAAAACCATTAATGGCTTGAACTGTATCCGTCGTTCTAATGAGTCAGGTTATCACTATTTTATAGCTTCTTTACAGCCAAAAGATGTTGAAGGCTGGATTAATCTTGGTGTAAAGGCGGTTTCGGCAGTTATTTATAACCCATTAAATGGTGAAAGTGGTAAAGCGAAAATCAGACAAGCCAATGGACGTACTCAGGTATATGTTCAAATCAAATCGGGTGAGTCTATTATCTTGAAAACATTCACAAATGATGATGTACAGATGGCTGATTGGGAATATATAGTTCCGCAGACTGTAGGGCTGACAATTGATAATAACTGGAAACTTCATTTTGTTAAAAGTGAACCTGAAATAGATGATGTTTATAATATTGGTAAATTGTGCTCATGGACTGAGTTGAATGAGCCTAAGGCGAAGATAAATATGGGAACTGGTGTTTATAGCGTAAATTTCAATCTTCCAACGATTGCAGCAGAAGAATGGGTGCTTGATTTAGGCGATGTAAGAGAAAGTGCCCGCGTTAAAATCAATGGTAAAGAAGTTGCAACACTCTGGTCGGTTCCTTTTACTGCTAAAGTTGGAAAATTCCTGAAACCGGGTGAAAATAAGATTGAAGTAGAAGTAACTAATCTACCGGCAAATCGTATTGCTGATTATGATCGTCGTGGCATTGAATGGAGAAACTTTAAAGAAATAAACTTAGTTGATATCAATTATAAACCAACTAAATACGGTAATTGGGAAGTTGTACCATCTGGCTTGCTGGGACCGGTAAGGCTTATTCCGGTTAACTTGATTAATGAATAGTTGTATTCTTGATATCGGCAATTGGGGCTTTGTGTGTAATTGAGTCTCAATTGTCGATATTTTTTTTGATGAAAAATGAATAAACGATTAATTAACTTATAATATTTATATGATTTTGAAAACAAAACTTTTTCTTGCTGCTTTAGCTTTGAGTGGTGCCGTATTTGCATCGGGAAACTCTGATAAATATAGCTCTTTATATAAAAATCTTCCTTTTGAGATGCCTCGTATTAAGGTGCCTGTATTTCCCTCTAATAGAGTTAATATTGCAGATTTTGGCGTAAAAGGTAATGGCGTTGATTTATGTACCGAGGCTTTTAATAAAGCAATAGAAAGTTTAAGTAAGAAAGGTGGTGGTGAACTTGTTGTTCCTAGTGGCGTATGGTTTACTGGTCCTATTGTTTTGAAGAGTAATATAAATCTTCATCTTGAAAAAGGAGCAATAATCTTATTTTCTCCTAATGTAGATCTTTATCCACTTGTTGAAACATCTTTTGAAGGACTTGACACACGTCGTTGCCAGTCACCAATTTCAGGACGTAATCTAACCAATGTAGCTATTACAGGTGAAGGAGCAATTGATGGTAATGGAGATTACTGGCGTCCGGTTAAAAGACAGAAAGTAACTGAAAGTCAATGGAAAGAATTTACTTCACGGGGTGGTACTTATAAACGTGATGATTACTGGTTTCCTTCAGAGAAAACATTGATGGGTGATAAAATAGCAGATATGAACGTTCCTCGTAATCTGAAAACAGAAGAAGAGTGGCTTGCTGTTAAAAATTTCCTTCGTCCGGTAATGGTTAGCCTGATAGAATGTAAAAATGTATATCTTCAAGGCGTTATATTTCAAAATTCTCCGGCATGGAATCTTCATCCGTTAATGTGCGAGAATATAATTATCGAGGATGTTGCAGTTCGGAATCCTTCTTTTGCTCAGAATGGCGATGGGCTTGATCTTGAATCATGCAAAAATGCTTTGATCATTAATAGTACATTTGATGTTGGTGATGACGGCATTTGTCTTAAATCGGGTAAAGATGAAGATGGTAGACGCCGTGCTCGTCCGTGTGAAAATGTGATTGTTGATAATTGTACGGTTTTTAAAGGTCATGGAGGCTTTGTTGTTGGTAGTGAAATGTCTGGTGGTGTTAAGAATGTGATGGTTACAAACTGCAAATTTTTAGGAACAGATGTAGGACTTCGTTTTAAGAGTCGTCGTGGACGAGGTGGAGTTGTAGAAAATATTTTTGTAAAAGATGTCAGTATGATGGATATTGCAACTGAGCCACTGCTGTTTGATCTTTATTATGCTGGGAAATCAGCTGTAGAGGTGTTGGAAGATGGTGAAGAAGGACAGTCTAAGGTGAAAGTGTTGCCTAAGGTTGATGAAACTACACCGGCTTTTAAGAATATTCATATAAAAGGATTAAATTGTAGTAATGCACGACGTGCAATGTTTTTTAATGGTTTGCCGGAGCAAAACATACACGGTATAGCCATAGAAGATGTTTTCGTAACTTCAAAAATTGGAGGAGAAATAGCAGAATCAGATCATATTAAACTTAACAATGTAATAATACATCCGGCTGAGGGACCTGCTTTGATTATCAGAAACTGTAAAGAAGTTAATCTTGGTGATTTTAAAGGGGACGTAAAACGCATAAATGATTCCAAATAATCAATTACCAAAACGAGCAGTTTTAAAATCAAATTTTACAATAACACTCAAATAATAATAAGTATATTTGCGATAAAATCAATATTAATTATTATATAATCCGGTTATATGTCTGAGGGGGCATCTTTAGGAAATTTGTTTTGCTAAGAGATTGACCTTTAATGATTTCTCTGTAAAACAATCAATGGCGAGAAAGTTACAGTGAATAACTTCTGGAGTGTTAAATTATAAAAGAAAATACGTAATGGAGAACAAAAACTTTTTTGCCGTAGATCTAGGTGCAACTAGTGGACGCACAATTCTTGGCACAGTTAAAGATGGTTCTATAGAACTTAGAGAATTGACCAGATTCCCCAATAATATAATTGAGGTTAATGGACATTTTTATTGGGATATATTTGCTCTGTATAATGAGATAGTTAATGGACTGAAGCTTGTTGCTAAAGAGAAAATTGAAATTACCTCTATTGGTATTGATACATGGGGTGTGGATTTCGTTTGCATTGGTAAAGATGGTGAGATCCTTCGTAATCCTTATAGTTATAGAGACCCTCACACTGTGGGAGCTCCTGAAGAATTCTTTAAGAAAATGCCTCGTGAGAAAGTATATGGTTTGACTGGAATTCAGATTATGAACTTCAATACTTTGTTCCAGTTGGCTACCATTCAGAAAAATAACTCTTCAGTATTGCCTGTTACAGACAAGATTTTGTTTATTCCAGATGCGTTGTCTTACATGCTTACTGGAAAAATGGTTACTGAATATACATTTGCTTCTACAGCTCAGATGCTTAATCCGGAAACAAAGCGATTTGATCCGGAATTGTTGGAAGCTATTGGGATTAAGAAAGAAATGTTCAATGATATAGTTTATCCAGGAACAGTTGTTGGTTCTCTTTCTAAATCAGTTAAAGAGCAAACAGGCCTGGGAGATATTCCTGTAGTTGCAGTTGCTGGACACGATACAGCCTCTGCCGTTGCTGCTGTTCCTGCTGAAAACAAAAACTTTGCATATTTAAGTTCTGGTACTTGGTCATTGATGGGTATTGAATTGGATAAGCCAGTTGTAACAAAAGAAAGTTATGAACTGAACTTTACAAACGAAGGTGGAGTTGAAGGTACAATTCGTTTCTTAAAGAATATCTGTGGTATGTGGTTGCTCGAACGCTGCCGTAAAGAATGGGAAAAAGATTACTCTTATGGCGAATTGATTGATGCGGCATTAGCTGCTCCAGCTTTTAAATGCCTGATTAATCCGGACGCTCCATGTTTTGCAAATCCGGTTTCAATGATTGATGCGATTAAGAATTATTGTGTTAAGACTAATCAAGCAGTTCCTGAAACCTTCGGTGAAATTACACGTTGTATTTTTGAAAGTCTGGCTTTAAGATATCGTCAGGTATTGGAAAGCTTACAGAAAATGTCAACTTACCCAATTGAAAAATTGCATGTAATTGGTGGTGGCTCAAAGAATAATCTACTGAATTCATTTACTTCTAATGCATTGGGTATTGAAGTAATTGCCGGACCTTCTGAAGCTACTGCTATAGGAAATATTATGTTGCAGGCTAAAGCTGCCGGACTGGTGCCTGATATTCAAAAAATGCGCGAACTAATTCGTAGCTCTGTTGAAGTAAATGTGTTTACTCCAGCTGATGAAGAGCTGTGGAGTAGTGCTTATGCTGAATTCTTAAAAGTATATAGAGAGGATATTTAAAAATAAAACAAAAACATCATGAAAGACGAATTAATTAAAAAAGCTTATGACATTGCAGTTGAAAGATACGCTGCAGTTGGGGTAGATGTAAACAAAGCATTGGAAGATCTACAAAAGATTTCATTATCACTACACTGTTGGCAAGCGGATGATGTAACTGGTTTTGAAAATCCAGACGGACAATTGTCTGGTGGTATTCAGGCAACAGGAAACTATCCTGGAAAAGCTCGCAACATTGAGGAACTTAGAGCTGATATAAAGAAGGCTGCTTCTTATATCCCTGGAACTCATCGTTTGAACTTGCACGCTATTTATGGCGATTTCGGTGGCAAGTTTGTTGATCGCGACCAAATTGAACCAAAACATTTCCAAAGCTGGATGGAATGGGCAAAAGAACAGAATATGAAGTTGGACTTCAACTCTTCTTCTTTCTCTCACCCAAAGAGTGGAAGCCTTACTTTGGCTAACCCAGACAAAGAAATTCGTGATTTCTGGATTGAACATACAAAACGTAGCCGTGCTATTTCTGAAGAAATGGGTAAGTTCCAGGGTTCTCCTTGTGTTATGAACTTATGGATTCATGACGGTTCTAAGGATCAAACAGTTAATCGTCTTAAGTATCGTGAATTGTTGAAAGACTCTTTGGATGAGATTTTTGCAACTAAATATGATAACATGAAAGACTGTATCGAAGCTAAATTGTTCGGTATTGGTGCTGAAAGCTACACTGTAGGTTCTTATGACTTCTACTTAGGTTACGGTGCTAAGAACAATAAGATCGTAACTTTGGATACAGGTCACTTCCACTTAACAGAAAGCATTGCTGATAAGATTTCATCTTTGTTGTTATTTACTCCAGAAATCATGCTTCACGTAAGTCGTCCTATCCGTTGGGATTCTGACCACGTAACTATCATGAATGATGATACTTTAGATTTAGCTAAAGAAATTGTACGTTGCAATGCACTTGATCGTGTAAATATTGGTCTTGACTATTTCGATGCTTCAATTAACCGTATCGGTGCTTATGTTATCGGTTCACGTGCAACACAAAAATGTTTCATGCAAGCATTACTTGAACCAATCGCTAAGTTACGTGAATACGAAGCTAACGGTCAGTTCTTTGAACGTCTTGCTCTTCTTGAAGAAGCTAAGAGTCTTCCTTGGAATGCAGTTTGGGATATGTTCTGCTTACAGAACAATGTTCCAGTAGGTGAAGAGTTCATCGCTGAAATACAGAAATACGAAGCTGACGTAACAATTAAAAGATAATAATTAATTAAGCCGAATGTGCATGGATACCCATATGCTTTTTAGCATATGGGTTCATTCGTACAAATAGGTGTAATGTTGATATAATATTATGAATACACTGATTGGTTTAATTATTATTGCTATAGGTAGTTTTGGACAAAGTAGTTCGTATGTGCCTATTAAAAAAGTTAAGCAATGGAGCTGGGAAAGTTTTTGGCTCGTGCAAGGTATCTTTGCCTGGTTAGTATTCCCTTTACTAGGTGCATTACTTGCAATCCCTGCAGGTAGCAATCTCTTTCAATTACTAAGTTCTGGTGGTGCTCTTCCTTCAATGGCTTATGGTGTGCTTTGGGGAGTAGGAGGTTTGACCTTCGGATTAAGTATGCGTTACCTTGGAGTTGCTCTGGGGCAGAGTATTGCTCTTGGTACTTGTGCCGGATTTGGAACCCTTTTTCCTGCAATATTCAGCGGTAAAGATTTGTTTCACGGAGAAGGTTTAATGCTTCTTATCGGAGTATGTATTACTTTGGCCGGAATAGCTGTTATCGGATATGCAGGAAGTCTTCGCTCTAAAAATATGACTGAAGAGGAGAAGAAAGCTGCTGTTAAGGATTTTGCTTTAACTAAAGGTTTGCTTGTTGCTTTACTTGCAGGTGTAATGAGTGCTTGCTTTGCTTTAGGACTCGACGCTGGTACACCAATTAAAGAAGCTGCAATAGCAGGTGGAGTTGAAGGTTTGTATGCTGGTCTTCCGGTTATATTCCTTGTAACACTTGGTGGATTCTTAACCAATGCAGCATATTGCATACAGCAAAATATAAAAAACAAGACTGGAAAAGAATATTTCTCGGTTGGTAGTCAGACTTTAACAAATAATGTGTTATTTTGTGCTCTTGCCGGTGTACTTTGGTATTCACAGTTCTTTGGTTTAGAAATGGGTAAAAGTTTTCTTCTTGACAGTCCTGTTTTATTGGCTTTCTCATGGAGTATTCTTATGTCTCTTAATGTTACTTTTAGTAATTTTTGGGGAATTATCCTTAAGGAATGGAAAGGTGCAAGTAGTGCTACTATTGGAGTATTAGTTCTTGGTTTAGTGGTTCTTATATCTTCAATAATCGTAGTTGCCATGGCGCAATCTTAAAATGATAATTAATTAGTATTAGAATATATGAAATCTATTTTAGAAAATAATCCGGCTCTTGCAAAACAAGTAGCTGAAGTGGCTGAAGTAGCTGGATACCTTTGGCAAAAAGGTTGGGCAGAACGTAATGGTGGTAACATCACTATAAATATTACAGATGTAGTTACTGATGAAATCAGAGAGATGAAAGCTATTAGCGATAAGATGCAAATAGGAACAACTCTTCCACATCTTAAAGGTTGCTATTTCTTCTGCAAAGGTACTAACAAACGTATGCGCGACTTAGCACGTTGGCCAATGGAAAACGGTTCTGTTATCCGTATTTGTGACGATTGTGCAAGTTATGAAATTATAGCAGATCAGGTTGTTCGCCCTACTTCAGAACTTCCTGCTCACTTGTCTATGCACAATTATTTAATTGGCAGCGGATCAAACTATAAAGCAGCAATGCATACTCATCCAATTGACTTGGTTGCTATGACTCACAATCCTGCATTCCTGGAAAAAGATGTGCTTACAAAACTACTTTGGAGTATGATTCCTGAAACAAGAGCATTCTGTCCAAGAGGATTAGGTATTATTCCTTATAAATTACCTAGTTCAATTGAATTGGCCGAAGCGACAGTTAAGGAACTTGCAGATTACGATGTAGTAATGTGGGAAAAGCATGGTGTTTGTGCTGTTGGCGAAAATGTAATGGAAGCATTTGATATGGTTGACACACTTTCTAAATCAGCTCAGATATATCTGACAGCAAAGTCTATGGGCTTTGAACCTACAGGTATGGCCGATGAATTGATGGAAGAATTGAAAGTAGCTTTTAATCTCCCTAAATAGTAAAGTGTATAATTAAAAATATTATGTTAGAATAAGAGAATTGAATTTGAAAAATCAAATTCATCTCTTGTTCTAATATAATCTATATTCGTTTATGATGAATTTAAAGAAGAATTTATTGCTGGGTGTTATCACCCTTTTTTTTGTGCCTATTTCTGCTCAAACTAAGATGACTCCAAAAGAGGCTGCTGTTAAAATTGCCGATCGTATTTTAAGCAGTACTACATGTGAGTTTAAAAATAAAAAGACAGGAGAGGTATATAAGTCACTTAAAAATGTGCCTCTTACAACTGATGTTAAAGTTGAAAGTAAATATAATGATTGGCATTATACAAATGGTGTAACAAACATTGCTTTACTTGAATTAGCAGATAAGATTGGCGACAAAAAGTATGATGAATATGTCTTAAAAAACATGAACTTCGTATTTAATGAAGGAAATCTTGATTATTTCAGGAAATTATATGATAAGACATTAAAAGAAGGAGGATGGAAAGCTGTTCGTGAAGTAAACTGGCACATGATTTTCCGTGGAAAACGTCTTGATGATAATGGACCCATGGGAGCAAGTTTGATAGAACTTCAGAAACGTCATCCTAATAAATCATTCTTGAATTATATTAATCAGACAGCTGATCATTTAAATTATGCAGAGCCACGTTTGGCTGATGGAACTATAGCGCGCCTTTGGCCGCATGTTAATACAATTTGGGCTGATGATGCTTTTATGGCTATATCTTTCTTGTCCAGAATGGGCACTCTGACAGGAGATGAAAAGTATTTTACTGATGCTGCTACTCAGATTTTGAATTATACTAAGTATTTGTGGTGCCCTGAGAAAAATATATATTACCACTGTTACCATACTGATAATAATGAGCATGGAGTTGCTCATTGGAGCCGTGCAAATGGATGGGTATTTATGGCACAGGCAGATCTTCTTACCAGAATGGCAAAGAATCATCCATTGCGTGATGCTGTGATTAAGAATTTCCAGCGACAAGCTAGTGGTGTAGCCCGTTATCAAGGTAAGAATGGCTTATGGCATCAGCTTCTTGATAAAGAAGATTCCTTTGAAGAAATAACAGGTACTGCAATGTTTGTATTTGGTATTGCTCGTGGTGTTAAAGAAGGGTGGTTGCACCCTGATTTTATTTATGTGGCTGAGCAGGGGCTTAAAGGAATGATGAAGTTAATTACAGATAATGGCGATGTTACTGGTATCTGTGTAGGTACCGGAATTATGCCTGCTATTACATATTATTATAATCGTCCTACTCAGGAAAATGATCCAATGGGAGAAGGTCCTGTTTTAAGGGCACTGGTTGAAATGATTGATGCTCCTAGTTATAAAGAAATAAGAGCTGAGGAACAATATGATAAAATAGTAGTGAAGAAATAAGAATAACCTTATTTTATTATCTTTATGTGAGTTTTTTGTAAAAATATATATTTGTTTTTGCAAAAAACTCACATTTATTTTTTTATTTTTTTAGGGTTCCTTTTGTTCTTTGTCGTTTCATTGTCAGAAATAATATCTATTTTTGCCTAGATAACAACACTTTAAGCAACAATGACAAGGGATTATAACGATTTGGGTGTAGATTTTAAATATTTAATTGTTAATGACATGGACCACAAGTTTGGTCTGTCTGTTAATACTGTGGGTTTTCAATCTATAGTTCCAAATTCTCCTTATCCTCTGAAAGACCATCCTTCAGGTTATTTTTTTAATGCTCAAAAAGGCCGTATATTAAGAGAATATCAGTTTGTATATATCACAAAAGGCCGCGGACTTTTCACTTCTGATTCAACACCTGAGACTCAAATTTGTAAAGGCCGCTTAATGGTTCTTTTTCCAGGTCAATGGCACACTTACCATCCACTAATACATACCGGATGGAATGAATATTACATAGGATTTGAGGGAGAAATGATTGATAACATTGTCAAAAATTCATTTTTGTCACCAGAAAAGCAGATTCTTGAAGTTGGTTTAAATGAAGAACTGGTAAATCTGTTCTCGCGTGCAATAGAGGTTGCAGAAACCGATAAGATATCGTCCCAACAATATCTCGCAGGAATTGTATTGCATATGCTTGGAATGATTTTATCCATATCCAAGAATAAAATGTTTGAGCTTGGAGATATGGATCAAAAAATAGAGCAAGCTAAAATTATTATGAACGAAAATGTCTTTAAAGATGTTGATCCTGAAGAACTTGCTATGAAGCTGAATATCAGTTATTCCTGGTTCAGAAAAATATTTAAGGACTATACCGGATATGCTCCTGCAAAATATTTTCAGGAACTGAAGTTGCGTAAAGCAAAGCAACTTTTAGTTGGCACCTCACAATCAGTCAAAGAAATCTCGTATCAATTAAATTATACTTCAACAGAACACTTTTTCTCTTTATTTAAGAGAAGAACAGGATTTACACCACTTGAATATCGTAGTTTTGGTCGTGAGACAGAGTCTGAACTCTAAAACTTTAATAATGAATATGCTGAGTGTTATTATCCCTAACTGAAACATCACGAAAAAAGTTCTGTTCTCACTATTTTAACCACAATCAACAGATTCTGGGAAGAGATTCAATGAAAAAACACTTCCATTAATATTAAAATCCTCTTTGTGTATATGGTATCTCGCCCCTGAGCCTTTGCCGGAAATGGCAAGAAATGGCACGAAATGGTGAGGGATGGGTTCGAAAGTGAGGGAAATAGTGATGGATGAAAATGCTACCATCACCATTTAATTAGCAAGTAATCAAATAGATGCACAAAGAAAGTGATGGAGTGATGGTTGCTTTTTATTTTTTATTCGCCTTTGCTTTTCAGCCATTCACCAATGGATTTTATTTATTGGTGAATAATTAAAATTTAATGATAATACAAGATAGCATTTATCTTGTATTTGCGTTAGTTTACAGTCAAATAACACAGCATAAATGTCATTGTTTATATAAAATAAGGAAAAATAAACGTCTATATTTGTGCTTATAATCAAAATACTATCTAAATAGCCAAGAAACACTATGAAAAAGATTTTATATTCTTGTTTAGCACTCATCTGTTCAGTGAGCGGAGTTGCAAAACAAACGCCGATTAATCGTCTGGCTTTGGTTACCCGTAATAATCCACAGGTTACAGCATTTAATTCTCTTTCTTCTCTTTCAGTAGGGAATGGAGAGTTTGCTTATACTGTTGATGCTACAGGTTTGCAAACATTCCCTGAAATCTATTCAAATGGAGTACCACTAGGAACTCAATCTCAGTGGGGATGGCACAGTTATGCCAATCCTAATAATTACAAACATGAAGAGACGCTGAAAAACTATGATTTTGGTCATGGAAAGCAAGAACCTTACTCAACGCAGTTTAATGAAGATGGTCGCCCAAAAGAAGCGTCCAACTGGTTTAGAGTAAATCCTCATCGTTTACACCTGGGAATTGTAGGTTTCGAATTAGGAAAGAATATAAAAGCAAGCGATATTACTAACATCAACCAGAAATTAGATTTGTGGAAAGGTGATATAATAAGCAACTTTACCCTGAATGGCAAATCTGTGCAAGTGGAAACAGCTTGTCATCCTCAGAAGGATATGATTGCTGCAAAAATCAATTCATCATTGCGCCCTGCAGTTAATTTCCGTTTCCCTTATCCAACCGGCGGACATTGTGACGATGCTTGCGACTGGACAAAGAATGATCTTCACACCACTGTTGTTGTTTCTCAGGATGCAAACTCGGCAATTCTTAAAAGACAACTTGGTGAAACAGTTTATTATGTTCAGATAAAGTGGGAAGGAAAAGCGAAACTATCGGAAAAGCAGAAAAACTATTTTGTACTTACTCCCCAATCAGATAAGTTTGCTTTTACTTGTTTATTTACTTCAAATATTCAATATGATAAGCAACCTGGTGTTGCAAATACATTTGCTGCGTCGGGTAAATACTGGACTTCCTTTTGGAAGAATGGTGGTGCAGTAGACTTTTCTGCATGTAAAGATGCTCGTGCTAAAGAACTTGAACGTCGCGTTGTGCTTTCACAATATCTTCTTGCAATTCAATGTGCTGGTTCTACACCTCCACAAGAAACCGGACTGACTTATAATTCATGGTTTGGCAAGTTCCACCTTGAAATGATCTGGTGGCACCAGGCACAGTTTGCATTGTGGAATCGTCCGGAACTTCTGGACCGCACGCTGGGATGGTATGAGAAAGCTTATCCGATAGCAAAAGAAATTGCAAAACGTCAAGGTTTTGATGGCATTCGTTGGATGAAGATGACAGACCCTTCAGGAATTGAAGCTCCTTCAAAAGTAGGTTCATTCCTTATCTGGCAACAGCCTCACTTAATCTATATGGCCGAACTGCTTTATCGCAGCAATCCTAATGCTGAGGTTCTTAAGAAATATAACAAACTGGTGCAGGAAACTGCTGAATTTATGTACTCGTTTGCTACTTACGAAAAAGATAAAGATCGTTTTGTGTTGAAAGGAGCTATCCCTGCACAGGAAACTCTTCGTGCTGCCGAAACTGTAAATCCTCCTTTTGAACTTTCTTATTGGCACTTTGCTATGAGTGTTGCTCAGAAATGGCGCGAACGTATCGGTGAAGAACGTAATAAGAAATGGGATGAACTGATACAGAAGCTTTCTCCGCTTGCTGCACAAGATACTTTATATCTGGCAGCAGAAACGGCACTCGATACATATAAAGATATTCGCTTTACTTCCGACCACATGGCTGTACTTGGTGCAGAAGGTATCTTGCCTAAGTGTAATCTTGTTCGTGAAGATTATATGAAGAATACATTAAACTGGATCTGGGATAACTGGAACTGGAACGAAACCTGGGGATGGGATTATCCGATGACTGCAATGAATGCGGCTCGCCTTGGTGAACCGGAAAAAGCTGTTGGTGCACTGTTGATGAATAAACGCACAAATACTTATCTGGTGAACGGACACAATTATCAGGACGATCGTTTGCGTATCTATCTTCCTGGGAATGGTGGCTTGTTGACTGCTATCTCTATGATGTGTGCAGGCTGGGATGGTTGTAAGGAAAAGAATCCGGGCTTCCCTAAAGATGGAAACTGGGATGTGAAGTGGGAAGGGCTTTCTCCAATGCCTTAACAGGATCTATTTGATGAATAATAATCAGATCTTGATAAAATAAAAAAGATATGTTTAATCTGAAATTAGTGAAGATGCTGCTATTCCTCTTTTTGGGAATTACAGCTTCTGCACAGCCATTAGCTTCACTTAATGATTCTCAGCGAGGAGCGCAACGTAAATTACGTTATACTCCCGATGGGGAAGACTTTGTGATTGTTAATGGTGATAAGAAGTTTAATCGTGCACTCTACGGTGATCATACAGGTTTTCGTGTAGAGACAGGTGATGTGCCCGAATTTGCTCTTTACCTCCCACGAATGGGTGGAAACCTTAGCTTTGGAATTGTCCGCGATTCTAAAACTTTATCACTAAATAAAGCATCTTATATTGAAAGCCGTTATAGAGCCGGCTCGCGTATATATACTATTAAAGATCCTGTTTTGGGAAAAGGATTTATTCGTATAACAGTTCTTTCAATGTATGGCGCCGATGGTGCTGTGTTTAAAATTGAAACGAATAATTTGCCAGGTAATACTTTTCTAACCTGGCGCTTTGGCGGTGCTGCCGATAAACGATTCAGCCGGGAAGGTGATTTGGGTGTTGATCCTTATGACAGCTTCGATCTTAAACCCGAATATTGTGCGGGTAATGTCTATTCAATAGACCGCAACAGTTTTACCCTGAAGTTTGGAAAAAAAGAACCACGTCAGTTGAAAGGAATATTTCCTTTAGATGCAAAATTGAATGTTACCACAGATTTACCTGTACTGGATGGAAAATTATCTGTTGCCGGAGGTAAAACATATTATATGGCTTTGCAAAGTTCAAATCTGGATAAATCATTAGATTATCCGGCATTGGCAGATTGTTTTGCTAAGTCCGAAGCTGCTCGTGTTCAGCTGGCTTCAAGAATTAAAATAAATACTCCCGATCCTTACTTTAATACGCTTGGTCCAACACTGGCTGTAGCGGCAGATGGTATATGGAGTGGAGAAGTATGGCTTCACGGAGCAGTAGGTTGGCGAATGCCTCTTAGTGGTTGGCGTGCAGCTTATACAGGAGATGCACTGGGCTGGCACGATCGTGCCCGTTCTCATTTCAATGCTTATGCAGCAAGTCAGGTTACTGATGTTCCCGCTGTGTATCCTCATCCAACTCAGGATAGTGCAATGAATCTTTCCCGTTCGGAAAAGAAGTGGGGTACTCAGATGTATAGCAATGGCTATATTTGTCGCAATCCTCGTGAGAATAACAAGATGCATCATTACGATATGAACTTGTGTTATATCGATGAACTCTTGTGGCATTTTAATTGGACGGGAGATTTAGCCTATGCAAAACAGATGTGGCCGGTTATTACCCGTCACTTAGCCTGGGAAAAAAGAAACTTTGATCCGGATAATGATGGATTGTATGATGCTTATTGTTGTATCTGGGCCAGTGATGCCTTGTATTACAACAGTGGAGCGGTTACACACTCTTCAGCTTATAATTATCGTGCCAACAGTATGGCTGCCGAGATTGCTGCCAAGATAGGAGAAGATCCTAAACCTTATGCCGATGAGGCTAAGAAGATTTTGAATGCATTGAATACCCGACTGTGGATTCCTTCCAAAGGACATTGGGCTGAATTCCAAGATTTCATGGGCAAAAAGAAGCTTCATGAGAGTGCTGCGGTGTGGACTATCTATCATGCAATAGACTCGGATATTCATAATCCATTCCAGGGTTATCAGGCTACCCGTTATGTAGATACAGAGATTCCTCATATTCCGGTTGTTGCAAAAGGTTTAAAGGATGAAGGTTATGCAACAGTTTCCACGACCAACTGGCTTCCTTATTCATGGTCAATCAATAATGTTGCTTTTGCCGAGGTAATGCATACTTCGCTTGCTTACTGGCAAGCCGGAAGAAATGAAGAAGCATTTAAATTATTAAAGAGCTCGGTTCTCGATGGAATGTATTTGGGTAGCAGTCCGGGTAACTTCGGACAAGTCAGCTTTTACGATGCAGCACGCGGAGAATGCTACCGGGATTTTGGTGACCCGATAGGAGTTGCCTCCCGTGCGCTTGTTCAGGGACTTTTTGGTGTGTTGCCTGATGCAATGAATGGACGAGTTTTGGTTCGCCCCGGTTTTCCTTCAGCCTGGGATCATGCATCTATTTCCACACCGGATATTGATATTGCTTTTAAGCGTACTAATAATACAGAAGTTTATAACGTTGAACTTAAATTTGAAAAGCAGCTGGCTTTGGAATTACAAGTTCGTGCTCTCTCAGATAAAATTAAATCTGTAAAGGTAAACGGTAAAGATGCTAAGTGGTCATTTGTTGAGTCTGCTGCCGGATATCCAATAATGAAAATATCTTCTCCTTCTGCTAAGAAGAACAAGATAGAAATTGTTTGGGGAGAAAATAAGCTGGTTAAATCTCCGGAAGTAGTATCTGTTATGAATGGTTCTTCCTATTCAGTAAATCTGAATTGTTCAGTAAAGAAGATCTATGATCCGCAGAATATTTTAGCTAATGCAAAAATCTCTGGTAATAACTTATCGGGTAATGTAATTGCTGAGGCTGGTAGTCATACACTGTTTGCTCTTGTTTCTCAGGGAAAAATGGAGTGGTGGATGCCGGTTAATATTAATGTGAAAGGAGAAAACAAAGTTGCATTTAAGGCATTTGTCGATGTAAACGGCTCCACTTGCGAACCGGTTAATATGGATGGAGCATTGAACGATTCGGTAAGTAAGATATTTAAAAATGAATATCTGTCGCCACGCTCACCATATACAACGCTTCAGTTGCCAAAGCAAGGTATTGGTGAATGGTGTCATCCTCAGACAACAGCGGATATTGACGACTCGGGTGTTCGTTCTAAAGTTCGTGATGGAATATTGTCAACTACTCTTGGAGTGCCTTTCAGAACTCCAACTGTGGGTAATAATATTGCTTTTACATCTCTCTGGAAAAACTATCCAGAAAGGGTTTCTGTAGAATTAAATGGAAAAGCTTCTCATATTTATTTGCTTTTGGCGGGTACAACAAACCACATGCAGAGTCATATAGTAAATGGAATTGTAAAAGTGACTTATAAGGATGGATCAGCAGAAGTGCTGAACTTAATTAATCCGGATAATTGGTGCCCTATCGAACAAGATTATTTTGTAGATGGAGCTGCGTTTAAACTTCAATCTCCTCGTCCTTACAGATTACATCTGCTATCGGGTATTGTGAGTGATAATCTGGAAAAGGAACTTCACATAGAAGGTGTTTACGGAAGAAGTATCAAAGGAGGTGCCGGTGTATTACTTGATCTTCCATTGAATAAGAATAAAGAATTAAAGAGTCTGGAGTTGGGGACTGAAGCTAATGATGTGATTATTGGTTTGATGGCTGCAACTCTGCAGAGATAAGATGATTAGTTAGAATTAAAATATATGTTTGTTTAGATTAGATTTGTTAGTGTTACAAGAGGCGGAATTTTAGTCCTGTGAAGGAGCGAAATTCTGCCCTTGTTGTTTTTAAGAACTTTATAAGCACTCTTGTGAAGTGTTTGTATAACCTGCTGAGTTATTTATTTAATATGGCGAATGGTCTATGAATTCTTGTACAAAACAATTAATTCTTCTGTACAAAAGAAAGAATTGTTTTGTACAGAAGAATACAATCTTTTGTACAAGATGTTTAAAACCTTCCGCCAGCTTTTTTAATAATAAGCTGTATCCTCAATTATATTAAACCAAAAGTACTATATTTGTCATTAATAAAAAGCAGGATGAATGTGATGACGATATGTTTTTTACCTTATGAAGAAGCAAATGTTTTATAAAAGAATACTGATTTGGTTGTTAAGATTCAGGCATCGTAAAGGCTATGGAGTGCATTCTCCTTTTGCCTTTAATCTGATAACCGGAGTAATCTATGAGAAAGCTCAATATTACGATTATGAGTATTTAAACGATTTAATTGAGAAAACCAGTCAGAAGTATTCTTCTTCCTGGAATCGTTATCTTGAGAGTGCTAAAATATATGAGTTTATTTTTAGATTGGCTAATTATGCCCATCCGCAAACTATTCTCGAAATAGGAACTTCTGTTGGAGCAGGCAGTGTTTATCTTTCATGCAGTAGAAAAAATGCTCGTTTCATAACTGTTGATAAGAATTCTCCGACAAATACTTTGGCTGCTACTCTTTTTAAAAATTATAGTGGCAATATAGATTTTCGCTTTGGCGATGTTTCAGCTTTGGTTTCGGGAGCAATATCAGAACTAGACTTACTCGATTTTTTATTTCTTCATGCGGGAGATTATCCATTGAACGCCGTTCAGTCAATGTTTGAACAATGCATCAGTAAAAGCAATGCAGGTTCTGTCTTTTTAATTCAGGATATACATAAATCTTCAGCTTTGAAAAGATGGTGGAAAGAAATTCAGCTTGACGAACGGGTGGGCATTACGTTTGATCTTTACGATTTCGGTATTATTTTCTTCGATAGAAAAAAAATAAAACAACACTATATTGTTAATTTTTAGATATAATTTTGCTAAACTCAGTCTGGACTATAAATAAAAACACTATGAAAAAAAGCAATGTATATACCAGAACCGGAGACGAAGGAACGACTTCACTGGTAGGAGGGACAAGAGTCTCTAAAACAGATATTCGTTTAGAATCGTACGGCACTGTAGATGAGCTGAATGCTCACCTAGGTTTGCTGATGACGTATATTGAGGATGATGCGGATAAAGAATTCCTTTTGAAGATACAGCATAAGCTGTTTTCAGTTGGTTCTTACCTGGCTACTGATCAGGATAAAACACCACTGAAGGAATGTAGCATTATTTTGCCGTCACACATTGAAGAAATAGAAAGGGAGATTGACATGATAGATGAACAATTGCCACCAATCAATCGTTTTGTTATTCCAGGCGGGTGTAGAGGAACGGCAATTTGTCACGTTTGCCGTACTGTTTGCCGAAGAGCGGAGAGGCGTATATTATCTCTATCAAAGAGTTGCTTTATTGATAAAAATATAATGGTCTTTATGAACCGTTTGTCCGATTATTTGTTCCTTTTATCCCGAAAACAGAATATAAATATAAATCGCAATGAAATATTTTGGGATAATACTTGCAAATGAGATTATTTATTATACTTTTGCGGGAAAATTAAAACACGAGTTTAGTAATCATTTTTAATACTAACAGTTATGTATTGGACGTTGGAATTGGCATCTAAACTGGAAGATGCACCTTGGCCTGCAAGTAAGGACGAGCTTATTGACTTCGCAATGCGCTCTGGCGCACCGCTTGAAGTTATTGAAAATCTTCAGGATTTGGAAGATGAAGGTGAGATATATGAAAGTATAGAAGATATTTGGCCGGATTATCCCAGCAAAGAAGACTTCTTCTTTAACGAAGAAGAGTACTAAAAACTTATTAAAGGAAGGAATTTTGAATTACCTTCCTTTTTTGTTGACTTATTCTTCATTATCTGTTTTCGTATTTCTTTTTAATTTTTCTTCAGGAATACAATTTATTAACCTTTTAGCAGTTAATTAAGGTAGGTGTTTACTTTGATTGATACGCTTCGATGAATTTAATAAAATACTTTTTATTTTGTTTCGCTTTGCTTTGCTCTCTTTCCGTCAAAGCACAGTTCGACGTGCAGTTTAGTCAGTATTGGGCGGTGACCGGATATTACAATCCCGCCTATGCCGGGCAAACCGACAAACTAATTATTACCGGAGCCTACAGTCAGCAATTAATGGGGTTTACCAATGCCCCGAAATCAATGTTTTTTGCTGCCGATATGCCTGTTAAATTCTTAGGAAGTAAACATGGTGTAGGCGTAACTCTTTTTAATGAAGGTATCGGCCTTTTCAGAAATCAGATAGTTGGCTTGCAATATTCTTATAAAAAGCAATTGGGTAAAGGACAAATGGGTGTTGGCCTGCAGGTTGGTGCATTAAATTTATCTTTTGATCCGACAAATATCAACTTAGGCGACCAGACCAATGACGACGCTTTCCCTGCAACATCTGTTTCCGGAACAAGTATGGATGCAGGCGTAGGTCTTTATTATACACATCCTCAATATTATGGCGGTTTATCTGTCACTCATCTTTCTGCTCCAACTGTTTTGATGGGCGAGAATAACAAGTTTAAAGTGGATCCTACTATTTATTTAACGGGAGGATGCAATATAAAAACGAAAAATCCGTTAATTTGGTTACAGCCATCATTCTTGTTGAAGAGTGATTTAGTATCTACAAAAGTAGATTTTACGGGACGAATGTTCTACAACTATAACGAAAAGACTCTTTATGGAGGACTCTCTTACAGTCCTGCAACATCAGTCACGTTTTTAGTTGGAACAAAAATAAAGAATATTACTGTAGGCTATGCTTACGAAATGTTTACGTCGCAGATAGGGATTGGAAGCGGAAGCCACGATCTGTTTATAAATTATTCGACTGATATAAACTTTTCGGGACACAGTAAAAACAGACATAAAAGTATACGTATTTTATAAGATTATGAAAAAACTCTTATTCATAGTTAGTTTAGTAATAACAGTTGCACTAATTTCATGCGGTGCCCCTGTGGGAGAGTCTTCTTCCGGAGGAGAGCTGACCGGCATAAGTGCAGTGGCGTGGGATGAACCGGCACCTTATGGTATGGTGCTGATTAAGCGGGGATCAGTAAAGGTAGGCCCAAGTGAAACCGATAGCCTTTGGGGCAAGTCTGTTCCGTCTAAAGATATATCTGTAGATGCTTTCTGGATGGACGAAACAGAAGTGAGCAATTCCAAATATAAACAGTTTGTATTTTGGGTAAGAGACTCTATTATCCGTGAACGTCTGGCAGATCCTGCCTATGGGGGAAACGAAGTATATAAAATAACTGAAGACAGATATGGCGATCCTGTAAAACCTCATCTCAATTGGGCAAAACCTATTCCATGGAGAAGAGCTTCTGAAGAAGAGCAGGCTGCTATTAACAGTGTTTACAAAACTCATCCGATTGATGGAACAAGGATGCTTGATGCCGACCAGATGAATTATTATTATGAAGACTTTGATTATACTCAGGCTGCGCTTCGTAAAAACAGATTAAATCCGGCTCAAAGGAATAAGAATACAGATGTTCCGGTTAATTATGATGAAGTGGTAATGATATCTAAAGATACTGCATATATTGATGATGAAGGACGAATTGTGAATAGGACAATTACTCGCAGACTTTCATCTTTATATGATTTTCAGAATAGTTATATCGTGAACGTTTATCCGGATACAACTTGCTGGGTGAACGATTTCCGAAATTCCTATAACGAGCCTTATATGAAGCTCTATTTTAGTCACCCCAGTTATAACGACTATCCTGTAGTTGGTGTATCGTGGGAACAAGCAAATGCTTTTTGTGCATGGAGAACTAATTATTTGTTAGCCGGCCTTCGTGGTGCTGCCCGCTATTTACAACGTTATCGTTTACCGACCGAAGTGGAATGGGAATTTGCAGCAAGGGGTAAGGAAGATAATGCTTATCCGTGGAAAGGAAAAGATACAAAATCGGATGAAGGTTGTTATTATGCAAATTATAAACCGGGTAGGGGAAACTACACAAAAGATGGAAATCTGATATCAACAAAGGTGGGTTCTTATTCTCCTAATTCAAATGGTTTATACGATATGGCAGGTAATGTTTCTGAATGGACTTCTACTGTTTATACAGAAGCAGGAGTATTGTCCATGAATGATATGAATCCCGAACTAAAATACAACGCAGCGAAGGAAGATCCTTATGTGATGAAGAAGAAAACCGTTCGTGGCGGATCCTGGAAAGATGTGGCTGCTTATGTACGATCTGATGCACGTTCTTATGAATATCAAAACGAAAGTAGATCTTATATAGGTTTCCGCTGTGTGAGAACTCAGGTTGGTTATAATAAAAAAGGCAGATAACTATGATGAACAATATTAAAAAGAGAGGGCTATTCCATAGATTTCAGGATTTTATGGCTAGCTATAAAGGAAAAGTTTTACTCAATTATGCTTATAGTTGGGGGGCCTCTATTGTAATTACCGGTGTATTGTTTAAGTTAACCCATTTGCCGGGTGCAAACATGATGTTGTGGATTGGTATGGGTACCGAAATATTGGTATTCTTTATCTCTGCCTTCGATCGTCCAGCTAAGACATATAAATGGGAAAGTGTGTTTCCTGATATAAAGATATCAGGAACTACTTATGCTAAAAGGAAAGAATGGCCGGATGCTGATAATGGTACCGAGGAAACGAAACTTCCGAATGTTGTTCAACAAGCAATAAATCAGTCTGCAACTAAGAAATCTGTTGGTGATGTAGTGTCACAACCTACTTATTCCCCGGTTGTTCCGGCATCTTCACAGGTAAGTGCTCTGAATGCTTCGGTTGGTGTGCAGGCACAAAGAGCATCAGTTTCTGGTGGTGCTCCTGTTTCTGGTGGTGAGGACTGGGCATCAATGATTAGTGGTGAGGTAGCTGCTAATTCTCCTGAGGTAGCAGATGCAACATCTGTCTATCTGACAAAATTGGAATCAATGGCAAATACATTGGAACGTTTCAATTCAGCAACTAATGCTTTGGCTGAGGTTTCAGATACTTTACTGAAATCTTATAAGAGCATTAGTGATAACTCAGATTCTATCACTACAAACTCGGCTGGATATGTAGATCAGATGCAATCCTTGAACCGTAACCTGATGGGGTTAAATACTATTTATGAAATTCAATTAAAGAGTATCAGTTCTCAGATTGATACAATAGATAAAGTAAACGTTGGTTTGAAACGCATCAAAGAGATGTATGAAGGATCAACAGGTAATAGTGAGAAGTTCAATGAAGAAGCCGAAAAAATGGCACAGCAAATGGAAGAATTAAACAAAGTTTATGCTCGCATGCTGAAGGCTATGACGGTGAACATGAATAATCAACAACAATTATAAACAAGTAGATAGATATGGCATCAATCGGACCGGAGTCTCCACGGCAGAAGATGATAAACTTGATGTATCTCGTCTTGATGGCTTTGTTGGCTTTGAATGTTTCTTCAGATGTGCTCAATGGTTTTTCACTTGTAGATGAGAGCTTGAACAGATCAACTGCTAATTCCACGAAACAGAATAAGTCTTTGTATAAAGATATGTCTGATTTTCTGGAAATGAATCCGGAAAAGGTACAGGAATGGTTTAATAGAGCGCAGTATGTTCGGAAAATGTCGGACTCTCTTTACCAGTATGTAGATGAACTGAAATTGAAAATAATAAAGGTTGCTGATAGTGATGCTAATAATTTAGCGGAAGTCAGGAATCAGGAAGATCTTGAAGCTGCAAATTTTGTTATGTTAGCTCCGGTTACCGGACAGGGCAAGAAACTGTATAACGCGGTTAACAAGTATAAAAAAGCCATTTTGACAATGGTTGTAGACAGTACACAGAGAAAGATTATAAGCAGTAATCTAAGCACATCTGTTCCTCGGAGGGCTAGTACTATTGGCAAGAACTGGCAGGAATATATTTTTGAGAATACCCCTGTGGCAGCCGCAGTAACTTTACTGACTAAACTGCAAAATGATATACGCTATGCTGAGGGTGAGGTTCTTCATACTTTAGTGAAGAATATCGATGTAAGAGATATCCGGGTAAATGAGGTGAATGCTTATGTTATTCCTAATGCGCAAACCATTGTACGTGGAGGAAAATTCAGTGCTCAGATTATTCTGGCTGCAGTAGATTCCACACAAAAACCTTCTATTTATATAGGAAACAGATTATTGCCTGGTGTGCGTAATGGCTTGTTTGAAACTATTTGCAGTAATACAGGAGAGTTTAACTTAACTGGTTATCTGGAATTGAACAAGGGTAATGGAGATATATTGAAACGTAATTTCTCTCAGAAATATACAGTGATAGATCCATCGGCTACGGTATCGGCAACCATGATGAACGTGCTTTATGCAGGTTATGATAATCCGATGAGTGTATCTGTTCCGGGGGTAGCAAATCAAAATGTGCAAATGAACATTACTAATGGTAATGGAATATTGAGAAAAGTTTCGGGAGGATATGTTGTTCGTCCTTCAAGGATTGGACAGACTAATTTTGCTGTAACTGCCAACGTAGGGGGAAGGAATCAGGTAATGGGTAATTTTGTATATCGTGTACGTCAGTTGCCTGATCCAATGCCGTTCATTGAATATGGTAGTGCTGATAATCCTAAAAGATATCGTGGAGGAACTGGTTTTTCTAAGGCGCTTCTTATGGGGACTGATGGTATTGTTGCGGCAATTGACGATGGACTGTTAAATGTAAATTTCCGAGTTCTCAGTTTTGAAACGGTATTTTTTGATAATATGGGGAATGCTGTTCCGGAAGTTTCGACCGGCAGTAAATTTTCGGCAAGACAAAGAGATGTATTCCGTAAGTTGTCTCGCGGAAAAAGATTCTATATTTCGAGGGTAAGAGCTGTAGGGCCTGATGGTATTGAGCGCTTGCTCCCAACAACTCTGGAAGTAATTGTTAATTAATAAAAGACGAAGATATGAAACGCTTTATATGTATCATGGCTTTTCTTTGCACATCACTTGGTATGTATCAGGTAGCTGCGCAACCTAAAGCGCGTAAAGCTAAGCAAGAAGTTAAGGAATCGGCTCCGATTCTTTCTGTAAGAGCACAAACTCAGTATACCGGGCAACTTGATATGCCTGAGGAAGTGGTTTGGAAACGTGAGATTTACAGAACGCTTGATCTGAAGAAGGAAAAGAATACTGCCTTGTACTATCCTGTGGAACCGATGGGGGATAAAATGAATCTTTTTACTTTAATATTTAAATTGATGGCAGAGGGCAAGATTCCTGCTTATGAATACCGCCTGGATGGCACAGAAGTATTGACCACTGATAATAAAGTGAAATTTAAAGATGTTCTCGACCGTTTTCATATTTATTATCAGATAAAGAAAGATGCGCAGACCAAAGATACTCTTTTTACTTTTGATAATAGTGATATACCCAGCAATGAAGTTCTCAGTTATTTTATAAAAGAGGTTTGGTTCTTTGATCAACATTCATCAACCTACAATTCAAAGGTGGTAGCAATTTGTCCGGTGCTTCATCGTAGTGGTGATTTCTCTATGGAAGTAACTAAATATCCTATGTTTTGGTTAAACTACAGTGATCTTAGTCCTTATCTGGTTCGCATGAATGTGATGACTAGCAATTTGAATAACACTTCTAATATAAGTCTGGATGATTATTTTACAACTCGTCAGTTTAGTGGGGATATTTATAAAACTACCAATATGATGAATCAGACTCTTGCACAGTATTGCACTACCGATAGTGCTATGGTAAAAGAGCAGAAAAAAATAGAAGGTCAGCTGAAAGCTTTTGAGGAACATTTATGGGAAAGTGATACAATCTCACAGAAGAATATTGCAAGTAAGAAAGCGGCTTCCTCAATTAAATCGAAAGCGATAAAGAGTTCCAGACGAAAAGCACAGGCCGTATCTGAAGTGAAGGTGAAAAAAGAGAAGTCTTCTTCTGTTTCTGCACCAAAAGCATCTGTTCGCCGTCAAAGAAGATAATTATTTTATAAACATTCTGCTATCTGTCACTATTTAAATCTTAATTGATTAGCTGAGAGTAAAATGTGTTAGTGGTCGATAAATAGTAACACAACTATTTATCGACCACTAATTTATTATATCTACAACCTTTTTGAGGTGTACAATAAAGCCTTAACTTTATCTTTTATGAGGTACTCCGTATTCTTTTGCACTAATGCTGTCAATAGGAATTTCCCATATCTTCACATTCTTTACTGCAGGATCAGAGTATTCAAAGGTTTTATCAGAATACTGTTTCATAATGATATTAAGTGCATCTCGTTTATCCTCTAAATTCTCAATGAAGTGAACCTTTCCTCTGCAGATAACACTTTTTGCTTTCATGCGATAGCTGCAAGCAACCTGAGGGTGTTGAAATACCAGTTCGTGATCAATGCTGAAAGTTATACAAACATTGTTATTGTGATTTAGAATATCAATAGAGTGTCCTGTAGGACCGGAATGCAGATAGATTACTCCATCCTGATATCCAAAGTTCATGGGGATAACATATGGATTGTTTTCATTATCAACCATTCCTACATAACAAATATCACATCTGGAGATTATTTCTTCTACTTTTTCCTGTTCGTCTAATACTACTGTCTTCATTCTTTTATCTCGTTAGTTTGTTTTGTCCAATGTACTTTTGCCAGTTCAAATCCATTATTTACCAATCGGTAAACGATGGGGCGTAATTCTTCATTGTCAATTATTGGTTTGCGATAAAGAATCCATAAATTGGATCTTGAAGAGTTTGAAACAACAGCCCATTGGTAATCCTCATCTAAATCGATAACCCAGTAATCACCTTTAAATGGCCAATGGAACTGAACTTTAAGTTTTGCATTTCCGCTATTTGGTACAATAAAAGCTTTACCCTTAATTTCGCCATCTTTATTTGATTTCTTGTATCGGTTGATAACTTCCAGATAACCATCTTTTTGAATGTATTCTGCAGAAACATTAGTGGCGCCTTTCTCATACCAGTGTTGGTATCGGCCAATTTCGTACCACACTCCGGCATATCTATCTATTTCAACATAGGGAACAGGCTCTATTGTTTTTTTTCGCTTCATTTATTTAATAAAACTTAATACGTAAGTAACAATTTTATGGAAAAAAGGTTTTGTAAAAGTAGAAAGAATTATTCAACCAATGCAAAATCAAGCTGTTTCTTTTCAATGTTTGCCCGGGCAACTTTTATAGTGATAGAATCTCCTAAGCTATATGTTCTGTGTTTCTTACGACCCCTTAGGCAATAATTCTTTTCATCAAATTCATAATAATCATCATCCAGATCACGGATCGGAACCATTCCCTCGCACTTATTCTCATTTAGTTCTACATATAATCCCCATTCAGTAATGCCCGAAATAACTCCGTCGTAGATTTGTCCAAGACGTTCGCTCATAAACTCAACTTGCTTGTATTTTATTGAGGCACGTTCTGCATTGGCTGCAATCTGTTCCATGTCCGAACTATGCACACAAAGCTCTTCATATTTTGTTTCCGAAGCAGTTCTTCCTCCTTCCAGATATCTGGTCAGTAAACGGTGAACCATTAAATCCGGGAAACGACGGATAGGTGATGTAAAATGAGTGTAATAATCGAAAGCTAATCCGTAATGTCCAATGTTGTGAACAGAATATTTTGCTTTCTGCATTGCACGTATGGATACTGTTTCAATTAGATTTTCCTCGTTTTTCCCTTGAACATCATCTAACAAGTGATTAATAGATTTCGAGATATCAGTCTTTGTTCCGCTGGTACGAAGCTTATATCCAAAACGAGCAATAAACTGAGATAAATTATCCAGTTTGTCAGGATCTGGAAGATCGTGAATACGATAAGGAAGAACCTTTGGATTTTTACCAGCCGGAACTTTTCCTATTTTTTCTGCCACAGTTTTGTTAGCTAATAACATGAATTCTTCAACTAACTTATTTGCGTCTTTAGAGTATTTGAAATATACACTGATTGGTTTCCCTTTTTCATCTATTTCAAATTTCACTTCGTAACGATCAAAGTTAATAGCCCCGGCACTATATCTTTTTTCCCGAAGAATCTTAGCGATGTGATCCATAGCCAGTACTTCTTCCTTATAATCACCTTCTTTTGTTTCTATAATATTCTGAGCTTCTTCGTAAGTAAAACGGCGATCGGACTTAATTACTGTATGAACAATACGGGAATCTTTTACTTCTCCTTTATCTGTAATATTAAAGATTACTGAATATGCCAGTTTTTCCTCGTTTGGTCTTAGTGAACAGATGAAGTTACATAAACGTTCTGGAAGCATAGGAATTGTACGGTCAACCAGATAAACAGATGTAGCTCGTTTCTCTGCTTCTTTGTCTATGATACTTCCTTCCTTTACGTAGTGAGAAACATCCGCTATATGAACGCCAATCTCCCAAAGGCCATCTTTCATTTTACGGATGGAAAGTGCGTCATCAAAGTCTTTTGCGTCTTTTGGGTCTATAGTAAACGTTGTAACGTTACGGAAATCTTCACGTTTTGCAATTTCTTCTTCAGAAATTTCTGCAGGAATTTTGTCAGCAGCTTCCTCTACGGCCTTTGGATAAATATATGGAAGTCCAAATTCTGCGAGGATAGCATGCATTTCTGTTGTGTTATCTCCTGCAACTCCCAAAATATCAATAACCTGACCAATAGGATTCTTGGCTTTTTCCGGCCACTCTGTGATTTTTACCACAGCTTTATCACCGGTTTTCCCACCTTTAAGTTTATCTTTTGGAATAAATATATCATTGGCCAGGGTACGGTTTTCTGTAATCAGAAACGCATAAGCTTTGGAAACTTCCAATGTTCCTACAAAGTTTGTATTAGCACGTTCCAAAATCTCAATTACCTCCCCTTCAGCTTCTCTATTCTTGCATTTCGCATAAAAAGCTATGCGTACGCGATCACCATTCATTGCATGAGCGGAGTTTCGTTCTGCCACAAAAATAGATTCTTCACTTCCATCGGGAATGAAAGAGTTCTTTCCATTACTTTTTCTAAGGAAAGTACCCACCATTTCAGTTCCGCGAGTATTTAATTTATATTTTCCTTTTTCTACTTCACTGATATAATCATCAGAAAGCATTTCGTAAAGAATATCCATGCACAGCATCTTTAGGGGATGTGTGTTCAGATTTAATTCTGCAAAAATATATTTTAAGTTAAGGACTTCTCCCGATTTAGTTTGAAACAGGCTCATCATTAGGTCAGCTAACTGGGCTTTCTTCATTCTCTTTCCTGCTTTCTTTTTATCTTTTTTAGCCATAAATACTATTTTTATAGTTATTAAATACAAAGTAAACAAATTATTGTATTCAGTGTGCTTCATTTATAGGAAAGTTCAGTACTAAAATCAAAATTGTAGTGATAAGATTCGTTAAATGAATAAAAATGTTAACTTTGCCGAAAACACAAGTTTTTGATTTGTAAGCTCTGAGTATATTCTCAGCTAGTTGTTTATGGAGAGGGGAACTATTTTAATAAGAGAGAGTCAGGTTGTATGAGCAAAAGTATTTTAGTTACAGGCGCAAGTGGATTTATTGGCAACTTTATAGTTAAAGAGGCGTTACGCAAAGGCTATGATGTATGGGCTGGAGTTCGTGCTACAAGTAATTTGGAAGGATTACAGGCCAATAATATCAATTTAATAGAACTTGATTTTGCTCACCCGGCAACATTAAAAGTGCAGCTTGCTGATTTTAAAGAGACTAATACCAAATGGGATTATATTATACATACTGCTGGTTTAACCAAATGCAACGATAAAAAAGATTTTGATAAGGTAAATTATGTTGGTACGAAGAACTTTATAGAGGTCTTAACCAAACTGAATATGATTCCTAAGAAATTTATATATCTAAGCTCTTTAAGTGTATTTGGCCCTATCCATGAAAAGAAAATGGTTCCAATTTCGGAAGACGATACTCCTAAGCCAAATACAGCTTATGGTCTGAGCAAATTGCATGCCGAAGAATATATTAAAGAAATTCCCGATTTTCCATATCTTATTTATCGTCCAACAGGTGTTTATGGACCACGCGAGAAAGATTATTTTATGATGGCTCAGTCTATTCAGAAACATATTGATTTTGCAGCCGGATTTCGTAAACAGCTCCTTACATTTGTGTATGTCGCCGATTTGGCTCAGGCAATCTTCCTTGGAATAGAGAAGGATGTTTGCCGAAAATCTTATTTTGTGAGTGACGGAAAAGTCTATACAAGCAGGGATTTTTCAGATTTAATTCAAAAAGAGCTAAGAATTCCTTTTGTAATACATGTTAAGTGTCCATTAATTGTTTTAAAAGTTATATCTTTGTGCGCTGATTTTTTTGCATCATATTCAGGAAAAAGCAGTACGCTGAATGCAGATAAATACAAAATAATGAAACAAAGAAACTGGCAATGTGATATTACCCCTTTAATAGAGGAATTGGGATATATGCCCCAATATCAATTGGATAAAGGAGTAAAGCAAACAATTGCCTGGTATAAAAAAGAAGGATGGCTTTAGATTTGTTTAAGAAGGTTGAGACTCAGAAAGGGTTATTCGCCGTAGAGAAGATTTCGTTGATATATAATCTTCTGACATCAATATTGATTCTTTTTATGTTTTCTCAAATGAGTCATCCCATGCAAATGCTGTGGGATAGAATCGTAATTGCAGTATTAACCTTCTGCTTGATGTACCTTTATCGCCTTGCTCCTTGTAAATTTTCAGCTTTTGTAAGAATTGCAGTTCAAATGGGGCTTCTTTCTTACTGGTACCCGGATACTTATGAACTCAATAGGTTATTCACTAACCTGGATCACATATTCGCCTCTGCTGAACAGTTTATATTTGGTTGTCAGCCAGCTGTAGAATTTAGTAAGCATTTGCCTTATGAATGGGTAAGTGAACCATTAAATCTGGGCTATTTTTCTTATTATCCAATGATTTTGGTTGTGGCATTATACTATTTCTTTCACCGGTATGAGTTGTTTGAGAAATGGTCTTTTGTGATTGTTACTTCGTTTTTTATCTATTATTTTATTTATATTTTTCTTCCTGTTGCCGGCCCTCAGTTCTATTTTCCTGCCATTGGTATGGAGAATGTGTCGCAAGGAATATTCCCTGCTATAGGTAATTATTTTAATTTCCATCATGAGCTACTCCCCGGACCAGATTATGCCCATGGATTCTTTTATAGTCTGGTTGATGGCTCACAGCAAGTGGGTGAACGTCCAACAGCAGCTTTCCCAAGTTCGCACGTGGGAATGTCGACCATATTAATGTTGTCTGCTTTCAGGGAAAACAGAAAACTAGCCTCTTTCCTTTTGCCTTTCTATTTTCTTCTTTGTTGTGCCACAGTATACATTCAGGCTCATTACCTGATTGATGCAATTGCAGGATTTATCTCTGCTTTCTTTATCTATATTCTTACATCGAAGATTTATAAGAAATGGTTTGCTGAACCGATGTTTCGTTGAGACATATTTCGTTAAATAGCTAAATAGATTTAAGAATATCACTACTATTGGTGATGTTGTATCCTTGTTTTACCTAAATGTGGTGATTTCCTTTGATTACTAGGTGCTGTACCTTTGCTGCCATTAATAAACATATAAATGGTATAAGTAAATGGGAAAGAGATTTAGTTTAAAATTCAACGTTTGTTTTACTTTATTTTTATTGCTTGGCGTACTAATAGCTAATGCTGATACTGGATTTGGTAAAATTAAAGGCTTTGTGAAGAATACAAAGAATAAGCCTCTTCAGAATGTTAACGTTGCAATAGAAGGCACATCTGTAAATGCTATATCCAATAATTCCGGAGAATTCTCTCTGGATAATGTTCAATCAGGCAGTAATACGTTGGTTGTAACAATGATAGGTTATAGAACTCAGAAGAAGCAAATAACAATTTCATCAGGAGAAATTACTGAATGCAGTTTTATGCTGGATGATAATGCTTACCACCTTAATGAGGTAACAATTATATCCTCGAAACAAATTTATAATCCAAAAGAAATCTCTTCATCTTTGAGGCTGGGAACTCCTATCTTAAATATACCTCAGAATGTTCAGGTAATTGATCAGTCGCTTTTGGCTGATCAGCAAGTCAATTCAATGCTAGAAGGAGTTTCAAGAAATGTAAGTGGAGTAAGACGTATGGAACATTGGGATACGTATGCGTTGTTGTATATGCGTGGGTCTCAGGTTGCCGCTTTCCGAAATGGAATGAATGTTCAGATGCCGTGGGGGCCTTTAGCTGAAGACATGAGCATGGTAGACCGAATTGAGTTTGTAAAAGGACCAGCCGGATTCATGTTAGCTAACGGTGAGCCCAGCGGTTTTTATAATATTGTAACAAAGAAACCTACAGGTAATACTAAGGGGAGTATTTCTACCTCTTTAGGAAGCAACGATTTATATCGTGCAGCATTAGATGTTGATGGTATACTTACAAAAGATAAAAAGCTTCTTGTCAGATTAAATATGATGGGGCAGAGTGCTGGTTCTCACCGACCGAATGAGTGGAGTAAGAAATATATAATTGCTCCTGTTCTGAGTTATAAGTTTGACGATAAAACATCTTTGACTGCCGAATATACTTATCAGCATCAGCAAATGTCTGTTGTTGGTTCTAATTATGTTTTCGGACTAAATGGATATGGTGAATTGCCTTATGACTTTACTACGGTTGAACCTAATCTTGATCCAACCAGTATTAACGATCATAGTTTATTTCTTACTTTGAATCATCAGTTTAATAAAGACTGGAAATTTACCGGACAGCTCGCTTATTTAAATTTTAATCAGAAAGGTTCTTCTATATGGCCTACATCATTGGACTTGGATGGAACATTACATCGCCGCTTAACAATATGGGATGCTTTTAATGAAGCAAAACTCGGGCAATTCTTTGTTAATGGAAAAGTTACTACGGGTGGTATAAATCACCGCATTTTGGCCGGCCTTGATATGGGAAGTAAAAATTATATTGCTGATTGGGGACAAGCTTTTGATTTAGAAGGATCAGTTCCCTTTAATATATATAATCCACAACATGGAACGCTCACCGCATCCACACTTCCAAAGTTTGATAGAAGTCTCAGCCTTAGAGCCCGTGCCGGTAATAATATTGTAAACCAGAATTATACAGCATTATATGTTCAGGATGAACTTGGATTTTTTAATGATATTCTTCGTGTAACACTTGCGGGGCGTGTTACCGGAAATAAAACAAGTAGTTACGGAAGTAATACTAATGATACAAAATTCACTCCTCGTGTAGGAGTCAGCGCTGCTATTGATAAGACTACTTCTGTTTACGGATTATATGATCAGGCATTTGTTCCTCAAACAGGAACCGACTATACTGGAAAGGCTTTTGATCCTATTACCGGGAACAATCTTGAATTTGGGGTAAAGAAAAATTGGTTTGATGGTAACTGGAATTCAACCGTCAGCGTATATAGAATAACAAAGAACAATGTATTAACAACCGATGAAAATCATCCGCAATATTCAGTTCAGTTAGGCCAGAGCCGTACTCAGGGTGTTGAATTCGACTTAAAAGGACGTCTGTTTAAAGGTATGAATGTGATTTTTAATTATGCGTATACAGATTCAAAGGTTACAAAAGACGCTGATATAAACAAAGTTGGACAAAGTATGGCTGGCACAACCAAACATATTACCAATGGTTGGGTAAACTACACAATTCAGGAAGGAGTTTTGGCTAATATAGGATTTTCTTTAGGCTACCAATGGCAGCTAGACCGCTCAGCCTGGTATGTATTTAGTGGTACAAATTCAGAGTTGCCTGATTATTTTAGAATGGATGGTGCTGTATCCTGGAAAAAAGATAAGATTTCTTTGTCGCTTAATGTGAATAATCTATTAAATGACTACCTTTATTCCGGTTCTCCTTATGGAAATTTCTATTATTGGCAAACAGAACCACTTCGTAATTTCCGTTTGAATTTAACATATAACTTCTAATGATTAGTTTAAAGAAAGCAATAAAGAAGATACATTTATGGTTGGGATTGGCTTCTGGAATCGTAGTGTTTATTGTCTGTGTTACAGGTTGTCTATGGGTGTTTAATAAAGAAATAAACAGCGCATTTCTTCCCGATATGTCTGCTCAGAATTCGGGACACCTGCTTCCTCCTTCCAGATTAAAGACTATTGCTGAGGCTTATTGCCCGGAGGCGGAAGCTGTGAATGTACAATACAATAAGGGCAGAGCAGCTCAACTAACTTTAATGAAGGAAAAAGAAAGAACGCAGCTTTTTGTTAATCCTTATACAGGTGCTGTGATATATAGAAAGGGGAATTCCTTTGACTTTTTCCGTTTTGTTTTGAATGGGCATCGCACTCTTTGGCTGCCTAAAGATATAGGACATCTGGTTGTTAACTACGGAGTGATGATCTTCGTCATCACTCTATTGTCAGGCTTGGTACTTTGGTGGCCTAAAAGCCGGAAAGGATTACGTAACGGAACTAGATTTATGTGGAAAAAGTCTACAGGGAGTACTAAGCGCCTGTTTGACTTGCATAATGTTCTGGGTTTTTATGCCTGCATTGTGTTATTGGCTATTGGGATGACAGGTATGGTTTGGGGATTGGAATGGTGGTCGGAAGGAACATATTGGCTAACAACCGGAGGCGAGAAACTGCCGGATTGGGGAGTTGCTCAGTCGGATACCCTTAAAACAGGAACAAAAATAACGCTGGACAAGGCTGTTGATTATGTTTTCTTTAAATTATTGCCCGAATATCCTGAAGCCGAAGGTTTTCAATTTGGTTATGCCAGCCCAGAAGAGGCATCTTCTTCCATATATGCTGCTGTTTATCCTGACGTAGATAAATATTATAACCGTGATGTTTTTTCATTCGACCGTTACTCCTTGAAGGAAATTCCTCAAAAAGGTCCTTATGTGGGTAAGTATGCTGATGCTGGTTTTGGAGATAAGCTTCGAAGAATGAATTATGATATCCATGTTGGAGCTATATGGGGATTACCTGGAAAAGTTATTGTATTTTTTGCTGCCTTGATAGGCGCTACATTGCCGGTTACAGGTTTTCTGTTATGGTGGAGACGTACACAAAAGAAAAAGAAACATTGAAATTTATAGTTAATCACTTATTATAGTAAAAGGCGGGAAGATGTGATATCTTTCCGCCTTTTTATCTTTTTGCTATTTATGCATGTTCCTGGATAATCTTCTCAAATATCGTAAACAGTTCTTCTCTGGTATTTGCTCTTAGCATTGCAATACGCGTATCCCTGAAGTTTGGAATGCCTTTGAATAATGGGGATGCTGCCAAGTGGCGGCGCACATGTATAATTCCCCTACGCTCATCAAGTCTGTCAATACTTTGATTTACCTGTTCACGAAGGACATTCATTTTCCAGTCAAAGGTTAGTGGAGGAAGTTCCTCTCCGGTTTCAAGATAGTGCTTTATTTCCTTGAATATCCACGGACGGCCAAAGGTTGCACGACCAACCATAATAGCGTCAACGCCATAGCGGTCAAAATATTCCTTTACTTGCTGAGGGGTTGTTATGTCTCCGTTACCAATAATCGGAATATGCATACGTGGGTTATTTTTCACTTCACCAATAAGTGTCCAGTCGGCCTCACCAGTATACATCTGGCTTCTTGTTCTGCCGTGAATGGTAAGAGCAGCAATACCACAATCCTGTAATTGCTCGGCAAGTTCTACAATAACCTTGCTGTTGCTATCCCAACCAAGACGAGTTTTAACTGTAACAGGAATATTAACCGCATCTACCACTGCTTTAGTTATCTCAAGCATTTTAGGAATGTTTTGAAGCATACCTGCTCCGGCACCTTTACCTGCTACCTTTTTCACGGGACAACCAAAGTTAATATCCAAAATATCTGGCTTTGCTGCCTCTACTATCTTTGCTGCTTCAACCATCGGTTCTACTTCACGTCCGTAAATTTGCATGGCAACCGGGCGCTCTTCATCGCAAATGGTGAGCTTCTGGGTGGTTTTATTCACAAAACGCACCAATGCATCGCTAGATATAAACTCTGTATATACCATGTCTGCCCCGAATTGCTTGCACAGCAGTCGGAAAGCAATATCTGTAACATCCTCCATGGGAGCAAGGAATATGGGGCGTTCCCCTAAATCTATAGAGCCAATTTTCATAATCATCTTATTCTTGGCTGCAAAATTACACAAAAAACCACTACCTTTGCACACAACTAATTATAAAATAGGTATGAATCACCAGTTAAAAGATTTTGAAATTATGGCGCCTGCGGGTTCTCGCGAATCTTTAGCCGCCGCAATTCAGGCAGGAGCAGATTCAATTTACTTCGGTATAGAGAATCTGAACATGCGTGCCCACTCAGCAAACACCTTTACTATAAATGACTTGAAAGAGATTGCTCAGATATGTAATGAGCATAACATGAAGAGTTATCTGACTATAAATACAATTATTTACGATAACGATATTCCTTTGATGCGTAGCATTATTGATGCTGCAAAAGAAGCCGGAATTTCTGCTATTATTGCTGCAGATGTTGCAGTGATGACTTATGCCCGGTCTATTGATCAGGAAGTGCATCTTTCTACTCAGCTTAATATTTCGAATGCTGAAGCCTTGAAATTCTACGCACAGTTTGCCGATGTTGTGGTACTTGCCCGCGAACTGAATTTAAAGCAGGTGCGTGCAATTTACGATAAGATAAAAGAAGATAATATATGCGGACCAAGCGGAGAAGAACTTCGTATTGAGATGTTTTGCCACGGTGCGCTTTGTATGGCAGTGTCGGGTAAATGCTATCTTTCTTTGCATGAAATGAATTCATCTGCCAATCGCGGAGCTTGCATGCAGATATGCCGCAGGGCTTACGAAGTGAAAGATAAGGATACCGGCCTTGAGCTGGAAGTGGACAACGAATATATTATGTCTCCGAAGGATTTGAAAACAATTCATTTCATGGATGAGATGATAGAAGCGGGCGTAAGAGTGTTCAAGATCGAAGGTCGGGCTCGCGGACCTGAGTATGTTCGTACTGTTGTAGAGTGTTACAAACAGGCTATTCAGTCTTGTTTGGACGGAACATTTACCGACGAAAAAGTTGAGGCCTGGGATAATCGATTGAAGACTGTCTTTAACCGTGGATTCTGGAACGGATATTATCTCGGACAAAAGCTAGGAGAGTGGAGCAAAAACTATGGTTCGGAAGCTACTGAACGGAAAGTTTATGTAGGTAAGGCAGTGAAATACTTCAGCAACATCAATGTGGCCGAATTTATGCTGGAAGCAGGCGAACTGAAACTGGGAGACAAACTGCTGGTTACCGGTCCTACTACCGGAGCTCTCTTTGCTACACTCGAAGAAGCGCGGGTAGATTTGAAGCCTGTAGAGGTAGTTCATAAAAGAGAGCACTTCTCTATGAAATTTGCCGAGAAGATTCGTCCAAGCGATAAGTTATATAAATTAATCTCCGCCGAGGAGTTAAAGAAATCTCGTACAAAAGAATGATTTCTTTTGTACAGAACAATTAATTCTTTTGTACAGAAGAATACAATCTTTTGTACAAGAGAATTTTAATTATTCTAATAACCTTAAAAACACTCTTATGAATAAATATATTTTTGAACTGAACATGAAAGTGCGCGACTATGAATGTGATATGCAGGGAATAGTCAATAATGCTATCTATCAGCATTATCTGGAACATACACGCCACGAATTTATAACCACCCTCGGGATTAATTTTGCCGAATTGCACGGGCAAGGACTCGATCCTGTAGTTGCCCGGATTTCTATTGCTTATAAAACTCCATTACATAGCGGGGAAGAATTTGTTTCCAAGCTTTATATTGAGAAAGAAGGGGTGAAGTATGTTTTCTATCAGGATATATTTCGCCTATCGGATGGAAAGCCATCCATTAAATCAAAAGTAGAGTTGGTGTGCATTACCAACGGGCGATTAGGACACAGTGAACTTTTTGATAAAGCATTCGAACCTTACTTCGCCAAATGACGGAGCAGGAAATAATTGCCAGCATAGCGCTTACACAGATACCGGGAGTGGGATCTGTTGGTGCCCGGAATTTAATAAATGCTGTGGGTAGTGCTGAGAAAATCTTTTCTCACCATGCAGAACTTACACAAATTGTACCAGGAATTACTCCACGCATGATGGAGATGCTCAGTTCACCTCAGGCTCTTTTACGTGCTGAGGCTGAATTCTCTTTTGCACAGAAAAACAAAATAAATTGTATTACTATAAATGATGAGGCTTATCCTTCCAGGTTAAGGGAATGTCCCGATGCTCCTGTTGCGTTGTTTTTTAAAGGAAACACTGATATGAATGCATTGAGGGTGATTAATATGGTAGGAACTCGTAATGCTACCGATTACGGACAACGTATTTGTCGGGATTTTCTGGCAGATCTTAAGGCTCTTTGTCCGGATGTACTTGTAGTCAGCGGTCTTGCTTACGGAATTGATATACATGCTCATCGGGGTGCTTTAAATAATGGTCTTTCAACTATTGGTGTGTTAGCCCATGGGTTGGACCGTATCTATCCGTCTGTTCATCGAAAAACTGCTATCGATATGCTCGAAAATGGTGGCTTGCTCACTGAATTTCTATCGGAGACTAACCCTGATCGCCAGAATTTTGTAAAACGAAACCGGATTGTTGCGGGTATGAGTGATGCAACTATTGTGGTTGAATCGGCTGTAAAGGGCGGTGCACTTATTACTGCGGATATTGCTCAAAGTTATCACCGCGATTGCTTTGCTTTTCCTGGTCGTGTTGCCGATGAATTTTCTATTGGCTGCAACAATCTTATTAAGGATAATAAGGCAGCATTAATTCTTTCTGCGGAAGATTTTGTAAAAGCAATGTGCTGGGATGCAGATTCCAAAGCTGTTCCAGTGGCTGTTCAACGTCAGCTTTTCGTTGACCTTACTGAAGAGGAGCAGATAGTTGTGGATATCCTTCAGGAAAACGGAGATTCTCAGATTAATTCCCTTGTTGTAGAAGCGGATATGCCTGTGAATAAAATGAATACCATCTTGTTTGAACTGGAAATGAAAGGCGTTGTCAGAGTGCTTGCGGGAGGGATGTATCAGTTACTTTAGTAGGGGCAAAAAAAATGGTTGTCATCACGACAACCAATCTTTGTTAACCTTAAATCTAATACTATGAAAAACACATTGCAAATGTAAACCTTTTGGCCATTCCCACCAAACTTTTGACCATTGTAGCCCTTTCTTTTAATTTTCTTTCACGACTTTTTATTGTTTCCGCACACGAAATATCATTTTGAAACTAAAATTAGCAGTTTGGCTACTTTAGCCCATTCTTTTGTTAATACATATAAAAAACAAATCCTCTACCCGTTCCCAGGCAGAGGATTTATTATGTAGTGATCTAATCAGTTGATTAATCTTTCAGTTTAGCTGCGATAAAGTCGCGGTTCAATCTAGCAATGTTGCTGATTGAAATAGACTTTGGACATTCAGCTTCACAAGCTCTTGTGTTAGTACAGTTACCGAAACCAAGTTCATCCATTTTAGAAACCATAGCTTTTGCACGGCGGCCAGCTTCTGCTTTTCCTTGAGGAAGAAGAGATAATTGACTAACTTTTGCAGAAAGGAACAACATAGCCGAACCATTCTTACAAGCTGCAACACAAGCACCACAACCGATACAAGAAGCTGAATCCATTGCTTCGTCAGCGATTGGCTTTGGAATAGCAATTGCGTTAGCATCTGGAGTACCACCAGTATTTACTGATACGTAACCACCAGCTTGCATAATCTTATCGAATGCATTACGGTCTACCATTAAGTCGCGGATTACTGGGAAACCAGCAGAACGCCATGGCTCAACAGTGATTGTATCCCCGTCTTCGAAACGACGCATGTAAATCTGACAAGTTGTAGCTCCGGTTGCAGGTCCGTGTGGGTGTCCGTTGATGTAAAGTGAACACATTCCGCAGATACCTTCGCGACAGTCGTGATCGAATACTACTGGTTCTTTACCTTCGTTGATAAGTTTTTCATTCAGGATGTCTAGCATTTCAAGAAATGAAGTATCGCCTGAAATGTTTTCCATTGGATATGATTCAAAAGCACCTTTAGCTTTCGGACCTTTCTGACGCCAAACCTTTAGCGTGAAATTTATAATTTTTTCCATTGTCTACTAATTATTAAGCTTTGTAATTACGTGTTTGAACCTTAGTGAATTCATAGTTCAAATCTTCCTTAATCAACTCTGGTTTAGAGTCTTCACCTGTGTACTTCCAGCAAGCTACGTATGAGAACTTATCGTCATCACGTTTAGCTTCACCTTCTGGTGTCTGATGTTCTTCACGGAAGTGTCCACCGCAAGATTCTTCGCGGTTCAAACCGTCATAAGCCATCAACAGACCAATTTCAATAAAGTCTGATAAACGAAGAGCTTTTTCCAGCTCAATATTCTGATCGTTTACATCTCCAGGGATACGAACATTTGTCCAGAAGTCTTTCTTAACTTCTTTAAGCTTAGCAATAGCTGTTTCCAAAGATTCTTTTGTACGTCCCATTCCAACGAATTCCCACATCACGTGACCAAGTTTCTTGTGAATTGAATCAACAGAGTGGTTACCATTGATGTCTTTGATCTTGTTGATCTTGTCATTAATAGCCTTTTCTGCTTCAACAAATTCAGGAAGATCTGTAGAGAAACGTGGAACCTGAATCTGATTAGACAAATAGTTTTGAATAGTATATGGTAATACGAAGTATCCGTCGGCCAAACCTTGCATCAAAGCAGAAGCACCTAGACGGTTAGCTCCGTGGTCTGAGAAGTTAGCTTCACCAATAGCAAACAATCCAGGGATTGAAGTCATCAATTCATAGTCAACCCAGATACCACCCATTGTATAGTGGATAGCAGGGAAGATCATCATTGGAGTCTTATATGGATTTTCATTGGTGATTTCTTCATACATATCAAACAAGTTACCGTAGCGAGCTCTTACAACATCTTCACCAAGACGGTTGATTGCTTCTGAGAAATCAAGGAATACAGCCAAACCTGTATTGTTAACTCCGAAACCTTTGTCGCAACGTTCTTTAGCTGCACGAGATGCAACGTCACGAGGTACAAGGTTACCAAATGCAGGGTAACGACGTTCTAGATAGTAATCGCGGTCAGCTTCAGGAATATCAGATCCTTTGATCTTTCCAGCCTGAAGTGCTTTTGCATCTTCCAAATTCTTTGGTACCCAAATACGTCCGTCGTTACGAAGTGATTCAGACATCAAAGTCAGTTTAGACTGAACATCTCCGTGTACTGGAATACAAGTTGGGTGAATCTGTACATAACATGGATTTGCGAAATAAGCACCTTTCTTGTAGCATTGGATTGCAGCAGAACCATTAGAAGCCATTGCATTTGTAGAAAGGAAGTATGTATTTCCGTAACCACCGGTACCAATAACTACAGCATGAGCTGAGAAACGTTCAATTTTACCTGTTACAAGGTTGCGTGCAATGATACCACGTGCGCGACCTTCGATAAGTACAACGTCGAGCATTTCGTAACGAGTGAATAATTTTACTGTTCCTTTGTTAACCTGACGGCTCAATGCAGAGTAAGCACCAAGTAATAACTGTTGTCCTGTTTGGCCTTTAGCATAGAATGTACGTGAAACCTGAGCACCACCGAAAGAACGGTTATCAAGTGTACCACCGTATTCACGAGCGAAAGGAACACCTTGAGCTACGCATTGGTCAATAATTTCGTTGGAAACTTCAGCCAAACGGTAAACGTTTGATTCGCGTGCGCGGTAGTCTCCACCTTTGATTGTATCATAATATAAACGGTAAACAGAGTCACCGTCATTCTGGTAATTCTTTGCAGCATTGATACCACCTTGTGCAGCAATAGAGTGAGCACGGCGTGGAGAGTCTTGAATGCAGAAGTTAAATACTTTGAAACCTAGTTCACCTAGAGAAGCGGCAGCTGATGCTCCAGCAAGACCTGTACCAACTACGATTATATCTAAACGACGTTTGTTAGCAGGGTTTACGAGTTTCTGATGAGCTTTATAGTTACTCCATTTCTCAGCCAATGGGCCTTCAGGAATTCTTGAATCTATCTTAGTCATAATTTTATTTCTTTTTTCTGATTTTATTAGAGTTCACATTTACTGGTTAATTAACCAAGTAATCCGTATTTTACGTAGAAAACTACTACTACTAAGGCAAAGCCTAAGAAGATTACAGTTGAAAAAATGTTTGAGATACATTTCCAACGTTCGAACCAGATCTTATTGCTCCAACCTAAAGTTTGAAGTGCACTCCAGAAACCGTGAGTAAGATGGAACCAAATAGCAACAAACCATACAAGGTAAAGTACAGCAAACAAAGGATTAGCAAATGTTTGACTAATTAAAGCAGCACCGTCTTGTGGAGTAGGGTTGATACTTTCAAGGCCGCTAAGTTCTACAAACTGCATTTTAAACCAAAACTGTGCAAGGTGTAGAACAAAGAAAAGAGCAACAATGATACCCAAAACTAGCATGTTTTGAGAAGCCCATTCTACATTTTTAGGCTTTTCAAATACCGCGTAACTCTCATTACCGCGTGCTTTGCGATTTTGCATTGTTAACCAGAAAGCATAAACGATGTGTACAACAAAACCAGCAGCTAAAACCAGTGTCCCAGCAATAGCATACCAATTTGCTCCCAAAAACTCACATACCATGTTGTAAGCGTCTTCAGAGAAAACCGCCACAAGATTCATCGACATGTGAAATGTTAGAAAAAGGACAAGGAATAGTCCTGATACGCTCATGACTACTTTCCTTCCTACAGATGAATTAGTTAACCACATAAATGATTGAATTTAAATTATTTAATTGTTAGAACTATAATTTTTTTTTGAGTGTCTGCTTTATTTGCGCAAAAGTACATGAAATCCACCTATTAAGCAAGGGATTAAAGAAATTATTCGTTAATTAAAACATACCGGGTTTTTACCGTTCTCACTTTTAACTTAATTTCTTATTTGGCGCTTATTAAAAATATTCCTAAAGAGCTAATTCTTCTATGTAAAGTGATGATAATGAAACGATGATTATACTTTCCCCAAATACATTGAATATAAAAAATCTGTATAGAGTGATTTAAATGATAAATTCATCATTTCCCATTTTATGAATGATAGTCTTAATATGCGCTATTTATAACTTTTAATATATATCTTTGTATATATAATTGTATAGTTAATGCTGATGAAACAAATTCTCTTGCTCCTGATTGCTCTCTTTTCTGGTTTTGATTGCTATGCGCAAAACTGGGATATAAATACTTTGAAGAAAATTAATGGTATTGATAATGAATTTGTAACAGGCTATAGTAAGACCATTTCAAATACAGAGCCTGTTATCGCTGTTGGAGTACCTCTAATTCTTGGTACTTATGCTTTGCTGAATAAAGATCGTGATTTGTTAAGTGATGCTGTTTATATCGGCACAAGTGTAGTCGAAGCTGTTGTTATTACTTCCGGAATTAAGTATGCTGTTGATCGTGAACGTCCTTTTGAACGTTATCCTGATTTGATTGAGAATAGAGAATCTGTATCGAGTTCTTCTTTTCCTTCTGCTCATACTGCTACTGCTTTTTCTTTAGTTACATCTTTAAGCATTAGATATCCTAAATGGTATATTATTGCTCCAGGTTATTTGTGGGCTTGCTCTGTTGGATTTTCAAGAATGAACAGGGGCGTGCATTATCCTTCTGATGTTATTGCTGGCGCTGCTATAGGTTCTGGCTGTGCAGTAGTAAATGTGTATGTTAACAAATGGCTTAATGAATTGTTGTTTGAAAAGAATCATACTCGCCTTGTTAGTTATTAAATTTTAATTCCATTTGCGAAAATCAGTTCTAATTGGGCATTTTATGTTCTTGAGAAATTAATCAGCACGAAACGAGTAGTGCTAGTTTTATTATTAATCACATCCAACTAAAATCAGGACAAGATATATTGGAGAAGACGACTGTCTTGTCTGAGAGTTCAATTTTCTTCTTCAAAAAGAACTCTTACTTCAATAAAATCTTGATTTTCTATTTTACTCCCAGAATCTTTTGATCTTTTTCCTTTGGTATATTCGATGGGGTTTGGTTTCGCAATCAAAGACCCAAATTTAAAATGTAACTGCATCTACTGGACCAAATTAGTTAGAGTTTCTCTGTCAAGAGACCAAATTCCCCGAACCAATTATTAGCTGTTACACTAACTTGTATACAATATTTTTTAGTTGGAATGGTTATACTTATATCGCCCCGCTCTATCTTATAATCCTTTTTACTTCGTCTTACATACTGATTGTCAATTTCTTAGTCTATCACGTTTTTTTGTGTAATGCTTTTTAGAACTAGACAATATAATCAAAAAAAAGAGAGTGCCCTTTTAGAACACTCTCTTTTTTTAAATATATTTAATGTTTATTCTACTTCACTGTAGTCTAACACTGTTTTACGATTTGCAAGGATTCGATCATATTCTTCTTTAGAACCAACAATAATCTTATCAAATTCACGCTGACCAGTTCCGGCAGGAATTAAATGTCCACATATAACATTTTCTTTCATACCTTCTAGCTTGTCAATTTTACCATTGATAGCAGCTTCATTCAATACCTTAGTTGTTTCCTGGAAGGAAGCAGCTGACATAAAGCTCTTAGTCTGAAGTGCTGCACGAGTAATACCTTGAAGAATCTGTGTAGATGTAGCAGCAATAGCATCACGTACTTCTACTGGTTTCAAGTCACGACGTTTCAACATACTGTTTTCATCTCTAAGTTTACGAGCTGTAACAATCTGTCCAGGTTGTAAATTTTGAGAGTCTCCTGCGTCAGTCACAACTTTCTTACCCCAGATATGATCATTTTCTTCCATGAAGTCAAGTTTGTCTACAACTTGTTGCTCTAGGAATCTAGTATCACCTGGATCATTGATCTGAACTTTACGCATCATCTGACGTACAATTACCTCAAAGTGCTTATCGTTGATTTTTACACCCTGAAGACGGTATACATCCTGAACTTCATTCACGATATATTCCTGAACTGCTGTTGGACCTTTGATAGCCAAGATATCTGCAGGTGTAGTAGCTCCATCAGATAGAGGAGTTCCTGCACGTACATAGTCATTCTCCTGAACAAGAATCTGTTTAGAAAGAGAAACCAGATATTTTTTAACCTCACCAGTTTTAGATGTAACAACGATTTCACGATTACCGCGTTTAATCTTACCCATTGTTACTTCACCATCAATTTCTGATACAATAGCAGGATTTGAAGGATTACGAGCTTCGAACAACTCAGTAACACGAGGAAGACCACCAGTGATATCACCAGCCTTACCTACAGCACGAGGAATCTTAACAAGAATATCTCCGGATTTAACTTTCTGCCCATTCTCAATTACAACGTGACCACCTACTGGAAAGTTATAAGTACGAATTAGTTCGCCATTCTCATCTAAGATGTGAGCTGAAGGAACTTTTGTCTTATCTCTTGATTCGATAATGATGTATTCGCGTAAACCTGTTGCTTCGTCAGATTCAACTTTATATGTAACGTTTTCGATAACGCTTTCAAATTCAATCTTACCAGTTGCTTCAGTAATAATAACTGCATTAAATGGATCCCATTTACAGATAACTTTACCTTTTTCTACAACTTCTCCTTCATTAGCATATAAAGTAGAACCGTAAGGTATTGTGTGGTTTGAAAGAACTATATTTGTATTTACATCAACGATTCTTAATTCTGCAAGACGTCCAACAACGATCTTAATAGCTTCACCATTTTCGTCAACAGCATCTACAGTACGCAATTCTTCAAATTCCAAGCGTCCATTGTATTTTGCTTTTACACCTGCATTTGCTGCAATATTGGCAGCAGTACCACCGGCGTGGAATGTACGAAGAGTCAACTGAGTACCTGGCTCACCAATAGATTGTGCAGCGATAACTCCGACTGCTTCTCCCTTTTGAACCATTCTGTTTGTTGCAAGATTACGACCATAACACTTAGCACAAACCCCTTTCTTTGATTCACATGTTAAAACAGAACGGATTTCTACACTTTCGATAGGAGATTCCTCAATCTTTTGTGCAATTTCTTCTGTGATCTGTTCACCGCTTGAAACAAGTAATTCTCCTGTTGTTGGGTGAATAATATCGTGTACAGAAACACGGCCAAGGATTCGTTCGAAAAGAGTTGCAATAACATCTTCGTTGTTTTTCAGCTCTGTGCAGATTAATCCACGAAGTGTACCACAGTCTTCTTCGTTGATAATAACGTCATGTGAAACGTCAACCAAACGACGAGTCAAGTATCCGGCATCGGCAGTTTTAAGCGCTGTATCGGCCAAACCTTTACGGGCACCGTGAGTTGAAATAAAGTACTCAAGTACTGACAACCCTTCTTTAAAGTTAGAAAGAATTGGGTTTTCAATAATTTGACCTCCTTCAGCACCAGCTTTTTGTGGTTTAGCCATCAAACCACGCATACCTGAAAGCTGACGGATCTGTTCTTTAGAACCACGGGCACCTGAATCAAGCATCATATATACAGAGTTGAAACCTTGGTCATCCGTAGAAATGGTTTTCATCAAGATGTTAGATAACTCTGAATTTACGTGTGTCCAAATATCAATAACCTGATTATAACGTTCGTTGTTGGTGATGAATCCCATGTTGTAGTTATTTACAACCTGTTCAACTTCATCGTATCCACGCTGAACTAATGTTTGTTTTTCTTTTGGAATGATAATATCATCTAAGTTGAAAGACAGACCACCTTGGAATGCCATTCTATAACCTAAGTTCTTGATACCATCAAGGAAATCTGCTGTTTTAGCAACTCCACAAACCTTAATTACATCACCAATAATCTCGCGAAGAGATTTCTTGGAAATAATTCTATTAATATATCCAACTTCTGCAGGAACAATTTCATTTACAATAACACGTCCAACAGAAGTTTCTTTCATCAATACATCAACAATATTACCATTCTCATCGAGGTCTTTAACAACTACGTTGATAATGGCGTGTATGTCTACTTTACCTTCGTTATATGCAATTGTTGCTTCTTCTGGTCCGTAGAAAGTAAGACCTTCTCCTTTAGCTCCCTTTCTTAGTTTTGTAATATAATACAAACCAAGCACCATATCCTGTGAAGGAACAGTAATAGGAGCACCATTAGCTGGGTTAAGAATGTTATGTGATGCAAGCATCAACATCTGAGCTTCCAAAACAGCTTCATTGCTAAGTGGCAAGTGAACAGCCATCTGGTCACCATCGAAGTCGGCATTGAACGCTGTACATGCAAGTGGGTGAAGTTGGATAGCTTTTCCTTCAATCATCTTAGGTTGGAAAGCTTGGATACCCAAACGGTGCAATGTCGGTGCACGGTTCAACAGAACTGGATGACCTTTCATTACATATTCCAAAATATCCCAAATAACAGGCTCTTTGCGATCTACAATCTTTTTAGCAGATTTAACTGTCTTAACAATACCTCTTTCAATCAGTTTACGAATGACAAATGGTTTGTATAACTCTGCAGCCATCAGTTTTGGAATACCACATTCGTGCATTCTCAATTCTGGTCCTACAACAATTACAGAACGTGCAGAGTAGTCAACACGTTTACCTAATAAGTTCTGACGGAAACGTCCTTGTTTACCTTTTAAACTATCAGATAAAGATTTCAAAGGACGGTTAGCATCTGTTTTAACAGCACTTGATTTACGAGAATTATCGAATAATGAATCGATAGATTCTTGAAGCATACGCTTTTCATTACGTAGAATAACCTCAGGAGCCTTAATCTCGATCAATCTCTTAAGACGATTATTACGAATGATAACACGGCGATATAAATCATTTAGATCTGATGTTGCAAAGCGACCTCCGTCCAGAGGAACCAATGGTCTTAATTCAGGTGGAATAACTGGTACGATACGTACAATCATCCACTCTGGCTTATTGCGTCCTTTCGAAGCTCTAAATGATTCAACAACTTGTAAACGCTTTAACGCTTCGTTTTTGCGTTGTTGTGATGAATCATTGCTTGCTTTATGTCTTAATTCATAAGACAAAGAGTCCAGGTCAAGACGTGCCAATAAATCATAGATAGCTTCAGCTCCCATTTTAGCAATAAACTTATTAGGATCTGTATCTTCTAAATATTGGTTTTCTTTTGGAAGTGTTTCTAGCAAATCTAGATATTCTTCTTCCGATAATAAATCATATGCATTAATGCCATCAGCTTCTTTTATACCTGGCTGAATAACTACATAACGCTCATAGTAAATGATTGAATCAAGCTTCTTGGTAGGTAAACCTAGCAAATAGCCAATCTTGTTTGGAAGTGAGCGAAAATACCAGATATGTGCAACTGGAACAACCAATTGGATGTGTCCCATGCGTTCACGTCTAACTTTCTTTTCTGTAACTTCAACACCACATCTGTCACAAACGATTCCTTTATAACGAATTCTTTTGTATTTACCACAATGACATTCGTAATCCTTAATTGGACCAAAAATACGCTCACAAAATAAACCATCTCGTTCGGGTTTATATGTACGGTAATTGATAGTTTCAGGCTTCAATACTTCACCACTCGAATTCTCAAGGATTTCTTCAGGAGAAGCTAATCCTATTGAGATTTTCGAGAAATTACTCTTTATCTTATTTTCTTTTCTAAAAGCCATACGATTAATTTATGTAAAGAGTTATCTATTAATTATTCTAAGTTAATACTTAGTCCAAGACCTCTTAATTCATGCAATAATACATTGAGAGATTCTGGAATACCAGGCTGTGGCATAGGATCACCTTTAACAATAGCTTCATAAGCTTTTGAGCGTCCTACCACGTCATCAGATTTAATTGTAAGGATCTCTTGGAGAATATGCGATGCACCAAATGCTTCCAAAGCCCAAACTTCCATTTCTCCAAAACGCTGTCCACCAAATTGTGCTTTACCACCTAGCGGTTGTTGAGTGATTAATGAGTATGGTCCGATAGAACGTGCATGCATCTTATCTTCAACCATGTGTCCTAACTTAAGCATGTAAATTACACCTACTGTAGCTGGTTGGTCAAAACGATCACCAGTACCACCATCATATAGGTAGCTTTTACCGAAGCGAGGTACACCTGCTTTGTCTGTCCATTCTGTGATGCTCTCTAGTGTAGCACCATCAAATATTGGAGTTGCAAATTTTACACCAAGTTCTTTACCTGCCCATCCAAGAACAGTTTCAAAAATCTGTCCTAAGTTCATACGAGATGGTACACCTAATGGGTTAAGACAAATGTCTACAGGAGTACCGTCTGCAAGGAATGGCATATCTTCTTGTCTTACAATTCTAGATACGATACCTTTATTACCATGTCGTCCTGCCATTTTATCACCTACGCTGATTTTACGTTTCTTAGCGATATAAACTTTAGCCATTTGGATGATACCGGCTGGTAGTTCATCACCAATAGTGATACTGAACTTCTTGCGTTTTAATTCAGCGTCTAATTCTTTGTATTTTTTCAAATAGTTAAGAATCAAGTCACGAATCATTTCATTCTTATGAGCATCTGCAGTCCACTTGCTTAGCTGGATAGCAGTGTAGTCAAGGTTACCAAGAACTGTTGCTGTAAAAGGTGCTCCTTTTGCAATAACATCTGCGCCTAAGTAGTCTTTTACTCCTTGTGATGTTTTTCCTTCTGTTAAAGTAAGGAGTTTCTCTATTAAAATTGATTTCAAATCATCAGCTTTAGCTTCAAATTCATCATCAATTTTTGGTAATAGAGCTTTATCTGCTAATTTTGAACTCCTATTTTTAACCACTCTAGAGAAGAGTCTTTTATCAATAATGACTCCTTTCAGCGAAGGAGAAGCTTTTAAAGATGCATCTTTAACATCACCTGCTTTATCTCCAAAGATAGCTCTAAGAAGTTTCTCTTCTGGAGAAGGATCAGATTCGCCTTTTGGCGTAATTTTTCCAATAAGTATATCCCCTGGTTGGATTCTTGCACCAATACGTACAATTCCGTTTTCATCAAGGTCTTTTGTGGCTTCCTCACTAACATTTGGTATATCAGCAGTTAATTCTTCCATACCACGTTTTGTTTCACGAACCTCTAATGCATATTCTTCAACGTGTACAGATGTTAGTAAGTCTTCACGAACAACTCTCTCATTTAAAACGATTGCATCCTCATAATTATAACCTTTCCATGGCATGAATGCTACTAAAAGATTCTTACCAAGAGCAAGTTCACCATTTTGTGTAGAATAACCTTCTGTTAAGATATCTCCAGCTTTGACTCTTTGTCCTTTAGAGCATATTGGACGAAGGTCAATTGTCATATTTTGGTTAGTTTTGCGGAACTTAGGTAGTTTGTACTCTTTTAAAGCACTTTCAAAACTAACAAAATCTTCGTCTTCTGTTCGGTCATAACGGACCTTAATGACTGTTGCGTCAACAAATTCAATAATACCATCACCTTCTGCAGCAATTTGTGTACGTGAATCTTCAACTAATTGTTTTTCTATACCTGTTCCTACTATTGGTGATTCACATTTTAATAATGGAACAGCCTGGCGCATCATGTTAGATCCCATTAATGCACGGTTAGCATCATCATGCTCCAAGAAAGGAATCAATGATGCTGCGATAGATGCAATTTGTTGAGGAGCAACGTCCATAAGTTCAACTTCTGAAGGATCAACTACAGGAAAATCTGCATCTTGTCGACAATTTATTCTAGAATTAATAAATTTACCGTCATTATCTACAGGAGCATTTCCTTGAGCAATAATCTTTCCTTCTTCTTCCTCTGCAGTTAAGTATGTTAGTCCTTCTGGAGAAAAATCAACTTTACCATCTGCAACTTTTCTATATGGAGTCTCAATAAATCCAAGATCATTAATTTTAGCATATACACATAATGATGAGATCAGACCAATATTTGGACCTTCTGGAGTCTCAATAGGACAGAGACGACCATAATGTGTATAGTGAACGTCACGTACTTCAAATCCGGCACGTTCACGAGATAGACCACCAGGACCAAGGGCAGACATACGTCTTTTATGAGTTATTTCAGCCAATGGATTAGTTTGGTCCATAAATTGAGATAAAGCATTTGTTCCAAAGAATGTGTTAATTACAGAAGAAATTGTCTTCGCATTAATCAAGTCTATTGGAGTAAAAACTTCATTATCTCTTACATTCATTCTTTCACGTATTGTACGAGACATTCGAGCTAAACCAATTGCAAATTGATTTGATAGCTGTTCTCCAACTGTACGTACACGTCTGTTACTTAAATGGTCGATATCATCAACTATTGCCTTTGAGTTTATTAACTCAATTAAATATTTAATGATTTCTATAATATCTTCTTTTGTCAAAACTTTGACATCCATGCTGGTAGTTAGATCTAATTTCTTATTAATCCTATATCTACCAACTTCACCTAAATCATATCTTTTTTCAGAGAAGAACAGATTATTAATTACTTCTCGTGCACTTGCATCGTCAGCTGGGTCTGCATTACGGAGCTGTCTATATATGTATAATACAGCTTCTTTTTCTGAGTTGCTAGGATCCTTCTGAAGTGTATTATATATAATTGAATAATCAGATTGATTTGGTTCATCTTTATGTACTAGAATACTTTGAACACCTGATTCCAGAATTTCGTCAATATGTTCTTGTTCTAGTATAGTCTCACGATCGATAATAACTTCATTACGTTCGATTGACACTACTTCACCTGTGTCTTCATCTACGAAATCTTCTACCCAAGTCTTTAATACTCTAGCTGCAAGTTTTCTGCCAACAATTTTTTTAAGATTACTCTTGTTTACTTTAATATCTTCTGCAAGATCAAATATTTCAAGAATATCTTTGTCTTTTTCAAAGCCTATTGCTCTTAGTAATGTTGTTACTGGCAATTTTTTCTTACGATCAATATACGCATACATAACATTATTAATGTCTGTTGCGAATTCAATCCAAGAACCTTTGAATGGTATTATACGAGCTGAATAAAGTTTTGTACCGTTTGCATGTACGCTTTGACCGAAAAAGACGCCTGGTGAACGGTGAAGCTGAGACACAACAACTCGTTCTGCACCATTAATAACGAATGTTGCTTTATCCGTCATATATGGAATAGGACCAAGGAACACGTCTTGAATAACAGTGTCAAAGTCTTCATGATCTGGGTCAGTGCAGTATAACTTGAGTTTTGCTTTTAAAGGGACACTATAAGTTAATCCACGCTCTATACAATCATCGATTGTATATCTTGGCGGATCAATATAGTAGTCCAAAAACTCAAGAACAAAATTATTTCTTGTGTCGGCTATAGGGAAGTTTTCAGCAAATACTTTGTACAATCCCTCATTTTTACGCTTTTCTGGCGGGGTATCTAATTGTAGAAAGTCTTTGAATGACTTCAATTGTACTTCTAAGAAATCAGGATATCCAAATGGATTTTTGATAGAAGCAAAATTAACTCTTTGATTTACAGTATTTGAAGACATCTGTTAATGAATTTGTAGAACTTATTTATAAATATATACACAAAAAGGTTAAGAACCCTCTTAAGGAGGGCTCTTAACCGAATTACCTGATTAACAGGCTAATGTTATTTAAGTTCAACTTCAGCTCCAGCTTCTTCCAATGCTGCTTTCAATGCTTCAGCATCAGCTTTAGCAACACCTTCTTTAACTACGCTAGGAGCGCCATCAACTAAATCTTTAGCTTCTTTCAAGCCAAGACCACATTGTTCTTTTACTGCTTTAACAACTTGTAATTTTGCGCTACCTGCACTTTTCAATACTACATCAAAAGAAGTTTTTTCTTCAGCAGCTGCTGCACCTGCAGCAGGACCAGCAGCAACAGCAACAGCTGCAGCAGCAGGTTCAATACCATATTCATCTTTAAGGATAGTAGCAAGTTCATTAACTTCTTTTACTGTTAAGTTAACTAATTGTTCTGCAAAAGCTTTCAAATCTGCCATTTTTGTATGATTTTAATGTTTAATTTACTAAATAATTTGTTTTGGTTTATCTTTCACCAAGAGTTTTTAGCACTCCGTGAAGGGTGTTTCCACCTGATTGAAGAGAAGAAATAACATTCTTGGCTGGAGATTGCAGCAAAGCAATAACGTCAGCAATAACTTCATTCTTACTCTTGATACTAATTAGAGCTTCTAACTGGTCAGCACCTACATAGAAACTTTCTTCTACGTATGCAGCTTTAAGACCAGGTATACCGTCTTTAGCTACACTTTTGATCAACTTTGCAGGAGCATTACCAGTATTACAAAACATAACAGTGGTAGATCCTTTTAGTGATCCGTACAAAGGAGAATAATCAACTTCTAAGCTATCTAATGCTTTTTGAAGTAAAGTGTTCTTAACGACAAGTAGTTTAATGTCTGATTCAAAACATTTTCTTCTTAACGCACTTGTAGAAGCTGCATTCATTGCAGTTGTATCTACAAGATAGAAGTGAGAATATTCTTTTGTAGTTGCAGCAATTTGTTCAATTACTGTATTTTTATCTTCCTTTCTCATTATTCCTCCTATTATTAGATTTCCTCAACTGATTTTGGGTCAATTTTAATACCCAAACTCATTGTACTAGAAAGATAAATACTCTTTATATATGTGCCTTTAGCAGCTGTTGGCTTTAGTTTAAGAAGAGTTGAGATAAATTCTTTCGCGTTTTCACGAATTTTATCTGATTCAAATGAAACTTTACCAATTGAAGTGTGAACAATACCGCTTTTATCAACTTTGAAGTCGATCTTTCCTTGTTTAACTTCTTTAACAGCTTTAGCAACATCCATAGTTACAGTACCACTCTTTGGGTTAGGCATTAACCCACGTGGACCTAGAACACGACCTAAAGCACCAATTTTACCCATGATAGATGGCATTGTGATAATTACATCAATGTCTGTCCATCCACCTTTGATCTTTTCAATATATTCATCAAGACCTACATAATCAGCTCCGGCCTCTTTTGCAGCAGCTTCAGCATCAGGTGTACAAAGAACCAAGACTTTAATTTCTTTACCAGTTCCGTGAGGAAGAGATACAACGCCTCTTACCATTTGGTTAGCTTTACGTGGATCTACACCTAATCGTACATCAATATCTAATGAAGCGTCAAATTTAGTAGTAGTTATTTCTTTTACTAATGCTGATGCTTCTTTTAGTGAGTATGCTTTCCCTGCTTCAATTTTAGCGGCAGCCAACTTTTGATTTTTTGTCAGTTTTCCCATTATAATTGAAGATTATTAATTATTACCCGGGAATTCCCCTTTTACAGTGATACCCATACTTCTAGCTGTACCAGCAACCATTGTCATGGCAGCTTCCACAGTGAAACAGTTCAAGTCAACCATTTTGTCCTGAGCAATAGTACGTACCTGTTCCCAAGTAATCTCGGCAACTTTTTTACGATTTGGCTCAGCAGAACCGCTCTTAAGCTTAGCTATTTCCAATAACTGGATAGCAACAGGCGGAGTCTTGATTACAAAATCAAAAGACTTGTCTGCGTAATAAGTAATAACGACAGGTAATATTTTACCTGCTTTGTCTTGGGTCCTGGCATTGAATTGCTTGCAGAATTCCATAATGTTGATCCCTTTAGAACCTAGAGCAGGTCCAACGGGAGGTGATGGATTTGCAGCGCCTCCTTTAATCTGTAATTTGATTAGTCCAGCAACTTCTTTAGCCATTTTTTTATTGATTTTATATAAACATTAATTAAGGGATAACACAGCGTAACCAATGCTATTCCTTTTCAACTTGCATAAAGCCTAATTCAAGCGGAGTTTTTCGCCCGAATATCTTTACCATAACCTTTAATTTCTTCTTTTCGTTATTCACTTCTTCAATGGTTCCACTGAATCCGCTGAATGGACCAAAAGCTACTTTTACAGTTTCTCCTACCATATATGGGATATTTAGTTCTTCTCCCGTTTCCTGTAGTTCATCTACTGTACCAAGTATACGATTCACTTCTGACTGTCTTAGGGGTGTTGGATTTTCCGAACCACCTAAAAAACCTATCACATTAGGAGTATTTCTTAAATGATGAGAAACCTCACCAACAAGAGCTGCCTCCACTAGAACGTAACCAGGAAGATAATTTCTTTCTTTCACAACTTTTTTTCCGTTGCGAACCTGATATACCTTTTCAGTAGGAATCAATACCTGAGATACATAATCACCAAGGTTGCTGTTTTTTATATCAGCTTCAAGATATTCTTTTACCTTGCTTTCTTTACCGCTAATGGCACGTAGAACATACCATTTCTTTTCAATCTCAGACATTTTTTACTCCTTTGTGTTAATGTGGATAAATGATATCTTCCATAAGAGTCTGGAAGCAAGAGTCCATAACGAAAACTACCACTGCAATGAGTAGGGAAGCATATAAAACAACCACTGCACTGTTAGTCAATTCAGAATACGTAGGCCACGATACTTTATGTACAAGTTCGTCGTAAGTTTCTTTTAAGTAAGATACTACTTTTTCTACTAATTTTTTCATCTCTAATGTATTTGCACGGGAGGAGAGGCTCGAACTCCCGACACCCGGTTTTGGAGACCGGTGCTCTACCAACTGAGCTACTCCCGTAAATATCAGTTCTTGATATTACTCAAGAACTGATAATTTATTTTATTAATCACAGATTTCTGTAATCTGACCAGCACCTACTGTACGTCCACCTTCGCGGATAGCGAAACGAAGACCTAAGTTAAGAGCTACTGGGTAAATCAATTCTACATTGATTGTAACGTTATCACCTGGCATAACCATGTCAGTTCCTTCTGGAAGAGTGATTTCACCTGTACAGTCTAATGTACGTAGGTAGAATTGAGGACGATATTTGTTGTGGAATGGAGTGTGACGACCACCTTCTTCTTTCTTCAAGATATAAACCTCAGCTTTGAATGAAGTGTGAGGAGTGATTTTTCCTGGATGGCAGATAACCATACCACGTTTGATTGCTTCTTTTTCAATACCACGAAGTAGAAGACCTACATTGTCACCAGCTTGACCTTCATCAAGAATCTTACGGAACATTTCAACACCAGTTACAACTGATTTCTTTCCTTCAGCACCAAGACCGATGATTTGAACTTCTTCACCTGTTTTGATAATACCTGCTTCGATACGACCTGTAGCAACTGTACCACGACCTGTGATAGAGAATACGTCTTCAACTGGCATCAAGAATGGTTTATCAACATCACGTGGAGGAAGTGGAATCCATGTATCAACAGCGTCCATTAATTCCATTACTTTATCTTCCCATTTTTCTACACCGTTAAGTGCACCTAGGGCAGAACCACGGATGATTGGAGTGTTGTCACCGTCGAATTCATAGAATGAAAGAAGTTCTCTCATTTCCATTTCAACAAGTTCTAACATTTCTTCGTCTTCAACCATATCGCATTTGTTCATGAAAACAACCAATTTAGGAACGTTTACCTGACGAGCTAATAGGATGTGTTCACGAGTTTGAGGCATAGGACCATCAGTTGCAGCAACTACAATGATAGCACCATCCATTTGAGCAGCACCAGTTACCATGTTCTTTACGTAGTCGGCGTGTCCTGGACAGTCAACGTGTGCGTAGTGACGGTTAGCTGTTTGATACTCAACGTGTGAAGTATTAATAGTAATACCTCTTTCTTTTTCTTCAGGAGCGTTATCGATAGAATCGAATGAACGCAATTCAGAAAGACCTTTTTTTGCCAACACTGTTGTGATAGCAGCTGTTAAAGTCGTTTTACCGTGGTCTACGTGACCAATAGTACCAATGTTAACGTGCGGTTTGGTACGTTCAAATTTCTCTTTAGCCATAGCTTTACTTGTTATTTATTTGATTAATAATCAGCATTTACATTATTATGAGCTGTTGACGGGAGTTGAACCCGTGACCTCTTCCTTACCAAGGAAGTGCTCTGCCACTGAGCTACAACAGCAAGAATGAGAGCGGAAGACGGGACTCAAACCCGCGACCCTCAGCTTGGAAGGCTAATGCTCTATCAACTGAGCTACTTCCGCATTCTTGCCAAAGCATTTGCTTTGTCTTTGTGGGCAAAGATGGATTCGAACCACCGAAGTCGAAAGACAGCAGATTTACAGTCTGCCCCATTTGGCCACTCTGGTATTTGCCCTAAAAATTTTGAGCCTCTTGTCGGATTCGAACCAACGACCCCGAGATTACAAATCACGTGCTCTGGCCAACTGAGCTAAAGAGGCGGGTATCTTAAAAATGCAACCGTTACGTTTAATCTAAGCGAAACGGCTGCAAATTTAGTTATTTATTTTATAACCGCAAAGTTATTTGGTTTTTTTTTATTTGTTCTGTTGTTTTTCCTTGTGTTTCAACAATTGTTTTGATAGTGCGTCTAATCCTTCATCAATAGACTCTTCAAATGTATCGTTTACTTTGCTTGCATAGAACTCATTGTTCGGTATAATTATCTTTATTCCGGCTTCTTTGTTCTTTACTGATTCAGGTTTAACAACCTTTAATGACACCTCCACTACTTTTATATCATCGTAAAGTCTCTCTAACTTTGTTACTTTCTTTTGGATGAAAGATTGTAATTGCTCTGAAGCATCAAAGTGAATAGATTGAATTCTAATTTCCATACATACCTCCTTTTTTATGCTCTAGGATGAGCTAGTTTATAGATGTTCTTTAACTCCTCAAATGTTGTGTGCGTGTAGACTTCCGTTGCCGCGAGGCTTGTATGTCCAAGAATCTCCTTTATTGCATTAAGATTCGCTTCGTTGTTTAACATTGCTGTAGCAAATGTGTGTCTTAACACATGTGGGCTTTTCTTTTTTAGCGTTACAACTTTTGATAATTGTCGTTTTACTAACCTTTCAACTAATGCATTGTAAAGTCGTTCTCCGTTTTCTTTTATAAAAAAGGCTTCCGATTTTACTGTTATAGTCTCATTTCGTACACTGATATATCTTAGCATAGACTCTTTCAGTTCGTCTCCGAATGGAATTAGTCTTTCTTTGTTTCTCTTTCCCTTAACTTTAATGAGTGAATCTTCAAAGTTTATATCTTTATTGTCTAGTCCTATTAATTCTGAGAGCCTAATGCCAGTGGCGTAAAACATCTCAATAATCATTTGGTCTCTAATTTCAATAAATCCTTCTTTGAAATTGGTTTCTTCAAGAATCTTGTTTATCTCTTTCTCTTTTAAGAATATAGGGAGTGGTTTTTTCTTTTTGGGTCCATTGATTTTTCTTGTTGGATCCTTGATTATCTCCTGTTTTAATAAAAGAAACTTATAAAAAGATCTCAATGAACTCAACTTTCGGTTCACTGATGAAGTTGTGTATCCTTTTTTTGTCAGATCAATAATCCACTGACGAATAATGTCAGCATCAACTTCAGTTAATGTTAACTCCTCACTATCGTTTTTTATATATTCTTCAAGTTGTATTAAATCTACTCTATAACTGTTAATAGTTTTTTCTGAGTAGTTCTTTTCATATTGAAGAAAATTTAGAAAAGAGTCAATCAGCATATGAATCGTTGCGTTAATAATTCTGCAACGAATGTATGAAAAAGAATTTAATAATTCAAGAGAAATGATGAATTATTATTCTTCTACTTGCTGAAGTTTTTGAACATAAACAGCGCGTTCTTTCTTAAACCTTTTAGTTACAGATGGTTTGTCAAACTGTTGTCTGCTTCTTAATTCTTTAACTACTCCGGTTTTTTCGAACTTTCTTTTGAATTTCTTCAGCGCTTTTTCGATGTTTTCGCCTTCTTTTACAGGTACTACTATCATTTTATTAATATTAAATATGTTGATTTATAATTTCTTCAGTCAAAATGCGCGGCAAAATTACACATACTTTCTTTATTCACAAAACTTTCGACTAATAATTATTCTAAAAAGTAGAAACAAATTTCTTTTTTAAGATGATATTCCTATCTGCTTGAAACTCTTTATCTTTATTAGCAAAACATACACTCTTATAAATTTATATAATAAAAAGAATACTTATCTTTGCTATTATTGTAAAATTAAAAATGTAATTATGAGACAGAACATAGTTAGTCGTATTGATTCTTTAAGAAAACTGCTTTCAGAAAAGGGTCTTTCTGCATTTATTATTCCAAGTACAGATCCTCATCTTAGTGAATACGTTGCTTCTCATTGGAAATCACGTGAATGGATTTCTGGTTTTACCGGTTCGGCGGGTACTGTTGTAGTAACACTAGATAAAGCTGGTCTTTGGACTGATTCTCGTTATTTCCTTCAAGCTGCAGAGCAATTGGAAAATTCTGGCATTACTCTTTTTAAGGACGGTTTACCTGAGACTCCATCTATTACAAACTGGCTTGCTAGCGAACTCAAAGATGGTGAATCTTTGGGTATTGACGGTAAGATGTTTTCTGTTATAGATGTTGAAGATATGAAAAATAGTTTTTTAAAGAGAAATATATCAGTCGATACATCTTTAGATCCTTTTGATTTAATTTGGGAAAACAGACCTGCTATGCCTCAGGATCCAGCTTTTATTTATGAAACAAAATATGCTGGAGTTGCAAGTTTGGATAAGATTACTCAAGTTCGCGAGAAGATGAAAAATGCAGGTGTTGAAAGTTTACTTGTATCAACACTTGATGAAATTGCATGGATGTTAAATCTTCGAGGTAATGATGTGAAATGTAATCCTGTTGTTATTAGTTATTTGCTTATTACAAAATATCATTGCGACTTCTTTATTGCTCCGGAGAAACTTACAGATGAAGTGAAGGAATATCTTCTCTCTCAAAAAGTAACGATTAAGAATTATAGTGAAATAAATTCTGTTTTATCGCAACTTGATGTAACAACCTTATTAATTAATCCTGCAAAAACAAACTTTGATGCATTCTCGGCTGTTAATCCTTTATGTAAAATTGTTCGTGGTAATTCTCCTATAGCTCTATTGAAGGCTGTAAGAAATGAACAGGAAATTATAGGAATACATGCGGCAATGATTCGTGATGGTGTGGCTTTGGTTAAGTTTCTTCGTTGGCTTGAAATAGCTGTTCCTGCAGGAAGCGAAACAGAATTAAGTATAGATGAAAAACTCCATGAATTCCGCGCTGCTCAGGATTTGTATATGGGAGAAAGTTTTGATACCATTGCAGGGTATAAGGAACATGGAGCCATTGTTCACTATTCTGCTACACCCGAGAGCTCATCTATATTGAAGCCTGAAGGCTTTTTATTGCTTGACTCAGGTGCACAGTATTTAGATGGAACGACCGATATAACACGAACAATTGCCTTGGGACGTCTAACAGAAGAAGAAAAGATTGATTATACTTTGGTGCTTAAAGGTCATATAGCTATTGCTACATGTAAGTTCCCATACGGAACCCGTGGGGCGCAGATTGATGTTTTGGCTCGTCTTGCTTTATGGCAGAGAGGAATGAACTATTTGCATGGTACTGGTCATGGTGTTGGACATTTTTTAAGTGTTCATGAAGGACCGCAAAGTATTCGTTTGAACGATGTTCCGGTTTTATTATTACCTGGAATGTTGACTTCTAATGAGCCGGGTATATATAAGGGGGGGCGTCATGGTATTCGCATAGAGAATTTAACCTTGGTTCGAAGAGATGTTGAGACTGAGTTTGGCGAATTCTATCGTTTCGAGACAGTGACACTATGTCCTATTTGTACAGAGGGCATAATAAAAACTCTGCTTTCTGATGCTGAAATTAATTGGTTAAATGATTATCATCAGTTAGTTTTTGATAGACTTAGCCCTTATCTTTCTGAGGAGGAATCTTTGTGGTTGAGAACTAAAACTATAGCGATTTAATTCTTTACTACATTATAGTATAATATAAACATATAAAATAAAATGGCATTAATAAAATCAGTGCGCGGATTTACGCCGGAGTTTGGTGAGAATTGTTTCTTGGCAGATAATGCAACTATTATTGGTGATGTTAAAATGGGAAACGAATGCAGTATCTGGTTTGGTACAATATTGCGTGGTGATGTAAACTCTATACGTATAGGAAATAGAGTAAACATTCAAGATGGATCGGTATTGCATACCTTATACGAAAAGTCTACTATTGAAATTGGAAATAATGTTTCAGTAGGGCATAATGTTACTATTCATGGCGCAACAATAAAAGACTATGCATTGGTTGGGATGGGTTCAACTATTCTTGATCATGCTGTTATAGGTGAAGGAGCCATTGTTGCTGCCGGATCTTTGGTGTTAAGTAACACAATAATTGAACCGGGTAGCATTTGGGGAGGTGTTCCTGCTAAGTTTATTAAAAAGGTAGATCCAGAACAGGCGAAAGAATTGAATGAAAAAATTGCCCATAACTATCTTATGTACTCTGATTGGTATAAGTAGGAATGGATAAAAATAAAATGTCCGGCTTTAGGTCTAATACCATAAAGCCGGACATTCTTTATTTAGCAATGTTATATCTGTTTTCTAGAACTTAATCTGATCCAGGATTTTTTCACTAGCCCCTAAGTTTTTACTCACATAGTTGTCGGCATTTGCCCCAACTTCCTTCAGATATTCAGTGTCTGAAATCATTTTGTCCAGTAATTGACTTAGCTCTTCATAATTCTTTATGGAGAAGGCTCCGTTTTCTTCTAAAAGCTGTTTTGCTTCCATGAATTTATGGTATTTAGGACCAAAAATAACCGGAATACCATATACGGCAGCTTCAAGTATATTGTGAATACCCACTCCAAATCCTCCGCCTACATAAGCTATTTCTCCGTATCTGTAAATGGAAGATAATAGTCCAAATCCATCAATAATCAGGCAGTCCGCATTTTTCACATTTTGTTCATTTGCTTTAGAATAGCGAACGTATGGACGCTTTAGCTTACTAATTATTTCTACTAAATGATTTTCATCAATTACATGAGGAGCAATAATTAGTTTGATATCAGGATGTGTATTGAAATATTCAATAAAGAGATCTTCATCCGGTTGCCATGAACTTCCGGCTACAATTGTCATTGAATTGCCTTTGAATGCTTCTACTAAAGGCAGATCCTTTGCTTCCTGACGAATTTCAAGAACACGATCGAAACGAGTGTCGCCAACTACAGTAACCTTATTAATACCAATCTTGGAAAGAAAGCGTTTTGAGGTTTCATTTTGAACAAATAACTGATCAAAATTAGCTAAAACCTTTCTGTAAGTCCCTCCATACCATTTAAAAAATATCTGTTCTTTTCGGAAAATGGATGAAATACTGTAAACAGGAATATTCCTTTTGTGTAACTCATCCAAATAGTTTTTCCAGAATTCATATTTAATAAAGAAAGCCATGCAAGGCTGTATAATGTCTAAGAACTTATTTACATTACGAGGCTTATCAAGCGGAAGGTAGCAAACAATGTCTGCTCCTTTGTAATTTTTACGAACTTCATATCCTGATGGAGAAAAGAAAGTAAGCAATATCTTATACTCAGGATATCTTTCTCTGATTTTCTCGATGAGCGGACGTCCTTGTTCAAATTCACCTAAAGATGCAGCATGAAACCAAATATATTTAGCACCATCTTCTTTTTGTTGACGTAGAAGTTCGTATACTATCCAATGCCCTTTCATCATCTTGCGTGGCTTTCTGCTGAAAGGTGCAAGTAGATGAATTAATAGCGAGTATATATAAATTCCAAAATTATAAAACATGTCTGTTCTTTTACTTCTTTATAACCTCTATTGCTCTTTTCATTCGGGCAATTGTTTCTTCTTTGCCTAATACAGCAGAGATGTCAAACATGTGAGGTCCTTTCCCTTCTCCAACAAGTGTGAGACGGAAAGCATTCATGATATTTCCTAGATGATATCCTTTGTTCTCGATCCATTCCATTACAATTTTTTCCTGGTTCTCCAAAGAAAAATCTTCAATGGCTTCGAGTACATGCATAAGCTCTGTTATCTGTGCAGGAGAATCTTCTTTCCAGCGTTTTTTTACAGTCTTTTCATCGTACTCTGTAGGAGCAACAAAGAAGAATTTGCAAACATCCCAGAGTTCTTTTACAAAGCTAACTCGTTCTTTCATAAGTCCTACAACAGTGACAACTTTTTCAAAAGGAGCTTCTACGCCTTGTTCTTTTAAATATGGAATGAATAAATTTGCTATTTCCTCGTTTGACTTAAGCTGAATATATTGATGATTGAACCATTTACCTTTTTCGTAATCGAATTTTGCACCGGCTTTGCTACATCTGTGTAGATCAAAAAGCTGAATAAGCTCATCCATACTCATAATTTCCTGATCATTTCCCGGATTCCATCCTAATAATGCGAGGAAGTTGATTACTGCTTCAGGCAGATAACCAGCTTCTCTGTATCCAGAAGAGATTTCTTCCGTTTTAGGGTCTTTCCATTCTAATGGGAAAACAGGAAATCCCAGTCGGTCACCATCTCGTTTACTAAGTTTGCCATTTCCGTCAGGTTTCAGTAAAAGAGGAAGATGTGCGAACTGCGGCATTGTTTCTTCCCAGCCAAATGCACGGTAAAGAAGTACATGTAATGGTGCAGACGGTAACCATTCTTCGCCGCGGATTACATGAGATACATCCATTAAATGATCGTCTACGATATTTGCAAGATGATATGTGGGCAATTCGTCAGCTGATTTATATAAAACCTTATCATCCAGGATGGAAGAATTGATAATTACTTCTCCACGGATTATATCTTGTACATGAACGTCTTCGTTTGGTTCGATTTTTATTCTGACTACATATTTCTCTCCTGAGTCAATAAGGCTTTTAACTTCTTCTTCAGAAAGAGTCAAAGAGTTGCGCATACTTAATCGCGTAGAAGCATCGTATTGGAAGTTTTTTATTTCAGCACGTTTAGCATCTAATTCTTCAGGAGTATCAAAGGCTATGTATGCTTTTTGGTTATCCAATAAAATTTTAACATACTTCTTGTATATTTCTTTGCGTTCTGATTGACGGTAAGGTCCATAATTTCCTCCGAAACTTACACCTTCATCAAACTCTACGCCTAACCATTTGAAAGCTTCGATAATATATTCTTCTGCTCCTGGAACAAAGCGTTGAGAATCCGTATCTTCTATACGGAAAATCATATCACCACCGTGCTGACGAGCAAATAAATAGTTATATAATGCAGTACGCACACCGCCAATATGTAATGCTCCTGTGGGGCTTGGAGCAAAACGAACTCTTACTTTTCTTTCTGTCATATTGTTTTATATAAAATAAAAATCGGGGCAAAATTAATCTATTTTTTCCGAACTACAGCATAACTTTGATGTTTGTATTGGTCTTAATGGTAAAAAAGAGTGTTCTTATTGTTTTTTTTTGTATTTTTCGACAAAATTTGAATAAAATGAATAAGTTAAGAAATAAAAAACGTTCTACTTATAAAGATTTGATATTTAAGGCCCTGATATTCCTGGCAACAGTGGCTGTTATTGTGTACTTTTTACCTCGAAGCGGGAAATTTAACTATCAATTTGATATTAACAAGCCTTGGAAATATGGGTTGCTGACAGCTTCTTTTGACTTCCCAATTTACAAAGATGAAGCCTTGGTTAAGCAAGAGCAGGATAGTATAATGAGGTTTTATCAGCCCTACTTTATCTACAATCAAAGAATGGAGCAAAAGGCTCTGTCGAAACTTAAGTCCGACTATCAAGGAAGGCTTAAAAGCAAAATGCTTTCAGTTTATTATTACCAGCATATAAATACTGTACTGAAAGGTATTTATAAACGGGGTGTTGTCTCTAGTGCCGACATGGGTAATCTTAAAAAAGATAATATTCAGACTGTTATGATTACAGAGAAAAAAATGGCAAATTCAAAGCCTTCTGCTGAGCTTTTTACCATAAAAACAGCTTATGAATATTTACTGAAAGCAGACACTATTCATTTTAACAAAGAAATCCTAAGACAATGTGATCTGGATAATTATATTATACCCAATTTAGTCTTTGATAGGAAGAAATCCGAATCCGTAAAGACAGAACTTCTTGGCACAATTTCGTGGGCTACCGGGCTTGTTCAGTCTGGTCAAAAGATAATTGACAGGGGGGAGATTGTTAATGATCGCACTTTTCATATTTTGGAGTCTTTGCAGAAAGAATCAATAAAAAGAAATGCGTCTGTCAATCAGCAACGTTTTATTTTGCTTGGACAAGTTCTTTTTGTTAGTATCCTAATGTTTTGCTTTATGCTGTTTCTTGATTTATTCAGAAAGGATTATTATCAACAGAAAGGCGGTTTGTCATTGCTGTTTACGCTGACGATCTTTTTTTCTGTGATTACAGCTTTCATGGTTAAGTATAACTTTTTCAGTGTTTATATGGTTCCTTATGCTATGTTGCCGATTATTATAAGAATATTCCTTGATTCGCGCACAGCATTTATGACCCACACCTTAACCATCTTAATATGTTCAATAACCTTGCGTTATCCTTATGAATTTATTTTGCTTCAATTAACAGCGGGCATAATAGCAATATTTAGTTTAAGAGAATTATCTCAGCGTTCACAATTGTTCCGGTCTGCATTTTTAATTGTTCTTGGTTATGCACTTTTGAATTTCTCTATGGAACTAATTCATGAAACAGATCTTTCAAAGCTTAATCTAAGCATGTATGTAAACTTCATGATTAACGGCATATTGCTGCTCTTTGCTTATCCGCTGTTGTTCATGTTTGAGAAAATATTTGGATTTACATCTAATGTAACCTTGGTTGAACTTTCGAATATTAATAATCCTTTGTTGCGTAAACTGTCCGAGGTTGCACCTGGAACATTCCAACATTCAATGCAGGTGGCTAATTTGGCAGCTGAAGCAGCTATCAGGGTAGGGGGCAAAAGTCAGCTGGTGAGAACCGGAGCTCTTTATCATGATATTGGAAAAATGGAAAATCCGGCTTTCTTTACTGAAAACCAATCGGGAGTAAATCCTCATAAGTCATTGAGTTATGAACAAAGTGCACAGGTTGTAATTCACCATGTAACCGATGGATTGAAACTTGCCGAAAAGCACAATTTACCTAAAGTAATCAAGGATTTTATTCGCACACACCACGGGTTAAGTAAGACTAAGTATTTCTATGTATCATTTAAGAATGAAAATCCCGATAAAGAAGTTAACGAAGAGGTCTTTACTTATCCGGGACCTAATCCTTTTTCTAAGGAAACAGCCATATTGATGATGGCGGATTCAGTAGAAGCGGCTTCTCGTAGTTTGCCTGAATATACAGAAGAATCTATAAGTAATTTAGTAGAGAAGATAATTGATTCACAGATTGCAGATGGATGCTTTAAGTACTGTCCTATTACATTTAGAGACATTGCTACTGTGAAAATTGTTTTTAAAGAGAAACTTCGTACAATTTATCATACGCGTATCAGATACCCGGAATTAATTAATAGAAACGAAGAGAATAATAAATTAAATGCTGTACAAAACAATTAATTCTTCTGTACAAAAGATTTAATTGTTTTGTACAGAAGATTGTTTTCTTTTGTACAAGAGAATTTTATTGTTCGGGCATGTTTTTTAAATATTCCAATAGTCCTTCGCAAGCATCCTCCAGAATATCCAAAACTTTTTCGAATCCAGAAGCACCGCCAAAGTAGGGGTCGGGCACATAATCTGCAGGAATACGTTGGCAGAAATCTGTCATACGGCCAATTTTCTGCATTGCTTCGATAGATGGAGCCAAATCCTTAAGATCATCAATATTGCGGTCGTCCATACCTAATATCAGATCGAAATTATCAAAATCGTCACTTCTCATCGGTCGGGAACGACTTACTAAGTTATAGCCCCTTTTTGCAGCATGAGCACGCATTCGCGAATCAGGCAATTCTCCCTGATGATAGCTGAGAATACCGGCTGAGTCGACTTTTATAGTATTGTTTAATCCTTCTCTTTCAAGATAGGTTTGCATAATTCCTTCTGCCAGTGGTGAACGACAAATATTTCCAAGACATACGAATAGAATTCTGTATTTTGTTTTTTCGCTCATAAATTAAAATGGGTCTACGTCGTAATACACGATTAATGATTTAAATCGCTCGTCTTCAATCATCTCTTTCTGCACTTGCAATAACAGAGCGCGAGCTTTCTCCATTGATGCATTATATTCAATCTTTACAATGATTTTTTTGATAAAAAGCATCTGAATACGAGCTACCGGAGGATTATCCGGACCCAGTACACGATTACCAAATATACTTCTAAGTCTTTCGGCCATAGTGCGAGCCATTGTATCGAGCAAGTCGGCGTTTCTGTTTTTAAGGTATACATAAACAAGCCTGTAATATGGCGGATATCGGAACATCTGACGTTCTGCTAACTGACTGGCAAACATCTGCTGATAATTGTTTGCAATTACCTGGTGGATAATTGGATGATCTATCGACTTTGTCTGCAATATAACCAAACCTTGTTTATTTTTTCTTCCAGCTCTTCCTGATACTTGCGCCATTAGCTGATAAGCACGTTCGTAAGAACGGAAATCGGGATAATTAAGCATTGTGTCGGCATTCAGAATACCTACCACGCTGACATTATCAAAATCCAGTCCTTTCGAAACCATCTGGGTGCCGATTAGTATATCTGTTTTTCTCTGCTCAAAGTTTGCGATAATCTTCTCGTAAGCTGTGCGGGTTCGGGTCGTATCTAAATCCATACGGGCAACCCTTGCTTCGGGGAATATAGTCTTTATATCATCCTCTACCTTTTCAGTTCCAAATCCACGGTTTACTAATTCCACTCCTTCGCAAGCCGGGCAAGAACGTGGTAACTGATAAGTATAACCACAATAATGACAGGTGAGCTGATTTATTCCTTTGTGATAAGTAAGACTCACATCACAATTTTTACATCGGGGAACCCATCCACAGGTTTTGCATTCAATCATCGGAGCAAAGCCTCTTCTGTTTTGGAAAAGAATCACTTGCTCTTTATTCTCTAATGCCTTGCGTACGTGCTCCAATAGAAAAGGAGAGAATTGCCCGTTCATCCGTTTCTTGCGTGCAAGTTCCTTGATATCAACCGGTAGAATCTCGGGTAATTGAATATCCTTATATCTTTCATTAAGTTCTACTAATCCATATTTCCCTTTTGTGGCATTATAATAAGTCTCAACAGAAGGAGTGGCTGTTCCCAATAATGTCTTTGCCCCATATAATGATGCCAGAACAATTGCTGCGTTACGCGCATGATAACGCGGGGTCGGATCATATTGCTTGTATGTATTTTCGTGCTCTTCGTCTACAATTACTAAACCAAGTTTGTGGAATGGCAGAAAAATAGAAGAACGAACTCCAAGTATAATATTGTACCCATCGTTTCCTAATTGCTTGCGCCAGATTTCCACCCTCTCAGCATCCGAGAATTTAGAATGGTAGATGCCTAACTTATTACCAAATACCCGCTTTAAACGTTCGGTTATCTGAGTAGTCAGCGCAATCTCAGGAAGTAAATAAAGAACTTGCTTTCCTTCTTTTATTGTTCTTTCTATAAGATGAATATAGATTTCTGTTTTTCCGCTGGATGTTACTCCATGAAGCAGACATACATTCTTCTTTTTGAAGCTAGTAAGAATCTCTTGGTAAGCCTGTTGCTGATATTCGTTAAGCGGGTTAATTTCCAAAGTAGGCTTCTCTGAAGTATCCAAACGGCCAATTTCTTGTTTATAAACCTCAAAAATATTTTTATCGACCAGACTGTTAAGAGCTGCAGGTAAAGCATCTGTTTTCTTTATCAGTTCCTTTTTACTGACCTCCTTGATGCTTTTACTGCTGTGAAAATGAGATAGCTCCAGATACTTCATCAAAAGTGCAAGTTGTTTCTGGGCACGCTTCAACTCATCGAAAATTTTCTGAAGATTGGTTTCTTCTTTTGCATAGTCAGTTAGGCGAACCCGGATTTCCACTTTAGGCTGATAATTTCGTTTCAGCTCCTCTTTAATAAAGATAGCCTCTTTATCAAGCAGCGATTTAATTGTTGGCAGAAGGTTTTTCAATCCGCTCTCTTTTTCCAGTAGAGTAACCGATTGCTCGGGTTTGTTCTCCATCAGATTTATTAATATTTGTTCTTTCTCTGATAGTTGAACCGAATAGTCGAAATCGGGATTGTACTCTACAATTGTTTCGCTCTCTAGTTTTAAACCTGAGGGTAGTGCGGCTTTATAAACATCGCCTTGCGTGCAAAGATAATATGAAGAAATCCACTCCCAGAACTTGAATTGTATAGGAAGGAGTATTGGCTCGGAATCAAGAATGGTTGCTACCTCTTTTGTCTCATATCCTTCGGGGGCAGAAAAATGTATGTTGTATACAATTGCAGTGTAGAACTTTTTGCGTCCGAAGGGTACAATTATCCTACACCCAATTTTTATATTATTTGCTATATCTTCTGGTATAGAATAAGTAAAGCATTTGGGTAAAGGTAGAGGCAATATAACGTCTGCAAACTTTTTCACACTATTTCTTTTTTTTGAGTATGGCAAAGATATAAAAAAAGGAGGCTTCCCATAAATGAGAAACCTCCTTTTTTATATAAGATAAATGTTTTTAGAAAATGTAGGCTACAGAAACTTGCCACATTTTTGTTTTGCTTTTGAAAGAAACGTTAATATCTTTTGCTAGTTCACCTAAATCACCGCTTGCTGAATCTGTTAATGGTAAGTTATAGTTCAAACCAACCTGTAAATGGCGTAGCAATTTAACACCACCACCGATGTTTAATGAAACCTCAGCCTTCTTATTATCGATTGAAGGTGTTGTACCCGAAATAGCCTGAGTTGCAATGCTTGTTAAGTCGGTAGCCAGATTATCACTATTGATATCAAACGAGAAATTAGGACCAGCAGCAACAAATACACTTGCCATACTTCCTAACCCGATAGAATATTTCAGGTTGACTGGAATATCAAAAGATTTACGTTTGTTGGTAACATCATCATTTGTTTTTGTGTTAGTAATCTTAGTCCCTTTTTCATTGTAAACAATAGCTCCATCAATTCCTAATCCTACGATAGGAATATTAATGTCTATCATTGGTCCAATAAAGAAACCAGACATGTTGTCAGTCTTGAAGTTCTCTTTTAATCCTGAAAAATCAGCATTTACAAGGTTCAATCCACCTTTTACACCAAATTTAATTTGTGCTTGTGCAGGGATAGCAAGAAGTAAGCAGATTGCTATCAAAAGAGTGCTAAAAATCTTTTTCATAAGTCTATAATCGTTTTGTTTGCTTGCAAAAGTATATAAAATATTTGAAATGTAATTATAATTATATAAGTTTTGATATTATTCTTGTTTTAAAAAATAAGAAATATCCCTATTGTAGAGTGTTTTAATGCCTTTTCTTCTTTTTAATTTGTTATTGCTGCTATTTAAAACTTAAATTATTTTGGCGTTTTTCTTGAAGTGAATTTTCATTTCTTTAAAACGAATGTAACATCATAATGCTTTGATAATTAGAAATGAAACATATTTTAACTCGGCAAGAGGTTGAGTATGAGTAAAACTTAAGGTTGTTTTCTGACAATCCGTTTTACTTTTTGAGCTAATAGGTTGATTGTAAGCTGCGGAAAAATTATTTTCACCCCCTATAAATGCAGAAATATTAGTTTTTTTTCCGCACGATTAAATGTTATCTCATAATAATGACTCATCTTCTTGTAAATATTCAATTGAAATTAAAATTTGTTTATTGTTTTGTGATAAATTAAAAGCTTAATTTACAATATTCTAATAGCAATTTGCTATCTTTGCAGCCAAATTAATCATGAAGAAATTTGCTTAGAAATGAATAATGAAAACCCAACAAATCAGTTACAGATAGAATTGAGTGATGAAGTCGCTCAGGGAACTTATGCTAATCTGGCTGTTATAACTCATTCCAGTTCTGAATTTATTGTAGACTTTATAAGGGTAATGCCGGGCTTACCAAAAGCTGGTGTAAAAAGTCGTGTGATTTTAACTCCGGAACATGCCAAAAGATTAATGAGAGCTTTGGAAGATAATGTGCGTAAATATGAAAATTCTTTTGGTCCGATTCGTTTGAACGAAGAAAATTCTATGCAGCCAATTCCTGGTTTCGCAGGAGAAGCTTAAGGCTTGTTTCTTAGTAAGATACATATAGTTTGAGGTGTTTCAGTGCTTTTAGTTCTGTTAAAAAGCTATTTTTGCTGATAAATAGAAAAAACTTTGAATAATCAATTGGTTATTCAAATATATTTCGTATTTTTGCACCCCAAAATGTACACTTTTGAAATTAATATAACAATAATATAATAATTAAAAAACAATTAAAAATGCCTACAATTCAGCAATTAGTAAGAAAAGGAAGGGCCGTTTTGGTTGACAAAAGTAAGTCTCCAGCGTTAGACTCATGTCCTCAAAGACGTGGTGTTTGCGTGAGAGTTTACACAACAACTCCAAAGAAGCCTAACTCTGCAATGCGTAAAGTAGCTCGTGTGCGCTTAACAAACCAGAAGGAAGTTAACTCGTACATTCCAGGAGAAGGACATAACTTGCAAGAACACTCTATCGTATTAGTACGTGGTGGTCGTGTAAAAGACCTTCCGGGTGTACGTTATCACATCGTTCGTGGTACGTTAGATACAGCGGGTGTTGCAGGACGTACTCAAAGACGTTCTAAATACGGTGCAAAACGTCCAAAACCAGGACAAGCAGCAGCTCCAGCTAAAGGAAAGAAAAAGTAATTTCGATCGTTAGCTGAGCTATTTTTTAGATTAAAAAAAATACAAATTCCGTTTTGATTTGTTGGAATAAGCTATAAAGGTTGAGTAAATACCCCAGCGGGGATGTTGAAGACGAATTAATGCAGCCAAAAACAAAACATTATTTTTCAAACAAATGAGAAAAGCAAAACCAAAAAAACGGGTTATCCTTCCGGATCCCGTGTTTAATGATCAAAAGGTTTCTAAATTTGTAAACCACTTGATGTATGATGGTAAGAAAAATACTTCATACGAAATTTTCTACGCAGCCTTAGAAACTGTTAAGGCTAAACTTCCTAACGAGGAAAAAACCTCATTGGAAATCTGGAAAAAAGCATTAGATAATATCACTCCTCAAGTTGAAGTAAAATCTAGACGTGTTGGTGGTGCAACATTCCAAGTTCCTACTGAAATTCGTCCTGATCGTAAAGAATCAGTTTCTATGAAGAACTTGATTTTGTACGCACGTAAAAGAGGCGGAAAATGCATGGCTGATAAATTAGCAGCTGAAATTATTGATGCATTCAACGAACAAGGTGGTGCATTTAAGCGTAAAGAAGATATGCATAGAATGGCTGAAGCTAACCGTGCATTTGCTCATTTCAGATTTTAAATTGTAGAATAAGATGGCAAAACAAGATTTACATTTGACTCGTAATATTGGTATCATGGCTCACATTGATGCTGGTAAAACTACAACTTCTGAACGTATCCTTTTCTATACTGGTCTTACTCATAAGATTGGTGAAGTGCACGAAGGTGCTGCAACTATGGACTGGATGGCTCAGGAACAAGAACGTGGTATTACTATTACATCTGCGGCTACAACTACCAAATGGAAATGGAACGACAATACATTTAAAATCAACTTGATTGACACTCCGGGACACGTTGACTTTACCGCTGAGGTAGAACGTTCTCTTCGTGTATTGGATGGTGCAGTTGCTACTTATTGTGCAGTTGGTGGTGTAGAACCACAATCTGAAACTGTTTGGAGACAAGCTGATAAATATAACGTTCCTCGTATTGGATATGTGAACAAAATGGACCGTTCTGGTGCAGACTTCTTTGAAGTTGTACGCCAAATGAAAGACGTATTAGGAGCTAATCCTTGTCCTATCGTTGTTCCAATCGGTGCTGAAGAAAACTTCAAAGGTTTGGTAGACCTTATTAAAATGAAAGCTATCTACTGGCATGATGAGTCAATGGGTGCGGACTATTCTGAAGAAGAAATTCCAGCAGAACTTATTGATGAATGCAACGAGTGGAGAGGTAAGATGCTTGAATCTGTTGCTGAATTTGATGATACTTTGATGGAGAAATTCTTTGATGATCCTTCAACTATCACTCAAGAAGAAGTTATTAATGCTCTTCGTAAGGCAACTGTTCAGATGGCTATCGTTCCAATGCTTTGTGGTTCTTCATTTAAGAATAAAGGTGTTCAAACTTTGTTAGACTATGTTTGTGCATTCTTACCTTCTCCTCTTGATACAGAAGCTGTAGTTGGTACTAACCCTGATACAGGTGAAGAAGAAGATAGAAAGCCATCTGAAGATGAAGCTACTTCTGCTTTGGCATTTAAGATTGCTACTGACCCTTACGTTGGTCGTTTGACTTTCTTCCGTGTTTATTCAGGTAAGATTGATGCTGGTTCTTATATCTATAACTCTCGCTCTGGAAAGAAAGAACGTGTTTCTCGTTTATTCCAGATGCATTCAAATAAACAAAACCCAGTTGAAGTAATTGGTGCTGGTGATATTGGTGCAGGTGTTGGTTTCAAAGATATTCGTACAGGTGATACTCTTTGCGATGAAAATAAACCAATCGTTCTTGAATCAATGGACTTCCCAGATCCTGTAATTGCTATTGCTGTTGAGCCAAAAACTCAGAAAGATATGGATAAGCTTACTAACGGATTAATTAAGTTAGCTGAAGAAGATCCAACTTTCACTGTTAAAACAGACGAGCAAAGTGGTCAGACAGTTATTGCTGGTATGGGTGAGCTTCACTTGGATATTATCATCGACCGTTTGAAACGTGAGTTTAAGGTAGAATGTAACCAAGGTCGTCCTCAGGTATCTTACAAAGAAGCAATCACTAAGACTGTAAACCTTCGTGAAGTTTACAAAAAACAATCTGGTGGTCGTGGTAAGTTTGCTGATATCATTGTAAATATTGGTCCAGCTGACGAAGGCTTCGAAGGAACTCTTCAATTTATTGACGAAGTAAAAGGTGGTAATATTCCTAAAGAATTTATCCCTGCTGTACAGAAAGGTTTCTTAAGTGCAATGAAGAATGGTGTGCTTGCAGGATTCCCTCTTGATACTTTAAAGGTTACTTTGACTGATGGATCTTTCCACCCAGTTGACTCTGACCAGTTATCATTTGAAATCTGTGCTATCCAGGCTTACAAAAACGCTTGTGCTAAAGCTGGTCCTGCTCTTCTTGAACCAATTATGAGTCTTGAGGTTGTAACTCCAGAAGAAAGTATGGGTGATGTAATCGGAGACTTAAACAAACGTCGTGGTCAGGTTGAAGGTATGGAATCTAGTCGTACAGGTGCAAGAATCGTAAAAGCTAAAGTTCCTATGTCAGAATTGTTCGGTTATGTAACTTCATTACGTACTATCACTTCTGGTCGTGCAACATCATCTATGACATTCTCACATTATGAGAAGGTTTCTTCTTCTATTGCTAAAACAGTTCTTGAAGAAGTTAAGGGACGTGTTGATTTAGTATAAAATTATAGTTAAAAATAAATATGAGCCAAAAAATTAGAATTAAGTTGAAGTCTTACGATCACAACTTGGTTGACAAGTCAGCTGAGAAGATCGTAAGAACTGTGAAGACTACAGGTGCCATCGTAAGTGGCCCTATACCTCTTCCTACGCACAAGCGTATCTTTACAGTGAACCGCTCTACTTTTGTTAACAAAAAATCCAGAGAACAATTTCAATTGTCTTCATTCAAAAGATTGATTGACATTTATAGCTCTACAGCTAAGACTGTTGACGCTTTGATGAAGCTGGAATTGCCAAGCGGAGTAGAAGTAGAAATTAAAGTTTGATAATTAAAAAAAAGTGAAATGCCAGGATTATTAGGAAAGAAAATCGGAATGACATCCGTTTTCAGTGCCGATGGTAAAAATGTACCATGCACTGTTATCGAAGCAGGTCCTTGTGTTGTTACTCAACTGAAAACAGTTGAAAAAGATGGTTACGAAGCTGTTCAAGTAGGTTTCCAGGAAAAAAAGGAAAAACATACTACTAAGCCATTAATGGGACACTTCGCTAAAGCCAAAGTAACACCAAAGAGACACTTGGCCGAGTTCAAAGAATTTGAAAATGAACTTAATCTAGGAGACACAATCTCTGTAGAGTTGTTTAATGATGCAGTATTTGTAGACGTTATTGCAACTTCTAAGGGTAAAGGTTTTCAGGGTGTAGTTAAAAGACACGGATTTGGTGGTGTTGGACAGTCTACTCACGGACAGCACAACCGTTTACGTAAACCGGGTTCTATCGGTGCTTGTTCTTACCCAGCAAAAGTATTCAAAGGAATGCGAATGGGTGGACAAATGGGCGGTGACAGAGTTACTGTTCAAAATTTGCGAGTTTTAAAAGTTATTCCAGAACACAACCTTTTATTGATTAAAGGTTCTATTCCGGGATGCAAAGGTTCAATCGTAATAATTGAGAAATAATGGAAGTTAACGTATATAACATTAAAGGTGAAGACACTGGAAGAAAGATTACGTTAAATGAATCAATCTTCGGAATTGAGCCTAATGACCATGCTATTTATTTGGATGTAAAACAATTTATGGCTAGTCAACGTCAGGGAACTCACAAATCAAAAGAAAGAAGTGAACTTTCAGGTAGTACTAGAAAGTTGAAAAAACAAAAAGGTACTGGTGGAGCACGTTCTGGTGATATTAATTCACCTGTATTTGTTGGTGGTGCAAGAGTTTTTGGTCCTAAGCCAAGAGACTATTTCTTTAAGTTGAATAAGAAAGTTAAGTCTTTAGCTAGAAAATCAGCTTTATCTTACAAGGCTCAAGGTAATGCTATTGTAGTTGTTGAAGATTTCTCTTTTGAAACTCCAAAGACTAAAGATTTTGTAGCATTGATAAATAATCTTAAAGTTTCTGACAAAAAGTTACTTTTTGTATTATCAGAACCAAATAAAAACGTATATTTGTCGGCTCGTAATATCGAGAGAGCTAATGTATTAACTGTCGCTGGATTAAATACTTACAATGTATTGAATGCTGGCGCATTGGTGCTTACTGAAAGTTCTCTTTCAGCTATTGACAGTATCTTAATGAAAAAGGAGGCTTAAATAATGGGAATTATTATTAAACCGTTAGTTACAGAGAAAATGACTGCTGCATCTGAAAAGTTAAATCGTTTCGGATTTATCGTGCGTCCTGAAGCTAACAAATTGGAAATTAAGAGCGCAGTCGAAGCATTATACAATGTTACAGTTGTTGATGTAAATACAATTCGTTATTCCGGTAAGAATAAAAGTCGTTATACAAAGGCTGGAATGATCAATGGTAGAACAAATGCTTATAAAAAAGCAGTTGTGACATTGAAAGAAGGAGATACTATTGATTTTTATAGCAATATTTAATAAAAATGGCAGTACGTAAATTTAAGCCCACAACACCGGGGCAAAGACATAAAATTATTGGTACTTATGAGGAGATAACTGCATCAGTACCAGAAAAATCTCTTGTGTTTGGTAAGCTTTCTTCTGGTGGTCGTAACAACGAAGGAAAGATGACTATGCGCTATATTGGCGGTGGTCATAAGAAGAAAATCAGAATCGTTGATTTCAAGAGAAATAAAGACGGTGTTCCGGCAGTAGTAAAAACAATAGAATACGATCCGAATCGTTCGGCTCGTATCGCTTTGTTATTTTATGCCGATGGTGAAAAAAGATATATTATTGCTCCCAATGGATTACAAGTAGGTAATACTCTTATGTCAGGTGAGAATGCAGCGCCAGAGATTGGTAATGCACTTCCTTTACAAAATATCCCTGTTGGTACTGTAATTCATAACATTGAGTTGCGTCCTGGTCAAGGTGCTGCTTTGGTTAGATCTGCAGGTAATTTTGCTCAGTTGACTTCAAGAGAAGGCAAATATTGTGTTATTAAATTGCCTTCTGGTGAAGTAAGACAAATACTTAGTACATGTAAAGCTACAATTGGTAGCGTTGGTAACTCTGATCATGGATTGGAATGCTCTGGTAAAGCTGGACGTTCAAGATGGTTAGGTCGTCGTCCTCGTAACCGTGGTGTTGTTATGAACCCAGTTGATCACCCAATGGGTGGTGGTGAAGGCCGCGCTTCTGGAGGTCATCCAAGATCTCGTAAGGGATTGTATGCTAAGGGCTTGAAGACTAGAGCTCCAAAGAAGCAATCTTCTAAGTATATTATTGAGAGAAGAAAAAAGTAATCTGATTAATTGAGTAAACTATGAGTCGTTCATTAAAAAAAGGTCCTTATATTAATATTAAGCTTGAAACAAAAGTGCTTGCTATGAATGAGTCAGGCAAAAAAGCTGTTGTTAAGACTTGGGCTAGAGCTTCAATGATTTCGCCTGATTTTGTTGGGCATACTATTGCAGTTCATAACGGAAATAAATTTATTCCTGTTTACGTTACCGAAAACATGGTTGGGCACAAGTTAGGAGAATTCTCTCCTACTCGTACTTTCAGAGGCCATGCTGGTAACAAGAAACGTTAACAGGATATATTAAATCTGAAATAATAAAGTAATAAAAAATAATGGGAGCAAGAAAGAAAATATCGGCTGATAAAAGAAAAGAAGCCCTTAAAACCATGTATTTTGCCAAATTGCAAAATGTTCCGACCTCTCCACGTAAGATGCGTCTTGTGGCTGATATGATCCGTGGTATGGAAGTGAACAGAGCTCTTGGTGTTTTGAAGTTTTCATCGAAAGAAGCTTCTGCAAGAGTTGAGAAATTGTTGCGCTCTGCTATTGCTAACTGGGAACAGAAAAACGAACGTAAAGCAGAAAGCGGTGAATTATTTGTAACAAAGATTTTTGTTGATTGTGGAGCAACATTGAAAAGAATGAGACCAGCACCACAGGGGAGAGGTTACAGAATTCGTAAACGCTCAAATCACGTGACTTTGTTCGTTGATTCTAAGAGTACTAATGATAATCAAAATTAAGCTAGATGGGACAAAAAGTTAATCCAATAAGTAACCGTTTAGGAATTATCAGAGGATGGGATTCCAATTGGTATGGTGGCGATAATTATGGTGATTCTTTGCTAGAAGATAGCAAGATTCGTAAATATCTTAATGCAAGACTTGCAAAAGCAAGCGTATCAAGAATAGTTATTGAGCGCACACTGAAACTTGTTACAATAACCGTATGTACAGCCCGTCCAGGTATTATCATCGGTAAGGGTGGTCAGGAAGTTGATAAGTTAAAAGAAGAGTTGAAGAAGATCACTGATAAAGATATTCAAATTAATATCTTTGAAGTAAAAAGACCTGAGTTAGATGCTGTAATTGTAGCAAATAACATTGCTCGCCAGGTAGAGGGTAAGATTGCTTATCGTCGTGCTATTAAAATGGCTATCGCAAATACAATGCGTATGGGAGCAGAAGGTATCAAAGTGCAAATTTCAGGACGTTTGAATGGAGCTGAAATGGCTCGTTCTGAGATGTATAAGGAAGGAAGAACTCCGTTACACACATTTAGAGCAGATATTGACTATTGTCATGCTGAAGCATTGACTAAGGTTGGACTTCTTGGTGTGAAAGTTTGGATTTGTAGAGGTGAAGTTTTTGGCAAGAAAGAACTTGCTCCTAACTTTACTCAAAGCAAAGAAGGAGGCCGTGGTAATGCAGGTAGCAGAGACGGTGGGAAAAACTTCAAAAGAAAGAAAAATAATCGCTAAAACGAATTTGAATTTTAGGAAATTATGTTACAACCGAAAAAGACAAAATTCAGAAGACAACAAAAGGGTCGCATGAAAGGTAATGCCCAAAGAGGCAACCAACTCGCTTTTGGTTCTTTTGGTATAAAAGCTTTGCAAAATAAATGGATTACAGGTAGACAAATTGAAGCTGCCCGTATTGCTGTTACTAGATATATGCAACGTCAAGGCCAGATTTGGATCAGAATATTTCCGGATAAACCTATTACAAAGAAACCAGCCGAAGTACGTATGGGTAAAGGTAAAGGTAGTCCTGAAGGATTTGTAGCTCCTGTTACTCCTGGTAGAATTATGATTGAAGTAGAAGGCGTATCTTATGAAATCGCTAAAGAAGCATTGCGTTTAGCAGCTCAGAAGCTTCCTGTCACTACTAAGTTTATAGTAAGACGTGATTATGATACTCAAAATCAAAATGCATAATGTTTATGAAAATTGCAGAAATTAGAGAAATAAATACCAAAGAACTGGTAGAAAGAATTGAGGCTGAAGTAGCCGGCTATAACCAAATGGTGTTAAACCATTCTATCTCCCCTTTGGATAATCCTGCACAAATAAAACAGTTACGCAGGACGATTGCGCGTATGAAATCAGAATTACGCCAAAGAGAACTTAACAATAAATAATGGGTTTGATGGAAGCTAGAAATTTAAGAAAAGAAAGAACTGGGGTTGTTCTTAGCAACAAAATGGATAAAACTATTACTGTTGCAGCTAAGTTTAAAGAAAAACACCCTATCTATGGTAAGTTCGTAAGTAAAACGAAGAAATACCATGCTCATGATGAAAATAATGATTGTAACATTGGTGACACTGTTAGAATCAGTGAGACTCGTCCTTTGAGTAAGACAAAGAGATGGAGAGTAGTTGAAATAATTGAAAGAGCTAAGTAATTATGATACAAACAGAATCCAGACTTACAGTATGTGACAACAGTGGAGCTAAAGAAGTTTTGTGTATCCGTGTTTTGGGTGGCACAGGACGTCGTTATGCTTCTGTTGGGGATGTTATTGTAGTTTCAGTAAAAAGTGTTATCCCTTCGAGTGATATTAAAAAAGGTGCAGTGTCTAAAGCTTTGATTGTACGTACAAAGAAAGAAATCCGTCGTGCTGATGGTTCGTACATTCGTTTTGATGATAATGCTTGTGTTTTGTTAAATAACGCAGGTGAAATTAGAGGAAGTAGAATCTTTGGACCGGTTGCGAGAGAACTTCGTGCTACAAACATGAAGGTTGTATCATTAGCACCAGAGGTACTTTAATTTTGTAAAAGATTTAAGTAATGAGTAAATTACATATTAAAAAAGGCGACACAGTTTTGGTCAATGCCGGTGAAGATAAAGGCAAAACTGGACGCGTGTTGAAAGTTCTTGTTAAAAAAGGACGTGCAATTGTTGAAGGCATGAATTTGGTATCTAAAAGTACTAAACCAAATGCTAAGAACCCTCAAGGTGGTATTGTAAAGCAAGAAGCTTCTATACATATCTCTAACTTAAACCTTGTAGATCCGAAGACTGGAAAAGCAACACGTGTTGGGAGAAAAGAAAGTTCTGATGGAACTTTAGTGCGTTATTCTAAAAAATCAGGAGAGGAGATTAAGTAATGAGTAATACTGCTAGCCTTAAGAAAGAATATGCAGAGCGTATTGCGCCTGCATTAAAAGAGCAATTTCAATATAGCTCATCTATGCAAGTTCCAGTTCTTAAAAAGATTGTTATCAATCAAGGTTTAGGATCTGCTGTTGCTGATAAGAAAATTATTGAAGTTGCAATAAATGAGATGACTGCGATTACTGGTCAGAAAGCTGTAGCTACAATTTCTCGTAAGGATATTGCAAACTTTAAGTTACGTAAAAAAATGCCTATCGGTGTGATGGTTACTTTACGTCGTGAAAGAATGTATGAATTCCTAGAAAAATTGGTTCGTGTTGCTTTGCCTCGTATTCGTGACTTTAAAGGTATCGAAAGTAAATTTGATGGTAAAGGTAACTATACTTTAGGTATTCAGGAACAAATTATTTTCCCTGAAATCAACATTGATAGTATTACTAAAATTCTTGGTATGAACATAACTTTTGTTACAACTGCTCAGTCAGATGAAGAAGGATATGCTTTATTGAAAGAATTTGGTTTACCTTTTAAAAACTCAAAAAAAGACTAATATATTATGGCAAAAGAATCAATGAAAGCTCGCGAAGTAAAGAGAGCAAAACTTGTAGCCAAATATGCTGAAAAGAGAGCTCAGTTAAAAAAAGACGGTGATTATGATGCATTACAGGCTTTGCCTAAGAATGCATCACCTGTTCGTTTACACAATCGTTGTAAATTAACTGGTCGTCCAAAGGGCTATATTCGTCAGTTTGGTATTTCAAGAATTCAATTTCGTGAAATGGCATCTAATGGTCTTATTCCCGGAGTTAAAAAAGCAAGCTGGTAAATTATTTTTTTAAATATTGTCAGGAATGCCTGATTAATTTAACAAATTTTATATGACTGATCCAATAGCAGATTATTTAACGAGGTTGAGAAACGCAATCGGTGCAAAGCACAGAGTTGTTGAAATTCCTGCCTCTAACCTTAAAAAGGAAATTACAAAAATCCTTTTTGAGAAAGGCTACATTCTTAATTACAAGTTTGTAGAAGATGGACCTCAAGGAACTATTAAGGTTGCCTTGAAGTATGATTCCGTTAACAAAGTAAACGCAATCAAAAAATTGATTAGAATATCTTCTCCAGGTTTACGTAAGTATACTGGATACAAAGATATGCCACGTGTTATTAATGGTTTGGGTATTGCTATAATATCTACTTCCAAAGGTGTAATGACTAACAAAGAGGCTGCTGAGCTTAAGATTGGCGGAGAAGTCTTGTGTTATGTATATTAATTTAGGAGGAATAAGCAATGTCTAGAATAGGAAAATTACCCATTAGTATCCCAGCAGGAGTATCTGTTACTCTGAAAGATGATGTGGTTACTGTAAAAGGACCAAAGGGAGAATTAAGTCAGTATGTTAATCCGCTTATTAAAGTGGAGGTAGCTGATGATCAGATTTTATTGACTCGTAATAGCGATGAAAGACAAGAAAGAGCATTTCATGGTCTTTATCGTTCTTTGATTAATAATATGGTTGTTGGTGTTTCTGAAGGTTACAAGAAAGAGCTTGAGTTAGTTGGTGTTGGTTACCGTGCAACAAACAATGGTAACATTATCGAATTTGCTCTTGGTTATTCACATAATATTTTCTTGCAATTGCCTTCAGAAGTTAAAGTTGAAACAAAGTCTGAAAGAAATAAGAATCCTCTTATCATTTTAGAATCTTGTGACAAACAGTTACTAGGTCAAGTTTGTTCAAAAATACGTTCTTTCCGTAAGCCAGAACCATATAAAGGTAAAGGTATTAAATTTGTTGGAGAAGAAATTCGCAGAAAATCGGGCAAATCAGCCGGTGCTAAGTAATTTACATAAATTTGTATTATCATGACAACAAAAATAGAAAGACGAATTAAAATTAAATACAGAGTACGTAATAAGATCTCTGGTACTACCGGATGTCCACGTATGAGTGTGTTTAGAAGTAACAAACAAATCTATGTTCAAATCATTGATGATTTGTGTGGAAAAACTTTAGCTTCTGCTTCTTCTCTTGGACTTGAAGAAAAATTAGCAAAGAAAGAACAAGCTGCTAAAGTTGGCGAATTAATCGCTAAAAAAGCGCAGGAAGCAGGTATTACAACTGTTGTATTCGATCGTAATGGTTACTTATATCATGGGAGAGTAAAAGAGGTAGCTGATGCTGCTCGTAACGGTGGACTTAAATTTTAATTATTATGGCAGGAATAAGTAATCGATTTAAAATATCAAGTGATATTGAGCTTAAAGACAGATTAGTTGCTATTAATCGTGTTACAAAAGTAACAAAGGGTGGTAGAACTTTCAGTTTTTCTGCAATAGTAGTTGTTGGTAACGAAGATGGTGTTATTGGTTGGGGACTTGGTAAAGCTGGTGAAGTAACTGCAGCAATCGCTAAAGGTGTTGAGTCAGCTAAAAAGAACTTAATTAAAGTGCCAGTTTTGAAAGGAACCGTTCCTCATGAACAAACTGCAAGATTTGGCGGTGCTGAAGTATTCATTAAACCAGCTTCACACGGTACAGGTGTTGTAGCAGGTGGTGCTATGCGTGCAGTACTTGAAAGCGTTGGTGTAACTGATGTTTTGGCTAAATCTAAAGGTTCTTCTAATCCTCACAATCTTGTTAAAGCTACAATTATAGCTTTAGGTGAGATGAGAGATGCAAGAACTGTAGCTCAGAATAGAGGTGTTAGTATGGATAAAGTATTTAGAGGATAAGGAGGAAATATGTCAACTATTAAGATCAAACAAATTAAAAGTAGAATTGGTGCTCCAGCTGATCAAAAGAGAACGCTTGATGCATTAGGACTTCGTAAATTGAATCGTGTGGTTGAGCACGAAGAAACTCCTTCAATTCTTGGTATGGTAGCGAAAGTTAAACACTTGGTAACCATCATTAAGTAATTTATTGTTGAATAATAAAACTAATTACAATATGAACTTAAGTAATTTAAAACCTGCAGAAGGATCTACCAAAACAAGAAAAAGAGTCGGACGTGGCTCTGGTTCAGGCTTAGGTGGTACTTCTACAAGAGGTCACAAAGGAGCAAAATCAAGATCTGGTTATTCTAGAAAGATTGGTTTTGAAGGTGGACAGATGCCTCTCCAACGTCGTGTCCCTAAATTTGGTTTTAAGAATATAAATAGAGTAGAATATAAAGCCTTAAATCTTGATTCTTTGCAAAAACTAGCTGAAGCTAAAAGTTTGTCAAAAGTTGGTATTAATGACTTTATTGAAGCTGGATTTATCTCTTCAAATCAATTAGTGAAGATTTTAGGTAATGGTAGCTTGACAAGCAAACTTGATGTAGAAGCTAATGCTTTTTCAAAGAGTGCAGTTGCTGCCATTGAGTCTTTAGGTGGAAATGCTGTAAAACTCTAATTCAATGAGAAAAGCTATTGAAACATTAAAAAATATATGGAAGATTGAGGATCTGAGACAACGGATCCTCATCACTATATTATTTGCAGCGATTTATCGTTTTGGTTCCTTTGTAGTTTTGCCAGGCATTAATCCTGGAATGTTAACTCAACTGCATAAGCAAACTAGTGAAGGTCTATTAGCTTTGTTGAACATGTTCTCTGGAGGAGCATTTTCTAATGCTTCTGTTTTCGCTTTGGGTATTATGCCTTATATCTCTGCTTCAATTGTTATTCAACTTTTAGCAATTGCAGTCCCTTATTTTCAGAAACTGCAACGTGAAGGAGAAAGTGGTAGAATAAAAATTAACCAGTATACTCGTTATTTAACTATAGCAATATTATTGTTTCAAGCTCCTTCTTATTTGATGAATTTGAAAGCACAAGCTGGTCCTTCTTTGAATCCTTCATTGAACTGGACTTTATTTATGATAACTTCTACAATCATTTTGGCTGCTGGAAGTATGTTCATATTATGGCTTGGTGAGAGAATAACAGACAAGGGTATAGGCAATGGTATTTCATTAATTATCATGCTTGGTATTATCGCGCGTCTTCCAAAGGCTCTATCTCAGGAAGTTGTGTCTCGTACTACTGATACTGGTGCGGGTGGTCTAATCATGTTCTTATTTGAAATTGTCTTCTTGTTATTAGTTATTGCTGGTGCTATCATGTTGGTACAAGGTACAAGAAAAGTTCCTGTACAATATGCCAAGAGAATTGTTGGTAATAAACAATACGGTGGTGCTAGACAGTATATCCCTTTGAAAGTTAACGCTGCTAATGTAATGCCTATTATATTTGCTCAAGCTATTATGTTTATTCCAGTAGCTATTATTGGATATTCAAATGTGGCAAGTGCAAGTGGTGTTGCTCGTGCATTAACTAACCATACAGGATTTTGGTATAATTTTGTTTTTGCTGTTATGATTATTCTTTTCACATATTTCTATACAGCAATTACAATTAATCCTACCCAGATGGCAGAGGATATGAAGAGAAATAATGGTTTTATTCCAGGAATTAAACCTGGTAAGAAAACAGCAGAGTATATTGATGAGATTATGTCTCGCATAACTTTACCTGGTTCTTTATTCTTGGCTGCAGTAGCAATTATGCCTGCTTTTGCTGGTATATTTGGTGTTAAAGCTGAATTTGCTCAATTCTTCGGTGGAACTTCTTTGTTGATTCTGGTTGGGGTTGTACTTGATACTCTTCAACAAGTTGAGAGTCATCTTTTGATGAGACACTATGATGGATTGTTGAAATCTGGAAGAATTAAGGGACGTTCAGGCAGCGTTGCTGCGTATTAATCATTATAGAATGATATTTCTTAAAACTGAAGAAGAGATTGAACTACTACGAGCAAGTAATTTGCTCGTAGGTAAAGCATTAGCAGAAGTTGCAAAGCTTATAAAACCAGGTGTTACTACACGTGAGCTTGATAAAGTAGCTGAAGAGTTCATTAGAGATAATGGTGCAATTCCTACTTTTAAAGGATTTCCTAATCAATATGGTGATCCATTTCCAAGCACTCTTTGTACTTCTGTTAATGATCAAGTAGTACATGGTATACCAAATGATAATCCATTGGAGGATGGTGATATTGTTTCGATTGACTGTGGTACATTTATGAATGGTTTTTGCGGAGATTCAGCTTATACATTTTGTGTAGGTGATGTTGATCCGGAAGTTCGTAAATTATTAAAAGTTACAAAAGAGTCACTTTATGTTGGCATACAGAATGCTGTTGTTGGAAAACGTCTAGGTGATATCGGGTATGCAATACAACAATATTGTGAGTCTAATTCATATGGTGTCGTGAGAGAATTTGTTGGTCACGGTATTGGTAAAGATATGCATGAAGATCCTCAGGTTCCTAATTATGGGAAACGTGGATATGGCACATTACTTAAAAAAGGATTGTGCATAGCTATTGAGCCAATGATCACATTAGGTTCTCGCGAAATTGTTATGGAGCGTGATGGCTGGACTGTCAGAACCAGAGACCGCAAAGCAGCTGCACATTTTGAGCATACAATTGCTGTAGGTCCAAATGGTGCTGATATACTATCTACTTTTGATTATGTTGAACAAGTTTTAGGTGATAAAGCGATTTAATATGGCTAAACAATCTGCAATAGAACAAGATGGAGTTATAGTTGAAGCATTGTCTAACGCAATGTTTCATGTAGAGTTAGAAAATGGGCATGAGATTACTGCTCATATCTCGGGAAAAATGAGAATGCATTACATTAAAATTTTGCCTGGTGATAAAGTGAGAGTGGAGATGTCCCCTTATGATTTATCTAAAGGAAGAATCGTTTTTAGATATAAATAATAAAAAATAATATGAAAGTAAGAGCATCATTAAAAAAACGTACGCCGGAATGCAAAATCGTTAGACGTAATGGCTGTTTGTATGTTATTAATAAGAAAAATCCTAAGTATAAACAACGTCAAGGATAATTTATTATTTTTGCAAAAAAAATAATTTAATATATGGCTATAAGAATAGTTGGTGTAGATTTACCTCAGAACAAAAGAGGTGAGATAGCGTTAACCTATGTATATGGAATAGGTCGCAGTAGTTCAGCTAAGATTTTGGATAAGGCTGGAGTTGACAGAGATGTTAAAGTTAAAGATTGGACTGATGATCAAGCTGCTAAAATCCGTGAAATTATTGGCGCAGAATTTAAAGTAGAAGGTGATCTTCGTTCTGAAGTTCAACTAAACATTAAGCGATTAATGGATATTGGTTGCTACCGTGGTGTTCGTCACCGTATTGGCTTACCTGTTAGAGGTCAAAGTACTAAGAACAATGCACGTACACGTAAGGGTAGAAAGAAAACAGTTGCAAATAAGAAAAAAGCTACTAAATAATAATTGTTGATATGGCAAAAAAAACAGTCGCAGCTAAGAAAAGAAATGTAAAGGTTGATGCTAATGGACAATTACATGTTCATTCATCATTCAACAACATTATTGTTTCTTTAGCAAACAGTGAAGGTCAGATTATCTCATGGTCTTCAGCAGGAAAGATGGGATTTAGAGGTTCTAAAAAGAACACTCCTTATGCAGCTCAGATGGCTGCACAAGATTGTGCAAAAATTGCATATGATCTTGGCTTGAGAAAAGTTAAAGCATATGTAAAAGGACCAGGAAACGGTCGTGAATCAGCTATCAGAACTATTCATGGTGCCGGTATTGAAGTTACTGAAATTGTAGACGTAACCCCACTTCCACATAATGGTTGTCGTCCTCCAAAAAGAAGGAGAGTCTAAAATTTCTTTATTTTAAATATGATACTTGATTTTGTTATTGGATTACATTTTCCTTTCTGTAATCGCGGCTGCAACAGATTAAGTTCATTAACAAACAATTAAATATTAAAAAAAAATGGCTAGATATACAGGTCCTAAATCAAGAATTGCACGTAAGTTTGGTGAAGGTATCTTCGGTCCTGATAAAGTATTATCAAAGAAGAATTACCCTCCTGGACAACACGGAAATTCTAGAAAGAGAAAAACTTCAGAATATGGTATCCAACTTCGTGAAAAACAAAAAGCGAAATATACTTATGGAGTTTTAGAAAAACAATTCCGTAATCTATTTGAAAGAGCTGAAAGTGCTAAAGGTATTACAGGTGAGATCCTTGTTCAACAATTGGAACTTCGTCTTGATAATATCGTATTCCGTTTAGGTATCGGAAATACACGTGCAGCAGCTCGCCAGTTGGTAAGTCACAGACACATCACTGTTGATGGAAAAGTAGTTAATATTCCTTCTTATTCAGTTAAACCAGGTCAGGTTATTGGCGTACGTGAAAGATCTAAATCTATGGAAGTGATTGCAAATTCACTTGCAGGTTTTAATCACAGCAAATACCCATGGTTAGAATGGGACGAAACTTCTAAGGTTGGCAAATTATTGCATGTTCCTGAAAGAGCAGACATTCCTGAAAACATTAAAGAGCAGTTGATTGTAGAGTTGTATTCTAAATAATAATTAATTTCATGGCTATATTAGCATTTCAAAAACCTGATAAAGTATTGATGTTAGAGGCAGATGCAAAATTCGGTAAATTCGAATTTCGTCCGCTGGAACCTGGATTTGGTATTACTGTGGGTAATGCTTTGCGCCGTATTCTTCTCTCTTCATTAGAAGGTTATGCCATCACTACTATTAAAATAGAAGGTGTTGAGCACGAATTTTCAACTGTTCCAGGAGTCAAGGAAGACGTAACTAACATTATTTTGAATCTGAAACAAGTAAGATTCAAGCAAGTGGTTGAAGAGTTTGAAAGTGAGAAGGTCACTATCTCTGTAGAAAATTCTACTGAATTTAAGGCAGGTGATATAGGCAAGTATTTGACTGGATTTGAAGTGTTAAATCCTGAATTAGTTATTTGCCATTTAGATTCTAAAGCTACAATGCAAATTGATATTACAATTAATAAAGGTCGTGGATATATTCCTGCTGATGAAAATCGCGAATATTGTACCGATGTTAATGTAATTCCAATTGATTCAATTTATACACCTATCCGTAACGTAAAGTACGTTGTAGAAAACTTCCGTGTTGAACAGAAGACTGACTATGAAAAATTGGTACTTGAAATTACAACAGATGGTTCTATTCACCCAAAAGATGCGCTTAAAGAAGCTGCAAAAATTCTTATTTATCACTTTATGCTGTTCTCTGATGAAAAGATTACTCTTGAAAATACAGATGTTGACGGTAATGAAGAATTTGATGAAGAAGTATTGCACATGCGTCAATTATTGAAAACTAAGCTTGTTGACATGGACTTGTCAGTTCGTGCTCTTAACTGCTTGAAGGCTGCTGATGTTGAAACATTGGGAGACCTTGTAGTGTTCAATAAGACTGATCTTCTTAAGTTCAGAAACTTTGGTAAGAAATCGCTTACTGAGCTTGATGATTTGCTCGAAAGTCTGAATCTGTCGTTTGGAACCGATATTTCTAAATATAAATTAGATAAAGATTAAAAAATGAGACACAATAAAAAATTCAATCATTTAGGTCGTACTGCTTCTCATAGAGGTGCAATGTTATCTAACATGGCGTGCTCTTTGATTAAGCACAAAAGAATCACTACGACTGTTGCAAAGGCAAAAGCTTTGAAGAAATTCGTTGAGCCTTTAATTACTAAGTCTAAAGATGATACAACAAATTCTCGTCGTGTTGTTTTTAGTAACTTACAAGATAAAATCGCTGTAACAGAATTGTTCAAAGAAATCTCTGTGAAGATTGCTGATCGTCCAGGTGGTTATACTCGTATTATCAAAACTGGTCACCGTTTAGGTGATAACGCAGAAATGTGTTTTATCGAACTAGTTGATTACAACGAAAATATGGCGAAGGAAAAAGTTGCTAAGAAAGCTACTCGTACTCGTCGTTCTAAGAAAGCTGCTGACTCTGCTGCTGTTGAAGCTCCAGTTGAAGCTGCTCCTGCTGAAGAAGCAAAAGCTGAATAATATACACCAATATATTCATATAAGGGAATGTCTTTTAATAAGATGTTCCCTTTTTTGTTATATATACTTCTTATTGATTTTCATCAAAATAATTATATTCTATATTTCTAGCTTCTTTGGAAAACTTGAGGAGTTTAAATTTTAAGCAAAAATATACTCTAATTTTGATATGGAGAGTTTTGTATCTCTTAAGTTTATTAATCCGATTCTGCCCCCCTTTCTCTATAATGATTTTGTAAATGCACAGTTTGAAACAGCTCTTTCTCTGCTATAATTCTTATAAATAATTAGCATAATGATATTGTGTTGTGCTTAAGTAATATTCGGTATTTGCTTTTATTCTGATTTACTCATGTATTATTTTACCGTCTACCAGTTTAAGCTTAAAATTAGTCTTAATTATTCCTTTTTTCTTCAATAACTTGTTTGTCTCAAATTATTATTTATCTTTGTGGAAAGCCTTAAATTTTGTGAATTATATTTTGATTGCTTCGTTTAGTTGCCAGTTTATTTTTGATTAATGTGAAATATAACCTTTGAATACTATGGAGAAAAAATTAATTGAGAAACATCTTTTTGAATCCAGTCATCAGGATGTTGAGCAACGTACTAATATTTCAAGTGCGTTTTTGGCTGTTTTACTAATCTTGCTAAGTGCTGTTTCCTTAATCGTTTATAGTCAGTTAGACAGAGTTGCTGCTGCTATAACGCTTACACTTTTGTTTCTTGCAGGTTGTTTTCTTCTCATTGGTATATATATCTTGTTTTGGAAATCCAAAATATTGGTTTATGGGCCTACCGGGAGCAAAGTTATGAAGGAATCTCTGTTCTTTGAGATTGGCGAATTGAATAAACTGGAAAAAATGATTAAGTCTGGAGTCTTTACCGGAGCAGTTCAATCTAATGAAAAGGGGAGTGTGAGGCTTGATATTCTAAAATCAGAAGATGGAAAGTTTGTAGCGCTTCAGTTATTTCAGTTCTCTTTATACAAATTTACTGTCAATACACCAATTACTTATTTCCATGGAGAGCAAGCCGAGGAAGTTTCTGCTTTCTTAAGTAAATTGGGATAGGTATAAATTGCATGAATAGAATACACGTAGGTGTTTCTATTATTCAGCATGAATAAAATGTTCTTGCACTTACTTAGCAGATTAGAATCTGGGGCAAAAGTGCATGCCGTAGAGGCGATGGGCTATAAATTACATCAGACTTAGTAGTCCAGAAAGCTTGTGCGCAGTTGCAAGATGTAATTGAGGTATGTACAATAACTTATAATCTGGGGATAGCTGTTATCGATAGCTAACCCCATTTTTAAGCTTTTAATCAGTCGTGCGCGGATAAGCTTACAAGTTAGCTATCAATAACTGCTATCCCCATTTTTTTCATTAAGAAACAAGCATTCATATTTTGAGCCACACCGTCTTTTAGCAGATACGAAAAGTTTAGTTCATTATCTTTCACCTCCGCTTCAAAGCAATAGTTGCTAATGTCTTCTGGATAATGATCGATTAATGAGCCCAACAACAGATCGTGAGTGGCAATAATTCCATTGGCATTAAGTGACATAAACTGTTTAATCAGTGCAAACGAACCTTTTTGCTTGTCCATTGAATTTGTTCCCTTTAGAATTTCATCCAGAATAATGAATAATTCTTCTTTATTTTCAAGTTTATCAATAATCAGCTTCAGGCGTTTTAGTTCTGCAAAGAAATATGATTCATTATCTGTAAGTGAATCAGTGGTTCTCAGACTGGTGATTAGCTGAGCCGGATATATTTCCATCTCTTTGGCACACACTGGAGACCCAATGCAAGCTAAAAGATAATTCACACCGATTGTGCGCAGATAGGTACTTTTCCCTGCCATATTTGCTCCCGTAATAATAACAAAATACGGGCGTTTGGGAATATCAACATCATTCTTTATACATTTACTTCGGTTCATTAATGGATGTCCCATTTCTGTAACCTTAAGAGCGAATGGTTTATTGTTAATGACCGGGTAGTTATATCCGGGATGATTAAAAGCAAAAGTAGATAGCGAACAAAGAGCATCTATCTCTCCAACAGCTTTCAGCCACACCGGAAGTTTATCTGCATGCTCCTCTTTCCATGATTCAATTTTGATAATCTGACGAAGTTCCCAGAAAAGAAATCCATTAAGCAGTGCTGTTACCAGAATATTATTCCGTTGGTCGAGCGCATTCATTAGTTTTGCCAACTTATTAACGGCAACTGAAGCTGATTTCTCGTTCTTTCCAAGCATCTGCTTAACTTCTTGCAATGCCTTACTTTTCGTTTCAAACTTTTCTATCATCTCAATCAGTCCGGCATAGGTCGTCAGAATCTGAAGTTTCTTTCCATACGAAATCTGCACCTTTGTAATACGGTTGGAAAGCCGCATGCTGCAAATAACAAAAAAGACAAAAGAAGCGCCCAGTAAATTGAAAGATACGATGCCGGCTATTGCAAGAGCAAGAATAATGAAGTTGACAGCCGGAACTATATAAGTTAGCGTTCTAAGAAAGCGATTCTCCTTAAATAAACTTTTGCTTTCAGCCCACTCTTTAATTTTTTCTCCGTCGGAAATATCTCCTTTATACAATAAACCTAAAATGCGGAACCTTTGACGAAATCTAAGTTCCGGAGCTAATTCGCGTACGGCTTCCTGACGCTTCTCGATCAGATCTTTATTTTTCAGGTGATTGTTGAACCAATCTGCCAGAAGATTCTTTCCGAATAAAGTCGATGTACGGTTTATGTACTGGAATAATGAGTTGTTTCCGAACAAGTCCAGATCATAAGAATATAAGTGAGCAGAGTTAATAAATTCCTTTCCATCATCGAATGCCGAGAAATTATAATCAATAGCCGACAGCTCTTGTTGATTAACCCCTATCTTCTTTTCCAGATAATCTTTTTTGTAGAATAGACGATTATGGTGTTTAACTAATGCCAGAAAAGGAACAAAAGTGCATGCTATAACACCACAGATAGAAAGCCATCCGGCCGTAAAGAAATAAATAACTCCTGTAACTCCGGCAATAAACAGAAGTACCCGTATTGTACTGATGCGGTAGATCTTCTTTTTAACCTCGGTAAGTTTGCCTTGAGTTTCTTTTATAATCTGCTTATACGTATTGCTTATCTTTTCTAAATTGCTCATTCTGTTTGCCTTAATAATTCTTATTGATGCAAAGGTAGAGAAAATAAAGTTCATGCTTCTTTTTTGTTTATGACTTTTAACGCCACAGTTAAGCTAATGTTTAACTATATCTTTTTAGAAAGCAGTACAGCTAAATATAATATAGAGTACATATAATATATAAAAGATGTACACTTAATTCCATTTTTGCCTAATCTGTTAAAGAAGTATATAACCATGTTTTGCATAAACATTGATGCAATAAATGCTTATCTTTGTATGTGTTTCAGGCTATTAATGATTAGTAATACATTAATAATATGAAGAAGTTATTGATTTATTCGATTAGTGCGCTCCTTTTATCAGGATGTGGTTCTATGGATCAGGTATCTCGATCTATAGTGGCTACTCAAACAGGTGCAGCCCTTGGAAGTATTGCTGGTTCTATTATTGGAGACAATATTGGCGGTTATAGAGGATCTTATTTAGGATCATTTGTAGGATCTGCTGCCGGTGCCATGATTGGCGCAAGCATTGTAGCAAGACAGCAGGAAGAAACAGATCGGAAAGCGGTTATTGTGTCTAATTCATCTCCGGATCTCGTTATCCGTGATATTCGTCTGCAGGATGAAAACTGGAACAGAAAAGTAGAGCCTAATGAAAACTGTCGTCTTATTTTTGAGATATATAATGAAGGCGGACAGACAGCATACGATGTAAAGCCTATAATTAAAGGACTGAAAGGAACGCGAAATCTCATTTATTCGCCACCGCTCATAATTGATAATATCAAACCCGGTGAAGGAGTACTCTATAAAGTTAATCTTATGGCGTCATCCGGAGTAAGAACTCAGGAAGCAGTCTTTGAAATTTATCTTGAAGAAAGAAATGGCTTTGATACTCCAAAGGAAGAATTTTCTATCCGTACACAAGGAGAATAGCCTAAATAAGGCTAATCATCCAGCGTGCGGCATTTTCTCCCATAGCCGATAAAGTCTCAATGCTTTTCAAGGCTTCTTCCTTCACAGCTTGTGGCTCGTCTTCTGCCCGGTACTGAATTACGTGTCGACCATAATCTTTTGTATACTCAGGGTGCCCTTGAAAAGTAAGAATATGGTTTCCTATGATGAATCCTTCGTTCGGGCAAAAATCGCTGCTGGCAAAGAGTGTTGCTTCCTTTGGAAGTTCCATAACCTGATCGTGATGATTATAATGCATATTCATAAATCCATCAGGAAAGAACTTTTTTGCTTCGGGTAAAACTATCTGGGAAGTTCTTATTCCAGTTCCCCATCCTTTATCCGATTTTTCGACTACTCCACCCAATGCTTGTGCAATAACCTGATGGCCGAAACAAACTCCGATAAGTTTTGCACGGACTTCGTGAGCTTTTCGGATAAAATTAATCAATTCCTTAATCCAGAGAGTATCTTCATAAGCTCCGGCGCGGCTTCCCGGAATAAGGTATAATTCGTCCGTGCGGATCTCTTTAGGAATCTGACCTTTCTGAACGTCGTAAACTTGATATTCCATATCTTTCGAAACAGAATCAAATAGAGTGTAAAACATGGACTGATAAGACTCAATAAAGGAAGGAAGAACTCCTGTAAATGCGTCGCAAAGAAGAATGTTTAATTTCATAAATTCTATTTTGGATGGTAATTATCTGCAAAGTAACTTCCTTTTTTAGAATATGAGAAAGTTTTTCTTAATTCTTTTGCCCTTAGAGCTAAAATCTTTATAAACAGTTGCTCATTGTTACGGAATCTTTTATCTTCGTCAGTATAATAACAAGATAAAAAGGAAGAATAATGTTATCAGACTTAACAATAAAAGAATATTTGGAGAAGACAGCGGGAAAGAATGCTGTTCCTGCCGGAGGTAGCGCATCAGCGCTAAGTGCTGCTTTGGCTGCTTCTCTAACAGAAAAAATAGCTAATCTTATTGCCTCTAAGCAAGAAAATGAAGATGCCAAAGCCGAAATGGAAGAGATATCGGAACGAATGAATGCCCTGCGTGAGGAATTTACTCAGTGTATTGATCGTGATGTGGAAGCTTACCAGGAACTTGCGAATGCATATAAAATGCCGGAAGAGACTGAAGATGATAAAAAAGATCGTGATGAACAGATTCAGAAATCGATTCTAATTGCTGCAATGAGACCTTTTGACGTGGCCGAGATGGCTGTGCTGATGATGGATTTTATTTTTGAAGTAGCTAAGCAAGCAGATAAAAAGACTATTTCCGACGTTTGTGCTGCAATGTCTCTAGCTCGTAGTGCGGTTTTTGGTTCATCACTTATAACAAAGGAAAATATACTTCAGTTAAAAAGTAAAGGTATAGTGATTGAACTGACAAAGAAATCGGATGATTTTCAAAAGCTTGCATTCCAAAAAGAACAGGAACTGCTCGATTGGATAAGGAAATAGGAAGATTTTGTGATTTCCTGAAAAGGTACTGATATAAACAGTAATTCCCCGATATCTGCTTTGGATTCGGGGAATTATTGTTTTTTACTGATATATTATTGGCCTAATGCTTGTTCAATATCAGCAATAATATCGTCGGCATTTTCAATACCTACAGAGAAGCGAATTAAGTCGGGTGCAACTCCGGCTTCAATTAATTGCTCGTCACTAAGCTGACGGTGAGTGTGACTTGCTGGGTGAAGTACACATGTGCGCGCATCGGCAACATGAGTTACAATAGCAGCCAATTTTAAGCTATCCATAAATTTAATAGCAACATCACGTCCGCCTTTCAATCCAAATGCAATTACCCCACAAGAACCGTTTGGTAAGTACTTTTGTGCCAGATCATAATATTTGCTGCTTTTCAATCCGCTGTAATTAACCCATGCTACTTTGTCGTTTTGTTCAAGGTATTCAGCAACTTGTTGAGCATTTCGGCAATGCTGCGGAACTCTTAAGTGAAGAGTTTCAAGTCCGATGTTAAGTAAGAATGCATTGAATGGAGACTGAACAGAACCTAAATCACGCATCAGTTGTACTGTAGCTTTCGTAATATAGGCATTCTTTCCAAAGCTTTTAGTGTAAGTCAATCCGTGGTAAGAATCATCTGGTTGTGTTAATCCCGGGAACTTATCTGCATGTGCATCCCAGTCAAAATTTCCGCTGTCAACAATGGCACCGCCTACAGAAGTGGCATGTCCGTCCATGTATTTAGTTGTAGAATGAACAACAATATCTGCTCCCCATTCAAACGGGCGACAGTTAATTGGAGTAGCGAAAGTGTTATCAACAATCAAAGGTACTCCATTACTGTGAGCAATTCGTGCAAATTTCTCTATATCGAGTACATTCAATCCGGGATTAGAGATTGTTTCACCGAAAAGTGCTTTTGTATTTGGTTGAAATGCTTTTGAGATTTCTTCTTCACTACCATCCGGATCAACAAAAGTAACTTCAATGCCCAGCTTTTTCAATGTTACGCCAAACAAATTGAATGTTCCTCCATAAATAGTAGATGCACTTACAATGTGATCTCCTGCAGAACAAATATTAAAGATGGCATAAAAATTAGCCGATTGTCCTGATGAAGTAAGCATTGCTGCAACTCCGCCTTCGAGGGCTGCAATTTTAGTAGCTACCGAATCATTGGTAGGATTTTGTAAACGGGTGTAGAAATATCCACTTTCTTCCAGGTCGAATAATCGGGCCATCTGATCGCTGGTTTCGTATCTGAAAGTAGTACTCTGATATATGGGAAGCACACGAGGTTCTCCTTTTTTAGGTTCCCATCCAGCTTGAACGCATATTGTTTCCGGTTTAATTTTCTTAGTCATTTTATATAATGTTTTTAAGTGGTCTGTGATTTTATGACTACAAAAGTACACAAATCCTATGGAAGATTATTAGTAGCCCATTTAATTATTTCATTATGAGCCGCAATAAATGCTGCTTTTATTTAATAAAAGCCGGAAAACTATTTTTGTTGTTTGAGTTTTCATGCTATATTTGTAACCAAAATAGAATGAATAAACAAGTATATAAAAATAAACAAATATAGAATGCCCGGAACTGAAAATAAACAGAATGATATAAAGCCTGAACTTAGAGAACGAATAATTGCTGCAGCACTGAAATCTTTTACAATGAATGGGATAAAAAGTGTAACAATGGATCATATTGCTTCTGATCTCGGAATTTCAAAACGTACCTTGTACGAGATGTTTGAAGACAAAGAAACATTGCTATTGGCATGTGTGCAGTTACAAATTGAAGAGAAAGAAAAATTTGAAATCAAAGTTTTGTCAGAAACAGACAATGCGCTTCAGGTTATTCTTATATTATATAAAACATACATTGAAATCTTTTATAAAATAAATAAAAGATTTTTTGAAGATCTAAGTAAATATCCAAAAGTAAAAGAACTTCTAAGCAATAAACTCGACAAGAACAGAACCAAAGCGATTGATTTCTTTAAAAAAGGTACAGAACAAGGACTTTTCAGAGATGATATTGATTTTGAGATAGTTTATTTCCTATTACATAAGCAAGTGGAATTTCTTATAAATAGCGATATGCTTAAATCGTATTCGTTGGTTGAAGTTTATGAGTTAATCATGTTTACGTTCTTGCGTGGAATATCAACAAATAGGGGACAACAAATATTAGAAGAATTTATTAGTGAATACAGAAAACAAAATATAAATCAGTCTGGACAGATTTAAACTACGGAGATATGAATAAAAGAAAACATTTTTTTTCTAAAAAGTTTGTATGCATAATTATTGCTTTGCTATTGTACAGTGGTGCAAAGGCACAGGAAAAGTTATCTTTTAACCTGGAAAAAGCCTTGGAAATTGCACAAAGCGAAAATCCCACAATAAAGGTTGCAAATAAGGAAATAGAAAAAAAGAAGTACGCAAAGAAAGAAGTAATAGCGGGGTTGTTCCCTAATATAAATGTAGGCGGCGGGTTTACTTACACAATTAAGAAGCAGACATTTGCTATAATGGGACAAACATTAAAGGTTGGGCAGACCAATAACTACAATGCAGGCATAAATCTTTCATTGCCTCTTTTTGCACCAACATTGATGAAGTCAATTGACCTGTCGGCCAAAGATGTAGAGTTGGCTGTAGAAAGCGCTCGCTCCTCCAATCTTAATCTTGTTAATGAAGTAACCAAGGCATATTATCAATTATTACTGGCCCAAGATTCTTATGAGGTTCTTAAAAAAGGTTATGCACAATCGGAGGCTAATTATGAGGTTGTGAATAATAAATTTAAGCAGGGCGTTGTATCCGAATATGATAAAATACGTGCAGAGGTTCAGGTAAGAAATCTAAAACCAAGTATGATTTCGGCAGAGAATGCTGTTAATCTGACAAAACTTCAATTGAAGGTATTAATGGGACTGGATACCAATCAGGAGATAGAGATTGTTGGAAATCTTTCGGATTATGAAAACAATATGTATGCCGAAGCATTGGATGTAGATACTGCAATGGTTCAAAATAACACGCAATTAAAACAAATGAAATTGCAGGCGGAGATGCTTGATAAACAATTAAAACTTAATAAAAGTGCTTATCTTCCTTCTGTATCATTGACGTCTCAGTTCTCTTATGTCTCTATGGCAAATAACTTTAAATTCGGAGATTATCAGTGGAATCCTTATAGCACTGTTGGGTTTACTTTCTCTATTCCAATTTATAATGGTGGTGGCCGCTCTTATAAAGTGAAACAAACAAAGCTTCAAATGGAGCAATTAACCTTAAATACACAGAACTTACGCAGAAACATTGATCTTCAGGTAAAAAATTACATGGATAATATACAGAAATCCATAGAGCAAGTGGGATCTAATAAAGAAAGTGTAAAGCAGGCTGAGAAAGGTTGTGTAATTGCTAAGAAAAGATATGAAGTTGGTAAAGGCACTGTTCTTGAACTGAATGACTCTGAACTGGCTCTTACTCAATCTAAATTGGCATATACCCAGGCTATTTTCGATTACCTATCGGCAAAGGCTGATCTTGAGCTGGTTTTGGGCAAAGATAAAGTTGTCAATACAACTCAAAAAAATGAAGAACTAAATAAATAGAACACGAAACGAATTAAAATAAACTTATAAATATGAAAAGATCTGGTAAAATTCAGTTATTCACTTTAACGACTTTGATGCTGCTTTGCTCTTGTGGAAAAGGAGATAAAGCTTCAAGTTCACAAGTTAAGGAAGAGAAACCTAAAGTTAAGCTGGCTTCTGTTAAAGCAGAGAATGTAGAGCAAATACAAGAATTTACTGCAACAGTAGAGTCTGATATTAAAAATAATATAGCTCCTTCAAGTCCTGTACGAATTGAAAAGATTTTTGTTGAAGTTGGCGATCAGGTTCGTAAAGGTCAGAAACTTGTGCAGATGGATGCTTCTAGTTTGAATCAGGTAAAAGCTCAATTGGATAATCAGAAAATTGAATTTGCAAGAATTGACGAACTATACAAAGTTGGCGGTGCTTCAAAATCTGAATGGGATGCTAAGAAAATGAATCTTGATATGATTCAGACTTCCTACCATAACCTTGTGAGAAATACTTCTTTAACTAGTCCCATAAGCGGAGTGGTAACTGCTCGTAATTATGATAGTGGCGATATGTATTCGGGCGGTCTGCCAGTGCTTACTGTGGAACAGATTTCTCCTGTAAAGATAATGATTAATATCTCTGAGGATTACTTTACTAAAGTGAAGAAGGGGATGACAACGAAGATTAAGCTTGATGTTTATGGTGATGAAGAATTTACCGGAAGAGTTAGTCTTGTTTATCCTACAGTGGACAATACCACCCGTACATTCCCTGTTGAAATAACTGTTGCTAATGGCGGACAGAAAGTGCGTCCGGGAATGTTTGCCCGCGTTACAATGAGCTTTGGTTCTATGGAACACGTTGTAGTACCTGATCGTGCTATTGTTAAGCAAACTGGTTCTGGCGACCGATATGTTTATGTATATAATGACGGCAAAGTTTCATATAATAAAGTAGTTCTTGGTCGCCAGATGGGGGCAGAATATGAATTGATCTCTGGCGTTCCAAATAACTCTCAGGTAGTAATTGCAGGACAGACTCGCTTGAATAATGGTGCAGCTGTTGTAGTTGAAAAATAATAATTGGGCAGTCCTTTTTATGTTGATACATCTTTATATATGTATTGATTCTTAAAGAAAGGCGGACTAAAAAATTAAAAGAATATATGAGTATATATAAAGGAGCCGTAAATCGTCCTGTAATGACCTCGCTCTGCTTTGTAGCAGTGCTGGTGCTTGGGCTTTTTTCTTTGAAAAAATTGCCCATTGACTTGTACCCTAATATTGAAACCAATACCATAATGGTAATGACATCATATCAGGGTGCAAGTGCTTCGGATATTGAAAACAATGTTTCCCGTCCTCTCGAAAATGTTTTAAATACGGTAAGTAATCTAAAGCATATAACTTCAAAGTCAAGAGAAAATATCTCTGTAATTACCTTGGAGTTTGATTATGGAAAAAACATTGATGAACTGACAAACGACGTTCGTGATAAACTGGATTTAGTTAAGTCATCTCTTCCAGATGGCGCTGAAAATCCTACTATCTTTAAGTTTAGTACAGACATGATTCCTATTATCGTGCTTTCTGCCAAGGCAAAAGAGAGCATGCCGGCCTTGTATAAGATTTTGGACGAAGGTGTTGCCAATCCGCTTGCCAGAATTGGTGGTGTGGGAACCGTATCTGTTTCAGGTGCTCCGAAAAGACAGATTCAGGTATATATAGATCCGGTTCGTTTGGAAGCATATCATCTGAGTGTGGAAACTATTTCGGCAATCATAGCAGCAGAGAATAAGAATGTGCCGGGCGGTAATTTCGATATTGGTAGTAATACTTATTCGTTAAGAGTAGAAGGAGAATTTGATGACGCCTCACAAATGGCAAACATTGTTGTAGGTAGCTTTAATGGTAAGAATATCTATCTGAAAGATGTTGCAAGAATTAAAGATTCTGTTGAGGAACGTACTCAGGAAACTTTTAATGATGGGGTACAAGGAGCAATGATTGTTATCCAGAAGCAAACGGGTGCAAACTCTGTGGAAATTGCAGATAAGGTACGTGCTGCTTTGCCTTCTTTGCAAGCAAAACTTCCATCTGATGTGAAGCTGGATATTATTGTAGATACCTCAGATAATATTAAAAATACAATTGCTTCGTTGGCCGATGTAATACGTGATGCATTGATCTTTGTGGGATTAGTTGTGTTTATTTTCCTTGGTAGATGGAGATCTTGTGTGATTATTCTTATAACTATACCGCTCTCTTTGGTAGCTTCGTTTATCTATCTGGCGGTTACGGGTAGTTCTCAGAATATTATTTCTTTGTCTTCTCTGTCTATTGCAATTGGATTGGTAGTAGATGATGCCATTGTGGTATTGGAGAATGTAACCACGCATATTGAAAGAGGTAGTCATCCAAGGCAGGCTGCCGTTCATGGAACAAATGAAATGGCCTTATCTGTTGTTGCCTCTACACTGACTTTATTTGCGGTATTCTTCCCGCTGACTTTGGTTTCGGGTATGACGGGTGTCTTGTTCCGCGAGTTAGGATGGATGGTTTGTATTATTATGGCTATCTCTCTTATCTGTGCGTTGACGCTGACTCCAATGATGAGCTCTCAGTTGCTTCAGCTAAATCCAAAACATAATAAAGTTTTCGAGAAGTTCTATTCTCCTGTTAAGAGAGGATTAGATCAGCTTGATGTAAAATATGCACAACTGGTAAACTGGGCAGTTCGCCATAGAACAGTTGTTGTTTCTGGAGGTTTTATTTTCTTTATCGCGTCTATGTTCTTATTTAAATTCATAGGTACAGAGTTTATGCCTACCCAGGATAACGGGCGAATTGGTGTAACTCTTGAAATGTCTATTGGAACCCGAACTGAGTTATCGCGTGATATAGCCCTGAAAATTGAAAAACAGTGGAAAGCTAAATATCCTGAAATGCAGGCTATCAACTTTACTGTTGGTCAGGCTTCTTCGGATAATGCCTGGGCTTCGATGAGTGATAATGGAACTCATATTATGTCTTTCAATATCCGTTTATCTGATCCGGCTGATCGTAAAAGGGGGATTGTGGAAATCTGTGATGACATGCGTAAAGATCTTGGTAACTATCCAGAATTAAAGAAGTTTACGGTAAACGTTGGTGGTAGCAGATCTAGCATGATGGGTAGCGGACAGGCTACACTCGACCTTGAAGTTTACGGATACGATTTTACACAGACTGATAAGATTGCCAAAGATTTAAGAGAACGTATGAGTAAGGTGCCCGGTTGTGTGGACGTAACAATCAGCCGTGGAGATTATCAACCTGAATACCAGATTAAGTTCGATCGCGAAAAACTGGCATTGAATGGATTGAATCTTTCTACTGCCGCAACATACGCAAGAAATAGAATCAATGGTGCAACAGCATCTAAATATCGCGAAGAGGGTGATGAATATGACATCAAGGTTATGTATGCTCCCGAATATCGACAGTCTATTGAATCTATTGAAAATATAATGGTATATAATAACCAGGGTAAGGGAATACGTATTAAAGATTTGGGCACTGTTGTTGAAGAAAGTGCACCTCCTACAATTGAACGAAAAGACCGCGAACGCGTAAATACCGTTCAGGCCGTAATCTCCGGAGCTTCAATGGATAAGGTCGTAGCTGCCGCTCGTCAGCAAATATCTCAACTGAATGTTCCTTCGGGTGTAACTGTACAGGTTTCGGGTACTTATGAAGATCAGCAGGAATCATTCTCTGACTTGCTTACGCTTGGTGGACTTATTATTATTCTGGTATTTATTGTGATGGCAGCAGAATTTGAGTCTCTTACCTATCCGTTTATTATTATGTTTGCATTGCCGTTTGCATTGTCGGGAGTACTCATGGCTTTGTGGATATCTGGCAGTACATTGAATCTGATGTCGGCAATTGGTATGATTATGTTGATTGGTATTGTGGTTAAGAATGGTATTGTACTTGTGGATTATATAAACCTGAACCGTGAACGTGGCCTGGGTATTATTAATTCTGTAGTAAAAGGAGGAAAGTCTCGTTTACGTCCGGTACTAATGACTTCATTAACAGCGATACTTGGTATGATTCCAATGGCTATTGGCGGAGGACAAGGATCGGAAATGTGGAAGCCTATGGGTATTGCAGTAATTGGCGGATTAACTATTTCTACTGTATTAACCTTAGTTATTGTGCCTGTTCTGTACTGTATATTTGCCGGAACTGGTGTGAAACGCAGACGTAGAAAGATGCGCGAGTTCGAGGCTGCATTGAATGCTGTAGAAAATAATAATGAATAATGAAAATAACGAAATATGAAATCAGTATTGATAACTTTTGACCAAGCCTTTTACGATCGTGTGATAGCTATTCTTGATAGAAATAGCTGCCGTGGATTTTCTTATGTTGAAGATGTAAGAGGAAGGGGTAGTAAAACGGGGGATCCTCATTATGGAAGTCATGCGTGGCCATCCATGTGCTCTGCTATTATTACAGTAGTAGAAGATGATAGAGTTGACCGACTTCTTGAAATGCTTCATCGTCTGGATAAATCTACCGAACAACTTGGACTTCGTGCTTTTGTCTGGAATATAGAGAAGAGCATCTAAGCCAATATAAATACCAGGTGTTTTAATTCAAAAAAACACAAAAAGATCTGCTACCTGCCACTAAATTGTATAGAACCCTTTATCTATGGGGACTTTGGCTGGTGGCAGATCTAAAATTATCTGCTACTAAAAATTCTCATCTGCTACTAGAATTCAGAAAACAGTGTATGTTGCAGTTATAGCACATACTTCTATGTATATCTTCTTATTCCTGATAATACAACTAGTAAGTATAGAAAAGCCCTTCTAATAATTGTTGTTTGATGTATATCTAAAACCTATTTTGATGTACATCTAAGCATGGTTATGATGTATATCAAAGCACCCTTTAGATGTATATCAAACGAAAAATGTGTCTAGACTAAATATAAAATCAGTCAGGTTATATTCTGTCTAATTACAATATGTTTTCTCGGAATAATAGGTTTCTTGAACCAGTCTTGTTACTGAGGTGAGAATAATCACTTTTGATATGCTTACAGGTAAAGTCTGGTAGTGGCAGATAAAAAAGCTAGTGGCAGATGATTTTTTTATCTCCCACCACTTGAAAGCCCCTTTATTAGGGCTTTTTTCGTGTTTTAGTGGGGGATGTGGCAGATCTTTTCTTTTTTTTGATTGAAATGCAGTGATTATTTACGAAAATATGATCGGATATTCTCATAAGCAGCACTGAACAGCTCAAGGTTTTTGTCTTTTAACGGATAATCTTTCGCTGGAAGTATAGGGATAACCTTTACAGGAAAGTTAATAGCATCATAAACATTTCCGCAGATTGTTCTAAGTGATTTTCCATCAACAGGCTGGTAATAAGGTTCGAAAGATTCCAAACCTACTCGGCGTGGCTGAGCACCATGAAGAAAAGTCTCATCTCCGCCATAAAGACCTAATTTCTGTAACCAGTAGTTGGTTTGCAATGACATGGACAAAACAATCTCGATGGTTGGATTTTGCTCCAATACCCATTTTATGTGCTCATATCCTTTTATTGCTTTTTCCTCAGGTATCAGTACTCTTTTACCTTTTGGAGCCGGTTCTAAATAATCATTGCATAAGTTAGTTATGTAAATCTCGTCGGACTTAAAATTATTAAGGGTAACGTACATAATGTGGTTAAACAGGTTACGTGCTTCTACATTTCTGCTGCGTTCACCATGATCTTCAGGAAAACTACGAAAATAGTAGTCGGCGAACATTGCATATTCGGTTGCAGTGTCCGACCATTGCAGATTAGAATCTTCACCAATTACTAATACTTTGGCTGGTTGTGCCGATTTTAAGTCTTTTGATCTCATAAATTTATTTTTTGCAAAGGTAACTATTCTAACAGAATAATAGTGGGATATGAAATATTTGTGTTTAGTTATCGACTTCTTTTTATCACTCCTTACGCGCGCACGTAAATTAATAATGTATATAAAGAAGTAACCTTTCCCAATGTTCCTTGCAAAGAAGAAAAAAATATGTTCTGTAACACGTTTGTAATTCAGCGAGTTATCTATTAATTGCAAAAAAAGTTATAAAAAAGAGTGAGATATATTTGGATTGGCAGGAATAAAGGTCTACTTTTGCACCCGCTTTGCAAGAGAGACAAAGCTTACGCAGTTGACATAATGTAAGATAACCGGTGCATTCATCGAGGTTTTAGAGAAAAAGAATTTAAAAAATATTCTCGAAAACATTTGGAGGTTAAAATTAAAAGTTCTACCTTTGCATCCGCTTACGAAAATAGCGTAACAAAAAGAAATCGTTCTTTGAATAGATTATAAATAAACGAAACAAGTAGTACAAGAGCATTAAGTGCGTGTATTGATACATGTACTTGGTAAATAAAAATGCGAACCGTCAATTAAGATAAACGGAATCCTGAACAGAATTTAAATGAAACTTTTACAATGAAGAGTTTGATCCTGGCTCAGGATGAACG
>NZ_FQTV01000024.1 GCF_900128905.1 Bacteroides luti
TTATATTATACAAAAAACTTGAAGAAGTTTTGTTTTATCAGAGTTCTTTAGGAACTATAACGATACGTCCTTTCAACTAAATTGCAAAAGAACCGTTTTGGTTATCGCTTTCCGGATTCGTGGGTTATGTACTGGGAGATTATTGCTTGTTCAACTCTTATGTTCTAATAGGTTCCCGTTTCGGACAGTTGTTTATGACGCTTGCTCCTCCGGCAGCTGCCATATCTGGCTGGATTATACTGGGTGAGAAACTTCCTTTAAATGCATGGATTGGTATGATGGTTACTCTGTGTGGTATAGGCATGTCTGTTCTTAGTAAAGGAACTTCTCACAAATTTGGATTAAAGTTACCATTGAAAGGTATTCTGCTGGGAATAGGTGCAGGAGTAGGGCAGGGAGTAGGACTTGTGCTAAGCAAAGTGGGGATGAACCATTACAAAATGTCGGTACCTGCAACAGATATAAATCATTTTATGACTCTGCTTCCTTTTGCTTCCACTTTTATACGTGCCATAACCGGTATGTTGGGGTACTTTGTTATTATGTGGCTTAGAAAGGAGTTGTATACAATGCCTATTGCATTCCGTAATGGAAAAGGTATGAATGCCGCTTTATGGGCGACCATCTTCGGACCATTTATCGGAGTTTCTGTTTCTTTAATGGCCGTTCAATATACAGAAGCCGGAATCGCATCTACATTAATGGCACTTACGCCAATCTTTATATTATGGCCTTCACATCTTATTTTTAAGCAGAAAGTTACAATAAGAGAAATAATAGGAGCTATAATAAGTGTGCTGGGGGTATCGTTATTCTTTATATAAGATCTGGAATATTGCCTTTACTATACTTTAAAGATGTATTTCCGAGTATGCAAATACCTGGAAATTTATATTTTAATCCCCATATTTTCAGTGATGAACCGAATATATGGGGATTATTGAATGGCTATCGTTCTTTTTTCTTATTTAAGAAACGCTTTGCCAGATATTTGCGTATCGGTTCATCGTACAATTTCAGGCAGGTATAAGCTAACAATACATTCCACGCCATTACAGCCAAAGACATAGCCCAGGTTTCGCCAAACGTATAGAGCCTATTTTTGATGAGCCATGCATAGAATAAGTACATGAACGGATAATGTACTACATATAGTGGAAAAGAAATATCACCCAGGAACTTGCATATATTTGTTGATATCTTATCGGTAGTAACACCCGATGCGCCCAACCATACCAGAATAGGAAAAACGATGATGATACAGAATGATTCATAAACACCGTTCATGCAAACTGGTTCAATAGTTCCGATAAAAGGTACCGAGAATAAAGCCACCAATACAGCCGAGCAAATCCAGAAAGCGCCTCTTATCTTTACCGGCTGGAAAACGCGCGATAAGAACATACCCATAGTAAACGGGAAAAGCATACGCAACGAACCGCCCAGGAAATTCACACTATCCAACGTCCAACCCACACCAATGCTTCCATAAGTAGAAATATTACAGGTGGCAAACCATGTCAAGGCAATGCCCAACACCGCAGTCAACAACCCCAATGCCTTAGTAGACAAACGGCGGATGAACAAAGCATAAAGGATATTACCAATATATTCAAAGAACAGCGACCAGTAGGGTCCGTTCAACGGAAACATTTCACCGTTGCCGCGTATTTCGTAACCTGCTCCTGGAACAGCAGGGATGAAGAACATAGTACAAAGCAAAGCGAGCATAGTAAGAGAAGTTGCAATTTGTGTACCGTTCCACTGCACGCTGCCTTGAAGACAGAATGTGATTACACCTAAAATGGCACCCATTACCACCATTGGGTGAAGACGAATTAAACGGCGCTTGAAGAATTCTTTCATGGTAAAACCTTTGTTCCAATGGTCATCGTAAGCATAGCCGATAACGAAACCGGAAAGAATAAAGAAGAAATCTACAGCCAGGTATCCGTGATTGAGGTTTTTGACGAGGCCATTGCCCGCACCATTGACAGTTTCGGCAAAACCAAAACCTTCATTTACATGGTACCAAATAACTAAAAGGGCTGCCACACCACGTAATCCGTCTAAGAGGTTATAATGAGGCTTGGTGTCTGCAAATGCAGCTGAAGAAATTTTTGACATCTGTTTTTGATTAGAGTTAATATTATCTTAGACGCAAATTATTGTTTGCAGAAATAACTTCTTTTCTTGTCTGATATTAGCGATAATGTTTTTCATTGAAGAAGAAAACGGTTTTTCCTATAGCTGCAAAGTTATGAAATTTGTCTGATTAAAAACGATTTCATGGTATTTAAACTTATTTGCAAAGCTTCTGCATCTTACAAAAAGCGTAGTAAAGACAAAGGAACGAGAGCTGACTCAAGTGAAATGAATAGATTATAGTATATTATGATAAGCTTTCCTTTGTCAAAATACCAATATTATATTAATTAGAAGATGCACTTTTGTCTGAATAAGTATCTGGTAATTAGATGTGAAATACTTTTTAACTCGCATCTCTCCATTTTTTGGAAAAGATGTAAGGACGTTTTATGACAATACGTTTTACTTATTTAGTTAAACACTTGATTATTAGCTGCGGAAAAATTAGTTCTACCCCCTATAATAACAGAAAATAGCATGTGTTTTTCCGCAGCTCAGAGATTTGCTTTTCAGCTTCCCTTCTTCTTTCCTATATAGAACACGTACCCGTAATATTCTTTGTACTTGTTATAAATATCGATTTCTTCTGTTAGTCTTTCCAGGAAATCCTCTACGGCTTTATTACCTTTATATAATAGTGCATATTCTTCTATACGTTTTGCCATAAGATCGTAGAAGTTTTCTTTCCAGCAACGATCCGGTAAAATGAAATGAGCCATTGGAGTGTATCCTGCATCCTGCATAATCTTAATGTTTGCAGAGATGGTATCAATTTCCGGATAATTGGCGTGCCAGAAATTCTCTATTTCAGGCGGGCGTTCGTTTGTAAACCATGAAGCTTCGCTTACCGCAATCATTCCGTTATCCTTCAGATACTTTCTCCATTGGGTAAGTCCATTCTTGAATCCGACAATAAAGATAGAGCTTTCTGCCCATATCAAATCGAGCTCTTTTTCTTTAAAAGGCATATTATCCATGGATGTAATGAGTGTTTCTACTCTCTCTTCAAGATGATATTGACTGATTTTAGCTTCTACTCCTTCAATCATTTCCGGACTAATATCTAAAGCTATGATTTTGCTTTCGGTATTTTGCGCAAGCACTAAAGTCTGCGTGCCTGTTCCGCAACCAATATCTACAATCTTTGAATCTTTTGAAAGGCCATTAATGAAGTTTAAAGCCATTTTAGTCTCTTCGTCACCGCCGGGACCTTGTCTTTTCATTTTTGAAAAGAAATCAAAGATTAACTTCATGTCGAAGTCTGCTACTAATTTAAAATCTTCTTCCATAGTTCAGCTATTTAATTTGGATTATAATTTATTTGTTGCTTAATACTAAAACAAATATTTCCGAAATGTTATCCAATAAATTTATTCAGGAAAACAAATTACCGGTAAAATTGTTGTTTAGAAGATAAAGTATATTCTCCTCGTTTTAAAGTAACATAAAAATCTGGACCGGGAATTATCTTATCAGATAAATTGAATCTTCTGTTTTTCAGAATAAAAAAGAAAAAATATGTTCATCCCTCACTCCCTCACTAATTTTAATAACTTGTTGGTTTATAGCTTTCTGATGAGTGATGGATTGTTTTTTATCCCTCACTGAACCCTCACAAAAAGGCGTCATCCATCACTCTTTTGTTTTTAATTGCAATTATTTATATGTTGTACTTAAATAAGAAGTTTAAAAAATAATGGCGCTTTAAATAAAATGCTATCTTTGCCCTCAAAATTTAACCGTTACATTTTATGAGTAGAATCAATACATTATTTGCCGGTTTAGTAATTACGTTTTTGGGTATGTCATGCTCAAATACACACTTTATCAGCAATGAAAAGTATCGGGCAACAGTAGATAAAACTTTTGCCGAAAAGAAAGCAGCGATGCCAAATGGCGGATTGTTTAATGTATTCAATAGCAAACTCTCTTTGCAGGAAAAAGAGGCTATGAAGTTTCTGTATGCCTATATGTCTTTGGCAGATATCTCTGATTATCCCGACACTTTCTTTTTGAAAGATGTGCGTTTGTCATTCAAGGCAAAGCAAGAAATGCCCTGGGGAAAAGAGATAAGCGAAGAGTTGTTCCGTCATTTTGTGCTTCCACAACGAATAAATAATGAAACGCTTGACAATTCACGCGAAGTATTTTATGGTGAGCTGAAAGACAGGGTAAAGAATCTTTCTCTTTACGAAGCTATTCTTGAAGTAAACCATTGGTGCCACGAAAAGGTTGTTTATACTCCTTCCGATTCCCGAACCAGTTCTCCGCTGGCTTCTGTGCGCACAGCTTATGGACGTTGCGGCGAAGAATCTACATTCCTGGTTGCAGCTCTTCGTTCTGTTGGTATTCCAGCTCGTCAGGTTTACACTCCGCGTTGGGCGCATACCGACGATAATCATGCATGGGTAGAAGCATGGGCAAATGGAAAATGGTATTTCCTTGGTGCCTGCGAACCCGAACCAGTTCTTAATGTAGCCTGGTTTACAGCTCCTGCCAAGCGTGGAATGCTGATGCACACTAATGTATTCGGACTTTATACCGGCAAAGAGGAGATTATGACTGTAACTCCGAACTTCACCGAAATTAATGTGATTGATAATTATGCACCGGTAGATCGTATTGATGTAACTGTGCTTGATGAAAATAAGAAACCGGTTGAAGGTGCAGCCGTTGAATATAAGCTGTACAACTACGGTGAGTTTTATTCTGTAGCTAAAAAGCAGAGCGATAAAGAAGGAAAATCGTTCCTTTCATCCGGTAAAGGTGATATTATTGTGTGGGCTTCTAAAGATGGAATCTTTGATTTCCGCAAGGTATCTGTAGGTAAAGATCACACTTTGACACTTACTCTAGATAAAAAGACAGGAAATTTAAGTGATGAAGATCTGGCTGCAGTCAAAGAAATGGCTATGGATATTGTTCCGCCGGTTGAGTTACCGGTTGAGGTAAACGTAAGTAAGGAACAACGTGCAGCAAACAATATTCGTCTGGCTAAGGAAGATTCCATACGTAACAGTTACATTGGTACATTTATTGATGAATCAAGTATAAAAGAGGTAGCTTCAAAACTGGCTATTGATACGGTACGCACCAAGAAACTGTTTGTTGCTTCTCGCGGTAACTGGCGCGAAATAGAAAAATTCCTGCTTTCTACTACAACTGAAAACCGTGAAAAGGCTCTTAAATTGCTGGAAGTTATTTCTGCAAAGGATTTACGTGATACACCTGCCGATGTACTTACTGATCATCTACTTTACACTGTAGCAGGAGAAGGGGATGTTTACAATCAGAACGTGCTGAATCCTCGCGTTGCTAATGAATTCCTTACAACCTATAAAAAGGAATTCCAGAAAGAGATTCCGGCTACTCTTGCCGATGAATTAAGAAAAGACCCGAAAGTATTGGTTGACTGGTGTCGTAGCAACATTACAATTAAGGAGGAATTAAACTCTAACCGCTTGTTTATGTCGCCACTTGGTGTGTGGAAATCTCGTGTAACCGACAGCCGTTCAAGAAAAGTTTTCTTCGTAACCGTGCTTCGCAGTCTAGGTGTACCTTCACGCATCGAGCTGATGACCGGTAAACTGCAATATTTCTTCAATAACACATGGAATGATGTTAATTTTGAAAAAACAGAAACAGGAAATGCTCCCTACGGATTCGTTAATGCTTCTTATACTCCAATCAGTTCTTTGAATGATCCGCTTTATTACAAGCATTTCTCTATTTCTAAAATTGAAGGTGGCAGAACACATCTGCTGGAATTTGATGAAGAAAATGAAAGCTCATGGAGCACAATTTTCAGCAAACCACTGAAACTGGATGCTGGTCAATATCTCATGGTAACAGGTAGCCGTATGGCAGATGGAAGTGTGCTGAGCAATCTTACATTCTTTAATGTAGAAGCCGGAAAAACAACCAATGTTGAACTAAAAATGCGCGAAAGCAGCAGTCAGGTTCAGGTTTTAGGCAGCTTTAATTCTGAAGCAACATTTATTGATGCAAAAACCGGTAAGGAACAAAGTATACTGAATGCCAACGGTAGAGGTTACTATATCGTGGCTTTGGTTAAGAATAATCACGAGCCTACTAACCATGCTCTAAGAGATATTGCCGCAGTTAAGAAGCAATTGGAAGAATGGGGCAAGCAAATTATTATTCTTTTCTCTGACGAAGACGAACTGAAAGCATTCAATCCAAAGGCTTATGGTGATCTACCAAAGAATGTCACTTTCGGAATTGATAAGGATGGTGCTGTTTTGCATCAGGTAAAAGAGGGAACTGAAGTTATACGCCGTGGCGAATTACCTCTGATTATTGTTGGAGACACCTTTAATCGTGTAGTATTTGCTTCGCAAGGTTACCGCATTGCTTTGGGAGAACAGTTGGTAAAAGTTATCAGTCAGATACAGGCCGGCAATACAAAAGAAGGTACTGCCTGTACTCCAACATCCTGTACCCATTAATAGAGTTTGTTCAAGAAAACTATAAATTAAGACACAATTGAGAACGCCCAGCTTTACATTTGCAAATGTAGAGTTGGGCGTTTCCTATTTATGTTTTATCAGAAATAAACAGCAATTATAGATATCTGACTGTTTCTAACAGATTCTTCCGACTGGCATGCATAGCACTTGGCTCTGACGTGTGAAAAGGATAGCCCAGGGGAAGAAAAGCAACCGGAATAATATTGCTCGGTAAAGCAAACTCACTCTTTGTTATTTCTGCATTAAAAGATCCCACCCAAACAGTTCCCAGTCCTAGTTCAGTAGCTTCCAGCATCATGTGTGTTCCTACAATAGTTGGGTCTATGGAGCCAAATCTATCATTCTGTCCAAACCAACTTTCGTCTTCGTCATAGCATAGCAGCAAAATAATTGGAGCGTTGAAACTGTATCTGGTACACTTTTTCACCTTCTCACGAGCGTCTTTACTTTGGATTACATAAATCCGTTGAGGCTGATTGTTATGGGCAGTAGGCGCTACTCTTCCAGCTTCTAGAATTTTATTTATTTTCTCTTCTTCAACCGGTTCGTCACTATAAACTCTAACCGAATATCTTTCTTTGGCAAGTTCTAGAAAATCCATAATGTTTAATTATTAAATTGTTTTTCCTGAAAAAGATTTATTCTATTAATTAATAATCCCTACTGAGAACTATTACTGGATATTCAGACTGTTTAGTGTCTGACGTACACGTTCGGCAGAAGTACGAGGTTCGGCATATTCGTCTACCTGCACCGTTCCACCCATGGAAACCTTCGGATTGCGGTAAGTCATGCCGCTGGCAATATTTTCACGTGCAGAAAGGTGAAACTCATTTGCACCTGTTTCCTGAGCAATCTTCAGAATATTCTTTTCATTAATTCCACATCCCGGCAGAATGATGATTCGTCCGGCAGCCTTCTCTACAAGTTCCTTCAGAAGAGGAATGCCTGCTTCGGCAGTTGGCATTTGTCCCGAAGTAAGAATACGGTTGCATCCCAAATTGATAATCTCTTCCAAAGCCTTCATTGGGTCAATGCACATATCGAAAGCCCGGTGGAAAGTAACCGACATTCCATTGGCACACTTTACCAACCGTTCTGTAACTCTCTGATCAATTTCGCCTTCCGCTGTAAGGCAACCAATAACCACACCATTGGCACCGCAATCTTTCGCCACAGCAATATCACGTTCCATTACACGGATCTCTTCTAGAGAATAAAGGAAATCTCCTGCACGTGGGCGAATAATAACGTGGATAGGAATTTCGAGCAATTCGCGGGTCACAGCAATAGTTCCCTGAGACGGAGTAGTACCACCTTCGGGAATGCCGGCACACAGTTCCACACGCTTCGCGCCTCCCTTTTGTGCTTCCACGCAACTAGCCACAGAATTGGCACATATTTCAATTTTTATTTCTTTCATCATTGGTTATGTTATAGTTAGACTGATTAGTTGATTGTATACAAAAATAAGGAGTTTAAGGCTATATCCCAAGTTTTCCGGTATAAAAGTTGTCTACTTGTATAGTTGTAATTATTTATCTATCTTTATAGCTTTAAATTATGACCCGGGTCATAAGTGAGTTTACACCCGGGTCTAAAATATTTTAGACCCCCGTCTCAATATCCTTTAGACCCGGGTCTAAATTAAAATGTCTCATGAATAAACGAAAAAACAAACTAATATTATGGCATACAAATACTGCGTGCGCAAAAAAACAGACAAGAGTCAGGGTGAAGAACAAGTAAAATACTATGCAGTTCCTCTTTCGTCGGGAACTATCGGAACAAATGAGTTGGCAGAAAACATAGCCGGTAGGTGTACACTCAGGCCGGGAGATGTCCATGCTACCATTGTTGAACTAATGTACACCATCGAACAGGAACTTCACCAAGGCAATAAAGTCTGCCTGGAAGGTATAGGCATCTTCAGTCTTTCTGCTAGCAGTGAGGGATTTGATAAGCCCGAAGATTGTACTCCCAGTAAAGTGAAGGCTAAGCGTATTTGCTTTTTGGCGGATAAAAAGCTGAAAAAGAATTTGAAATTTGTGAAGTTTGAGAAAGATAGGAGAGGGTAAAGGGTAAATCCTGTCGTACTATCTATAAAAATACCTAGTAGAATATAAATAATGAATTTGAATAATTCTTATATTTGTAATAAACTTACATCGCATGAATAGAATTGAGCAATTATACAATGAATGGATTTCTTTGCAGCCTCTGAAGCCTGAAGATAAAAAACGATTAGACGAAAAGTTTCGTCTGGAGTTTAATTACAATTCGAATCATATAGAGGGAAATACCTTGACTTACGGACAGACTAAGCTTCTGCTTATTTTTGGCGATACCACAGGTAATGCAAAATTACAGGATTACGAAGAAATGAGAGCTCATGATGTTGGCTTTAATATAACCACTCAGGAAGCTAAAGATATAGAACGTCCGTTATCGGAAGCTTTTATTCGTGAACTGAACAAAACAATACTGGTACGTCCATTTTGGAAAGATGCTGTAACAGATGCTGGACAGCCAACAAGAATGGAAGTAAAAATAGGTGAGTATAAATCACGTCCTAACCATGTACAAACGGCTACTGGAGAAATCTTTTATTATGCAACTCCGGAGGAGACGCCTATTATGATGAAAGAACTTGTGGAATGGTATAATGATGAGGCGGACAAAAAGCAACTTTCACCTATTGAATTGGCGGCATTGCTCCATTATCGCTATATCCGCATTCATCCGTTTGAAGATGGTAACGGACGCATTGCCCGTTTACTTGTAAATTATGTTTTGATTAGAAATAACTATCCTCCAATTATTATTCAAAGTAAAGATAAAGATAACTATTTACGGATATTGCATCAGTGTGATGTTGAAGTAGGATTGACTGCTTCTGACGGGGCTTCCGCCACGATTGATGGCATTAGGCCTTTTGTAGAGTATATGAATGATCGATTAGAGCATGCACTTACTCTTTCGGTAAAGGCTGTGAAAGGAGAAAGCATTGAAGAGGAAGACGATTTCGCCAAACAGTTGACTCTTTTACAGCGTAGATTAAAGTATAGTAACACAAAACCGGAATTTAGTGAAGAACAAGTCTGGAATGTATTGGAACATTTTTATTTCCCATTTACTGAAAAGTTAGAACAAAGCATAAGTGCTACTAAGAGTTTTTTTTATAATTCAATGTCTGGGAATTATCTTTCAAAAAATGGAATTAGAAATGGGGCTTTACATTTGAATTTTATTCAAAGAGACACTTCCAGTTATCAAATATTGGATTACATACGTAATGCAAAAGCTATGATATTTCATTATCAGCTGACTTCCCCAAAAGACCTTAGGATGGGGGATTTATTACTGAATTTAGATTTAAAGGTTGAATTCGAAAAAGATGGATATACTGTAAGCTGTTTAAATGATAGAAAGTTTGAATATGAACAATATCCTTCACAAGAAGAATTAGATGCTGCAATAGCACAATATAAAGCTGATATTTTGAATAAAATAGAAAATGCTGTTAGAAATATTAATCAGTAATATTTAATTGTTAGAGTGTAAATAGTAAGAAAATAGTAATTTATTTAATACAAGAAAAGCTGTTTGGTAATCTAAAACAGCTTTTCTTGTATTAAATATCAAATATGCTTATTCCATCTTCTGCTTTTCCACTTCAACAAGAACTGCCTTTAACTCAATCCCTAGCTGAGAAGCAATGCCTTTTCCGCAGTTCTCGTCGGCCTGATAAAAACGGGCAATGGCACGAACCTTAATATTATCGGGAACACCTTCCATTGCTGCTGCTACATTTTTATGGATACGTTCTTTTTCGTCGGCCGGAACCAAACGATATAAATCTCCCGGCTGAGTATAGTAATCCTTATCTTCACGATGATTGTAGTTGTACGTTTCTCCTTCCAGAGGTAAACCGGGTTCGATGTAAGTTTTATCTTCTTTTGGTCCACCAAAACTGCTGGGCTCATAATTTACTTCTCCACCATGGTTATCATCAAAACGCATAGTGCCATCGTGATGATAGTTGTGGAACGGACAGCGCGGAGCATTAACCGGCAGACTTCCGGAATTAACTCCTAGTCGGTAACGTTGGGCATCGGCATAAGCAAACAATCTGCCTTGCAACATTTTGTCGGGCGAATATCCGATGCCCGGAACAACATTGGCCGGATTGAAAGCAGCCTGTTCTACTGTGGCAAAATAATTTTCGGGATTCTTATTCAATTTCATAATACCAACATCAATGAGCGGATAATCTTTCTGACTCCATACTTTAGTCAAATCGAACGGATTGAACCGATAGGTTTTTGCTTCGGCTTCCGTCATAATCTGCACGCACATTCTCCATTTCGGAAAATTACCGGCTTCAATATGATTAAACAGGTCGCGCTGTGAATATTCGCGGTCGTGAGCAACAATTTTAGCCGCTTCTTCATTGGTGAAATTTGCAATGCCTTGCATTGACTTAAAATGGAATTTCACCCAGAAACGTTCATTCTTAGCATTGTAAAAGCTGAACGTATGACTACCAAAACCATGCATCTGACGAAGATTCTTTGGAATACCTCGATCGCTCATTAAGATCATAACCTGATGAAGCGATTCGGGAGAAAGACTCCAGAAATCCCATGCGGCAGTGTTGCTTCGCAGATTAGTTTTCGGATCTCTTTTTTGTGTATGAATAAAATCGGGAAACTTCAACGGATCACGAATAAAAAAGACAGGAGTATTATTTCCTACCAAATCCCAGTTGCCTTCTTCGGTATAGAATTTAATGGCAAATCCGCGCACATCTCTTTCTGTGTCGGCAGCTCCGCGTTCTCCTGCTACCGTAGAAAAGCGAAGGAATAAGTCGGTCTCTTTACCAACCTTCGAGAATATGGCAGCTTTGGTGTATTTAGTAATATCGTTTGTAATAGTCAGCGTTCCAAAAGCACCCGATCCTTTAGCGTGGACAACTCTTTCCGGAATACGTTCACGATTAAAATGTGCAAGCTTTTCCATATACCATGCATTCTGCATTAATGCTGGTCCGTGCGGACCTGCTGTCTGAATGTTCTGATTATCGCCAATAGGCGCACCAGCTTCGGTTGTAAGTTTTTTCTTTTCTTCCATAATATTGTATCGATTGGTTTTTTCTGGCATATGAAATTTGAAGATGTATCTTATTTAAAACAAAACTAAAACAACGAAAGTTCATCTATAAAATTCTTATCTTTGCATGGATCAATAAACAATAAGTGAATGAAAAAAATAATAATAGCTGCTCTTCTTATTGCAGCAAATCTTTCTGTATTAGCGCAGAAGCCAATAGAAAAAGGATTGCAGAGTATTTCTGAACAATCGGCAAAAGCAAGTATCAACTTTCTTGCATCTGATGAATTGGAAGGACGCGAAGCAGGAAGTCGTGGTGGCAGAGTTGCCGGAGAATATATTGTTTCTATGCTAAGAATGATGAATCTCTCTCCATTGGGCGACTCATATTACCAGCCTTTTGAAGCTTGCCACAACCAGGTAGCGCAGAAAGGAAAATGGCAGGTGCATCCCGATTCCATTGCTCAATTAAAGAAAGGTGTGTACAAGCATTTACAACTCAACAATATCCTTGCAAAGATTGAAGGCAAACGGACTGACGAGTATGTTATCGTCGGTGCGCATTATGATCATTTAGGAATAGATCCTACTTTAGCGGGCGACTGCATTTATAACGGTGCGGATGATAATGCTTCGGGCGTATCGGCTGTATTGCAATTGGCAAAAGCATTTCTGGCAAGTGGTCAGCAACCAGAACGAACAATAATCTTTGCATTCTGGGATGGTGAAGAAAAGGGTTTGCTTGGCTCTAGCTATTTTGTGCAAAACTGTTCGTTTATTAACTCCGTTAAAGGTTATCTCAATTATGATATGATTGGTCGTAACTCAAATGAGGCAAAACCTCAATTGGTGGACTATTTTTATACGGAAGCAAACGCAGCGTTTGGTGAATGGCTGAAGAATGATATCAAAAAGTACAAGCTGAAACTGGAACCAATCTACCATCCTTGGGATAAACCAGTAGGAGGTAGCGATAACGGATCTTTTGCCAAAGCAGGTGTTCCTATTATCTGGTATCACACTAATGCTCATCCTGATTATCATCAGCCAAGCGATCATGCATCACGCATCAACTGGGAGAAAGTTGTCGAGATTACCAAAGCATCTTTTCTGAATTTATGGAATCTGGCTAACGAAAAGAGTTATTGATTTGTCAGTTTCTTTATTTGTTTGCAGCATTGTCAATTATGCCAAGCTGAATATAAATTGGTCGGACTAGCTTAATAAACAAGGGAAGCTTTTGGGCAAAAACAAGTGCTCCGATTACGCATGCAATACCACCGATTAATAGTGTGGCCGGTGCACCAATCATACTGGCCATACTTCCCGCAAGAAAACTTCCTATTGGGGCTGTTCCCATAAACGCCATGGTGTAAAAGCTCATCACTCTTCCCCGTTTGTCGTTATCGGATATGGTTTGCAGAATGGTATTGCTGCAGGCCGTTTGCATCATCATGCCAACTCCTGTAATGATCATTAATATTATGGAGAGGGGAAATGAGCTTGATAATGAGAAGCTGACAAGTCCGAGACCAAAGACAACAGCTGCTAGAGGTATAATCTTTTCCAGTCCTACAACACTTTTTCTGGATGCAAGATAGGCTGCACCTATTAGCGCTCCCACGCCAGAAGCTCCCATTAAAAAACCAAATATATGAGAACCGCCATGAAATATATCTTTGGCGAAAATTGGCATAAGTACGGAAAATGGCATTCCCATCAGGCTGATTAAAGTCAGTAAAATAATAATAGATCGGATAGGAGGAAAACCAAAGGTATAAGTGAAACCTTCCTTGAATTCCTTGATAATATTCGTGTCTTTTGTCTTCTTCTCCTGTGGTTTTACTTTCATTAAAAGAAGAGATATCACAACGAAGATATAGCTTATACCATTGATAAGGAAGCAGGCTCCTTCTCCCAGAGAAGCAATCAGAACACCCGCAATGGAAGGGCCAACTAATCTTGCACCGTTAAACATGGACGAATTTAAAGCAACGGCATTTCCTATGTCATTTTTATCTTCCACCATCTCTATCACAAATGATTGGCGCGCCGGGGTGTCAAAAGCATTGATGCATCCCTGGATTACGCTTAGCAAAAGTACATTCCATACTTCTATTGTATTTGTGAAGAAAAGCAGAGCCAATGCCAGCGCCTGAATCATGGAAAGAATCTGGGATACAATCATTATGTGATAGCGATTCAGTCTGTCGGTTAGCACTCCGGCAAAAGGAGCCAGAATAAAAGTTGGTATTTGTCCGGCAAAACCTACAAATCCCAATAAGAAAGCAGAACCTGTTAGCCGATAAACCAACCAGGGAATAGCGATTCTTTGTACCCATGTTCCGATTAACGAAAGACTCTGACCACTGAAAAAGAGACGATAATTTCTATAGCGCAGGGAACGAAAGATACCTTTTAATCCATCAAACTTTCCTACTTCAAACTTATATAGAAATCTTTTCATTGGTAGTGTTCTTTCAGTTATGCGAGTGCTGAAATCTCTTATTTAAATTGCTGTTTCTGATCCTGTATATCATTCTGGCCAGCTTTACAAAATTAGTATAATGCAGAGTTCCCTCCAAATTTTGCAGGTAGTTGTTATCTTATAAATTGTGAAGATTCCAACTTGATAATGCAAACAGAAAAATCATTTTTATCAGAAATTAGATAGAAAAGCATATAACAGTCTTGGTTCAAGAAGCAATGGATAAATTATTCCGTAAACTGCACCATAGAAGTGGGCGTTGTGATTGATGTTTCCTCCTCCTTTTTTATTCATGTACTGGCAGTACACAAGGTATAGCGGACCAAACAGAATGCCCGGTATAGGGATAATGGCAAATAAGAGTATTGTCCCGAATGGATTGAAAAAGATGGAGGTAAACAGTACTGCAGATATGGCTCCCGATGCACCTACGGAGTTGTAATACGGATCGTTTTTGTGCTTAATAAGATCGTAAAGCGAAGCAACAATCATTCCTCCGAAATAAAGTCCAAGAAAACCACTTGTTCCAAACCCCAGAACTTCAAAACCTTGCTCAATATAGGTCCCGAACGACCAGAAAGTGAACATATTCACTAGCAAGTGAGTTGTGTCGGCATGTACAAATCCGTGTGTAATTAAGCGATGCCACTCATTGTTCTTTATTGTACGGTAAGGATTAAAAGCCAATTTATAGAATAGCTCCTGGTTATTGAAACACAGGTATGAGATTATAGCCGTAACGCCAATAATGATGTAGGTTATCATTTAAATTCGTTTTTTTTTAGTTTATCCGCAAATGTAGTAAACATTTCTTTTACCTTATCATCTCTTTCTCTTTCAGTTTGCAATAATTTGTTAAAAACTTCTTAATTTATCCGACATTGTTTTGAAACATAAGTGTCGTTTCTTTGTGCGGACTATTTCAATAAGCCGACAATGACTTTTGGTGATATTCCTTATTCTGGAGCTTTGAAAGGGAAAAATGTTGCAAATAACACTCTGGTTGTGAAACTCTGGATATTTTTTCAAAGGGATATTGTAGGAACTTAAAACTGCAAATGAAATTCTTTCAAAAGAATCGGATAATTAGTCGGGAGATATTATCTTTGGAGGAGATATAACCAAATAACGAAAAAAATAAAATAAATAAATGAAGAAAGTACAGATTTTATTGGTCGTGATATTGCAAGCACTATTATTACCCTTATTTGCTCAGCCTCCGAAATTAAAGTTTAATAACAACCGGTTTAAGATTGTTCAGTTTACTGATATACACTGGAATAGTGATAGCAAATACAAAGTAAAAAACGATAGTACGGAAATGATGATGCGGCAGGTTATTAAAACGGAGAAGCCTGATCTTGTAATAATTACCGGCGATATTTCTGTGTCGAAAGGAGCTAAGGCTGGGTGGGAGCAGGTTACTCGTCCGATGACTGATCTGAAAGTTCCTTTTGCTGTAACATTTGGTAATCATGATACCGAAAGCGATATGCCAAAACGTGAGGTCCTGAAGTATCTTCAGAAGAATCCTCATAATGTAACTCAGGATTCAGGTAATGGAATAGATGGTATTGGAAACAGTTCCCTGGCGGTAAAATCCTCTGAAAGCGATAAAGATTCATGGCTTATCTATCTTTTCGATTCTCACGCATACACCAATGATTCAACTATGGGACATTATGACTGGATTAAGAAAACTCAGATAGACTGGTACGTTGATCAAAGTAATAAGTTTGCAAAAAAGAATAGAGAAGTATTGCCTGCTCTGGCATTTTTCCATATTCCTCTTCCTGAATATGAATATGTAAGGAATCAGAAGAATACTTTGGGTAATCATTCGGAAGAAGTCTGCTCTCCGCGAATTAATAGTGGACTTTTTTGGGCATTCCTTCAGCAAAAAGATGTAATGGCTACTTTTGTGGGACACGATCATAATGATGATTTTATAGGGTCATTAGCCAATATTCATTTAGCCTACGGTCGAAAATCCGGATATGTTTCTGCTTATAAAGAAATTCTGGATAGAGGTGCAAGAGTAATAGAACTTCATGAAAAAGAAAAAGAGGTAAAAACATATATCCGAACCCTGAAGGGAATTTTATTGGAATGTATTTTTAAGAAATAAAATGATATAACCTTTGTATTTACAGTTTCGCCTGATGAATGGCGAATAATTTGTAGAGAGTGTCCGTGAGGTTGCTCTCTTTGTTTTTTACGTGCGGGCAACTATATGTTTTTTTTGTTTTCTTACGGGGTGTTACAAAATTGCCCGCACTTAATAATCAATATGTTATCTTAAAAAATAAAATAGTAAGACGGAAAATAACATCAGCTTTTCTTGTTTTGAGATTGATTTTCGAGTTAAAATGTGTTTAATGCTTCTTTCTCAGTAGTTTAATTTTGTTGAAATCATGCCCATAAACCATTTTTATGTTATGCCAACTCTTAATTTCTGTACTCGATATAGATTTATTAACAAATAACCCATTTCGTTTGTAAGCCTGAATAGGAATGACACTTATTTCGCTTTTCGAGTAAAGCACGCTTTCATCAAATAGCCTATGGATAGACTTTATATGTCTCATAATTTATACTATATATTTTGAAAATCTATAAGGTAGTTTTGTGCAATCCTTGGTTAATGGATTTTATTTATTGGCGAAAGAATTTTATTTGTTGAGGTTTGTTTCGTTCGGGGGCATAGTTCTATTAATTATATCTAGTAAAAAGCCAATTTAACAATTTAAATAATCTAATGATTGTTACTATTTGATAATAAGTTCTGTTTTGATATATATTTTATGTATCTTTCGATTCCTTAAACTTAAAATATCGCAATAGTGCATATAATTGAAACAAATTTAAAATCAACAATAATGAAACATTCTGTTTTTTCGTTGTCAGTTCTGACAGTATGTATATTGTTTACAAGTTGTGTAAGCAAAAAGCAGTTTGCCGGTTTGCAGTCCGATTATAATAAACTACAGACTGAAAACAGTGATTTAAGAAAATCTTACCAGGATACTAAAGAGCAATTGGTAGAGAGTCGTACAAATGCTAAAAGTCTGGAAGATCGTTTGGCTGAGGCTCGAAGAAATAATGAAGAAATTCGTTCCTCTTATGCTGCTTTGCAAGGATCGCTCGACAAGAGTTTGCAGCAAAACTCTCAGGGGAATATAAACATTTCCAAGTTAGTAGATGAAATTAATGCTTCCAACCGTTTTATCAAACAATTGGTTGAAACTAAGACTAAGTCTGATTCACTTAATCTGGTGTTGAGCAATAACCTGACACGTTCATTGAGCCGCGAAGAACTAAAAGAAGTAGATATTCAGGTCTTGAAAGGTGTAGTATATATCTCATTGGCAGACAATATGCTTTATAAATCTGGTAGCTATGAGGTGAATGAAAGAGCCGGTGAAACTTTAAGCAAGATTGCTAAGATCATAATGGATTACAAAGATTATGACGTTCTTATTGAAGGTAACACTGATACAGATCCTATTACTCGTGCTAATATCCGTAACAACTGGGATTTGAGTGCTTTGCGTGCTTCATCGGTTGTTCAGGTTTTGCAAAACAGTTACGGCGTTGATCCAAAACGTCTGACTGCAGCTGGTCGTGGTGAATTCAATCCGATTGCAGATAATAACTCTGCTTTAGGAAAGCAACGTAACCGTAGAACGCAGATTATTATTACTCCTAAGCTTGATCAGTTTATGGAACTTATTGATAAGGCACCGGAATCATCAAATAAGTAATAATTCAGATGTAATAGATGCAGAATAATTTATTATGGAATCAATAATAACAAAGGAGTTGTCGGTAAAAACCCGGTAGCTCCTTTGTTATTTAGAATCTGTCTCTATCTTTCAATAGAGAATTTTAATTATATTTGCACAACGAAAAATCTTTTCGACTGGCACATAGAATAATTATCTGCATTGACAAAAGATTCTTTTAAATACATATACCTTAGTAAAACCACGTTAATCAAAATCTGCTATATGAAAAAGAATATTGCATTGTTCCTTATTTTGTGTGGAACATTCTTCCAGTTTCTGAATGCACAAAGTTTTAAGTTCACTACTCCTTTGTATGGCGCTGCGTATTATAGTGAATATACACCGACCGACAGACTGGATGAGGATATTCGTTTGATGAAGGAAGCTCATCTTTCAGTTGTTCGCGTTGGAGAATCAACATGGTCTTTGTTTGAACCTCGTGAAGGCGAATTCAAGTTTGAATGGATGGATCGTATTCTTGATCATTTGAATAAAGCCGGAATCAAAGTGATTTTGGGAACTCCCACTTATTCAATTCCGGCATGGATGGCAGAGCGTTATCCTGAAGTGTTATCTCAAAAGACAAACGGAGGTCAAAGTTATTATGGTATTCGTCAGAATATGGATATCACAAATCCCACTTACTTGTTTTATTGCGAACGTATCATTCGCAAGATGATGGAACATTTTGCCAAGCATCCGGCTATTATTGGTTATCAGGTAGATAATGAAGTTGAGCCACGTGGCATTAATAATCATGATTATTTTGTTGGTTTTCGCAATTACATAAAAAAGCAGTTCAACAATGATTTAGATTCACTGAACCGTGCATGGGGATTGAACTATTGGGGAATGAATATCAATAATTGGGAAGAATTTTATGCGCGCGATGGAGTTACGAACCCTTCTTACAAAGTGGCATGGGAACGCTGGAACCGTAAATCAACAGCCGATTTCCTGAACTGGCAAATAGATATTGTGAAACAGTATAAGCGGGATGATCAGTTTGTTTCCCATTGTTTTATGCCGTATTTCAGAAATATTGATCAGGTGGAAGCATTCAGGCAGATGGAATATCCTGCAATCAATGTTTACTATACCATGCAGGATGCTCAGGATGGACAATGGATTGGTTATGCCAGCGATTATATGCGTAAAGTTTCTAAGAATGGGAATTTCCTTGTAACTGAAACAAATGCGCAGGGCACAGGGTGGGATAGTAAAGACCAGTATCCTCCTTATGACGGTCAACTGAGACAAAATATGTATAGCTTCCTTGCCGGTGGAGCCAATATGGTGGAGTATTGGCATTGGAGTACGCTGCATTACGGACAGGAAACTTATTGGCGTGGCATTCTTGGGCATGACATGCAACCTAACCGCGTGTACCGTGAGTTTCAAAAAGGTGCAAAAGAGCTTGATAAAATAGGGGCTAAGTTGGTTAATCTAAAGAAGAAAAATAAAGTTGCTATATTATACAGTCACGATTCCGGGCAAGGTTTACAGTTTATGCCTTATACTAACGGGGATAATTACAAGGATTACATGGTTTATGAATCTTTGTACCGCCAAAACATAGAGTGCGATATTATTCCTTGCGATAAGATAACCGATTTTAGTGGGTATGATATGTTGGTGATACCTCCTTTGTATGTGGCAGCGGATAGTTTACTTAATAAGATTTCTGATTTTGTGAAAAGAGGTGGCGAAGTAGTTATGTTCTATAAGAGTGGTTACTGCAATGAGCATTCGGCTGTACGACCTACATTGGCTCCCGGACCTTTAAAAGATGTTTGCGGATTTACTTATCAGGAATTCTCTACAATTAATAAACTAAATCTGAAAGCAAACGAGCTTGGAGCTAATGATAATACAGTAAATACCTGGTTTGAATTCCTTCAGCCCACTACAGCCAAACCTTTGGCATATATTGATCATCCTTTCTTCGGGAAATGGCCTTGCATTACTGAAAACTCTTATGGTAAAGGACATCTTATTTATCTGGCTACAGTTCCTTCACAGGACTTATTGCAGAAGATTGTAGCTCGTGCAGCCAATCGTATTGGTCAGTTACCTTTTAATGGAAAATATCATTATCCTATTATTATGCGTTCGGGTATTAATGGTAGCAAGAAGAGCATTCATTATATCTTCAATTATTCTGCAGAGGAAAAGAGTATTGAATATCCTTTTGCTGACAGCCGTTCTTTACTTGACAACCAATCGTTGAAAAAAGATAGCCGGGTTACTATTGAGCCATGGGGAGTTGTTATTGCCGAAGAGTAAAATGATGAATATAGAATATTCGATATTTATGTTCGTTGGAGTTGTTATTGCTTAAGAATAAAGAGATGCAACTGATTTAACTATCTTCCAAGGTTGGTCTCTTTTATTCTGAAAGCTTTTCAAGTACGGGCAGGCATTATATTATTCTTGCCCATACTTTTGAAAAGCCACTCTTGGTGAGCCGTTCGCTAAATAGATAACGCCACACTCGGTATATCCATCCTTTTTAAGAACCGATTGCATTACCCAATTATCGTGATGTGTATCTACACGGATATTATTGCACTGCTGAAAACACCATTCCAGACAATAGGTACCGATTCCTTTTACTTTACCACTTGTTGCCAAACGATGAACCACTCCGTAAGGCTCGTCATTAAGCCATTGACCGTTTTCAATATAAGCATAAGTAGGGTCATTCCCTTTCCAGAAACAGAAAGTAGCAACAATTTCTCCAGAATCGTCTATACATACGTAACTGTTACCGGCTGCAATATCATTCTCAACTACTTCACGAGAAGGATAACCATCAGTCCACTGGTTCATATTACCAGTATTCCGCATAATAGATCTGGCAAAATCAAAAACTTCCAGTTGCTTGTCAATATCGGTTGATGCGGCTTTTCTAATCTTCATAAAACAAATATTAATTATTAGCTTATTCGTTTTTCTTTGTTTGCAAATGTATATAAGAATATTTTATATCCGGTGTTCTTATGTTTTTTATATGTTAATTTATATTATAATATTAGCCTGCTAGGGTTACAACTTATCATTTATAAATTTACCTTTGCAGCGGTTTTAAGCCTCGTCTAAGGGACGATTCTTTTTATAATATGAAGATTAGACTATACAATACCTTCTCATTAAGATATAGGAATAAGTTGCACAAATTTCATTCATGGGGTGTTGCCGCAACACACTAATTAGTTCTTGAAGAACTTCTATATATAAAATCTAATTATTTTTTATAAATCATTTTTATTTATGAGTAAAAAAATAGTGCTCATAACGGCATTTATTGTGTCGTTATGTGTCCAGCAATTGTATGCTCAGGATAGCTTTTGCTATACCTTGGGCATTGATGAAATGTTCCGTCTTGCCGACGAAAATAGTAAGAGTATTCGTACTTTCGATACAGGTATTGAACAGGCAAAAGAGGGAGTAAAAGTGGCAAAGAATAATATGTTGCCAAGTATTGATGCGGGACTTTCATTTAGTTATCTGGGTAACGGATATATTACTGACCGCAATTTTTCAAATGGACTTAAAGCTGCTATACCTCATTACGGAAACAACTTTTCAATAGATGCATCGCAGGTTGTTTATGCCGGTGGGGCAATTTCCGGAGGAATAGCGATAGCCGAACTTCAACAGCAAATAGCAGAGTTGGATAAAGTAAACAATCAGCAGGATGTTCGCTTTCTTCTTATCGGCTATTATATGGAATTGTATAAACTTGCTAATTATGCGAAGGTATATACAAAGAATATTGAGCAAACCCAAAAGCTTCTGAAGGATATTCGGGCAAAGCAAAAAGAGGGTACTGCCCTTAGAAATGATATTACCCGTTATGAGCTGCAGCTGAAGAATCTTGAATTGCAACTTACTAAAGTAATGAATAATAGATTAATCATTAATCATCAATTGATTACTGTATTGGGATTGCCTAAAAGTGCGACTATCGTGCCTGATACAACGATATTGCAAAAGGAACTTACAATATCCGGTGTGGAAGATTGGCAACGGATGGCTTCTTCTTCATTGCCATCTTTACGGAAAATGGAGCTAGGAATTGATGTAAGTAAGCAGCAGGAAACAATTATTAAATCAGAGAAATTGCCTCATATTGCTTTGGTTGCAGCAAATCATCTTGATGGGCCTGTTACTATTGATATACCTGCTATTAACAAAAACTTTAACTACTGGTATGTTGGTGTGGGAGTGAAATATAATCTTGCTTCTCTTTATAAAACAAACAAACAGTATAAACAAGCTAAACTGGCAACTCGTCGTGCGCAGGAGCAATTAGCTTTGGCTAAAGATATGACAGAGAATGAGATTCAGGCAGCATACACTTATTATCTGGAATCTTTTACCGAACTCAATACGCAAGAAAAGAGTCTGGAACTGGCTACTCAGAATTACGATGTGGTTAATAACCGCTATCTGAATGACCTGGCGCTTATAACTGATATGCTGGATGCAAGCAATTCAAAGTTAAGTGCCGAATTGCAGGTGGCTAATGCCCGGATAAACATTCTTTATAATTATTATAAACTGAAAAAGGTTTCAGGAAATTTATAAATCAAACAATTAACATCATAGAGTAATGAATAAGAAAAGAAAAAAGCTAATAAATAATATTGTTATTGCATTTGTAATTTTATGTGGAATAATCTGGGTATGCTCCAGGTTTGTTCATCTGGGAAATGTAGAATATACCGACAATGCTCAGGTTAAACAACTTATTGTTCCGGTAAACTCTCGTGTTCAGGGATTTATCAAAAAGATTTGTTTTGAGGAAAATCAGTATGTACATAAAGGTGATACTTTGTTATTGATTGAAGATACTGAGTTTCGTTTCAGAGTTGCTCAGGCTGAGGCTGATTATCAGAATGCCATATCCGGTAAAACTGTTGCTACTTCATCTATAAATACTACACAAAACAATATATCGGTTTCTGATGCGGGAATTCAGGAAGCTAAGATTCGTATGGATAATGCCGGACGTGAGTATAATCGTTATAAGAATCTGCTTGCACAGGGAGCGGTTACTAAACAACAATACGATAATGTAAAAACAGAATACGATGCTTCGAAGGTTAGATATGAACTACTTAACCGCGAAAAGCAATCTACTGCTCTTGTAAAAACGGAACAAACACATCGTTTAGGTCAGAATATTGCCGGAATTAAACTTGCTGAGGCTGCTTTGGGATTAGCCAAGTTGAATCTTTCGTATACAGTAATCACTGCTCCATGTGACGGAACTACCGGACGAAAGAACATACAGGAAGGTATGTTGATTCAACCTGGACAAGCGTTGGTTGATTTGGTTGATGAAAATGATAAATGGGTGGTTGCTAATTACAAAGAAACTCAGACAGCGAATATCCAGATAGGACAAGAAGTAAATGTTGAGGTTGATGCAATTCCTGATGTCGTTTTTAAAGGTAAAGTAGAATCTATTTCCCAAGCTACTGGAGCAAGTTTTTCTCTTTTCCAACAAGATAACTCATCTGGTAATTTCGTGAAAGTAGAGCAACGTATTCCTGTTCGTATCAAATTTTCTAAAGACAACAGACTAGATCTTTTGAAGCGTCTGCGTGCCGGGATGAATGTAGAATGTGAAGTAAACTATTAATCTATGCACGAAACAGGTCCTTTTTCTATCCCGTCTATCTGTAGCTTTATTCCGGAAAAGTTTCGGCCGTGGATAGTAATAGTTTTCGCGGTTATTTTCCAGCTTTCGGGAGGAGTATATCTGGCGGTAGTCAGTGAAATGGTTGGTTCTACTTCTTTAAGGCGGGAAGATATAACGATGGCAGGTGCCGCCTCGCTAGTAGGGTTGGCATTGGTTTTCTGCGTTATGTTCCGGTTAAAATTTCGTTTTGCATCAAAACCAACTTTGCTTACTTGTGCTACGGGTATTATTGTCTGTAATTTGATTTGCATGCATTCTATCAGTGTGCCTGTTCTTGTGGCCACCAGTTTTGTAGCGGGAGTTTTCAGAATGTGGGGAACCTTTGAATGTAACTCCACCATTCAGCTATGGATTACTCCTAAAAGAGATTTATCCATTTTCTTCTGCTATATCAATCTGATGGTTCAAGGTATGCTTAACTTTACAGGGCTGACTGCTATTTATACCGCATACCTTTCAAAATGGGAATATATGCATTGGGTTGTTATCGGACTACTTGGTTTGATGATGCTAACTACAGTAATTATATTCCGTACTTATCGAGCAATGAAAAAGTTACCACTTTACGGTGTAGATTGGTTAGGCGCTTTTATTTGGGCATTAACAATTCTATGTATTATTTTCGTTTGCGTGTACGGGGAATATTATGACTGGTATAATTCTGAATATATACGAATGGCCACTATAGCAATTGTTGCGCTGCTTGCAACCAATTTATGGCGTGCATCCACCATCCGTCATCCTTTTATTTCGCTGAAAACCTGGACATTCAAAATGGTGTATGTTACGGCTTTTGTTTACCTGCTAGTGTTCATCTTACTTTCGCCGACACACGTTTTGGAGCATCTCTACATGGAACAGATATTAGGATACGATGCTTTGAATCTTGTTTCACTTAATTGGATATCCATTTTAGGTATAGTTACAGCAAGTTTTTTTATGTATAGAACATTTGCTTTAAAAAAATGGAGCTTTAAGAGTGTTACTGTTATTGCATTTGTTGCGATTGTAGGTTATTTAATGATTTTCTATTTTATAATCGATTATAATTTACCTAAAGAAGCACTCATGTTGCCTATCTTTTTAAGGAGCTTTGGTTATGTGGTGCTTGCAATTTGTTTTCTTACGGCATTAACACGCGTTCCTTTTCAGTTCTTTTGGCAGGCGCTGACTATTCAGGCTTTTGTTGATGCTTGCTTTGGCGAATTTTTCGGTGCAGCAATACTAGGCCGTGCCTTGAAATATGTAATGGCAAAGAATGTAATGCTACTGAGTGCAAATTTAGATCATGTAAATGTTTTGGCAAATCAAATGTCTCAAAGTGAACTTTATGGAGCATTACAGCAACAGGCTCTATTAGTTTCTATGAAGGAACTGTATGGTTGGCTTGTAATATTAGGAATATTTTGTCTTCTGGCATTTATGCTGAAAGAAAGCTCACTTCGTCCTAAATTTACTATACATCCAAAGTTCAGAACCATAAGGAGATATATAAAACATGAGCTGAGAGAAAAAATAAATTAGGAATCTGATTATCATCTCCACCCGGGTGTACGACAATTCTCTACCCGGGTGTACAAATCTGGTAGACCCGGGTGGAGAGGCTTTGTACATCCGGGTGGAAGAAAAAGAAATAGCTCAGGAATTCATCATTTCCTGAGCTATTCTTCTATGAAATATTACAGATTTATTTTTTATATACAGCCTGCATACCACAGTATCTGGTACATTTTCCGCATTCAATACACTTCTCAGAGTCAATAACCGGAAGACTGTGTCCGTCCTGAGAAATAGCACCTACAGGGCATACTCTAAGAAGCGGACACCTATGGTTTTGCGGGCATCGGTTTTTGTCAATAGTCAGTGCCATTTTTATTATTTTTTCAGCAGAATTTCGTTAATTGCATCTTTGAATGCCGACTTAGGCATAGCTCCCTGCGCCATTTGTGGCTTACCATTCATTGGGATGAACAATAATGAAGGAATACTGCGAATGCCAAATGCTGCAGCCAATTCTTCTTCTTCCTCAGTGTCTATTTTATAGATATAGATTTTATCACCATATTCGGCAGCCAGTTCTTCCAGGATTGGAGCAATAGTTTTACATGGACCGCACCATGAAGCATAAAAATCAACAATGGCAGGTTTGTCACCTAAATATTTCCATTCGTTAGGATTGGTTTCGTAATCAGCTACTTTCTTTAGAAACTCTGCTTTTGTTAAATGAATTGTTTTCATCTTATTTTCAGTTTTTAATTTATTATCAATTTGTTTATTACTTTGTTGTCCGTTGCACGAGGTAAAAATCAGCCCCGTTATTAGCAATATTAATGTCAGCTTTTTCATTGTTCTTCAGGTTTTCATTGTTTCTCTTCTCCTATATAAACTTATAACTATCTGTTGCTCGAATTAAATAAGTATCCTTAGTTCTAAAAAATAGTCCTTTGGAAATTTGTTCCTTTAGAAAGAACGATGCAAAGATATATGTATTTTCTTATAAAACAAATTTCCTATGGAAAATAATATAATAAAAATATTTAATTGCTTATAAGTACTATTGTTTTTATTGGTAAACTTCTTATTTATCTTATACGGATAATTTATAAATTCGTGAAATGAAGATTATAATTTGCAATTTGCTGTTAAAGTTCTCTTCAAAGATATTACTTTTACAATATTGAAAAATATATTTATTGCCAATAAGATGAAAAAGAACCTATTTTTAATTTTAATTCTATTTGCTGTTTGCACCAGACTGGATGCTCAACAGCTTCGTTACCATCAGGATGGAACATTTAAGATTGTTCAATTTACTGATACACATGTAGTACCCGAAAAAAAAGAATCTCTCGATGCTATTAAATTGATAGATAAAGTACTTGAAAAAGAACAGCCCGATTTAATAGTTTTTTCAGGAGATGTAGTGACTGGTAAGCCTGCCCGTAAAGGATGGGATATGGTGCTGAAACCATTAATTAAAAAAGGTATTCCTTTTATTATAACAATGGGAAACCACGATCCGGAACAAGATCTTACCCGTTCTGAGATTGCAGACATTATAACTGCAGCTCCAAATAATCTAAATAAGAAAAGTGATAAAGGATTGTCTGATATATCTTTGGAAATACAATCGGCAAAAAATTCTAAAGCAGCATCTCTTATTTATTGTATGGATTCAAATGATTATTCAAAGTTAGACTCTGTGAAAGGATATGGATGGTTTTCTTTCGATCAGGTACAATGGTATCGTCATACAAGTTCTTCTTATACTAAACAGAATGCAGGAAAGCCGCTTCCAGCTTTGGCTTTTTTCCATATTCCTCTTCCTGAATATAGAGAAGCATATAAAAATGAAAAAAACATCCATGCTGGAATTCGCCTGGAAGATGAATGTCCGGCATCTGTTAATTCAGGAATGTTTGCTGCCATGCTGGAAAGTGGAGATATAATGGGAGTATTTGTTGGGCACGATCATGATAATGATTATCTGGCATCACTTTATGGAATTGTTCTTGGTTATGGAAGATTCTCGGGAGGAAGAACTACATATACTGATTTTCAGAATGGTGCACGTGTTTTTTGCCTGAAAGAAGGAGAGAAGGGATTTCTTACTTATATCGGCTCAGTATAAAAAGTTGTGGGATAAGTGTTAATTCTTTATCTTTGAACAATGAATAAAATGAATTCTCCTAGCATCGCTGAAGTTCTATCAT
>NZ_FQTV01000006.1 GCF_900128905.1 Bacteroides luti
TCCTCTTCAACTACCTGATTACAAAGCTAATAAAAAGTATAATAAATATTAATAATACTCTTATAATTTGGATTACAACATAGAAGAGGTGGCAGAGAAATAATACTTTTTCCGATTCTGAAAAATAAATTTTGTAAATTCCGCAAATTGCAGAATTTTCAAAATTTTATTTCTGGAAAGCCAAAAAGGTCTTTTTTACTGCCACCTCTGCCACCTAATGTGATACCAAGTTTCTATATATGGAATAATAATTTATTCAACTTAATGAGGATAAAAGCGCTATTAAGTAATAGATTTTTATAATAAAATAGCAAAAATGTGAGACAAATAATTAAATTTGCCAAGTGCGAACAAATAAGAAAAGGACATCCTTCTGAGCACCTTTATAATGCTCTCGGTTTGAGATGAAATGTAAGTAACTATTTAAAATGATTAAAGCAGTATATAGATTTATACTAATTTTGCCAGGCCTATGTTCAACTGGTTTTTAATTAGAAAATCTTGTTTTTGGTTTACTATATACCAAATTAAATTGCTAATGATGGACAATAAGCAGAATGCTAAAAATGATGATATGATATGAAATATTATTTAATAGCCATAGCTAGTATTATATTTGGAGTATGGTCTACTCGATCTACATATAAAGATGAAAAGCGCTTTGTAAATCATCGTTTCGCAGTCTCTTATATTATGCATTTTAGAGGTTATCTTGCCTGTATTGTCGCAATCATTGTAGGTGTATTAATGCTATTGGCTTTGCTGGGGTGTTTTAGTTAGTCTGTGATGTATCTGATTTGACTATGGGCGCTTTGTAATGCAGGAAATGACTATAGGCTTAGGAAATCTAATCCTGTTACAAGAATTCAAGGATGTTTATTAGGAATTGGTTTAGGTGTATTAGCTCTTCCCAAAACATTCCAATATTTGCATAATAAAACAATAAAATGAAAAACATAGGTGCTTTTAAGAAGTCGTTAATTATTTCGATTATTTATGTTGGATTATCTATTTTAGCTCTTCTGGCAATATATCCAGGTTCTTCTTTTAATGGGGCTTGGTGCTGGTTTGTATTAGAATTAACACTCCCTGTTTCTTTCTTAAGTTTTGGCCTAATTTATTTCGGAATATTAGATGAAGTAGGAATCCTTCAGGTTCAGGGGGTAATGTTTTTAATAACTTGGTTTTTTCTTTATTGTGTAATGAAAAAGAAATAATTAATAATCACGTCATGTCTTTGAATAGAGAAAAATGAAAAACAAACAAATCTAAAAATAAACGTTATGTTCAGATTATTTTTTTCTGTGCTGTTCTTCTTATTGTTTGGCTCCACATTATTCGGACAAAACATTAATATTAAAAAAATCAATGTTTCTCGAGTGATAACGAAAATAGAAAAAGGTGCTTGGGAAGAAAAACAAGAGGAAGGTCCCAGTGTTTATTTTGAATTGGAAATAGAGAATAATACCAATTCAGTTCTTACGTTAAATAGCTCTGAATCTGAGTTTGATATTTTGTTCAAATTTAAAGGAAAAGCTTACATAGACACATCAATTGTCAGTATGGCTTTAATACCATTTTATGATAAGAAAGAGATTTGCATTAAACCAAATGAAAAATATCCAGTAAAATTCTCGTGTAGAATTTTGCTGGGAACAAACTTACTGAAATTTGATAGCGTGAATAAATATTACGACTATACAGAAGAAATGTTACAGATTTTACCTACTTTGCAAATTCAATATGTTGATCCAAAATTGAAAATAATATCCGGAAGGATTGAAGAAGTAGGCACTGAACATTACATCTATATAATAAAAGCACCTAAATAATGTAAATATAGCAACGGAGTTTTAAAGTTTAAAGCCTTTTATGTGGGCAATATCTCTTTTGGTCTGACTCAAACTATTACATGATAAATGATGGATTAGAAAGTGTGATTATTGGTAGTCCAATACTTGATGGACCTCAAATATAAACCAGCATATCTTTCAATTAATCGTTAAAGATAATGTGAGTTTTATTGTTACGGCACATAACACAACAGCTACTCCAGCAGGTTTTAATAGATACAGAATGTTTAATATTACTAGAATACATCCTGGTGCTAACATTAGTAACTTGATTAAGGGTGATTTTTTTTTGACTTAATATAAAAAAAGTAATAATTTTCATAATTTGTAAAAAGTAAAATGAATAGTTTTAAAACTGGATTGATAGTTTTCTTTTGTTTAATATTGCAATCTTGTGTAACTCAGAATAAGCAGGTAAAACAAATCAGACTTAGGGCAGGCATTGAAATGCTGCTTGACAGCATCATAAAAAAGAGTCCGTCAAATAAGATCTATGAGTTATACTTTGATAAACTTGATCCGCATAATTCTAACATTTTATTTTATATTGGACCTGTATCATTAACAGAAAAAGAACGTGGAAGTCAAATAAGTTCATTATGGCATATTGAGTTAGATCATAAGATTATTTCTATTTATACTGGGCTAGAAAAATATGTATCAGTGAATGATCCTGATATAAAAAAAGAAAAAGATATGAATAATCTAGATGAATTTTATTGGGCAATAGAGGATAGAAATGGAAAATTTAATTGTTATCAGCTAGATGGTGCCTATCCTTTTATGCCATTTCCTTTGAAAAATGAAGAAGGAACTTTTTCAAGACCGATTATTAAAAAGATAAATAAGTAAATTGTTCCTATTTTCTATCTAATGAGAAGAAATTAAAAATTGATAGATGATTTGGAACACTTAATATTAATATTGGGGATTAAGTAGCTAATAGAACGATTGCAGGAAAAATAAGAGAACTATAGCTCATGAATTTGGTCATTCTGCTGGATTACCTCATGTAGGGTTACCTGAAGATATGAATAATTTGATGATGCAATCTTGGCGTATTCAGGATGCGGGTAAAGATCCATCTAAAGCAACTTTTTTAAATAATGGACAAATAAGTTTAATGATGCATAATTATATAAATGGTAAAATTAATAAAGTCTCTCCTGTGAGATCTTTTTTATTTAAGAAAATACTGACTAAATGAAGCGAATATTTTTGTTATTATTGCTGATTTGTTTGCTATTATCATGCAATAGTAAAAAAGGAAAGGTAAATAGTAAAGAAGTTTTTGTATTTCTTCGTATGAATTATGAAGGAAATAATAAAACTGTTGCAAAATTATGGATCAATGATACTTTGAAATTTAGTAAAATATATTTTTCTGATTTAAACAAACATGAAGATGCTTTGGGTATGAAGGCTGCTCGCCTTAATAAAACTAATAGGCTGATAAAATTTAAAGTTCAATTTATTAATATTGATAAAGCGTTATGCAATCAAAAACAATATGTTGATACGACATTTTTCTATTTCATCAATAATATTGATGAAATGATTATTTCTTATACAGGTTTTCTTAAAAGGTTTAGGGTTTATAATAATCGAGATAACCCAGAGTCTTGGATATCGGAATAATTAGTCGGTCAATCTTTGAGAAATTATAAATAGAAATAAAGATAATAAACATACTGCATGGATAACATACTACAGGTTTGAGGTGATCCATCTAAAGCTACTTATTTGAAAAATGAACAAATCAGAGAGATGCAACAAAAATACTTCAAGGTAAATTGAATCATTGCTCTCCAGTTCGGAAAACTATTTTTGGTGTTAAATATCTTGTGCAATGAATAAATATTGTGTATTAATAATCTTTTGTTTGTTTATCTCGTGTACAAATAAGCAAAATGAAATTAACAATAGTGGCGTTAATGTGTATCTGTCACTCGATTTTGAAAGAATAAATAAAGAAGTAGCTAAAGTTTGGATCAATGATTCATTGGTCTTCAACCGAATATTTTTTTATAATAATAGTGAATCAGGAATTGATGCGATGAAAGTTGCGACAATTAATAAAATGAATCGAAAAGTTAAGTTCAAGATAAAGCTTATTAATATAGATAAGGATTTTTATTTCCATAAACGCTTTATAGATACAACTTTTTTCTATAACGTTTATAGATATGATGCTATACAAATTGCTTATTATAAGATATATAATGGCTTTAGAATTTTTAATAATTTGGAGCATCCAGAGCAATGGGAGGTTGAATAAATATAAAGTGTGAGAATATTGGTGATTTTTTTCTATATATAAATTAGTTGTAATTATTATAACTAAAAAGCATATAAGTGCGTTACAATTTACCGAAGGTCATACTTCAGAGTATCTTTATGATGCTGCCGGAGTGAAACGAAAGGTAAAACAAGTAACAACTACCGAGAATCTGTTGGTACCTATGGGAAGCATGCTTCCTGTTCCTACTGATAAAGTAGCAGTAACAACCCAAACGGATTATTGCGGTAATGTGATCTATGAAAACGGAACTCTCAGCAGAATACTTTTTGATGACGGGTATATAATGATGAGTGGTGCAACACCCACTTACCATTACTATATTCAGGATCACCAGGGAAATAACCGTGTGGTATTAAATCAAAGTGGAACTATTGAGCAAACCAATCATTATTATCCTTTCGGAATGACTTTTGGTGAAGGAACTGAGAATTCTGATAATAGGTACAAATACAATGGTAAGGAACTTGATCGTATGCATGGGTTGGATTTGTATGATTATGGTGCTAGAATGCAAGATGGAATTCGGTTTACTACTATTGATCCTTTGGCGGAGAAATATTATTCCATTTCACCGTATGCTTATTGTGCTAATAATCCAATTAGATTTATTGATCCAGATGGCTGTGTTATTAAACCGATTATCAATGCCGCATTAGATATGATTAAAAATACTTTGACCACTAAGGATATGGATTATGTGAAATTAGATAAAAATGGTAACATTGATGCTAGTCTCTTAAATAGTCACAAAAGTGAAAGTGGAAATTATCAGGCATTATCTACTTTGGTAAATTCAGACATTCTTATTGAAGTTAATTTATCTGCAGACTTTTCTTATATGGATAATGGCGGTAAAGTACAAGATGATGGGAAATTGACTTACCAAGAACCAGATAACGATTTTGTTGATTCTGATGGAGGACATGATCCTAGTAGTACAAGTACAGTAGAAGCTGGGAAAATGGGAATACCACTTCTTCCTGGCAAAGGAAGAAGTGGTTCTAACTCTCCAGACAATACCATATATATTTATATAAATCCTAATTTGTCAGAAAAGGCTCAGGCTGAGATGTACAGTCATGAAGGTAATGGACATGGCTTAATGTATGTATTAACACGGGATAGAGATAAATCAAGACACCAAATAGATGACCCTAAACGTGGGTCGTATGATTTAAATCGACCTTTGATAAATATGATTTTAAAATCAAAGCAAGAAACTGTTAAAAACATGAGAAGCAGATGAAAATAAGAAATATTGTGCTAATTATTTTTGCAATGTTGTTTCCACTTGTTTGTGATGCCCAATCTATTTCAACAAATGGACTTATTGTTAAAAAGAACTATTTACATTATGGCATTTATAATAGTGAAAACGGTAATATTTATAGTATTACTTATAAGCTTTACAATGATAGTGATAATGTAATCTGGCTTTGGCTTGAGAAAGATGATTTTTCTGCATTATCTGATTCTATTAGAGCTAGAAGATATTTCTATAAAAGAAAAGGAGATTTTAGCTTGTATAATTTAGCATTGGATGGTAATGTTGCAAGTATGGAACAGTCAGTATTTAGTGTATTTGTTAAACGTATTGGACCAAAAGAACATTTTGCTATACAGGTAATTTCAAAAAAAGAAATATCAGAGTCGTATCAACAGAAAATATTTAAATTTTTGGATAAACATGTTGTTGCATTATCAGAAAAGGACTTATCTCGATTTATTCATGATTTAAAATGTATGGATGAGAGAATCTTTTTTAAAGAAGAATTCATTTCTTTATTTTTAGAATCTTTGTTTTAATCTGGAATGTCTGTTTTTAGTAACAACTCTAGTTTACGCCTATTCTGGTTTTGATTGTATTAGACTTTCTGGATAACTTTCTTTGATTAAAGAATGGATTATTAATGGGTGTTTATAATTTTATATTATTACCGCAATAGCAACAGAAGAATTAAGAACTTTTGATATAAAAACAGTCCGTTGAGAGTTTATACTTGCACGGACTGAAAAATATTTATCCTAATTGGGTATTTACGACCAGTAATTAAAGGGGAGTATCTGAAAAACAAAGAGAATATATTTTGAATCAAAATCTCCTATGTTGTCCTTTTAGTCTCTCTCGTGCTTTTATGATAATGCAGAGCGCCTGACAAAAACCACTCACTCACTGAATGGTTCCACTCCGGTTGTATTAGCAGAGAATACTTACGATGATATGGGGCGCCTTCAGTCAAAGAAACAACACGGAGCAGAAGAAACAACTAGTTATACATATAATATAAGAAGCTGGCTGAAAAGCATTAATACAGCAAAGAGCCGTTTTAGTGAAACCTTGTATTACAATGAATCATCCAATGGTAGTATCCCATGCTATAATGGCAATATCAGTGCGATGAACTGGATAGTACAGAACGATACTCAAAGAGGATACAATTTCCATTACGATGACCTGAGTCGTATTACTGCAGCCGATTATCAGAATAATGATGTTAATTCCAGTAAGAACTATTCAACTACCTATGCGTACGATAATATGGGTAATATAAAGAGCCTGACAAGATACGGCTTGTCTGCTAAACCATCAACCTTCGGAATGATAGATAACCTGACACTGAACTACAATGGAAACCAATTAAGTAGCGTAACAGACGCATCATCAAGTGAACCGTCATACACCGGTGCATTTAACTTTGTAAAAGCAAGTGTTGGTACTCCTGAATATACTTACGATGCCAATGGTAATTTAACAAGAGATTCTCACAAGAAAATAGCAAAAATTCAATACAATATATTAAATTTGCCAAGTGCGTTACAATTTACCGAAGGGCATACTTCTGAGTATCTATATGATGCAGCAGGGGTAAAACGAAAGGTTAAGCAAGTAACCACTACCGGGAATCTGTTGGTGCCAATGGGAAGCATGCTTCCTGTTCCTGCTGATAAAGTAGCAGTAACAACCCAGACGGATTATTGCGGAAATGTGATCTATGAAAACGGAGCTCTCAGCAGAATAATTGTTGATGGTGGGTATATAACAATGAGTGGTACAACACCCACTTATCATTACTATATTCAGGATCACCAGGGAAATAACCGTGTGGTATTCAATCAAAGTGGAACGGTTGAACAAGCTAACCATTACTATCCCTTCGGAATGACTTTCGGTGAAGGAATTGATAATTCTGATAACAGGTATAAGTACAATGGTAAGGAACTTGATCGCATGCATGGGCTGGATTTGTATGATTATGGTGCACGGCATTATGATGCTGCTATTGGTAGATGGGGTGTAATTGATCCTTTGGCGGAGAAATATTATTCCATTTCACCGTATGCGTATTGTGTTAATAATCCTATTAGGCTAATTGATACTGATGGACGAAAAATTGTGACCTATGAAATAAAGAAAAATGATAAGAGAGGCCAACCTGAAGCAGTATATAATTCTATTTCTTATAAGACTCGAATGGCATTAGCTACTGTTATGCTAACTAAAGAGGGAAGAGATTTTTTTTCATCATATGCATCTGCTGGAGATGAGATTGGTGGTGTAAAATTCACAAAGAATGGTAAATACTCGGATTATTCATTAAATGTTTATGACTATTCTTATTCAGAAGAATTAAGTAAGAGCCCTTCGGAAGCTTCAGCGGCAATAGGAAAAGGAGAAGGGGAAAATGTAAATTTATATATTTATTCTTATATGCAAAGTGATTGGCACGATATTGTAGAAGATGTTGCTCATGAGACTCAACTTCATGGATTTTCATTAAAGAAATTGATGCATCCTACTCCTGATGCTGATCATGCAGCTATAAGAGATAAAGATATGAGAAATGAAGGATATAGAAGATATAAAGCGCTAATGTCGTATCTAATAGCTATTAAAAAGATATCTGATGCCGTAGAAAAAGCTGCATCTCAAAAATATAAGGAAAATTATCCCAAATAAAGACTATTTAAAGATGAAGAATATATTTTTAATGGGAGGATTAATGCTAATAATGGTATCTTCCTGTAATAATAGGAAACGAATGATTACTGATCATAATAAAATAGATATTTTTGTCCTTGATTCATTTAAATCTGTTATATTAGATTCTTCTTTAAATGAACTAAAAAGCTTGAATTTAGAATATAATAATGATAGCTTAACAGTTTCAAGTATCTATTTAAAAAGGACATATGTTAATGATTACTTCTTTAAAGAAAATATGCTTGTTGATTACCGAAGTAAACTTTTAGGAGGTGTGGACACTATACCTTTTTTAACAAAAAATGATACAGCATTTGTTTATGATGAATATAAAGATGGTGCATATGTGCCTTTTTTATTTGGATTGAACAAGCAAGCTGCAGAATATACTATAACAAAAAAGAAAAATATATATATTAGAACTCTACATAGTCTGTATGCTCCATCTTATTATGAGAAATATTATTATGATGATAATTTTCATATAATTAGATTTGAATATTCTTACAAAGGGAATAAATTTGTATACACGAAAAAGTCAATAGAAAATATTCCATAATGAATTTATTGGTAAAGTATAACGGTAAATATATTGATTGTATGCATAACTCTATTTTTTTTGATAATTTGCGATGCAGATGGAAATATTTGTTGGAATGACTGTAAATTAGCGACTTTATATAAGTAGATTAATGGACAAATTTGATAATCCAGTAAAAGATAAAAATATTGATTTATTAATTTCAATACTTAAAGAAATTGAACTTAATGATTTAGCAATTGAACAATTATTAATTCATATTGGTTTAAAAAGAGGCCTAGAAGATATCAAGCCTTGAAACAAATGGCGTAAACTAAAAATTCCCTATATAAATCTTATTAAATGAAAGATTTGCTGACAATATCGATAGTTCAATATGAATACGTTAGAGCAAATTACTTCACAAATATGGCTATAGTTGCAAATTAAACTATACCTTTGTCCCCTGAAATTACAAAAAAACATAGTATGACTTATCATCATTTATCTGTTTTGGTTCATCGCCAGGCCGAAAAATATGGCGACCGTGTGGCCCTGAAATACCGGGATTATGATAAGGGACAATGGATTCCTGTTACATGGAATCAGTTCTCTGAAACGGTTCAGATTGCAGCTAATGCAATGGTTGAGATGGGGATAGCCGAACAGGAAAATATCGGTGTGTTCTCTCAGAATAAACCGGAATGTTTATATACAGATTTTGCAGCTTTTGCTAATCGTGCTGTTACTATTCCGTTATATGCAACCAGCTCTCCTTCGCAGGCACAGTATATTGTGAATGATGCTGGAATTCGTTTCTTGTTTGTTGGTGAACAATTTCAATATGACGCAGCATTCACCGTTCTTCCTTTATGCGCTTCTTTGGAACGTCTTATTATTTTCGACCGTGCGGTTGTGAAAGATAAACAGGATACTACTTCAATTTACTTTGATGAATTTTTGAAAATGGGAGAAGCCAAACAGCATGCTGCTGTTGTTGAAGAACGTTCTTCAAAAGCTAGTTTTGATGATTTGGCAAATATTCTTTATACATCCGGAACTACGGGTGAACCTAAGGGTGTGATGATTCATCATTCCTGCTATAAAGAGCAGATGAGAACTCATGATATTCGCTTGGTTACTATGACCGATCAGGATGTTTCTATGAACTTTTTACCTCTTACTCATATCTTTGAAAAAACATGGGCGTATTATTGTATCCATAAGGGAGTTTTGACTTGTATAAACTTGCGTCCGAATGATATACAGATGACGATTAAGGAAATCCGTCCAACGTTGATGTGTAATGTTCCTCGTTTCTGGGAGAAAGTGTATGATGGTGTACAAGAAGTTATCAATCAGTCTACAGGATTGAAAAAATCTTTGATGCTGGATGCTATTAAGGTTGGTAAGGTGCATAATGTTGATTATTTACGAGTAGGAAAAACTCCTCCGTTAATGAATCAGCTGAAATATAAGTTTTATGATAAAACTATTTACTCTGTCCTGAGAAAGACTATTGGAATTGAGAATGGCAATTTCTTCCCAACTGCAGGTGCTGCCATATCTAATGAAATAAATGAATTTCTTCATTCGGTAGGTGTAAATATTGTGGTAGGTTATGGATTGACTGAATCTACTGCAACGGTTTCTTGTTTAACTATGACTGATTACACAATTGGTTCTGTAGGAAAGATAATGCCCGACCTAGAGGTTAAGATTGGAGAAAATAACGAGATCCTTCTTCGTGGCAAATCTATCTCTAAAGGGTATTATAAGAAAGCCGAAGCTAATAAAACTGCCTTTACGGAAGATGGCTGGTTTCGTACCGGTGATGCCGGATATATTAAGGACGGTGAGCTATATTTGACAGAGCGTATTAAAGACTTGTTCAAGACATCTAACGGTAAGTATATTGCTCCTCAGGCATTGGAAACCAAACTGGTTGTGGATCGTTTTATCGAACAGGTGGCTATCATTGCCAATCAGCGTAAATATGTGTCGGCTCTTATTGTTCCCAACTATGAACATGTGATAGCTTATGCTAAAGAAAAAGGGATTGAATATTCTTCATTGCAGGAATTATTGCAGAATTCTAAGATTATTGAACTGTTCAAGTCTCGTATTGATACGCTTCAACAACAGTTTGCCCATTATGAACAAGTGAAGTATTTTGCATTGCTGCCTGAGCCGTTCAGCATGGAAAAAGGAGAACTGACAAATACCTTGAAAATGAAAAGGAATATAATTGAAAATAACTATAAAGAAGTTATTGACAAGATGTATGAGGCGTAAAGTCTAATCAATATACTGATAAGGGATGCATAAATTGCATCCCTTTTTTTGTTTAATTGTGTTTTGAAACATGTGTCTTAATCTTGCTTATATTATCTATAATCTATTTCTTTGTACCGCAGCATAGTTCAGTATGGATAATAGGCTGTAACTAGCTAATATAGAATGAAAAAGGATTTTGGACAACATACAACTAAGGTTAAGCAACTGGCCGACTTGATAAGTAAGTCTATCTCAATGGGCACCTATAAAAAAGGCGACCCGCTTCCTTCTATTAACCAGCTTAGTGCTGAATATAAAGTATCAAGAGATACAGTTTTTAAAGCCTTTAAAGATTTACAGGAACGTGGGGCTATTGATTCTACTCCCGGTAAAGGCTACTATGTAACGAATAAAATCGTTAATGTTCTTTTATTGCTGGATCAGTATTCGCCTTTCAAGGATGTGCTTTACAATAGTTTCATCAAACGCTTACCTGCCGGTTATAAAGTTGATTTGCTTTTCCATCAGTACAATGAACGTTTGTTTAAGACCTTGATCAGAGAATCTGCCGGACGTTACAATAAATACATTGTGATGAACTTCAGTAATGAGAAATTCTCGGATGTTTTGTGCAAGATTGATCCTAATAAGCTGCTTCTTCTCGATTTTGGCAAGTTTGACAAGTCTTCCTATTCTTATGTTTGTCAGGATTTTGATGATGGGTTATATAATAGCCTGAAATTGGTACTTCCTATTCTTGGTAAATATAAGAAACTGGTACTGGTATTTCCAAAAGATTTAATGCATCCTCAAAGTAGCAAGGACTATTTCAGGAAGTTCTGTGATGATAATGGTTTCTTGTGTGAAATTGCCGATTCTCTTGATGAATGCAAACTTCAGCATGGGGTGGCTTATCTGGTGATTAAACTTCAGGATGTTGTTGATATTATAAAGCAGAGTAGGGCACTAAGCCTTAAATGTGGCAGTGATATTGGTGTTTTGGCTTACAACGATATCCCTTCTTATGAGGTTATTGATAACGGAATTACTGCTTTGACTATAAATTGGGAAAAGATGGGGGCTAAAGTTGCCGACTTTGTTCTGAATAATACTAAAATATATGAGTATCTGCCTACGGAAGTGACTCTTCGTAGCTCTTTATAAACTCTTTTTTTTATGTGTATTTATCAGCACTGTTCAGCATGGAATTTAAGATTTAATTAATATGATATTTAACGCTTTATACTAATGTGATTATGAAAAACTATCCAAAAATCGGGATTCGTCCTACTATCGATGCACGTCAGGATGGCGTACGTGAAAGTCTTGAAGAAAAGACTATGAACCTGGCAAAAGCTGTGGCTAATTTGATTTCTTCTAATTTAAAGAATGGCGACGGTTCTCCGGTAGAATGTGTAATTGCTGACAGTACTATTGGTCGCGTGGCCGAAACTGCAGCTTGTGCCCAGAAGTTTGAACGTGAAGGGGTAGGAGCAACTATTACTGTAACTTCTTGCTGGTGTTACGGAGCCGAAACTATGGATATGAATCCTCATTATCCAAAGGCTGTTTGGGGATTTAACGGAACAGAACGTCCGGGAGCTGTTTATTTGGCTGCTGTTCTTGCTGCTCATGCACAAAAAGGACTTCCTGCCTTTGGCATTTATGGCCGTGATGTTCAGGATTTGGATGATAATACTATTCCGGAGGATGTAGCTGAAAAACTTCTTCGCTTTGCACGTGCTGCTCAGGCAGTAGCTACTATGAGAGGAAAATCTTATCTTTCTGTAGGTAGTGTTTCCATGGGTATTGCCGGATCTATCGTTGATGCTAATTTCTTTCAGGAATATTTAGGTATGCGTAACGAATCGGTAGATATGAGTGAAATTATCCGTCGGGTAAATGAAGGTATCTATGATAAGGAAGAGTTTGCAAAAGCGATGAAATGGACAGAAAAATACTGTAAACCGAACGAAGGTACTGATTTTAATGTTCCTGCTAAGATAAAAACACGTGAAGCTAAGGATGCTGACTGGGAATTTGTTGTGAAAATGACTATCATCATACGTGATTTGATGCAAGGTAATCCTAAACTAAGAGAGTTGGGTTTCAAAGAAGAAGCATTGGGACATAATGCTATTGCTGGTGGTTTCCAGGGACAGCGTCAGTGGACAGATTTTATGCCGAATGGTGATTTCTCTGAAGCTTTGCTTAATACTTCTTTCGATTGGAACGGCATCCGTGAAGCCTTTGTTCTTGCAACGGAAAATGATGCATGTAATGGCGTTGCCATGCTATTTGGACATTTGCTTACTCAGACTGCTCAGATATTCTCTGATGTACGTACTTTCTGGAGTCCGGAAGCTGTAGAAAGAGTGACTGGAAAGAAACTGACCGGATTGGCTGCTAATGGTATAATCCATTTGATAAATTCTGGTGCAACTACTTTGGATGGTACCGGAAAGCAAACAAAAGATGGGCAACCTGCCATGAAACCGGCTTGGGAAATAACTGAAAAAGAAGTAGAAGATTGTTTGGCTGCTACTACATGGTATCCTGCCAACCGTGATTATTTCCGTGGAGGTGGCTACTCTTCAAATTTCTTATCTAAAGGAGGCATGCCTGTAACCATGATGCGTCTTAACCTGGTAAAAGGTTTGGGACCAGTGCTTCAGATTGCTGAAGGATGGACTGTAGAAATTGATTCGGATATTCACGAAGCGCTTAATCTTCGTACTGATAAAACATGGCCTACTACATGGTTTGTTCCTAGATTGTGTGACAAACCGGCGTTTAAGGATGTATATTCTGTAATGAATAACTGGGGAGCAAATCATGGTGCCATTAGTTATGGTCACATTGGTAAGGACTTAATCACTTTGGCTTCAATTCTTCGTATTCCTGTATGTATGCATAATGTTAATGAAGATGAATTATTCCGTCCTGCTGCATGGAATGCTTTTGGTATGGATAAAGAGGGAGCTGATTATCGTGCTTGCGCTAATTACGGTCCTATTTATAAATAATAAGTCTTTCAATAATCTAATCATCTAATAATTTAGTAATTAAAACTTGATTTTTTTGGACAGCAGCAAATTTAGTTTGTTGCTGTCTTTTTTATTGTATATCATTGTTATAATGAACTATTTTGGTTTATCTCTTTTATAGCTAATAAAATAATCCTTATCTTTGCAGCCTCAAAAAAATAATAAAAAATCAGAGATGATAACAATCGAACAACTTAAAGACGTGAAAGAGCGCACTGATGCGCTGAGGAGGTACCTTTGACATCGACAATAAATTAATTCAGGTCGAAGAAGAACAATTGAGAACTCAGGCTCCCGGATTCTGGGATGATGCAAAAGCAGCCGAGGCTCAAATGAAAAAAGTAAAAGGAATCCAGGGATGGATTGAGGGATACAATGAAATGAAAACTCTAGCTGACGAGTTGGAACTGGCTTTTGACTTTTACAAAGACGAACTGGTTACTGAAGCTGAAGTTGATGAAAACTATGCAAAAGCTGTTGAAATGCTTGAAAATCTGGAGCTGAAAAATATGCTTCGTGAAGAAGCTGATCAGCTGGGATGCGTTTTAAAGATAAACTCGGGTGCCGGTGGCACGGAAAGTCAGGACTGGGCTTCTATGCTGATGCGTATGTATATGCGGTGGGCAGAAGCAAATAACTATAAACTGACTATCAATAACATTCTTGATGGGGATGAAGCCGGAATAAAAACGGTTACCATGCAGGTGGAAGGTGATTATGCTTATGGATATCTGAAGGGAGAAAATGGTGTTCACCGCCTGGTGCGTGTATCGCCTTTCAATGCTCAGGGAAAACGAATGACTTCATTTGCTTCAGTCTTTGTTACGCCTTTAGTTGATGATTCCATCGAAATAGAAATTAATCCGGCAGATTATACCTGGGATACATTCCGTTCGGGTGGTGCCGGTGGACAGAACGTAAATAAGGTTGAAACGGGTGTTCGTATCCGCTATAACTACAAAGATCCGGATACCGGTGAAACACGTGAAATTCTGATTGAAAATACGGAGAGTCGTTCTCAGCTGGATAACCGTGAGAACGCCATGAGATTGCTTCGTTCACAGTTGTATGACATTGCCCTTCAGAAGAAGATGGCTTTACAGGCTAAAGTTGAAGCCGGAAAGAAGAAAATAGAATGGGGATCACAGATTCGTAGTTATGTATTTGATGACCGCCGGGTGAAGGATCACCGCACAAACTTCCAGACTTCGGATGTAGGAGGAGTGATGGATGGCAAAATAGATGGTTTTATCAAAGCATATCTGATGGAATTTGCCGGTGAATCGGAAGAATAATCTGTTATTAAGAAATGGCGATGTACTCTTGTAAATATTTGTTTTCTGGTAGAAATTATTTTTTAAATAAATATTGCTTGCAATATGATATTTTATTTTTAATTTTGGAGGAAACACGCAAGGGAACATGTTAAACCTAATAATTTAAATGCCATGGGAAAGAATAAAAAGGCTATAAACGCTAAAAAGGAAGAGCTTCAGGCTAAAAGAGTATTTCAGATTGTAGTTGTTGCACTAATTATTTTGTGTTTACTACTGTTGCTTAGTTCTTCTTTATTTTCATAAAGTTCAAGCGGAAGAGGAGAACCTTTTCCGCTTCTTTATTTTCTTCCCAAGGCAGCAATAAACATTATATTACAATAATTTAGTTATGAAAAAACTAACATTGCTCCCTCTTTTGGGTTTGTTATCGGTATCTGCTTTTGTATTTGCAGCAGAACCAGGTTCTGTGTCAGAGAACAAGAGTGTAACTCCTTTGTTCAATTTATCTCAAAGTGATTTAAAAGTTTCTTTCGGTGGACGTATTCAGATGGATGGTGCTGCTTACTATGGAGGAGATTATCAACCGCTTGCTAACGGGGTAGGCTTTCGTCGTGTAAGACTTAACACAAATGCTTCTTTCGGGAAAAATCTTTCAGGTAAAGTAGAAATGGATCTTGCCGGAGGTGCTTTTACTTTGAAGGATTGTTTTATTAAGTACGATTTCCTGAATGGATTGAATTTCCGTTTGGGTAACTTCCAGGAAGGTTTTTCTATGCTTACAATGACTTCCTCTGGAGATTTCCTTTTCATCGAACATCCGAATGTTGTTTCAGCCTTTTCACCAGAATATCATATTGGTTTGCAGGGAGCTTATCAAAAAGGGCAATTCCTTGGACAAGCTGGCGTTCATTTCCAGAAGATAAATGGCAGTACAGAAAAAGATTATGTTGATGCAAACCTTAAAGCCGGACAGGACGAAGGTGTATCTTATACATTCCGTACTATCTGGATGCCTCTTTCTAAAGCAAAAGATAAGGGATTCCATTTAGGAGTTGCTGCTTCTTATCGTACTCCAAAAACAGATGTGGGTTCAGGAAAGGTAAATACTGTTAGATATAGCACTGCTTCTCTTTCAGGTATTGACAAGATTAAGTTTATGGATACTAAAGATATTACTTCTGTAAACCATGACTGGTTGCTAGGCACTGAACTTGCTGCTTTTTCTCACGGTGTTCGTTTCCAAAGTGAATATATCCTGAACCAGACTCACAGAATGAGTGACTTAGCTACAGAAAAGTTTAATGGATATTATGCAGAGGTTGCTTGTCTGTTATTTGGTGGTCAGCAATCTTATGTTGCAAGTAAAGGTGCCTTTACTCAACCTCTTTGTGGAAAAGAGTGGGGAGATATAGAATTGGCTGCCCGTTTTGACCGTTTGGATATGAATGGGAAAAGCGTTAAGGGTGGTGACTCTAAAGGATACACATTGGGCATTAACTATTATGCAAGCAAGAACCTGAAGTTTCAGCTGAATTACTCTTATGTGGATCATGATAAATATGCAAATGCAGGTGGAACTGTTGCAGTAGGTTATAAGAGTGCTACTCAAGTGACAAAGGTTCCTTCTGAAGTTATTGAAAGTTTTGGTAAGGTGGGTAACGATTATAGCATTGTTACGCTCCGTGCTCAATTAAATTTCTAATTTATGGCACAGGAAATAGAAAGAAAATTCCTGGTAAAAGGAGAATTTAAGTCATTGGCTTATTCTCAGAGTCATATTGTACAAGGTTATATAAGCAGTGCGCATGGGCGCACTGTTCGTATAAGAATACGCGATGAAAAGGGATATCTTACAATAAAAGGTGCATCTAATGCTTCTGGTATGAGCAGATACGAATGGGAGAAAGAGATTCCGTTTAATGAAGCTCAGGAACTGATGAAGCTTTGTGAACCGGGCATTATCGACAAAACCAGGTACTTGGTTAAAAGCGGAAAGCATACTTTTGAAGTTGATGAGTTCTATGGCGAGAATGATGGGCTTATTCTGGCTGAAGTAGAACTTAACTCTGAAGATGAATTGTATGAAAAACCTTCGTTTATTGATGAAGAGGTGACCGGAGATATCCGTTATTACAACTCAAATTTAATGAAACACCCTTTCAGAACCTGGAAATAATTTTATTTGTCTGAAATATTTCTTTATATTTGTATATAAATGACTATTCTCTAATCTGTTATACTATTAGTGGTTATCACGGTTCTTTCAAAATATAATAGATAAGTTAGTATTCATATACTAAATAGAAAAACTAAAGATTATGGAGAAGATCTATCAAATATTCCCACAGGAACTTTTTACGTTTGTTCTGGTAACTCTTTTTTCCCTTCTTATTGGTCTTTCGCAACGCAAGTTGAGTTTGAAGAAGGAAGGAGAAGGAATAGATAAAACCTTTTTCGGAACAGACCGTACGTTTACCTTTATCGGGATTCTTGGTTATCTGCTTTATATTCTTGATCCTGTAAATCTGTTCCTTTTTATGGGTGGCGGATTGGCTCTAATTATTCTTTTGGGGCTTAACTATTATGTAAAGATGTCTCAGCACAATATTTATGGAATTACCAGCATTATTACCGGTTTAATCACCTACTGTCTTGCTCCGATTGTAGAAACCCAGCCTTCCTGGTTCTATATCATGGTTGTTGTTACCGTTCTACTTTTTACAGAAATGAAGAGTACTTTTACGGAGATTGCACAGCACATGCAGAATGACGAAATGATTACCCTGGCAAAGTTCCTTGCTATCAGTGGTATTATTCTTCCAATGCTTCCCAATGAGAATCTTATTCCGGGGATAAACCTTACTCCCTACACAATATGGCTTGCTACTGTGGTTGTTTCCGGCATTTCTTATCTCTCTTATCTGCTGAAAAGATATGTGTTTCATCAATCCGGTACATTGGTTGCCGGCATTGTAGGAGGATTATATAGCAGCACTGCTACTATTTCAGTCTTGGCCCGCAAATGTAAGCATGCAAAGGAAAGAGAAATCCCCGAATATGTGGCCGCAATGCTGATGGCAGTGAGTATGATGTATCTTCGATTCCTTATACTGATACCGGTGTTCAGCGTAGAGATATTTCTTTCTGTTTATCCTTATTTGCTTATTATGTCATGTGTATCGATAATAATAGCTTGGGTTATTCATAAAAAAACCGATTTTACCGAGCTAACAAAAGATGCTGAAGACGATCGTGAAGAAAGCAATAACCCTTTAGAGTTTAAAGTTGCTTTGATTTTTGCATTGCTATTTGTTGTCTTTACAGTTGTTACCCATTACACATTTAGCTATGCAGGAGCAGAGGGATTGAATATACTTTCGTTTGTATCGGGCTTAAGTGATGTTACGCCATTTGTATTAACCCTTCTCCAGGGTACCGGAAGCTTAGCTGTAAGTATGGCCGTGGCTTGTACATTGCAAGCTATTGTGAGCAACAATCTTATGAAAATGTGCTATGCTTTATTCTTCTCAGGCAGGAGAAAAGAGATGCTTCCTTATCTTACTATCGGCTTTACTCTTATAATAGTGCTTAATGTGGCGCTTCTAATCTTTTTCTACTTGCATTAAGCCGGGGATTACACTTCTTATTATATAAAAACTCCCGCTACCTATACTGTATGTAATTGATAGCAGGAGTGCTTTTATAAGAAAGATTATTGAATACAGATTGGATTTACATATCAAAATGAAGAATTAATCCGATGGAAACGGGATGAATTTCAGGTCCTTTTCCTCCTTCAAAAAGAGTTTGTGGAGAGTATCTTGCATACATTCCGAAACATCCTACACCTGCTTGTACCAGGAAATCCATTGATATAGGGCGAATATTTAAGTCGCTTCCTAGCTTTTGCTTATGACTACCACTTTCATCGTTTAGTTTTACTTTGGAAGAAGAGCATAACTTTACATTACCCACAACGCCTGCCGATAGATAGAGGGGACCTGTGTGTGGAATCTTTTTTTGATATTCAAGCAGCAAAGGAATGGTGAAGTAGGAGGTATGCAGCTTGCTGTCGTCATATCTTCCTCCTGCAGGAGCAGTTCTCAGTTCTGTAACCCCGTTAACCTCAATAAGTGCCTTGTTTCCTTCAAAGTGATAACTGTTAAAACGGAACCCGGTTCCACTAACAATAGCTAATCCACACTTAGATATATTCCATGCACGTTCGTAAAAATTCAAAATGAATTCCTTTGAACTACTTGATATCAGATCAACCCCATTTACATTGTTCAGGTTCATTTTGTTGTCGGCAAAACTGCAAAAGCCCATTCCAAAACCTGCCCAGTGAGGGTCTGTTATTCGATTTGAAGATGAATGTCCTGATCCTAGCTTCGGAATAGGGATGTTTATACTATTGGACATGCGTTTCTCTGTACTTTTTCCATCCCGGTATATGCCTTCAAATATTTGATCATTCTCTATGGTGTCGCCTTGAGCCTTTTGTTCGTATACCTTGATTTTAATTTTATCGTTGTTCTCTTTAATCACTATTTTTTTCCCGTTTACATAAATTGTAGTGTCGGAAGGAGCTATCTCCCCAGCCATTAAGAGTGTGGGAAATATTAAAAAAACAAGTAACATAATTTTTTTCATACTGTTCTGTATTTGGTTGTGAGTTATAAATCTTTTTTCATAAATAGCAAAGTAATAAGATCGTCAGATTCCAGTTCTCCTTCTATATAAACCAATGTAGCCGCTCCTTTTTTACTGAGTTTAAAAAGTATAAACCGGTTAAGATCTTCTTTTCTTGAAGGAAGCTGATAATAACCCGATACAAGTTGGCCGCCTTCAATAATCTCTTTTATTTTCTTTGCGCCTTTTTTGTCCGTTTCAAGGCATTGACGTATTTCGGGTAAAGCCCTGTGAGAGTCTTTGATTGTGATGCTCTTATACTTTTCCATGCTATAGGTTTCCAACATCTCTGTTGACAGCTCTACCATGGCAACTCCTTTTTGTTTTCCATATCTTTCGAAAATGGAAGCTATTCTTAACCCGCTTTGTGCCTCACAAACCACAGGGAAACACCCTGAGAGTATAAGCATAAGCAGTAAAAACCGAATTCTTTTCTTCATTATTCTCTGTTTTTAATCTGTTAATCTTTAAATAATTCAGTAAAAACCTCATCTTTGGAAGTGGCCACTTCCTGAAGTGAAGCATTTGCATAAGCCTTAATTGTTGCTTCGTCGGTATAACATTTACCATTAATTACTACATAATTCCTTTTGCAAGAATCATCAGATTGTTGAAAGAATGTAGATATTCCTATTGCCATAACAATGCAGGCCGCTATTCCGCTAAATGTATAGACCAACGTTTTTCTTCGTGGAATAGCCATCTTATTAGCCTTTACAGTCTTTTTGGCCTGTTCTGTGCTTATTTCATTATCGAAGTAAGCAAACATTGGCTTATAGCAAAGCAAGTGCTCTGGAACGTTTTCATTTGAAAAGTAGTCCCTTATCCATTGCTCTTCTTCGCAGGAAGTCTCTCCTTCAAAGTACTTATTAAGCAAAGCGTCTATTTTCATTCTGATTCTCCTTTCTCTCGTTTGTTAATTGCAGGAATACCTCCCTGACTCTTTTTCTAGCTCTCGACAAGTTCATTCTTACTGCCTGAATATCACAACCGGTTATTTCAGCAATTTCTTCCGATTCATACCCTTCTATATCTTTCATCCGGATGATTGTTTGCTGTAAGGGTGGGAGAGTCTCCATTATCTTCCCTATTAACTGCACCTGGTCATTTGCCACAAGTGTTTGTTCGGGATTATCCCATCCAGAGAGAACTTTGATCTCATCGAGTCCCACAGATGCATGAACCGGCGATTTCCATCTGTCAATACAGAGATTTTTTACAATCTCTGTGGCTAGTGCATCAATGCTGCGATATTCGTCCAGCTTTTCACGCATGCGCCAAAGCTTAAGAAAAGCCTCCTGAACAATATCTTCAGCATCGGAGGTTTCTTCAGTCATCTTTCGTGAATAATTAAACAGCTTTTCACGAAGTGGCAAAACGTTTATTTTGAATTGTTCGAGATTCATCTATGTATAATAGACGAAAAAGGGATGAAAACATAACATTCATCCCTTTGTTTTTACAAAAAAAATATTTTGTGGAAGATTAATCTGTTTTTGATAAGTTCTGAGTTTATGCCTTATTCTTAGATTTACAGAGATTTAGATAGATTAAGTATATTAATATGTCCTCTTTACCGCATTCATAAAGTACGGTAAAGAGGCCTATTTTTATTTTGAATTATAGCTTAATAAATTCAACCCTGCGGTTTTTAGCTTTATTCTCAGGGCTGCTATTGTCTGCAATAGGTGCACTTTCTCCTTTTCCATCCGTTTCAATTCTGGAGCCGTCAATCTTGAATTCACTAATCAGGTATTGCTTAACATTTGCAGCTCTTCTTTTTGATAAATCCAGATTAAGTGCATCATCGCCATCACTGTCTGTATGGCCAATAACCTTAATCCGAACTGCGGGATTCTCATTCAGTACGTTTGCAATTTCGCGTACCGATCCGTAAGATTCGGGCTTTACTATATCTTTTCCTGAATCGAAATAAATGCCATAAGAGATAACTTTTCCTTCGGTCAGCAGTTTGCTCCTGGTATCGGGAGAGGCGGTTGTAACTTTAAGATTCGTTATATACGGGTGGCTGTTACGATCCCATCCGTTGAACACTATCTTGTTAAACTTTGTAGTACTGTGAATGTTGGTTGGAATATCAAGAACCTTTGCCCCCAGATGATAAATACGCACTCTTCTTTTCTGTACCCAGATAATTATATGGTTTACCTTTTCGGTAATCACCGGGTTGGTATTTGATGAACCACTAAGATTCTCACCTCCTGGCTTGTATCCGGTAGTTTCCCAGCCATCTTCCGGAATTACTATTTTTAAGCCATGAATTCCTGGCCATGCGTCATCATTTATCTCCTGTGGCCTTTTCGGATCGTCCTCATAAATATTAAGAATTGTTCCGCGGGAGTAATCTTTATCCGGAACAAAATCGAACTCAAATATAAAGTTTTCGGGGAAATCAATCTTCTTTGTATAACAGTAAACAGCATCTTTTCCATTCATGTGCAACCAGTTTCCCGATGCTATATTTAACTTCTTGACTTCTCCAGTGCTGTTACCTGTCCATTGTGCAGGAAAGTCGCCTATGGCATCTTGTGAAAAGTCTTCGAAAAAGATAATTTTATCTCCCGGTATAAAGTCGTACTGAGAATAGCTCTCCAGTTTGCCTTTTTCCGTAGACTCCACAGAGCTCTTTTCTACTTTGCTATTATCATTTGTACCTTTCTTTTTTGTTGTTGTTTTATCCAACTCTTTATCAATAGCCTGATCGGTTTTCTTCTCAACCTTATTCTCTACTTTATCCTTAACTTTCTCACCTATTTTCTTTAGCCAGCCTTGTGCATTTGTATTGGCGAATACAAATAGAAAAAGTACTAAAAACAGAATTCTATTATTTTTCATAGCTTTAGATTTTAATATTGAATATTGTTTGTTTAAAAGTAAAAGGCACCAAGCACAATGGATAATAGCAATGAGATAACTACCAGGAAGATAATTGAGGTCAGGAAGTAGGAGGTTACTTTTTCTTCGGGTGTTTTCATCATTGGAGTTAGTCCGATGTATAGAATATAAAGACCGTATAAACCGAAAATCCCAGCGATTGTTGACATCGATGGAAAAAGATAAAAAACTCCTGCAACAAACATGGGTGTATATGAATAGACAACTAGCTGAAAAGCTTTATCGAAATTCTCTAAAGAGCTGAATCTTGGTGCTAGTTTGTTTATTATAAATGCTGTAAGATAAACTCCGGCAATCATGCTAACATAAGACGTTGCCGCATGGCGGAAACCTAAATCAATTGATCCGAAATGCGCTCCAAGCACATTATAACCAACCAGGCCGTAGCCTATAAATCCACAAACGGCGGGGATAAGAGCCAACAAAAGTAAATAAGAAGTTAATAGCTTACTTGCTGAAATTTCTTCAGTTTCTATAACCAACCATTCTGTTTTAGGAGACAGAATAATGTTCTTTGCTCGTTCAATTGTATTCATAATACTTTTGATTTTTGTTAGTAGAAAAGAGATAGTATGCTGAGTTAATTATTTGTTCTTAGCATTCTTTTTAGGCGCATCATAAATAAATTCTCCATAAAAAGAGATGGACTGCTTATTGTTAGGAGTTACACGTACATCTGCCGATCCTGATGAGAAAATCTTTATCCAGTAAATATAGCTGTCTTCATCATTTCGGGTTCTGAAACTTATATTTGCAGTACCTTTTTTATCAAAAAGGACTTTGTAGTCTGTTATTTTTTCATCGAAAATTAATCCTTTAGCTCGACCTCCGTAAGGTGCGGAGTAGGCAATACCAAAATATGGCAGGTAGGAGAATACGGAATCATTCCTTATTTCTACGGAATAGTTTGATGTAAGATGTCTGCTTGGGCCTCTCATAGGTAAGGCAGTATTGACTTCTACATTTATCTTCTGAGCTTCTATAAGCTCTCTGATCGTTTTACTGATCTCTTCTTGTTTCTGCTTTTTGCTTTGTGCATTCATCGGTAAAGACAAAGCAATAAAGGCAGCAAACAGGCCAATAATTATTTTTTTTGCTTTCATCTCTGTAAAGTATTGATGTTACAGATAATAAACGCTTAGAGACGATAAAATGTTGTGAGGTAATGTTTTGAAATCTTTCGGGAGAGAATATTGTTTAGACCCGGGTCTCAGTATGCTTTACACCCGGGTCTAAAGTGTGCTGAGACCCGGGTCTAAAACTGTCTTTGATGTATATCAAACTGAATTTTCTTCAGTATAAGTTATATATTTACTTCTTGTCTTTTTGAGAAGTTCCTGGTAAGTCCAGAATTGTTCTTGGCGTAAACGAAGCAGGCATTGGCATTTTATAGATTGATTCTCTCAAAAATGTTCGCAAAGATTGGTAATCAGTATATTTTGCCTGTTCTTCAACTGTTATTATTTCACCGATTCCAATTCGTGGATTCTGCTTGCTTTTATTAAATACCTCATAGGGCATCCTTATCAGACGAACTCTCCAGTCAATTAATCCCAGTGAGTAGAAGAATGGTGAATTTTGATCAAAGAAGCGGATCGGAACAATTGGCACATTAGCCTTTTGAATGAGTCTGACAACGCTTTCCTGCCATTCACGGTCTCTTACACATCTGTCGCGCAAGCTGAGGTCTGAAACAGCTCCTGAAGGGAAAAAACCAACAGGATGATTATCGTGAAGACGCGTTAGTGTTTCGCGGATGCCGTTGATGCTTGTTGTAGATACTCCGTTATCTTTATTTCCTTTGGGCTTAACCGAAATAAAGTTCTCTTCCATAGGTTCAATTAGAGAGAGAAACTCATTAACCATCACTTTATAGTCCGGACGTATTCCAGCCATCAGATCTATCAGCATAATTCCATCTATTCCTCCATAAGGGTGATTGGATATAGTGATAAACCCACCTTGAGGCAGTTCTTTTAAACGTTCAACATTTCCAATGCGATAGTTAACGTTTAAGTTATTTAATAAACTCGCTGCAAATTCAGCGCCTTTATAATCGCATGATTGCTCGTATAGCCTATTAACCTTATCTATAGCAAAAAGCCGAATGACAAATTTAGCCAAACGATTCCCCAATTTGCCTTTAAAAATCGGAGAGGCTTTTTCAAGGTTTTCTGCTTCAATTAATGTCTTTCTCAAAATACAAAAAATTAATAGTTACCATCAACGCCCTGAAACGTAGGTCTTTTCTGTTTTAAGACTAGTACGCTCTTTTTTAAAAACCCATTTTCGTTGAAGTGTATAATTTATAGCTAAGGAAACAATTAGATCGGTAATAATACGACTAAACTCATAATCAATATGATGAACAGTCGTGAAATAGTATGTTCCGGCAGATTTTAATGCAATACTGTTCAATGCAACAAGAGTAAATCTGATTAGCTGACTTCTGTATGAGTATTTATAAGAATCTGCCTTAGATTGGAAAGCCCACGATTTATTTATAGAAAAATTGATAAACGCTCCGATGGTTCCGCCGATAACAATTGAGATTGTATAATGTATACCTAGCAGTTCTGTGCATAGAATCATTGTTATGTAATCAACAATTCCACCTATGCCGCATGATATCTGGGCTTTTGTGAAAACGAATAATTTCTCAATCATTTGTTTTCATTCATTTTGGTTGTTCTTTCAGTGATATCCCGGCTGTCTGCCAATCGTAAAAGGTTTCTTGTATCATTAATGTTTGCAATAAATAGCATAATACATATTACACCTCCCGAGTATATGATAGAGCCTTCGAAAAAGACTTCGAGTACAAGGATTAGTGATATAAAGATTCTAACCTCTGTAGGGCCAAACAGTCCGCTGTCTATGCTGTATTTATCAGTAATTTTATATCTCAACAAGGTGGTAATCATTTCCCAGCCGTACATAACAATGAAACCATATCCGATTAAGTACCAGGGACTTCCAACGTAAACCATATATCCAATACCTATTAAGATATCAGTGATCCAGTCTACTGTAATATCTAGAGAGAATCCGTACCATTTTCTTGGAGTGTTACGGTAATATGCCACTCTACCATCAAGAGAATCGCCAAACCAGTTTATTGCGAAGCCTAATACACCAAGTAAAAGGAAGTATATATTAATGTGAGCTGCCAGTATAAAGCTAGACGCTGTTATTACGCTACCCATGAAGCCGATAGCGGTCAACATATCTGAGCTTATATATTCAGGAATACGTTGAACGAAAAAAGCCAGAGCTTTTTGTTCCTGAACTTTCAGCAGGTTAGTTCTATGTCTACCTTTTGAAATGGTGGATAATGTTTCTACTTTCTCTCGAGATAGGTTATTTTTCATTTGGTTGTTTTTAATATTATAAATTTACTACGAACGTTTTATATTTATATTAAATATTTCGTTAAAAGCTAATAAAGTACAAAAATACGAATATTTTCCATTGAAAAGAATTAAATTTTGTAATTTACGAAATATAAAAGATTGTTAATATCTTATTTACATCAAAATTGTTCATTCAAATCGTCAAAACAAATCAGGATTTTCTATCTTTTCTTCCAATGCTTCATGAATACAGGAATCTCATATCCAAGCATTACTATCCATCCTACAAGGCATGCAAAGGCTATTCCCGACAGTCCAAATCGAGGAGCTAAAAAATAAGCAGCAATAACTCTGGCTGCAATTTGAAAAAATGTAGAATTTAACGTTACCCTTAGTTTTCCTATTCCACGGAAAAAGCCTTGAAGTACATTTGTTATGGCAGGTAAAAAGTAAAAGAAGGCCATTGTCTTCAGATATGATACGCCGGATACAATCACATTTTCTCCTTCATTGCCAACAAAAAGATAAGTCAGCCAATAGGATCCGAAGAAAATGCCAAGCATTAATACGATGCTATATGTAAGTTCTATTTTAAAGGATGAAATAAATCCCTTTCTCATCCTCTCTGTTTTTCCTGCTCCCCGGTTTATTGCTAAAAATGTTGTGGAAGAGTTAGCAATGCTTTGTTCGGGCGCAAGAACAAAGTCGTCTATGCGATTAACCGCATTAAAAGCAGCAATGGAATGTACGCCTAGAGGATTAACAGCTCCTTGGATAAGTAGTTTGCCTACGTATAGACAAATTTGCTGCATTGCTGCAACTGAGCTGTAATTTACTGTACTTCTAAGCAATGAACGGTCAAAAACAAATTCAGAACGTTTAAATTTAAGTATCGGGATTCTTATCCATACATAGAAGATGCATAGAAAAGCAGATATTGCCTCTGCTATGACAGTTGCCACGGCCGCGCCTATTACTCCCATTTTAAAGATAACAACGAATATAAGGTCCATAATAACATTCAGGATAGATGACGTTATCAGAAAGTAGAGCGGAGTTTTAGAGTTCCCCATGCTACGCAAGGCTGAAGCATATATATTGTATGTAAAAGTAAAGATTAAGCCGAAAATTATTATCTGGAGATAATGGGTAGCATCATCTATGATTTCAGCCGGAGTATTCATTAACAATAAAATAGGGCGGGATAGGAGTATACCCAGAATAATGATAGTTAGGGTAAAGATACCGCCAGAAATAAAAGACGTTGAAATTTCACGCTTTAGTTTAGGATAATCACCAGCCCCATAGAATTCGCTCATAAGAACTGACATTCCCAAACAAATACCAACGATCATAAAAATAACAATATTCATAATAGGTCCGGCTGCTCCAACTGCGGCCAATGCATTTGTGCCTACAAACCTACCTACAATTATAGAATCTGCGGCATTGTATGTCAGTTGGAAGAAGTTGCCAAGTATTAAAGGAATAGCAAAGCGAATTATCTGTGGTGTGATTCTGCCAACAGTCATGTCGGCCGTATTTTTATTTTTCATTTTTTATATTTCAATATTTGCCATTAAATATGATGATTATAACAAAATGAATTTTTCAGATAGAAGATTATAAGGTAGGGGATTTTAGTTTTTCTTTTAAAACGGATCTATCAAACAAAGATTCAATCCCAGGTTTCTTACTTCTTATTCAGATTATCCAAATTTATGCTTAAGATTTCAATACCTCAGGATTTTGGTATGATCCAATAATAAGAAGAGTCGTGATAAAAAGAAAAAGACCTGCAAAATATTGCAGGTCTTTCTGAAGTGCGGCTGAAGGGACTCGAACCCCCACGACTCTCGTCACTAGATCCTAAGTCTAGCGCGGCTACCAATTACGCCACAGCCGCATTTGCGGTTGATGTCGCACTTCTGTTTAGCGGTTGCAAAGGTAGGAATAATTTCTTTATGTGCAAACAAAATCCAATTTTATTTTCTATTTTTTTAAAAAAGCTCGTGCTCGCTCTATAATGGTATCAATTCCTTTACTATAATCAGTGGATGAAATATCCACTTTTATATCGGGATCAATACCCCATTCTATCTGTTCCATATTGGCATCAAAATGAGGACTGGACGAGAAACGAACATTCCATCCGTTGGGCAATTCGGAAGTAAAAGGTAAACCAGAACCACCTCCGGTTTTGTCTCCTATGATAGTTACTAATGGCAGCATACGCATACTGTTTACAAAATCGTTCGTGGCACTATAACTTCTACGATTGGTAAGTACAGCTACCTTTTTTTGCCACCTGATGCTATTGGATGGTTCCAGATAAATAGGATAGGGTTCTGAGAAATCTGTATGTTCTATTCCTGTTTTGTGACGTATATAACCAGTAAGCACCTTTTCGTTAGTGAAGCGTTCTGCCAGTTTGGTGGCGTTTGTAATGGTACCTCCGCCATTATTACGTACATCAATTATTAATCCGTCACAAATAGCCAGATTGCTCAGTACTTCGTCCAAATTACCATCACCAATGCCTGCAGAGAAACTTCCATAATAAATATAACCAATATTATCGTCCAGGACTTTGTATTTTATTCCTGATGCAATACGGTAATCAGTTCCGAGATAGTTCTTTTGTATGCTGTCACTGAAATTCATGGGGTAATCTTCGTACCATTTCCAGTAACGTGCAACATCGTTGGCCGAATACAGATTAACATGTCCGTCTTTTAGTTCGGCAAGCATATCCCCAAGCACCTGAAACAATCCATCGGTCGTCATATCGGCAGAGATTCTTTTCTTATATTTTGTGTGAATAGCATCCCAGTCAATATTCTTATAATCAAGGAAACAATATTGCTCGTCAATAATTGACCATAATTCTTCGAAATTGCCTTCGGGTGTGTCGCTGTAAGTAGCTTCTTCCACGCACGAAGTCATGATAAACAGGAGAGAGCAGATGGCGATGCTCCAACTTATATAATATTTAATATGTTCTTTAAATCTCATTACGATTAATTGTTGTATTACACATTAATACGCTCTTAGTTTTGCCGGAAGCGGATTTCCATTTTTGCTCTTTACAATGTAGAGGTCTTTCACAAAGCCCACCATGAAGATATGCGAATAGGTATGTGTTTTTAGCTTATTGACTTTAGATTGCTGAATATCCCAAAGATAGTTGAGTCGTATTTTTGTACATCCCACCGGAAAGTCCAAAGAGAACAACTGACGAATTGAAGGCTGGTTATTCAGGCTGGTGAATTTAATAACTCCTTCGCTATTTCCTAAAGTAAAAATCTCATAGTATGATTGTCCGTAGTTGGGTGAAAACATAACACCAGCTACAGGAACATTTGCCTGATAACGAGCTACAAACTGATAATTCTTAATTTTGAACCGATAGATAACCATGCCGGACGCTGCAATATTTGCATACGCTTTAGCTGATGCAGGATTATTAGAATTCTGTAGATTATAGACGAATCCACCGTTTATGTCACTTAATCCACCTGCAAGTAGCTTTAGATTATCGTTAATGCGAAACTGATAATGCAATCCATAGTTCCAGTTTACCAATCCGGCAAAAGTATTATTGTTATCTACCCGATTGTGGGTATACGAAAGGTTTGCCTGAAAAATATTCTGCAACGATACATTCCCGTCAAATAGCTTGGTCATTCTGATTGTTTCCCTGACAACACGCCCCTCCATACCAGTATATTCCTGTGGTGAAAGGTAGGTATCGAGTAAGTTTGTATATCCTATACCATAAGTTATGGCGCGAGTAACAAAACGGTTGGCCTGCAATGAATCGCTTTGGGCGGAGATAGTTCCACTCAGTCCAATAAGAATGACAAGTAATGCAGTTATTTTTCTCATTAGTTCATTTTGTGTTTAGCAGACATTGTGGAACTTGCAAAAACTTTATCTCATCAGAATAATTTCATTTGTCCTGTAATCTCATCAATAATATCACCTTCACTTTTATCTTTGTCCGGATCCATGTTTTCAGTTTCGGCATCTTCGTCTTCGGAATCTTTGTTGTCCTCACTGTTTGGTTCCGGGAAGCGGGTTGGTTCAAGCTCGTTTATTGCGCCAATGGCAAAGGTTGATATACGTTTTCCTTTAGCCTTGAAACTTTTAACCGAGATAAACTCTTCCGCATCTATTATTAATGTTTCACGGAAGCTGTCGTTCCCTCCAAATATAACTTCAAAACGAGGATAGAACTCATCTGTAAGAAGAATCAGTTTATTATCCTTGTTATCACCCAGATAGTTCTGCTTGCGCGAAGTAGCATCGAGTGTGAAACGTTTCAGATAAGGATAATTCTGCTGATCGGCATCATAAAGAGCTGCACACCATACTTTGTTTGGATCGAATTTCTCAACGATACTCACATTGTCTTCGTAGTGATTGCTGAGATCGAAGTTGGATAAATAGAATTCTCCGTTATTGAGCAAAACAAGAATAGAATCATCACTCTGGAATTCACCAAGATATTCTCCTCGTCCATCATAATTAAGACGTAATACATCCCGGTCGAACCAAACTTTTCGTCCGCCCAGAGTAGAACCTCCTTTTTGTTTCAGACCAACTTTATGAACATCATTCTTAGTTAATAAATTACCCATAGACTGACGTCCCTTAATAGCTATTTCACTAAAATCCTTTTCAAAAATAATTTTGCGGATTCGAGGATTAGGCTTCAATGTTACTTTAATTACTTCTGCTTCTCCATTAGGATTTGCACTGAAATAAACAATCCTTGATCCGGGAGTTCCCTGACTAACATCATATTCCTTGTCGCGAGTCATTGCCGTAACATTGAATCGCTTAATGTAATGGAATCCTTCTTTTCCATCGCGGTAAACAACATTATAGATGGTACGCTTGTCATTCTTCTTAAAGATGTTTACATAAAGAATGTTCTTGCCCACAAACATTTTGTCGGCCACACGAACAATCTTGTATTTTCCGTCACGGTAGAAGATAATCACATCATCAATATCAGAGCAATTGGCAATATACTCATCCTTTTTAAGAGCAGTACCAATAAAACCTTCTTCGCGGTTTATGTATAACTTTTCGTTGGCTTCTACTACTTTAGCGGCCACGATTGTATCGAAATTACGAAGCTCGGTTAAACGTGGATAGTTTTTCCCGTATTTGTTTTTGAGCATTGTATACCAATCTACGGTATACTCAATAATATTTGCCAGGTGTTTGTCAATCTCCTCAATCTCAGCCTTCATTCTGGCAATCAGTTCTTCAGCTTTCTCTGAATTAAACTTGAGGATGCGTCCCATCTTTATCTCCATCAACTTAAGGATATCCTCCTTAGTTACTTCTCTGATAAAGTATGGATAGAAAGGGGTTAAACGGCTGTCAATATGCTCACAAGCTTCGTCCATAGATTTAGCCTGTTCAAATTCTTTGTCTTTATATATACGTTCTTCGATGAAAATTTTCTCCAAAGAACTGAAATGCAGGCTTTCCTGTAATTCGCCTTTATGAATAAGCAGCTCTTGTGTAAGTAAGTATTTAGTATTGTCTACAGACTTTCTCAGAACATCACTTACCCGAAGGAAGTGAGGCTTTTGCTCATCAATAACACAACAGTTTGGTGAAATGCTTATTTCACAATCGGTAAATGCATAAAGTGCATCAATTGTTTTATCAGAAGAGACACCGGGAGCCAGATGAACGAGAATCTCTACCTGAGCAGAAGTATTATCGTCTACCTTCCGGATCTTGATTTTTCCTTTATCAACCGCTTTTAAGATTGATTCAATAACAGTGGTTGTATTCTTGCCGTAAGGAATCTCCGTAATGGCCAGTGTCTTATTATCAATTTTGGTAATCTTTGAACGGACCTTTACGCTTCCTCCGCGTTCGCCATCATTGTATTTGGATACATCGATAGCACCCCCGGTTTGGAAATCGGGATAAAGTTCGAACTCTTCATCGTGAAGATAAGATATGGAAGCATCACATAATTCGTTAAAGTTATGCGGCAATATCTTTGAAGAGAGTCCCACAGCAATACCTTCTACGCCTTGAGCCAGAAGAAGAGGGAACTTTACCGGCAGTGTAATAGGTTCTTTATTTCGTCCGTCATAAGATTGTTTCCACTCAGTGGTTTTAGGGTTAAACACCACATCGAGCGCAAATTTAGACAGACGGGCTTCAATATAACGGGGAGCTGCAGCACCATCGCCGGTAAGTATATTACCCCAGTTACCTTGGCAGTCCACTAATAAGTCTTTCTGTCCAAGTTGTACCAGTGCATCACCAATAGAAGCATCACCGTGAGGGTGGAACTGCATGGTGTGACCAACAATATTTGCCACTTTGTTATAACGTCCGTCGTCCAGTCGCTTCATGGAATGAAGAATACGTCGTTGAACAGGCTTCAGTCCGTCATTAATATGGGGAACTGCACGCTCTAGAATTACATAAGAAGCGTAGTCAAGAAACCAGTTCTGATACATACCAGACAGCTGGTGCTTAATGTTTTCGTCTTGAGAACCAACAGGTTTATAGTCTGAATGTTCGTTGCTGTTTGCTAATTCTTCTTCTGTTGAGTTCTCTTCTTCTATGAAATTCTCTTCAGAAGAAGGTACTATATCGTCGTTCAATTCATTTTTATCGATTGTGTCGTCACTCATAAATCTTCTCTTTCCTCTTTTTCGGTATCGTTTTTAACAACAAATTATGTTTTTTACATCATTATGGGGTGATGTGCAGACAAAAATACGAATTTTATTGAAAAAATTCATTTACTTTGCATTTTATTTCTGGTAAGCAAGTTAACAAATAAAACAAAAGATATGGCACAAGAAGATGTTTTTAAGAAAATTGTATCACACTGTAAAGAGTATGGTTATGTATTCCCTTCAAGTGATATTTATGATGGACTTGGAGCAGTGTATGATTACGGTCAGATGGGAGTTGAGTTGAAGAATAATATTAAGAAATATTGGTGGGACAGCATGGTGTTGCTTCACGAAAATATTGTTGGTATTGACTCAGCTATATTTATGCACCCTACAATTTGGAAAGCTTCCGGTCACGTTGACGCTTTCAATGACCCTTTGATTGATAACAAGGACTCTAAAAAACGCTACCGTGCGGATGTGCTTATTGAAGATCAGCTTGCTAAATATGATGAAAAGATTAATAAGGAAGTTGAGAAAGCCCGCAAGAAATTTGGTGAATCATTTGATGAAGCTCAATATAGATCAACTAATCCACGTGTACTGGGTCATCAGGAAAAACGTGATGCTTTGCACACTCGTTTTGCTAAGGCTTTAAATGATAATAACCTGGATGAACTTCGTCAGATTATTGTTGATGAAGAGATTGTATGTCCTATTTCTGGCACAAAGAACTGGACAGAAGTTCGTCAGTTTAACCTGATGTTCTCTACGGAGATGGGTTCTACAAGCGATGGTGCAATGAAGGTTTATCTTCGTCCGGAAACAGCTCAGGGTATTTTCGTAAACTACCTGAATGTACAGAAAACCGGTCGTATGAAGATACCTTTCGGTATTGCTCAGATTGGTAAGGCTTTCCGTAACGAGATTGTTGCCCGTCAGTTCATTTTCCGGATGCGTGAGTTCGAACAGATGGAAATGCAGTTCTTTGTTCGTCCGGGAGAAGAACTTAACTGGTTTAAATTATGGAAAGAACAACGTCTGAAATGGCATAAAGGACTTGGTTTTGGAGATGCTAAATATCGTTTCCACGATCACGATAAGTTGGCTCACTACGCTAATGCTGCTACAGATATTGAATTTGAAATGCCATTCGGATTTAAAGAAGTAGAAGGCATCCACTCTCGTACAAACTTTGACTTGAGTCAGCACGAAAAATATTCAGGAAAGAATATTAAATACTTCGATCCTGAGTTAAACGAATCATATACTCCGTACGTAATTGAAACATCTATCGGTGTAGACCGTATGTTCCTTAGCGTAATGTGTGCTTCTTATTGCGAAGAAACTCTTGAAGGTGGCGAAACACGCGTGGTACTTAAATTGCCAGCTGCACTTGCTCCAATTAAACTTGCTGTTATGCCGCTTGTTAAGAAAGATGGTCTTCCTGAAAAGGCACGTGAAATTATCAATGACTTGAAGTTCCACTTCAATTGCCAGTACGATGAAAAGGATTCAATTGGTAAACGTTACCGCCGTCAGGATGCTATTGGTACTCCATACTGTGTAACTGTAGACCACCAGACTCTGGAAGACAACTGTGTAACTATCCGTCACCGTGATACAATGGCTCAGGAAAGAGTTGCAATCTCTGAACTGAATAATATCATTGCTGATAAGGTTAGTATCACTACTCTTTTAAAGACTTTGATTTAATATAAGGATATTGATATAAAGTTAAGGCCTCTGTTCCTGTTCGGGAATCTGAGGCCTTAATTATTTTTAGTGCTTACTATGCTTTTTGATTCTTATTCCTTTGTTTTTAAAAACTCAAAGGAAGATTAATCTTTCCTTGTACAAAACATTTAATTCTTCTGTACAAAAGAAAGAATTGTTCTGTACAGAAGAATGCATTCTTTTGTACAAGATGTTATAGACTATTCGGTTTGTTTTTTAAAAGTTCAGGCTAAGTTCTCGTTATTGTTCAGAAGAATCATTTCTTCAATGTTCTCTCTTGTATTGCTTAGTCTTGGAACCTTGTGCTGTCCGCCTAATTTCCCCTTCATTTTAAGCCAGTCAATAAACAGACTTTTGCGGGCTACAATAACCTCTAAAGGCTGAAGCGCAATGTCTTTATACCTTTTAGCCTCGTAATCAGAGTTAAGCTCCTTTAAAGTTGAATCTAAAATATCTGCAAACTTATCTACAGAGTCGGGCATTACGGCAAATTCAATCAGCCATTGGTGACGGCATTTTGCATTCTTGTCCATAAATACAGGCGCAGCAGAGTATTCGCATATTTGTGCTCCGGTAGCGGCACATGCTTTAGCCAGCCCTTTTTCTGCATTATCTATTATGAGTTCTTCTCCAAAGGCGTTAATAAAATGCTTTGTTCTGCCTGTAATGACAAACTTATATGGATTCTTTGACGTGAATTTTACTGTATCGCCAATCATATATCGCCATAAACCACAAGAAGTGGTTATTACCATTGCGTAGTTCTTGTTTAATTCTACATCGGCAAGACAATAGATTTCCGGATTCTCCTGATGAAGTTGGTCCAGCGGTATAAATTCATAGAAAATGCCGTAATCAATCATCAATAACATGGCAGGGTCGGATAGGTCGTTCTGAACCCCAAAGAAGCCTTCAGAGGCATTGTATGTCTCCACGTAATGCATCTTGCTTGTCTGTATAAGCTGCTTGTACTGCTCACGATAGGGGGCAAAACTTACTCCACCGTGGAAAAAGACTTCCAGGTTAGGCCAAACTTCTTCCAAAGTTTGCTTTCCGGTGATTTCCAGAACCCTTTTTATCAGCACCAGAAACCACGAAGGAACTCCGGAGAGATTTGTTACATTCTTATTAATTGTTTCTTGAGCTATCCGTTCTATTTTGCTTTCCCATTCACTCATTAACGCAATCTCTTTACTTGGAACGCGTATCAGGTTGAATAGAGGATTGATATTCTGAATAAGTATTGCCGATAAGTCGCCAACAAGTCCGTGCTTTGAATTCAGATTCGGGCTGTGGCTTCCTCCAAGGATTAACCCTTTTCCTGAAAAGAAGCGGCTTTCAGGGTTAATTTGAGAATACAGAGCAACGCAATCCTGACCACCGCGATAATGAATGTCTTTTAAAGCTTCACGGCTTACAGGCAGGAATTTACTTTTATCGTTTGTAGTACCAGATGATTTTGCAAACCATTCAATTTTGGAAGGCCATAAAAGGTTTTGTTCTCCCGAACGTATCCTTTCAACATACGGTTTAACATCGTCATAAGTCTGTACGGGAACTCTTTTTTTGAACTCCTCATAAGAGCCGATGCTGTTATAGTCGTACTTTCTTCCCCATTCAGTATGATTGGCTTCTTTTAAAAGCCTGGCAAGTACTTGTTCCTGGATAGATTGTGCGGCTGTATTGTATAATGCAAGTTCTTTTAGTCGTGGAATGAAAAATTTACTAATCAGCTTTGTACTGTTCATTATGTATTCGATAATAAGTTCTATATCTTATGCAAAAATAACCTTATTTATTATATTTATACTCTCCCGAATATATTTTTTTACTGTTTTTCTTATTGCTTCTATTTTTTTCTATCTTTACGCTCATATTAGAATTAAAATTTTAGGGTATGAGAATAGGTATATTGACTTCGGGTGGAGATTGTCCGGGAATTAACGCAACAATAAGAGGCGTTTGCAAGACGGCGATGAATTTTTACGGAATGGAAGTGGTTGGTATACATAGTGGCTTCCAGGGTTTGCTGACAAATGATGTGGAATTCTTTACAGAAAAATCGACGTCGGGGCTGCTAAATCAAGGTGGTACTATTCTAGGAACTTCGAGAGAAAAACCTTTTAAAAAGAAAGGCGTCTCACCAGATATTGATAAACCCGCAATAATGGCGGAAAATATACAAAAGCTCGGACTTGATTGTGTGGTCTGTATTGGAGGAAACGGCACCCAGAAAACTGCAGCAAAGATGGCAGCTATGGGGCTGAATGTGGTTTCTGTACCAAAGACAATCGATAATGATATCTGGGGCACAGATTTCTCCTTTGGATTCGATTCTGCGGTTAATATTGCTACTGATGCTATCGACAGACTTCATTCTACTGCCAGTTCTCATAAAAGAGTAATGGTAATTGAAGTTATGGGGCATAAGGCTGGCTGGATTGCTCTTTATTCGGGCATGGCTGGCGGAGGAGATGTAATATTGATACCCGAAATAGAATATAGTATTAAGAACGTTGGCGAAACGATAATGAACCGCCTGAAAAAAGGAAAACCGTATTCTATTGTAGTTGTAGCAGAAGGTATTAAAACGGGCGATGGAAAGAGGGCGGCAGAATATGTTGCCCGAGAAATAGAACACGAAACCGGAATTGAAACAAGACAAACAGTTCTGGGATATATTCAGAGAGGAGGAGCACCAACACCTTTCGACCGGAATTTATCGACCCGTATGGGAGGGCATGCAACAGAACTTATTGCCAACGGGGATTTTGGGCGAATGATAGCGTTGCAAGGAAATGAAATTTCTTCAATACCTTTAAGTGAAGTTGCCGGGAAATTGAAATTAGTAACCGAAGATCAAGATTTGGTTGTTCAGGGTAGGAGAATGGGAATTTGTTTTGGATAAGAAAAGAGCGAATACAGAATGACTTAACCCAGAAGAGGATTGTTGGGTATCAATTGTTCAGTTACGCTGATATTTGATTCTTGTTCCTCTTCTAATACCATTTCATTGTTTTGAGGTTCGAAAGAATCGGTTATTTCGGCCTCTAACTCGGTCGCTTCTGTTTCCAGAGTGGTTTCTGCTTCCAGAGTTGCAATCCCGGAATTCTCATCATCCTTTGCAAGAATCTCTTTTTCAGCTATAGCTGCTTCTGCTTTCTTTCTTGCTTCATCAAAGATTTCTTTGAGGAAATTTGGTGTGGTCTGAATCTTTTTCAGTGCCATCTTAGCAGCATTTTGCTGAGATTCTTTTTTCGAATAGCCTATTCCTGTTCCTGCAGAAAGCCCTTCAATAAGAATTTCTGATTGGAAGATAGGGTTCGATTCTTTATCGAGAAATTGTTCTATAAGTTCAAAAGAGGCTATAACTTTGTTCTTCTGAGTCCATTCAATCAGTTTAGATTTGAAATTTACCTCTTTCTTTGCCACTTTGTCCAGATCAATAAAGCGCTTAATAATCTTAACTTCTATGAAATGCTTGCAGACATTATAACCCCGGTCCATATAAATGGCACCTACCAATGCTTCAAAGGCATTTCCGCTCATATAGCTGTTGTGTGAAGATGTGCGGGTGGAGTATTTTATCAGCTTGTCGAGGCCAATTTCTACGGCAAGTTTATTAAGAGTTTCCCGTTGAACTATTTTAGAACGTGTATTCGTTAGAAAACCTTCTTTTTTGCCTTCGAATTTCTTGTAAACAATATCTGCTACAATAGCGTCAAGAATAGCATCTCCTAAAAACTCAAGTCGTTCGTTATTCAGAGGTCGGCCCTTTTCGGACTTTATAGAAGACGATTTGTGGAGTAAAGCCTGTTCGTAAAGGCTTATGTTGCGAGGATAGAACCCCAAAATAGAATAAAAACGAGAATAAGACTCTCTATCCTTGCGGAACAAGAGCCTTATTCTATCTATTTTGTTGTTTAACACAATCTTATTCGCTGTATTTTTTAAAGATAACGCATGCATTATGCCCACCAAAACCAAAGGTGTTAGAAAGTGCTACATTAACTTCACGCTTTTGCGCCTTGTTAAAGGTAAAATTCAAGTTATAGTCAATGTTTTCGTCATTGTCTCCATCTTCATGATTGATAGTTGGAGGAACGATTCCATTTTTAATAGCCAGAATACTTGCAATAGCTTCAACAGCACCGGCAGCACCAAGAAGGTGGCCAGTCATAGATTTAGTGGAACTAATATTCAGCTTATAAGCATGTTCGCCAAATACTTCCTTGATTGCTTTCGATTCTGAAATATCACCTACAGGAGTAGATGTTCCGTGAACGTTGATATAATCAACTTCTTCCGGTTTCATTTCAGCGTCTTCCAATGCATTCTTCATTACCAACATAGCTCCTAAACCTTCTGGGTGAGAAGCTGTTAAGTGATATGCGTCAGCAGAAAGGCCACTTCCAACAATTTCAGCGTAAATTTTTGCTCCACGTGCTTTGGCATGTTCCAATTCTTCCAAAACGAGGCATCCGCCACCTTCACCCATAATGAATCCATCGCGGCTTGCGCTGAATGGGCGAGAAGCTCTTGTTGCATCCTCGTTTCGTGTTGACAAAGCGTGCATTGCATTAAAACCGCCTACACCTGCTTCAGTAATAGCTGCTTCAGATCCACCGGTTACAATTACATTTGCTTTGTTCAATCGGATATAGTTAAATGCATCAGCTATAGCGTTTGAAGAAGTTGCACAAGCAGATACAGTTGCAAAGTTAGGACCGTGAAAGCCATACATGATGGAAATCTGTCCTGCTGCAATATCCGAAATCATTTTTGGGATAAAGAAAGGATTGAATTTTGGGCCGTTTTCTTTGTTGGTAGCATAGTTCTTTACTTCTTCTTCAAAAGTTTGGATACCACCGATTCCAGCACCAAAGATTACACCAATTCTGTTTAAATCTTCTTTCTCAAGATCAAGAGCTGAATCTGTTACAGCTTGTTTAGCTACAGCAACTGCATACTGTGTGTAACGATCCATCTTTCTTGCTTCCTTGCGATCGATGTATTGATTTGCATCAAAGTTCTTTACTTCGCAAGCGAATTTAGTTTTAAACAAAGACGTATCAAAATGAGTAATAGGTCCTGCTCCGCTCACACCATTGACCAAATTTTCCCAAAATTCGGGAATAGTGTTGCCTATAGGAGTAAGAGCACCAAGACCTGTTACTACAACTCTTTTTAATTCCATATTATGAAATCAGAATTAAGCTTTAGCAGTTTCGATGTAAGATACAGCGTCACCTACAGTTGCGATCTTTTCTGCTTGATCATCAGGGATAGAGATTCCGAATTCTTTTTCGAATTCCATAATAAGTTCTACAGTATCAAGTGAATCTGCACCTAGATCATTTGTGAAGCTTGCTTCTAATGTAACTTCAGATTCTTCAACGCCTAATTTATCAACGATAATCGCCTTTACTCTTGATTCAATTTCAGACATAACTTTAAGTTTTTTAATTAATAAATTGAATTATTTTTTTAAATTTGCAGCTGCAAAGGAATGAATATTTATTGTTTCGAGCAAATATTTAACCAATAAATTTCATTTGTTTGCACATTTTTCACGATTTTGTGCACAGATTAGCGGTTTTATGAGTATAAAAATAGCAATATTTGGTTCAGGTTCAGGTACGAATGCCGAAAATATCATGCAATATTTTAATGGCAATCTGTCTATTGAGGTTGCTTTGGTTTTATCTAATAAGGCTGATGCTTATATATTAGAGAGAGCTAGGTTGCATCATATCCCTTATGCTGTGTTTACTAAAACTGATTTTAATAATACTGTAGAACTTCTCTCTTTGCTTAAAGAACATGAAGTTGATTTTATTGTTCTTGCCGGTTTTCTTCTTCAGATTCCTGTAGACCTGATTCATGCGTATCCTAATAAAATTATAAATATACATCCGGCTTTACTTCCTAAGTATGGTGGAAAAGGGATGTATGGCGACCGTGTTCATGACGCTGTGATTGCATCGGGCGATAAATTCTCTGGTATTACTATACATTATATAGATGAGCATTATGATTCTGGCAGTATAATTTTTCAGGCAAAATGTGATGTGCTTACAACGGACACTCCTAATGATTTGGCCACAAGGATTCATGCTCTGGAATATAAATACTTCCCCAAAGTAATTGAAGATACTATCTGCAAGGAATTTAAGTTGTCTTCTGAATGATCTGAAAGCATAATTTGTTACAAAGTAAAAGTGGTGGTGCTAAACTTTCCCAAAAACTTCTTTTATATGTCTTGTGCTAAAATTTAGCACGCCCATTCTCACGGCTTTTCAGAGGGGGTACCCTTGTTACCCCCTCCAAAACAACCTTATGTTTTTCCATTTTTCAGTCAGTTAATTGCTCGTCTCTGTTTCTCACTATTTTGTGCTGATTAATAATATCTTAGGTCCTCTATTGTTGCGGGTAGTACTTGTCTCAAAATACCTCTCTACTTCGGATGCAGTTACTCTTTTATTTACAGGTATACCGTTCTTCTTATATATATTGGTGAGTACGGCACTAATTTCGGATGCGGTATATTGCTTTCCTGTCTCCAATTGTTTATGAACTCCGCGGGTTACAGAAGGGCAGTTTTTTAGCTGATGCAAGCTCTTCTTCTTTAAAGTGCTGAGCATGGTCGACTCGCGGAAGTTTATACTCCTTATATATTCAGATCCTTTTGAAAGGTAACATTCAAAAAGAGTATGCTCATATGGAGAACGAATAATTTGTTGTATCTGTGCTTCGTAATACTTTCTATGTTCCGGATTCTCTGAGAAACGAAGATGGTTTGCCCTGTCGAGTTGACGAAGTAATACCTCCGCTTTCCATTTGCGGGTTTTCGCTCTCTGGCGTGACAGTCGGTCTGCATCGCTGAATAGATATTCCTTTGGCTGGAAATCTATACTGAAATTTGGTATTGCCTTATAGGCATTCAGTAGGTGATTTTTGTTTGTGTAGAGTTCCAACACTCTTTGTTCATCGTAGTAGTTGGCTATCTTGTATTCATTCCTGGTTCCGTCTTCATTTAAATAACAGTTTCCACTCATTCCAAGAAGTGCTTCAAGGTATGCACCCTTCTCGCCTTCGCTTCCGGCTTTTGAATAGAGGTTCTTTATTGTGCTGATAGCCTGGAATGTTCCTTCCAGATAAAGCTGTGCTTCTACCTCCGAACGGTATTCCAAATCCTCTTTTATACTGCTGATGTGCGTAACGCTTTTAACTCCGTTGCGGAATCTGCCTGTAATCTGGATAGTCTCTGTTCTTGGATCGATGGCTGATTGTGGTGCCCCCATCATGTCCGACAGGATAATAACGTGAGGTTTGCTTTTGCATTCTATATCTACCGCCGAGTAAAACCGGCCCGTAAAGAAGTTTACCTTTGTGAGCTTGTTTATAAAGCTGTAAGCTTTTCGGTTGAAGTTTTTAGAATGCATATATGTAAGCTTCTCCATTGCGCCTTCGCTGCAAAAAGTGGTGACTTGTTTCTGAAGGTCGAGTGACAACTCGCAGAAAATTGACTCGAAAGTATCTATTGAATTGCAGAATACACAGATATTGCCAGGATGCAAAGTAATCTCTTCAAGGAATGCCTCCAGTATATTATTGGTAGGTAGAAGTTTTATTGGCATGCTGAAATCAAAATCGGGTGTAATTTTTAATATTGAGAAGCCTTGCTTTTCAAATCTAGGATCTGCTGCTATCAAAGGTGTGGCAGAAACCATCGCTTTCTCTCTGAATCTAAAGAAATCATCCATAGGAGCTTCAATGGATTCGCGGAAGTCAATGTCCTGAATCAGTTTTTCGCATTCGTCGAACAGCAAAAAGAATTCATTGTATATATCAATGCTTATTTCCTCCAGAGTCTCTTTTAGTCGCTGAAAACTTTCCGGAGTTACCATAATCTTTCGTTTTGACTTATGTTTCTGGATGTATTCCTCAATTTTCTGTCCCGTGATACCTGAATATACACCTAATATACTTCCTTTGTGCTTTTTTACCTTACCTTCAATTACCGGAACATTTGGCTCAACGATAATTGAGTTTCTGTCGCTCACCAGTTCACAGTAAGTAGCTCCAATACCTGTTAATGTTTTATTGATAATGCAATGTGTTGGCAGCATTTGCTTTCCATCGCGTTTTAGCGCATCAAGCAGACGCTCACCTTTTTTTATTTTTAGTATTACTTCTCTCACGTAGTGTTTTTCTTTAGTTTTTATTAAAGAAACCAGTTGAAACATATTTTTGAATATGTCCATTGATTTCAATTTACGAAAGTGTGCAAAGTTAAAATAATGTTTTGATTATTCTTTAGTTAAAGAGCTTATCTCTTCTTGTTATAATAAATGCTGGTTACTTTCTGAAATTCATTTTATTTCTGCTTTATAACATCATATTAACTATTAGATAATATAATTTAGGTTAATTAAATATTGGAAACAAAAATTTAATATAAAAATTGCTTGCAATTAAGTTTTTAATATTTATGTTTGCATTTAGTATTTTGTTAACCAGACCTTTATTGTGCCATATTATGAAAAAAATAGGGATTGCACTTCTTTCTTTTCATTTGCTCTCTGGCTCTGTTTGCGCTTCGCAATGGATTAGAGTGAATCAAGAAGGTTATTTACCTGATGATGTTAAGGTAGCTGTTTGGCTTACTGATCAATCTGTGTCTGTTTCAGAGTTTCAGATTGTAAGTGGCTTGACTGATAAAGTAATGTGTAACTGCAAAGTCGTTCAACAAAAAGGCGCTCAAGGTCCTTTTTCTAATACTGCTCGTTTGAACTTCTCTGAATTTAAACAATCCGGTTCTTTTTATATTAAAGCAGGAACAGTTAAGTCTCCTGTTTTTAGAATAGGTAATAATGTCTACTCATCTGCTGTTGAAGTACCATTAAAGTACATGCGCCAGCAACGTTGTGGGTTTAATCCGTTTTTAAATGATTCTTGCCATAAGTTTGATGGTAGAATTGTTGATCATCCTACTCGTACCGGAGAAAAAATAGATGCTCGTGGCGGATGGCATGATGCTTCTGATTACCTTCAATATGTCACTACTTCGGCAAATGCTATATACCAGATGTTATTTGCTTATAGTCAGTACCCAAAGGCTTTTGCTGATAACTATAGAGCTGACGGATTACCCGGAAGCAATGGAATTCCCGATGTGCTTGACGAAGCAAAATGGGGTTTGGATTGGCTGTTAAGAATGAATCCTGATAAAGATACTTTTTTTAATCAGATTGCAGATGATAGAGATCATGCAGGCTTTAAATTGCCGACTAATGACGTAGTTGATTATGGTTGGGGAAAAGGAAAAGATCGTCCGGTTTATTTTTGCACGGGGCAAAAGCAGGGATTGCTGAAACATAAAAACAGAACAACCGGACTTGCTTCGACTGTTGGTAAATTTGCATCAGCTTTTTCTTTAGGAGCCGATTTACTGGCAAACTTTTATCCTGAATATTCGAAAATCTTAAAAGAAAAGTCTGTTGATGCCTATAATAAAGGTGTAGAGTTTCCGGGCGTATGTCAAACAGCCTGTTGTGTGTCTCCATATTTTTATGAAGAAGATAACTGGACTGATGATATGCAGCTTGCTGCAGCTCAGATTTATAAATCTACCGGTGATAAGAAGTATCTGAAAGATGCCGTTTTGTATGGTAGAATGGAACCTGTTACTCCTTGGATGGGAGCAGATTCTGCACGCCATTATCAGTGGTATCCCTTTGTGAATATCGGACACTATCAACTTGCTACTCAAGATAATCCAGCCGTAAAGAACGAGTTTATTCGTAACTTAAGAAGTGGCTTGGAACGAGTACGCGAACGTGCTGGCGATGATGTGTTTTTAAATGGAATACCTTTTATATGGTGTTCTAACAATCTTACAGTTGCGCTGATAACTCAATGTAACTTGTATCGCAGATTGACTGGTAACACTGAATTTCTTGAAATGGAAACAGCTATGCGAGATTGGTTATTTGGTTGTAATCCATGGGGAAAATGCATGATTGTAGGGTTGCCTTCCAATGGAGATTATCCTCTTTATCCGCATTCTGCTTTTTCGCAGCTGTATCATTATCCTATTGATGGTGGATTGGTTGATGGGCCTGTTTATACTTCTATTTTTAAGAATTTGAGAGGTGTTCATTTAGGACAAGAAGATAAATATGCAGCTTTTCAATCAGATAGAGTTGTCTATCACGATGATTATGCAGACTATTCTACGAATGAACCAACTATGGATGGAACAGCATCTTTAAGTTATTATCTGGCATACCTGGCATCTGAAGCTTCTTCTAAAGATTCGAATAAGAGAGTTCTTGGAGGAATTATTCAGGGAGATACTTCGAAAAAGAAAATAGCTTTGGTCTTTACCGGGCATGAATTTGCGGATGGGGGTAAGACTATCAGTAAGGCTTTAAAGAAACAAAACATTAAAGGATCTTTCTTTCTGACTGGTGATTTTTATCGTTCTTTCCCTAAGTTAGCAAAGTCATTGCAGAAAGATGGTCATTATTTAGCTCCACATTCGGATAAGCATATACTTTATGCCGACTGGGGCAAGAGAGATTCGACTTTGATTACCCGTGAAGCTTTTCGGAAAGATCTTAAAGATAATTATCAGGCAATGATACAGGCAGGAGTTAATTTACCCAAGAAGCTTTATTTTCTACCTGCCTATGAATGGTATAATAATGATATATCTTCATGGTGTTCAGAATTAGGCGTGCAACTTATTAATTTCACTCCGGGAACCGGATCAAATGCTGATTATACTGTTCCTGAAATGAAGTCGTATAAATCTTCAGAGGAGATTTATCAGAATATTCTCAATTATGAGCAAATAAATACACTAAATGGTTTTATGTTATTAGTTCATATTGGCACGGATAAAAGACGAACAGATAAGTTTTATAACTATCTTGATAAATTAATAGAGACTTTAAAATCCAAAGGATACGAATTTACTCCTGTAGATAAGTTACTATAAATTTTAATATTAATTCAATTTGATACAAAAATAACTATATCAATAATATTTTGATTTTATTATTGAATTAATCGTGTCGTTTTGTAGTTTGTATTTAAAATGTGAATAAAACATTAAAAAATATAGAATTTATGTTTTGAATCCTAAAATTTAAGTTCTACTTTTGATGCATATTTAAACTGGTTTTATTCTATAGATTGGCCGATATTCAATGTGCTAATACGTTTTTAATAGATCATATTTAATATATGATTTAAATTATTGAATAAATGATGATTATTTTAAAATCAATACTTCTGATATTATTAGTTCTAGATAGAAATTTATATAATTTTCAACTTTAAATTATTGATCTTTTATGAGCACAATTCAACTATCTCGAGGAACTTTCTCAAAGAAGTTTCTTACAGCTTTAGCAGTTGCTTTCCTTTTCTCTACAGTGGGAAGCACTAAGGCTATTGCAGGTGTTTGGGCTGTTAATGTTACTCATGATGTAAGTGAGTCGCAACAACAAGCTATCATTCTAAAAGGTACAGTGACCGATTCTAACGGAGAACCGGTGATTGGCGCCAGTATCACAGAAAAAGGATCGCCTAAAAATGGTACTGTTACTGATATTGACGGACATTTCTCTTTGAAACTTAAGCCAAATGCAACACTAATAGTTTCGTATATTGGTTTTCAAAAGCAAGAGGTTGCTGTAAATGGTAAAACTTCTATCACAGTTGTTTTGAAAGAAAACGCGGAATTGTTAGAGGAAGTTGTAGTAGTAGGTTATGGTACTCAAAAGAAAGAAAATCTGACTGGTGCAGTGTCTTCTGTAGATATCGACAAATCTTTAAAGAATCGACCAATTGCTGATGTTGGCCGTGGTCTGCAAGGTACAATACCAGGTCTTTCGGTTACTGTAGGTAATGGAGAAATTGGTTCTGATCCTACAATGAAGATTCGTGGTCAGTTAGCTTCAATCAATGGAACTTCATCTCCTCTTATTCTTTTGGATAATGTTGAGATTCCTAGTATTCAAATGGTTAATCCAGATGATATTGAATCTATTTCTGTATTGAAGGATGCTGCTGCATCTTCAATTTATGGAGCTAAGGCTGCTTTTGGTGTTGTACTTATTACAACAAAGAAAGGTGCAAAGAACGAATCTGTAAATATTCAGTATTCAACTAACTTCTCATGGCAAAATGTTGCCAAAGACATAAAAATGGGCGGTATTGATGCTTTGGATTACACTGTTAATGCATTCGAAAGAGTTGGAAGTTCAATTGCTGGAGCGTTTTGGTATGTAACCCGTGAAAGTTATGAGAAATCTGTTCTTTGGCAACAAAAATATGGGGGTACTGTAAAAGCAAATGATCCGATGGTTTACGGTCGTGACTGGTATGTAGATTCAAGTGACCGTAAGATTGGTGTCAGAACTTATGATCCATATAATTATATGGTAAGAGAATGGACTCCTTCTCAAACACAGAATCTTTCAATTAGTGGGAAAAGCGGTAAAACAGCTTATAATATTGGTTTAGGATATTTGGATCAGACAGGTATGATGAAACCTGCAAAACATGACGATTTTAAACGTTACAATGCATCACTAAGATTGAGTACCGATATAAATAAATATCTTACAGTGAAAGCTGGTATGATTTATTCTAAGCGTGAAAAAAGATATGCTTACGTAACAAACTCAACTACAGCTGACCCTTGGTTGTATTTATATCGTTGGGGGCCACTTTATCCTCTTACTACAGAAGATGGAGATCCGATAAGAAGCCCTGTTTCTGAAGCTCAGCAAGCTAATACAGCTAGCCAAAAATATAATTATACAAATGTGAACATCGGTGCAACTATACATCTGACTAAAGATTGGACTGTTGATGCAGATTTTACTCATGCTAGTCAGGAATTTACATGGAACAGACCTGGAACTATTTATACAGCGAAAAACGCATGGGGTGGAGCCGCTGCTAAATTAGATGCAAATGGGAACCGGATTTATGTAGATGATAGCGGACAGGTAGTTGATGCTTCAGCTACAGGTGCTATGCCGGCTTACCAGTTAAGCAATGTAACTTATACCTCAACAGGATCTAATCCAGACCATATTTATCGTAACTCTGAAAATATGGAGCAAGAAACTGCGAACGTTTATACAACATATAACTTTAAACTTGATGAAAACAATGTTTTCAAAGCTATGGGTGGTATTAACCGTGTAACTCAGAAGACTGTCAACAATTGGTCACAAATCACACAACTTTTGGATATTTCTAATCCTCAGTTTGATTTGGCAACAGGAACTCAGACTGCAGGTGGACAAGTGTATTGGGAATCTCAGTTGGGTTACTATGGACGTTTAAATTATGCTTTAATGGATAAATATTTATTTGAGGCAAATCTACGTTATGATGGTTCTTCTAAGTTCCCTACTAATTTAAGCTGGCGCTGGTTCCCTTCTTTCTCTGCCGGATGGAGAGCAAGTGAGGAAAAATTTATGGAATGGGCAAAACCAACTCTAAGTTCTTTGAAGATGAGAGGTTCATGGGGTACTATTGGTGATCAGACAGTGCCTAATTCTATGTATGTTTCTACTATGGGTGTTTCGAATACAAGTTGGTTAGATGGTTCTACTAAATTTGTTTCTGTCGGTACTCCTTCTGTAGTAGTTCCATCAATTACATGGCAAGATATTGAAACACTAGATTTAGGCGTCGATTTACGTATGTTTAATAATGAATTAGGAGTTTCATTTGACTGGTATCAAAGAACAACTAAAAATATGATTGTAGCAGGTGCTGCTGTTGCTAATACATTTGGTACTAGTGCTCCAAATGGTAACTTTGGTGAATTAAGAACCAGAGGTTGGGAACTTGCTGTTGACTATAATCACAGATTTAGTAATGGTATTGGTGTTAATGCAACAGCAACTCTAGCAGATGCAACAACTATAATTACAAAGTATGCTCCGCTAGCTGTAAAGACTGTTTCCAATACTTATTATGAAGGAAAAAGATATGGAGATATATGGGGTTATAAGACAGACAGGTTATACCAATACAGCGATTTTGAACTTGGTAGTGATGGTAAACCGCAGTTAATTACATTGACTGCAGATGAAAGTGCCAAATATGCTGGAAAAAAAGCTTATAAACTAAAAACAGTTGATGGGAAGAAGCCTGTTTATCAACCTTATTTGCAAAATTCATCAAATTTCTACTTTGGACCGGGTGATGTTAAATTCGTGGATTTGAATGGTGATGGTGAAATAAACAATGGTAGTAATACAACAGATGATCATGGTGACTTGTCAGTTATTGGTAATTCAACTCCACGCTATGAATATGGTCTTCGATTAGGTGCTGACTGGAAAGGCTTTGACTGCTCTATTTTCTTCCAGGGAGTTGGAAAACGTCAAATTTGGGGATCAGGTTTCTTAGCTATTCCGGGATATAACTCTTCTGATGGCGCTATGCCTCAAACTTTTGCTGGAGATTTCTGGAAAGACGACCGTACAGATGCATTTTATCCTAGAGCATATAATCAAGGAGGTAGCGACAATACAAATAATATGCAGGTTCAATCCAGATATTTGTTAGATATGTCTTATATGAGAATTAAGAATATGACATTAGGATATTCATTGCCTCAGGACTTATTGAAAAAGGCTGCAATATCTAAAGCTCGTGTTTATATAGCTCTTGAAAACTTTTTCACATTTGATCATTTACGTGATCTTCCAATCGATCCTGAAGCTGTGTCTGGATATTCTATGTTTAATTCATCAAATTACAATTCGGGTCGTACTGGAGTAGGTACTCCGATGTTTAAAAGTGTTTCATTCGGTTTACAGCTTAACTTCTAAAAAATATAACAATGAAAAAGAATATATTAACCCTATTCTCATTAATACTCATCGTTTTTTCGGGATGTAGTGATGATGTTTTGGATCGTCCTCAGCTAAATAATGAGCCTGATACTCCAGCATTTTGGACTCAGGAAAGTAACCTAAGGTATTATGCCAATGAATATTATACCTCTTTTTTCCCAGGTTATAATTCTTCATGGGGAACAGATTATGCTCCTTTATTAGGCTATAATTTTAGTGATAACTGTGTGAATACTAATGTTCAGACAAATTTTGAATCTAGTATTCCTTCTTCAAGAAGTAGTAGTGCGTGGTTGCAACAATATGCTGGTCCATCCTGGTATTTTGGATGGATTCGTAAGTCAAATGTCTTTCTTGATAGAATTGAAAGTTATTCTAAATCAAGTATATCAACAGAAGCTTACGGGCATTGGTCTGGAATCGCCAGATTCTTTAAAGCTTTAGAATATAGCAGATTAGTAGCAACATTTGGTGATGTTCCATATTATGCAAAGACTTTCTCTGAAACAGATTATGATCAGATGTTTAAAGACAGAACTCCAAGAGCTGAAGTGATGGATTCTGTTTATGCTAACTTTAAATATGCATTAGATAAAGTACGTGCAAATGATGGTAATCAATATGTAAATAAGTACGTTGTTGCTGGATTTATTTCACGTTGGATGCTTTTTGAAGGAACATGGCAGAAATATCATTCCAATGATCAGGCAAGAGCTAAAAAATATCTCGAGTTTGCCAGAGATGCTGCGGAAGTTGTAATGAATAGTGGAAAGTATTCAGTTTCTTCTGATTTCCGCTCTTTATTTGGATCTTCAGACTTGTCAAGCAATAAAGAGTGTATCCTTTTCAGAAATTATAATAAAGATCAGGGAGTAACTCATTGTATTGCTTCATACTGTAATGGCTATGAAAGTCAGACTTCTGCAGCTAACCTTGCTTTGGTTAAAGCTTTTATCTGTGTAGATGGAAAAAACTGGAAAAATTCATCGGTAGCAAAAGCGGATTCGTTTAATCTTTCAAATTTGATTAAAACACGTGACCCACGTTTTGAAGCAACATTCTGGTATGCTCCTAAAGTTCAGTCTGCGTCATTACTTTATTCATGTAAATTTATTGATAGAGAAGGACCGACACATGCTGCAGATGCAAATATTCCTGCAAGATATGCTAGTATGACTAATACGAATGCTTATCCGGTAATGCGTTTATCTGAAGTGTTATTAAACTGGATTGAGGCAAAAGCTGAACTGGCTACATTAAATGGAGTTGCAGTTACCCAAGCTGACATTGATAAATCAATTAATGTTATCCGTAATAGACCATTGGATTCAGAAGCAATTTCAAGAGGTGTTACTAAAACTGCTCCTATGCAATTAGCTAGTCTTCCGGATGATCCTGATCGTGATAGTGATGTTCCTGTTCTCATCTGGGAGATTCGTCGCGAACGTCAAATGGAATTTGTATTTGAACATTCTCGTCTATTGGATATAAAAAGATGGGGAAAGTTGCAATATATGAATTGCACTACTCATCCAGATAACTTGAAAGGTATATGGGTTAATATTCCACAAGAAGTTCCTGCTTATTTAGTGAAAGCTAAAATTGGTAAACTTCAAGTTGCAAAGGCTGATGGTACGATAGTTACATATAATGGTACAAATGCAAGTAGTATGGTAGGCTATTATATCCCTGAGGGCGCGAAAGATAGAATTTCTTTTGATGATAAGAACTATTTATCTCCAGTAGCTAAGGATCAAATAGATTTGTATACTAAAAGAGGATATAATCTAACACAGACTCCACTTTGGAACTAACCTTAAATAGTTGTGAATAATTTTAAAAAGGGATAGCCTTTTTTAGACTATCCCTTTTTTATAAATGAAAAAGAATGTAGTTTTGTTATTTGTTTGGAAAAATTGAATAAGTTTTGATTAGCCTTTTTTTTAGTATAATGTTTTAGAAGTTTAATAAATGAAGGTATGAGTCCAGTTCTAGTCCTATCAACTATTTTTTGTTATTTTGCAGTTTTGTTTGCAATATCATATATTGCAGGAAGAAAGACTGATAATCAAGGTTTTTTTGTTGGAAACCGGAAGTCTCGTTGGTATGTAGTGGCTTTTGCCATGATAGGTTCTAGCATTTCAGGAGTAACTTTTGTTTCTGTTCCAGGGATGGTGGCCGTAAGCAATTTCTCTTATTTGCAGATGGCTCTTGGCTTTTTGACTGGACAGTTTATTATAGCTTTTTTACTGATTCCTCTTTTTTATAAAATGAACCTGGTTTCTATTTACGAGTACCTTGATAATCGCTTTGGTGTTTCTACACATAAAACAGGTGCATGGTTCTTTTTTATTTCAAAAATGCTGGGTGCAGCAGTCCGCCTTTTCCTTGTTTGTGTGGTTCTACAATTACTGGTTTTTGAACCATTACATCTTTCTTTCTTACTGAATGTTATTTTTACAGTTTTATTAGTGTGGCTTTATACTTTCCGTGGAGGGGTTAAAGCTTTAATCTGGACAGATTCTTTAAAGACTCTTTGTCTAGTTGGTTCTGTTCTTTTTTGTATATATTATATAAGCTCAGATCTGAATCTCTCTTTTAATGGAGCATTTAGTGCTATTATTGATCATGATTATTCAAAGACTTTTTTCTTTGATGATGTTAATGATAAAAGATATTTCTTTAAACAATTCCTTGCAGGTATATTCACAATGATTGCTATGACCGGTCTTGACCAGGACATGATGCAACGGAATTTGAGTTGCAAGAATTTTAAAGATTCTCAGAAGAATATGATTACCAGTGGTATTTTCCAGGTAGTAATTATTTTATTGTTTTTAATGTTAGGTGTACTTTTATATATATATGCTACGAAATCAGGAATTGCAATTCCTAAAAAGAGTGACGAACTTTTCCCATTAATCGCTACTCATGGTTATTTCCCTAAAATTGTAGGTGTTTTATTTATTGTTGGATTAATTTCTGCTGCTTACTCAGCTGCAGGTTCAGCACTAACAGCTTTAACTACTTCTTTTACTGTGGATATTCTGGGAAGTACAAAGCATAAAACTGATTTAGAAGTTGTAAAAGTTCGTAAGCAGGTTCACGTAATGATGTCTGTAGTAATGGGGCTGGTTATCATTGTGATAAATTCATTGAATAACACAAGTGTAATTGATGCTGTCTATATTCTGGCGAGCTATACTTATGGCCCTATTCTAGGTATGTTTGCCTTTGGTATTTGCATAAAAAAGCAAGTTCGTGATAAATATGTTCCTTTAGTTGCCCTTATTTCACCAATACTTTGTTTTGTTCTTCAAAAGAATTCACAGGTTTGGTTTAATGGGTACACTTTTAGCTATGAATTGCTAATCTTTAATGCCTTATTTACTTTTATTGGTCTTACTTTGATAATGAATAAACAAAAATAGATGTATATGAAACCTATTCGTATTTTTGTATTAAGCTTGTTATTCGCTGGTTCTTTTAGTCAGGTAGCTGAAGCCCAGGAACTTTCTAAAGAAGTGCGCTCAACAATTGGTTCGTATTTGACTCAAGTTTCAAAGAAGACCATATCTGTAGGACCAATTTATATTGATTCTTTTGCAGTTAGTAAAAACAAGTTAGAATTATATGCTAATATGAATTGCTCTTATATCCCTTTCAGGGAAGATAATGTAGCCGAAATATATAAGCATATTCGTCAACAACTACCCCCAGAATTTGTAAATTATCAAGTGACATTGATTACTGATAAGCACCCGATAGAAGAACTTATTCCACTTGCATTACGAAGTAAGAAAGATAAGAAAGCAAAAACTTTTGTTAATGACATTGATAAGCCTTTAATAACTCGTATTTCAGTACCTTACAGACCAACAAAAGGTCTTTTGAACAGACACATTGCCATGTGGCAAAGTCATGGATATTATTATGAGTCGAAGTTAACACGATGGGAGTGGCAACGAGCCCGTATCTTTCAGACAGTGGAGGATTTATATACACAGAGTTATGTTCTGCCGTTTTTAGTACCAATGCTTGAAAATGCCGGTGCTAATGTACTTTTGCCTCGTGAGCGTGATACAAATACAGCAGAAATTATTGTTGATAATGACGGTTCTTTAAGTGCAAGTTCTCGTTATATTGAAAAGATTACTGATAAAAAATGGAATGATGGCGCCGGTCCTGGTTTTGCTCAGAAAAAGGACTTTTACATAAACAATGATAACCCTTTTCATGATGGAACTTTCCGTTTGATAGAAACAATTAAGAAAGGAAAAGAGAGTTCGGCAGAGTGGATTCCGGATATTCCTAAAGCTGGTAGATATGCTGTTTATATTTCTTATAAAAGCCTAGCAAACAGTTCTGATGACGCTTTGTATACTGTCTATCATAAAGGAGGTACCACTCAGTTTAAGATTAATCAGACAATGGGCGGAGGTACATGGATTTATTTAGGACATTTCAGCTTTGATGCTGGCAGAAATTATGATTCCAGAATTGTGCTCACTAACAAATCGTCTAAGACAGGAAATGTTGTTACGGCAGATGCTATAAAGATTGGTGGCGGTTTTGGAAATATTGCTCGTCGCATTGCCGATAGTGGTACCACTGAAAATGTAAAGAGCTCAGATACCAAAGCTCAGGAAGAAATAAAACCATTGCCAAAAGTTGACTATCCTTACGAAACGAGCGGATACCCTCGTTATACAGAAGGGGCCCGTTATTGGCTACAATGGGCAGGTTTTCCGGAAGATGTATATTCTCCAAGTAAAGGAGTGAACGATTATACTGATGATTATAAATCGAGAGGCCTTTGGGTTAATTATTTAGCTGGAGGATCGAGTGTTGATCCGAAGTCAGAAGGTTTGAATATCCCAATTGATTTATCTTTTGCTTTCCATACCGATGCTGGAACAACAATGAATGATTCAATTATAGGATCTTTAGGCATTTTCTGTACTAATACCGATGATACCAAATATACAAATGGCGTTTCCAGATATGCCGCCAGAGATTTAACAGACCTTGTACAGTCTCAAATAGTGAATGACATTCGTTCATTATATGAACCTAACTGGTCGCGTCGTGGAATGTGGAATCAGTCTTATTATGAAGCACGTGTTCCTAAGGTTCCTGCTATGTTGTTGGAACTTCTTTCTCATCAGAATTTTGCTGATATGCGATATGGACTGGATCCGAGATTTCGTTTTACAGTGAGTCGTGCAATTTATAAAGGAATACTTCAATTTGTATCTTCTCAATATAAGCAGAAATATGTTGTTCAGCCATTGCCAATAGATCATTTTAATATTCACTTTGTTAATACAGACGAAGTTGAGTTAAATTGGAAACCAGTTATGGACCCATTAGAACCAACTGCTGTAGCAAATAAGTATGTTGTTTATACGCGCATTGATGACGGAGAATTTGATAATGGTGTTATTGTGAATACAAATAGCTATCGCGTATCACAAAATGAAGGACAAATCTATAGTTATAAGGTTACTGCATTGAATGATGGAGGTGAAAGTTTTCCTTCTGAAATTCTTTCAGCCAGTAGAGTGACAAAAGAGAAGGGGATGGTTCTGGTAGTGAACGGCTTTGATAGAATTAGTGCTCCGGCCGACTTTGTAGCCGATAGTATTGCAGGTTTCTATGATGTGCTTGATCATGGAGTTCCTTACAAACAAGACTATAGTTTTATTGGAAGTCAGACGGAATTCCGACGTAGTATTCCATGGATGGATGATGATGCTGCAGGTTTTGGAGCTAGTCGCGCAAATTATGAAAAAATGGTTATTGCAGGCAATACTTTCGATTATCCTTTTGTTCATGGAAAAGCAATAACTAATGCAGGATACTCTTTTGTTTCTTGTAGTGATGAAGCCATAATGGATAAGAATGCAGATCTGAAAGAATATAAATTTGTAGATCTGATCTTGGGGAAAGAACGTGAAACAAAGATGGGGCGTGGAGGCCAATGTCCAACAGAGTTTAAAACATTCCCTGAGAAATTGCAGACTGCAATTAAAGAATATTGCGAAGCAGATGGTAATATCTTTATTTCGGGTGCATTTGTCGGATCGGATTTGTGGGATAATAAAGCATCCCGACAGGAAGATAGGAATTTTGCGATGAATACATTGAAATATAAATGGCGTACAGGACAGGCTGCTATAACAGGCAAAGTTAAAAGCGTAGCATCTCCTTTTGCAATGTTGTCTGGTAATTATGACTATTACAATGAACTAAATGCTGAATCATATGCTGTAGAATCTCCTGATGGAATAGAGCCGGCAGCAAAAGATTCGTATACAGTCTTTAGATATTCTGAAAATAATTTGAGTGCAGGTGTGGCGTATAATGGAAAATATAAAACCTGCATACTCGGTTTTCCTTTTGAATCTGTTAAGAATGAAGAAGGGAAAAACCAGTTAATGAAGTCAGTGTTATCTTTCTTCTCAAAAAACTGAATAATTGAATTTTAAATGGTGAATAATACCTCTTCATCTTATCTATGATGATAAAGAAATATTATTTATCTTTGAGCAATTTTTAATAAGCAAACAATAAATGAAACTGATAGCTGAGAGTGGTTCAACAAGAACGGAATGGGCTTTGATTGATGGAGATTGCGTTACTGAGCATATTTTTACAGAAGGAATAAATCCTTTTTTTCAATCAAGGAGAGAAATAAGTCGCAGTGTACGCTTAGGACTTCCGGAACATTTCTTTAGAAAAAGATTTGAACAGGTCTTTTTCTACGGAGCAGGTTGCTCTTCTCCTGAAAGAAAAGGTATTATTGGTGCTTCTTTAGTTGCCCAATTTAAATCTCCCATTGAAGTTGAGAGTGATTTATTGGCTGCAGCACGTGGCTTATTAAAAAATGAAGCAGGAATTGCTTGTATCTTGGGGACTGGATCTAATTCCTGTTTTTATGATGGGAAAAATATAACTCGCAATGTGAGATCTTTAGGTTATGTTTTAGGTGATGAAGGTAGTGGCGCTGTTTTAGGTAAGCTTTTTCTGGCTGATTGTTTAAAAGGATTGGCGCCAGCTGCTCTTATTGAAACATTCTATGAAAAGTTTCGTATTTCGGCTGATGATGCTCTTGAGTCTGTATATAGTCGCCCATTTCCAAACCGTTTCCTATCAACATTTTCATATTTTCTTAATGAACATCTTGATAGTGAATATGTCTATGATCTTGTTTCTCAGAATTTAAGAAGCTTCTTTGTTCGTAGTGTTACTCAGTATGACTATCAAAATTATCCAATTCGTTTTGTCGGCTCTGTTGCATATAACTATTCTTCTGTGTTACATCAGGTTGCAAAGGAATTTGGTATAGTAATTGATAATATTGTTGAGTCGCCAATGAATGGACTGGTTGAATATCATACTCAAAACATTTCTCCTATTTCGCATTTTTAATGGCTTACTATACATGATTATGTTACTAATATTGTTTTCTTAAATGTTATTATTTGCAAATAAATGATTCTAACTCATAAAATAAACGCTCTTATTTCTACAATTAAAACATTTATTTTACATTTGTTTTTATAAGGGCCTAAATAGATCTAATTATGAAAAAAGTCTTTTTATCAGTTCTTTTTTGCCTAATAATTAACTCTTTACGAGGTGAAAATTTCCGCTTTGCATTATTGACAGATTTACATGTTAGTGGTGATTCTCTTGCTTATAATGATTTGAGAAAATCTGTTGAGCAAATAAATAAAACCAAGGATATAGACTTTGTAATTGTATCTGGTGATGTAACTGAAGAAGGGGATCGTGCATCTCTGAAGAGAGTAAAGTCATTGCTTGACTTGTTGAAGATGAAATATTATATCACTTCCGGAAATCATGAAACAAAGTGGAGTGAATCTGGAGCAACTGATTTTGGCCATATTTTTGGTTCAGACAGATTTAAGTTTGAGTACAATGGAATCCTTTTTCTTGGATTTAATTCAGGGCCAGTCATTAGAATGGCTGATGGACATGTTTCTCCACAGGATATTTCCTGGATGAAAAAAGAGTTGGCAACCTTTGGAAAAGATAAACCGGTTATTCTGGTAACCCATTACCCTTTGCAAGAGGGCGATGTAGATAATTGGTATGATGTAACAGATGCTGTTCGTCAATACAATATCAGGGCTTTCCTGGGAGGACATTATCACCGTAATTTATTGTTTAATTACGATGGTATTCCTGGTATTATTTGTCGTTCAAACTTGCGAGGAAAAGAAAAAGTCGGAGGTTATTCCGTTTTTGAAGTGACTCCCGATTCATTATTGGTATATGAGCAAAAAATAGGAAATGAACCTGAAAAGTGGGCATCATATTCTTTAAGAAAAAGTTATTATAATTCAGATGATTCTGGGTATAAAAGACCTGATTATTCTATAAATAAAGAATATGATAAGGTTAAAGAACTTTGGATTGTGAAGACAGCTGCAGGAATATATTCATCTCCTGTTATATATAATAAGAACGTTTATGTTGGAGATGATTTGGGCTTTTTAAGTTGCTACTCGTTAAGCAGTGGTAAGAAAATGTGGGAATTCAAATCAGGAAATCGTATTGTAGGAACCCCGGCAGCATCAAATGGTGTCGTTGTTTTTGGGTCTGCTGATAAAAAAATATATGGAGTCAATGCTAAAACAGGAAAACTTTGTTGGGAATATACAGCCAAAGAAGCTGTACTAGGTGCTGTTACTATTGATAATGGGATTGCATATATTGGAGCAAGTGATCATACCTTTCGGGCTATTGATGTGAAGACAGGAAAACTTCGCTGGGAATATACAGACGTTAAAGGATATATTGAAACAAGACCATTAATTTACGAAGGCAAAGTTATTTTTGGTGCCTGGGATAATAATCTGTATGCATTAGATAAAGAATCCGGGCGAGAGCTTTGGAAATGGAATGGAAATCTGACTCGGATGCATTTTTCTCCGGCTGCAGTATGGCCTGTCGCCGCAAATGGGAAAGTTTTCATAACCGATCCTCAACGTGCAATGACTGCGATTGATGCTAATAGTGGAAAAACAATATGGAGAACTTTTCAATCTACTGTCAGAGAAACAATTGGACTTTCGGCAGATAAGATGCGATTGTATAGTAAAACCATGCAAGATAGCGTAGTTTGTTTTTCTACAGAAGGTAATGTTCCAAAACAGATATGGGCAACCGATGTGAAGTTTGGATATGAACATGCGCCATCCATGTTGGTGGAGAAAGATGGAGTTGTGTTTGGTAGCACTAAGAGTGGAGTCGTTTTTGCCTTGGAAGCTTTCTCAGGAAAACTTCTCTGGAAACATAAAGTGGGGAACTCACTTATAAGTACGGTGGTGCCACTGAGTGCTACAGAATGCGTGTTTACAAGTACAAGCGGTGAAGTAGGAATTTTAAAACAGTCAAGTTATAAACGATAAGAATAAAAAGTAATACGATATTAATATGAAAACTACAGTTAATTGTTTTATTCCCTTTATGGGAGCTGCACAAGCTGAGCAGACTATAAAAAATTTAAAAGCCAGCGATTTGGTAAGTAAGATCTACTTACTTGTTACAGATAATGTGGAAGAATCTATAGATGGTTGTGAGAAACTTCAGGTTCCATCATTGAATTCTACAGTTGCAGCCCGCGAAATTGCATCTCATTCAGATGCAGATTACAGCTTGATTTATACAAAATATACCACTCTGGAATTAGGAATGTTTGCATTAGAACGTATGTTACATATAGCAGAAGATTCTGATGCAGGAATGGTTTATGCAGATCATTACCAGGTAATAGGTGAAACAAGAACAGCTTGTCCTGTTATTGATTATCAGTTTGGTAGTTTGCGCGATGATTTTAATTTTGGTTCAGTATTGCTTTATAAGTCTAGTGTACTAAAAGCTGCTGTGAAAGAAATGACTACCGAGTATTCGTTTGCAGGATTATACGATTTGCGCCTGAAAGTATCTCAACGATCTTCTTTGGTTCATATCAATGAGTATCTATACTCTGAAGTAGAATTCGATACACGTAAAAGTGGAGAAAAGATATTCGATTATGTAGATCCTAAGAACAGAGGAGTACAAATCGAGATGGAAGCAGCATGTACTGATCATCTAAAAGTTATAGGCGGATATCTTGCTCCAGAATTTAAAGAGATTGAATTTAATGCCGGAGATTTCGAGTTTGAAGCATCAGTGCTGATTCCTGTTAGAAACCGTATCCGTACAGTTGAAGATGCTATCCGTTCAGTTTTGAATCAGAAAACAAACTTTAAGTTCAATTTAATTGTAGTAGATAACTATTCTACCGATGGCACAACGGAAGCTATTGATAAGTTTGCGTCAGATGAACGTTTGATTCACATAATTCCGGAACGTCAGGACTTAGGTATAGGTGGTTGTTGGAATCTGGGTGTACACCATCCAAAATGTGGAAAGTTTGTTGTTCAGCTAGACAGTGATGATGTTTACATTGACGAGAATACATTGCAGAAAATGGTTGATGCTTTCTATGAGCAAAATTGTGCTATGGTCGTTGGTACTTATATGATGACCGACTTTAATATGAATATGATAGCTCCCGGAATCATTGATCATAAAGAATGGACTCCAGAGAACGGACGGAACAATGCACTTCGTATTAACGGTTTGGGTGCTCCACGTGCTTTCTATACACCAGTACTTAGAGAAATAAAAGTACCTAATACAAGTTATGGTGAAGATTATGCATTAGGATTGAACATTTCCCGCAAATATCAGATCGGACGTGTATACGATGTTGTTTATATGTGTCGTCGTTGGGATGATAATTCTGATGCTTCACTTGATATTGTTAAGATGAACGGTCACAACACGTATAAAGACAGAATCCGTACCTGGGAACTTCAAGCTAGAGTTGCTTTAAATAAGAAGAAATGAAAAGAATAGTTACATCATCGCAAGTTGCAGAATTGCTTCAGGAACAGCTCAATGTATGGGAACTGGCGAGGAACAATTATGATGCACTGAAACAAGTAAAGGTTAAAGAACTGGCGTTTGATAATTTTAAAATCAAAGTTCAGTTTAATCCGGCCAGAATTGTTTCTTCTTCAGCCAAAATAGATACCAAATCTATTCAGGAAAGAAAATGTTTTCTATGCAGGCAGAACCGCCCGGTAGAACAGATGCGCATTCCGTTTGGAGAAGATTATGAAATTCTGATTAATCCGTTTCCAATATTTCCGAAGCATCTTACTATCCCTTCATGCAAGCATGTGGATCAGCGAATTGCCGGTAGACTAGGAGATATGTTGGATCTGGCATATAATATAGATGAATATACAATCTTTTATAATGGTCCGAAATGTGGTGCGTCTGCACCTGATCATGTACATTTTCAGGCTGGAAGTAAAGGCTTTCTTACTATAGAGAAGGAATGGAGACAATTTGCAATTAAGCCCGTATTAGAGTTTCAATCAGCAAAACTGTATATTTTGCATAATTATCTGAAAGGAACTTTTGTTATAGAGTCGGATTCAAAAGAAAATGCAGTTGAATTGTTTGAACAAATATATGCTTCAATGGAAGTTAAACCGGGAGAAGAGGAACCAATGATGAATGTTCTTGCCTGGTATGAAGCAGATAAATGGATAGTCTGTGTTTTTCCCCGGTCATTGCACCGTCCTTCCTGTTATACTGCAAAAGGCGAAGATAATATCTTAATTAGTCCGGGTGCTGTTGATATGGGTGGTGTATTTATAATTCCTTTGGAAAAAGACTTTGATAAGATTACGGCAGAAAATGTGCGTACAATTTTAAGCGAGGTATGTATGGATGAAGTTGCTTTAAAGAAAATCGCAGATCATATAAAACCAGCGTTATGAAAGAACCTAGAGTAGATGTGGGGATCATGTTTGAACCTCAAATAGATTTTGTTTTGCAGGGCAATTATCTTTGGAACAGTTCTTTAGTAACCGGAAGCCAGAACGCTGTTTATTCTGAAGGAAAAATTCTTTGGAATGGTTCGGCTTATGAAGAATTACTGTTTGAACCTTCCGACAGTGCAAATGATTCTTTTGAATTGCTGGATGTAACCATTGGCATTAATTTCCATTGGGAGCGGAAAGAAAATCAACGTTTTCGTGGTGCTCTTAAACTTATTGTTGAGAATAATAAGCTGACCGCTGTAAATGTAATTTCTGTTGAAGATTACTTAATCAGTGTAATCTCGTCTGAGATGAGTGCTACAGCTTCTATGGAATTATTGAAAGCACATGCCGTAATCTCCCGTAGCTGGTTATTAGCTCAGATTCAGAAGAACAAAGAGATCGCTGAAGCAAAGTCAGAATATACTGCATTTTCTCAGACAGAGGATGAATGTATAAAGTGGTATGACCGTGAAGACCATGTTAATTTTGATGTGTGTGCTGATGATCATTGCCAACGCTACCAAGGTATTACACGTGCTTCTACAAAAAATGTAGAACTTGCTGTCAGAAGTACTTCCGGACAACTCTTAATGTCAGGAGAAAAGATTTGTGATGCTCGTTTCTCTAAATGTTGTGGTGGCGCAGTAGAAGAGTTTCAATACTGTTGGGAAGATGTGAAACATCCATATTTGGTCAAACTTCGTGATGATAAGAGTGGAGAACCATTGCCGGATTTGACTAAAGAAGATGAAGCTGTAAAATGGATATATACTTCTCCAGATGCCTTCTGTAATACAACAGATAAGAAAATTCTTTCTCAGGTATTGAATAACTATGATCAGGAGACAGTTAACTTTTATCGCTGGAAGGTTTCTTATTCACAGAAAGAGCTCTCTGAACTTATCCTTAAACGTTCAGGTGTTGATTATGGTGAAATAGTAGATCTTATCCCTGTGGAGAGAGGTACTTCGGGTAGATTGGTAAAACTAAAAATAGTTGGAACCAAACGAACACTGACAATCGGCAAAGAATTAGAAATCAGAAGAACACTTTCTACGTCTCACTTATACAGTTCTGCTTTTGTTGTCGAAAAAGAGAATATAATAAATAATATTCCCCAACGCTTTAACCTTATTGGCTCAGGATGGGGACACGGAGTAGGACTTTGCCAGATTGGAGCTGCAGTAATGGGTGAGCAAGGTTATACATACGACAAGATTTTGTTGCACTATTACGTAGGAGCATCCATAAATAAACTATATTAATGCCATATTATGAAAAATAAGAAAATATCACCTTGGGCATGGATCCCCACATTATATTTTGCTGAAGGATTACCTTATGTAGCAGTAATGACTATATCGGTTATTATGTATAAGAAACTGAATATTTCCAATACAGATATAGCCTTATATACCAGTTGGCTTTATTTGCCATGGGTTATCAAACCATTCTGGAGTCCATTTGTAGATTTGTTTAAAACCAAACGTTGGTGGATTGTAACAATGCAGCTTTTGGTTGGTGCCGGGTTGGCAGGTATTGCTTTTACCATACCAATGTCCAATTTCTTCCAGATTACTTTAGCTGTATTTTGGTTGGTGGCATTTAGTTCTGCTACTCATGATATTGCTGCCGATGGATTTTATATGCTGGCATTAGATGTTTCAGAACAAGCATTGTATGTAGGTATTCGCAGCACTTTCTATCGTATTGCCACTATCTTTGGACAAGGTGTTCTTATTGTATTGGCCGGAGGATTAGAAAACTGGACTGGAAATATTCCTTTTGCGTGGTCCATCACTTTCTATATTTTAAGTGGATTGTTTATTGCTTTTTGCCTTTATCACAAATTTATCTTGCCAACACCCAAAACAGATAAATCGACTGTGACTGATGTCTCAGCATCAAATATCTTTAAAGAATTCCTGGCAACGTTCATTACTTTCTTTCAGAAAAAACAGGCTGGCGTAGCTATCCTTTTTATGCTGCTTTATCGTTTGCCGGAAGCTCAGTTAGTGAAACTTATCAATCCCTTTTTACTTGATCCATTAGAAAAAGGAGGGTTGGGGCTTAGTACCGCAGAAGTTGGGATAGTCTACGGAACTGTAGGTATTCTAGGCCTTACAATTGGTGGAATCATTGGTGGAATCTGCGCATCCAAGGGCGGTCTTCAACGCTGGTTGTGGCCTATGGCCTGGAGCATCTCTTTAACATGCCTTACTTTTGTTTACTTGGGATATTTCCAGCCACAAAGCCTGATCATTATTAATATTTGTGTCTTTATAGAGCAGTTCGGTTATGGATTTGGTTTTACAGCCTATATGCTTTTCCTTATTTACTACTCTGAAGGAGAACATAAAACAGCTCATTATGCAATCTGTACAGGATTTATGGCATTAGGCATGATGTTGCCGGGTATGGCTGCCGGATGGTTGCAAGATCATATTGGATATGAGAACTTCTTTGTTTGGGTGATGATTTGTTGCGCTGCCACTATTGCAGTTTGTGCATTTGTGAAGATTGATCCAGAGTATGGCAAGAAAAAAGATGAAATAGAATCGGAATAATTTAAAAAATAAGAGTGATGAAACTTAAATATTTATTTACTTTGTCCCTTGTAGGATTATTGGCAGTCAATGTAGCCGCACAGAAAATAAGAATAAAAACAGGTATTGAAGTTTTGAAAGAACAGAACTTTAAAATATTGGAAGGTAAACGTGTTGGGTTAATCACTAATCCAACGGGGGTAGACAATGATTTGAAGTCGACTATTGATATTCTTCATGAAGCAAAGAACGTAAAGCTTGTAGCTCTTTTTGGTCCTGAACATGGAGTTCGTGGAGATGTGCATGCCGGTGATCATGTTGATAATTCCAACGACCCTTCAACTGGAGTGCCTGTTTATTCATTATATGGCAAAACACGTAAGGCCACACCCGAAATGTTGAAAGATATAGATGTTTTAGTGTATGACATTCAGGATATTGGTTGCCGCTCATTTACTTATATAAGTACAATGGGACTTGCAATGGAAGCAGCTGCCGAGAATAATATTGAGTTTGTGGTGCTCGATCGTCCAAATCCGGTGAATGGTCTTAAGATAGAAGGCAATGTGGTTGAAGATGGTTATTACTCTTTTGTGAGCCAATTCAAAATTCCTTATGTTTACGGATTAACCTGTGGTGAACTTGCTATGATGCTTAATAATGAGAATATGCTGAAAAAGCAATGCAAACTGCATGTTGTAAAAATGAAAGGCTGGAAACGTAAGATGGATTATACCCAAACCGGTTTACAATGGGTTCCTGCTTCGCCTCATATTCCTCATGCTCATTCTGCTGAATTCTATCCTGTATCAGGAATCCTTGGTGAACTGGGATATATGTCTATTGGTGTGGGATATACCATTCCTTTCCAGATGTTTGCGGCCGAATGGATAAAAGCAGATGAGTTTGCAGCAAAAATGAATAGCCTGAATTTACCGGGTATTAAATTCAGACCGATTCACCTTAATCCATTCTATGCAGTGGGACAGGGCAAGAATCTTCAGGGTGTGCAGGTGCATATTACTGATTATAAGAAAGCTGCTCTTTCTGAAATTCAGTTCTATATAATGCAGGAAGTTGCAGAATTATATCCTGATAAAGCGGTATTTAATAATGCTGATAACAAACGATTCAATATGTTCGATAAAGTCAGTGGTAGTGATCAGATTCGTTTGCGTTTTGCAAAGAATAACCGATTTGAGGATATTAAAGATTATTGGTATAAAGATGTAGAGAGCTTTAAGAAGCTTTCAAAAAAATATTATTTATATAAGTAACAGGTTTATTAGCCTATAAACAAAGCAAGATCATGAGTAAGAATTATAATTCTCTTCTTGAAGAGATTTCAGCATTTGTGCCTAAAGACAGAATCTATACAGATGAGCTACGTCTTTTAGCATGGGGAACTGATGCCGGCTTTTATCGCCTTATTCCTAAAATAGTAATTCGTTCTGTCGATGAACAGGAAATTTCCAGAATACTTTTAATAGCTGATAGCTTGAACTTACCTGTTACTTTCAGAGCAGCGGGAACAAGTCTTTCGGGGCAGAGCATAAGCGATTCTATCTTGATTGTTGCAGGCAAGCATTGGGAGAAGTATACAATCTCTCCCGATTATAAAACCATAACTCTTCAACCGGGACTAATAGGAGAAAGAGTTAACCAGATTCTGAAACCTTTCGGACGAAAGTTTGCTCCTGATCCTGCTTCCGTAAAATCTGCAATGGTGGGAGGTATTATCATGAATAATGCTTCGGGGATGAATTGCGGAACTCATGCAAATAGTGACAAGATGTTACTCTCCGTAAGAATAGTAATGGCTGATGGTACTATACTTGATACCGGAAATGAGAACAGTAAAAGAAATTTTGCAAAGAAAAAGCCTGATTTTATTAAAGGCATAGAGGCTTTACGTGATAAAATCAGAAATGATGAAAAGTTATCGGAAAGGATCCGATATAAATATTCTATTAAGAATGTAACCGGATTGAATATTCTCCCTTTTGTTGAACATGACGATCCTTTTGAAATCATTACCCACCTGATGGTAGGTTCCGAAGGAACATTGGCCTTCCTTTCTGAAGCAACTATGAGAACGGGATATGATTATCCGTTCAGTGCCAGTGCCATGCTTTATTTCAAGGACATAAAAGAGGCATGCCGTGCTGTTGTGGCCATGAAAAAAGGACCGGTAATGGGGGCAGAGTTACTCGATTCAAAGTCGCTCAGTTCTGTGAACGACCCAACAGGAGAGGGACTAACCGCAGTTCTTACAGAAACGAAAGCTGCTACCAAACAAGAATTGGATGATCAGATAAAGGAGATTGAGACTATTCTTGAATCTTTTGAAACATATACTCCGGTTCATTTTACTGATAAGGAGAGTGAATATTCCAAGTACTGGAACATTCGTTCCGGAATTTTCCCATCAGTAGGGGGTACCCGTGAATTGGGTACAACAACTTTGATTGAAGATGTAGCTTTCCATATAGAAAACTTACCCGAAGCAACTGCTGAGTTGCAGGCTTTACTGGTAAAACATGGCTATGCAGATGCCTGCATATACGGTCATGCATTGGAAGGAAACTATCACTTTATTATTAATCAGGCGTTTGATACGGATGAAAAGGTTCGTAAATATGAGAACCTGATGAATGAGGTGAAGACTTTAGTAGTCGATAAGTATGACGGATCTTTAAAAGCCGAGCACGGTACCGGACGAAACATGGCACCGTTCGTTAAATACGAGTGGGGTGAGGCTGCTTTTGAGGTAATGAAAGAGGTGAAGAATCTGTTCGATCCAAAGAATCTGATTAACCCGGGAGTTATCTTTAATGATGATCCTGAATGCCATATTAAGAATTTCAAACCGCTACCTCTGACTAATGCTCATGTAGATAAGTGTATAGAGTGCGGTTTTTGTGAAGTTAACTGTCTGACTTGCGGATTTACCCTTTCTTCCAGACAGCGTATTGTTATTCGCAGAGAGATTTCCCGATTAAGAAAATCGGGTGAAGATAATGAACGGTTAGCTAAACTTGAACAGCAATATAAATATCTTGGTAATCAAACTTGTGCAGGAGACGGACTTTGTTCCATGTCTTGTCCGATGAATATTAATGTGGGAGACCTTACGCATGATATTCGTCAGGAAGAATTGCCGGTGGGAAGTCTGGGATATAAGATTGGCGATTTCGCTGCCAACCATTTCCAAGGGATGAAGAGTATACTTCGTCCGGTACTTAGTCTGGCTAATGGAGCCCATTCTGTATTGGGAACCAAAACAATGACTTCCCTTACAAAAGGCATTCGCTATGTATCAATGGATAATTTCCCATTGTGGACTCCCGCAATGCCAAAAGCTTATTATCCCCATAAAATAACTCAAAAGAGTGAACCGTTGAAGGTTGTTTATTTTCCAAGCTGCCTTAACCAGATGATGGGAACAGCAAAGGAAACTCCGGATGCTACTCCTTTAGTGGATAAAACAGTTCAGCTTCTCCAAAAAGCGGGTTATGAAGTAATATTCCCTAAAGATATGGATAAGCTTTGTTGCGGAACTATCTGGGAAAGTAAAGGAATGATGGATATTGCAGACCGTAAATCTGCCGAACTTGAAGAGGCGCTGTTTGCTGCCACTGAGCAAGGTAAATATCCAGTGCTTTGTGACCAGAGTCCTTGTTTGCACCGTATGCGAAATGTAATGACGAAAGTTAAGCTATACGAACCAGTGGAATTTATCTACACTTTCCTGAAAGATAAGTTAGATTTCACACCAATAGATAAACCGGTTTCCATCCATATAACCTGTTCTACTCAAAAGATGGGATTACGTGATCAGATGGTAGCTTTGGCCAGTCTTTGCTCAACAAAGGTAATTGTTCCCGAAGAGGTAGGATGTTGCGGGTTTGCTGGCGACAAAGGCTTTACCCATCCTGAGGTAAATACATACGCTCTCCGAAAATTGAAGCCTCAATTAGAGAAGGCCGGAGTAGAAGTGGGATATTCAAACAGTCGCACTTGTGAAATTGGACTGACAACTAATTCCGGAATCCCTTATATTTCCATTGTGTATCTTGTAGATCAGTGTACAACAGCAATAACAAAATAAAAATACTATGAAAACAAACGTAAGTCAACGACTGCTGGCATTGGATATACTAAGAGGTATTACCATTGCAGGTATGATTTTGGTTAACAATCCCGGTACATGGGGTTCAATCTATGCACCTCTTGAGCATGCCGAATGGATAGGATTAACTCCTACCGATTTAGTATTTCCATTCTTTATGTTTATAATGGGTATCTCTACTTATATTTCGCTCAGGAAATATAATTTCGAGTTCAGTCATTCAGCTGCTTTGAAAATATTAAAGCGTACTTTGGTTATTTTTGCTATTGGTCTGGGAATTGGTTGGCTATCCTTATCATTCCGAACATATAATTCATTGATTGCAGAGAATCTACCATTTGGCGAACGCCTTCTGCAGTCGGTTACAAACTTTGCACATCTTCGGATACTTGGAGTAATGCAGCGACTTGCTCTTTGTTATGGTGCAACATCTATTATTGCTATTCTGGTAAAGCATAAATATATACCGGTAATTGTTCTGGTTACTCTTTTTGCCTATTTCCTGTTATTAATAACAGGCAATGGGTTCGAACAAAGCGAACAGAACATTATTTCTGTTTTCGATCAGATTGTTCTGGGTGTGGATCACATGTATAAAGATGCTGGTCTGGCTATCGATCCGGAAGGATTGCTTAGTACTATCCCTTCTATTTGCCATGTACTAATAGGATTCTGGTGTGGTGAATTGCTTATGAGCGTTAAAGATAACGGAGAACGCATTCAACGATTGTTTCTGGTTGGTACGGTTCTCACATTTTCAGGTTTACTGTTAAGTTATGGCTGTCCTATCAGTAAGAAAATATGGTCACCTACATTTGTTTTGACTACATGCGGATTAGCTTCCAGCTTCCTGGGACTGCTTATTTGGATTATAGATATTAAAGGTTATAAAAAATGGTGCCGATTCTTTGAGTCATTCGGTGTGAATCCTTTATTTATCTATGTAACGGGAGCTGTTCTTTCAATATTTACAGGTAGTATCCTTTTCTACTTTGATGGCAAAATGATTAGTTTGAAAATATACTTATACAAATATATCCTTCAGCCTCTTTTGGGCGATTATCCTGGCTCATTAACTTTTGCATTGTTATTTGTCGGTGTAAACTGGATGATTGGATATGTATTATACAAAAAGAAAATATATATTAAAATATGATATTAATAGCAGACAGTGGCTCTACCAAGACAGATTGGTGCTTAGTAGAGAACGGACAGATAGTCCAGCGAATCCTGACAAAAGGAACAAATCCCTTCTTTCAGACTCAGGAAGAGATTAGTCAGGAGATTGAGGAGGCATTATTGCCACAGGTTAAGGATTGTAGCATTGAATCAGTGTTTTTTTACGGTGCAGGTTGTGCGTTTCCCGAAAAGAATGAAATAGTTCGCCTTGCTATAGCCGAACACATAAAGGCACCTGTAGAGGTGGGAAGTGATCTTCTTGCTGCAGCCCGTGCTTTGTGTGGAAAGAATTCAGGTATAGCATGTATCTTGGGAACAGGATCGAACTCTTGTTTTTATGATGGGAAAGAGATTGTAGATAATGTCTCACCTCTTGGCTATATTTTGGGAGATGAAGGTAGCGGAGCTGTACTTGGAAGATTGCTGGTTGGTGATTGTTTAAAGAATCAGTTATCGCCCGAACTAAAAGAGAAGTTCCTGAATCAGTTTCAGCTAACACCGGCAATAATCCTGGAAAATGTTTATAAAAAGCCTTTCCCAAATAGATTCCTGGCTCATTTATCTCCGTTCCTGGCACAGAATATAGAGAACCCGGAAGTTCACCAATTGGTGCTGAATAGTTTTAAATCGTTCTTTGTTAAGAATGTAATGCAGTATGATTACCAGCATAATAAAGTTCATTTTGTAGGATCAGTAGCTGTTAATTATAAAGACGTTCTCCTTGAAGCTGCAGAGGAACTCCATATTCAGATTGGTACAATTATAAAGAGCCCAATGGAAGGTCTTGTAGCTTATCATTCAAACTAACAATAAACAAAAAATAAGATATGTCATTTATAAAAATAACCGAGCACCCATCTCTTCATGATAATCTGGAAAAGAAATCAGTCAGAGAGTTGTTGGAAGGTATTAATGAAGAAGACCAAAAGGTAGCAATTGCTGTTCAAAAAGCAATACCACAAATAGAAAAATTAGTAACTCAGATAGTTCCCCGCATGAAACAAGGTGGACGAATCTTTTATATGGGAGCCGGCACCAGCGGCCGATTAGGCGTTTTGGATGCTTCGGAAATACCTCCTACATTTGGTATGCCTCCTACATTAGTTATTGGGCTGATAGCCGGAGGCGATACGGCTTTGCGTAATCCGGTGGAGAATGCCGAAGACAACATGGAACGTGGATGGGAAGAACTGGTGGAACATCAAATCAATGAGAAAGATACAGTGATTGGTATTGCCGCTTCAGGAACTACTCCTTATGTGATTGGTGCATTACGAAATGCACGTGCACATGGCATCCTTACTGGCTCAATATCCAGTAACCCTGATTCTCCATTATCTGCAGAAGCCGAAGTTCCTATCGAAATGATTGTTGGTCCTGAGTTCGTAACCGGAAGTTCACGTATGAAATCGGGAACCGGACAAAAGATGATTCTGAACATGATTACTACATCTGTAATGATTCAACTTGGTCGCGTAAAAGGAAACAAGATGGTAAATATGCAACTCTCTAATAAGAAGCTGGTGGACCGTGGCACACGAATGGTTTCGGAAGAGTTGGGATTGGAATATGAACAGTCCAAACGCTTACTGTTGATGTATGGTTCTGTGAAGAAAGCAGTAGACGCATATCGTGCGCAACAAAATAATGAATAGAAATGAAAAGTGCGTCACTTCTTTTTGTTCTCGGCTTACTCTTTTGTGCAAATAGTTTTGCGCAACAAGATAAATACACCACTTATTACTACCAGCGTGCTACATTGTTTGAGAAACTGCCCATCACGTCTACAGATATTGTTTTTCTAGGCAATAGTCTGACAGATGGCTGTGAGTGGGCCGAACTTTTTGGCAATCCGCACATCAAAAACCGTGGAATCAGTGGCGACGAAATTATGGGAATATATGATCGGATTGATCCAATACTGAAAGGTAAACCGGCAAAGATATTCCTGTTGACTGGAGTTAATGATGTTTCTCACGACCTTACAGCAGATAGCATTCTTGTAATGTACAGGAAGTTGGTGAACAAAATCAAATCAGATTCTCCTAAAACAAAGCTCTATATTCAAAGTATTCTTCCGGTGAACGATGAATTTACCCGTTTCCCTAAAGTGCACAATAAGACACAAGTGATACTTGATATAAACAAAGGTTTAAAGCAACTGGCAAAAGAGAATGGGTATACTTATATTGACCTGTATGCTCACTTTGTTGCTCCGGGAACTCAAAGCTTCGATAAGAAATATACAAATGATGGCCTTCACCTTTTAGGACCAGGATATATGGTTTGGAAAGAGGTGTTAAAGCCTTATGTGAAATAAATGTATCGCTTTTTTTAATTAGGTGTTTTGTTAGTAAAGGGAAAAGCTTCCATGTTGAATGGAGGCTTTTTTTATGAGCAGTGGCGGGAGGTTTTTATTACTTCCTCAGATGTTTTTATTCTTTTGTACAAAAGAATGCAATCTTCTGTACAAAAGAATTAATTGTTCTGTACAAAACAAATCATTCTTTTGTACAAGATATTTTGAATATTACGTTATGCAATCTGAATAGTATACGCTTCTTTTTCTCTTCTCAAAGGATAATCACCCCGCAATTGCTCAAACATCTCTGGATTGGCCTTCAAAGCGTTGCTGTCTCGTCTCGGATCATACATTTGCAGATAAGCATCTGCTTCTGTTGAGGCTTTGATTACTGAGCTCTCCGGTTGGATAGGTTGAATATCAAAATCCGGATTAATATTGAAAAAGCGGCAGAATGATTCTAACGACATACGGGTGGCGTTCGCTTTCCCATCTGCTGAATAACCTGCGATGTGCGGAGTTCCCAGAAATACCTTGTTAAGCAATTCCAGACTGATTTCAGGTTCGTTCTCCCAAACATCAATAACCGCTTCGCTGATTTGTTTCTTTTCTAAAGCAGAGAGCAGGGCAGAGGTTTCGGTAACTTCACCCCGGGAGGTATTTATAATAACCGGACTCTTTTTTAGCGAATTGAAAAATCCGGCATCGGCCCAATGGTATGTCTTGTATTTGCCTTCCTTGTTGAGCGGAGTATGGAACGTGATTACATCACATTCACGGGTTATGGTCTCCATATCCGTAAACATTCCGGCACCTTCCTTGTCGGCACGAGGAAGATCGTTCATCAATACCCGCATGCCCAGTGATTGGGCAACATCGCATACCTTACTTCCCACATTTCCTATACCAACAACACCAATACATTTTCCTTTCAGCGTAAATCCTTTCTCTTTTTCCAGAAGCAATAGCGTGGAATGAATGTATTGAGCCACAGAAGCAGAATTGCATCCCGGAGCATTTGTCCAGGTAATCCTCGCTTCTTTGCAATAATCAGTATCAATGTGATCAAAACCTATGGTTGCAGTAGCGATAAACTTCACTTTACTTCCTTCCAGTAATTCACGGTTACAGAGAGTACGGGTGCGGATTATCAGTGCATCGGCATCACGAACAATTTCGGGGGTGAATTTTGTTCCGGGTATATAAATAACTTCGTTAGGAGTATCTCCTCCAAGCTTTTCAATAATTCCCTCAATGTAGGGAATCTTATTATCAATAATTACTTTCATTTAGTTAGTCTTTTAAAAATATCCTCCAGAGGCTCCTCTTTAGTTAGCTCACTGATCGGTGCATCAGCCACAATATTACCTTTATGAATAATAATTGCATGTTCGCATAACTCAGAAACTTCCTGTAAGGAGTGAGAAGAAAATAGAATTGTTTTTTCTTTTCCAAGTTCTCTGATCAAAGAATGGATTTCAGTTAGCTGGTTAGGATCAAGACCCGATGACGGTTCGTCCAGAATCAGCACTTCGGGGTTATGTATTAAAGCCTGCGCCAGTCCCACTCGCTGACAGAATCCTTTCGACAGCGTTCCTATGGTTTTGCCACAAACTTCCTCCAGTTTTACCCGTTCAATCATCTTGTCTACTAAACCATGCAGGTTGGCTACCCGGTAAATCTGTCCAACATATTCCAGATATTCTCTGACATACATCTCCGGATAAAGCGGATTGTTCTCCGGCAGATAGCCAATGCAGCGCTTGGCAGCAATAGGATCCTTGGTAATATCATTTCCGCATACGCTAACCGTACCCTTGAAATCAGTCAGCCATCCTGTAATAATTCTCATGCATGTTGATTTGCCTGCTCCGTTTGGTCCAAGAAAAGCAGCAATTTCTCCTGGGTGCACCTCAAAGCTCACATTATGAAGCACTTCCTGATTTCCGTAGAATTTGGATACATTAGATAATCTGATAGACATATATTAATGCATATTTGGGTAGAAGATTAACCACAAAAGTACTAAAAGTTGCTCATTTAACTAATAAAATGTGCGAAAAATTGTTTCTTCGGGAATGAATGCATATTTTTGCGGTTCACTTTTAAAAATACTGATTATGACATTTAGTAACCTTTGCAACGAGATTTTCTTTCAATCAACAGAGAATTACCATGTGACTGATAGTGTAGATGCTCCGATTCAGAATCCTTATGAGCTGAAAACTATTGAGTATTATTTATATTTGAAGAATTGGATAGATGCCGTGCAATGGCATTTTGAAGATATTATACGTGATCCTCAGATTGATCCCGTAGAAGCACTTACTTTGAAAAGACGCATTGATAAGTCTAATCAGGATCGTACAGATTTAGTTGAACTTATTGACAGCTATTTCTATGATCAGTATAAAGACGTGAAGCCTTTGGCTGATGCAACTATTAATACAGAAAGTCCGGCATGGGCTGTAGACCGTCTTTCTATCCTTGCATTGAAGATTTATCACATGAGCGAGGAAGTGAAGCGTACAGATACTACTCCAGAGCATCACGAACAGTGCCAGAAGAAATTAGATATCCTTTTGGAACAGAAAAAAGATTTATCATCAGCTATTGATCAGCTGTTAGATGATATTAAGGCTGGCAGAAAGTATATGAAAGTATACAAACAGATGAAGATGTATAACGACCCGGCTCTTAATCCTGTTCTTTACGCTAAGAAGTAATAATGGCTAAGATATTGATTATTCGTTTTTCCGCGATAGGAGATGTAGCAATGACTATCCCGGTGATTCATTCGCTTGCCCTTCAGCATCCTGAACATGAATTTACTGTGTTGAGTCGTGCAATACTCCAACCGCTTTTTATAGGATTACCTCAGAATGTTCATTTTATGGGAGCCGACTTGCATGGTAAACATAGTGGGCTACTGGGATTACATCGGTTATTCTATAACGAGTTGAAGCCTCAGAACTTTGATTACGTAGCCGATTTACACAATGTACTCCGTACAAAAATAATTCGTCTTCGTTTCAAGATGATGGGTATTCCAACTGCTTATATCTTTAAAGGACGTCTGGGCAAGAAGAAACTGACCAACAGATACCATAAGGTATTTGAGAATCAGAAATCATCCTTCCGTAGATATACAGACGTCTTTAAGGCTTTAGGTTTTCCAATTCAGCTTAATTTTACTTCCATCTTCGGTGAAGGAAGAGGCGATATGTCTCAGATACAACATATCACCGGAGATAAAGGCGATTTGAAATGGATTGGCATTGCACCTTTTGCCAAACATAAAGGGAAAGTGCTTCCTCTGGATAAGCAGGAAGAAGTGATAGCTTACTTTGCAAAAGATCCCCGTGTAAAGGTATTCCTTTTTGGAGGAGGGAAAAACGAAGAGTCTGTTCTTACCTCATGGGTAAATAAATATCCTTCTGTAACATCACTGATTGGCAAGCTGAATATGAACACCGAACTCATCCTGATGAGTTATCTGGATGCAATGGTATCTATGGATTCCGCAAATATGCATCTGGCATCGTTAGTCAATGCGCCTGTCGTATCTGTTTGGGGAGCCACCCATCCGTATTGCGGATTTATGGGCTGGAAACAATCTCCTATGAATGCTGTTCAGGTTGATCTTCCATGCCGTCCATGTTCTGTATTTGGAAACAAATCTTGCTATCGTAAAGATTATGCTTGTCTGAATATGATTACTCCCGATATGGTTATTAAAAAGATAGAGAGCATAATATTTTAAATAGAATGAAGATACTTCTGAATCCGGCTTTTGAATCATTGCGAACTTTTGTAGAATCTGTTCCTCATATCTTTGGGGAAGAAGGAAAAACCATATACAAAGGCCGGAATAAGATTAAAGTAATCAAAATAGGAGAGATTGACGTAAACGTCAAAAGATATAGAGTCCCGATGTTCTTTAACCGGGTTATTTATACTTTTATAAGAAAAAGCAAAGGATTGCGTGCTTTTCAGTATCCGCAACGATTGCTCGAGAAGGGTTTTGAGACTCCGCAACCGATAGCCTATATTGAAGAAAGAAATTTTGGCTTGATCGGATATTCTTATTTTGTAAGTGTACATTGTCCATATAGCCGTAGATTCTATGAATTTGGCGATGCAGATATAAAAGACTGTTCGGATATTGTTATTGCATTTGCACGTTTTTCAGCGAAACTTCACGAAGCCGGAATATTGCATCTTGATTACTCACCCGGTAATATCCTTTTTGACAAAGAAGATGGTGAATATAAGTTTTCTTTGGTGGATATTAACCGCATGAAATTTGGAAAGGTGAGTATTGAAGCGGGGTGTGCTAACTTTGCAAGGTTATGGGGACAAATTCCTTTCTTTGAATTGCTGGCAAAAGAATATGCTGCAACGCGTGGAGCAGATGAGGTCTTATGCCGGGATTTAATTCTGACTTACAGACGGAAGTTCTGGACCCGCTTTGCAAAAAAACATCAGGTAAAATATACGCTGAATTTTTAATAGAATAGGAAGATATTACATATTATGGGTAAGCACTATTTGTTTTTTGTTTCATTGACTTATTCTTTTTCTATTTTGCGCCCTCTTCAGGATGAAATATGGCGAAGAGGAGATGATGTAGCCTGGTTTATTGAAGACTCTTGCGAAAGCTGGCTAACAGAGAATGAAAAGCAATTAAAGACAATACAAGAAGTGCTTGATTATAATCCGATTGCAGTTTTTGCACCCGGAAACTTTGTTTACGACTTCTTTCCCGGAGTAAAAGTCGCTGTTTTTCATGGATATGCCATGAAAAAGCGAGTAGAAAAGATCGATGATCACTTCACCATCAGGGGGTGGTATGATATATATTGCACGCAGGGAGAAAGCACCACACCCTATTTTAAAGAACTGGAAAAGAAAAATGGTTTCTTTAAAGTGTATGAAACTGGTTGGTGCAAGGTTGATCCTTTCTTTGATAAGACTGAATCTCATACAGATCAAAGAGATAATCCAACAATTCTTTATTCGCCAACATTTACCAAAGGAATTTCTTCTGCACCCTTTTTGTGGGAAACAATAAAGCAATTGGTCGAAACCAAGCCGTGGAACTGGATTATAACTTTCCATCCAAAGCTTGATGATCCTGAACTAATCCAAAAATATAAAGATCTGGCCGATAAATATGATAACGTAGTCTTTTATCGTTCCAATGATGGTCTTAACACCTTCAGAAAAACAGATGTTATGCTCTGCGATAGCTCATCCATTATTGTGGAATACATGTTCCTGAATAAGCCGGTCGTTACTTTTCGCAATACGCATCCGGGTAATCACTTGCTGGATGTAATGAATGAAAACGAGATTGGAGATGCTATTGAAAAGGCACTTTTACGTCCTAAAGAGCTTATGGATAACATCTATACTTATACCATGCACCATGAACCGCATCGTGACGGCAAGAATTCGGCCCGTGTATTAGATGCTGTTGATGATTTTATAGAGAACTATAAGGGGAAGATTAAATCAAAGCCTCTTAACTTAATACGAAAAATAAAACTAAGATTGAAGATAAAGTATTATCATTGGTAAGGAATTACTTCTTAAGTCTGAAAATCAGAAAGATTCCTGTATCCAGACAAGGGCAAATGCTTATTTAAGGTCTTGTTACAGTAATAAGATCTATTGAAAAAAACAAAAACGTAAAAATGAATAATTTCAATATGGAAAATGCTGACTTCTTTAAGGAAGAGGTCAGAGATGGTTTTTTAGTTACGGAAAAAATGAAGAGAGTATGGGCTTGCGAGCTCGATCTTTTAAATCTCTTGCTTAATGTTTGTAAAAAGTATAATCTGAAATGCTGGGCAGATTCCGGAACGTTGATAGGTGCAGTACGTCATAAAGGCTTTATTCCGTGGGATGATGATATTGACATGGTTATGCTAAGAGATGATTTTGATAAACTTTGTGAAGTAGCAGATAAAGAATTTCTTTCGCCTTATTTTTTTCAGACCATCTATTCTGATAAATATTATGGTCGTAGGCATGTACAAATTAGAAACTCGGATACTACAGCAATATCAAATCCAAAAGCAAAATATAACCAAGGTATATTTATAGATATTTTTGTTTTTGACGGAGTGACTGATATTCCTCGTCGTTATAACAAACAACTTCGAAAGATTAATTTATATAAGCACATGCTTAAATTATCTTCAAAGATAATGTGGCGGCTTCCAGAGAAGCTTTATCTTAAATTACGTTGGGACAAAGTTCTTTTCGAAAAATATGAGAATGTATTAAGGCAAACTCCTATTGAAGAGACAGAGCTTATGGCACATTTATCATTAAATTACCGCGTGCGAATAAAAAATAAATCCTTCTATGACCAAACACTCTATATGGATTTTGAAAATACAATGATACCTGTTCCTGTTGGGTATGATAAAATTCTAAAGATTGATTTTGGTGATTATATGACTCCTGTTCAGTCGCCTACTATGCATGGCTCTTTATTGTTTGATACACAACATAATTATAAAGAAACATTGAAAAATATTAATAAATAGTTTTCAATAAGTTTAGTTAGATTCTTCTTGTTTCAGATTTTCGTTTTATATTTGAGCAGAAGAAATCTTAATTTCGGGATAAACAATGGATATAAAGTACGATTATTTAATTGTAGGAACAGGACTTTTTGCCTCAGTGTTTGCTTACCATGCAAAGAAAATGGGTAAAAAATGTCTGATGATAGACAAGCGTTCTCATTTAGGTGGCAATATCTATTGTGAGGATGTAGATTCTATTAATGTTCATAAGTATGGTGCACATATATTTCATACAAGCAATAAGGAAGTATGGCAGTTTGTTAATTCATTTGTAGAATTCAATCGGTTTACCAACTCTCCGCTGGCAAATTATAAAGAAGTGCTTTATAATCTTCCTTTTAATATGAATACGTTTAGCAAGCTTTGGGGCGTAGAAACACCACAGCAAGCAAAAGAAAAGCTCGAAGAACAAAGGCAGCGCTATGCACATATTGAAACACCTGCAAATCTGGAAGAACAGGCATTAAAGCTTTGCGGTGATGATATTTATTATGCATTCATAAAGGAATATACAGAAAAGCAGTGGGGACGTTCAGCTAAAGAACTTCCTGCATTTATCATTAAACGAATTCCCTTCCGTTTTACCTATGATAATAATTACTTTAATGATGACTATCAGGGCATTCCCAAAGGAGGATATAATAAATTGATAAATGGTTTGCTGGAGGGTGTTGAAGTAAAGCTGAATACCAACTACTTTGATCATAAAGCTGAACTTGATAAGTTTGCAGATACAGTTCTTTTTACGGGAAGAATAGATGAATTGTTTAATTATGAATTTGGTGTTTTAGAGTATAGAAGCTTGTCTTTTGAGCATGAACGGCTGGATATTGAAGACTTTCAAGGAAATGCAGTTGTTAATTACAATGAGCGAAGTGTTCCATATACAAGGATTATTGAACATAAACATTTTGAATTCGGGAATCAGCCATTTACTGTTATAACCCGCGAGTATCCGAGTGAATTCACTGGCAAAAACGAGCCATATTATCCTGTTAACGATGATAAGAATATGCAGATATATTCAAAATACAAAGAAAAGGCTGACTTAAATGGAAAGCTTTTGCTAGGTGGCCGATTGGCTCAGTATGCATACTTTGACATGGATGATACCGTGGAAGCTGCATTGAGACTAGTGAAAAAGGAATTGTATAATCTCTAAAAAGAGAAAGAATGAATAAGTATTATCTTTCAAAGAACTATCCCAATCTGTCTAGTGCCGGTAACAAGGCCAAAACCGATATTGAAACAATCTTGTCCGACGCTGGTTTTGTAAATATCGGATTAAAGCAAACCCATTATAACAATAAGTTACTGGGATTTATATTTACTCTGCTGGGAGTGCTGAAAGCCTCTTTTTTAATCTCTAAAGGTGATTGGCTTGTACTTCAGTATCCTCTGAAGAAATATTTTTCATTTATTTGTAAAGTTGCTCATCTTAAAGGTGGAAAGGTTACAGTTGTTATTCATGATCTTGGAAGCTTTCGAAGGGGAAAACTAACCATTCCTCAGGAAATAGAACGGCTTAATAATGCAGACTATATCATTGCCCATAATAAGAAAATGGCAAATTGGCTGAAAGAGAATGGAAGTACATCTAAATTGGGTTGTTTGGAGATCTTTGATTATCTTTCTGCTAATGTTTCAAAAAACACAGCTAAGATAAATTTTCCATTTAGTATAGTATATGCTGGTGGGCTGAGTTATAAGAAAAATGCATTTTTATATAAGCTTGGAGAATATGTAAAAACATACCGGTTTGTACTGTATGGTTCCGGTTTTAATGAAGAACTTCTTGGAGGAAATCAGAACTTTGCATATAAAGGCTTTGTTCCATCCGATGAACTTATCTCAACTGCTGAAGGGCATTTTGGTCTGGTTTGGGATGGAGATTCTATAGATGCCTGCAGCGGAGCTTTCGGCGATTATCTGCAATATAATAACCCTCATAAAACATCTCTTTATATTCGTTGTCAGTTGCCAGTAATAATCTGGAAGAAAGCAGCTCTGGCACATTTTGTTGAAGAAAACAATATAGGTATATGCATCGGTTCACTGTCAGAGCTTGATCAGATTCTGTCATCATTAACTGCAGAACAGTATCAGGCGATGAAGAATAATGTGATAAATATTAGTGATAAGTTAGCTAAAGGATATTTTATCACCAAGGCAATTGAAGAATCAGAACGAGTATTGTTTTAGCTTCTCCAAAAAATCTTATTTCCTGCCAAAATCGGCAGGAATCTCACCCCAGTCTTTTGTCTCCCACTTAATAATCTGAGTGGTATATTTGTTATTTTTCAGCCAGTTCTCTGCCCGTTCTATAATCTGAAACAACTCTTCTGTTTCCGGAGTACGTGGTAGCTTGGTTTTGCATTTCTTTTGTTTCACCCAACTTATAGCATTTACACTGTCGCTGTAGATAGGAATTTTGAGCTCTTTTTGTTTGAGCAGTGCCAGGCCATGCGCCAAAGCAAGAAATTCGCCGATGTTGTTTGTTCCCTTCATCGGGCCAAAATGAAAAATCTCTTCTCCCGTTTCAATATATACCCCCCTGTATTCCATAGCTCCCGGGTTTCCGCTGCAAGCAGCGTCTACAGCCAGACTCTGTTTAATTATGTTCGCCGGAAGCACTTTCGGAGCAGACGCTTTGGCCTGTTTACCAATATATGCGTAAGGAGAGGAGGCATAGGCTCGTTCAGCCTCTTCTTTGGACTCGAAAGATTTATATTTTGCGCCTTCGTAACCCTTTATCTGAAGCTGACATTCGTTCCAAGAAGTATAAATTCCCGACGTAACACCTTCCCAAACCACATAATATTTCTGTTTTGCCATCGCTCTTTTATTCGGAGTATTGTTTCTTGAATGTATAAGTTGTGGACAAAGATAACTATTTTTTGGTTCATCCCACAAATGAGTCGTTTTTCTCATGCACTGCTAGAATGTTAAGTTCAATGAACTTTTGGTTTCTGTATACTTGTGTTTCCATCTGATGTTTTGATTTTGTTATTAACTCCTTCTTGTTTTTCTGTCGATATTTATTGGTTCGATCTCCCACCTGCTACTAAAAATGGTGTAATTAACTGATTTATAATTGTATATTCTGATAGTAGATATTTTTGTTTTACAATTTATCTTCCACTAAATTCATTCATCTGCCACCTACTCAATTCTCTTGCTTAAAGTATATAACTTTCCTCTGTACGTATCTCTTGTCTTCGCCTTTGCGTAGTCTGATTTTTTGGAGAACATGATTCCTATAATAATTGAATCTTTTCTTATTGCATATAATGGTCTAGATATCATGTGTTTATTGGTTTCGTATTTAGTGCTTAGTAAGTTTGCAGCCGTGAACCCATAAGTCTTCGGCCGTAAACCCATGGGACTTTAGCCGAGAACCCATGAGTTCTTGGCTGTAAACTCACTTATTATCATAAATGAATGTTTATACTAGAAAAGGGATAATGAGCAAAAATTGGCTTTTCTATTATTTAAAGTTTGGAGTAAACAAATAGTTAACGTTGCCTCGTAATTGCAATTTTACGTCGTAGTACTATCTTGAAATTCTATTTTTGGTGGTAGATGATGGCAATTTGTAGCAGATGAAATTGTGCAATCTTTTTATCTCCCACCTCTGAAATGCCTTTTAGCAAGTTCTTTGAGGCATTTTAGTAGCAGATGGCAGTAACTTTTTTGTTTTAGAGAAAAAATTGGGGCGATACAGTAGAATCCGTATATGCAATGCTTGGTTGACTTGACAGAGTTTACAGATCAACCTGTCTTTGACCCTAGTCTCTTTGTGACCATCTGCAAGCGTCTCCAGATAGATAATTTCAAGGCCTTTACAGAAGAGTTGTTATCTATTTTAATAAGAAATTTTCATAATATAAATAGCAAAAATTCAATACAATATATTAAATTTGCCAAGTGCGTTTTAATTAACTCAAGATCATACTACGGAGTATCTTATGTTCAGCTTAAAGCATGCCCATTGTAGTCTATTAAAGAATTAAGAAAATATTTTTTGTTTGGACTTTAATTGATCTACATAATAAAACATATGGAATGAAAAAAACTTTTTCTTGATAATTAATTTGTTGCTAGTTATGAATTTAGCGTGACAAGTTGATCAAAGACGGAAAACAAGATTGCTCAATTTTATAATGAATATAATATTATGCCAGAATACTTTGATATTTCACTCATAGTAAGCAAAAGAAATAATTCAAAAAATGAAATTCATGATTTTCTTATGAAGATCAATCTGCCTGAAGGCGAAAATGAATCAGAATATTTTGAGAACAGAAAGACAATAGTGTCTCTTTTCGATTATGAGAATGCTGACTTTTATGAAATATGTGTTGGTATTCCTGAACAAACATACCATAAAGAAGTATTTGAAAATGAATTAATGCAACTTACAAGTTTTATTCATGAATGTTTTGAACAGAATTCTTTTATAAAATATGCCTTGTGTAGTTTTGAATTGAATGGATACTTACTTAAAAAGATTACTAATATTCAAGATTTTGATTGTAACCTATTGAATAGATTTCCAATAGTTTATTGTCAAGATGAAATATCAAATTCTCCATTGTTATTTGTTAATTTAAGTGCGCAAGATATTTTTGTATAATTTGATAGATGTTGTTTTATGAAATATTATATATTGATTTATAATAGAGCTCCTATAGGTGAAAGTGGTGAATCCTGTAAAAGTAATTATAGTATTGAAATTGCATGTAGAAGTTGTGGTACAGGTGCAATTTTAGTCGGCAAATTGAAAACAAAAGGTTTAAGACAGATAAAAAAGGATTTTTTTATAACACTTGATGATGATTTTATAATATCTGAAAATTTATATCAGAAACTTATAACTGATGGTATTAAATTAGGCGATTTAAGAAAGATCGTTGATTATAAAAATAACGATTTGCCTTTTTATCATTTGAATACAAATATAATATTGCCTCCATCCAAAATGAACAACTTTGCTATTGAGGGACAATGTCCTGTATGTAAACGTAATGGATATTTTAGTAAGGTTGTTTTTAACCAGTCTAGCAATGTTCCAACTAAAGTGTTACCATTTAGTCTCCAATATTCAAAGGAACAACTTGATAGCTTATTCTTTGATAAAAGTGATATATTTTTTACGTGGGAGTGTACAGGCCTATCTAATCTTACAGCACATGATATTTTTGTTGTGAGGTATGCACGACCGTTATTGGTTATTAGTGAAAAGTTTAAAGAATCTCTTGATAAATATGAAATTAAGGGCTTAAAATTTGAAGAAATATTTATTTCAAATGATATATAGAATTTAATTAATTTGGAATCATTTAGATATTTGAGATTATAGATATATAGATTTAATAAAAAAGTGAAATATGAGACAAATTACGAAAACAAGTTTAGCGTTATTATTAACATCATTGATTTTTTTTAGTTGCTCTGGAAAATTGAAGCAAGTATCAGATGATAAATTTATTGGGATTTGGGAAATTAAGGAGGCGCCATTGATGGATGGAACTCAAATACACATTAAAAGGGAGAATAATAAACTGGTAGGTAGAATTTATAAGCTTAATGATAATAAATATGTGAAGCTCTTTTCTGATTCAGATGACGTATGGATTCCAGAGATTAGCAGAATCTCAAATTTTGAATTCAAACTAACTGAAAATAAGATTGGGAAAGAATTGTTCGCTTTATATGGTCAGAAAACTACTCAAGAATTTAAAGTTCAATTTGCTGACGATAATACAATTCAGTTGAGTACAAATGACTCTGATCCAACGAAATCAACCAGGATATACAAAAGAGTGATAACGGCTCACTAACATTATAGAGCAATATGATTAAGCTAACTTTGATAGATGTTGCTCATTTTGATATTATCCTGTTTCACCTTATGTTTATTGCGAGAATAATCCTATTAGATTTGATATACCAATGGAAATTTATAGATATAAATTATTAGTAAGCCTTTAAAGAGGGCATTTGATGTTGTATTATTATGAGTGTTTATGGTAGAAATTATTTCTTCTAAAACATAATTATAGGTTATAGAAGTATAAGTGATATTCTTAATGGTTCAAAACTTTCAATGTTACTTAAAAGATTAACAGTAAAATAATAACGAATGAAAATCAATAAAAAAATAAGTTCAGCCATTTTTATCTTTTCAATAATCTTAAATATATATCTAATCATAAATCAAGATATTATATCTGGGGTATGTGAAAAAGATATTTCTGATAAACGGCATTTTGAATTTGCAGGAAAGTTTATTTTCAATGATACTATTAGTAACTTGCTAAATTCTTTTGTAAAAGAGGTTGATAACGATAGTTGTTTTTTTGAGATGATTGTAGATAAAAGAAATACTAAAGAAACCTATATTCATTTAATGGCAAGTATGGCTTTTCCTTATAAAGCTCTTGATAATAAGCAGGCAATGAATAATTATCTTACAAAAAACAGGCCTCTTTTATACATGCCGATTGATAATAAAAAAGGTTTTTTCATATATACAGGTATTGAACGTCTGGTAGATTTAGAAGCTATGAATGATGATATTAATTTTAGAACAAATAAAAGCTCATATTTTGTTCGGTATTGGACTATTGTTCTAACAGACGATAAATATTTATTGTATAAAAATATTTATATGGATCCATTTAGTGTTTTAAACTTTGATTACAGGAACCAATTAAAATTGAAGTTTAAATAATTATGAAAGTTCGATGCAAGTATAATACAGGTCAAGATTTAAGGCGTTATGAAAATAAATTGTTGAAGGAAGAGGAGCTAGGAAGGTTTGGAATTACGGCAAATTCTATATATGGAGAAATAACGGTAGGAAGAGAATATTTGGTGATGGGAATGATAATGTTTGAATCCTATTTATCCTATTTAGTAGATGATGATGGCCTTATTTCAGCTTGCCCTTGTCAGCTATTTGAAGTTGTTGATGATAAGGTAGATCCTAAATGGCATTTCAGATTAATTGAGAAGGAAGAGGATATATATCCTTATATTCAAGCAATTTGGGGCTATTATGAGTTGTGCTTTGATAGAAATTCGTATGAAAAATTAATTGTAGAAAAAGCTGAAGATGTTTATCAGACTTATTTCAAACGAAAAAATACTTCTAATAATATTCAAATAAAGGCAGAATAAAAAGAAATAATAGAATGAAAACTAACTAATATAGAATGAGATACTTAAAAAAATGCTAAAGGAGAAGAACACAGTTGGGCATGTAAAAAATGAAAAAATGAGGAAAACAGAATTAGTTCCTAATATATCTGTAGGTGAATTCGTTTTAGGAAGTGATATAAGAAAATATACTCATTTACCTCATTGTTTGACAAAAAATAAAGAGAAAGACTTTTCATATGAGAGTTATAATTTTTATGAACAAGACCTCATTCTATGGGTTGAAAAGAGTAAGATCGAGACTATTTGCTGTGAAAAGGAATGTTACTGGGCGGGCCGTAATCTGATAAAAATGCCATTTGATGAGTTTCTATTATCTTATAATGTGACACCGGATAAATCTGAAAATATTTATATTTTAGTAAATGGAAAAGGGCAAAATCAGACTGTATATGATTTCGATAAACTAGGACTGCAGATATGGGTATGGAGGAAAAGGATAGTTACTGTCTTAATTTCGAATTTTCGAGCCAGTGAATAGGATTGATATCATATCATTTATCCAATCATCTTATAAAAAGATGAAAGAAAATTGTGAAAATGAAGAAGCTATTCAAGCCTTGAAAAGAATATGTATAAAGTAAATCTACCTTTTTCATCTATTAAATATAGGCCAAATACATGGAATTAAATAGAAAACCAACAGTACAGGAATTGAAACTCATAGAACTTTTAGTTGAAAAAGCTTCAATCAACTTATCTTCTAATTGGAAAGATGAGTTGACTGTACAAAATATGGATGATGGACAAATGGGCAGTTTACGCCTATATACAGATGGAGATATAATTAAAAAACGTTTTTTTGATAAATGTGTAAGCGAATATCAGTTTAATGATCTTGATGGAATAGTAGTTATTGCGTCTTTGTATATTGATAATGAAAATAAACTGTTTGAACTTGACATCTGGAAAACAAATTGTGCACCTCTTAAAAAACTTCCATTTGACTGAGGATCTATCCAAATTTGTTTTTTTCGAAAAGAGATAAAAAATAGAGATAAAATTTTATGAAAAAATATGTATTTACACTATTAGGATTACTGCTTTCTATATCTTGTTTTTCGGAAAGGAATTTATTTTCATTGGTTGATAGCCTAAGGAAAAATGGAGTAGATTCAATTATTGTGTTGAAAGTTGTAGAAGGTGGTGTTTGGGGAACTGAAAGATTAAATAATGATACCTGCTCGCCTACTGGTTATTATGAAGGTGTTTATGTTAATAATTATATTGTTTGGAAAAGGTCTGGGAAATGTTATTTTACTAAAACTCATCCATGTATTAACTATAAACCTATGTTGGTTGACTGTTCTTCTCTTTTTTTATTTATAAATAAAAATGCTTCCAGAATGAGAAAAGAAAAAATATATCCGGAGGGTTATGGATCTAATTCAGTTACATGGCATGAGAATAATGTGAATACTCAGGTTTACATTTATTTAAAAAATAAAGTTATACATTTTAAGTTTAATCAAACAGATATAGAAAAAGAATATAACCCTAAATATTTTGATTATAACTTGCAATTAAGAAAGATGAAATTTACTAATAAACTTATTAGAAAATTGAAAACAATAGCTATTGGGAATGAGCATAAGTTTGGATTATAATTATGGTGATTTTCTATTCACTATTTGGTAAATCGAAAAATAGTACTACCTTTGCGCCACAATTGGGAAATGAGGTGCTGCTAATAGTGCTGAAGATCTCTAATTGCAAATCATAAATGGCCCGTTCGTCTATCGGTTAGGACGCAAGATTTTCATTCTTGAAAGGGGGGTTCGACTCCCCCACGGGCTACTCTTCAAAACAATCTTATACAGATTACTCCCTTTTAATTCGTTTATAATTCCCAGCAAAATTTCCATATCGTTATTTAGTCTTTTGAAATTCCGGTAAATCAGCAACAACTAATCTTGCATTAAGTTAATCCAGGAACCGTTTTAAGGATAATCTGAAAAATAGTCTTACTTTTGTACTCCAATAAAAAAGTAACGATGACAGATAGACTTTTAGTGCGGAAAGGGAAGATCAGATGATAGGAATTGAAGCACTTATCAAACAGAATAAAAGCTTTGTTATTTACAGGGTTCCGGAAGAGGAACCTGTTTTAATTCTTCAGTCGGCTAGTCCCTCTTTTTCTTTAAATGAACTGGATGAACTGGACGGCAAGAGGGGATTTGTCTTTGCTCCGTTCTGGATTTCAGACTCGTCTCCGCTTATGCTGATGCAACCGGATGTTTTCATTAAAGGATGGAAGGATATAAATAGTTATCTATCGAAGGAGGAATGTGCGGAGGATACCTTGTCTGAAGAAGATACGGAAAATTGCCCGCAAGCGGATAATTATGATTCTTATTCACAGGCTTTTTCTTCGTTTATATCTTCGCTCAGAGAAAAAAGATTTGAAAAGCTGGTGTTGTCGCGTACTTCCGTGCAGCCAAAAAACTCATCCTTTTCTCTTGAAAAGGCTCTTTTCAACGCGTGTGAACGATATGCCGACGCATTTGTTTATCTATATCATACCCCTCAAACGGGAACATGGCTGGGTAGTACGCCCGAGATTCTGCTTTCCGGAAAGGATGAGCAATGGAATACGGTAGCTCTTGCAGGAACTTTGCCTTTTCATCGGGCTGTTTTGCCGAATGCCTGGAGTGATAAAAATATTCGTGAGCAACAATTGGTTGTAGATTATGTTCGGAATCAGTTGACTGCTTTTGGTATAACTCCTGAAGAAAAGGGTCCATTTACGGTTCGTGCCGGTGAATTGGCACATCTCAAGAGTGAATTCTCTTTTGCATTACCGGAAAAAGGTCGGCTAGGTAGTTTGCTTGGTTTATTGCATCCCACGCCGGCGGTTTGCGGACTCCCTAAAGAGGAGGCATATCGATTTATATTGGAGAATGAAGGGTATAATCGTCGTTACTATTCCGGCTTTTTGGGATGGATTAATCCCGATGGAAAGACGGATTTGTATGTAAATTTGCGCTGCATGGAGATTGGTGCTTCTTGTCTAACTCTATATGCCGGAGGGGGATTGTTATCTCATTCGGAGATGGAGCTGGAATGGAAAGAGACGGAGGCGAAACTGCAGACTATGTTGGCGATAATTAAATAAATTGGAGGCTTAGTATGTATTCGAATAAGAAAAATGTTCTTCAGTTGGCTGCGCTGTTGCGCGAATATGGCATCGATCACGTGGTGGTTTCTCCCGGATCACGCATAGCTCCCCTTACTCAGACGTTTTCCCAGCATCCTGCATTCAAATGCTTCACGGTGGTGGATGAACGGAGTGCTGCTTTCTTTGCATTGGGTCTTATTCAGAAAATTAATCGTCCGGTGGCTGTGTGCTGTACCTCAGGTACAGCTTTACTAAACTTTGGATCGGCTGTGGCTGAGGCTTTTTATCAACAGTTGCCACTACTTGTTATTTCTGCCGACCGTCCTGCTGCCTGGATAGGACAGATGGACGGACAAACACTTCCTCAACCGGGGATATTTAATACTTTGGTAAAGAAGTCCGTCCAACTTCCCGAACCTGTTACCGAGGAGGATGAATGGTATTGCAACCGCCTCATTAACGAGGCTTTGCTGGAACTGAACCATCACGGTAAAGGTCCGGTACAGATCAATGTTCCGCTTTCTGAACCTCTTTTTGAATTTACTACTGAAGAACTTCCGCAGGTAAGAGCGATACGATATTCGGGCGGTTATCCCAAGTCTTTGGATAATAGCGAATATTTTCGCAATCAATGGGCAAAGAGCAGTAAACGAATGATTATTGTAGGTCAGCTTTTACCCGATGAAAAGGTTAGAAAATCCATTGAAGAGATTGCTGAAAAGTGGGATTGTGTGATTTTGGCTGAACATATATCAAATGTTTCTTCCTGCCCCGTAATTGGCAATTTCGATCAGATAATATATGCTCTTCCCGAAGAAAAGTGGGATGAGTTTACCCCCGATTTATTGATTTACATTGGTGGACATATAGTTTCCAAGCGAATAAAGAAATTCCTCAGAAAGCAACGCCCGGCTCAACACTGGCATGTTTCTTTAGATGGTTCTGTTCCCGATCTTTTCCAATCGCTGACGGATGTAATTGAAATGGATGAAACTTTTTTTTCTCTGTTGGGTTCTCCCGATGAACCGGAAATGGCTTCTTACAGTTTGCTTTGGAAAACTAAATCGGATGAACTGAAAAGTAAAAGAAATGAGTTTACGGCAGCTATACCTTATTCTGATTTGTTTGTGCTGAAAAATCTTTTGCCTCTTTTACCGGAAAAGGCTGCTTTGCAACTGGGCAACAGTTCTTCTATCCGTAACACTCAGCTTTTTGATTTGAATGCAGATATTCCGGTTTATTGTAATAGAGGAACAAGTGGTATAGACGGTTCAATGTCTACGGCTGTAGGATTTGCTGCTGCTCATCCGGATCTTACGTTTCTGGTAATTGGCGACCTCAGCTTTTTTTATGACGTAAATGGACTGTGGAATAAGCATATAAACAAGAACCTACGTATTATGCTGGTAAATAATGGAGGAGGAGAGATCTTCCATTTACTACCCGGATTAAATAAGGCTGAATCATTAGACGATCATATCTCTTACAGGCACAATACTGTGGCCAAAGAGTGGGCTCAGGCCATGGGATTTTCTTATTTGTCGGCTGAAAATGAAACAGAATTGAAGGAGAATATTATTACTTTTGTGAGCAGCACCTCTGAGAAACCAATATTATTGGAGACAATAACATCAATGGAGGTGAATGCCGAAGTATTTAAAGCATATTATCACAATCTAAAATAGACTGTATATGGAAGAAAGAAAATGGGAAACCATAAAGGAATATGAGGATATTCTTTTTGAGTTTTATAATGGAATTGCAAAGATAACAATCAACCGTCCTCGTTATAGAAATGCGTTTACTCCTACAACAACAGGAGAAATGAGTAATGCACTTACAATCTGCCGCGAATGTGCCGACATTAGTGTGGTTGTTATTACTGGAGCAGGAGATAAGGCATTTTGTTCAGGAGGCGACCAGAATGTAAAAGGTAAAGGTGGGTATATTGGCAAAGACGGTGTACCTCGTTTGAGCGTGCTTGATGTACAAAAACAGATTCGTTCAATTCCTAAACCGGTTATTGCAATGGTGAATGGTTATGCCATTGGTGGCGGTCATGTACTTCAGGTGGTATGCGATCTTTCAATAGCTTCCGAGAATGCAATTTTCGGTCAGACTGGTCCTCGTGTGGGTAGTTTCGACGCCGGATTTGGTGCTTCTTACCTGGCTCGTTGCGTAGGACAGAAGAAAGCTCGTGAAATCTGGTTTCTTTGCAAACAATATAATGCTCAGGAAGCTTTGGATATGGGACTGGTAAATAAAGTTGTTCCTCTTGACAAGCTTGAAGATGAAGTGGTGGAATGGGCAGAAACAATGATGATGCACAGTCCATTGGCTTTACGAATGATTAAGGCTGGATTGAATGCCGAACTTGATGGTCAGAGCGGAATTCAGGAATTGGCTGGTGACGCCACTCTTTTGTATTATCTTACTGAAGAAGCTCAGGAAGGTAAAAATGCGTTCCTTGAAAAACGTAAACCCGACTTTAAACAATTTCCAAAATTTCCTTAGTAATGACGTTTAAAACAACCATACGTCCTTCAACATTACACTTTAAACAACCTGCCGGAACTTCCCGCGGAGTGTATAATACCCGGAAAGTGTGGTATGTTGGCATTACTTCTGTTGAAGAACCACAAAGAATAGGTTTGGGAGAGTGTGCACCTCTGCCAAACCTAAGCTGTGATGACCTTCCCGATTATGAGAATATTCTCAGTGATGCTTGCAAGCGATTGGAGCAAACGGGAGTGCTCGATAAGGAAGCATTGCGCTCTTATCCTTCTATTCTCTTTGGACTGGAAACAGCTCTGTTGCACTTCCAGGCAAACAGTTTTGCGCTTTGGGATACACCTTTTTCTCGTGGAGAGACTGGTATTCCAATCAACGGACTTATCTGGATGGGGGATTATGCACAAATGTTCCGTCAGATTGAGAAGAAAATGGAATTGGGTTTCCGTTGTATCAAACTAAAGATTGGTGCTATTAATTTTGAAGAGGAACTCTCTTTGCTGCGACACATTAGAAAGCATTTTACTGCCAGAGAAGTAGAATTGAGAGTAGATGCAAATGGCGCTTTTTCTCCGGAAGATGCCATGAATAAGCTCAATCGACTGGCGGAACTTGATATTCATTCCATAGAGCAACCTATTCGTGCCGGACAAATTGAGGAGATGGCCAGACTCGTTAAAGAAACACCGATACCTATAGCTCTTGATGAAGAACTTATTGGAGTAACTTCATTAAGTGGGAAAGCTGAGCTCTTAGATAAGATAAATCCGCAATATATTATTCTGAAACCGTCTCTTCACGGAGGAATCTGTGGTTCCACTGAATGGATTGATGAGGCTGTAAAGAGAAATATTGGCTGGTGGGTTACTTCTGCTTTGGAATCGAATATAGGATTGAATGCCATAGCTCAATGGTGTGCTACACTTAATACAACTCTTCCTCAAGGATTGGGTACCGGCATGCTCTTTACCGATAATGTAGAAATGCCTTTAGTGATTCGTGAAGATAAACTTTGGTATGGAAGAAAATAAGTTGCAGTACTTTGAATTTGATATAAGCAAACAAGTCCTGACTTTAGACGGTATAACTTATTCATCAACTGAGGCTTTAGACTTCCTGAAAGGGAAAAGCGAATATGATGGCTTATATTCCTTTTTACTTGAATGGTTTGATGGCAAGACTGAAATAAAAGTGCATACTTCCGGTTCTACAGGCAAGCCGAAAGAATTGGTAGTTCGCAAGGAACAGATGATGCAAAGCGCACGATTGACTTGTGAATTTCTTCATTTAAGAAAAGGCGACTCTGCACTGATAAATATGTCATTGGGGTACATTGCCGGGAAAATGATGGCAGTTCGAGCTTTGATTGCCGGACTTGATATCCATTATATTCCTCCTTGCGGTCACCCATTGGAAAATATCAGAAAGCCTTTTCGCTTTTTATCGATGGTGCCTTTGCAGGTCTTTAATAGTCTGCAAGTACCTGAAGAAAGAAAGATACTGGAGGAATCTGATATCCTGATTATTGGTGGCGGGGCTATTGATACGAATTTGGAAGAAGAACTGAAAAAGCTTCCCGGTGAGATTTACTGTACCTATGGAATGACAGAAACGCTCTCTCATATCGCATTGAGAAGAATCAATGGACCATTGGCATCTATCAGTTATTATCCTTTTTCTTCAGTAGATCTTTCTCTTTCAGAAGAAGGTACGCTCGTAATCAATGCACCTCTGGTTAGTGATGTTATATTGCAGACAAATGATATCGCAGAGATAAATCCCGATGGTAGTTTCAATATTATAGGACGGAAGGACAATACAATAAATAGCGGAGGAGTAAAGATACAGATTGAACAGGTAGAAGAAAAGCTTAAAGCACTTATCCATGCACCTTTTGCTGTAACGTCTAAGAGTGATTCAAAGTTTGGCGAGATTGTAGTTTTACTTGTTGCTGCTCCCGTTAATGATGAAATGCTTAAAACGGAGATGAGTAAGGTACTGACTTCCTATCAGGTCCCTAAAAAGATCTTTGTTGTCGATTCAATACCCTTAACTGAAAGCGGTAAGATCTGCAGAGCTAAGGTGAAAGAGATGGCTTCGACCTTAAGTTAATGAGTAAAGTTTGGATTCTTTAAATCATATAACAAAACGAGGATGTCCGAAAAATAAAATTAGGTATCTGAGAATTGAATATTTGAAAGCGATTTCAGGTAAGAGAGCCGAAGATAAAGATATAGAAATGGGGTTGTTCCAACTTTGGACAACCCCATTTGTATTTATTTGAATTTCAGAATGTGAATTCTTTTGATACTCAAAATATCTGAGACCTTATTTTTACTTCTGTTTCTTTTGTATAGCATTATTTATTATAAAGGCTTGCAAACTTCAGACAGACAGGTTTATCCAGTTCAATCTTCTTTCCGGTATCTTCAAGTAAACCAGTCTTAGAATTAATTTTAAAGACTTGAATTACATTGCTGTTTTTGCAAGCAACCAGAAGTAACTTTCCATTAGGTGTAATTATGAAGTTTCGTGGATGGATTCCTGTATACTGATATCCAATTTTGGTAAGTTTCCCAGTTTTCTGGTTTACCTTAAAAATAGCAATACCATCAGCTTTTAAACGGTTTGAGGCATATAAGAATTTGCCATCAGGGGTAAGATGAATATCTGCACTACCTTTCTTATCAGCTCCCGGAGTTGTATCAGATGCAATGTACTGAATGTCTTTTAATATTCCGTTGTTATAACTGAACACAGTCACTTTTCCGGATAGCTCATTGATGAGGTAAGCATATTTGCCGTTTGGGTGGAAAGTTATGTGTCTCGGGCCAGATCCTTTTTCTACATCAAAAGATTCGGGCTTACCTGGTTGCAGGAACTGAACAGAGTTATCTTCTGCTTCAGTATAATTTAAATTGAACTTGTGTACTTTGTCTTTTCCAAGATCGTCGGCTAATAGATATTTCCCTTCCGGAGTAAAAGCAACACAATGTAGATGAGATTTTGGTTGTGGCTCCGTAGCATCTTTCTTATCAAAAGAAATGATCTGGTTTGAAGGGAATAGCGTTCCGTCTTTCTTAATTTTAAATACAGAAACATTTCCTCCCGTATAATTAGCTGTGATTACATATTTTCCTTTTGGATCGATGTTAATATAGCAAGGCGACCCACCGAATGTTTTCTGAGAATTAAGGCGGGTTAGTTTACCATTCTTTTTATCGAATGAAAGAGCATAAGCCACTCCTCCTTCGTCCTCGTTTTCTCCAACAGAATAAACAAACTTCTCATCTTTTGTGAGGTTTAAGTAGGATGGGTTGGAAAGTCCATCTATTTCATTGACATAACTAGCATCTCCTGTTTCCGTATTGAAACGGTAAACGTATATGCCTTTGCTAGTTCCGGAAGTGTAAGTTCCTATAAGCAGGAAGAGCTCGCTGTTCTTTTTATCTTTACTGGAGTTATCCTTTGGTGTGAAAGATGAGAGTGTTAAGGCACAGATACTCATTAGCATTAATTTTTTGAGCATAATTATTCTTTTTAGTAGTGGATTCATTTGCAAAGATAAAAAACATCTCTGCAGACGAAATAGTTCTTCCTTTTAATTTTATCTTTGTAGCCGAAATATTATAAAAGAACAGCAATGACTCGGATTTTTTTAATCGGATATATGGGAGCGGGGAAAACAACTCTTGGAAAAGCTTTTGCCAGAGAGATGAATTTATCTTTTGTCGATCAGGATTGGTATATTGAGGAACGCTTCCATAAAACCGTACAGGAAATATTTGCGGAGAGGGGAGAACAAGGCTTCAGAGAGTTGGAACGCCAGATGCTTCATGAAATTGCTGAATTTGAGGATGTTGTTATTTCAACCGGAGGAGGGGCACCTTGCTTTTATGATAACATGGAATTCATGAATCAAAAGGGAGAAACTGTATTCTTAAATGTTGCTCCGGATGTATTGTTTAGCCGTCTGAAGATTGCTAGTCAAAATCGTCCTATTCTGAGAGGTAAAACGAACGAAGAGTTAAAAGCATTCATTGCAAAGGCGCTCGAGAAACGTGCTCCGTTCTATTCAAAGGCAAAATATATATTCAATGCCGATGAGCTGGAAGATATATACCAAATAAAATCTTCTGTCAATAAGCTAAAGGAACTACTTGGCTTGTAAATTTTCTCTTTACTTCATGCAAATGCAAAATGTTGTAGCATACATACAAGTTGTTGTGTGTATGTTATATATCTGTATTCTCACCTAAAGTATCACATATTTTGTTTTATTATATTAAGAATGTGTCGTATTTAGTAAAAATATACTTATTACTGATTGAAAACTATAGATTTATACGTACTTTTGCGCTATTAATAACTTACCATAAATAGTATAAGATTAGAAAATGAGAAAATGGCGTATTGAAGATTCAGAGGAACTTTACAACATTACCGGTTGGGGAACCTCGTACTTTGGTATCAATGACAAAGGTCATGTAGTGGTTACCCCCAAGAAAAACGGAGTGGCTGTCGACTTAAAAGATTTGGTTGATGAATTGCAACTGAGGGATGTTTCGGCTCCTATGTTGTTACGCTTTCCGGATATTTTGGATAACCGGATTGAGAAAACAGCTAAATGTTTTCAGATTGCATCTGAGGAATATGGTTATAAAGCACAGAACTTTATAATTTATCCTATCAAAGTAAATCAAATGCGCCCGGTTGTTGAGGAAATTATCAGTCATGGTAAGAAATTTAATTTAGGACTGGAAGCTGGTTCCAAGCCTGAACTACATGCTGTAATTGCCATCAATACTGATTCTGATTCTTTAATTATCTGTAACGGATATAAGGACGAAAGTTATATAGAACTAGCTCTTCTTGCCCAGAAAATGGGAAAGAGAATTTTTCTGGTTGTTGAAAAGCTTAATGAACTTAAATTAATAGCTAAGGTTGCAAAACGACTTAATGTTTTGCCTAATATTGGTATCCGCATTAAACTGGCTTCATCAGGTAGTGGAAAATGGGAAGATTCCGGTGGCGATGCAAGCAAGTTCGGACTTACTTCCAGTGAGTTGCTTGAAGCGTTGGATTTCCTTGAAAAGAAGGATCTGAAAGATTGTCTGAAACTTATTCATTTCCATATTGGAAGTCAGGTTACTAAAATACGTCGTATTAAAACAGCTTTACGTGAGGCTTCTCAATTCTATGTTCAGCTCCATTCAATGGGCTTTAACGTGGAGTTTGTTGATATTGGTGGCGGGTTAGGTGTAGACTATGACGGAACCCGTTCTTCTAACAGTGAAAGTAGCGTGAATTATTCTATTCAGGAATATGTGAACGACTCAATTTCAGCATTGGTAGATGCAGCTGATAAGAATGATATTCCACATCCTAATATTATCACCGAATCCGGTCGTTCATTGACAGCTCATCATTCTGTTCTTATTTTCGAAGTGCTGGAAACTGCAACTCTTCCAGAATGGGATGATGAAAAAGATGTGGTTGATGAGGATGATCATGAATTATTGAAAGAACTGTATTCTATATGGGATAGCTTGAATCAGAATAAGATGCTTGAAGCATGGCATGACTCTCAGCAGATCCGTGAAGAATCTCTCGACTTGTTTAGTCATGGTATTGTTGATTTGGCAACTCGTGCTAAGATTGAAAAACTATTTTGGTCGATAACCCGGGAAATTCATCAGATTGCTTCTGGTTTGAAACATGCTCCGGATGAATTCCGTCAGCTTTCTAAGCTTTTGGCAGATAAATATTTCTGTAACTTCTCATTGTTCCAGTCACTTCCTGATTCATGGGCTATTGATCAGATTTTCCCTATTATGCCAATTCAACGATTGGATGAAAGACCAGACCGAAGTGCTACTTTGCAGGATATAACATGCGACTCTGATGGAAAAGTAGATAATTTTATTTCTACACGAAATGTGTCTCATTATCTGCCTATACATAGTCTGAAAGGAAAAGAACCTTATTATATGGGAGTGTTCCTTGTTGGAGCATATCAGGAAATTCTGGGCGATATGCATAATTTGTTTGGTGATACGAATGCGGTTCATATCACTGTAAACGAAAAAGGCTATAACATTGAACAGATTATTGATGGTGAAACAGTTGCTGAGGTATTGGATTATGTGCAATACAATCCAAAGAAGCTGGTTCGCACACTCGAAACATGGGTTACTTCTTCTGTGAAGAACGGACGAATTTCAGTGGAAGAGGGAAAAGAATTCCTTTCTAACTATCGTTCTGGACTTTATGGATATACATATTTGGAATAATCATGAAGGAAAAACTTGTTATTATTAAAGTTGGTGGTAAAGTCGTTGAAGAAGAAGCTACATTAAATCAGCTTCTTAATGACTTTGCTGCTATACAGGGAAATAAAATATTAGTTCACGGTGGAGGGCGATCTGCAACAAAGATCGCTTCCCTGCTGGGAATTGAAAGTCAGATGGTTAACGGCCGACGCATTACTGACGCAGAAACGCTGAAAGTGGTGACTATGGTCTATGGTGGACTGGTAAACAAGAATATTGTAGCCGGACTTCAGGCCAGAGGTGTGAATGCTTTGGGGCTTACTGGTGCCGATATGAATGCCATCCGCTCTGTAAAACGTCCGGTTAAGGATGTAGATTATGGCTTTGTTGGAGATGTGGAGCAGGTAAATGTATCTATCCTGGGAGATCTTATTAAAAAAGGTGTCGTTCCGGTGATGGCTCCCCTAACGCATGATGGTAATGGAAATATGCTAAATACAAATGCCGACACCATTGCAGGAGAAACAGCCAAAGCTTTGGCTGATATTTTTGATGTGACGTTAGTTTATTGTTTTGAAAAGAGGGGAGTCCTCAAAGATGAAAACGATGATAATAGCGTAATTCCTCAGATAACTCGTGCCGAATTTGATGCTTATGTAGCTCAGGGAGTTATTCAGGGAGGCATGATTCCGAAGTTAGAAAATTCTTTTTCTGCAATTAATGCAGGTGTTTCTCAGGTTGTAATAACCTTATCCTCAGCGATTAACAAGAATGAAGGCACAAAAATTATAAAATAATCCAATTTTTTTTCTGTCTGCCTGTAACTTTTTAAACCCTCACCCGTCATTATTTATAGAGATGCAAGAAATCAGCTTCCGAAACGACATACTGCCACTGAAAGATAAACTTTTTCGCGTGGCGCTTCGAATCACCTTTGACAGGGCTGAAGCAGAAGATGTGGTGCAGGATACGATGATCCGGGTATGGAATAAACGCGATGAGTGGTCGCAACTGGAATCGATTGAGGCTTATTGTTTAACTGTTTGCAGAAACTTAGCCATAGACCGAAGCCAGAAGATGGAAGCTCAAAACGAGTCGTTAACTCCCGAACTGGAACAAAAAGCTATTGCATCTGGTCCTTATGATCAATTAGTGAACGAAGAAAGAATGAAACTGATTCACCAGTTGATTAATGAACTGCCTGAGAAGCAGAGAGTAATTATGCAACTCAGGGATATAGAAGGAGAGAGTTATAAAGAAATATCAGAAGTTCTGCAACTGACAGAGGAACAGGTTAAAGTGAATCTCTTCAGGGCTAGACAAAAGATAAAACAAAGATACACAGACATAGAGAATTATGGATTATAAGTATATAGAACAGCTAATAGAACGATACTGGCAATGCGAGACTTCCTTGATGGAAGAGCAGATTTTACGTTCTTTCTTTTCTCAGGAAGAGATACCGGCTCACTTGCTTCCATATAAAGAGGTGTTTGTTTATCAGCAGACACAGCAGGATGTTAAACTAAGTGCAGACTTTGACGAAAAGGTTTTAGCTGCTATAGAAACTCCGGTGGTAAAAGCCAGACATCTTACAATTGCAAGCCGTTTTATGCCGCTTATGAGAGCTGCAGCGATGGTGGCATTTGTTATCACTTTAGGGAATGTAGCTCAACGCTCATTCTTTGCTGAAGATCAATTGGATTATAATTACGAATCATATAAGGATACTTACAAAGACCCGCAAATGGCTTATGAACAATTGTCATCTGCATTGATGAAAGTATCTGAAGGTATTAATAAATCTCAAACTCAGTTAGCTTCGGATAGTATCCTGAAAACTAAGAGTGGAGATGATTCAATATCGGTTACGGAATAATAACAATGAAGAGCGCTCTTTTTATACTGTGGATGACTCTTGTATCTGTTACGGTTTCTGCGCAGGATTTTGCTTCTCGTTTTTTAGAGAATCATAAGCCTGATGGCAATCTTACTTGTGTGACTATCAGTCCGAAGATGATGGAAAAGGTAATGGATCTGGATGTGGATGATGAAGGTAAAATGATGGACATGATCTCAAAGCTTAAAAGCATGCAGATGCTTACTACCCAGAATAATGGGCATAAGTATTATAAAGAAGCTTTGAAAGTTCTCGATAAGAATTCAGATAGGTTTGAACCGTATCTTTCTTTCGAAGATAAATCTGAAAATTTTCAGATCATGGTCAGAAAAAAGAGGAGTTCTATTATTGAACTGGTAATGTTGATGTGTGAAAATGATTGTTTCACAATTATAAACTTTACCGGAAACATGAGTCAAGACTTTATAGCCAGATTGGCTAAATCAATGGAGCCTAAACACTCATAATTAACAAGTTTTTTTTCATTTACTATATAACTGTAATAGTTTTTGTGCTTAATTAAAACAAACAATTGATGAAACTGTGAAGTTTCAATTATCTCAAAATTTCATAAATAACTAACTTCAAATAAAATGGGTTACTGCTGGTCACAGTAACCCTTTTATTATATATGCAGGTCAGCAAAACTTTATTTTTATATGTAATACTGGTTTCTTATTTCCGGTTCTGACTGCTTATTTTTTTAGATCCCATGTACCGTACATTTCCGAAAATAGAGTGGTTAAACCAGGGGCGATCGTGAAGCCCACCAATGCACCAGGCACATCCGGTATATCCATTTGGGTCTCTTCCGTCCAATTGATATTTATCGTTCAGATAAACTGCTGTTTGCATGGCCTCTTTGGCTGTAGCCGACCATTCCAAAATCTTTTTTCCCCAATACATCCGCAGGTAATTGTGCATTGTTCCGCTTTCTACAAGTGTACCTTGTGCTTCGTTCCAAAGAGAATCATGTGTTTGTGCCTGCTCAAACTCAGCACGAGAATAAAGATACTCCCTTATATCGGATTGATGATCTAGCAATGACTTCTTAGCCCATGAAGGAAAACCTTCAAATGAATCGTAATTAGGATTATAGTAACAGAAATTCTCTGCCAGTTCTCTACGAATGATTAGTTGTTCGAGAAAAGCTTTTCTATTATCATCGTCCGGACACTCTTTTATTACTTTTAAAGCTACTTCCAATGCGGAAATCTGTCCGAAGTGAAGATAAGGCGAGAGCTCTGAACAGCCGTTTGTTTTGGTGTTATTCCTTTCAATAGCGTAATTCCTTATCCGCTCTTCAATAAATTGATTTAATACTTTCTGTGCAGCTTTTCCTCCTGCAGTTTTATTTATTGGAGTTATACTCTTGTCTATATTTAATGAGTCCAGAATTCCTTCCCAGTCCACGCTTTCGGATGCAAGAGTTTGTTCTTGTTTTAGTGATTCTACATCGGGCAGAGGGTGCAAATAATCGTAAAGTAGCCGGGTGATCTTCGGACGAATAGTACGTGCCGAATATTCTTGTTTGTCAGAACTGATCCAGCAGGGTACAATATTTCGTCCGTCTACCTCGTAAACAGGAATGTAAACTGAATGAAACAATTCTTTTTTCCATGAAACATCGTGGCGTAACGGATTGAAGTCGGTTACTATTATAGAATTCTGATGAAGGTTAATATGGCTTATTACTTCGTTCGGAATCGTTCCAATTCGGATATGAAAAGGAATGTTTAGGCTCTCCAAAAGAAGTTTAACTTCCTGCAGACCTTCAATCATGAAAGCAAAACTCCGGAGATTGGCATTGGGGTAATTATCGTCTATTACAAATAGCACTTCCAACTGCTTGCCGTATTCTTTGGCCATATAGGATGCAAAGAATAGCGCCGGATTGCTGGCAACTCTTTGTTCCCGACTCATCCAGTAAAGTATATTGCCGGTTCCCGGTATTCCTTGTTGAAGTAAGCGGCTACGATTTTTCATAGTTTCCATTTTTTTGTTATTGTAAATATAGTGATAAATGTCAGTTATTTACATATTCTAGAAATAAGAAAAGTCATATTGTTTAGATCCTGAGGTTGCTTAGATAATAAATATAGGGATCTAACTCTTCTTTTCGCCAGACTTTGTTAACTAATAGTAGCTTATACCTAATTTAGGTGTAGACTAAAATAAAAATAGAAGTAGACTTTAAATATATTAGCTGTAGACCATTTGATAAATGTTTCCTGAATGAATGGCTTAGGTTTCTTTATAGAATTAGTTATTGCTGACTTTGTATCACGAAGAAAAGTAAGTTTTCTGTATAAAAGAGAAGAATAAAAAAGCAGCCTTTCTTCTCACTCTTGAGAGAAAGGCTGCCTTGGTTTATAGAGAATAGAAAATTAATCCATTTTATGTAACTTATTATTGCTCTCGAAATCGACTCTAGGATTTCCTTTGTAAGAGACATCACCGCTTCCTTGTATTTTTGCTTTCAAGTCATGAATAGCAAAACAAGAAATACTGCCCGATCCCTGTGTCGTAGCATATACTTCCATTCCTTTAAGGTTTGCGGCATTAATATCTCCTGAACCTTGAGTTTTCAGAGTAACGGAGTTTGCTTCGCCTTCATAAAGAATATCTCCTGATCCTTGTATGCCAGCTTCTATATTCTGACATTTAATACCTTTTATTGCAATGTCACCAGATCCTTGTACAGTTGAGTGCAATTCGTTGCAAATAATGCCTGTTCCATTAATATCTCCAGATCCTTGAACATAAAGATCAAGCTTGTCTGTTTTGATTATTGTTTTGAAAAGAATATCTCCCGACCCTTGAACTGAAGCTCCGTAAATATTAGGGCTTGATACGATTACTTTTACATTACCATTATCCCCAAAACCAAATATGGAAAAATTATTTTTGTGTTTTACGATTAATGTTTCGTCATCCACTCTAATATCTAATAAGTCTACTATATTATCCGAAGCATAAACCTTAACACTTGTTTTTCCGTCAGTACTTTGAGAAAAGAGTATATCTTCACTTCCTTGAACCTTGATTGAATTAAAATCTGGCACTTCTATATTTTTTGTTATATAGTTGCCGCTTGCTTTAATACGTCTGACTTCAATGCAACTTGTATTTAAAGCCAATACAGACATAATCATTGCTAATCCACTGATTGTTTTTGCTATTCTTTTCATATTCTATTAAGATTTTAATTGTTTTGTATCTATTAGACGGAGTTGTACTTAAAAAAGTTGCAGCACCACTGAAATATTATTTTATAACCAAGTATTGCATTTGTTGTGCCAAAATTATAATTGCTTTATTTATAACGCTTTATATAAAATATGGTTGTTCATTATCGAACACTCTGTACGGTTTTAACTTTTAAAATTTTATTTCTAAGTTAGCTCCTGTGCAAAGATTATCTATCTTTGCTTCAATAATAAATAATCATGGTTGGAAAGGAATATTCAGATAAAGAGTTAGGCAAGATTGTAATACGTGAAAATATACGAGCCCGGCGAATTGTACTTCGTACCCGCCCGGAAGCTCTTTATATTACTGTTCCAAAAGGAGTAGAGATGCACGAAGTGCAAGGAGCTATTGAAAAATTCAGAGCAAGATTAATCCGCTCTAAAAAGAAAGTGGAGCGTAAACGAATAGACCTTGATTTTACTATTGACGCAGAGTTTTTTAAGTTATCATTAGTTCGGGGTACACAAAATAAATTCTTATCTTATTCAGAATTGGGCATAACCCGTATTGTCTGTCCTCCAATAGCCAATTTCGATGACGATGAATTGCAAGCGTGGTTGCGTAAGGTTATTGAAGAAGCTTTACGGAAGAATGCGAAAATAATTTTACCTTCACGCATAGATAATCTTTCAAAACTACATAAGTTACCATACGAATCATTGAAAATTAATTCTAGTCAGGGTCGATGGGGGAGCTGTTCTTCTCGGAAAAGCATTAATCTTTCATATTATCTATTACTGCTGCCTTCATATCTCGTTGATTATGTGATTCTTCATGAACTTGCTCATACAAAAGAGATGAGCCATAGTGACAGATTCTGGACTATACTTGATGGGTTGACTCAGGGGCGTGCCTTGGAATTGCGCAAGGAACTCAGAAATTATACCACAAGTTTTTAGTCATAAGAATAGAATGTTATTTATCTGAAAAGTTTATTTTTAAGAAAATATTGCAAAAATTATAATCATATTATAATAAAATAGTCCTAATATTTTGCTTATGAAGGGATTATTCGTATCTTTGCGGTCGAAATGGATGAATGGTGAGGGGCGATTAAAGCCCTTTTTTTGTTCTTAATAGTGAACCAATGATAGAAAAAAGTACTGTTAGTCAGATTGTTAATGACTGGCTTGAAGGTAAAGAGTATTTTGTGGTAGACGTAAATGTGTCTCCGGATGACAAGATCCTTGTTGAAATAGACCATGCTGAAGGGGTCTGGATTGAAGATTGTGTAGAGTTGAGCAGATATATTGAATCAAAGCTTAACCGTGAAGAAGAGGATTACGAATTGGAAGTTGGTTCTGCCGGTATCGGTCAGCCATTCAAGGTATTACAACAATATTATATACATTTGGGTTGTGATGTCGAAGTGTTGACAAAAGGCGGAATTAAATATACCGGGGTTCTGAAAGATGTGAACGAAGAACGTTTTGTTGTTACTGTTCAGAAGAAAGTGAAAGAAGCAGGAGAAAAACGTCCAAAACTTGTGGACGAAGATCTCTGTTTTACATATGATGAAATAAAATATACTAAATACTTAATTAGTTTTAAATAAATTATGGCCAAGAAAGAGGAAACAATCAGCTTGATTGATACATTTTCGGAATTTAAAGAACTGAAGAATATTGATAGAACTACTATGGTGAGTGTACTTGAAGAGTCTTTCCGTAGTGTTATCGCGAAAATGTTTGGCACGGATGAAAATTACGATGTTATCGTGAATCCGGATAAAGGAGATTTTGAAATATGGCGTAACCGTGAGGTAGTTGAAGATGAAAATCTTACTAATCCGAATATGCAGATATCACTTACAGAAGCTCAGAAGATAGATTCTTCTTATGAAGTTGGTGAAGAAGTAACAGACGAGGTTAATTTTATTAGTTTCGGTCGTCGTGCTATTCTGAACCTTCGTCAAACACTTGCCTCAAAAATTCTTGAGCTAGAAAAAGACAGTATTTACGCTAAGTATATTGACATGGTAGGAACTATCATCAATGCAGAAGTCTACCAGATTTGGAAGAAAGAAATTCTGTTGCTTGATGATGAAGGTAATGAGTTATTGTTACCTAAAACAGAGCAGATACCAAGTGATTTCTATCGGAAAGGTGAAACAGCACGTGCCGTTGTTGCCCGTGTAGATAATAAAAACAACAATCCGAAGATTATCCTTTCACGTACCTCTCCTGTATTCCTGCAAAGATTATTTGAGATGGAAGTTCCGGAAATAAACGACGGACTGATTACAATTAGAAAAATTGCCCGTATTCCTGGCGAACGCGCAAAAATTGCGGTAGAATCCTATGATGAAAGAATTGATCCGGTAGGAGCTTGTGTGGGTGTTAAAGGTAGTCGTATTCATGGTATTGTTCGTGAACTTCGTAATGAAAATATTGATGTAATTAATTACACTTCTAATATTTCATTATTTATTCAGCGTGCTTTAAGTCCGGCAAAAGTATCTTCTATTCGATTGAATGAAGAAGAAAAGAAGGCTGAAGTCTTCTTGAAACCGGAAGAAGTTTCGCTTGCTATCGGTAAAGGCGGTATGAATATCAAACTTGCCAGTATGTTAACTGAGTACACCATTGATGTGTTCCGCGAACTGGACGCAGCTACTGAGGATGAAGATATCTATCTTGATGAATTCAAAGATGAGATCGATGAGTGGGTGATTAATGCAATTAAAGCTATTGGTATTGATACAGCAAAAGCTGTACTTAATGCTCCACGCGAAATGCTGATCGAAAAAACCGACTTGGAAGAAGAAACGGTGGATGAGGTATTACGCATTTTGAAAGCGGAATTTGAAGACTAATGAATGAAGGTTGAGAATGGATAACCGAATGTCTAGACGCATTTCCGTTATCATTTTTAATTTATTCTTCTGTTTTTCAATACTCCAATTTCAATTATCAATTAAAAAAAAGTATGACGATTAGGTTAAACAAAGTAACAAGAGATTTGAATGTAGGAATCACGACGGTAGTCGAGTTCTTACAAAAAAAAGGATTTTCTATTGAGGCAAACCCGAATACGAAGATCACAGAAGAACAGTATGCTATTCTTGTAAAAGAGTTTAGTACAGATAAGAATTTGCGTATAGAATCGGAAAAATTTATTCAGGAACGCCAAAATAAAGATCGAAACAAAGCATCTATTTCAATTGATGGATTTGAACAGGAGAAAAAGGAAGAACCAGCTCAGAAGAGAGTGGAGAAAGTTATAAAAGTTACTGTTCCTGAGGATGTCATTCCTAAATTCAAACCAGTTGGGAAAATTGATTTGGAGAATTTGAATAAAAAGACACATACAACACAAACTGCACCTCCTGCAAAAGAAGAGATTGTAGAAAAACCAAAACCTGCAGTTGCACCTCAGAAAGTAGCTCCTCAGCCTGTTGCCGAACAAAAACCAGCTGAAGTGCCTCAACCTCGTCCTGTTGTTCCGGAAAAGAAGGTAGAGATTGAAAAGGAAGTAACTAAAGCTCCTGTAATTGCAAAGGAAGAAGTAAAAGCAGAAAAGCAAGCAGAACAAATTATTAAAGAAGAAAAACCTGTGGTTATTGTGAAGAAGGAATCTCCAAAACCAGTGGTGAATAAAGAGAATATGCCTAAATCTGAACAAAAAGAGGAGAAAAAGGAAGAAAAAATGGTTGAACAAGTGGAAAAAACCGAAGAAGATGATGTATTTAAAATTCATTCTTCTACAGCGTTTGTATCTAAAATCAATGTAGTTGGTCAAATTGACCTTGCAGCGTTGAATCAGTCCACTCGTCCTAAAAAGAAGTCTAAAGAGGAAAAACGCAAAGAACGCGAAGAAAAAGATAAGCAGCGTACTGAGCAGAAGAAGTTGATGAAAGACGCTATTATCAAAGAGATAAGAAAGGATGATGAAAAAATAGTTAAGACTGTAGATAAGGCTGAGGATGATAAAAAGAAGAAAAAACGTAGCCGTATAAACAAAGAGAAAGTAGATATTAATAATGTATCTGCTCCTTCGGGAATAGCACGTCCTGTACCTAACAGTGAACGTACAAATAAACCTGCATCTGGCGGACATCATCCGGGAAATAAACCGTTTAACAAGTCTCAACAACAAGGAAATCGCTTTAAGAAACCTGTTGTAAAAGCAGAAGTTAGCGATGAGGATGTAGCAAAGCAAGTTAAAGAAACACTGGCACGTCTTACTTCTAAAGGTAAAAACAAAGCTTCTAAATATCGTAAAGAGAAACGTGACGCTGTATCTAATCGTCAACAGGCTCTTGAAGATCAGGAAATGGCAGACAGCAGAATACTTAAGCTTACAGAGTTTGTAACTGCAAACGAGTTGGCAAGTATGATGGATGTTTCGGTTAATCAGGTTATCGGTACTTGTATGAGTATTGGTATGATGGTTTCTATCAACCAGCGTCTTGATGCTGAAACAATTAACATTGTGGCTGATGAGTTCGGATTCAAAACTGAATATGTTAGTGCAGATGTATCTGAAGCTATTGTAGAGGAAGAGGATGATGATGAAGATTTGGAATCACGTGCACCAATCGTAACCGTAATGGGACACGTTGACCACGGTAAGACTTCATTGCTTGACTATATCCGTAAGGCGAATGTAATTGCCGGTGAAGCCGGAGGTATTACTCAGCACATTGGAGCTTATAATGTGAAACTTCCTGATGGTAAGAGAATAACATTCCTGGATACTCCGGGTCACGAGGCATTTACTGCTATGCGTGCTCGTGGTGCGAAGGTAACAGATATCGCGATTATTATAGTTGCTGCCGATGATGATATAATGCCTCAGACAAAAGAGGCTATAAATCATGCTGTAGCTGCCGGTGTTCCTATCGTGTTTGCAATTAATAAGGTTGATAAACCGAATGCAAATCCCGAAAAGATTAAAGAATCATTGGCTCAAATGAATTTCTTAGTAGAAGAATGGGGTGGTAAATACCAATCTCAGGATATTTCCGCTAAGAAAGGTGATGGAGTTCATGAATTACTTGAAAAAGTATTGCTTGAGGCTGAATTGCTTGACTTGAAAGCTAATCCGGATCGTCGTGCAACAGGTTCTGTTATTGAATCAACATTAGATAAAGGACGTGGTTATGTTGCTACTGTTCTGGTATCAAACGGAACAATAAAGATGGGTGACATCGTATTGGCAGGAACAAACTTCGGTAAGGTAAAAGCTATGTTTAACGAACGTAATCAACGTATTAAACAAGCTGGTCCTTCAGAACCGGTATTGATTCTTGGTTTGAATGGTGCTCCAACTGCTGGTGATACATTCCATGTACTCGAAACAGAACAGGAAGCTCGTGAAATTGCCAACAAACGTGAACAATTGCAACGTGAACAGGGCTTGCGTACTCAGAAACTTCTTACTTTGGACGAAGTTGGCCGTCGTATTGCTCTTGGTAACTTCCAGGAATTGAATATTATCGTGAAAGGTGACGTGGATGGTTCTATCGAAGCATTGTCCGACTCATTGATCAAGCTTTCTACTCCACAGATCCAGGTTAACGTACTTCATAAGGCAGTAGGTCAGATTTCTGAATCAGATGTAACTTTGGCTGCGGCTTCCAATGCAATTATCATTGGATTCCAGGTACGCCCATCAGCTTCTGCACGTAGATTTGCAGAGCAAGAAGGAGTTGATATCCGTATGTACTCTATCATCTACGATGCTATTGAAGAGGTGAAGGCTGCAATGGAAGGTATGCTTGCTCCGGTTGTTAAGGAAGAAGTTACTGCAACTATTGAAGTTCGCGAAGTATTCCATATCACTAAGGTGGGTACAGTAGCAGGTGCAATGGTTAAGGAAGGTAAGGTTAAACGTTCTAACAAAGCTCGTTTGATTCGTGATGGTATTGTAATCTTTACAGGAGAAATCAATGCTCTGAAACGTTTCAAGGATGATGTGAAGGAAGTTGCTGTAAACTATGAATGTGGTATCAGTCTACAAAACTATAGTGATATTAAGGTAGGTGATATTATTGAATCATTTGAAGAAGTTGAAGTGAAACAGACTTTATAATAAATTGATTAGCCAAAATGCCAATAGGCAAATTGGCTTGTCAATAAGACAATAACAACGTGCCGATGTGCTGACGTATCTTTTTGATATAGTAACAGGCACATCGGCACGTTTTTTGTTATATATAAAATAATGAGAACAATTGATATATTGTTATTGCTGGTTATTGGAGCCGGCGCAGCAAAAGGATATTTAAAAGGAGGAGTAAAGCTCTTGCTTTCTACGGTGGGATTAATAGTGGGATTGTATATTGCCAAATTAATGTATATACCGTTTGCAGAAACACTTTGTCCGTCTTTTACGAAATCAATGACGTTTGCCAGAGCTCTCGCTTTCATTATAATATGGGTAGCTGTACCTTTACTGTCAACATTGGCAGGTGGATTTTTTACCAAAACGCTCGAAGCTATGCATATTAATTGGTTAAATAAATGGGCCGGTGCTTTGCTGGGTGGATTAAAATATCTTATATTAGCAAGCCTGTTTATTAATGTACTGGAGTTTATAGATAGTAGCAACCATCTTATTTCGCAAGATAATAAGAAAGGAGCCATCTTATATTATCCAACACAAAAGGTAGCAGGAATCGTATTCCCATTGGTTAAAGAAGTATCGAATAAATATATTCATTAAATATGCAACAAGAAGAACCCAATAAATATTTAAAGGAGATCACGGAAGAAAAGTACAAGTATGGCTTTACTACCGATGTGCAGACTGAAATTATCCCTGTAGGGCTTAATGAAGATGTAATTCGCCTGATCTCTGCTAAGAAAGATGAACCGGATTGGTTGCTGGAGTTTCGCCTCAAGGCTTACCGCCATTGGCTGACTTTGGAAATGCCAACATGGGCACATCTTACTATTCCTGAGATTGATTATCAAAGTATAAGCTATTATGCCGACCCTACCAAAAAGAAAAAGGGACCAAAATCGTTGGATGAAGTTGATCCTGAACTGATCAAAACATTCAATAAACTTGGTATTCCTCTCGAGGAACGTCTGGCATTAAGCGGAATGGCTGTTGATGCCGTAATGGACTCGGTTTCTGTTAAGACTACTTTTAAGGAAACCCTTATGGAGAAAGGAATTATCTTTTGCTCCTTTAGTGAAGCAGTTCGTGAACATCCCGATTTGGTTAAGAAATACTTAGGCAGTGTAGTGGGCTATAGAGATAATTTCTTTGCTGCACTAAACTCTGCAGTATTCTCTGACGGATCGTTTGTTTATATACCAAAGGGTGTACGTTGCCCAATGGAACTTTCTACCTATTTCCGTATAAATGCTGCCAATACAGGCCAGTTCGAAAGAACGTTGATTGTAGCCGATGATGATGCTTATGTAAGTTATCTGGAAGGCTGTACTGCTCCAATGCGTGACGAGAACCAATTGCATGCCGCAATTGTGGAAATCATAGTTCACGATAGGGCAGAAGTAAAGTACTCAACTGTTCAGAACTGGTATCCGGGTGACAAGGATGGTAAAGGTGGAGTATATAACTTTGTAACCAAACGAGGTATTTGCAAAGGTGATGATTCTAAGCTCTCCTGGACTCAGGTAGAAACAGGATCGGCTATTACCTGGAAATATCCAAGTTGTATTCTGGCAGGAGATAACTCTGTGGCTGAATTCTATTCTGTGGCTGTTACTAACAATTATCAGCAGGCAGATACGGGAACAAAGATGATTCACCTGGGAAAGAATACCAAGAGTACTATCATGTCAAAAGGTATTTCAGCTGGAAAGAGTCAGAATTCATACCGCGGACTTGTTAAGGTTGTAGAAAAAGCCGAAGGTGCGCGTAATTATAGCCAGTGTGACAGTCTTTTGTTAGGCGATAAATGCGGAGCTCATACGTTCCCATATATGGATATTCATAATGAAACAGCAATCGTTGAACACGAAGCTACTACATCAAAGATTAGTGAAGATCAGCTGTTCTATTGTAATCAGAGAGGTATCTCAACAGAAGATGCTATTGGTTTGATTGTAAATGGATATGCAAAAGAAGTAATTAATAAACTTCCGATGGAGTTTGCTGTAGAGGCCCAGAAGCTGCTACAGGTTTCTTTGGAAGGTTCAGTAGGATAAATAAAAACAAAAAATAATATGCTCGAAATAAAAGATTTGCATGCCAGTATTAATGGCAAAGAGATATTAAAGGGTATAAACCTGACAGTGAAACCGGGAGAGGTTCATGCCATTATGGGACCTAACGGATCAGGAAAAAGTACATTATCTTCCGTTTTGACCGGTAATCCGGCTTTCGAAGTAACTAAAGGTTCTGTTCACTTCTATGGAAAGGATCTTCTTGATCTTCCTCCGGAAGACCGTAGCCGTGAAGGTATTTTCCTTAGTTTCCAGTATCCGGTAGAAATTCCGGGTGTAAGTATGGTAAACTTTATGCGTACTGCTGTAAACGAACATCGTAAATATAAAGGTCAGCCTTCTCTTACTGCCAGCGAATTCCTTAAACTGATGCGTGAAAAACGTGCGGTTGTTGAACTGGATACTAAATTGGCAAACCGTTCTGTAAACGAAGGTTTCAGTGGTGGTGAAAAGAAAAGAAATGAAATATTCCAGATGGCTATGCTGGAACCACGCTTGTCTATCCTTGACGAAACAGACAGCGGACTTGATATTGACGCTCTTCGCATTGTAGCTAATGGAGTAAACCTGTTGAAGACTCCGGAAAACTCCACAATTGTGATTACTCACTATCAACGATTGCTCGACTACATCAAACCAGATATCGTACATGTGCTTTATCAGGGAAAGATTGTAAAGACTGCCGGACCGGAATTAGCTCTTGAACTTGAAGAAAAGGGTTATGACTGGATTAAGAAAGAACTGGGAGAATAAATAATTAATTTGTCAGCATTCCATTTCGAGTGCAGACAATTAACATATAGAATTATGGTAGAACAACAATATATCGACCTCTTTTCTCAGTGTGAAGGGATGATTTGTTCACACAGTGCTGAAGTGCTGAACGCAAAGCGTGCAGATGCTTTTGCCGACTTTGAACGATTAGGCTTACCCACCCAAAAACTGGAAGATTATAAATATACCGATGTAAGCGAAGCCTTTGCTCCGAACTACGGACTGAATCTGAACCGTCTGGAAATACCGGTTAATCCGTATGAAGTATTTAAATGTGATGTGCCCAACATGAGTACCTCACTTTACTTCGTGGTTAATGATGCTTTCTACTCCAAAGAACAACCAAAAGTAGAATTACCGGAAGGTGTATTGATGGGTAGTCTGAAAGATATGGCTGAATCACATCCTGAATTAGTAGGCAAATATTACGGAAAACTGGCAAAAACTTCAGAAGATGGAGTAACAGCCTTCAATACAACGTTCGCACAGGATGGTGTTTTCCTTTATATTCCTAAAGGAGTAGTTGTGGAACGCACCATTCAGTTGGTGAATATCCTTAGGGGAGACGTGGACTTTATGGTCAATCGTCGTGTTCTTGTGGTACTTGAAGACGGTGCGCAAGCCAAATTGCTGGTTTGCGACCATGCACAGGACCAAGTGAACTTCCTTACTACTCAGGTTATCGAGATTTTTGCAGGTAAAGATTCTGTTTTCGATATGTATGAGCTTGAAGAAACTCACACAGCCAGTACACGAATCTCTAACTGTTATGTTCGTCAGGAAGCAGGTTCCAACCTTCTTCTTAACGGAATGACACTGCATAACGGTACTACACGCAACCGTACCCATGTTTTACTGGCGGGAGAACATGCCGAGATAAACCTTTGCGGTATGGCTATTGCCGATAAGAATCAACACGTGGACAATCATACATTCATTGACCATGCTGTTTCCAACTGTACCAGCAACGAACTCTTCAAGTATGTGCTCGATGATGAAGCTCGCGGAGCTTTTGCCGGGAAAGTATTGGTTCGCAAGGATGCACAGAAAACATTCTCGCAACAGACAAACCGTAATCTTTGCATAACCAAAGAATGCAGAATGTTTACCCAACCACAACTCGAGATTTATGCTGATGATGTGAAGTGTGGTCACGGTGCAACAGTAGGACAACTGGATGAGGGTGCACTTTTCTATATGCAAGCTCGTGGTATCTCACAAAGAGAAGCACGCTTGCTGTTGATGTTTGCTTTTGTCAATGAAGTGGTAGACAATATCCGGATAGACGTTTTGAAAGAACGTCTGCATCTGCTTATCGAGAAACGCTTCCGTGGTGAATTGAGTAAATGCGTAGGTTGCAGAGGATGTAAATAAACTCATCCATTTAAAAATAGTAATTCAATGATCAATATAGAATCTATTCGCCAGGACTTCCCTATACTTCAACGCGAAGTGTATGGTAAGCCGCTGATATATTTCGATAACGGAGCTACTACTCAGAAACCTCGCTGCATGGTTGAGTCTATTACAGAACAATATTATTCTGTAAATGCCAATGTGCACCGTGGAGTCCATTTCCTTAGTCAGCAGGCTACAGAATTGCACGAAGGTTCACGTAAAACTGTTCAGCAGTTTATCAATGCCCGCAGCACAAACGAGATTATCTTTACCCGCGGCACTACAGAGTCTATCAACCTTTTGGCGTTCAGTTTTGGGGAAGAATTCTGCAGTGAAGGTGACGAGATTATAATCTCAACCATGGAACATCACAGCAATATAGTTCCCTGGCAAATGCTTGCAGCCCGTAAAGGGATTACCATAAAGGTTATTCCTATCAATGAAAAGGGTGAACTGCTGATGGATGAGTATAAGTCGTTCTTCTCAGAACGTACAAAGCTTGTTTCCATAGCTCATGTATCCAATGTCCTTGGAACCGTCAATCCGGTGAAAGAGATGATTGCATTTGCGCATGGACATGGTGTTCCTGTTCTTGTAGACGGAGCTCAGTCGGTTCCACACATGAAAGTAGATGTACAAGACCTGGATGCAGACTTTTATGCATTATCAGGACATAAAATCTACGGTCCTACCGGTGTGGGTGTACTTTACGGAAAAGAAGAATGGCTCGATAAACTTCCTCCATATCAGGGAGGAGGAGAGATGATTCAGACTGTAAGTTTTGAAAAGACTACATTCAATGAACTTCCGTATAAGTTTGAAGCTGGTACTCCCGATTATATCGGAACAACAGCATTAGCAGTATCTCTTGATTATATATCAAAGATTGGAATTGAGGAGATTGCAGCTTATGAGCATGAGCTTACTACTTATGCCATGAATCGCCTTAAAACAATCGAGGGTATGAGAATCTTTGGCGAGGCCGACCAAAAGGGTAGTGTAATCTCCTTCCTTGTAGGAGACATTCACCATTTTGATATGGGTACATTGCTCGATCGCCTTGGTATTGCCGTTCGTACCGGTCACCATTGCGCTCAACCGCTTATGCAGGCTTTGGGTATTGAAGGTACAGTGCGTGCCTCTTTCGGTTTGTATAATACCAAAGAAGAGGTAGATGCATTGGTTGCGGGTATTGAACGAGTAAGGAAGATGTTTTAATATTAAAATATTATTGTTCGGTAAAATTATATAAACTCATAAACACATTCTTTAAAACTCTATTTTTAGAATGTGTTTATGAGTTTATATTTGTCAAGTCAACTAAAGAATGAATCAGGTTCTGTTATCTCTTTATTTCTGCTTTTTGATCATTTTTACTCTTATACATTACTCTTTATTTCAGATGTATAGGTAATTTTTTCGGTAGCAATTGCACATAATGCTTTTAATCTACAGACTATCCCCCCATTTTTTTAGGAACTATTTTGTTATTTTTTTGCTTATTGATAAATTTTAATAGCTGAGAATAGATTAGCTGTTCGATAAAATGTGTACTTTTGTTTATATTATTTTTTAGTTTTGTACTAAAAACAAAAGATGAGAAAAGAATTATTTAAATTGATTGTTTAATAATAATCTTAGTATAAAAAACTCAAGTTAATTATATATTCTTATGAATGGAGATGAACGCAAAATTTTGGGCGGCTGCTTGATGGTTGTTCTTTTGATATTGGTGGCATGTATATTTCCTCTATTATTATTTATATTAATTCCCTATTGCTTTTATTTATATTTTAAGCAACAGAAAGAAAAAGAACAGTTGCATAACATGATTGAGCAGGAACTGCTGGGCTTAGATAAAGAAGGCGTTGAAAGAAAGCGACAGTTTTATATTATGATTTCACAAAGTTCAAATGCATCTGAAGCAGAGAAAGAAACTGCTAAATATATAGTTCGGTATATTGAGAAAAAATATTGGAAATAAATATTAATAGATTATAGAATGATGAAATTCAAAACAATTGAAGAATTAAAAGAGAATGGCTTTATAGGATTTAAATCAATGAAAGCGCTATTTAATGATTATTCAATGATTTCATTGTCAAAAGGTGTTTATATGATTCTAAGGATAGATAGGAATGAACCAAACTTTCTAGAAGTCGGTAGTGGAGGTCACTTTAAAGGTAGAAATCCCAATGTTCCTATTAATAAATTGAATGATGAATGGGTTAATGATACGATTGTTGTTTATATTGGAAAGGCTGGAAAAGATGGAAGCCGTGCAACCTTGCAATCAAGACTAAAACAATACTTCATTTTTGGACAAGGAGGTAATGTCGGACATTGGGGAGGAAGATATATTTGGCAATTAAATAAATCTGATGATTTGCTTGTTTGCTGGAAACCAGTACAAAACGATGATCCTGCTATTGTTGAAAGTGATTTAATTCGAGATTTTAAACTCAGATATGGGAAACGCCCATTTGCTAACTTGAAGGACTAATGAATCCAAGACAATTTGAAGAATATGTTTGCTGCCATTTTAGAAAGAATGGTTATAATGCTGATGTGACTGATTATAGTGGTGATTATGGTATAGATGTCTTTGCTATTAAAGATAAAGAGAAAATAGCCATCCAGGTAAAAATGTATGGTAATTCAACTAGAGAGGTCAATAGACAAATGATCATGGAACTTTATGGTGCAAAATCTTATTTTGATTGTACAAAAGCTATTGTTGCAACGGATGGGCGTGTACGCCCAGATGCTATTGAAGTAGCTAAAAAATTAAGGATTGAAATATTATATTTTGATCAGTCTACTATAGAGAATGATATAATAATTCGTACGCCTTTAAAACGTCTGAGTTTTGATTATATGTGGGAAAAACATATAATGCCTCTTGAAGGAAAGATATTGGTAAAATCGGGCAGAGAAAATAGAGTTGTTAAAGTTGATTGGGGAGGTATAGAAAGAATAACCTCTAATGGAAATAAGGGGAAAATAAAAATAGAGATCTTTAAACAAACATACAATAAACTATTGAATGAAGGATTTATTACTAGAGAAGAAATAAATCAGAATTATGTTGGTAGAGCGTCTTCTGGTGTTGTTTTAATACTTTCTCAAGTTCCATTTATTCAAGTTACAGAGCATCCTGTTGGGTTAAGATTGATCAATCAATGATTTCTTTTTAATAGCTTTTAGAGTAAGGTGGCCTACAAGAAAGCGAAGTTGGATTATCGTTTCAAGTACAGTTTGTGAAAATGAATTATAATGCAAATGTCGGCAATGATGTCGGCAATGACATGAACGATAGAGAAATGCAATTAATTAATCTTATTCGAAAAGAACCTAAGATTACTGCCAAAGATATTGCCAATATTTTAAATCTGAGCAAACGCCAATGTGAACGTATTATTGCTGATTTAAAGAATAAAGGAATGCTGTCTAGACGGGGGACAAATAGAACCGGTTATTGGAAAGTTGAAGATTTATAAAACGAACATAGCCAACTTGTTGTCTATGTTTTTAGTTTGCCTGTACAACAAATAAAGTATCATCTGTTGTACAGGCAGCTCATATTTATCTTTACCTCAATCTGAGGATATAGGTAAAGTCGTGAATGAGTATTTTGCAATATTCTAAGAAAACCAGATTAGTAAGCAAGAACATTCCACAAAGATTTAATTTTTGCTTCCGGATCCCATTTACCTCCAAATGTCCAGCGGGCATTAATTTCTTCTGGTTTGGGCGATCCTTTGGCTTCTTCAAGATTATTTTTCATCCATGCAAAGTTCCCACCTTCACGTTTTATGTTATACATATAAACCCGTTTTCCCCAAGGACATGTATCAAGTACCTTGTCTGAATAAGCATATCCAATAGGATTATCAATAATCTTGTTGGTCATAGTACAATTCAGCAAGAAGAATTGAGAGTCGTGATGATAACGGCCAAGGGTGACAGGACTTTTAGAATCAAAATGTGAATCAGTTATAACAAGTTTCTTGTCATAATCACCACGTCCGTCATGCCAGATTAAAGCGCGTCCATCTCCATAGAATGTACAACGAGTGGCATAACACCAACCACGTGGGCAAAGAAAATCTACCCCGGGACATCTTAAATTGAGATCGGCATGGTAATACATTCCATCCTCCGAAGCCCATAATGATAAAGCATCATTTCCATCTGCCCATACATTGCAGTTTATAATGATTGTACGAGTGGCACGTCCAAAAATTGACATCTGATGTGAAGTCGTAGCTTCTACTGTACTACCATAATTGTTGTAAACAGTCAAACCACTTATTATACAATCGTCTGCACCTTTCTGCAAAACAATCACCCCATTACCCACAGGCTGCCCTTTATATTCATGAATCTTTCGTTTGCTTGAAAGTTCGGCATATACTAACCGGGTCTTTTCCCTATCTTCTCCTAGAAGTACGATATTTGGTCGGTCAATAATAACTTTTTCATTGTATGTTCCGCTCTTTATCAGTATAATATAAGGCTCCGTGGGTTGTTGAGGAGCAGCTTCAATAGCAGCCTGTATGCTTTCTCCATTAGAAACAATTGCATTATAGAGTTTTGAATGGGGAGCACTATTTGAATTGGCAGTGGTTGTTATATTAGCTCCGGTTCTACCATTCTCTATAGCTTTGGACATTACAACTTGTGCTGAACCAAATACCGCATAAAATGAAAGGGCAATGAACAATACTATTTTTTTCATTTGGAGTTATACTTATTATTTATTTTTTGACTGAAAGATAACTTACATATACTTCTTTTTCCATTTTTCATATTGCTTGTAGAGGCTTGCCGGTGCACTATTATACCAACTGTAACCATTGCGTCTTTCGTGACCTACTTCTGCCAATGTTTTAACTGGCACACCGTTTCGGTCGCAAAACAGAGGCTTTCCTTGCTCTAAGTCATAATCGCGAGCCCATATTGGTTCGGCTTTTTCGTCATTTACCACACGTGTATCCGACTTGCCGTTTTCGTTAGTGAAACGTTCTACCCTGATACCAGTCAGTTTATGAGCTTCGAACCATTTCATAGCTCCGTTAACGGCAGCTTTAATCCGTTTGTCGGGATTGGGAAGTTCCATCAACAGGCGCACCAATGAAGCGCTTTCTGCCGAACAGAAAGAAGCCAATTCATAAGCACGGGCAGAAGTGGGTTTTAAAGTCTTGTAATCGTGCTGCTGGCACCATACAGTTGGTTCGCCGTTTACAATAATTTGTGTGTTGAGTATACATTCTATTCCCTTATCAAAAGCTTTTGTTAAACGAACTTTCATTGCATCATCCACCAATGAATCAAACGGTGCCACGCCGTTGCGCAGGTTGCGGATAACCATTAAAGTCTGCACCATTGCATTGTCGTTATAAGTAATCTGTACCTGGTATCCATGATTCTCAGGCCAGAATTGTGGCCAGCCACCATTATTGTACTGTCCACTGAGCAAAAACTCCACACCTTGCAAGAATGCTTTTTTGTAGCGTTCTTCCGGTTGTTGTTTGTAAAGTCTGGCCAGATAAGTCATTTCCAGAATAGTTGCATCGTTGTCGGTCGTAGAGTCATTGCGTTTCTTCTTGTCGCTCAACACAACATCCAGTTCGTCGCCAAGCGGACGATGAATTGGAAGATTCTTAGGCCATCCACCTGTTTCCCGTTGATATGCTAATACGTTATCAGCAATTCGTTTTGCTTCTTCTGTCTTGAAGAAAGCATCCGGGCTTCCCCTTACAATTCTTTTCCACTCTCTTGATGAGTATTCATAATCTTTTGGGTTGAGTTGTTGCTGTGCAAATAGAGGCACTGCCATCGTCATTATTAAGATGATACAAATAAAATGTTTTTTCATGATTTTATTAATTTAATGTTTTTCTGCCCGTTGATAGTTATTTTATTACTATTTTCTTTGTTACCGTTTTGTCGTTCAGCTTCTTTATGATGTAAATACCGGGAGCAAGGTTAGATATATCAGTGCTGCTGACATTTGAGCGAACTTTTATTCCGGAAACGTTATAGATATCGCTTGCGGTCGAAGCGTTGTCGGTCTGAACGTTATTGATGCCAGTCGCTTCACTCGATACATAGAAGTTGAAGTTACGTGTCAGCGAACCTACATTGTCATCATCTGTTGCCTTTACCTTTATGCTCAGGAAACCGGTAAACGATGTTGCAGGGGTGAATGTACAGATTCCTTCGTTGCTATCGTAGGACATATCCGAACTTCCGATAATTTCGAATGAAGGATTGTTGTCGTAGCCTGCGAAATATTCTTTCAAGTTTATGCTTATGCTTTTATTAATAGTGAAGTGAGGCTCTGCCAGCCAGTTAAGATAATCTTCCAGAACGGTGTAACCATCTTTATCCGGATCGGCATTATTGTCAGCTTCAGCAGGATTCAGTCCTTTCGCCTTTTCCCACCAATCCGGCATACCGTCATTGTCGGTGTCGAAATCGCTTGCTCTGTGTGCTTCATTGATGTTGATGCCGTTGAAGCCTTCACAATTTTCATCTTCTTCAGAGTCGATAAGACCTTTCTTCCCCGATCTGCTACCTACGGTTGTGGTGATACCTTTAAGAGTTTCGTTCACCATACGTATGTCGTGGTTGTCGAGCATTGGCATATTGCAGCCTACGTCGGACAATACATTTTTGTAAGCAGCATCAGCTGTCTCGATGGTGGCGTATGATTCAAAGAATGGCTTGTCAAGGAATACAGTCCAGTTCAACACCTGCCCGTTTGATAGAGTATATTTATAAGTATCATTAAGTTTGTCCTGAGTCTTACTTCCGTCAAGATTTTCACGGATATTTCCATTCACGTAATAACTCTGTGAGCCGGTGCCAGTACCTTCGAGTTGTGCGTTGAGTAGTTGCAGCATCTTTGTAGATGGTCCCATTTTGTAGTAGTTGCCTACAAAGTTTCCCTCGTGAGTTCCACCGTCTGTAGCACGTCCACACCAGTTGTAGCACACGTTATTGAATACGTCGTGGTGACCAGCATATGCGCCGCTTCCGTCCAGAGCGCCAGAGAGACTCCAGTTTCTGCCTTCGTTGTGAGCCAGCAGATTGTGATGGTATGATCCGGTGTCTCCACCTATCGTACCCGCATAACCATGCGCTGTACCTGAAGGGTAGTTAGGATGGTTGGCAACGTTCAATGCTTCTGATATCATGGTGCGCTGCAATGTAACGTTCTTTGCATTACGACTACTGAAAGCTTCGTCTATAGTCCAGCTTATGGAACAATGGTCCATGATAGCGTGATTGTTTCCGGCCATTCCCAGTCCGTCGCATCCAGTCTCGGATGTTGCAGCATCATGACCGAGAAACATGTGCAGGAAGCGGGTGATGCCTTCGGACGCCATGCCGAACGGGCACGAGCGGAACATGATTCCGTTGCCAGGGGCAGTTTGTCCTGCAATGGTGACATAGGGGTCGCTACAGGTAAGGCGGCTTTTTAACTGGATAGTTCCGCCAACATCGAACACGATGGTACGTGGTCCGCTTACTTTACTAATCCCATAACGGAAAGTTCCAGGTTGTGGTGCCAACGCATCGTCAGCAAGCGATGTTACATGATAAACCGTGCCGCCTCTTCCTCCGGTGGCATAGCGGCCATAGCCCTCTGCACCAGGAAAAGCAAGATGTCGCGGACGGAATGACCATGTCTCGCCTTTATATGTGTTTCCTGTTGCGTCTTCCTCATCTACTCGCCAATAGTACGTGTTCAGTGAATACGCATCTTTCATTACATAGAACGTATCTGTTTGGATAGCAATTTCGCTCATAGCACCTTCGGATGTTCCCATATAGAGATGGTGTTTCACTGCTGTTACTGCAGGTGACCACTTCAGCGTGTATGTACCATTGTCGGCATCGGTGTGCATATCACGATTGTCCGGGGTTGGATTCAATGCCGTTGTTAGTGGATTAGGCTCGTCCAGAATGATGGCATTGACAAACACTGTGGTTGTGAAATATTGAGCGGTATAGTTCACCGATGGGTCGGGAACAGTGCGGTAAGATATAACCACATCCTTGCCAGTCTCTGCGTTGAACGTAATATACGACTGTCCACTATTTGAAGGTTTCTGTGCTCTGTTGGTCTGTAGCACTCCTGAAACCATTTTCACATTGTCCACATATACATCTACTGGCGGAGCTGTGAATCCGTCGGTGTTGTTGTGGTATGCAAGAATGGAATGTTTGCCTGCCGTGAGGCCGCTGATTGTGACGGTGAGTTCTGCCGAACCTGACTGCAGCTGCGGTGTGTTGTTGTCAACAAAGTCATATATGGCGATACCGTCTCCTATAAGTTTTGAATATTTGCTTACTCCGTCTTTCCACCAGTTGGCTTTCAATATTTTGCCCGCCGAGTTAGGGCCGTTGGCAACAACGATTTTTAATCCGCTTGTTTCGTCTATTACCAGAGTGTCTTTTACTCCTGTAGTAATGGCCCACGGAGTGAAGCCGTTTTCGGTAACTTGTTCCGGCTGTCTGCCTGGCAGATTGAAGTCAATCTTTTGTGCAGTGGCATTTAAGGCGAAAGCCAATGTGAAGCACGATAAAAGTAATGTTTTTTTCATGTCTTTCTTGTTAAGGTTATTTCTTACATAAACGAAATGAAATATGAAATGTACTCAAATCTGATAATGAGAATCATATTAACTTTAGCATTTCGTTTTTACGTTTCGCAATGAAACAAAATAAGCTGTTTTTAAAACTTAGGAAGTTCATTATTTGGCGTTTTTTTAGTAATTTTTGGTAGGGGAGAACATTTTGTTCTATAAAACTCTATCTTTGTTCCACATAAATTAGAAATTATGCTATTACCATATCTCAATAAAGACCTTATAGAAGCTGGATGTGATGAGGCTGGACGCGGTTGCCTGGCAGGTTCAGTCTTTGCCGCTGCCGTAATTCTTCCTCACGATTTTAAGAACGAATTGCTGAATGACTCCAAACAGCTCACAGAAAAGCAACGATATGCCCTTCGTGAAGTTATTGAAATGGAAGCAGTGACATGGGCAGTGGGTATTGTTACACCCGAAGAAATTGATAAAATCAATATTCTCAATGCTTCAATTCTTGCCATGCACCGCGCGGTAGATCAACTTAAAGCTATCCCTGAACATCTGCTTATTGACGGAAACCGATTCAAAAAGTATAAAGAAATACCTCACACCACAGTTGTGAAAGGTGATGGTAAATACCTGTCTATAGCAGCAGCCTCCATTCTGGCAAAGACCTATAGGGACGATTATATGAACTGTCTGCACGAAGAATTCCCTGTATATGATTGGGATCACAATAAAGGCTACCCCACAAAGAAACACCGTGCGGCAATAGCTCTTCACGGCACAACTCCTTATCACAGAATGACTTTCAATTTACTGGGCGACGGACAATTATCACTCAACTTCTGATAAGAAAACATCTTTATTAAGGTGTTTAATAAATATCCCGCTCTAAACTAATAAAAACAAAAGGTTACCTTTTTCCAATCATGTACATGTTTGAGTTCAATCTTGTACATGATTGGCTCCGAACATGTACATGTTTGCTTCAACCTCCCGCCAATAAATGATTAATGTCTGCTGAGAACTGCATTAGTTTGATTGCGGTTAATCATTAATATTTTCTTTAGTCACCTGAATTCATTTCTATTATTTTGTAAAGTGTTGAATGATAGACTAATCCGTTTCGCTGGGGTGGAGAGGGTGGAGAGAAATTGTTCTTTTTTCGTTCTGAGAAATAAAATTTTGATAATTCTGCATTTTGCGGAATTCTCAAAATTAATTTTCTGGAAACCGAAAACACTCTTTTTTACTCCACCCTGTCCACCCCGATAGTCTTACTGTATTTTGCAATGCATTGAATAATAAGTATATATGTTTTTGCTGGTGGCAGCAGTGGCAGCAAAATAATACTTTTTCCGGTTCTGAAAATAAAAATCTGAGAATTCTGCAATTTGCAGTTTTTTCAAAAGTTTATTTCTGGAAAGGTAAAAATGGCTTTTTTCCTGCCACTGCTGCCACCAAATGAGAATCTATTATTGATTTATTAATAAGATGGGATGTTGTCTTTGCTTAAATATTGATATACATGTTATATATGATTGGAGTTTTTATTTTAATTTAATTATTGAAACAATAATAAATATTCAATACAAATAGCTAAATTTGCCAGATGTGATATTATTTACTTAAAAGAATGCCTTAGAGCGTCTTATTATTGTTAGGTCGATCAGGCGTTTCTCTTTTTTTATAATGCTATGAGTAAATAGATGTGATAATATTTGCAAAGGTTGAACTTATGAAAATTTCCAAATTAATGTTTATGTTTTGCTGTTGCATATTTGCCATAATTTCATGTAATAAAAAGCAGAATATATCTATTGATAATAATTTAATATTATTAATATCTAATGATGTTAGACCATCTTTATTTATGGGAATTCCATTTTATTGTCAAGGAGAAGGTGGTAAAATTATACGAATTGAATCCCGAGATTTGAGGATACTATATAATGAAGGAGCATTTGAAATGGATTATTTGTCTTTCTTAAGAAAAGTCTTAAATCAGCAAATAAAACTTCAATCTAATATAAGTGTTTATACTTTTAATATAGATAAAGATGTGGATAAAGAATATCAAAGTAAAAATCTTGCCGACTTTATGCATTTATATTGTAAGAGTTATGGAACGGGTGAATATGTTTTAAAAAAGGGTTTTACTGAGAATCAAAGAAATTCGATATTCTATTTTTTATTTATCAACAACTATTTGTCTGTATTTGATGATTATTCCGGCTCTTTTAATATCTTTAGTGTATCTAAATATTCAAGATATCACGCAGTCGATAAATAACTAATTGTAAATTATGGATAATCAGTCAATGCTAATTAAGGATATTTATACTCCAACCAGATATTGAATTATGCTAATGAAAAATATATTGGTGTTTTTATATGTAATTGGATTCCTTAAGTTAGTGTCCTCTTTCTTTTTTGAAGAATATGTACCTTTATATTTGAGGACAGGTGTTTTTTCTGCTATCCTGGTGATTTTAATTATTATTTTAGAATTAGTAAATCGGATTAAAAGATGAAAATGAGATTATTGTATAATCTATATATTTATTTTAATATAATAGTATTTTATCTGTTTTGGGGATATTTTTCTGTTATGTTAGTTTTATATATCTTAAATGTGAAGATAAATATAATTTTATCATCGATATTCTTCCTTTTACTCGGCTTATGGTTAGGAACTTGTTTGCCTGTTTGGATTAAGAACAATTGAAAAAAATGATATTCAAATAACATATGTATAAACGAGAAGAAGGGCATAATTATTTATTGGGGGTTAATTGGGTGATTTGAAAGAAATATATGTATGTTGATAAAGATAAATAGATATTATTTAGTTCTGATAATTGTTTTACTGACTTTTAGTTGTACTAAGAAGCAAAAGCAATTTATTTCAGATTCAATCAATGTATCCCAAAGACTTGGATTTTCAGAGAAGAAATTGTTTGTGAAATCTCAATTAAAAGAATCATTTACTTGGGAGAATAATTTCTGTTATTCTCAATTAGATCTATTTGAAGATTCAACATTCTTTAAACGGGCCGGATGTGAAGCTCGACTGTACTTTTCAATAGGAAAATGGAAAATCAAAAAAGATTCTTTAATCTTAAGCTATACGCCAGTAGAGAAATTAAACATGGTTCTAAAATATTCACTGAAAGGGAATAAAAGTCAGTTTTTTGTACTTAAAACTCTGAACCAAAACAATGAACCAATAGAGAACTTAGAAGTTGTAGGTTTTAAAAAAGACATACCTGTTAAGGCAGCTTTAAAATATGGCATTCTCTTAACCGACAAAGAAGGAGAAATTAAGTTTAAAAAAGCAGATTTTGATAGCGTTTCTATTTATGGTTTTAAGGATATAACAAATAGAATTTTAACCTTTAAAAATACTGCGTTACCAGATAGTCTGAATTTAACCTTGTTTTTTAATAGTAGAAACTTTTGCCAACGTCCTACATATGAATATTATAAGGATAGGTCTGTATTGCTTATTAAGAATGGTCAATTGATATCGGTTCGGCAAAAAAAAATACGATGAAAGTGATAAAATGTTTATATCTACTACTTATTATGGTATTAACAAGTTGCAATCCCCATAAATCCCAATTATCGGATGGTTATGTTTTATATCAAACATTTGATGAATATTCCATGAAAGGAGTGAATAGTAATGATGAGAAACCTCAAAAACCTTATGTTGCAATCATAAAAAACGATAGTGCCATAACTGTAAGAATATGTTATAGTAATGGTAAAGAGAAAGATAAATATATTTATTATCAAAACAAAGGTGGATATTGGTATAGTATAATTAAGGATCAGGTAGATCCTAAACTCTATTTTACAACATTATGTGATACTGTTCCTTTTTATACTGAGAGATATTTTTATAATGATACAATTATGGAGTATTCTTATTATCTTAGAAATGGACATAAGAAGTCTTTAGAACAACTTGTTTTTAAGACAAGAAATAGTATGGTAGAATTTAATTTATCAACAACTTTTCGAATAAGACAGAATAAAAAATTCGAAGATCTGAAACATGAAATAATTGATTATAAGGAAAAGTATCCTTATGATGATCGTGAACTTGCACATAGAGATAAAAATTATATATTTTACAAAAAGGTTTTGCAAGGTGATTCGATTTTTTTATATGAGAATGATGGCAAAATGAATTATAAACTAGGTTGTTTGAAGGATATTAGAATATGCAATAGCTTAGGTGAATTTGATCCGAATAAAAGTGAAAATATTGCGCTTGTAAAAAATATGAGAGTGATCTGTAAATAATAATCTTTGATATTATTATGTTAAAAGAAGGTTTTAAGTTGTATATTAGCAGTAGTGCAAAAGTGACTTTTTAAAGCTCGAAAGAATGAATAAGGAGAATTCTTGTATTATAATGTGAATGAGTACTAAAACTCACCATCTTATTGCTTTTTTTCGTACCTTTGCACTCGTAAAATGATGAGTAATTAAACAATTAATAGTATGGCTAAGAAAGCTCTTTTAATGATTCTTGATGGATGGGGAATAGGGAACCATTCTAAAGCAGATGTTATCTTTAACACTCCAACTCCTTACTGGGATTACCTGGTAAAAACATATCCAAACTCACAGCTTCAGGCTAGTGGAGAAAATGTTGGTTTACCTGATGGTCAGATGGGTAACTCTGAAGTCGGTCACTTAAATATTGGTGCAGGACGCGTTGTTTACCAGGATTTGGTAAAAATCAACAAGGCTTGTCGCGAAAATACAATCATGCAAAATCCGGAAATTGTTTCTGCTTTCACTTATGCAAAGGAAACAGGTAAGTCTGTTCACCTTATGGGGTTGACTTCAGACGGTGGTGTGCACAGTTCTCTTGATCACCTTTTCAAGTTGACTGAAATCGCTAAGGAATATGCAATTGAAAATACATTTATCCATTGTTTCATGGATGGTCGTGATACCGACCCTAGAAGTGGTAAAGGTTTTATTGAACAACTTGATGCTCAATGCAAGAAAACTACTGCTAAGGTTGCTACAATTATTGGTCGCTACTATGCAATGGACCGCGACAAACGTTGGGCTCGTGTGAAAGAGGCTTATGATTTGTTGGTTAATGGAACTGGTAAAAAGGCTGATTGCATGGTTACTGCAATGCAGGAATCTTATGATGCAGATGTTACTGACGAATTCATCAAACCAATTGTGAATGCTGGTGTAGACGGAAGAATTAAGGAAGGTGATGTTGTTATCTTCTTCAACTACCGTAACGACCGTGCTAAGGAACTTACTGTGGTTCTTACTCAGAAAGATATGCCTGAAGAAGGAATGAAGATTGTACCGGGATTGCAATATTATTGCATGACTCCTTATGATTCTTCTTTCAAGGGTGTTCATATCATCTTTGATAAAGACAATGTTGAAAATACATTGGGCGAATATCTTTCTTCTCAGAAGAAAACTCAGCTTCACATTGCTGAAACTGAAAAATATGCTCACGTTACATTCTTCTTTAACGGTGGACGTGAGGCTCCATACGAAGGTGAAGAACGTATCCTGATTAATTCTCCTAAAGTGGCTACTTACGACTTGAAGCCTGAAATGAGTGCTTACGAAGTAAAAGATGCTTTAGTTGCTGAAATTAACAAGAACAAGTTCGACTTTATCGTAGTAAACTTTGCTAATGGTGATATGGTTGGACACACTGGTGTATACGAAGCTATCGAAAAAGCAGTAATTGCTGTTGATACTTGTGTGAAAGAAACTATTGAAGCTGCTAAGGCAAACGGTTATGAAGCCATTATTATTGCCGATCATGGTAATGCTGATAATGCTGTAAACGAAGATGGTTCTGTTAACACAGCTCACTCTTTGAACCCTGTTCCATGTGTTTATGTAACAGAAAATAAAGATGCTCAGGTTGCTGAAGGTCGTTTGGCTGATATTGCTCCAACTATCCTTAAAATTATGGGATTGGAAGCGCCAAAAGAAATGACTGGCAACGTATTAATTAAATAATATTCGGATGATTCAAATAGACGATACCATCATCAGTCTTGATGTGTTCAAGGAAAAATTCTTATGCAACCTGGATGCCTGCAAAGGGGAGTGTTGTATTGAGGGTGATGCCGGTGCGCCATTGGAAGAAGAAGAAGTTGAACAACTAAAGAAGGTCCTTCCGGTTATCTGGGAGGACCTTTCTTCTGAAGCACAGGCTGTAATTGAAAAGCAAGGCGTTTGTTATAAAGATGAGGATGGTGACCTGGTTACTTCCATTGTGAATGGTAAGGATTGTGTTTTTACCTGCTATGATGAAAAAGGATGTTGTTATTGTGCCATTGAGAAAGCTTATCGAGAAAGGAAAGTGGACTTCTATAAGCCGGTTTCCTGTCATCTTTATCCTATTCGTGTGCAGAAGTATTCTGAATTTAAAGCTGTAAATTATCACCGCTGGAGCGTATGTAAAGCGGCTGTTCTTCTTGGAGAAAAAGAGGATATGCCTATTTATAAGTTCCTGAAAGAGCCACTTGTCCGTAAATTTGGAGAGGATTGGTATACTGAACTTGAGATTGCAGCAGAGGAAATGAAGAATAGAGGAATTATCTAATCTAAATATTACAGGCCTATGAAAACAGCTATTGTGTATCTTTCTAAATATGGCACCACTAAAAAGGTTGCCGGTATGATTAAGGAACGTTTGATGGATGATGATGTGACTATGATTGATTTAAGCGTAGATATTTCTCCGGATCTCTCTTCTTATGAACGTATTATTGTAGGAAGTTCTGTTTATGTAGGCTCTGCTAAGAAGAAATTCAGAGAGTTTTGTTTGAAGAATCATGTTTCTTTATTTGCTGTTAAAGAAGTTGGGCTCTTCCTTTGTGGAATGGAACCAGATGAAATAAAGCAAAAGGAGGAAATGGTTCGTTCGTTTCCGGAGGAATTACTTCGTCATTCCAAAGCAAGAGGGTTTATGGGTGGTGAAATTCAGTTTGAAAAGATGAATATGCTCGAGAAATTTGCTGTTAAGAAGATTATGAAAACAACTTCTTCTGTTTCAAATATCAATGAACAGGAAATAGATCATTTCGTACAGAAAATGTTAAGTTGAAATGTTTTCCTGAATAGTAAGACACTGATTCTTTTAATACTTTAAAGCATGGAAAAAACGATTGAAATTAATCAGGAACTGATTGCTGTATGTGGTCTCTATTGCGGTGCTTGCCGGCAATATTTGAAGGGAGGCTGTATGGGCTGCCTGAAAAACGAAAAAGCAACCTGGTGCAAAACACGTACTTGTTGCATGGAAAAAGGGTATAAAACCTGCGCAGAGTGCTCAACAGATGTGGGCGATTGCAAGAAGTTTACAAACGTTGTAAGTAAGCTGTTTGGCTTCTTTTTCAACTCGGATAGAAATGCCTGCATTGATAGGATAAAAGCTATGGGGCGTGAGGAATATGCCAAAGAGATGGCAGAAAAAGGGATGCAGACAATTAAAAGAAGATAGCTTGCCAGTCACAGAGACGCTTTTGTAGGTTGAATCTGGATATAATTTGGAAAAAGATTCTTTTTAAAATCATTGATTGCTATATATAAAAAGAGAGGCTGTGTAGTTTTACACAGCCTCTCTTTTTATAATATAATGTTTTGTTTATGCATCAATATTTGCATAAGTAGCATTTTCTTCAATAAACTCTCTACGAGGTCCTACATCTTCACCCATTAACATTGAAAATACATAATCAACTTCGGCAGCATTGTCAATAGTAACCTGACGCAAAGTACGATTTTCAGGGTCCATTGTTGTGTCCCAAAGCTGTTGGGCGTTCATTTCTCCCAAACCTTTGTATCGTTGAGTGTGAATAGCGTTTTCAGAACCACCACCATAAGTCTCAATAAAGCGTTGGCGTTGAGCCTCTGTCCAGCAATATTCTTCCACTTTTCCTTTTTTACATAAGTAGAGTGGTGGGTTGGCAATATAAAGGTAACCATTCTGAATAATCTGAGGCATGAAGCGGAAGAAGAAAGTCATGATAAGTGTGTCGATGTGAGCACCATCGACGTCGGCATCGGTCATGATGATAATCTTCTTATAACGTAGTTTCTCAATATTTGCTTCCTGTGAGTCATCTTCAGTTCCGATAGTTACTCCTAATGCTGTATAGATATTGCGAATTTCTTCACTTTCGTAAGCTTTGTGACGCATAGCCTTCTCCACATTAAGAATCTTACCACGGAGAGGGAGAATTGCCTGAAACGCACGGTTACGGCCTTGCTTGGCTGTACCACCTGCAGAGTCTCCTTCGACAAGGAATATCTCACATCTTTCAGGATCTTTATCAGAGCAGTCGGCTAACTTTCCGGGAAGTCCACCACCAGACATTGGCGATTTGCGTTGTACCATTTCACGAGCTTTGCGGGCTGCGTGGCGAGCTGTTGCAGCTAATACAACCTTGTCAACAATCATCTTGGCTTCTTTTGGATGCTCTTCCAGGTAATTTGTCAAGGCTTCTCCAACAGCCTGGTCAACAGCTCCCATAACCTCGTTATTACCTAACTTGGTTTTGGTCTGTCCTTCAAACTGAGGCTCTGCTACTTTGATAGAAATAACAGCAGTTAAACCTTCGCGGAAGTCATCACCGGCAATCTCAACCTTAACTTTTTCCAGCATTTTAGCATCTTCAGCGTATTTTTTTAGTGTACGAGTCAGTGCACGACGGAAACCAGCAAGGTGAGTTCCTCCTTCTATTGTGTTGATATTGTTAACGTATGAGTGGATATTCTCTGTATAGGAAGTATTATACATAATTGCTACTTCTACAGGAGTACCTTGCTTCTCTGTATTGATGTAAATTACATCATTGATAAGCTTTTCACGAGATGAATCGACAAAACGAACAAATTCTTTTAAACCTTCTTCTGAATGGAAAGTCTCTTTTTTAACTTCACCCGCTTCATTTTTTACACGACGGTCGGTTAAAGAGATTGTAAGTCCTGCATTCAGATAAGCAAGCTCACGCATACGAGTTGCCAGGATATCATATTTATATTCTGTTGTGGTGAAGATTGAGCCATCAGGATGGAAGGTTATGTATGTTCCGGTCTTGTCTGTTGTTCCTACAACCTTAACAGCTTCTTTAGGTATACCGCAGGAATATTCTTGTTGGAATAATTCTCCGTCTCTTGCAACCTGAGCAACTAACAATGTTGAAAGAGCGTTCACACAAGATACACCTACACCGTGCAAACCTCCGGATACTTTGTAAGAGCCTTTATCAAACTTACCACCAGCATGAAGTACAGTCATTACAACTTCAAGTGCTGATTTCTGTTCTTTCTCGTGGAAATCAACAGGAATACCTCGTCCGTTATCCTGAACGGTAATTGAGTTGTCCTCGTTGATAGTAACTTCTATGTGGTCACAATAGCCGGCTAAGGCTTCGTCGATTGAGTTATCAACAACCTCATATACTAAATGGTGCAAACCTTTTACGCCAGTATCTCCAATGTACATTGCAGGACGCTTTCTAACAGCCTCTAATCCCTCTAGTACCTGAATACTGTCCGCGGAATACATTGAATCATTATTCGCTATTTGTTCTTCAGTCATATTTAATTTGTAATTATTTAAACAAAGCAAATATAGTGATTTTAATTGGTTCTGAACACTTTAATTTGCCTAAATTTCATATCGTTGCACTTTTTTATAGTGCTTAATTTTGAATAGCTATAAACACAAAAGGCCGGATTAAATAATCCGACCTTATTATATAAAGAATGTACTTCAGTTCTTTGTATTAAGCAAGCTTGTTAACGTAGATTGCTAACTTAGACTTCAAGTTGTTAGCTTTATTCTTGTGAATAACGTTAGTTTTTGCTAACTTATCGATCATTTTAGTAATGCCAGGGTACATAGCTGTAGCTTCTGATTTGTCAGAAGTAGAACGCAACTTTCTAACAGCATTTCTCATGGTTTTACCATAGTATCTGTTGTGAAGTCTTTTTGTCTCAGCTTGTCTAATTCTCTTGATTGATGATTTGTGATTTGCCATCTTTTCGACTAATCTTTTAATTCTTTGAATTTATATTTTAACTTTGTAGCCCGTGGGGGAGTCGAACCCCCCTTTCAAGAATGAAAATCTTGCGTCCTAACCGATAGACGAACGGGCCATTGTGGTGTCTTTTTGTTTTTGCAATCGTGTTATTCCCTGATTGCGGATGCAAAGATAGATGCTATTTTTGAATTACCAAAATATTCCGGCAAATTTTTTTCGAGATTTATCTTAAAACTTCTGTTGTTGTTATTTTATTGTTTGATTATCAATAGGATAACGCACGTTGTTTTTTTCTTTTTTTATTCGGATGATTATACTTTCATCTATAAATTTGCGGTTATATTCTTTTTTTGTAGCTTTGTTACTAAAAGTCACAAATAAGGAATTGGAGTAATTTATGCTACAAAAATCTTTTGGAATTGTTCTTCATTCTATAAAATACAACGATGTTTCTAATATTGTAGATATTTATACTGAGCGCTCAGGAAGAGCGTCTTTTTTGGTAAAACTACCGCGTTCAAAGAAAGCAACTGTAAAATCAGTGCTTTTTCAACCGCTATCAATTATTGAGTTCGAAGCTGATTATCGTCCAACTTCAAATCTTCATAAGATGAAGGAGGCTAAATCTTTTTATCCTTTTTCTTCACTTCCTTATGATCCATATAAATCGGCTATTGCTCTTTTTATTGCAGAGTTTTTATATCGTGCGGTTCGTGAAGAGGTTGAGAATAAGCCTCTGTTTGCATATTTACTCCATTCTATTCAATGGCTGGATGAGCAGAGTAAAGGATTTGCAAATTTTCATTTAGTATTTCTTATGCGGCTTTCTCGTTTTCTTGGTCTCTATCCAAACCTGGAGAACTACAATAATGGCGATTATTTCGATTTACTGAATGCTTGTTTTACAGCAAAGAAACCGTTTCATAGTTCTTTTATTCAGTCTGATGATGCTTCCAGGTTAGTTAATTTAATGCGTATGAACTATGAAACAATGCATCTGTTTGCAATGAGTAGGGTAGAGCGGAACCGCTGTTTACTTATAATTATTGATTATTATCGTCTTCATTTGCCTGAATTCCCACCATTAAAATCATTGGATGTTTTAAAAGAACTATTTGATTAGCGATTGGCTTGATATAAAGACTAGGTGGTTTAGAATGATATTAAGTCTCTGAGAATTGAATTTCTGGAAAACGATCTTAGATATAGACCTGAAGGAAGGATATGAAAAATGGGGTTATCCAAAGCGAATAACCCCATTTCCTTTATATGATAAGACTGACTAAACTTATGCCAGCAATTCTTTAACTAGAGCAGATATAGCGCGTCCTTCAGCTAATCCGGAAAGCTTCTTTGTTGCTGCGCCCATTACTTTACCCATATCTTTGGCACTGGTAGCACCAGTTTCTGCAATAATTTCTTTAATTGCAGTTTCCAGTTCTTCTGCACTCATTTGTTTTGGAAGGTAAACTTCCATTGCTTTAACTTGGGCTAATTCTCCGTCGGCAAGGTCCTGACGATTCTGACCGATATAAATTTCAGCAGAGTCTTTTCCTTGTTTTACCAGTTTCTGAATAATTTTAGTGGCAGCTTCATCTGATAATGTATCATTTGCACCTGGAGCTGTTTTAGCTTCAATAAAGTATTTTTTTATATTTCTTAAAGCTTCCAGTTTTACTTTATCTTTGGCTTTCATAGCCTCTTTAATGTCATCGCTGACTTTGTCAAATATACTCATAATAGATCTTTTTTTAATTAAAACTTATAATATTACTACCATCTTCCGTTTCCGGAGTAGCAACTGTTTCTACAGCTGTAGCCTTGGTTTTGATTTTTTCTAAAGTAGCTTTGTCTCGTTGATAGGTAGGAGAGTTTTCAACAGAAGCAATTATTTCATCGTTATCTAAATCTTCTGGATTGAAAATGTAGACATGACGTCGTCTTTTATGTGCTTTAGCACCCCCTTTAAGTGCTTCCTCACCATAAGCAATAACAATGCGTCGGCGATTTTCTTCTTCTTTTTCTTCCAGTTGTGCAAGGCGTTCTTCCTCTTCTTGAGTTCTTTTGCTGATAACTTCATCCATACCGGGTATACTTGTCATGCCGAAGCCTGTAGCAAGAACTGTAATTTTGACTTTATTCCCAAGTGCATCGTCAACAGCAACACCCCAGATAACTTCTACACCTTTATCGAACTTACTCATGAACTCGTGAACTTCGTTCATTTCTTCCATCATAAGCTCAGATTGTTCGCAGAAAGAAACATTAAGCAATACTTTCTTTGCGTTAAAGATGTCATTGTTATTCAGTAATGGAGAGTGAAGCGCATCTTCAATTGCTTTGCTCACACGGTTTTCGCCTTCACCTAAGCCGGTACTCATAATAGCCACTCCACCGTTCTTCAGAATGGTATTTACATCTGCAAAGTCAAGATTAACCTTACCTCGCATGGTAATAATCTCAGCAATACTTTTTGCTGCGATTGAAAGAGTATCATCTGCTTTGCCGAAAGCATTCATGAAGGTTAAATCAGAATAAATCTCTCTTAACCTTTCATTATTGATAACAAGTAGTGCATCTACATGTCTGCTTATCTGTTCGACACCATCAAGTGCCTGAATAATTTTCTTTTCACCTTCGAAAAGGAATGGAATAGTGACAATCCCTACAGTCAGAATATCCATTTCCTTGGCTGTCTTAGCAATAACAGGGGCAGCACCGGTTCCGGTTCCTCCACCCATACCTGCTGTAATGAATACCATCTTGGTTCCATCGCTCAGAAGTGTTTTAATATCTTCGATGCTTTCTTCAGCTGCAGCTGAGGCGCGTTCAGGCTTATTCCCAGCTCCCAGTCCTTCGGTTATGGAACGTCCTAATTGTAACTTAACAGGAACCGGAGATTCTGCAAGAGCCTGGTTGTCTGTGTTGCACAGAACGAATGTTACATCATGTATGCCTTCCTTATACATGTGATTAACAGCATTTCCACCGCCGCCACCCACACCGATCACCTTGATAATACTTGGGGTGTCTGTTGGGAATTCAAATGGCATTATATCGTCTGTCATAACTATATGTTATTTATGTGATGTAATTACTATATTGCTATTTATGTTATTCGCCTTCATCGCTGAACATGTCCTTTGTAAGTCTCTCAAACATGGTCTTGATCTTACTGGGCTCTGCTTTTTTAGCAGCTTTTGCAGCAGCTTTCGCCGCGGCTTTTTCTTCTTTTCGCTTTTGTTCCAGTCTTTTTCTCTCTAATTCGGCCTCTTCTCTTCTTTTTTTCTCCTCTTCTCTTCTTAGTCTTTCTTCTTCTGTTCTTAGAGCGTCTTTTTCATCATATTCTTCTTGCTCGTCATCATCTTCCGGGAAGAGTGTCTGTTCAGGAGCATCATATTTGATTGATGTTTCAACCGGCTTAGCATTTTCAAGTAAGCAACAATTTTCTTTTCCAGCATTCAATAAGCCGATAATCGTATTTTGAGTTCCGTCTTTTATCAATAAATCTGGTCCGTTAGATCTGATTCCGGTTCGAACAAACTTTGCAATTTTTACATTGTTTATTTTTGTTCTACTTTTAATTGCTTCATCCAGATTTTTCAAATTGGAACATCCTCCTGTGATTATAACTCCGGCCATTAAATCTCCTTGATAACCGGAAAGTTCAATCTGATTCCATACGTTAGCAATGATTTCTTCAACACGTGCTTCAATAATTTCGTTTAAGACCTTTCTTTCTATTGTACGTTTTTCGTCCTCCAAAAGGTATGTTTTTGGTCCTTCGTCATCATTTATTTCAAAAATAGCGTTGCCATATTTCACTTTCAGATTTTCAGCTTCGTCTTCTTCCAATTGCAATGCACAAATATCACGAGTAATATTATTACCTCCCAATGGCAGAACTGAAAGGTAACGAAGAATATTGTTCTTATAAACAGCAATGGTTGTTGTGTCGGCTCCAAAATCTACTAATGCACAGCCTGTACGCTTTTCAGTATCAGTGAGAATCACATCGGCTGCAGCTAATGGAGAAATATAATAATCTGCAACTTCAATTTTTGCAAGTTCGAAGCATCGTTGCAGGTTCTTTTTTATTGAAGATCGGGCTACTATATTGAGGAAGCGTCCTTCGATGTTACTTCCAAGTACACCAACCGGGTCGACTTGTAAGTTGATGCCAATCTTGTATTCCTGTGGAACTTCGTCAAGTATATCCATATCAATCAATGGAATCTGACGATTTTCATCTTTGATGGAATCAACAAGTTCGTCTGTAATAATCTCCTCAGTAGCTAAATGACGGGCTACTATATTTTTAACCGTACGGATGGATTGTCCGCCGATGCCTACATATACTTTTGAAATTTCATTGTCTAATGCACTCTCTAGCTTATTTATGATAGAGGTCAGGCTTTGAGCTGTTTTATCTATGTTATAGATTACTCCTTTTCTGATGAACGAAGAAGATTCCTCCTTGGCATAAGCAAGGACATGAATACTTCCGTCACTTTCTTTTCTCCCTGCTATCCCGGTAATCTTAGATGATCCCAGCTCTATAGCTACGATAAAATCTGTTTCTGCCATATCTTTCTAATTTTTAATAGTCAATGTACTAATCTTTTAGAATGTTGTTCTAATAGATTAGTTCTTAGTTACACTGGCTTATTAGTTTCTTCTCTTTTTGTGCAAATTATTTGGTTGCTAAACTCTAAGTTGATGCGTTCGTATTTATTCCATCCCACTTTATTCAAAGCTTTTTCATAGAAAATTTTTAGTCGTCCAAGTTTTTCTTCAAAATTATCTATTTTCCCAAGGAATACGACGTGATCTCCAACTCGTGGAACCAACTCAATTTCTCTGGTTGGTGTTACGTTTATTTGCTCAATCTGAGCATTCCAAAACTTATCATTTTGCAAAAATACACCAAATCTATATAAGCTCCTCATAGCAAAGGACTTTTCTGCATATCCTGTTACAATAGCTAAATGTGCTGTGCATTTGGCTTCAGGAGGTATTATTTTACCTTGATTATCTAAATAAAAACTCTCCCCCTTGTAATTCATAACCCGAAGAATAGGAAGACGTTGCGAAATCTCCATGCAAACTTTCCCACCCGGTGTTTTGTAACACTCAGCCTTGTCTATCAACGGATGCTTTGTAAGCTCTGCCTCCAGTTGTCTTGTCTGGATTCTTTCCATCTTTTTTCCAACAGGATAAATGCCTTCATCCTTAAGCAAAGAAGCTATCTCTCTTTCTGTGATAAATCCTGCATTTATACTGTCCTTAATGATCAATTCAATATCCTTGCAAGTCTTATTATCAGACTTGTTATTGAAAGCTGTTATCGCTGTTATAAGATATGCGATAATGAGCAGCATAACGATCAGTAGCAGAATTTTCTTTATCATTTGTTATTCAGTAAATTTTGAATGTCGGTTGTGTAATCTTCAATATCACCTGCACCTAGAGTTATAAGTACCTCTATTTTTTTATCTTTCAATACAGATAGCATATTTTCTTTAGTGCACATACTCTTTTCCACTCCTTCACGAATATTATCGAAAATCAGTTTGCTTGTAACACCAGGAATAGGGAGTTCACGAGCCGGATAAATATCAAGCAAGATAACTTCGTCCAGTAGTGATAAGCTGTCAGCAAAATCTTTATAGAAATCGCGTGTACGAGTATATAAGTGAGGTTGGAATATACCTGTAATTTTTTTATCGTTGTACAAATCGCGTACAGAGATTATACTTTGCTTAATTTCAGATGGATGATGTGCATAATCGCTCAGGTAGACAACTTTATCATTTTTTATTTTAAAATCAAATCGTCTGTCTACTCCTCCGAAACTAGCCATTCCACTCTTTATCTCTTCGGCTGTTACTCCGTTTAGCCAACATAGAGCCATTGCTGCAACTCCATTTTCAATATTGATGCTAACCGGAACACCCAGCTGAATATCTTTTATTACTTCATCTGGAGTTACAAAGTCTATGAATATTTCTCCGTTGCCAATACGGATATTTTCTGCATGGAAATCTCCTTCTTCTTTTGAGTAAGTATACACTTTAACACCTTCCTGAACTTTTGGCTGTAAAGAGACTCCTTTACGGATTATCAGGCATCCACCAGGTTGTATCAGTGAAGTATACTTCTCAAAGCTTTCCAAATAAGCTTCTTCTGTTCCGTAGATATCAAGATGGTCGGGGTCTGTAGAAGTTATAACAGACATATATGGGTGCAACCAATGGAATGAGCGATCGAATTCATCGGCTTCAATAACAGTAAAGTCACTTTTATCAGATAGAATCAGATTACTCTTATAATTCTTTGATATTCCTCCAAGGAAAGCTGTGCAATCAACCTTTGACTGATGCAGAATGTGAGCCGTCATTGTGGAAGTTGTTGTCTTTCCATGAGTTCCGGCTACACACAATCCTTTGCTTGCTCTTGTAATAGTTCCCAGAACCTGAGCACGTTTCTGAATTTCAAAATTGTTATCAATAAAGAAGTTTAGTTCAGCATGTTCTTTCGGAATTGCCGGAGTAAGAACAACAAGAGTTGAATTCTTGTCGAGACATTCTTCCGGAATTAACTTTATATCTTCTGAATAATGTATTTTTGCTCCTTCTTCAATGAGTTTTTCTGTGAGTTCGCTAGGAGTACGGTCATAACCTGCTACATTTTTTCCTTTGGAAAGGAAATAACGTACTAAAGCACTCATGCCTATACCACCAGCACCAATAAAATAAACGGATTTTATCTGATTAATTTCCATGATTCTTTCTATATTCATTTGCCAACTTAACAACTTCTTCCGCAATAACACTTGCCGAGTTGGTGAAAGCAAGCTTTTTGATATTCATACTAAGATCATTTAAAACACTATCCTGATGAATTGTTTCAATAGCAATATCTACCAATTTGTTTTCTGCTTCATTGTCTTTTACGTATAAAGCTGCTGATTTATCAACCAATGCCAAAGCATTTTTTGTTTGATGATCTTCGGCTACATTTGGAGATGGAACCAGGATTACTGCTTTACCAAGTATGCAGAACTCGGATATTGAACCGGCTCCGGCACGAGATATTACTAAGTCGGCGGCAGCGTATGCATGTTCCATGCTCGAAATAAAATCGGTCACAAACAATGGTAGTTCGCCTGCTTTCTTAACCTCCTGCAAAGCTTGTTCGTAATATATCTTTCCTGTTTGCCAAACAAACTGAACATCCGAATTTTTAATCTTATCCAGATTATTCATTATACATTGATTAACGGTACGGGCACCAAGGCTTCCTCCGATAACCAGGATTGTTTTTTTCGCCGGATCTAAGTGGAAGAAGTTTATACCTTCTTCACGGGATATTTTATTATTCACAAGTCCCTGACGAACAGGATTACCAGTCAGAATGATTTTGTCTTTCTCAAAGAACTTCTCCATTCCTTCGTAGGCAACACATATCTTTTTTGCTTTTTTAGCCAGAAGCTTATTTGTAACTCCTGCATATGAATTCTGCTCCTGTATAAGAGTCGGCACCCCCATCATCCCAGCCATCTTCAGTGTAGGGCCACTTGCGTATCCACCAACACCAACAGCTGCATGAGGTTTAAATTGTTTTATAATGCTATATGCTTTGAATTGGCTTTTAGCCAATTTATATAGTACTTCAAAATTCTTAAATAAGTTCTTGCGGTTGAAACCACTTACAGGTAAACCTTTTATTTCATATCCTGCAGCAGGTACCCGTTGCATTTCCATTCTTCCTTCAGCTCCAACAAAGAGAATTTCAGCTTCAGGATGCTGTTCTTTTATCGCATTGGCTATAGAAACAGCCGGAAAGATATGTCCTCCTGTTCCTCCTCCGCTAATTATTATTCTTAATTTCTCTTCCATAATCTCAATCTTGTTGATTACCAACAAATATATGAATAAACTTTTTTTAAGCTAAACTTTCTTCAGCTATAATTTCTTCTTTATTAATGGTAGTGTCTTCTACCTTTGTATCTATTGAACTACTATTTTCTTCCAGTTTTGCAGTGTATCTGCTTACGCTTAATATCATACCAACGTATACGCAATTAATCAAAGTAGAAGTACCTCCTTTACTGATCAGTGGAAGCGGTTGTCCGGTTACCGGAATTAGTCCTACTGCCACACACATGTTCATAATTGCCTGAGATACCAGTAAAAGGGAAATTCCCATTACCAGGAAAGTAGCAAAGTTCCCTTTTGCCTTTTGCGCTATTCGTCCCGCTCGTATTAACAGCCAGATATATAGAATTACTACAAATCCACCACCAATCAATCCTAATTCTTCAATGATAATAGCAAAGATAAAATCCGAAAAAGCTTGTGAAAGGAAATCTCTTTCAACACTGTTACCCGGCATTTTACCAATAATATTACTTGTTGCAATGGCGATATTGGCATGAGCTACCTGTGCATCCCCGTCTATATCAAATTTAGCAGCAGGAATATCCTTCTTTGGACTTGCAAATTCGAAAACACGATTTTTCCATGTAGTCATACGATGTAGGAACTTAATGTTTGTATTATCAGGTACAAGCATTGTAACCCCAATTGTAAAGATACCGATGGCGGCAATACTTCCTACCAGAATAGCTAGTTTTCGGAATGGGATTCGTCCAATAATCATCATCAAAAAAACGACTCCGAATAGAAGAGCTGCAGTAGACAAGTTTTCAGGGGCAATTAAAGCACAGATCAGTCCTGTTATCCACATAATATACTTAAATGCTCTCGGGTTAGCTTCGTCTTCTTCCTGATTCTTTGCTAAGATATATGATACAGCTATAATTACAGCCATTTTAGCAAGTTCCGACGGTTGAAACTGAAGCCCGAAAATATTCATCCAGCGGGCAGCGCCGTTGGTCATGGCTCCTGTTGCAACTACCAAAACCAGCAGAATTACCGATATAGGTACCAGGAAGACTGGAATAGCCTGAAAATATCTGTAATTAACTTTATGGGTAATCCATACAACCAACACGCCGACCAATAAAATAACCGTGTGTTGTGTAATAGGAGCCCAGTGATCTCCTGTTTTGTAGGTTAATGTGCTGGCGGCACTAAAAACCTCAACGACAGAGATTACACAAAGGAACAGGAAGATAATCCAGATTACCTTGTCTCCTTTGAATAAGTTCTTTAACAGATCCATATACTAATTTATAAATTGTTGACGCATTCTTTAAATTGACGGCCGCGGTCTTCGTAGCTTTTAAATAAGTCGAAGCTTGCACAGCATGGAGATAGTAATACAGTTTCTCCTTTCTTAGCCAGATTGTAAGCTTGTTCAACACAATCTTTCATTGAAGTAACGTCTACGATCTTTTCGACTTTACCATCAAAGAAATCGTGAAGTTTACTATTGTCCAGTCCAAGAAAAACTAAAGCAGAAACTTTATCCTTTACAAGCTGTTCAATTTCTGTATAGTCGTTTCCTTTATCTTTTCCTCCAAGAATAAGAACCACTTTGGTTTTCATGCTTTCCAAAGCATACCAGCAAGAATTTACATTGGTAGCTTTCGAGTCATTTATAAAGTCAACTCCACGAACACGAGCTACTTTTTCCAAACGATGTTCAACTTCCTTAAAGTCACTCAAAGCAGCTCTTATATATTCCTTCTTTATTCCCGCAAGATTAGCAGAAATACCAGCGGCCATAGAATTATAAAGGTTATGTGTTCCGGTAAGAGCTAACTCTTCCTGCTCCATGTTGAAAGCTATTGGCTCACTGAATACAACTTTATCTTTATCAACATAAGCCTTAACTCCTTCTTCCTTTTCTATAGAGAATGGGTACAGGTGAGCATGTATGCCATGTTTCTTTAGTTGTTCTTGTATAATTGGATCATCATTCCAGAAAATAAATGCATCTTCATCTGTCTGATTTTGAGTGATGCGGAATTTAGAATCTATATAATTCTGCATGTTATGATCATATCGATCCAAGTGATCAGGGGTGATATTCATTAGAATAGCGATATTAGCCCTGAACTGATACATGTTGTCTAGTTGGAAACTGCTAAGCTCTATAATATAATAGTCATAATTACATTCAGCAACCTGAAGAGCCAGACTTTGACCAATATTTCCAGCTAAACCTACGTTTAGTCCTGCACTCTTAAAGATGTGATAAATCAAAGAAGTTGTAGTAGTCTTTCCATTGCTTCCGGTAATACAGATCATCTTTGCATTTGTATATCTTCCTGCAAATTCTATCTCAGAAATAATTGGGGTACCTTTTTCTATTAACTTCTGAATCAGTGGAGCCTCATTAGGAATTCCAGGGCTTTTAATAATCTCGTCTGCATTCAGAATCAATTCTTCTGTATGTTGTCCTTCTTCCCATTGAATACCTTTTGAGTCTAAAAGCTCCTTATACTGGTCTTTAATGATAGACATATCCGATACAAAAACATCGAATCCTTCTTTCTTAGCTAAAACGGCTGCACCAGCTCCGCTTTCTCCAGCTCCTAATATGACAATTCTTTTAGGCATGTTATCTTATCTTTAAAGTTATTATTGTTATGGCAGCCAATAAAATTGTAACAATCCAAAAACGGATAGTTATTTTTGATTCATGATATACATTGGCTGGTTTAGTGAATTTGTACGTACAAGTTGGGTCAAGCTGAGCTATCGTTGTACGGAAATGGTCGTGTATTGGAGTACGTTTGAATATTCTTTGGCGAACTCCTTTTTTCTTTCCTCTTTTGAAATAGCTAACCTGCATAATGACAGAGAAATTTTCGCAGAGGAACACACCACATAATATAGGAATTAATAATTCTTTGTGAATAATAATAGCGAATACGGCAATAATACCTCCAATGGTTAAGCTACCAGTATCTCCCATAAAGACTTGTGCCGGATATGCATTATACCATAAGAAACCGATTAATGCACCTATGAATGCACAAATAAAGATTACAAGTTCTTCGCATCCGGGAATATACATAATATTCAGATAACTTGCGAACTCCAAGTGACTGGACACGTAAGCCAGTATTCCCAGCGTGAGTCCTATAATTGCCGAGTTTCCCGCGGCCATCCCGTCCATTCCGTCGTTCAGGTTAGCTCCGTTGGATACAGCCGTTACAACAAAGATTGTTACCAATACGAATATAATCCATCCCACTGGCTGAGCTTTTTCTCCCAGAAAACCTACTAAATCTGCATAATCAAAGTTATTCTCTTTAAAGAATGGAATTGTTGTCTGGGTAGATTTTATATTGCTTTTAGTATGAATAACATCTACAATATGCTTTCCTTGTTTTATTTCAATGTTTTCGCGGATAACTACTTGCGGACTGTAATAAAGAGTCAGTCCTACAATTAATCCCAGACCAATCTGGCCTACAATTTTAAATCTTCCGTGAAGTCCTTCTTTATCTTTTTTGAATATTTTAATATAGTCATCCAGAAATCCAAGAGTTCCAAGCCAAACTGTTGTTACCAGCATCAGCAACATATATACATTGGTAAGCTTACCAAGTAACAAGCAAGGAATAAGTATGGCAACAATAATGATAACACCACCCATACTTGGTACTCCAACTTTGTTTATATTAAACGGATCAATGCTTGCATCTCTTTGAGTTTCCGATATTTGTTTACGTTTCAATGTATCGATAAACTTATTTCCGTAAATAGAGGAGATAAGCAATGATAGAATAAGAGCCATCAATGCACGGAAAGAGATATAACCAAATACTCCTGCTCCCGGAAAACCGAATTTATGTAGATATTCAAATAAATAGTATAACATAAGCTTTAATGTATTAACTTATTAGTTTCCGAAAACTTCTCTAAGAACTTCTTTATCATCAAAGTGATGTTTCACACCTTTAATTTCCTGATAATTTTCGTGACCTTTACCCGCAACAAGGATTACATCTCCGGGTTGTGCCAACATACAAGCTGTGCGAATAGCTTCTTTGCGATCAACAATAGTGATTACATTTTTACGCTCTTCAGCATTCAATCCTGCAAGCATATCATTTATAATATCCTGTGGTTCTTCGTTACGTGGATTATCAGATGTGATAATTACTTTATCACTTGCTTTTACTGATTCCTGAGCCATGATAGGACGTTTACCTTTATCCCTGTTACCTCCGGCACCAACTACAGTGATAATTTTCCCTTTGCCTTCGAGTATTTCATGAATAGCACTCAATACATTTACCAACGCATCTGGGGTATGAGCATAATCTACAATAGCTGTGTATCCCTGTGGAGAACGAAGTGAATCGAAACGGCCGGCTACCGGACGAAGTGTACTAAGCGCCAGTAAAACATCTTCTTCTTTCTTGCCTAACAAGCAAGCTGCTCCAAATACAGCTAATAAGTTAGACGCATTGAACTTACCGATAAATTGTACTGCAAGCTCTTTTTCGTTGAAACTAAGCAGCATTCCTTCAAAGTGGTTTTCAAGGATTTTGCCTTTAAAATCACAAAGACTTCTTAATGAATAAGTATATGTTTTGGCTTTTGTGTTCTGTAACATCACCATTCCGTTCTTATCATCAACATTAGTCAAAGCAAATGCATCCTTTGGAAGATCGTCAAAGAATTTTTTCTTTGCTTTCAGATAATTTTCTACTGTTTTGTGATAATCTAAATGGTCTCTTGTCAGATTGGTAAAAATACCTCCGGCATAACGAAGCCCGCTGATTCTTTTTTGATCGATAGAGTGTGAGCTGACTTCCATAAATACATATTTGCAGCCAGCATCTGCCATTCTTCCCAATAACTCATTTAAGCTAATAGGGTCGGGGGTGGTATGAGTTGCAGGTACAGCTTCATCATCAATATAGTTGCAAACAGTAGAAAGTAATCCTACTTTGTATCCAAAGTGACGGAATATATCGTATAATAATGTAGCAATTGTGGTTTTTCCGTTTGTTCCGGTAACACCAACTAACTCTAATTTAGAAGTTGGGTCGCCATAAAATGCAGTAGCAGCTTTACCAACAGCATCTTCAGTATCCTTTACCTGAATATATGTAACATTCTCGGAAAGCTCAGTTGGAAGTTCTTCGCACAAAACTGCGATTGCTCCTTTTTCTATAGCTGTTGATATATAAGAGTGTCCATCAGTTTGTGTACCTTTTACTGCAACAAATAGATGACCGGATTCCACTTTTCTGGAATCAGAGTTAATTCCTTTCAGATCAATATCTGAGTGACCAATAAGGTTAGTCACTTGTATATTCTTTATTACTTGATCTAATTTCATAATTATTATTTAATTCAATTGTATGGTTACTGTTTGTCCTTTTACTATTCTTGTTCCTTGCGGAATACTTTGAGATTGTACTTTGCCCATTCCGGACAGAGCAACTTTAAGCCCTTTACTTTCCAGCAAATATACGGCATCTTTTGCACCCATACCTATAACACTAGGCATAAAGTTTTTAAGAGTCATTCTCTCTGTAATAATAACGGAGTTAGAACTTTGCTGAGCTGTTCCCCATGCTTTTCTTCCAAAGCCAATAGGAGTGAACTGTTCCCGGTTTTGCACTTTCAAAGCATCGAGTACATATTTTGTTTCATTTATTTCACCTGATTTTACGTTCGGTATTACTACAGAGTTCGAATCAACAGCTAAAGATAAGTCCGTACTCAGGTTTTTAGCATAAACTCTTTCTGCAATTTTACTGAATACACTACCTGCCATCAAACCACCTGATGCTGGAAGGCCGGGTTTCTGTATAGCAACGATGCAACTATACTTAGGCGATTCCGAAGGGAAATATCCACAGAAACTAACCAGATAACTTACTTTTCCAGATTTGTATCCTCCTTTTCCCTGAGAGATCTGAGCTGTACCTGTTTTCCCAGAAACGTGGAACTGTTTAGAACCGGCTGGCTTAGCCAATCCTTCACTAACTACTCTCTGCAAGATAGACTGAATTTGTTTCAGAGTTCTTTCAGAGCAAATGGATTGTTTAATTACTTCAGTAGGAAATTCCTGAATCATTTCTCCATTCTTCATTACTCCCTTTACAAATTTAGGAGCTATCATTACGCCATTATTAGCAATTGCATTATAGAATGCAAGTGTATTGATAGGAGGTATTTGACTCTCGTAACCAATAGACATCCATGCTAAAGCTGTGTTAGACCAGTTGTCCTTGTTTGGAATACGGATAAAAGCCTTTCCTGCACCTTTTATTGGAATATGAAGATCTGCATTGATACCTACTTTGTATAATCCCTGAACAAACTTTTTGGGGTTATTAAAATAAGCATTGTCAATTATACTGGAAACTCCAATATTTGAAGAAACCATCAATATTTCAGGAACAGTTAGATACTGATATCCACCTCTTGCCCAATTGTGATCCTTCATTACGCGTCCATGCATTAACTTTTGACCGTTACCTGTATCTACTCCATCGTCAGGAGTTATTTTCCCATCTTCCAATGCAACCATGATAGATGCTGTTTTGAATGTAGAACCAGGTTCCATCATATCAGATACAGCATTATTCTTTATTTCGCGGTAATTGCCATCACTGCATTTAGTCATGTTTACAATAGCCTTTACTTCTCCTGTGGCAACTTCCATTAGTACTGCAACACCCACAGTAGCATCAATTTCTTTCAGTTTGTCTATTAATGCTTTTTCTGCAATATCCTGCATTCCCACATCAATGGTAGTAACAATGTCTAGTCCGTCCTGAGGGGCAACATCAGTAATGTTCAGGTATTTATTCATCACCTTCTGGCGGTGAGTTATTCCGTTTTTACCTTTCAGGATAGTATCGTAAGCAAGTTCCAGTCCATTCTTTGCACCTTGAGCAGTATCAGCAAAAACATCTCCCAAAGTACGGGTTGCCAGTGAACCGAAAGGCTTTTTACGTTGGTTGAAAGCTAATTCGTGGAAACCACCTTTATACTTGTTCATGTTGAAAACCGGTAACCTCTTTACCTCTTTATATTGTATATAAGAGATTCGTTTAGGATAGATAAGGTAACTTCTGCTTCCTTTTTTTCTTCCTTTCTGAAGATGAGATTTAAATTCGGCAGCCGACATGTCGGGGAATATCTTGTGAAGTCCCTGACAAATCACTTTCATGCTGTCTCTTAGAATGCTGTCTTTTACCTCTCCACCAGCTTTAAAGTCCATGTAAATTTTATATTCCGGCAAGCTGCTGGCCATTAATTTGCCATCAGCAGAAATAATATTTCCCCGGCTAGGATGAACTATTACATTCTCCTTAACAAAACGATCGGCCACATCTTTCCAGTATTGTCTTTCGGCAAACATAATAATACCTGCCTTTACAACAATGGCAACACCAACCAGCCCCATCAATAAAATGATGAAGAAGTAACGAGTCATTATGCTTCTTTTATCAACAGCCATTTTTTATTTCTTAATTAAATATGGAGGATTAGTGGCTGTTTGAAGTTCACTTTCCTGAGTTGATACATATTCTTCTATTCTCGATTGCCTGCTTTTTTCCATTAATTCGGAAGAACGAGTCAGTGCATCGTATTTAATATCAGTAAGCTGCTGTTCCAAACGGTCAATTTCAATCAACTGTTGCTGGCACGAGTAACGGTTACTGATATAGAAAATCACAAAAACCATGATAAGAACCAGTAATTTTGTCTGGCGACGAAAAAAGTCATTGGCCAGGATATCACCTCCAAGAATACTTTTTAGAGACATACCCTTAGCCTTGGCATCCTTACGGTTGCCATTTTCCTGAGTCTGTTCTGTTTTAATCTCTTCGTTCTCGTTCATAATTCCTATTTCTTTTCTGCAATTCTTAGTTTGGCACTTCTGGAACGTGGATTGCGTACAATCTCGTCTTCGTCTGGTACAATTACCTTGTTGTTTACAAGTTTGAAAGGCGTATTCAGGTTTCCGAAGAAATCCTGATCCTGTTTACCTTCTACATTGCCAGTCTTCATTATATTTTTAACCATTCGGTCTTCTAATGAATGATAAGTAATTACCACCAGTCTTCCGCCCGGTTTTAATGCTTCGGTAGCAGCAAGTAGCATCTCTTTCAATGCTTCCATCTCCTGATTAACTTCAATACGCAAAGCTTGGAAAACCTTTGCCAGTTCTTTTTTTTCTCTTTCTCTTCCGAAAAGAGGTTTTATAATTGAAAGAAAATCTTCAATGGTTTCGATATGCTTTGATGCACGAGATTTTACAATAACCGAAGCCAGTTTACGACTGTTTTTCAGTTCACCGTATAAGTAGAAAATATCGGCTAAACGTTCCTCTTCGTAAGTGTTGACCAGTTCGGCCGCAGTAATTCCGGCACGCTTGTTCATTCGCATATCCAGTTTCCCGTCGAAACGGAAAGAAAAACCTCTTTCACTGTCGTCAAAGTGATGAGAAGAAACGCCCAGATCGGCAAGGATAGAGTTTACCTTGTCAATGTTGTGATATCGCAGAAAATTATGTAGGTAACGAAAGTTACTGCGCACAAAGATGAAACGTTTATCATCCACAATATTCTTTTCTGCATCCTCATCCTGATCAAATCCCAGGAGTGTGCCGCTCTTACCAAGGCGACTTAAAATTTCTTTTGAATGTCCGCCACCACCGAAAGTTACGTCTACATACGTCCCTCCGGGCTGGATATTCATCCCGTCTACACTCTCTTTGAGGAGCACCGGTACATGGTATGTTATTTCTTCGTTCATTCTGTTGTTGGTGGTTTTAATTCGTTAATAACTTTATTGTTCATTACTTTTTCAAGCTCCCGGCTGAACTCTTCGGGATTCATAAACGGTTTATCCGCCTTTGCTTTCGCCCATATTTCAATAGTATTGTCCACTCCAATAAATCTGACATCGATTGTGATGCCGGCCATTTGCATGTAACGTTTTGGAATAAGAATTCGTCCGTTACTGTCTGGTGTAATAATTTCTACATCGGAAACAAACTGCCTGAATATTTGCTGGTGAGTAGGATTCCACTTGTTGAGGCGTCCGCGTAATTCGTTAAGTTCTTCATTCCAAACACTTTCGGGGTAAAGAACCAAACAGTCCTGATAGGTATCTTTGCGCATAATCAGCCTTTCTTCGGCGGCAGCTTGGAGCTGTTTCCTGAATAAAGCGGGAATAAAAAGGCGACCTTTTACATCCGCTTTGGCTTCAATATTACCCAAAAATCGATCCATCAAGTGTACTATATAGTTTGAGATTGTAAAATTACACATTTCTCCACAATTCCCCACTTTTTTTAAGAAAAATATTTCAGTAAGTTTTCAACAGGTCTTTTTTAACTTAAAACGGTCTGTTAATTTTTAATATATTGCCATACTACAAGCAATTTTATCCCCCGGATTTTCTCTCAGAAAAATAAGAAACAGGAAAATGATCTAGCGATCTAGCAGTATCCATTTAATGGATTGTAAATGAGTAGAGTATAGCTGCTAGATCAATCCAAATTGATCTAGCGGTGATCTGGCAATCTAGCACTTTTGTATTTCTGATATTATTATTTCAAAACAAGTGTTTGTTATACAGGAAAGTAGCTCGGAAATGTATATCTCCACCCGGGTGTAAAAAGAGTGTCCACCCGGGTGTACCTTTTGGGTAGATCCGGGTGTAGGAGGTCTGTACATCCGGGTGTACGGAGAATTCTATAATTGGTAATGTTATAGTCTGATAAAGATTGATTAAATAGGTTCTTATCCCAGTTTGTAGTTGACTGGTTATATCTTAATCTCTAACTTCGGTTGACTAATATTATGTATTTTATTGATATATAGTAGTTTATTTTATTTCGATTGTTATTCAAAATAGCTAAGAAAAATAGCAACTCCATTTATCATTGAATGAAGAATAACAACACTCCAATACGCATTTTTATTTTGTTTTATGACATACAAATACATAAAGAAAGCTCCGGTTATTACTGTTGTGATAATATATAATAGAGTGAAAAAATGTGCTAAGCCAAAAATGAAAGCGCCCAATATTACAATTCTACATTTATTATGCCTGAACCAACTGAATAATGTGGCGATAAAATAGAGAAACTTTTGAAAAATTAATGTTTCTATTATAGGGCCAATAATCATGGCTTCTAAAACTGTTATGTAAAGTGGTCCTTTCAAAAGCGAAGCGTTGGGGTCACCGTCGAGAACTATATCCCAACCGTTTAGAATTTTGTATGAAATAAACCATACTATGAAATATATAGAACTTAAAATTGATCCAACAATTAGTATAGAAGAAACAGCCCTGGAATCTCTTATGTATTTATTTACTTTTTTTATTGAGAAGCTTTTTGTTTTATCGGTATATATCATATGGTAAGGTCACTTCTTTTTTCTATTTCATATTTAAACCCTCTTGATAACCATCTTTAAAACCGGCAACAATGTCGTCTCTACTGTTATAAATGTCAATTGCAATCAATGAAACTATTATTGTTATTATGGTGTAGATTGCAATAGTAGTTATTTTTTTTCTTGGTCTTTTATCTTTTTTTCTTAAATCTTTTATGTTTGATTCATTCATAATTGTAGTATTTGTAGATGTTTATTTTTGATTAGTTGATTAATAATCAGCTTTTTATTGTTTATTCCTGTGTGCATTTTATTTTTCGAATCAAAGTTATATATATTTTAATTATAGTAGATTAATTTACTTGATAATTTTATACAAAAATTATTTTATCTTTTAAACTGTAATATGATACGTTTAGAGTGTAAAAACAAAAAGCGGAAACAATGTTTAGCACTGTCTCCGCTTTGTTGCTTATTAGGAATCGTAATACGATTAATATTCTTCAGCAGGAATGTTATTTAATTGCTCTTTGCTGAATACAGGTCCGTCTTTGCATACGTAAAGTTTGCCTACATTACAACGGCCGCATTTACCTACGCCGCACTTCATACGGTTTTCCAATGTAGTGTAAATCTGATCGTCTTTAAAGCCTAATTTCTCTAATACAGGGAAGGTAAACTTAATCATAATAGGAGGACCACATACAATAGCAATGGTATTCTCTGGAGATGGAGCAGTTTTTTCAACTACAGAAGGAACAAAGCCGATTTCACCTTTCCAATCAGGTGTTTCGCCTCCTGGGTCTACAGTTGTTACCAGCTTTACGTCTGGACGCTCTTCCCATTCTTTTAATTCGTGCTTATAAACGAGGTCGTTTACCGATTTAGCTCCATAGACTATGGTAATATCCTTGAAGTTTTCACGAAGGTCGAGTGCATTCCAAATTACGCAGCGCATAGGTGGCAAGGCGATACCTCCAGCAATGAATAAAAGGTTCTTTCCTTTCCATTCGTCAATTGGGAATGTATTTCCGAAAGGGCCACGGAATCCCATGGTACTTCCTTCTTCCAAAGCAGCAAGTCCGGTTGTATTCTTTCCAGCCACACGGAAGGTACACTCAATATACCCCTTGCGCATAGGAGATGAAGCTATACAAAAAGTAGATTCTCCTTCTCCGAATGCAGAATATTCTCCAAATTGTCCGGCTTTAAAGCTAAAAGCATTGGCATCTTCTTCATTCTGAAATTTCAGTTTAAATGTTTTCACACCCGGAGCTTCATTGGTGATCTTTTCAATAGTCATCAGGTGTGGAAGATATATATTTTGTTCGCTCATTTTTTTGAAATTGAAGTTATATGTTCAAGTATATTCATATCTACAGGGCAAGCACGTGAACAACGTCCACAGCCTGTACAACCAAATACGCTGAGGCGATCGGGCATGTAAGAGAACTTGTGCAAGATGCGTTGACGCCAGCGTTGACTTTGTACGGCACGAGGATTGTGTCCTGATGTGTGCAAAGTGAATAATGAGAATCCACATGAATCCCAACAACGAATGCGCTTTCCTTTAGAACCATGGGCATCTTCCTGAATATCGAAACAAGCACAGGTTGGACAAACAAATGCGCAGGCACCGCAACCAAGACAACGTTCTGACTGCTCTTTCCATACCGGACTGTCGAATGCAGTGGCAAGACGAGCTCTTACTTCTTCAAGATTGAATGCCACAGGCACATCGGCCAAATATTTGGATTTATCTTCGCCTCTATCGTTCTCAAATGCTGAGGCTGCAAGTTGCACCAATGCTTCGCCTTTAGGAGTAAGAATCTCAACGATGGCTCCTCCGTCTGGAAGCATAGTCAGTAGAACATCGCTTCCTGAAGTATTACCCGGTCCACCATTCACACTTGTACAGAAGCAGCTCTTGTCTGCTTTAGCACAACTGAATGTAACCAGAGTAGTTTTCTCCAGGTGGGCGTTGTATAATTTATCTGTGTAATCCCAGTTAAAGATAGCAGTCAATGGTTTAAATCCTGCTGCATCGCATGGATGAACTTTCCAGAGAACAGTTTCTTTTACTGTATCAGGATTAAAGTCCTCTACCTTTACATTGCCATTTTCTTTCTCGTATGAAAATAAAACTTCGGCACGAGGGAATACAGCCGATTTTATAGACTGTGTAGTCTGAATATATTCTTCGGCAACTTCGCTGAGAGCCTGAACTTTCTTAAATTCTACTTTTCCGCGCTCTTCAACCGGTGCATAAACACGTTTTCCGCTTTTTACAATCTGGCTGAACCATTCATTCAGTCCGTTTTTACTGATATATTTTGTTTCCATGGCTCCTTATCGTATAAAGTTTTCTTTATCGTCTGCTTTCCATGTGGAAAGAGCGTTTCCATTCTTAGATGGCTGACCCGGTGTGAAACCAAATTCCGGTGCAAGGTCTTCTATCATCTTGCGGGTAAGCAAATGGATAGGAATACCTACCGGACAAGCATCACCACATGCTCCGCAACCGGTACAACGTCCGGCCATGTGCATTGCACGGTTAATCTGCCATTCCATATTTGCCAAAGGAGCAGCCCATGGATTAATCCATTGTGGACGGTTCTCTTCAACAATACATTTTGTACAGTAGCAAAGTGGACAAGCTGCACGACAGGCATAACATTTAAAGCAGTGAGACATCTCTTCCATCCAGAACTTGAAACGTTCTTCACGGCTCATGCCTTCGAGCTTGTTAATAATTTCCTGTTCTTTGCCTTCAAGTTTCAACTGGAAATCGGCAATATACGCTTCGATCTCTGCGAAGTTTGCAAACTGTTTTACCTCGTCTTTATCCGTTACAGTTATAACTATAAGGTTATCTTCGTTTAACTGGTTCTCAACAGATAATTGAAGAATACTTCTAAGAGTTGGGATAGTTGCAATAACAGCTACCTTACCAGCTCCCATAATATCTTTCTTAGTGAGATAAACGGCTAAGTTGTTTATACATTGGCTGCTATATACCAGTTTAGAAGCTTGCTCGGCTGTGTGACAGAATACAGGACGGGGTTTATTGGTTCCTTCTTCGTAACCTAAAACCAAACTTACGGTTCCGTCGGCAAGTAATGCGGCGGCTTTTTCTCTCAACTTATCCATTGTATTCCTCCTTATCTAAATAGTCAGCAACTTTTTGATATTCTGTGTAAGGACCCAGCTCACGGATATTGGCAACGGTAGTATTAACTACATCGGCCCATTTTGCACCTTCGGCAGCTGAAACCCATGAGTATTGGATTCTACGTACGTCGATACCCATAAAGTCAAGCAATCCGCGGAATGTAATCCAACGACGGCGCGCGTGGAAGTTACCACTTGTATAGTGACAGTCGTTAGGGTGACAGCCGGAAACGATTACCCCGTCGGCTCCCTGAGCAAATGCTTTAAGAAGGAGCATAAAGTCAATACGTCCGGTACATGGGAAACGAACGATTTTCACGTTCGTAGCATATTTTAATCGGCTTGTACCCGTTAAGTCGGCTCCTGCATAAGTACACCAGTTGCATACAAAAGCTACGATCTTGGGTTCAAATTCTGAATTATTATTGTTCATGGTTTTTCTGTTAATGATTCAATAAAGACATCACTTCAGCGAACATCTGTTCGTTTGAGTAACCTTGGATATCGATTGATTTAGAACGGCAGAAAGCAACACAGGTTCCGCAACCCTGACAAAGTCCCGGGTTAACCTTGGCAACTGTTTTAATTACTTTTCCATCTCTACCTTTGATCTCTTCGCGCTCAATTGCATTGTACGGACAAGCAGTCTGGCACATGAAGCAACCCACACAAGTACTGAACTGTGGAGGAGCACAACGGTTAACCACGGCAATAAGTGGTTCACGAACCAAATCATTGTTTGAGAATAGTCCGGCAACTTTTACTGCTGCACCCGATGCCATACCTACTGTTTCAGGAATATCCTTTGGTGCCTGACAAGCTCCGGCAAGGAAGATACCCGCAGTATTTGTTTCAACAGGTTTCAATTTTGGGTGAGCTTCTGCGAAGAAGTGATATGGGTCATAAGAAACGTGCATCTTCTGAGCCAGCTGTTCTGCGCCGCAATTGGCAACACCGGCAGTGGCAAGCACAACCATATCGGCTTCAATTTCCACTTGCTGTCCGCTAAGTAGTGTATCTACACCTTTAACAATTAATTTACCATTCTTTTCATATACTCTGGCAACACGTCCGCGAACATAGTTTACGTGATCTTCTTCGATGGCACGGCGAACAAACTCTTCATAGTTTTTACCGGCGGCACGAATATCCATATAGAATACGGTTGATTCACCATCATGTACTTTGTGTTGATAAAGCATTGCATGCTTAGCTGTATACATACAGCAAATCTTAGAGCAATAAGGAATACCTTTGGCTTCGTCACGTGATCCGGCACAAGCTATGAAGACAATCTTCTTAGGAATTGTACCATCTGATGGACGACGAATTTCTCCTAAAGTTGGTCCAGAAGCCGATGCTAGACGTTCGAACTGCAAACCAGTGATCACATCTTTGTATTGTCCGTAACCATATTCTGGGAAGAAGTCGGTACCTTTTACATTGAACCCTGTTGTGATAACAATTGCACCTACTTGTTCTGTTAGGATTTCATCTTCTTTATCCCATTCAATAGCTCCGGTAGGACAAGTTGCTTCACAAATCTTACATTTACCGCGTTTATAATAGTTACAATGTTCACGGTCAATTACAGGCTTGTTAGGAACAGCCTGTGGGAATGGAACATAAATAGCAGTACGTGTACCAAGTCCGGCATTGAATTCACTAGGAATTCTTTTCTGAGGACATTTTTGCAGACAAGCGCCACAACCAGTACATTTACTATGATCTACGCTTTTAGCCTTTAATCTGATTTTAGCAGTAAAATTACCGATAAATCCTTCAAGACTATCTAGCTCGGCATAAGTATATAATGTAATATTAGGATGCTGAGCAACTTCCACCATACGTGGAGTAAGGATACATTGAGAACAGTCAAGGGTAGGGAATGTTTCAGATAACTGAGACATGTGACCTCCGATTGACGGATCTTTTTCAATTAAAATAACCTTGTGACCTGCATTTGCAATATCAAGACTGGCCTGGATACCAGCAATACCACCACCAATAACCAAAGCCTTCTTTGTGATAGGCACTTTAATGGAATCTAATGGTTTATTGCGCTTAACCTTTTCTACTAGCATTTTTACAAGGTCAAATGCTTTCTCTGTTGTAGCTTCACTCTTTTCGTGCACCCATGAACAGTGTTCACGAAGATTGGCTATTTCACATAAATAAGGGTTAAGTCCGGCTTCGGCACATGCCTTTCTGAAAGTAGGCTCGTGCATACGAGGTGAACAAGAACCAACAACCACACCGTCAAGGTTATGTTCTTTGATAGCATCCTTGATCAGGGTCTGTCCCGGATCGGAACACATATATTTATAGTCAATGGCATATTCTACGCCTTCCACCTTACCGATTTCCTGTGCTACTTTCTCGCAATCGACGGTAGCACTGATATTTTCACCGCAGTGGCAGATAAAAACTCCTATCTTTGACATACTATTACAATTTTACATTTACAAAATGACGTTCCAATCCTAATTCTTTCGGGCTGAGGCCTAACGCAAGACCAATAGCCTGAGTGATAAAGATTACAGGAATGTCAGAAGGGTTACTTAAAGTTTCGTTGATAGCTCCGCGGCGCATATCCAGATTAGACTGGCACATAGGACAAGCTACAATAATAGCCTTTGCATCGCGTTCTGCTGCATCTTTCAGAATATTTCCAGATAGTTTTGCAACAAGGTCAGTGCGTGAAACCGATAATCCAGCACCACAACATTCAGTTTTGAAAGCCCAGCTAATAGGAGTTCCACCTATTAGTTTAACCATAGCATCCATGCTTTGTGGATCTTCTACGCGGTCAAATTGTAATATTTTATGTGGACGTATCAATAAGCATCCATAATAACAAGCTACTTTGTGAGCAAATGGTTTGGTTACTTTCTCCTGGATTTTGTCCATTGCATAAGTTTCCAACATTTGCAATACATTGATTATTTTAAGATCCCCACTATATGGCATCTTGATAATATCAGTAACTCGTTCTCTTTTATTATTATCTTTCAGTTCATGCTGAGTAACCATTAATCGGTTATAGCAAGCAGCACATGGTACAACTACTTCTTTTAATCCCTGTGCTTCGGCAAGAGCTAATATTCTGGCAGGAAGTGAAAGTGAGAGTTCTTCGTTCATTGAATGGGCAGCTGTTGCACCACAGCAGTTCCAGTCTTTAATTTCCACTAATTCAATGTCTAAAGCTTTGGCAATCGCTACTACCGATTCATTGTATTCGCGGGATGATCCTTTGAGTGAGCAACCCGGATAAAAACCTATTTTCATTTATTTTTAGTCTTAGGGTTATCAATCGTCTTAGAAAAAATTTCTCTAATACCTTTCTTGTCTTTTATCATTTCTGGCATTAGATTTAATTTTCCATTCAAATACATCTTAGGAGCTAATTTTACGTCTTGAGTGAGACGGAAAGTGCGAGCTTTAAACGCTCCAATTAAACCAATCTCATAAAGCCGCCCGGTGTACTTAATGGAATCAAGGAATGACTTGTGAAAAGAAATAATCGGATTTGCATCGCGATTAATTTTTTTCTTGTTGAGCGATTGCTCACGAAGATAATCCATAATTTTAGGAATATCGATTTCCATCGGACATCGACCTAAACAGTTTTCGCAGTTCAGACAAAGCCAAATCGTATTGGAACGAAGTATTCTGTCATAGTTTTCCTCTGTTCCTGTCTGCAACAGTCGCATCAAATAACTTGGCGGAAAGTTCATTTCTGAAGCAAGAACACACCCGGCTGTACACTTACCACATTGATAACAGCGCGCAACTTCTACGCCGGTATGTGAGTGTATTTCCCCGGAAATCTTGTTTTTGTTTTCCATGTTTACTTGAAAATATGATTAATTAATTAGTAAGACCGTTATTTTTACAAAGACATTTATGGCGGTCTTTAGATGCAAATGTATGCAGAAAAAAAAGAAATTTGTGTAGAAGGATTGACCTTTTTACACAAATTTCTGATGTTTTTAATCATAAAAATGACACTTTTGTGCCTGATAATCAATTAAATATTTTTTTCCTTAATTAGATATTCGGCAATTTGTACAGCATTCAAAGCAGCACCTTTTTTAATCTGATCACTTACTGTCCAGAAAGTTAGACCGTTTTCATTTGTCAGATCTTTGCGGATACGGCCTACATATACTGGATCTTTTCCTGCAATAAATAAAGGCATAGGATATTCTTTCTTTGCAGGGTTGTCTTGTAATACCAAACCTTCTCCATTTGCAAATGCTTCGCGTGCTTCTTCAATTGAAATAGGACGTTCTGTTTCAATCCATGTACTTTCAGAGTGAGCTCTTAAAGAAGGTACACGAACACAAGTTGCACTTACCTCTATATCAGAGTGCATAATCTTGCGGGTTTCATTATACATCTTCATTTCTTCCTTAGTATATCCATTGTCTGTAAATACATCAACCTGAGGAATCAAGTTGAATGCCAACTGATATGCAAATTTATCAACTGTAACTTCTTCACCAGCTAATACCTGACGATATTGTTCGTATAGTTCGTCCATAGCAGCAGCACCGGCACCACTTGCAGCCTGGTAAGTAGATACATGTACTTTTTTAATATGAGAGATCTTCTCAATAGCTTTTAGAGCTACTACCATCTGAATTGTTGTACAGTTTGGATTTGCAATAATGCCACGTGGACGATCTTTTGCATCTTCCGGATTCACTTCAGGAACTACTAAAGGAACATCTTTTTCCATACGGAAAGCGCTGGAGTTATCAATCATCACAGCACCATATTTAGTTATAGTTTCTGCAAATTCTAATGAAGTACCCCCACCGGCAGAAGTAAAGGCTATATCTACACCTTTAAAGTCGTCGTTGTGTTGTAATAGTTTGACCTCGATCTGTTTACCGCGGAAAGTGTATTTACTTCCGGCACTACGTTTGGAACCGAACAATACTAACTCATCCATAGGGAAATTTCTTTCATCGAGGACTCGTAGGAACTCTTGACCTACTGCGCCGCTTACACCAACGATAGCTACTTTCATCTTTTCTTTTCTTTAGTTGTAATTAATACCTTTTTTATCATACCTTTACAGCTGGTATGAATTCAGCTGCAAAAATATAACATTTTGCAATATTAGATGAGATAAAATGAAAAGAATTGCATTTATTATTTGTTTTTTATACTCTTTTTGTTGTTTTGTATTCGCGAACAAGCTTTTTTTTAATGAAATTTTAAATAAAACCGCTGTTTGTGAGGCAAATACTATAGAATTTGGTTCTATTATCTTCAATGAAATAATGGCTAATCCAAAGGGAATAAGCGGACTACCCGAATCGGAATATATTGAGCTGTACAACAGAACAGATAATGTTATTTCTCTTAAAAAATGCACTCTGAATTATGGAGGCAAAAAATATCTTTTGCCGGATATAACAATTGATGCTAAAAACTATATTGTTCTTTGTAATCAAAAGTACAAGGATTTATGGACTGCAAAAGGAATTTCAGTTACCGGAGTATCTTCATTCCCAGCTTTGTTAAATACGGGTAAGCTTCTTTGGCTGGAAGATGAATATGATAATCTTATCTCCTGGGTGGAATATACAGATTCCTGGTATAAGGATAATGAAAAGAAGGATGGGGGATATTCTTTAGAATGTATTGATCCCGATAATCTTTCTAATGATGCAGCAAACTGGTGTGCAACAAATGATTTTAAAGGGGGAACTCCTGGGAAGGCTAATTCTCTAAAAAAGAGTTTGCCTGATAAAGCAAAGATAGATGTTCTTTCTTCTTTTATTCAATCGTCAGATACACTAGTGATAAATTTTAGTAAACCAATGAATGTTATCTCACTTGGTCGACTAGATAATTATACTAGTTTAAACTCTGCCATTTCTTTTAATAAAGTTATTCCTGATTATCCTTGCGGAAGGAATGTGAAATTGATTCTAAACAGTTCTTTAAAAGCCGGTGAAAAAGTAGAAATTAAGTTGCATAATTTGATTGATGTTTCAGGTAATACTCTTACGTCTCCTATTACATTTAAACTTTCTATTCCTGAACAAATTGAAACAGGTGATGTGTTCTTTAATGAGGTGCTTTTTAATCCTCGCTCAGGAGGTGTTCCATATATTGAATTGAGCAATGTCTCAGAAAAAGTGTTGCCTTTTAATCAGTTGTTTCTTTCTTACCAAAAAGAGGATGGAACTCGTTCTGAACCGATCTCTTTGAATTGTACATCTGAAAGTTTCATCCCACATACAGAAATCTTCTTTACTAATAAGATTGATAAGGTTTCATCTCAATATAAATGTGATATCTCTAAAGGTATACAAATAGCAAATCTGCCAGATTTACCCAACAAAGAAGGAAAATTGTTTTTGATTTCAGCAAAAGGAGATTTTCTCGATGAAATGACTTATTCTGAATCAATGCACACTACATCATTGACGGATAGAAGTGGTGTTGCTCTGGAAAAGAAAAGTCCGGAATTACTTTCTTCCGAACCTTCAAACTGGATGTCTGCTTCTTTTTCTTCTGGATATGGAACTCCTGGTGCTCCGAATAAATGTACTATAAGTAACAATGATAAGACTGATGCTGAGTTTTGGCTAGAAAAGAAATCTTTTTCACCAGAAAGTAGTGAAAGCAATAAATTGCAGATTCGCTATCTGCTTTCTGAAGAGAGAACTGTTGCTAATATTAAAATTTTTGAAGCATCAGGTCGTGAGGTTTGTTCTTTAGGCAAAAATATAGAACTCTCAGCTGAAGGAATGATTGAATGGGACGGAAAACAAGAAGATAAAAGCACTTGCCGGGTAGGTTTATATATTGCGTACGTTGAGATGCATAGTTTAGCTGGCGCTATAAGAAAGTATAAACTTCCTTTCGCTGTGGTAAGATAAAGCGCATTGCTCTTATCATCAGAAATAGGCATGTGTGATTCTTTTTACTAACTCTTTTTTGTAATCTCCTCTTTTTTTTGTTTTTTTGTGCGAGGATTGTGAATTTAATAATATCTACCTTATGTATTTGTTTGACTTTAGCTTACAATTACCCATAACAGACCCCACCTGGATCTTCTTTTTAGTACTGGCAATAATCCTTTTTGCCCCAATATTACTGGATAGATTGCATATACCACATATTATTGGCATGATTTTGGCTGGAGTATTAATTGGAGGACACGGTTTTAATATTTTGGAACGTGATAGCAGTTTTGAGTTGTTTGGAAAAGTTGGTCTATATTATATTATGTTCCTTGCCGGTCTTGAAATGGACATGGCTGATTTTAAGAAAAATAAGAAAAAAGCATTTATTTTTGGCTTAATATCTTTTACCATACCAACTGTATTGGGAATATTTAGCAATATGACGATATTGAATTATGGAATAGTAACTTCCATATTATTGGCCAGTATGTTTGCTTCACATACTTTGGTTTCATATCCAATTATCAGTCGTTATGGACTTAGCCGGCAAAAGAGCGTAAATATTACGGTTGGTGGAACTGCTATAACTGTAATTCTTGCATTATTTGTGTTGGTAATAATAGCCGGAATGTTTAAAACCGAAGTAGATCAGCTTTTTTGGTTCTTACTTATTGCTAAAATAGCCTTGGCTTGTTTTGTTATTATTTTCTTCTTCCCTCGCATAGGTCGATGGTTTTTTCGACAGTATCAGGATAATGTGATGCAGTTCGTTTTTGTTCTTGCCATGCTTTTTCTCGGTGCTGGTATTATGGAATTAGCCGGATTGGAAGGAATTTTGGGTGCATTCCTGGTTGGATTAGTGTTCAATCGCTTGATTCCTCATGTTTCTCCGCTAATGAATCATGTGGAATTTGTAGGTAATGCTCTCTTTATACCTTATTTCCTTATTGGAGTGGGGATGATTATTGATGTGAAAAGCTTCTTCATGGAAGGCAAAGCATTTGAAGTGGCAATTGTTATGACTTTGGTTCCTTTAGTAAGCAAGTGGATTGCAGCTTTTATTACTCAGAAGCTTTATAGAATGAACTCTAACGAAAGAAGAATCATATTCGGATTGAGTAGTGCAAAGGTTGCAGCATCTCTAGCTGCAGTTCTGATTGGGCATGATATTATTATGAATAATGGAGAACGTTTGCTAAATGATGATGTTTTGAATGGAACCATATTGATGATTCTAATAACGACTATTGTCAGTTCATTTGTAACCGAACGTGCATCAAGGAAAATAGCGATCAATAATGAGGCACAAGAAAAAGTTGGAGAAACAAAAGGTGAAGAAAATATATTGATTCCAATATCTAATCCGGATAATATTGTAAATCTGGTGAATCTTGCTTTGATTATTAAGAATCCAAAAAGGAAAGACGGATTGGTTTCTCTAAATGTTGTGAATGACGATCATGGGTCTACTGTAAAGCAGGCTCAAGGCGAGAAATATCTTGAGAAATCGGCAATGATATCTGCTGCCGCTGATGTAGAAATGCACACTGTAAGCCGGTATGATTTAAATATAGCTGCGGGAATAATCCATACAATTAAAGAATATAATGTTTCTGATGTGGTGATAGGTCTTCATCGGAAGATAAACTTAGTGGATTCTTTCTGGGGTGGAACTGCAGAAAGCTTGCTAAAAGGTACTCATCGTCAGATTATGATCGCAAAATGCTTAATGCCTGTTAATACACTTCGCCGGATTATAGTAGCTGTTCCTCAGAAGGCTGAATATGAAGCGGGATTTACTAAATGGGTAAATCAGTTGTGTCGAATGGGAGAGCAGTTGGGGTGTAGAGTGCATTTCTTTGCGCATCCCGAGACACTGGATCGCCTAAAAGTTCTAATCAGCAAGAAGTTTAAAGGTTTGAGAAGTGAGTTTTCGGAACTGGTTGATTGGGATGATTTACTATTGTTAACCGGACAGGTTAACTTCGACCATCTACTAGTTATTATAAGTGCCCGTAAGGGTTCAATATCTTATGATACTTCATTTGAAAGATTACCATCTCAACTCTCTAAATATTTTTCGAATAATAGTTTACTGGTTGTTTATCCTGATCAGTATGGAGAACCTCAGGATAATGTTACATTCTCTGATCCTCGTGGACATAATGAGTCTTTGAATTATGACAAAATGGGGCAGTGGTTTTATAAATGGTTTAAGAAGAATTGATGGAAGAAAGAGAACAGCGAACTCAGCTCTTACTGGGCGAGGATAAAATGAATCGTTTGCGCAATGCCCATGTATTGGTTGTTGGATTAGGTGGTGTTGGTGCTTATGCTGCAGAAATGATTTGTCGTGCGGGTGTGGGACAAATGACTATTGTTGATGCTGATGTTATTCAACCGTCGAATATTAATCGTCAACTTCCAGCTTTAAATTCCACAATAGGGAAACTAAAAGCGGATGTTATGGCTGCCAGATTGAAAGATATCAATCCCGACTTAAAGCTCACGGTATATCCCATATATCTTAAGGATGAAAATATACCTGAACTATTAGATTCTGCAAAGTTTGATTTTGTAGTGGATGCCATTGATACGATTAGTCCAAAGTGCTTTTTGATATTCAATTCAATGAAGCGTGGACTGAAAATTGTTTCCAGTATGGGAGCAGGAGCAAAAAGCGATATCACTAAAGTTTGTTTTGCCGATCTTTGGAATACTTACCATTGTGGTTTAAGTAAGGCTGTTAGGAAACGGTTACAAAAAATGGGTATGAAACGGAAACTGCCTGTTGTTTTCAGTACGGAACAAGCCGATTCCAATGCAATTCTCTTAACTGATACCGAGCAGAATAAAAAGTCTACAACTGGAATTGTAAGTTATATGCCAGCCGTTTTTGGGTGTTATCTGGCTGAATACGTAATTAAACGAATTTAAACGATGATAAAATTAGAAGGAATTACAAAAAGTTTTGGCGATTTGCAGGTCTTAAAAGGAATTGACCTCGAGATTTCCAAAGGTGAGGTAGTAAGTATTGTTGGACCAAGTGGGGCGGGAAAAACAACTCTGCTTCAGATTATGGGAACTTTGGATAAACCGGATGCGGGAACGATCAATATGAATGGTCAGGAGATAAACCGGATGAAAGATAGAGATCTTGCTGTTTTCCGTAATAAGCATATAGGATTTGTTTTTCAGTTTCATCAGTTGTTACCTGAGTTTACAGCTCTTGAAAATGTGATGATTCCCGCATTTATTGCCGGAACTTCTACTAAAGAAGCAACAAAAAGAGCAAAAGAAATTTTAAACTTCATGGGGCTGACTGAACGTTCGTCTCACAAACCAAACGAACTTTCAGGAGGAGAGAAGCAGCGTGTGGCTGTTGCTCGTGCCTTGATTAATAATCCTTCCGTAATTTTAGCCGATGAGCCTTCCGGAAGTCTGGATACACACAACAAAGACGAATTGCATCAACTGTTTTTTGATCTTCGCGATAAGTTTGAGCAAACATTTGTAATCGTTACTCATGACGAAGGACTTGCTAAGATTACCGATAGAACTATTCACATGATAGACGGACAGATTATTTAGAAACAGATATAAGGGGCTAATCGCTCAAAGTCTTTTGAACTGAATTCTTCATATAAAGATAAATCCTTTAGACTTTTTATAGCTCCTTTTTTCTTTCTATACTCTGTTATTACTTTTGCCTGATAGAAGTTGATATAAGGATGAGCAGTTAAACGCTCAATGCTAAACTTGTTTAAGTTTAATCGATGGATTGGCCCTTTTCTGATAGTAAACCATTTGTTTAGTTCGGGCGTAATATGCGATATTTCTTGCAGCTGACTTACCTTGTAGAAACCTCCTAAAAGTTCCCGGTAAGCAATAATTCGTTTGGCAGTTCCAATCCCGATTCCAGGAATTTTTTTGAGTTCAGTAGTATCTGCTTCATCCAGACTAATAACTGTACCTTCGGGATATTTATAAAATTTCAGCGTATCACGATCTGCTTTAGCAGAGAATTGCTGAAGAGAGTCCTTCTTCTTTAAAAAGTTATTGCCAATATAAATATATGGTGCGAGCAATTTGTACTGGTCGGGCGAAAGACCATAAACTTTAGCAAAAGATTCCAGAGTTCGAAACTTGCCACCCTTAGCTCTGTAACGAAGAATGTTTCTTGCAATATAAGGTTGCAATCCTAAACGGGTAAATGTAACAGAATCGGCTGTATTAGGGTCGAATGGGGCAAGAATTATTTCTTTTTTCCTATGTATGTAATAGTCATTGAAATCCCAGTTTTTCTCTCTTTGATGTACTGATGTGATAAATCTATTATATGCTTCTTCATCCATTTCACCGTTAATCTGTGCTGATGGATTAATATATGGAACTGACCAATAAACTAGTAATGCTACAAAAATTAAAATGATAAGTGTATAGAATCCAATACGTTCTGTCTTTGTAAAGTAGAAAAAGTCTTTCCACATCTTGCGTTTTTCTTAGAGGGTTTTTAGTTAGATTTATTTTCCCGAATAATGAGAAATATAAAATGTTTTGTAATTTTGCATGTCTTCAAAATCAATTGATTATGATAAATCTTATTCGGAAATATCCATTATCTATATTCATTGTGCTGACCGTAGTCTATCTGTCATTTTTTAAGCCGCCAAGCACTCCTTTAGATCAGATTTCTAATATTGATAAGGTAGTTCATGTCTGCATGTATTTTGGTATGTCTGGTGTGTTTTGGCTTGAATACATGAGAAGCCATCGAAGTCGGTTTAAATTCATGCATATTTTTATAAGTGCTGTGATTTTTCCAATAGTATTTAGTGGTTGTATTGAACTCCTGCAAGAATATTGCACCTCGTATAGAGGAGGCGATTGGCTGGACTTTACAGCTAATTCTGTTGGCGTTATTCTTGCAGGAGTTATTGCATATTTCTTTGTCAGACCGAGATACTTTTTATAAAAAGTTTGCTCTGCTATAAGTCTTCAACAATTTGTCCCATCTTCATGCTGTTAGAGCCTTTGATAAGAATATAGCATCCTTTAGGCTTATCATCCTTGATAACTTTTACTACATCCGAAATGTTTGTAAAGCAATCATAGGAGTGCGTTGTCTGTTCGAACTGATCTCCCACAAGAATAACCTTTTCAAACTCGCAAGTATCGATGAAATCGACTATTTTTTGGTGTTCTTCAATGCTTGTGTCTCCTAATTCTTTCATATCTCCAAGGATAACGATCTTGTGCTTAGCTTCCATTTTTTTGAAATTCTTCAAGGCCGCCATCATACTTGTAGGATTAGCATTGTAAGCATCAATGATAAGTTTGTTGTCCTCAGTTTCTTTTAACTGCGAGCGGTTGTTTTGAGGTGTATAGTTTGTTAATGCATGATCAATCTTGGCAGGTTCAACGCCGAAGAAGCGACCAATAGCCACTGCTGCCAATGCATTATCAAAATTATATTCACCAATTAGCTTGGTTTGAATGTGATGAATATTTCCATCTTTTCCTGCTTTCCAGTCAAAAGCAAGGTACGGAGAGCATGAAGTGACCTTTCCGTTCACATAAAGATTCTCTGTTGTTCCGTAATTGATAAGATTTAATCCTTCAGCAATATCCATCAGGAAAGGATTCTCATTCTGAATAAATACAATCGAATTCTCTTTTTGACGTAAGAAATCGTAAAGTTCTCCTTTTGTTTTAATTACGCCTTCAAAAGAACCAAAACCTTCCAAATGAGCCTTGCCCACATTAGTAATAATGCCATAATCAGGTTCAGCAATATCAACTAAAGTCTTTATCTCACCGGGGTGATTAGCTCCCATTTCAATAACAGCCAAATCATGATGACCGCGGAGTTTTAATAGAGTAATTGGCACTCCGATATGATTGTTCAGATTTCCCTGAGTATAAAGTACATTGTGAACTTCGGAAAGTACGGCAGCTATCAACTCTTTAGTCGTTGTTTTACCGTTGGTTCCGGTAATCCCTATAACTTTAGTTCCTAGTTTCTTACGGTGATAGTTGGCAAGTTGCTGAAGAGTTTTCAAACAATCGTCAACTAAGATAATATGATTGTTATCCGGATCAGCATATTCAGCTTCGTCCACAACTGCATAAGCACAGCCTTCTGTTAAAGCCTTTTTTGCAAAAGAATTACCATTGAAATTGTCGCCTTTCAGAGCGAAAAAAATAGAATCGTCAGGGCAGTTGCGACTATCGGTTGTCACAACCGGGTATTGCAGATAAATTTGGTAAAGAGCAGCTATTGTCATATCAATAATATTTGGAAATTTCTGTATGCAAAATTAGACAAAATATTGTTATTAATAAGTGCGAGCAATAAAAAATACTTCAATTTACCTTTTCTTTGCTTATAAACTATTATAGCCTTGAGGATGAACTAGTAATTTATTGACCAGCTTTTGGTTCAAACATGTACAAGATTGAACTCAAACATGTACATGATTGGAGGCGAACATGTACATGATTGGCAAAAGACTTCTTGATTAAATGATTAGTTTATCAGGGAATGCTAGATAGTATAAACTTATTATTGTGGAAAAGATATAACGATTTAAAAAGAAGAATGAAAAATATTATGTATTTTTGCCATAAACAAATTGTAGTAAACAACAATGATTAGTCAGTCTCTTTCGAAATATATAAATGTGAATGGAAGACTTTTAGATCTTTCAACTCCGCAAGTGATGGGCGTTCTTAATGTAACTCCCGACTCTTTTTATTCAGGATGCCGTGCGCAAACAGATGAAGCTATTGCTGACCGTGCCCGACAGATTTTGGAGGAGGGCGCTTCTATTATAGATATCGGAGCCTACTCATCGCGTCCCAATTGTGTAGATATATCTCCCGAGGAAGAATTGAACAGGTTGCGATATGCATTGAAGATTTTGAATGAAGTTCATCCCGATGCGATTATATCTGTCGATACATTTCGTGCAAGCGTGGCAGAAGTCTGCGTGAAAGAATATGGAGTTGCTATTATAAATGATATTTCAGGCGGTGAAATGGATAAAAATATGTTCGATACCGTTATAGATTTACAGGTTCCATATATTATGCAACACATGCAAGGCACTCCTCAGAATATGCAAGATTCTCCTCATTATGATAATCTGATGAGGGAGACTTTCCTTTATTTCTCTGAAAAAATCCAGATGCTGCATGATAGAGGACTTAATGATATTATCCTTGATCCCGGCTTTGGTTTTGGCAAAACGTTGGATCATAATTATGAATTACTTAGTCATTTGGAAGAATTTAAAATATTTGAACTCCCTATACTCGTTGGATTGTCGCGGAAATCGATGATTACCAAATTATTGGATATTCCTACAACTGAAGCATTAAATGGAACTACTGTTACCAATACAATAGCTCTCATGAAAGGTGCGGACATTATTCGAGTTCACGATGTAAAGGAGACCGTTCAAGCCGTTAAGATTGTTCAGAAATGTAGAAATCTATAAAGAATAGTAGCATGCCTATAGAATTTGGAGTAAAAGACTTTATTGATATACTGTTAGTAGCATTCTTGCTATACTACACATATAAGCTGATGAAAGCGTCAGGTTCTATTAATGTGTTTATTGGTATACTTGTTTTTATTCTTATATGGCTTGTTGTATCGCAGATTCTGGAAATGCGTTTGCTGGGATCTATTTTTGATAAACTGGTAAGCGTGGGTGTGCTTGCTTTAATTGTTCTTTTCCAGGATGAGATCCGGCATTTTTTACTTACTTTGGGTTCGCATCAACGAACTAGCATCCTGGCAAGGTTCCTCTCTGGAAGCAAGAAAGAACAAATGGATAAAAGTGATATTGTTCCTATTGTTTTGGCATGCCTTAATATGAGTAAACAGCGAATTGGTGCATTAATTGTAGTAGAAAAAAATGTTCCTCTTTATGATACTATTCGTACGGGCGAGATTATTGATGCAAATGTAAATCAACGATTAATAGAGAATATTTTTTTCAAGAACAGTCCTTTGCATGATGGCGCAATGGTAATCAGCAAAAAACGTATAAAAGCTGCCGGTTGTATTTTGCCTGTATCACATAATCTGGATATCCCGAAGGAATTGGGGCTTCGCCATCGTGCAGCTATGGGAATTTCACAGATAACGGATGCTCATGCTGTGATTGTCAGCGAAGAAACCGGTTTTATTTCGGTTGCATATCATGGACAATTCTATTTAAGGCTTAGTGCAGAGGAATTGGAGAGTATATTAACCAAAGAAGATTAATTTAGCATCAGACTCATGTAAGGTTTCTGACGCTCAAATATTTGAAACTCTTTTGGTAATAATTCTGTTTTATATCCCATTAAAGCTTGTGTGAGTTCCTGAATACTGAAAGATTTGAAATCCTTATTTATTTCTGCTATCTCTAATTTGCCCGATTTTATCGAATAAAAAGCATTGTTCTTTTCAATAGACTCATCACTTATATTAAAGGAGACTTCAAGTTCAGGGTGCTGAATCGCATAAATCTTAAGCAGCTTTTCTGCATCAATAATTCGTGCCATTCCTAGAATATTCCCCATTTCATCGTTTGGAGGTATAATACAAGATATGTCTTTAACTTGAAATTGTTCTGCAGCAGTAAACAGAAGTGTGTCTCTTACCGAATTGTCATCAAAGAATAGCTCGGGTACATGAAGGGTATTATCTTTTACATAACAAAATAAAAGCCCTTTGATTTCTTCTTTTGACTTGACTATTAGTAATTCTCCACTTCCGAGTTTTAGATCGTCCATGATAACTAAAAAATCATCATAAGAATGTTGTATGCAGCATGGACGTTTTTTCATCTTTTCATCGAAGAAAGAGTAAACTTCTTTTTCTGAAAAAGACTGTGAAATATATTTGGATACAGTGAATTCAGAAGAAGGTTTTAATTCTTCAACTCTGAAGGTTTTATTTGAATATTCAAAAATAGGAGTATACCCCATTTTTGAATAATAGCTAAAAAGCCAATCTTCTGCAGGAATGAGCGTTGTTAAAGGGACTTCATTATCTTGCATTCGGGTAAATGACTTCAAAAGGAGCCTTTTCATCGCTCCTTTTTCTCTATGATCAGGATGTGTGCAAGCTCCGGATATGTATCCAGTAGAGATTATTTCCCCACAGAAAGTCATCGGATAAGGAAGAAGCTGTAAAGCAGAAATAACGTTTCCATTTTCCTCTATGGCAAGATTTACCTCGTCACTGTATCTTTTAGAAAAATACAGTTCAGTAAATGCTTCGTCATCTCCGAAACAAAGATTCCATAGCTTTTTGACTTCCTCCTTCATTGCATTTTATCCTTTTAATCGGGCTATATTTTTCTCTAAAAGTATGGCTGGCTGATAAGACAGCTTAGCTTTTCTCAATCCTTCTATGCCCAAATCTTCCTCACGGTTCAAGTAAACAAACTGTTCTGGTATATGTTTGGCGAATTCTTGGTTTATAACATTATATGCTCCTTCAATCTCTGTGTCAGCTTTTTCCACATGAACTCCAAAAGTTTCATGATTAATAGGCATCCCAAAAGTGAATGCAGCAATTTTGCCGTTAACGTAAAGTATACCTCCGGTTAAACCTAATTCGTCAAAGTGATTTAATGCATAAGTCAGAGATTTACGTTCATTGCCTAATCCATTTTGTTGCCCACAGTCGTTAGCCTTGCACCATTCTTCTTCCAACCTCAAACATTCACTTATACGATCGGCTGTAATAGACACATATTCATAATCGGTATATGTTTTATAGAACTTATTTGCATGATTTCGTTTCGGCTGAAATTTTTTCCCTTTTAATTCGGCTAAATCGGTGCGGAGGTAAATGTAATCTACATAATCTCTGTTTGATGAAAAGTCGAACTTGCCAGGCATTAGTTTTTCTATTTCATCTTTCATATTATTGCAAACGCCATACATCAAAAAAGATTTTCCCTCACTTGCGGCATCATCTATAATAGCCTCAAGAATCTTTTTTAAATCTCCTTCGCCAACCGGCATCATATAGGCTAGCTCATTATTCATGTGGAATTTGAATAACAAGAATCCATCAACTATGGCAAACTTTGTATCATACATAAATCGCCAGCTACATAAATTAGAGAACGAAAGATCGCAATTCTTTCTTTCGCTATTCATTGTAATAGAGGTAATAGCCTCTTTATCTTCGAGTGTTATATCTTTGAATTTTATCATATGATATCACCAACAAATTATTTGCCATTTTATAATAAGTCTAACAATCTCAATATAGTAGGAGTGAAAAGTGCTGTGAAAATACCGTTTAAAGTAAGTCCTAAACTTGCATATGCACCATACTTCCCGCTTACGTCCATAGCCGTTGATGTGCCAACGGCATGTGCTGCGGTTCCCATTGAAAGCCCTTGTGCTATGGGACTTTCTATTTTTAAAAGAGACAATATCTGAAATCCGAATATGGCTCCGAATAATCCAACGCATACCACTACTGCTGCAGTTAACGATGGTATTCCTCCAATTGTTTTTGTCACTTCCATAGCAATTGGAGTTGTGACAGATTTGGCAGCAAGCGACAAAATGACTTCTTTACTGCCACCTAGTAACTTAGCAATTAAAACTACTGAAATTACTCCAATTATGCAACCGGCTAGTTGCGAGAATAAAATAGGCCACAGTTGCTTTTTTATTTTCTCCAGTTGGAGATATAAAGGAACTCCAAGTGCTACAACTGCCGGCTTTAGCCAGAATTCAATAAATTGACCACCAAAATGGTATGTTTCGTAACTGATATTGCACAACCTTAAGAATAAAATTAATGCAGCAATTGTAAGTAATATGGGGTTGAGCAAAACCCAACCAGTCTTCTGCTGAATATATTTGGAAAAGAAATAGATTCCAAATGTTATTGCTAAAAGGAATAAGGGGTTTTCTAGATAATTCATTTTATTTTTCTCATTAATTGGTGAACCCATCCTGTGACTACAAGTACCAGAATAGTACTGATTATTGATGCAATGGCAATCGGCCAGAACTGAGCTGATATAATATCAAAGTAAAGCATTAATGCAACCCCGGGGGGCACAAAAAAGAATCCTAAATTAGCAACCAGGAAATCAGACATTCCTTTTACCCATTTCAATTTTACCCAGCCTAGTTTTAGAAAAAGTGTAAGTAACAACATCCCAATTATACTTGATGGGAGTTTTATCTCTGTGAGATAGACGGTTAATTCACCTAATGCCAAGCAACCAAACAAAATAAAGCACTGACGTATCATAATGTATCCTATTAAAAACTGATGCAAAATTAGGGATTAATTGCTCAAATAACGAAAAAAGTATCATAAATGATTAATATGAAATATAATGTTTATTGATACTCATTTCAAAAACTTTTAAATTTGTTATGATAAAAATTGATGCGTTATTGTATTTACTTTAAATATTTGTTCTTGTTTCTAAAAATAGCTAATTATAAACACTAAATTCTTTTTGATTTTGATATTAATGGTTAAATTTGCCAAACTAGTGAAATCATTGTATGAGAAGCATCATTCATTATATCGTTTTTATGTTATTTATTGCTTGCATCCTTTCTTCCTGCCGTTCAGATCGACAGTCGGATGATTATTTGGAGCATGCAGAATCTTTGTTGGATCAATATCCAGACAGCGCTTTAATTTTTCTGAATAAAATAACTCCAAAAGATTTGTCAACTGGAGAATATGCACGTTATTGTCTACTCATGACTCAGGCGAGAGACAAAAATGGCCTGCCGTTGACTTCAGATTCGTTGATCAGCGTTGCCGTTGAATACTTTAATGATAAAAAAGATCTTGATACCAAAGCAAAAACTTATTTTTATGCAGGTCGCGTAAATCAGGATATGCAGAATGCTAAGCAAGCGATGGAATATTTTCTAAAAGCAGCGGATTTCTTAGAAGATAGTAAAGATTATAAATTAAAGTATCTGATTTATTATTATTTAGGGGATCTTTATTTAAATGAAGGACTTTTTGATTCTGCTTTGAAATCGAATCGTCAGGCCTTTTATTATTCACAACTTCTTAATAATAAAGGCTATATGGCCTATGCTCTTAGAAGTATTGCTTTCGCATATTCAGGTAAAAAAGAACATCGCAATGCTTTAAAATATTATTTTAAAGTATTAAATATCCTTCCAAAATCGGATGTTAGTGCGCTTGCTATATTGTTTAATGAAATGGGTATCCAATATAATCATTTAAAGGACTATTCTCTTGCGCTTAAAACGGTTAATAAAGCTATTAGTATAAATCAGGATAGTGCTAAATTGCTATATAACTATTTTGTTAAAGCAGAGATTTATTCTAATACGCATCAATATGATTCAGCTTCTTATTTTTATAATAAAACGACACATAGCCTAGACCTTTATACAAAAACTGAAAGCTATAATAAACTATCTAAACTAGAAAGAAATCGTGGAGATATAAATAAGGCGTTGTTTTATAATGATTCTTATTTAAATTATAGAGACTCTATAGAAAGCAAATTACATGCTGATATGATTATAAAGATGCAAAATATTTATCAACATAAAAAGTCTGTTGAGAAAATACAATACCTTACTTTGGAGAAAAATCAGCAAAAGATGGTTCTTTATTTAATTAGTGCCATCTCTTTAGGTATTTTGTCTTTGTTGGCTAGTATCCTTTTATTATACAGGAGTCGTAAAGAACGACAGACTCGTGAATTGGAATTAGTAGTTCAGAAAGAAAAAGAAGAGTCACAAATAGCAAAAGCCAGATTGCAAGAGAGCGAACTGGTAAGAATACGAAAAGAAAAAGAGTTGTTGGAAAAAGAAATGGAACTCCGCACTGACTTTTTTAGCAGACTTAATAATATTACTTTTCCTTTCCTTTCAGTTCAGGAAGGAAAAGAAGGATATATCAGGTTAACACAAGAAGATTGGGAGGCAATTGTTAAGAATACAGATGCAGCTTTCGACCATTTTTCTGTCCGCCTGGCTAAATCCTTTCCCGAACTTAAAAGAGATGAAATTCTCTTCTGCTGCTTAATAAAAATGAAATTAGGTTTAAACACGTTATCCTCTGTTTACAACCTTACAAAAGATGCTATCTCAAAAAGAAAAGAACGTATTAAGAAGAATAAAATGAGAATAGAAGATGGGCGGTCGTTAGATCAATTCCTTGCCGATTTTTAGTGTTTTTAATCTCTATTTTTTTAATTTGTCCAATATTACAGTCTCAAATTATTGTTTAATTTGAGTTTAAGATATTGTATTATAGGTGATTAGCTGATGATTGAGATGTCCAACGTTTTTTTTGATTAATCAGCCTTTATCCATTATTTTTGTATCAAGCAATTTTTGAAATCGAATTTAAAAAATATTAAAAATAAGCATTATGAAAAAGTCATTATTCATTGCAATGTGTTGCTCGCTCTTTTTTGTGTCATCTTTGTATGCGGAAACTTATGACTCAAATTTAATCAATTTACAAGCAGGTCGTGATAAGAGTTTTAGACCAACATCTGTTGTAGAAACTGCAATTCCTATAACTGCAACCATTGATGTAGATTTGGTAACTCTAAGTTTTACTTCAAATTTAGGAAATGCAACTGTCACTATTGAGAACTCTTTGGGCGAAGTTGTGTATGAAAATACATTGAATGCTCAAGCCGGAACAATTCTTCCAATCTCTTTAGCTGGATCAGAATCTGATACATACTATATTGAGATTAATAGTGGTAGCAAGAAATGGTTTGGAGAATTTGATTTATAATAAAAATCAATTTAATCGATTGATTAATTAGATAGTTATTGACACTCAGTTTTAAGCGCTGACTTTTGTGAAAAAGTCAGCGGCTTTTATAAATATTAGTTTTAGTTTGGATATGAATATGACTAACATGAAATATAATATAAATAATATGTATAGTTATTACCGTAATTTAGGGAACCATATAAACTGTAAGCCTGCTATGATCTGCATGGATACGGTTCATCTTGTTAATGAAGGGATGCGAAAAGATTCGATTATAATCAATGAAATAAAACCAAATGCTACTTTGTTTCAAGGGCACGATGTTAAAGTATATCCTCGTTCTGAGGATAATTCATTGCTGATTGAAATAACCGGAATGTCTAAAAATATAAAAGCTACTGTTTATCTATTTTCTTTAGAAGGAACTTTGTTGCAAATGAACAACGTTTCACAGACTAAAACTATTATTGATGTACCTTCTATGCCAAATGGCAGATATCTTATGAATATTCAAATAGGAAAGGATATTCTTACCTGGAAAATAACTAAGCAATAGTTATTTTATATAAAATGGGATTTAGGATGTATTTTGGATAATTTTTTTAAATTTGCGGATTGTTTATTATGAAATATGATAATGAAACATCCAATCCTGTTTTTCTGTTTTTTGTTACTTTTGTTTAGTACGCTTTTCTCATGCCGTCCTAATCGCTCTTCCTATGATCTGTTGATGCGGGCTGAAACCCTTATTGATAAATATCCAGATAGTACTTTAATCTTATTACGCAAAGTTAATTCTGGTGCTTTGGATAAATCAGATAATGCACGATATTGTCTGCTTATGACAAAAGCGCTTTTTAAAAATTCTATTCCTATTGTTTCGGATTCACTTATTAGCATTGCATTAGATTATTATAATAATAGTGGAGATTCTCTTAAAAAAGCAGAGACTTACTTTTATTTTGGGCAAGTGAATGCTGATATGAAAAATTCGAAACTTGCAATGGAATCTTTATTAAAAGCGGCTGATTTTGCTTCTTATACTAGAAACTATAAATTATTATACCTCATATATTATTATTTGGGAGATCTCCATTTAAATGAATTTTTGTATGGTCCAGCTATTAAAATGCACCAAAAGGCTCTTTCTTATTCTAAATTGTTGAATGATAGTTCATACATTACTCATGCTCTAAGGAACCTTGCCATTTCGTATGCTGGTGATAATAAAAAGGATAGTGCTTTAATTAATTATTATTTAGCATTGAAGGTTATCCCTAAATCGGACACTGCAACTCTTATAGCCTTATATAATGAAATGGGAGGTGTTTATGAAAATTTGGGTAACTATACGCTAGCTATTGAATCTGTAAATAAGGCTTTAGCATTAGATACTTCTACTGAAGATCCTTGTTATAGTTATGTGACTAAAGCACATACTTATCTAAAAATGGAAAAATATGATTCTGCAATTTATTATTATAATAAAACAATATATAGTACAAATTTGTATACCCGTGCATCCTGTTATAATGGACTAGCTGAAGCATATTATGCTAAAGGGAATTCCAAAAAGGCTTTTCTGCTAATGAATACTTTTAATAAGTATAGAGATACAATAGAAAATCAAACTAAGACAGCTGCTGTTGTTGAAGTTCAGAATATATATCAGCATGGAAAAGCTAAGGAACAGATTCAAAGATTACTCTTGGAGAAGAAAGAGCAAACGATCGCTTTTTACCATTGGGGACTTTTATCCTTTATTCTATTGCTTCTATTGTCTGGTTCCTTCTTTATTTATAGAAGCCGAAATAAGAAAGAGTTATTAGAAAAAAGCAGGATGTTGCTGGAACAAGAAAATAAGTTGATTAGGATGAGAGAGAAAGAGTCTCAACTTAGAGAAGACTTTTTTAAGAAGCTTAATAAACTAAATAAAATACCTTCATTAGGGCTGAATAATGCCAAAAATAAAGAGTCGTTGTCTGATGATGTAGTAAGAATCTCCCTAACAGACCGTGACTGGGATGAGCTTATAAGAAATATTGATGTGGCTTATGATCATTTTACCGATCGATTAAAAAGAGAATATCCTAATTTAACACTCCAGGAAATTCATCTTTGCTGTTTAGTTAAAATTAAAGTTGCACGTAATGACTTAGCAAATATTTTTTGTATTACCCCTCAGAGTGTAAAAACAACTAAGTACAGAATTAAAAAAGAAAAAATGGGAATCCTTGATAGAGATATCTCCCTTGATCTTTTTCTGGAAAAGTTCTAAATATTACTTTATTGAGCATTGCTTAACTTCAATTGTTACCGTAAAAGCTATTGCTTTTTTGTTAATGTGCTCATTATTAGTAAATTGTAATTTTTATTTTGTTACCCTATTTTTTATCAATTTCTCATTTTATTCCCGAAATTTGTTTCGTACTTCAAAATATAGAACTCCCCGGGAATACTATAAATGAGCAATGGTTAGGGATTTTATAAAGTAGTGGTTGTTAAGCGAGCAATGAATTTCACTCTCCCGGGGTTCTATTTTTTTTTAGATGTATAAATCTTTGATTGAATCTTACTACTGCATTAATACTAATCAGAGATATCAAGCTAAAACAGATCTTCGATTATTCTTTTTAAAGTCACTAGAATCTAATTTGTATTCTTGTACAAAAGAATTTTTTCTTCTGTACAAATGAATTAATTGTTTTGTACAAGAGAATCTATTCTTTTGTACAAGAATACTAAAAGATTATACCAATTAATTAAAAACAACTAGAAGAAAAGAAACTTCGCCATGGCTTAGATAAAAAGTTAGAGTTGTGAATTAGCGCTAAATCGCTAGATCACCGCTAGATTAAATTAAATTGATCTAGCACCATTTTTGCATTTATTATCAGATAGTTATATGCCTACTGCTAGATTGCTAGATCAATTTGCAAAAAAAGTTTTTTGAGGAGACTTATTTTTAAAATAACCAGGATTCTTGAAAGTAAGTTTTATGTTTAGAAGGTCTATTTTATTCTCACATGGTAATTGAACAAGAGCGTCTTTTATCTGTTTTTTAGTTTATTTATTGTGCTGATATGCAGATTTAATTTGTATTTTTGTTTATACTATAAAACTTAACTCGTATACAATGGATATTGATGGAAAAATAAAAAAAGAGTTTATTCGTTTTCAACGAAATGAAATAACTGAGAGCCTGGTTTATTCCCGTCTGGCTTCTATTGAAAAAGATAGTTCAAACAAGGAAATTCTTTTGAATATAGCTGCAGATGAGGTTGCTCACGGAAAAGTCTTTCAGAAATATACAAAAGAAAGTCCAATCCCTAACAGATGGAAGATATTCAAATACTATTGGTTAGCTCGTTTCTTTGGATTAACATTTGCTTTAAAATTGATGGAGTCTAGTGAATCAAATGCTCACAAAAACTATGACCGGTATGCAAGCTTTCCGGAATTACTTCGTCTAGGTCGTGAGGAAGAAGAGCATGAAAAGAAACTTATTGGTCTTATCAATGAAGAACGGCTGGAATATATGGGCTCGGTTGTACTTGGATTAAATGATGCCTTGGTAGAGTTTACTGGTGCTTTAGCCGGATTTACTCTTGCTTTAAGTGATTCAAAGCTTATAGCCTTAACCGGAAGTATTACGGGTATTGCTGCCGCTCTTTCTATGGCTTCATCAGAATATCTTTCTACAAAATCAGAAGATAGCAATGACAAGCATCCTGTTAAGGCTGCTATCTATACAGGCTTTGCATATGTTGTTACAGTAGTTGCTTTGGTTCTACCTTTTATTATATGTTCCAATGTTTTAGTTGCACTTGGAATTATGCTTGTTGCTGCATTAATTATAATTGCTATATTTAATTATTATTATTCTGTAGCCAAAAGTGAAAGCTTTAAAAAGCGATTTATGGAAATGGCGATATTGAGTTTTGGGGTTGCAACAATTAGTTTCTTAATTGGCTATTTATTGAAAAAGTTTACAGGCATTGAAGTTTAATCGTCTTAAATGCCTTTTTTATTCTTTTTAATGTTAAAGTATGCAACTTTAGTGCCTTGATTGATTAATTTATATCCTATTTTGTAATGTTGATATTGCAATTATGTGTAATTTTGCAGAGTGAAAGTCAATTACTTCGATATCAGAACATATAAATATATTATTCAATCATGGATTTAATTAATGAAATTATTGCGCGGGCGAAAGCTGATCGTCAGCGTATTGTTCTTCCGGAAGGAACAGAAGAACGCACTTTGAAAGCTGCTGATCAGGTTTTGGCTGATGGGGTAGCAGACATTATTCTTATTGGTAACCCAGAAGAAATTAATGGTCTGGCTGCTCAATGGGGTCTTAAGAACATTGACAAAGCAACAATTATTGATCCGGCAAGTCATTCAAAGAAAGAGCAATATGCAGAATTGCTTTGCGAACTTCGTAAGAAGAAAGGAATGACAATTGAAGAGGCTCGTAAGTTGGTTCTTGATCCATTGTATTTGGGATGCCTTATTATTAAGAATGGTGATGCAGACGGTCAGTTGGCTGGTGCTCAGAATACAACTGGTAATGTACTTCGTCCTGCTTTGCAGATTATTAAGACAGCTCCTGGTATCAGTGTAGTTTCTGGTGGCATGTTGTTGATTACTAAAGCTAAAGAATACGGTAAAGATGGTCTTTTAGTGATTGCCGATGTTGCTGTTTTACCAAATCCAACAGCTGAAGAACTTGCACAAATTGCGGTAGCTACAGGCAGAACTGCTCGTGTGCTTGCAAACGTAGAACCAAAAGTTGCAATGTTGAGCTTCTCAACTAAAGGAAGTGCAAAACATGAAATGGTTGATAAAGTTGCTGAAGCTACTCGTTTAGCAAAAGAATTAGATCCAGAAATGCAAATTGATGGTGAACTTCAGGCCGATGCAGCTCTAGTACCTTCTGTAGGTAGTAGCAAAGCTCCGGGAAGTGCAATTGCAGGACAAGCTAATACATTAGTTTTCCCATCTCTTGAAGTTGGAAATATTGCTTATAAACTTGTTCAACGTTTAGGTGGTGCAGAAGCCGTAGGTCCAGTTCTTCAGGGTATGGCTGCTCCGGTAAACGACCTTTCTCGTGGTTGCTCAGTTCAGGATATTTATAGAATGATTGCGATTACTGCTAACCAAGCTATTGGAGCAAAGAAAAAATAAAAGAATTCAGTTATGGCAGAAATGATAAAAGAACCAATTGAGAGCTATGGACTAAGTTCCAAAGATCGTAAGAAAACGTTGTTTTCAAAGATTGGTATTGTAGGATGTGGAAAAGAAGGCTCTAAAATAGCTACTATAGCTGCTACTGCAGGTATTGAAGTTGTATTCCTGGAAGTAAACGATGATAAGATTCAAAAGGCATTTGACAGAATTGCCGGCGAACTTGATATGCGTATTGCTACATGGGGACTTACTCAGTCTGAAAAGAAATCTATTCTTGGACGTGTTAAGAGCTCATTGACTTTTGATGCGTTCAAAGGTTGTGATTTCGTGATAGAAGCAGTACGCTATGATGAAAATGGCGAAAGAAGCCTTAATCACCGTAAGGAGATCTTTAAAAATCTGGAAGCAGTACTAAGTGAAGATGCTATTATAGCATCGAATGCTTCTTCTGTGGTTATCACAGAATTGGCCTCTGAACTTGAACATAAAGAGCGTTGTGTATGTTTACATTTTGTTATGATGCAGCCACAGAGCCGTGTTATGGAAATAGTTCGCGGACTTTATACTTCGGATGATTGTTATAATAAGGTATGCCAGTTTGCAAAACTGATTAGCTATGATTATGTAACAGTTGAAGAATCTGCAGGATTAGTTTGCAACCGATTATTCTTCATATTGTTGAATGAAGCTTGCGCTATTCTTCAGGAAGGTTTAACAACTCCTATTGAGATTGATTCAATCATTAAGTTTGGTTTGGGACAAAGACAAGGTGTATTTTGCATGGCCGACCAAATGGGGATTGAGAAAATAGTTCCTCAGATGGAAGATCTTTACAAAGAATTTGGTTCTTTGAAATATAAACCATCTCCATTATTGCTTCGATTAAATCGTGCTAAACGCTGGGGAGTAAGTACAGGCATGGGTTTCTATGCTTACGACCAAGAAGGGAACCGTATTATTAGTGAGAACGAGTAAAAGTAAAAACTATGAAGATATTAGTACTCAACTGCGGTAGTTCATCCATCAAGTATAAGTTGTTCAATATGGACACTAAAGAAGTGATGGCGCAGGGTGGAATAGAAAAAATTGGATTAAAAGGTTCCTTCCTTAAACTTACCCTTCCTAATGGAGATAAGGTTATGTTAGAAGGAGAAATATTGGAACATACAGCAGGTATTGAATATATTCTCGGCGTTTTAGTCAGTGAAAAATATGGTTGTATCAAGTCATTGGATGAGATCAATGCCGTAGGTCACAGAGTAGTTCACGGAGGTGAAAAGTTTAATAAATCAGTTTTAATTACTGATCAGGTTATTGAAAAGATTGTAGAGTGTATAGATATTGCTCCACTTCACAATCCACCTAACTTGAAAGGTATCCGTGCTGTTTCGGAATTAATGCCAAATGCACCTCAGATTGCTGTCTTTGATACAGCTTTCCACCAGACTATGCCAGATTATGCTTATATGTATGGTATTCCTTATCAGCTTTATAAGAAATATGGTATCCGTCGTTATGGTTTCCATGGAACTAGTCACCGTTATGTTTCAAAACGTGTATGTGACTTCCTTGGTATTTCTCAGGAAGGACAACGTATCATTACTTGTCACATAGGTAACGGTGGATCTGTAGCTGCTATTAAAGATGGTAAATCTATGGATACTTCTATGGGATTTACTCCTGTAGAAGGTTTATTGATGGGAACTCGTGCCGGAGATATTGATGCCGGAGTTGTTTCTTATATCATGGACAAAGAGATGATTGGTACTTCTTCTATTTCAACCTTACTTAACAAACATAGTGGTGTTTTAGGAGTGTCAGGAATTTCTAGTGATATGCGCGAGCTAGAGGCTGCTTATGAAGCAGGCAATGAACGTGCAATTCTAGCTGAAGAGATGTATTTTTACCGCATTAAGAAGTACATTGGTGCTTATGCAGCTGCTTTAGGTGGTGTTGACATCATTGTATTTACAGGTGGTGTTGGTGAAAATCAGGCATCATGTCGTTCAGGTGCTTGCCGTGGACTTGAATTTATGGGAATTTCTTTGAATGAAGAATTAAACAATAAAGTTCGTGGTGAAGAAGTGATTATCAGCAAACCTGATTCAAAAGTGAAGGTTCTTATAATTCCTACTGATGAAGAGTTTATGATTGCTTCAGATACTATGGAAATTTTGAAAGGCGAATAGTAATAAGTGCTCTAGATATAAAAGAAAAGAGGTATAGTCTTTAATGAACTATACCTCTTTTTCTATGAAAGATAATTCTTTATTATTTTAAATCCTTAACTTCCCAACCAAGAGCACTTGCTCCAAGAACAGCTGCGTCTGAATCTTTAAGTTCTGAAACAAGAAGTTTTGCTTTTCCTTTGAAAATGTTCAAAACATTATCATTAAGAGCTTTTTCAACAGGTTTCATGATGTAATCGCCTGATTTAGCTAACCCACCAAATAAAACGATAGCCTCAGGGCTTGAGAAAGCAACAAAATCAGCTAATGCTTCACCTAATAGATGACCAGTAAATTCGAAAATTTCCTGAGCTAATTTATCACCTTTTTCTGCAGCATCAAATACATCTTTTGATGAAATTTCTTCAGCAGGGATATTACGCAATAAACTTTCGTCTGAACGAGCAATTAAAAATTCACGAGCTGTACGTGCTACACCTGTTGCTGAGCAATAAGTTTCCAAACATCCTTTACGTCCGCAACCACACATTCTTCCATTTTCACGGCGAATGATAGTGTGTCCAAGTTCACCGGCAAAGCCATCATGTCCATAAACCATCTGTCCGTTAATAACAATTCCGCTACCAACTCCGGTTCCAAGAGTAATCATGATAAAGTCTTTCATACCGCGAGCTGCACCATAAGTCATTTCGCCAATAGCAGCTGCATTAGCATCGTTTGTTAAAGCTGTAGGAATACCAATTCTTTGTTCAAACAATTCTGCTAAATGAATAACACCTTTCCAAGGAAGATTAGGAGCAAACTCAATAGTTCCGCTATAATAGTTTCCATTTGGAGCTCCAACTCCGATACCTTTTATTTTTTCAGCTCCACCTTCTGATTCAATAAGAGGAAGCAGTTTTGCACAAACAGCATCAACGTAATCTTCAACTTTATCATAGGCCTGAGTCTTTACAGAGTCGCTGCACAAGATAGTACCACGTGCATCTACAATGCCAAAAACGGAATTAGTTCCACCTATATCAATGCCTACAACGTAGGGCTTTTCCATACCTGAGATCATTATTTTTTTGTTTAAAGGGTTAATAACTAAACTACAAATTACGCAAAGTTGATTGATTTTACAAAATCTTTTTTTAATTTTCTTTTGTTCAACTGCAACTTTTAGTACTACTCTTGCGTCTAATACAAAAAACGTTGATTAAACATCTTAAATAATGATACATTTAGAAGACATTAACAAGACTTATCACAACGGAGCTCCTCTTCACGTTCTTAAAGGTATTAATCTGGATATAGATCGTGGGGAGTTTGTTTCCATTATGGGAGCTTCTGGTTCCGGTAAATCAACCCTGCTTAATATTCTCGGTATTTTGGATAATTACGATACGGGGAATTATTATCTCAATGATGTTCTGATGAAAAAACTGAGTGAAACCCGTGCTGCAGAGTATCGTAACCGGATGATTGGTTTTATTTTTCAGTCTTTTAATCTGATTTCTTTTAAAAATGCAATGGAGAATGTTGCATTGCCACTTTTTTATCAGAATGTGAGCCGTAAGAAGAGAAATATTCTTGCAATGGAATATCTGGATAAACTGGGCTTGAAAGATTGGGCACATCATATGCCTAATGAATTATCCGGTGGCCAAAAGCAACGTGTGGCAATAGCACGTGCATTAATATCTCAACCACAGATTATTTTGGCAGATGAGCCCACTGGTGCTTTGGATAGTAAAACATCTGATGAGGTAATGCAGATATTGAAAGAAGTAAATGATCTTGGAATGACGCTTGTTGTGGTAACTCACGAATCGGGTGTGGCAAATAGGACGAATAAGATTATCCATATAAAAGATGGCCTTATTGAGTCTGTAGAAGATAACTCGAATCACAATTTATCTCCATTTGGAAAAGGTATAATGATGAAATAAACCATGAGAATAGGACTTGATATATGGCAGGAAATATTGAGCACAATTAAGCAAAATAAATTGCGGACAGTGCTTACCGGATTCTCCGTTTCATGGGGAATCTTTATGTTGATTGTTCTTCTAGGCTGGGGTAATGGTATAATACATGCTTTTGAAGAATCATCTTCGGATATGGCAAAGAACTCCATTAAGATATTTCCGGGATGGACTAATAAAACTTACGATGGTCTTGAATCTAATAGAAGGATTAGCTTTAATAATAAGGACATAAATATCACTAAAAATAAATTCAGTGATAATGTTATTACTGCAGGTGCTACAGTTAAAAAAGAAGGCGTTAATCTTTCTTATAAAGATCAGTATGTATCCTTAGATCTAACCGGAGTGCACCCTTCTTATACAGAGATAGAACCTTGTAAACTTGACCAGAACGGTGGTCGTTTTATTAATGATATGGACATAGAACAAAGCAGAAAGGTTATTGTGATTCATTATAAAACAAGGGATGTTCTTTTTCGTAAGGAAAATGCTATAGGTAAGTTTGTAAATGCAGATGGAGTAATTTATCGGGTTGTGGGAGTGTACAGGGACAAAGGAAATCAAGATTCCCGGGCGGCATATATTCCTTTTACTGCTGCACAGACAATATATAATAAAGCGGATACATTAAATAATATCATATTTACTACTCGTGGACTGAATACTGAAAAAGCGAACAAGGATTTTGAATTGGAATACCGTAAAGCACTTGGAGCTTCGCATCGTTTTGATCCTACAGATATGAATGCAATGTATATCTGGAACCGTTTTACGCAATACTTACAACAGATGACTGCGAAGAATATTCTAACGACGGCTGTCTGGATAATTGGTATATTTACTTTGCTTAGTGGTATTGTTGGTGTAAGTAATATCATGCTTATCACAGTTAAAGAACGTACCCGTGAAATTGGAATACGAAAGGCGTTAGGTGCTTCTCCTGCATCGGTATTATGGCTGATTATTCTTGAAAGTATATTAATAACAACGATTTTCGGATATATCGGGATGGTTGCAGGAATTGGAGTTACGGAATACATGAATGCCGTAGAAGGGGCAAAAACCTTTGGCATGGGAGATATGCAAATGACTGTGTATAAAGATCCTACTGTAGATCTTAGTGTAGCAATAAAAGCTACATTAACTTTGATTATTGCCGGAACTTTTGCGGGATTCTTCCCGGCACGTAAGGCTGTTAAGATAAGACCAATTGAAGCATTAAGAGCAGAATAATTATGAGTATAATAGATATAGATCGCTGGGAGGAAATCCTGATAACCATTACCCGAAACAAAACTCGCAGTGTATTAACTGCTTTCGGTATATTTTGGGGAATATTTATGTTGGTGGCTCTTATTGGCGGAGGAAATGGGCTACAGCAAATGATGAGCAGAAACTTTGCCGGATTTGCTACAAACTCCTGCTTTATAATTAGTCAGCAAACGAGTGAACCCTATAAAGGTTTCCGTAAAGGACGTAAATGGGACTTGGAAAACCATGATGTAGAAGTGCTCAGAACTCGTATTCATGAGATAGAAGATATTTCTCCGTGTCTTTTCAAATGGGGATCTGCCGTAGTACGTGGAGATAAAAAAGGAACATTTACAGCCAGAGGGACACGTCCGGATTATGATAAAATAGAAAAACAGACGATGATGTATGGGCGTTTCATAAACGATGTTGATATGAGCGAACAACGTAAAATTTGTACCATCGGAAAACGTATTTATGAAACTCTTTTCAAGAAAGGAGAAAATCCTTGTGGAGAATATATTCGTGTGGATGGAATCTATTATCAGGTTGTGGGTGTTTGTTCCGGAGTTAGTAATATAAATATTGGTGGTTCCAGTGAGGAAATGATAAATATTCCGTTTACTACAATGCAGCAAGCTTATAATTACGGAAAGACAGTTCACATTATTTGTTTGACTGCTAAGCATGGAACTGCTGTAAGTGCTTTGGAACCTAAAATTCAGGAACTGATAAAGTATAACCACTTAATTTCACCTTCCGATCCTCAGGCTGTAATGGTGCTGAATATGGAAGAAATGTTTAAGATGATAGATAGCTTATTTACCGGTATTCGTACGCTTGTATGGCTTGTTGGATTGGGAACATTATTGGCCGGAGCTATTGGTGTAAGTAACATTATGATGGTTACAGTTCGTGAAAGAACAGTTGAAATAGGTATTCGTCGTGCAATTGGTGCACGTCCGCAAGATATTATGAGACAGATACTTTCAGAAAGTATGGTGTTGACTAGTATAGCCGGATTAACCGGAATATCTTTTGCAGTGCTTATTCTTCAGGTTGCCGAGGTTGGTGTTACCGCCAGTGGCACTGAAGCTCACTTCCAGGTTTCTTTCTGGACTGCTATTGGTATGGCATTGCTGCTACTCTCTTTGGGAATAATGGCGGGTATGGCGCCGGCCTACAGGGCAATGTCTATAAAACCTGTAGATGCAATGCGTGATGAATAATAAAATGATAATAACAATACAAATAATACGTATATGAAAAAGTACTTAAGAATCTTTATGATAGTAGTTATTGCTGCTATATTTATTGCCACTTTCGCTTTCCTTTATGTTAAATCTCAACCAAAGGAAATTGTTTATGAAGTAATAACTCCAAAGGTAGCAGATATTGAAAAAAGTACCGTGGCTACAGGTAAAGTAGAGCCTCGCGACGAAATTCTTATTAAACCTCAAATCTCAGGTATTGTTGAAGAAGTTTATAAAGAAGCCGGCGAAATGGTTAAGAAAGGCGAAGTGATTGCTAAGGTAAAAGTAATCCCGGAATTGGGACAATTGAACTCTGCAGAAAGCCGTGTTCGTGTTGCAGACATTAACTACAAACAATCTTTGCAGGAATTCGATCGCCAGAAAAAGTTATATAAGGATAAGCTTATAAGTAAAGAAGAGTTCGAAAAGAGCGAAGTATCTATGAAAACAGCAAAAGAAGAACTCTCTTCATCAAAAGATAATCTTGATATTGTGAAAGAAGGTATTACTAAGAATTCTGCTACTTACAGTAACACTATGATACGTTCTACAATTGATGGATTGATTCTTGATGTTCCAATCAAGAAAGGTAACTCAGTTATTATGAGTAATACATTTAACGACGGAACAACAATAGCTACTGTTGCCAATATGAAAGATCTTATATTCAAAGGAAAGATTGACGAAACAGAAGTAGGTCGTATCAGAGAAGGCATGCCTATCAAGTTAACAATCGGCGCATTGCAGAATCTGAAGTTTGATGCTAAGCTTGAATATATATCTCCAAAAGGTGTTACTGAAAACGGTGCAAATCTGTTTGAAATTAAAGCAGCGATTAATGCTCCATCTAATGTGAATATACGTTCGGGATATAGCGCGAATGCAGAAATTGTTCTTGATAGAGTATCAAAGGTATTATCTGTTCCCGAAAGTACAGTTGAGTTCTCTGGCGATTCAACTTTTGTCTATGTTCTGAAAACAGAGAAACCAAAACAAACATTTGAAAGACGTCAGATAAAACTAGGCGTTAGCGACGGTATAAAAATTGAGATAAAGAGTGGAATTACAGCTAAGGATAAAGTACGTGGTGCAGTTATTGAAGATAAGAAGCCAGATGCTGAAGAAAACAAAAAGTAAGTCTATGAAAAAGTATATAATTCTAATTGCTGTATTGCTTATTTCAGGTGGCAGCTTTGCGCAACAGAGCTGGTCGCTTAAGGATTGTGTTGAATATGCATTGAAGCATAATATCCGGATTCAAAAGCAAGAAATAGCAAACGAGCAACAGAAGGTTGCCCTTAATTCAGCTAAAAACCAGAGACTTCCTAATTTAAACGGAAGTGCTTCCCAGTCTTTTAGTTTTGGCCGTGCAGCTTCTCCTGTCGATAATTCTTATGTAAACAATAACAGTAGCAATAGTAGTTTTGGCATAAGTACAAGTATTCCTATTTTTACTGGTTTTCAGATACCCAATAATATTGAATTAAATAAACTCAATCTAAAAGCGGCTACTGAGGATTTGAACAAAGCGAAAGAAGATATTAGTGTAAATGTAACTTCTGCATTCCTTCAGGTTTTATTTAATGAAGAGTTATGTAAAGTGGCTAAGGAACAGATTAATCTGAGTAAGGAACAGTTAGACCGGATGACACGTTTGGAAGAAGTAGGTAAAGCATCTACTGCTCAGGTTTATGAGGCTAAAGCAACTTTGGCTCAGGATGAACTTGCTTCTGTTCAGGCTGAGAATAATCGTAAACTGGCAATTCTCGATCTAACACAGCTACTGGAGCTTTCTTCGCCTGAGGGATTCTCCATTGTTTCGCCAGATATCGAACCTGATTTTCAGGCTTTAAGTACTCCTGAGGAAATTTATTCATTGGCAATGGTAAATAAACCGGCTGTGCTAGCAGAGCAATACCGTTTGGAAGGAATGGATAAAAGTATTAAAATTGCTAAGGGTGCTTATTATCCGACTCTTTCTTTTAATGGAGGATTAAGTACCGGATATTATACTATGTCAGGAATTACGGGCCGAAGTTTTGGTAATCAGTTGAATGACAACTTTAATAAATATTTTGGTCTATCGCTTAGTATTCCAATTTTTAACCGATATGAAACACGCAACAAGGTTAAAACTGCCCGTTTAAATTATAGTACTCAGGCACTTCAGGTGGAAGAATCAAAGAAAAGCCTTTATAAAGAGATTCAACAGGCGTATTATAGTGCTGTAGCTGCATTGGCTAAATTTAATTCAGGCAAGACTGCTGTTGAGGCTAGCGAGGCTTCTTTTAAACTGATGCGTGAGAAATACGAAAACGGAAAAGCAACTTCTGTAGAATTTAGTCAGGTGAAAGTTAATTTAATGAAGGCTTCATCAGATCAGATACAGGCAAAATATGATTATATATTCCGTGCAAAAATATTGGATTTTTATAAAGGACTTTCGCTTACTCAGTAAATAGATTTGCTATCTTTGTTGCCCTCTTATAATTGAGCGAAAGATAGTTATGAAAAGAAAAGTATTATTATTCCTGGGAATATGCTGTGGACTTTCAATTTGTTTGTCCGCATACTCTCAGAAAGAGATTAAGTCATTTACAACTGGTTTGAAACCAACGTTGAACGGACAAGAGGTGGTTTTTACCTTTCCGCTCACGGTTACAAAAACATATTATACTAGCACATCGGGAAATATTACTCTTTCTCCCGATGTGCTTTATTCTCCTACCGAGGTGGCTCTTCCGGGTGTAGATGCAAATAATATTGCTGCCTTGAATGAACAGAATAAACTTATCCTGAAAGATACTACCTCTTTTAAATATACCGATAGCAACAATACGTTACGAACAGGAAGTAAAGTCACCGGATTACAAGGTACTTTGTATTATAGCAATGGAATTTATTCAATAACTCCTACTGTACGACCCCTGTTTTCAGGAAATGAACGAACTTCTTCTCCCAGCAATGTTGGCGTTTGCAATTTAAAAGTTGCAAGTTTTAATGTGGAATATTATATCGCCAACAAAGATTTATGGAATAACAAGTATGGGGCTGTTAACCAGGAAGAGTTTACTCGACAACGAGCAAAGATTCTGGCAGCCCTCAAAGGATTGGATGCCGACATTTATGCTCTTTGCGAAGTGGGACAGGGAAATATATCAGTAACCGATTTGGTGAATGGCTTAAACGAAGTTACTTCATCAAATAACTACGCTTATGTGGCAGATAATGATTACTCTGAAAGTACATATACCAAGAATGTTTTCATTTATAATAAGACAAAAGTAACTCCATACCTGTCAATCAAATTGTTTGGAAGCGGAGGGTATCGATTACGTCAGGTTGCACAGGCTTTTGATCTGAAGAGTAATGGAGAACGTTTGATTATAGCTGTGAATCATTTGAAAGCAAAAGGCAGCGGAGGCACCGGAGGTGATGCTGATTCCGGCGATGGGCAAGGAGGCTATAACGCATTGCGGGTTAGTCAGGCGCAGAATGTTGTAAATACACTAAATACGCTTACAAGCTATTATGCCGATCCTGACGTATTGGTAGTGGGAGATATGAATGCCTATTCCATGGAAGATCCCATAAAAGTATATACCAATAGTGGACTGGTTAATCAGTTGAAGCGTTATTCTCCATCAGATTACAGTTATGTATATAACGGGGCAGTGGGATACCTTGATCATTCACTGGCTACCGCCACTCTTAGTCAGCAGGTAACCGGAGCTCGTCCATGGCACATTAATGCCGACGAACCCAGTTATTTTGATTATAACTATAGTACCTATTATTCAGCCGATCCTTACCGTTGTTCCGATCATGACCCAATACTAACCGGAGTTAGTCTGGGCACTTATAGTACTGGTATCAAGGACTCTGAAGTTGATAAAACTGAAAAACTTCATATATATGGCGATCCTTCTCAAGGATACATAACGCTTTATGCAGCCCAAATAGATAGGGTAGAGTTGCTCACTGTAAGTGGTCAGCTTGTATTCTCGTCTGTAAACCCTAATTCCGGTCAATATTTCTTGCTTCCTACCGTATCATTACGGAAAGGATTTTATCTAGTTCGGGCTTTCAATGGGAAGCAAGCTCTGGTCTCTAAACTATTAATCCAATAGCCCGCCTCTGTTAAGGTAATGTCCCGTTAGATATTTATAAAAAGGACTACGCTAAATATAATCAAGGTCTACTCTTTGTATGGTAAAGGTGTAGACCTTTTCTGTATAATAGGTAGCCTATTTCTTAAAAGCCCCGCCTGCTATTTGCTAAACTCTCAGCATCTTTTTACTTAACTCCGGTTTATCCTTTAACTGATTCTCTATTTCTTTTAAAAAAATGAACAAGTTACAATAGAAATATCTAATTTTGCACCGCAAAAGCAAACTATACAAATGAATTGTATTTAGTATGGGACATAAAACAAAAATAGTGATTCTGTCTTCACTAGCCTTGATTGTTGTGGCACTGATAGCTACATACATCGGTAGAGACGCTCTTTTGAATTACTATGCAAAAGGGAAATTTGACAAATTAGAAAAGAAATACGGACTAAACATCAGTTATGCCCGCCTTCACATGCCCGGAATCAATGAAATAGAGATCGAGAAATTCTCTGTGGTTCCTAATGAAAGAGATACACTCTTAACTCTCCATTCGGCAAAAATAGACCTTAGTCTTTGGAAAATGCTTACTTTAAATGCTGAGGTAAAAAAAGTTATAACAGACAGACTTCACATTAGCTTTATAAAGAAAGACTCTATCTCCAATTATGATTTCCTTTTTAAGAAAGATAAAAAGAATGAAAAGAAGGAAGATAAAAGGGACTATGCCCGTAAAGTTTCTGATATTTTAGATATGTCTTTTGGTATGTTGCCCGAAAATGGTGATATGAGGGATTTGGTTATGAGTTATCGGCGTGACAGCGACTATACAGAAGTACAGATTCCAACGCTTCATATCTCCGACAATCGTTTTGTAACTGAGATTATAGTAAAAGCGGATAATGCTGAACACCATTGGATGAGTAGGGGACGCCTCAATAATAATGAGAAAACCGTTGAGGCCGAGCTTTATTCAAAGAAAAGAGGAAAAGTGTTACTACCTTATCTTAATAAATATTACGGTGCCGAAGTGGCGTTTGATACATTGGCTTACCGGTTAACGGAAACAGAACTAAGAGGAGGCGAGATTGCTTTATCTGGTAAAGCCGAAGTCTGCGGATTGCAGCTTTATCATGCAGCTCTTTCTCCTGAGGTCGTAAATCTGGATAAAGGAAGTTTCAATTATAAAATCAATGTAGGAAAAGATTTTTTTGAGTTAGATAGTGCTACGGTCATCCAGTTTAATAAACTGCAATTCCATCCCTATATAAAGGCTCAGAAGAAAGAAAAATGGCATATAACTATGTCTGTTGATAAACCTCCGTTTGATGCCGACGATCTATTCTCTTCTTTACCTAAAGGATTGTTCAGTAGTGTGGAAGGAATAAGAACAAGCGGAAAGCTCTCTTATCACTTCTTGCTGGATATTGATTTTAATAATCTGAATGCGCTGAAACTGGAATCAGATCTAAAAAGTCACGGCTTCAGTATACTTGGTTACGGAAAAGAAAACCTGGCCAAAATGAACGGCTCTTTTCTCTATACCGCTTACGAAAACGGAGTACCAGTCCGTACTTTCATAGTCGGTCCCGAGAATCCGGGCTTCTGTCCGCTCGATAGTATTTCACCACTTCTTCAGACAGCCGTTATGCAATCTGAAGACGGATCTTTCTTTGCTCATCGGGGATTCCGGCTGGATGCAATGAGAAATGCACTTATATACGATCTTAAACGTAAGAAGTTTGCCCGCGGTGGAAGTACTATTTCCATGCAATTGGTTAAGAATGTTTTTCTGAACAGGAATAAAAATCTTCTTAGAAAGCTGGAAGAGGCAATGATTGTGTGGCTTATTGAAAATAAAGGTATTACATCAAAACATAGAATGTATGAAGTTTACCTCAATATAGCAGAGTGGGGACCACTTGTTTATGGAGCGCGTGAGGCATCTCACTTCTATTTTGATAAGGAACCGTCACAACTTACCCCTGAGGAAGCTATTTTTATGGCATCCATTATACCGAAGCCCAAGCATTTCCGCAGTTCTTTTGATGAGAATATGCAGCTTAAACCTTGGCTGGGAAGTTACTTCCGACTAATTGCCAACCGTTTGAGCCGAAAAGGACTGATTACAGAGGAAGAGGCTGCCAATATACTTCCCGTGGTTAAGCTTACCGGTGCATCAGTTAATAACTTTCCTGCACCCGTAGATTCAGTTGCAGTGGTTCTACCTCCCGAAGAAGTGAATAACGAATAAAAGCAACCCAAATAGAACCATAAGATTCTGTTCTGTCCTGCTCAAGGAAACTAATAACGAATAAAAGGCAACCACTTCTCAGTGACTGCCTTTTATGAAGAAAATGTTTAGTTAAACTATTTATTGAAACTATTATCTTGTTCTGCCGGTGCTTCTGGAGGAACCAGATGAACGGCTTTCGTTGTTACTACCAGAGCTTCTTTCCGGAGAAGAACTTCTTACACTGACGCTGCTGCTACTATTACTGCTACTGCTAGAGCCTCTGGAAACACTGCTGCTTCTTTCGGAAGGAGTGATAGTTGGTCGGCTGTAAGATGAACTTCTTTCTGAATTATCAGAAGAACGTGTCACAGAACTTCTTGAAACGCTGCTGCTTCTGTCAGATGGAGTGATGGTTGGCCGACTGTAAGATGAACTTCTGTCTGAGTTATCAGAAGAGCGAGTTACAGAACCTCTGGAAATGCTACTGCTTCTATCTGAAGGAGTGATTGTTGGTTGACTGTAAGATGAACTTCTATCTGAGTTGCTTGAAGAAGAACGATTGTATGATGAACTTCTGTCACTGTTACCTGAAGAACGAACCTCGTTGCTACTGTTATTATTGCCAGATTCTCTGTAACTGTTGTTGCTTCTATCAGAAGAACCGTATGAACTTCGGCTGGATTCTGATGAACTGCTACCAGAGTTATAGCCTTCGTTTCTAGGAGGTCTTACAGTGTTTCTGTCTCTGTTAGTATTATTATCTCTGCTTCTATTTACATCGCTACCGGAGTTATCTTTATTTCTGTCAGAAGAAGGGATTTCAATCACTCTATTGTTATTTCTGCCAGAAGGTCTTATATCGCCTGATGGAGTTCTGCTTCTGGATGAACCAGAGCTACGATCGGTATTGTAAAGATCGTCATTAAATGTTCTTGATGAAGATTTTCTACTTCTGTCTTCTGATGATCTGTTTCTGGAATCATCTCTGCCAAAATCGGAACGGCGGTCGTTAATGAATACATTTCTTTCTTTAACCCGGAAATCGCCTCTATAAACATTGTGGTGATATCTGTCTGAGTAAAAGCTGTGATTATTAAAGTGCTTGCGGAAGTGGCCACCACTATAGTCCCAGTAGTGATAAGGCTTTCCAAAGTAGAACAAGTACGGATTTGTATATGTCAGATATATACTGAGTCTCCATGAATTTCCTTCAGAGATAATTGGACTGTAGAAATATTCTGTATTAAGGAATTGTTCGTATTGCCAGTCTTCAAGAACCCAGCGAAGATCATCATTACGGATATCAAGATATTCATAATATCTGTCCAAAGCCCAGTCGTATCCAAAGACAACATCATCCATGATATAACGGACGTTATAGATGAAATCATAATTGATTTCATAAGTATCATTGTATTGATCCGTTGAAAGATCCAATTCATAAGCCATTTTATCTGTCAGGAAGCGAGTTTCTTGTCGAACCTTATTCAAACTCATAGCAGCCATGCTCATGGTACTCATGGAAACCATACCGATGGCAATTAAGGTAAATATAATCTTTTTCATAACTCAACAGTTTTATGGTTCTTTTAATGCAACAAAAATAGGGCGAGGAAACTCCTCGCCCTAATGATATTCCCGATATGTATTTAGGGATTTCCCTATTTGTTTTTTAGTCTTTAGCTAAGCGGATTCCGTTGGCTTCGATGACAATTAATCTTTTCTTGTAAAGATCTCCCACAGCCTTCTTGAATGTCTTTTTGCTTACCTGGAAAGTATCATATATATCTTCAGCCGGACTTTTGTCATTCAACTGAATACTTCCACCGTTTTCTTTGATATAAGATAATAATTTATCAGAGAAATCATCAATCTTTTCAAATCCTGGTTTCTGAAGCATGAGATCTATTTTTCCATCTTCTCTTACTTGCTTTACAAAAGCTTTAAGTTGCATTCCGGTTTGTAAATGCTGGAAAATTTCACTGTCATACAGTAAGCCACTGAACTTATTTTCTACAATGGCCTTAAAGCCAAGATCCGTTTTTTGCCAGATAAGAATGGAAACTTCATCATTAGGCTGATAAGCAGGAAGTTCTTTCGACAGATATTTATCTACTTTTGCCGAAGCAACAATCCGATAGCTATCCTCGTCAATATGTGCATGAATTACATATTTTTTGCCTACTAGCATTTTCATTTTCTGCTCCCGGAAAGGAACAAAAAGATCCTTCATTAATCCCCAGTTAAGGAAAGCTCCGAATTGGTTTACCCAGGAAACTTCCAGGCAAGCAAATTCTCCTACCTGAACCAAAGGAGTTAAAGTGGTAGCTATTAGTCGCTCTTCATTATCCAAATAAAGAAAAACATTGAGGAAATCGCCAATATTGCACTCTTCCGGTACGTAACGAGTAGGAAGTAAAATCTCTCCTTCTTCTCCACCATCAAGGTAAACACCGAAATCGACTGTTTTTACGACCTCAAGTACGTTAAATTTCCCAAGTTCTATGCTCATTTATATGGTATATGTTATTTTAAACCGAAAAGACTTACAATTAAGTAAACGATTCCACCTAGAACCGCACTAACAGGAATTGTCAGGATCCATGCCCACAAAAGGTTTATAGTAACTCCCCAACGCACCGCAGATAATCTTTTAACAGCTCCTACACCCATGATAGAACCTGTGATGGTATGTGTTGTACTTACTGGAATTTTTAGGATTTCAGTAATAAACAGAGTCATAGCACCTGCAGTTTCAGCACAAACACCTTCTAAAGCAGTAACTTTAGTAATTTTGCTTCCCATTGTTTTTACAATGCGCCATTCTCCTACCATTGTTCCTAAACCAATTGCGGCGAAACAAGATAATGGAATCCAGTCAGGCATTGTATCTACAGATCCTTTTTGGTAGTATGCAATCATAGCTGTAGCGATGATACCCATAACTTTCTGAGAATCGTTCATACCATGTCCCAAACTAAACAAACCGGACGAAAATAACTGTAGCTTTCTGAATGAGTTTTCAGCCGTACGGGCATTCACATTTTTGAATATCCATAAAACCAATATTGTAATAACTGAAGAGATTACCATACCAATAACAGGAGCCAGCACTATAAATGAAGCAATTTTTACGATAGTAGCTGTGTGAATGGCTTGAAATCCAGCTCCACTGATAGCAGCACCTGCAAATCCTCCGATCAGAGTGTGGGAGGAGGAAGAAGGAATACCTAACCACCATGTAAGCAGATTCCATGAAATTGCAGCAATAAGTCCTGAAAGGATAATAGGTAGAGTTATATATTCTTCCAATACAGTTTTTGCAACTGTATTGGCAATACCAAATTCTCCGATAAGATATCTGGCAACAAAAAATGCGATAAAGTTAAATACTGCTGCCCATATAACTGCCTGAACAGGAGTTAAAACTCTGGTGGTAACTATTGTTGCAATAGAATTGGCTGCATCATGAAAACCATTGATAAAGTCAAAAATTAGTCCTAATGCAATAACAATAATAAGTAATGTCATATGAATTGTATTTTATCAGGCGTATTTTACAAGAATTGTAGTAATTACCTTTCCTGTACTATTGATCTTATTTACAGCTTTTTCAAGTTCCTGAATTATCTCTTTTAGTTTTATAAGTTCTACAGCACTATAAGTGTTGTTTGTTGCTCCCTTGAAAAGGCTCATAATAGCTTCTTCATATACAACGTCTGCTTCTTCTTCTAATCTCTTAATTTCTTTGCAGTGAGCGCGAAGACGAAGATCTGTCTTTTTAATGTTTGATAATTCATTAGCAGCATTCAGAATTTCGTCACTACCTTTTTTGATAATTTCAACCAAAGTAATAGTGTGTTGAGGGAAACTTGTTGGTTGATAAAGTAGCACTTTCTGAGCACAACGGTTAATTGTGTCAATAACATCATCCATAACATCTGCAAGGGCATGAACATCTTCCCTGTCAAACGGAGTAATAAATGTGTTGTTTAATTCGTGGATAATGCTCCCGGTAACTTTGTCACCTTTAACTTCTTCAGCTTTAATTAGTTTGCACAATTCATTTCTGTGCTCTGCATTTTCGCAAGAAAAAAGTTCCTGAAGATAGGTTGAAGACTGGGAGAGGACACTAGCTGTTTCTTCCAACATGGGGAAAAACTTAACATCTTTTGGAGCAAACATGCTCAATAAAGTATTAATTTTCATTGGTAGTCTATATTATTTCGAGTGCAAATATAGAATATTCAAATTATTCATGCAATAGTATTTAACTATTTATATTCAAAATAAATGCAGTAGAAAAAACATGTAAAACAAATGTTATTGTATTTATTATCTGGATGTCCTATCAGAATATGTCTCTAAAAAATGTGTATATCATAAATAGTAAAGATATTGAATTTTATAAATAATGCTTAAATAATACTTATGAAACAGTTCTGCTCTTGTAATATCTCTTTCGAGTGTAGAAATACTTTCTTATCGCATTGAAAATAGTACCATATAAATTGGCGATTTTACTATTTGTAAGAGATATAAAAAAGGTTGCTTTAAAATAGTTCTATAGATTATCAATAGTACTATTTTAAAGCGACCTTTTCTAATTTTTCCGTTTTCTGGTCTGTTTTATTTTGCAAATGCGTGGCGGAATCCTTTTATTTTATCCCAGTTTCCACGAGTAAAGTCTGGTATTGCAACTGGTGCAGATCCATTTTCAATTGAGATTGCTGTTAATGGAGCTAAGCAACACCATTCTGCCAAGTCGTAAACATCCATGTCTAGAGGTAATCCATTTTGTAAACAGTAGATTAAGCGGTAATCCATAATAAAGTCCATCCCGCCGTGTCCTCCCACTTTCTTAGCTGTTTCTTCTAATTCCACATGGATAGGATGCTTATATTTTTTCATTAATGCATCTTTTACTTCTGTTGGAACAAAAGAGTGTGAGTTTAAATCTTCATGATTTGGTGTAATAGATGAATCAACTTGTGAACTCTGAAGGGCGTATCCTTCTACTGGATATTTCTGTGCAAAACCTTTTGTGCCCGTACATTGGTACATGCGACTATAAGGACGTGGAGAAGCAACATCGTGTTGAATGTGAATGGTCTTTCCTTTTTCTGTACGAATCATCGTCATGGTGTGCTGTCCATTCTTAAATCCGTTAGGATCTTCTTTTCTCACATTTTTTATATAATTAGGGATACTTACTGGATCACTATCCATTGATACAAGATAATTCATTTTATCACCACGGTGAATATCTAGTAGCTGGCAAGCCGGACCCATACCATGGGTTGCATAAACGTCACCACGATGTTCTTTGTTATATTTTAATCGCCAGTCTCCTTCATACGATGGCCAAAATTCTTCCAGATTGTGAATATATGACCCTTCTGTATAAAGAATATCTCCGAATACACCCTTCTGTGCCATGTTAAGAGTAGTCAGCTCAAAGAAGTCGTATACGCAATTTTCCAATTGCATGCAGTGCTTTTGAGTTCTTTCTGCCGTATTAATTACATCCCAGATTTCTTTAAGAGTCATTGCTGCAGGAACCTCGCAAGCCACATGCTTACCATGTTCCATGGCATAAATCATCATTTCCGCATGATGTTTCCAGTCTGTTGCAATGTAAATAAGATCTATGTCCTTTCTGTCGCACATCTTTTTCCACGCATCTTCGCTACCGCTGTAGCCTGTAGCTTCTGGTAATCCTGCTTTCTTTAAAATCTGCTGACATTTTTCTACTCTGTCTGCATGAAGATCGCATAATCCTTTAATTTCCACTCCTTTTAGGTAAGTAAATCGCGAAACAGCTCCGGGTCCACGCATCCCCAGACCAATGAATCCAACACGAACCACGTCCATTTTAGGAGTATCCAAGCCTAAAACATCCTTTTGTCCGGCTGGACGGACTGGAACAGGCGTAGTTATCATTTTTACTTTCGCTTCAGTCTTCCTGACTTTAGCTCTTTGTGCATTTAATGGCAATGTAAAATTGCACATCAGAGAAAATAAGAATAGTGAGTAAACTAGCTTTTTCATAATAATATATTAGTTGTTTGTAATCATCTAAATTCAGTTCTGACTATTAGACCTTGCATTATCTTGAATGCGGTAAATCGATAATCAGACTTCTTCGTGAGTATAAACTTCTTTTTTTATAGATTAAGGTAAAGAAATTCCTACTAACTATATTCTTTTGTTACTTATACTTTATAAATTAAAGAGCAAAAGTTTAGGAAACAAAAATAAAAACATAATTTATAATGGCCAAATAAAATAAATAATTAATTTAATTAGAAAGAATAAAATAAAAGGAATTAAAATAATTAAATTAATTAATGGATGAAATTGAAATATCTAATATCACATTGCTCTTGCTAAATAGACCTGGTGAATGTGAGAGTTAACGATTATACCAATGGCAGAACTGGGATGTATATATGTAAAATGAAGATTAAAGTGGAGATCTACTTAACTAGTCTAATGCGTAGTGGGGTGAGGGACTGGAAAACAAAAGTAGGAAGAAAACATATTCGCTTTCTTCCTACTCGATATTTGATTCAATTAAAAAACTATTTTTTCCAAAGTCTAGCTCCAATTCTGATCACAGGAGATAAGTCTATATTAGGAATATTGTATTTTGTTCCATTGAAATCTAGCTGTTTGTCGCTTCTCAGATAAACATGCATTGCCGGCTGAATATATAAATAACGACCGATGAAGAACTGATATCCTATACCTGCTCCTAAATCGGTACTGTGCAAATTCTGTTTCAGGCCAGTACTTTTCTGTTCAATTTCGAAAGTATGCAGTTCGGCGTATGTGTAAATTTCGAGATTCTTCCACACATTGTATCCTAAAAATAATCCCGGAGATGTTTTGTAGTATCTTTTAAATTCTGACGATGAATTATTTATTCCGGCAGTTTCGGCGTTGTAACTTCCTCCGTTTATAACACTAGCTCTCACACGAAATTTTTTATAGCGGTAACCAACTCCAACATGAAATCCTCCAGTTATAAACATCGGGAACAAACTCTCAACTTCAAATGCCTGGTTTACATCATAACTTTTTTGTTTTGTTTCTTTACAACACTCAATTTGTAAAGTTTGGCGTTCATAGTTTACATCGAAACTCTTTTGTTTTGTTTCGGCAGGTTGTTGCTCAGCAGTGGTTTGAGCAAAGATTTGTGAGACAACAAATAATAAACATGCCAGTAATAAAGTAATTCTTTTCATAATCTTGATATTTGCTGATTTTGTTTTCTGATGCAAATATCAGGAGATATAACAGAACCATAACTCCGCATTTGTTACCAAATCATTATTACTCAAAAAGAATTTCTTATGCGGCTGAGCGATTTGGGAGCAATTCCCAGATAATTAGCTATGTGATATAGAGGCAACCTCTGAAAAATCGCAGGATAGTTTTTTAGTAGCTTTTCATAGCGTTCTTTTGCAGGAAGTATCTGCAAGTCAATGCTAAGCTGAACCAACTTTACGAATGCCTGCTCCATGAGAATCCTCCCGAACCGTTCAAGCTTAGGCATTCTTTTATATAGGTATTCCAGATATTTGCTTTTAATTATCAAAACTTCAGAATCTTCAATGGCTTTGATGTAGAGATGAGACGGGGAATTGTTTAACCGACTATGGTTATTAGTAATCCATTCCCCTTCGACGGCAAAGTCTGTGGTCTTTTCATCTGCATTATCCAGTATTTTGTAATAGATAAATAAACCATAGTTTATAAAGGCTATTGAGTCGCACACGTTTCCTTCTTTAAGGAAAAACTCATTTTTCTTTAAATGCCTGATCTCAATATAATTATTTAGCAAAGACCATTCTTCATCATTGAGCTCAATGACAGAACCTATAAACATCCTTATTTTATCAGTCTCTTTCAAATTCCGAAATGAATTATTACTAATAACAACAAAAGTACTCATTTTAAGTGAGCCAGATATAAATACAAGGCTTTTAATTTCTATACAGAACAAATTATAGAAGGCAAAACGAAATTGCTTTTAAATATGTCTGAATGCACTATCTTTTACGTCAGATTCCCACTATTTGAATAATTATTCCCAATGGTCAATCTGTTAATGAACTATTTTTGCGGTAATCTTAGTAATATGGGTAGCTCTTTAGTCTTTACCCGGAGTTATTCATAAGCAAGACGTTTAATCAAATTATATATAGTGTTATGAAGAAAATATTTGTATTTGCATTTTTAATATCCAGTTTGTTAACTGCGTTTAGTCAGGAAGTGCCTACAAGCAGCCAGGTTGGAGCATTAAAACTACCAGATACAATTGCTCAAGTTGTAGCTCCTTTTGAAATGCCAAAGTTGGTAAAACCTGAATTTCCTGATAGAACAATTAATATAGAAAGTGTAGGGGCTAAACAAAATAAGCTTTGCACAAATATCATCCAGAAAGAAATAAATAGATTGAGTAGTAAAGGTGGGGGCACAGTTGTTGTCCCTGCCGGCCAATGGCTTACCGGACGCTTAATTCTGAAGAGTAATGTAAACCTGCATCTAGAGAAAGATGCCGAACTTCACTTTAGTGGTGATATAAAAGACTGTTTGCCGGTTGTGTTTACAAGAAATGAAGGTATAGAGCTGTATTCGTTAGGAGCATTTATTTATGCCAACGGAGCAACAAATATTGCATTAACCGGACAAGGGAAATTAGTAGGTCCTTCACGTGATTGTGAGATTTTTAAGAAACAAATGGAAGGTGTGGTAATCGAGAAATACATATCAACTCCGGTTGAGAAGCGAATTTTCGATGGAAAGGATGGAAAACTAGTGTTTCTTCCAATGTTCTTTGCTCCGATGAATTGTAAAAACGTTCTTGTTGAAGGAGTAACCTTTGAGAAAACACTTTTCTGGAACGTAGTACCACAGTATTGCGAGAATGTAATTATACGTGGCATTACAGTAAACAGTGTAGGCATATTCAGAAGTGATGGTATAGATATAGACTCTTCAAAGAATATTCTGATAGAATATTGTACACTTGATTGTGGCGATGATTGCTTTACACTAAAGTCCGGCCGTTGCGAAGATGGATTGCGGGTTAATAAACCATCCGAGAATATTATAATCCGTTATTGCCTGGCTAAACGGGGAGGTGGATCAGTAACTTGCGGAAGTGAAACAGCTGGTATGATTCGGAATATGTATGTACACGACTGCGTGTTTGATGGTACCAAGAATGGAATTCTCTTTAAAACACGACGCAACCGTGGTGGAGGAGGAGAGAATCTTTACTATGAACGTATTCGTTTGAATATACCGGGGCCGGCTATTAAATGGGATATGCTTGGTTCAAGAGAGTATGTTGGAGAATTGGCCGATCGTTTGCCTGTTCGTAGTATAACTCCATTGACTCCATCATACAAGAATATTTTTATGAAGGATATTATAATAGAGAATTGCGATAAGTTTATTCGTGCAATAGGTATACCTGAAACAAAGATTTCTAACGTAGTAATTGAAAACTGCAATGTTTCGTCAAAAGCACTTGTCGAAATCTCCGATGTTGATGGATTTATAGTAAAGAATACTCAGATCAAAACAAAAAACAGTGCAATGAATATTGCAGGTGCTAATAATATTATTTGGGATAACGTAAAGATTACAACTAAGGATTAGTTAAAGACTAACAGTTGTATTTTAAAAATAGCCGGCTTATATGGTCTGACCTCAAAAGTTCTTGTCTAACTTTTTGGGCTCATTTCAATATACGCTCGGCTATTTTTATTATAAAGTTAGATATTCTCTATTGAGCCCTTTTCAACTTTACGGTAAAGTGTCTCATTAATTCTGCTTCCCATTCAATCTCCATTCCTTTGGTGATTGATTCCCTGCGGTCGAAAACATTCTTAAGAGCCACTGCTACTACATCCATGTGATTATTCGTATAAACACGTCGGGGAATAGCCAGCCGCAGTAAGTCAAGTCCGTTGAATCGGTTTTCCCTGGTTACCGGATCTCTGTCTGCCAGGATATAACCAATTTCGCAACCACGGATACCTGCTTCCAAGTAAAGTTCCACAGCTAATGTCTGAGCAGGAAATTGCTCCTTCGGAACATGAGTCAGTACTTTGAGGGCATCTACAAAAATTGCATGTCCGCCAGCCGGACGTTGATACGGAATGCCATATTCATCCAGCTTCTTACCCAGATATTCCACCTGCTTGATGCGAGTTTCCAGATTCTCAAACTCAGTATTCTCATCCAGCCCCACAGCCAGAGCATTCATGTCTCGTCCATTCATCCCACCGTAAGTAATGTATCCCTCAAAGATTATATTCTTAACCTTGGCAGCATCGTACCACTCCTGCACATTCGTGGCAATAAAACCACCCATATTAACAATAGCATCCTTCTTGGCACTCATTGTCATTCCATCGGCATAAGAAAACATCTCCAGGCAAATCTCCTTAATGCTTTTTTCGGCATATCCTTCTTCGCGGGTTTTTATGAAATAAGCATTTTCGGCAAAACGAGCCGAGTCGATAATCACCTTCTTGCCATATTTATCAGCCAATGCTTTTGTTTCCCGAAGATTCTGCATAGAAACCGGTTGACCACCGGAAGTGTTATTTGTACAAGTCATAATGATAAACGGCACCCTGTAGCCATCCTTCTTAAGAACAGCCTCCAACTTGTTGATATCTACATTCCCTTTGAAAGGTATTTCCAGCTGAGTATCTTTTGCTTCATTAATCGTACAATCCACTGCAAAAGCTTTCCTCATCTCAATGTGCCCCTTGGTGGTATCAAAATGTGAGTTTCCCGGACAAACATCTCCCTCTTTTATCAGGCAGGAGAATAAAACATTCTCTGCAGCTCTTCCCTGATGCGTGGGCAGCACATATTCAAATCCAGTAATTCGGGTAATGGCATCTTTCATATTGAAAAAAGAAGATGCTCCCGCATAACTTTCATCGCCCAGCATCATTGCCGACCATTGTCTGTCGCTCATCGCTCCGGTGCCGGAATCGGTGAGCAAATCAATATATACCTGGTCAGCGTTAAGTTGAAAAACATTATAGTGAGCCTCCTTCATCCATTGTTCGCGTTCTTCGCGGGTACTCTTTCTGATAGGTTCAATCATTTTAATCTTCCATGATTCTGCAAATGGTAATTCCATAAATGTATTTTTTTTGTTTTAGAAAAGATAATAGCAACTCAAGCCAGCTATCATTAATAGTTATGATAACCGGCAATTCAATTTTTAAAATAAGGCATTAAAGAGTTGGGATAAAGTGATCTCTATCCTTTACATTCAGGAATACTAATTGGTAGATGAAGCTAAAAGAATCTTTCGAATCCATAGGTCTTAATTAGTTCTGTTTCGGGTATAAAAATATACTATTTATTGCTATTTCGCAATAAGTAAAGTGCAAAATAAATTGGTTTGAAACCTCTTTATAACAGAAATGGATATTACCCTATAATAGAAACAATAAAAAGACTGATATTGATTTTACTCTTCTGCTTTTTTATAAATGTCTTGTATTACTAATCCAGCAAGTGTAAATCCGAATATTGCAGTAGTATGTGCTAAAGTACCGTTTATCTGTGCTTTCATACTACACCATTCATGATTAACTAAGTTTGGATCTCCCGGTCCTTTTTCAGCTTTAGGACAAAGACAATTTGCAGTACCACATGCAGAGTTGCCTCCTTTGTTTTCCAGCAATTCTTCACTATAAACACATTGAAACTTCTTCGAGAGCTTTTCTCCTTTTTTAATTTTGCGGCGAAGAGCAGCACCAAGAGGGCAACCAGCCACTTTCCAAAATTCGGCAACTTTTATTTTTAGGGGATCCATTTTCAGTGCGGCACCCATTGATGAAAAGAACGTAGCATCTGTTTTTGTTGCCGTACGAATTAAGTCGACTTTATTTTCCAGGCTATCTATTGCATCTATAATGTAGTCATAGCTTTCCAATTGATAAGAGTCGGATGTTTCGGCACTATAAATCTGCTGCAATGCATTTATCTCAGCAGTAGGATTAATTTCCAGAAGGCGTGATTTCAGAGCTTCAACTTTAACTTGTCCCACCGTTTTCGTTGTAGCCATTAACTGACGATTGATGTTCGTTACGCAAATACGGTCGGAATCAACAATCGTTAAATTCTTAATTCCCGATCTTACCAGACTCTCTGCACACCAACTACCTACGCCACCAACACCAAAAATGATAACACGAGCGCCGGCAATTCTGTCCATAATATCATTACCCAGCAATAGCTCAGTTCTTTTGAAAATACCTCTTTCTAATCCCATCTGTTCACATTCAATAAATTGGAGTGCAAAAGTACAATAAATATTCAAGGTATAATAAGGTGAAATGCTAACATTATCAAAATGTGGTTATCTGACTATTTATTCCAAAAGAATCATTTTCTTATAATTAATTGTATATTTGCGCTTATCAATCAATTTTAAAGATAATGGAACAAAGCATTGAAATACAACGGTGTGGATGGTGTGGCACAGATCCTTTATATGTGCAGTATCATGATGAAGAGTGGGGACGTGAAGTTACTGACGACCATAAGATGTTTGAGTTTCTTGTTTTAGAGAGCTCTCAGGCAGGACTAAGCTGGAGTACTATCCTGAAAAAGCGCGAAAATTATCGTAAAACATTTGCCGATTTTGATGTGCAGAAAGTTGCTCAGTTTACAACTGAGGACGTTGAACGATTGATGCAGGATTCCGGTATTATCCGTAATAAACTCAAGATTACATCTACCATATCCAATGCCCGCTGCTTTATTGAAGTTCAAAAAGAGTTTGGTAGTTTCTGTAGCTATCTAAAGAACTTCTTGCCGGAAGGAAAGCCGATTATGAACCATTGGACTTCATTAGATCAGATTCCTGCCTCCACTGAATTATCAGATGTTATCAGCAAGGATATGAAAAAGCGTGGATTCAAATTCTTTGGAACAACAATTTGCTATGCGCATTTACAAGCTGTAGGGTATGTAAATGATCATTTAGAAGATTGTCATTACAAAATCAAAGACTAATCTTCAGCCGTTAGAATTATAGATACATCATTTAGAATATGCAATATCTTACGAAACTATCATTTATTAAAAACAGACTATTCTCTTTGCTATCAATACTATTAAGCGTTATTTCACTGATTGCTGTAATAAAGATTAATAGAGATATCTCTGCCCGGTATTTAGCATTAGATGGGAAGACCCAACTTTTGTTGGGGCTAACCGAATTTGTAGGCTTTTATTTTAAATTTTATGTTGTAATAGCCGTCAGTTTGGTTGCTATGGGGCTGGCTATTATTGCATTAAGAAAGGAGGAGGAGAGAAAATACCGTTTAATTGCTTTTCTCCTGGGGATACTTTCAGTTATTGTCGTTGTTTTGAATATTGGTAGATTTATGATATAGAATTCAAACTATTATTATGAGAAGTAGTGCTATAATATATCCTTCATTCTCACTAACTCCATATATTAAATACTATTGGATATTAAAGACAGATGAAATAGACCCAATTAAGATTCAAACTATTCCATCTGGCTGTATACACCTTGTGTTTCATCGAGGTAATAATCTGAGCTTTGATTCCAAAGGATCTCAACCGAAAAATTTTATTCGCGGACAATTATCAACGGCAGGAACCTTGATTTCTCAGGGCGATATTGATATGATTGCAATCGTTTTTCAGCCATTAGGAATGATTCCATTCTTTACATCTTCAATGAACGAACTATATAACCGGTATATAGATGTAGAAGATTTGGAAGATGCAGGATTGAATAACCTGAAAAACTTTATTTCCGAAGAAGTACAGACTTCTGTATGCATTCAGCAGATTGAATCTTTCTTGCTAAAACGACTATCTGCAATTGATTATAATTACAAAAGAATATTCAGTTCCATTCAGCTGATTGTGAACGAACCTGAGATTGATGTAGAATCTCTTGCCCAAAATGCTTGTCTGGGATACAGGCATTTTAAAAGAGTTTTCACTGATTTAGTAGGAGTGAGTCCGAAGGAGTATTATAGAATTATTCGCTTTCAGCGAGCATTATACACATTGCAAAATAATCCACATATAGAACTTACCCAATTGGCTTATACTTGTGGGTATTACGACCATTCTCATTTGGTTAAGGATTTTAAAGCATTCTCCAACTGTTCGCCCACTCAGTATTTGTCAACAAGAATACCTTATTCTACATTCTTCTCAAAAGATTGCAAATTAAACCTCATAAAGAAAAGATAATTATTGCAGAGTCTTTAGAATAGTCATTTTTTTACAAGCGTAAAAAGAAACGTAGCTCTACTTTTGCATATTCCTTTTGGGGATATGCTTATACTACTGTGTATTTTAAATTCTAAAAACTAAAAAGTTATGTCAACTATCGATTTTTCAAAGATTACAGATGGTATTTCCAGTGTAATAGAGACTGAAGAGAACTTATTGAGAGGTTTACAAGAAGATGTTATCACTTCCCGACGCAACAAGCAAAATAGAACAATAAAGCAGATTCTTGGTCATTTAATAGATTCTGCATCAAATAACCATCAACGAATGATTAGATTGCAATATTGCCAGCATTTGCTATACTTTCCCGACTATCGTCAGGATAACGATTTATGGATTGCTCTTCAGAAATATCAGCATGCCGACTGGAATAACTTAATTGGATTATGGAAGTTTTTTAATCTTCATATTATTCAAGTTATTAAATCTGTCGATCAAACTAAATTAGAGAGTTATTGGTGTGATTTTGAAGGAACTAAGGTCACCTTAAAAGATATGATTGAAGGTTACTTAGACCATTTATATCTTCATATCAATGAAATTCATGAATTGATCAATCAATAGGTACCACATAAATTCCAAGATGAAATGCATCACTATTTTCTCTCAGAAAAATAAAAATGCAGAATTGATCTAGCAATCTAGCAGAATCTCCTTAAGTGTTTGTATACTAATACTGTATAGGTGCTAGATCAAATTATTTTGTTCTAGCGGTAATCTAGCAGTCTAGCACTATGATTCTGTCATCTTTTTTGTAAATTAGATGCCTTTTGTTATAAAATATTTGTAATTTTGCAATTCAATATATTTATGAATATGAAGAACTAAAGTTGATTTAATAATGAAGAGAAAAAGATATGGAGCATGGATTATGCTAGTCATCTGTGTTATAGGTTTTTATTCTTGTGGTGATAAACAAGAGGAAGTAATTTGTGTTAACGATTTTACTGGGTCTTATAAAATTACGTCCTTGAAGGCTGAAATCAGGGTAGATCTTAATAACGATGGATTGCAATCATCCGATTTGTATAATGAAATGACTGAACCTTATTATTTGGTGAATCCAAGAGATCCTGATTATACTCCCCTGCCAATGTATGAATTTAATCAGATAAGCAGTTGTGCAGAAGTGCGCCCTACGGAGAGTCAGAGTGCAAGCAATAAATCGCTATCGTTGAATTTGCCGTTTCAATACATCACTTATTCTAATTTGTCAATGTATGCACACGACTTATCGTTCTATTTTTATGATCTGGATGAAAATGACAATGTAGTATTGAAAGGAAAACTTGGAGATACACCAGAAGTGCAGGTTACAAGGCTGGAGCGATTGGATAAAGATCATTTTAAGGTGATTTATAATGCCAGAATTTATGATTTTGTATCCAAAGAATGGAAAGAAACTTCTGTTAAAGCCCTTTATGAGCGTACCTGTAAGTGAGTATAGAGTGAATCTTTAATAGGCTTTAATCTGAAAGCCGGACGGATATTTTATAACTTCCCGTTGTGTTTTTATTTTTACCGGAATCACATTTATGCGTGCTTGTACAAAAGATTGTTTTCTTTTGTACAGAACAATCAATTCTTTTGTACAGAAGAATGCAATCTTTTGTACAAGAGTTGTTAAATATCTCTAGAGGGAATTTTGAAAGCAGACCGGGTTCTATCAATTATTCAACTAGGTAATTAAAATAGTAGGTGTGAGTTTTACAGATGTGCGGTTGTATACCCAGTTAAACAGAAGAATGAACAAACAAAAAACGGGAAAACATAACTGTCTTCCCGTTTTGTATAAAAAAGTTTCGGCTTAATAGCGTCTTCTATTATATCCGCCTCCGTTTCCACCACGATTGTTGTAGCCACTGTTGCTTCTTTCAGTTCTTGGGCGAGCAACGGTTACGTTGATTGTTTTTCCTTCAAAATCTGTTCCATTCAATTCATCGATTGCTTTTTGACCTTCTTCGTCGTTAGGCATATCAACAAAACCAAAACCGCGAGATCTTCCTGTTTCTCTGTCATTGATAATATTGGCTGAAGTAACTTCACCAAATCCTGCAAATAATTCTTGTAAGCTATCACTTGTAGTGTTGTAGCTTAAATTTGATACATAAATGTTCATCTGTTTTTACTATTATTGTTATTGGTTATTCTTATTGTCAAGAGCGATTTTCACGGCACTTGTGCCTCTGACATCACGTTCTAGCTCAAATGTAACCATATTTCCTTTTGCAATTGAAGCAGGGGCATTACTTATATGGAAGAAATACTTCTCCATACTTCCTGTTCGTTTAATGAAACCAAATCCTTTTTCCTGGTTAAAGTGTTCTACCTGTCCTGTAAATACAGTTTCTTCTACAACATCCTCTTTCTTTGGAGTAGAAACAGCAATGTCTTCAATATTAATTTCCTGTTTATTTTCAGGGTCAGGAGGAGTACTGGTAATAACACCATTCTCGTCAACGTAAGCAATCATATCTTCAAATGATCCACTACCAGCATTAGCCTTGCGCTCTTCTTTGCGTTTTAGCTTTTCTTGTTTTTTTAACTCTTTTTTCTTTTCTAAATCTCTTTTGTTGAATGAATTCGCTTTTGCCATTAATTATATCTTTTTTATGCCAATACTATGCAGCCTTTAATCTTTTGCCTTTTTGGGGAATCGAAATAGTTATACCCTTCTCAACTTTAGAAAGTGGTGATTCTATCTCTCAATATCTTAATAAAAAATTAGTAAATACCCCAAAGTACGCCAAATGATGATGATGAACACTTTTGCAACTTGTTAATACATTAAACAAGTAAGTTGATTTTGATGTCGATTTTGACGATGAGAAGACCCGCCAGATAATTGCGGAGCAAAGCATTGCTTAGAAGGATACAATATAAACTTTATTGTTCAGGTAACAAATATATGAAATTAATTTGGCTATTGAAAAAATAGTTTGAAAATAAATATTTTAGTTCTCATTTATTTCCTCGAAATTCAGAGTAGCAAGTAACCCTTGCTTAGTTAGATAGTTAGCTTTATTCGCTCCATATCCCGTTTTTGAACAGTTGGAACCATTTTTCAATATCACTTTTTTCAAATAAACAGATTCTCTCAAATATTTCTTTCGCAAATTCAATAGAAGCAATTCCATTAGCAGTGATAATATTCTTATCGCTCACAGCCGATGAATTTACATAATTGCTCTCACCGGAATATTGCGGAGCAACTGCTTTTAAGTAATTAAGATCATTGCTGGTATGCTTTACCTTGTCTAGAATGCCCAGCTGTCCTAAGTATGACGTTGCCGCACAAATAGCAGCAATCAGTTTTCCCTTTTCAAAGACATTCTTTGTAAATTGGTTCAACTCATTGTTTTCTCCCTTTTCCCATGCCACACCACCGGGTAGAATCAGTAAATCAATATCATTAGCATCTACTTCAGCAAACGAAATGTCTGGTGTAATTTTCAGTCCGCCCATAGATACCACAGGCTTTCCGTCTTTTGAGAAATAAACTATTTCAAACTTCTCGCTCTTGTTAATCTCTGGTGTAAGATAAGATATTTCCCAGTCGGAGAATCCATCGAATAGGAATATGTGTACTTTTTTGTTCATATTGTTTTCTGTTTTATCTTAAATATACTTTAAATAAAATTCAATAGTCCAATTACTTTTTTGAAATAAACTTCTAGTGTAGTTATATAGTTCAAATTTGCGTTTACTATTTATTCAAGGTTTCTAATCTCTGATAAAAATAATCTGTTGGGATAATATTAATGCTTAATTATATAATATCCTCCGATTTTTGATGCTCCCTTAAATTCTATAATTTTGTCTTCTCTTAATTTCTGTATACATCTTTCTATGGTTCGTTTGCTTATTTCTGGTAACAATTGATTGATTTTCTTGCTATTAATACCTGCATTGTTGTAAATGATCTGTTTTACTCGATTAATGGTATCTTCATTAGAGGTAACCAAAATTGCACCGCCATTTGCACCGCCATTTGTACCGCCATCAATGACGCTGTATTTTCTTTTGAATACAACCGTAAAAATCCCATTAGTATTAAATTCAGGTTCAGGTAAGCCTGCCTCTTTCATCGCTTCCTTCATGCGAGGAATACCGGAAGCAACTTTTTCAACTAGATGCATACGAGTAAACAAACCAAATATCAATGGATTGCGTGTCATACTCTTGTGGCCGAAATCTTTGGCTACAATTGGTAATAATCCTCCAGGGTTGGAAACTTCTACCCGGTCATCGAACATTTCTATTATTATGGTTGCACCCTGCTCGTAGTAGTCACGGTGAGACAAGGCGTTTATAATGGCTTCCTTGAATACAGTTAGAGGGATTTCCCAAATTTCTTCTCTTGGTCCGGGACCTTCTATTTTGTAGGCCACTTGGAGCTTACTTTCCAACCATGCCATTGCTTGCAAGTACTGTTGGTATAGTGGGCCGCCAAAAGTTTTATCATCTATTATATAGACTTTTGTTGTTCCCTTGAAAAGAACGCATCTCACAACAACATGAGGAAACATATTTTCGGGATGCTTGCCGAAGAACATTGCTGCGGCGTTCTTAGTCACACCCTTTTCATTGAATAGCATTAGATTCTCGAAAATCTGTTTATCTGGTGTTTCTGGACTAAGTTTGGATTCTCTACGAAAGTCCTTTATATTTTGTTCGTCGGCTTCTGTATAAATGTTGAATTTAGGGCAAGGGATGTGATCAAAAAATATCTTGTTACATTCCTGAAAGAAACTTCGCATATCTTCAACTGTACGTAGCTTTTGGGAATTTGCACCTTCACGAACAAAGATTGAACCCGAAAATATATAAGGTTTGTCTTTGCCTGATGGTACTTCAATTACCCAAACGGACTTATTATCAATATCAACAGCATACATTTCACAATGGAGAGATGGAGATATTTCACTTATAGAACCTTGAATAGCAGATCGTTTATCATTTTCAATATTTATTCCTGCAATATTGCCGTTATCATCAACTCCTATAAATAGGTATCCTCCTTCTGCATTTGCAAAAGCGCATATTTCTTCTGTCAGCTCGCGAACTTTCGAGGGTACTCAAACCTTGAATTCTACGTTATAGCCTTCTCCGTTATCAATGAGTGATTTTATATTTTCTGTATTCAACATATTTAGATTATAAGAATACAAATATATAATTAATTTACCGATGCTAGAGGACTTCTGTTTGAAAAAATAACAATTTTATTTCTTTGAATATGTTCTGAAGAATGTTCCAGAAAAGGAGATAAAAACAAAAAAAGCACTTAAACCGTGAAGTTTAAGTGCTTTTTAAAAGGTGGTGCCACCAGGAATCGAACCGGGGACACAAGGATTTTCAGTCCTTTGCTCTACCAACTGAGCTATGGCACCTTCTTTTGTGATTGCGGGTGCAAAGATAGATATATTTTTGGAATTACCAACATCTTTTGAATTTTTTCTTTAAATAATTAGATAATTCAAATTTTTGCTTTACTTTTGTGTCACTAAAGAAAACGGAGTGTAGCGCAGTTGGTAGCGTACTACGTTCGGGACGTAGGGGTCGGGCGTTCGAGTCGCCTCACTCCGACAAAGCGACGAATAATGTAAATTATTTGTCGCTTTTGTCATTTTTGGGCATCTCCTTAATCTGCCTTATTACTTTGCAGGGATTGCCGTATGCAAGTACACCTGCAGGAATATCTTTTGTAACTACACTGCCTGCACCAATTACTGACCCTTCGCCAATGGTTACTCCGGGAAGTACAGTTACGCTACCGCCCAACCAGCAATTATTGTTTATTGTAACCGGTTTGGCATACATATATCCCTGATTTCTTTCTTCAACTGTAAGCGAGTGCACTACTGTGTAGATTGAACAATTGGGACCAATGAAGCAGTTATTACCAATTTTGATCAGTGCTTCGTCCAACGCTACAAAATTGAAGTTGATAATGGTATCGTCTCCAATTTCCATATTACCAAGATCTATATTTATAGGACTGTTGGGAAGAACATTGCGACCTACTTTCCGTAGAAATCCTTCCAATAAGTGGTGCTTATGTTCCCTATCCGATGGGGATGTTTGGTTGTATTGGAAACAAAAATCCTGACCTTTGTCTAATAATGGCCCAAAATCCGGGTTGAAGCCCCAATAAACTTCTCCGGCTGCCATTTTCTCCATGTCTGTCATTGTTTTTTTCTTTTTCTAAATGAGTGCCAAATTTACTATAATGAATCTGTTATTTCAAATTAAGTTGTAACTTTGATATGTAGATGAAAAAATATCTGACTATGAAATGAAGCCTAAAAGCACAAAGATTTTCGGATTTAATAGAAATATCTTCTATACGGGATTGACGAGTCTGCTCACAGATATTTCCACCAAGATGGTTTACTCCATAATGCCCATGTTCCTGCTTTCTATCGGAGCATCGAAAACCACTCTGTCTCTTATTGAAGGTATAGCCGAGAGTACTGCCACTCTGCTGAAAGCTGCATCCGGGTTTTGGAGTGACAAGATAGGGAAAAATAAACCGTTCATGATACTAGGCTACGGACTTTCTGCTATTGTTATGCCAATTTATGCATTTGTTGCAAGTCCCTTGCAGGTTCTATATATCCGTTTCGTGGAAAGGATAGGCAAAGGAATTCGTACAGCTCCACGCGACAGTTTGATTTCCGGATGTGCTACCAATGGCGATTCAGGGAGGAATTTCGGTCTGCAGAAAGCAATGGATAATACCGGAGCTATTGTTGGTCCACTGATTGCGTTTGCTCTTCTTTCTGCCTTTCCGGGAAATTTCCACGGAGTGTTTTTGTTAGCAGGTATCCCGGCTATACTAGGTATATTGGTGTTGATATTCGGTATTCGGGAAGCTAAAAAGTCAAAAGAACAGCTGCTAAGCAAATTCCGTTTCCGGGATTTTTCCAAAAAGTATTATCTTTTTCTGGGGATAATCTTCCTCTTTACATTGGGTAATTCAACCGATGCTCTTCTACTGGTCAAGGCAAACGAAGTTGGAATAAAAGTTGTTTATATCCCGCTGGTTTATTTAATAATGAATACTGTTTCGGTAATCTTGGCTATTCCTTTAGGTACATTGTCTGACAAAATAGGGAAGGAGAAACTGCTGGCTTTCGGCTATCTTATATATGCCCTTGCCTATGCCGGATTTGGGGCAACAAACAGTATCTCTGTAATTATGTGTTTATTTGCACTTTACGGTTTATACTCGGCAGCTACGGATGGTATTCAGAAAGCGTTGATAAGTGATTTGCTGGATGCAAATAAGAAAGGAACCGGCTTGGGCATCTATAACGCACTGTTAGGTGTAACCCTGCTTCCGGCAAGTATTATTGCCGGTCTACTTTACGATCATATAAATTCGTCCGTTCCTTTTTATTTCGGAGCTGTTACCGCCATACTTTCTGCTATATTGATGGTTGCTTTCCATAAATGTTTTAAATCTTAATCGGTACAAAAAAGATAAAATAGTTTTATTTCTAAGTCCTAATTAATACATTTGTAGTATTGCATTTATTTGTTAGCCTATAATAGATCATAATACATGAAAGTAAACACACAAAGCCTCAATAGGTATTTTTTGTTCTTAATACTCTCTTTGGCTCCTATAATAAGATTATCTGCGAGCTGGAATAATTTTATAATCAATTATAAAAAGGAGGTTTACGGTAAAGGATCGCAAACCTGGCAGATTGCATCTTACAATAATAACTGGGTATACTTTGCTAATAAAAATGGATTATTGCAATTTGATGGCAGTAGTTGGGGAATATTTCCTTTAAATAATGGTTCTGATGTACGATCGGTTTTACCCTCTTCATCTAAAAAACGAATCTATGTTGGAGGAATTAACGAATTTGGCTATTTAGAACCTGATGAACGAGGCAAACTAGTATATCATTGTATGTCCGACTCGGTAAAGAAGCCTATTCGATCTATTGGAAACATCTGGCGAATTTATGAAAATGATAATATTCTTTATTGGCAGGCTGATGGAGTTGTACTAAAATGTTTGAATGGAAAGTATACATTAATATCTGCAGATAGTAAGATAGATTGTTCAAATCTGGTTAATGGGATTCTATATATTGGTACTAATAAGGGAGTACGGATTCTTATTGGAAATACGTTTTTCCCTTTACCTGGTGCCAAAGCGCTTGATACAAAAAGAATCCGTGGAATTGTTCCTTATAAAAAGGGTGTTATAATTGCTACGGCTTATGATGGCTTGTATTATTGGGACGGTAAAGTTCTTGTTCCATTTATTACAGGAATAGAAGCGTTTATGTCACAGAATGAGATTTTCTCCATTGCATCTTCAAAGAATTTAATTGCATTGGGTACTGTGCACATGGGGCTTATTATGATTAACACTAGTACAATGCAGGTTAAGTATTTCAATGAGAATAATGGCTTGCAGAATAATACAGTTTTATCTTTAGGTTTTGATTGTCGTGACAATCTTTGGGCAGGACTTGATAATGGAATTGATTATATATGTATGAATTCTCCTTTATCTAATCTTTATTCTTATCCATATTCTTATGGTGCAGGATATTCGGCTATTCTTTCGAATAATTATCTTTATCTGGGTACAAACCGCGGCCTTTATTATACCCATTATCCGGTATCGTTAAGTGATAAGGTTATCAATATAAGTCAGGTTCCTCAATCGAGCGGTCAAGTATGGGATCTTTCGAAAGTGGGGGATGATGTTTTTTGTTTGCACGATAGAGGAATCTTTTTGGTAAAGGGAGAAACAATGGAACGCATCGGAACGATATCTGGTGTGTGGAATTGTAAGGCGATGATAAACAATCCGGAAAAAGTGTTGCTGGGTATGTATGACGGAATTTATCTGATGCAAAAAGAACAGGGAGAATGGAAGCCAAAAAAGAAACTTGAAGGAATGAATGAATCTGCAGAAAACTTTGAAATTGAATCTGATCATGTTTTATGGCTCCATAATAATGATAATGGATTGCTCCGAATAGATTTTGATTTAGCAAACTTTCGTGTAAAGCAGATAAAATATTACGGTAAAGAAAAAGGTTTACCTTCTAATAAAAATGTATATGTAAACAAGATTGCTAATAAGATATACTTTACCACTCCAAAAGGAATTTATAAATATAACGCTGCAAGTGATGTTGTTGAATTATCTCCGGAAATGAGTAATTTATTACCTGGCACGAAGTCTTATTTAAAACTATATCAGTATGGAAATTCCATATTAAGCTTAAGTAAAGGTGAAGTGGATATTGCTAGCCTGGATAAATATAAACATCCCAAAGGGAAAACTTTTTTTTCAATAGAACATCCTTCTATTGAGCTGGTTAGTGGATTTGAAAAGTTAGTCCCTTTATCAGAGTCAGAAGTGATTATTCCTAACGATTACGGTTTTGCTCTCTTAAAAGTACCATCAAAAAATACTCCATTGCTTCGTCCTGCAGTTCATATTCGGGCAGTTTATCTAACTTATCCAAGCGATAGTCTCATCTATTCTGATAATTTCCTTGGCAAGAATTATGTGCCCGAAATCCCTTATTACCGTAATTCTATCCGATTTGACTATAATCTGTTTTCGTTTACACATGGGGAAGAGGCAAGTTTTCGTTATAGATTTAAAGATCAGAAAGATTGGTCAGATTATACATCTTCTTTGACCAAAGAATTTAGTAATCTTGCTGAAGGTGAATATACATTTCAGGTTGAGGCTGTTTTCGCTGATGGAACTTCCACTATTGATGAATTTAAATTTGTTATATTGCCTCCGTGGTACAGATCGTCAGTAGCTTATTTGTTCTATTTCATTCTTTTCTTGTTCTTCCTTTGGTATTTGTACAGATGGGACGATTTAAGAGTAAAACGTAAAAAACAACAGGCTGTTCTTGAAAAAGATCGGGAGTTATTCCAGAAAGAAAAAGAGTTTGAAAAGGAAAATGCCCGTAAAGAGCACCAGATTATGGAACTTGAAAAAGAAAAACTGGAGTACGACCTTCAGCATAAGAGTCAGGAAATGGCAAATCTGATGATTAACTTTGTTAGAAAAAATGAGATGCTTACTGAAATAAAACATGAATTATTTAAAGTAATATCTACTCTGAAAGGAGAGAACACTAAACAGCCAAAGCAGATGCTGATGGTTGTTAGTAGTAAAATTGATTCAAATATTCAATCGGACGAAGTGCTGAAACGTATTGAAGAACAGTTTGACCTTATACATAATAATTTTATGAAGCGGTTGAGTGAAAAGCATCCCGACCTTTCTACAAACGAAAGAATGATGTGTGCGTACCTGAAAATGAATCTTTCCTCGAAAGAGATAGCTCCTCTTTTAAATATCTCTTTAAGAGGAGTAGAGACTATTCGTTATCGTTTAAGGAAGAAGTTTGAACTCGAAAGAGATGAAAGTTTAATTGATTATTTAACCAACAAGCTCTGATTAGATTTTTTAAAAATCACAGCATCGGCCCGACTGTACAATCGGGCCGATGCTGTTTTACGTTATTTAATATACCTGACGAAATATATCTGCGTATAATTATGTTGTTGATTATCAATATAATATTTATTTTTGACGAGTTGATGACGTATTTATTTTTTTTAATTGACGTAATCGTGAATAGGTGAAAATAATATAAAATAAACGCTTGTTAACTATGTTTGCATCGTTCAAATAGTTAATCTTAATTATAATACTTATGAAAAAGTTATTATCATTTCTATTTTTATTTTGCTTTACCCTTACTGTATTTTCCCAGAATGTACAGATTAAAGGTGTAGTCCTGGCAGGTGAAGATAATTCGCCCTTGCTAGGGGTTAATGTGGCGGTAAAAGGTACCACTATTGGTGTAATAACAGATCTGGACGGACAGTTTACACTTTCGGTACCTCTTAAAAGTACTTTAATTATTTCGTATGTTGGTTATAAATCACAGCAAGTTGTGGTTTCTGATACCAAACCTTTACGGATTATTTTGACAGAAGATTCAAAAACACTGGATGAAGTAGTCGTTGTTGGATATGGTGTCCAGAAAAAAAGTGTGGTAACAGCTTCAATCAGTCGTGTAACCTCTGAAGAACTGAAGACAGCTAATCCTTCTCGTGTTGAAGATGTATTGAAAGGTAAGGTTTCTGGTGTACAAATTACTCAAATATCAGGTCAACCAGGTGCCGATTCTCATGTTCGTATTCGTGGTATTGGCACTATTAACAATAGTAATCCTCTTTATATTGTTGATGGTATGGCAGTTGAAGGTGGTATTAATTACCTTAACCCCGCTGATATTCAATCTGTGGAAATTTTGAAAGATGCTGCATCAGCAGCAATTTATGGTGCACGTGCTGCTAATGGTGTTGTATTGGTTACCACAAAGAATGGTAGTGTTGGCAAAGCAACAATAAACTATAATGTTAGTTATGGCTGGCAGAATCCATGGAAAAAGAAGTCAGTGCTTAATGCAAAGGAATATATGGTGATAATGAATGAGTCACAAATTAATGATGGCTATGCACCTTATTATACTCAGGACGAAATCAATGCCGCAGGAAAAGGAACTGATTGGCAAGAAGAAACATTCTATAAAAATGCACCGATACAGAATCATCAGGTAAATGTTAGTGGAGGTACTGAAAAGGCTTCATATTTCCTTTCATTAGGTTATTATGATCAGGCTGGTATTGTTGGAGGTAATTACGATAAATCTAACTACAACCGTTGGAGCGTACGTACTAATGGTACATATAATGTTTTTGAAGATAAAAGTCGTAGCTTCCTGAATAATGTAAAAGTTGGAATGAACGTAGGTTATTCAAGAAGCAAATCCACAGGTATTGAAACAAACTCTGAATATGGATCTATTCTTGGTAGTGCTCTAACGTTTGATCCAACAGTTCCCGTTTATGCAGATGAAACTACTGCTGCTGCAATCCTGGCACAATATCCAAATGCAGTAAAAGACAAGAATGGCAATGTCTTTTCTATTCCTCCTACAGGTTTCCAGGAAATTGCTAATCCTGTAGCTATGCTCAACCAACCAACTGCAGGAATTAATAATTCTGATAAGATCGTTGCAACATTCTGGGGCGAAATTGATATTATGAAGGGACTGAAGTTTAAGAGTAGTTATGGCGCCGATCTTGCTTTTTGGGGATATGATTCATATACATATCCGTATTTCCTCGCTGTTCAGGGAAAATCTTTAGATTATAGTACTGTTCAAAGTGAAATGAATCGTGGATATAGATGGCAGGTTGAAAATGTTTTATCTTACAAGAAAACATTTGCAGGAAAGCATAATCTTTCTTTAGTTCTTGGTCAGTCTGCACAGAAATATACTTATCGTAATTTAGGTGGTAACGACCGCGACTTACTTGAAACAGATCCTAGTAAAGCAAATATTAATTCTGCAATAGCAGATGCTAAGTTAGGAAGAGTATGGGGTGGAACAGGTGGTTATACAGCTTATACATTAGCTTCTTACTTTGGACGATTTGATTATAACTATGACGAAAAGTATATGGTTCAGGCAACTATTCGTCGTGATGGTTCTTCAAACTTTGGTGCCCGGAATAAGTGGGCAACTTTCCCTGCATTTTCTTTAGGATGGAATGTAAGTAATGAAGCTTTTATGGAGAATCGTCCGGAATGGTTTAATACATTGAAACTTCGTTTCAGCTGGGGTAAGAATGGTAATGAAAGAATTGGAAACTTTAAATATACTTCATTAATGAATGGTGGTCAGAACTATTATTTTGGAGGAAGTTACCAGGTTAGTCAAGATCCAACTACTGTTGGTGAAACATCAGGAACAATGCAGTATGGTAGCTCTCCAGCTGCAATCGCTAATCCTGATATCAAGTGGGAAGAATCAGAACAAACTGATTTTGGTTTTGATACACGTTTCTTTAACCAGGCTTTGACTTTCAGTTTTGACTATTTCAAAAAGAAAACCAATGGTATGTTGATGGAATTGCCAATTCCTTCTTATGTTGGTCAAAGTGCTCCAACTGGTAACGTTGGTGATATGGAAAATAGTGGATTTGAGTTTGAACTTGGATGGAAAAATAAAGTTGGTGATTTTAATTATTCAATATCGGCTAATGCTTCTTATCTTAAAAACAAGCTGATAAAATTAGGAAATGCTTCAGGAGAAGCAATCTACCAATCTAATTCAACCGCAGGTGTTGGTTCTTTCGTTAAAGGTAAAAATGGTGATGTATTCCCTTACTTTTATGGATTCCATACAGATGGAATAATTCAGAATCAGGCTGAAGCTGATGCTTACAATTCTCAGTATGGACAAGCTGCTCAACCAGGTGATGTTCGTTTCCGCGATATTGCAGGTGCTGTTGATGAAAAAGGAAATGTTATTGGTGATGGAAAAATTACAGATGATGATAGAACTAAAATAGGTAAGGGTATGCCCGACTGGACCTATGGTTTTACTCTTGCTGCCGATTGGAAAGGATTTGATATAAATCTATTCTTCCAGGGAACTATTGGTAATGACATTTTTGACTTTGCCCAACGTACTGATATTCCAAAGAATAATCGTCCATCCTGGATTCTTGGTCGCTGGATTGGTGAAGGTACTTCAAATAAAATACCTCGCGTAACAGCTGCTAACCCAAATGGAAACTGGCGTTCTTCAGATCTTTATATAAAAGATGGTTCGTACCTTCGTCTCAAAACAGCTCAGTTTGGTTATACTTTGCCTAGCCGGATTACAAAAAAGGCATCTATTCAAATGTTGAGACTATATGTATCTGCAGAGAATTTGTTAACCTTTACAGGATATGATGGCTTTGACCCTGAAGTTGCTGCGTCTAATTATACCAATATTGGTGTGGATCGTGGTATTTATCCACAAGCCAGAACAATTTCTTTAGGTGCTAATATTACATTTTAACCTTCGAAAAACTATATATAATTATGAAAAAGTATAAATTGTCATCATTATTACTCATCCTTGGAGTTTTTATTCTAACCTCTTGTGGTGATGACTTCTTAACTGTTTATCCAACAGAATCTCAACAAGCTGGTGGTGCAGCTACTGAAGGGGCTATAAAATCAAATCTGGCATCTTGTTACCAAATACTATTGTTTGATAGTTATGCAAATAACAATTATAACAGTATTCCATTAATGTCTGATTTACGCTCAGACGATATTTATAAAGGTGGTGGTGATGCAAGTGATCAACATCAATTGTATTTGCTCTCTTTGTTTACTTCTACTCCAGCAGAAGATCTTGATGGACTTTGGTCTATATTCTATAGCGGTCTTGCCCGTTGTAATAATGCTATTATTGCATGTGAAAATGCAGTAAGTGTACCTGAAGCCAACTTGAATCAATACAAAGCCGAAGCTCATTTCCTTCGTGCTTATTATATGCATTGGCTTTGGAAGTTCTGGGGAAACATTCCTTATTTTGAACAACCGCTAGAAGCTCCTTATATGGCAAAGCAATATTCAGCAAATGAAATTTACAATAAAATAATTGCTGATTTAGATTTTGCAATCGCTGATAATAAACTTCCGATGGCTGTTTCCGGTGCAAATCTGGGACGTGTTACAAAGGCTGCTGCAATGATGTTGAAAGCTCGTGTAGTAATGTATCAAAAGGATACATCACGTTATGGAGATGTAACTAAAGATATGGCAGAGATTATCAATAGTGGTAAATACGATTTGATGACAGATTTTGCATCAATGTGGTTAGATGAAAATGAATTCTGTAAAGAGTCTATTTTTGAAAGTAATCAGTTGCCGGAAGGTAAAACCTGGAGTAGTGGCTGGAGTGGTTATGGAACTAATCTACCAGCTTTTATATCTCCTAACAATTTATCTGCAGGTTCAAAAACTGGTGATTTTAAAGGTGGTTGGGGATTTGGTCCTGTTCGTCAGGCTGCATGGAACATGTATGAAGATGGCGATACTCGTCGCGAAGGTTCTATTAATAAATGGGAATCTGATAAATATTCTGCTCGTTTCCAAAATACAGGTCTATTCCAGGCAAAATATGCAGCTCGCGTAGGATATAATCCACAAGGTGATACTGACTTGAACTATTGTAATAACTTCCGCATTTTCCGTTATTCAGAAGCACTTCTAAACTATGCGGAAATGATTGTAATGAATGGCCAGGCTGCTGTGGGTGGAGTTACGGCTCAATCTTGTCTTGATAAGATAAGAAAACGTGCATTTGGGAAAGATAGTTCAATACCTGCTACAGCTGCAAATATTAAGTTAGAACGTCGTCGTGAATTCTTGGGCGAAGGACTTCGTTTCTGGGATATTGTTCGTTGGGGCGATACAAGCTTGCTGACAGAATCAACAGCGCTTAGTACACGTACATGGAATGATAACAAGAAATACCTGCCTATTCCTCAAGCTGAAATGGATAAAACTGCAGGAAGCGATTTTGCTTTGGTACAGAATCCCGGATATTAATTTTAATCATTTAGAGATATGAAAAATATAATTAAATATAGTTTATGGGCAATAGTGACAGTTTTTGCTCTTACTTCTTGCGATCCTCAGGAAAGCACCGATTATGCTTTGGGAGAAACTCCTACAGAAAATCAGCTGTCATTTACGGCAACTCCTTCTACTTCAAATTCTAATATAATAGACTTTGCAAATACTTCAGAAATCAACGGTGTTGCAGTCTGGAATTTAGGCAACGGAAGTAACGCGAAGGGAGAAGCTGCTTCTTCTAAATATCCTATGGCCGGAACTTATACAGTAACAATGACATTATATACAAGTGGTGGGTCGGCTACGATTTCTAAAGCAATTACAATTGCGAAAAATGATTTCTCATTATTAAATACTCCAATGTATAATGCGCTAACAGGTGGAGCAAGTAACCTTCAGGGAAAGACCTGGGTCTTTGACCAATATAATGATGGACACTTTGGTGTAGGGCCCGCCGGTGGTGATAGTCCTTCCTGGTGGAGTTGCCCTGCAGGTGGAAAAGATGGTTCAAGCCTTTATACTCAGGAATTTACTTTTACTCAGGTTGGCGTTAAGATGACCTGGAAAAACAATGGCTCGGTATATACTAATGCTAATGGTGCTGCCGGACTGAAAGCTTTAGGATATGGTAATGCTGTTTTAAATCCAACAGTAGGTGATTATGATGTAGTATACCAGCCAAAAGCAAGTTATACATTTAACTTGAACGAAGCTGATAAAACAATAACATTGAGTGATGGTGCTTTCTTTGGCCATTACGCCGGAACTTCTACTTATAAGATTATAACTCTCACAGATGATGTGATGTATATAAAATGTGTTAGTACTGTTGAGTCTGGCAATGGATGGTGGTATCGTTTGGTTCCTAAAGAAAAAAATGTAAAACCTGTAGTTCCATTAAAGGCAATAGCATTGAACGATAATTTCGAATCAGCTACAAATACGCTTGCTTTTGTACCTCAGGATATGGGAACACATACCTCTGCCAATTATTCAAATCCTTCACCAATGGGACTAAATACATCTTCTAAAGTATATTTGTACGAAAAGAGTAGTGCATTTTACTCAAATCTTTCATATACTGTATCAGGATATAAATTTGATCTGTCAAAGGTTAATAAAGTTCGAATGAAAGTATTTATTCCTTCTTATAATAATTATGATGATACTTTTGCTACAGCCGGAGATTGGGTGACGATAAATCAGTTGCAATCACAGGTTGCCGTTAAACTTCAGAATAATGGATTGGGAGGTAATGCATATACAACTCAGACAGAAATTGTGAAAGCAAATCTGGCAAAAGATAAATGGCTGAGCCTTGAGTTTGATTTTAGCACAGTGAAGGACAGAACTGATTACGATAAGATTGTAATCCAGTTTGGCGCTGAAGGACATGCTGCTCCTGGTATATTCTTCTTTGATGACTTTTCATTTAGTGAATAATAATCCGTTGTTTTAGTATGAATAGGGGCGAGCTTTATTGCTGCCCCTATTTAATTCTTCAATTTATGAATAAAAGAATAAAGTATTATTTGTTTTCCTTATTTTACGGTTTCTGCCTGTTAAATACTTTGGCTCAGGTTCCTAGCGGATACAATATTGTATGGGCCGATGAATTTAATGATCCTGCGGTTGATGGCAAACCAATCGTTAGGGCCAATAATGATTCGTGGTGGTACGAAACCGGAAATGGTGGTTGGGGAAATAATGAATTGCAATATTATGTTGCGGGTATAAATGGCAGCGATACATTAGCTGCTATTAGTAACGGAACTCTAAAAATAAAAGCTATTCAAAAAAATATTGGTACCTCACAATATGCATCTATTCGTATGAATACTGCACAAAGCTGGAAATATGGTTATTTTGAGATGCGAGCTAAAATGCCTTCAGGAAAAGGAACTTGGCCTGCTTTCTGGATGTTGCCCAAGAATTTTCAAAGCTGGCCTCTTGATGGAGAGATAGACATCATGGAATATGTGGGATATGATCCTAACAGAGTGCACGGCTCTATACATACCATGAGCTATAATCATAGTATTGGAACACAGCGCACTAGTAATAAAATAATTCAAAATGCAGAAACGGAATTTCATACCTACGCTTTGCTTTGGACTGAGGAAAAAATCCGCATTTATGTAGATGGCTATAACTATTTTACATTTAGTAATGATGGTACGAATAATAAAGACACCTGGCCGTTTAACGTTCCTTTCTATCTAAAACTTAATCTTGCCGTAGGTGGAAATTGGGGTGGATTGATGGGGGTTGACACTAATATATTTCCTGCAACTTACGAAATAGATTATGTGAGGGTATACCAAAACACAACAGCCATAAATGATACCAAAGAAGAAAAATTAATCGATTCAAATTTTAATAACGTCAGTAACCTGCTGCAGGTAAACTTTAAAGAAGAAGGTATTCATCGTTTATCGGTTACTGATATAAAAGGCAGAATAATAAAGAAAATAGAAACTACAGATCTTGTATCTGAAATTGATTGTTCAGGTTGGCCGAAAGGCTTCTATCTGGTTTCTGCAAACAGTGGGAAAAGCTTGTTTACCCAGAAATTTCTAAAATATTAAAGCATGACATTATGAAAAGAATATTAGTGTTTTCTATTTGCCTGTTTTTTATCTCTTCAGTAGGTTGTACTGATGCGAAAAATCTGAAAGGCGGGCAAATAGAAAAAAAGGTAGAAGATTTGTTATCAAAAATGACGCTTGAGGAAAAGATTGGGCAGATGAATCAAATCAGTTCATCCGGTAATCTTGAAGAAATGAGTAGGTTGATAAAGAAAGGAGAGGTTGGCTCAATATTAAATGAAATAGATCCTGTTCGTGTGAATGCATTGCAACGGTTGGCTGTGGAGGAATCGAGATTGGGCATTCCTTTACTGATAGCCCGCGATGTGATTCATGGTTTTAAGACTATTTTCCCTATTCCTCTAGGACAGGCAGCTTCTTTTAATCCACAGATTGTAGAAGATGGTGCACGGGTTGCGGCTAAAGAAGCTTCATCAGTGGGTATCCGATGGACATTTGCTCCAATGATTGATATTTCACGTGATGCACGATGGGGGAGAATAGCCGAAAGTTGTGGAGAAGATACTTATCTTACTTCTGTAATGGGTGCTGCCATGGTTAAAGGCTTTCAGGGAAATTCCTTAAATGATCCTACTTCCATTCTTGCTTGTGCAAAACATTTTGTAGGTTATGGAGCTGTTGAAGGTGGACGAGATTACAACTCGACACATCTTACTGAACGTCAACTCAGAAATGATTATTTACCTCCTTTTGAGGCTGCAACAAAGCAAGGTGCTGCTACATTTATGAGTTCATTTAATGATAATGATGGCGTTCCTTCTTCTGCAAATCCGTTTATACTGAAAACTGTTTTACGAAATGAATGGGGTTTTGATGGATTTGTTGTTTCTGACTGGGCTTCCATTAAGGAAATGGTAAATCACGGATTTTGTGCAAACGATAAAGAGTCTGCAATGAAAGCTGTAAATGCTGGCGTTGACATGGAGATGGTGAGCTATACATATATGAATCACCTGAAAGAACTGATTAAAGAGAATAAAGTGACAGAAAAAACAATTGACGACGCTGTTCGTAATATTCTCCGCATAAAATTTCGTATGGGATTGTTTGATAATCCTTATATTAATGGAAAAGCTCCTTCTGTAATGTATTCTCCAGAGAATTTGGCTGCAGCAAAAGCTGCCGCTACTCAGTCGGCTATATTACTGAAAAATGATAATACATTGCCAATTAATTCATCTGTAAAAACAATAGCTGTTGTAGGCCCTATGGCTGATGCTCCTTACGAACAGATGGGAACATGGGCTTTTGATGGAGAAAAGGCAAAAACGCAGACTCCACTTCAATCTTTGAAACAGTTGTATGGAGACAAAGTGCAGATTATTTATGAACCTGCTTTATCATATACTCGTGATAAAAATACAGAAAACATTTCAAAAGCGGTCAATGCAGCTAAAAAAGCCGATATAGTACTGGCCTTTGTTGGCGAAGAAGCAATACTTTCCGGCGAGGCCCATTGTTTGGCCGATCTTCACCTTCTAGGTGCTCAGAGTGATTTGATTAAAGCTTTGGCTGAAACAGGCAAACCGTTGGTTACTGTTGTAATGGCTGGAAGGCCTCTTACTATTGGAAAAGAAGTTGAAATGTCTAATTCTGTTCTTTATTCTTTTCACCCGGGAACAATGGGCGGACCGGCTATTGCTGATCTTCTTTTCGGTAAATCTGTTCCTAGTGGAAAAACTCCTGTAACTTTCCCTAAAGAAGTGGGACAAATACCGCTGTATTACAATCATAACAATACGGGTCGTCCTGCAACAAAAAAAGAAACATTACTTGATAATATTGAAGTTGGAGCCGGACAGACATCTTTGGGCTGTACATCTTTCTACATGGATGCAGGTTTCGATCCTTTATTTCCATTCGGATATGGTCTTTCATATACCACTTATAAGTATAATAATCTAAAACTTTCTGCAACGGAATTTACTCCTAAAGGTCAGATAGAGGTCACTTTCGATTTAAAGAATACCGGGAAATATGAAGGAACAGAAGTGGCTCAGCTATATGTTCGGGATAAAGTGGGTTCGGTAACTCGTCCGGTGAAGGAATTAAAGCGTTTTACCCGTGTTACACTTAAACCAGGAGAGACCAAGAATATCTCTTTTATGCTTCCTGTTGAAGAACTTGCTTTTTGGAATATAGATATGAAAAAGGTAGTTGAACCCGGTGATTTTACTCTTTGGGTGGGAACAAATAGTCAGGAAGGTATTTCTGCCGATTTTAAAGTAGTAGAATAAAATGAAAAATATAGTTTCTTTTTTCTTTTTGTTGTTTGTATTGGTTGGTTGTCAACCCAAAACAATGCATGATCTTTCTTCTAATTCTTTTATTAAAGTTGATGGACAGAATCTAAAGAAACCAAATGGAGATAAATTTCTTATTAAGGGAATAAATCTTGGTAATTGGTTGAATCCCGAAGGATATATGTTTTCCTTTAAAGAAGTTAGCTCTGCAAGGTTAATTGATCAGGCTCTTCGTGAAATGGTAGGGCCGGATGTTGTTAATCAATTTTGGAAAGATTTTAAAGACAATTATGTAACCCGAGAGGATATTAATTATATCAAGGAAACTGGGATAAATTCTATTCGTTTACCGTTCCATTATAAGTTGTTTACTGATGAAGATTATATGGGATTAAGTAAGAATCAGGATGGATTTGCAAGAATAGATTCCTTGATAAGTTGGTGTAGAGATGCCGGTTTATATATTATTCTTGATATGCATGATGCTCCGGGCGGACAAACGGGTGATAATATTGATGATAGTTATGGCTATCCATGGCTTTTCTCCAGCAAAGAAAGTCAGCAACTGTTTTGTGAAATATGGAAAAAGATAGCTGCCAGATATAAAAATGAACCGGTAATCTTAGGCTATGATTTGTTGAATGAACCGCTTGCTCCTTATTTTAATAATATGGACGAGTTAAATGCGCAACTAGAACCTCTCTATAAACTAGCAGTAAAGGCAATACGCGAAGTTGATAAAAATCATGTTGTGTTATTGGGTGGTGCACAGTGGAACGGAAACTTTAAAGTATTTAATGACTCAAAGTTTGATTCGAATATGATGTATACCTGTCACCGTTACTGGTGTGATACCCTTCAAACGAATCTGCAGGATTTAATTGACTTTCGCAATAAGGTAAATCTTCCGCTTTACATGGGAGAGACTGGAGAAAATACTGATGCTTGGGTTAATGCTTTTCGTAGTTTGATGGAAAAAAACAACATGGGATGGCATTTCTGGCCTTACAAAAAACTAAAAACCAGCAGTTGTATGGTGAAGATTAAAGAACCGGAAAACTGGGATATGATTATTAAATATACAGAACAACCTCGTGGAAACTTTAAACAGATAAGAGAAGCCCGGCCTGATCAGGAATTAGTAAAGAAAGCCTTAGCCCAATTTATTGAAAACTGCAGGTTCAAGTCTTGTACAAAGAATGAAGGATATATTAAAGCTTTGGGAATGAAACCATGATTATAAAATAGATTATATATCATTAGCCATGAATAAAATAAAGGAATTAGTTGTTTTAAGTCTCACTCTTTTATCAGTTCCGCTTTTTGCACAGCCTAAGGGGGCTGTTTATTTAGACGATAAAAAACCGATAGAAGAAAGAATTGAGGATGCTCTTTCACGCATGACACTGGAAGAGAAGGTAGCTATGTGTCATGCACAGTCAAAGTTTAGCTCGGCAGGTGTACCACGTTTAGGAATACCTGAGGTGTGGTGCAGTGATGGTCCGCACGGTATTCGTGCCGAAGTGTTCTGGGATGAGTGGAATACTGCAGGATGGACAAACGATTCCTGCATAGCTTTCCCGGCTCTTACTTGTCTGGCTGCTACCTGGAATCCCGAAATGTCTGCACTTTACGGCAAATCTATTGGTGAAGAAGCTCGTTACCGCAATAAAAATGTGTTATTGGGACCGGGAGTAAACATATATCGCACTCCTCTGAATGGAAGAAATTTTGAGTATATGGGAGAAGATCCCTATTTGTCATCCACCATGGTAGTGCCTTATATTCAGGAAGTTCAGAAGAATGGAGTGGCAGCTTGTGTAAAACACTTCGCATTAAACAATCAAGAAGTAGACCGAGACCATATCAACGTAAATGTCAGCGACCGTGCACTCTATGAAATCTACCTTCCTGCTTTCAAAGCTGCTGTTCAAAAAGGTGGAGCATGGGCTATAATGGGTTCATACAATAAGTACAAAGGAGAACATTGCTGTCACAATCAGTATTTACTCAATGACATTCTTCGCAAGGAATGGGGCTTTGATGGTGTGGTAGTTTCCGACTGGGGAGGTGTGCATGATACGAAACAGGCAATTTACAACGGATTGGATATGGAATTCGGAAGCTGGACCAACGGACTGACCTGGAGTGCCAGCAATGCATACGATAATTATTATCTTGCCATGCCGTTCTTGAAGTTGCTTCGTTCGGGCGAAGTCAAAGAAGAAGAGGTGGACAAGAAAGTGCGGAACATCCTTCGGATGATTTTCCGTACTACCATGAATAGAAACCGTCCATTCGGATCGTTTGGAACAGAGGAACATGCTTTGGCAGGACGAAAAATTGCTCAGGAAGGCATTGTTTTGCTGCAGAACAAAAAGAACGTTTTGCCGGTTGACCTTGCAAAGGTAAAGAGAATTGCCGTTATTGGTGAGAATGCCGTTAAGAGAATGACCATCGGCGGCGGAAGCTCTTCCCTGAAAGTTAAATATGAGCA
>NZ_FQTV01000005.1 GCF_900128905.1 Bacteroides luti
TCCTCTTCAACTGCCTGATTACAAAGCTAATAAAAAGTATAATAAATATTAATAATACTCTTATAATTTGGATTACAACATAGAAGAGGTGGCAGAGAAATAATACTTTTTTCGATTCTGAAAACTAAAATTTGAAAATTCCGCAATTTGCTGATTTTTCAGATTTTTATTTCTGGAAAGGCAAAAAAGGCATTTTTACTGCCACCTCTGCCACCTAATATTTATAAAGCATTGATTATCAATATCAATTTTTATATAAATATTAGCTTCACTGTTTATCAACCACAGCGGGCCTGAATAATTTCTTAATCTGTGGCAACAATTAATCGAAAATATACACTAAGTTTGTCTGGTTTATACATTATGAAAGAGTTCATTAGACGAATAATGAATGAAAATACAAAAACAACGCTGTTTATCAATAAATAAAATATTATGAAGAAGTATGTAATTACATTATTGCTGGTCGTACAAAACTTGGCACCAGCTTTAGTTAATGCCCAGAATGGACAATCGGTCATGGGAAAGGTGACTATCAAAGAAAACGAAAAGACACTTAGCACACAATGGCAGGGCAAAAAAATAGCATTCCTAGGCGATTCAATGACCGATCCCGGCAATAATGCCACATCCGTATGGTACTGGCAGTATCTGAAAGAACTTCTGGGTACTGATTATTGTGTATATGCAAAGAGTGGCTACCAATGGGATGGTATATATAAAATGGCGGATAAATTATACAGCGAAAAAGCAGATTCCATTGATGCCATTTTTATTTGGGCCGGTACAAATGATTATAACCACAATACTCCGCTAGGCAAGTTCTTTACTGAAACAACTCAGAAGACTAATTTCAACGGACAAACAGTAACGCGCAAGCATCGCGAACCAATATTTTGCGACTCAACTTTTTGTGGTCGGATTAACAAAGTAATGTCATTCTTGAAGACACATTATGGCAATAAACAGATTGTTATTATGACACCGATTCATCGAGCTTTCGCTACATTCAGCCAAAAGAATGTGCAGCCTGATGAGAACTATGCTAATGATCTCGGCCTATACATTGATTCGTATATAGAAGTTTTGAAACAAGCTAGTGATTATTGGGCTGTTCCGCTAATTGATTTGCATTCTATAAGCGGATTATATCCATTAAACGATTCCAACGTTCCGTATTTTCATGACAGCAAAACCGATCGTCTGCATCCAAATGCTTTAGGTCATTATCGTTTAGCTAAGACAATACAATATCAGTTGTTGGCTTTGCCGAGTACATTTTAAGTAAAATTTTCGTTTAGCAAATACAGTACCAAACGAATACGCAATAAACAAAATCGACGGTTAAGCACTAAAATAGACTTAATCGGCGATTTTTAATAAATAAGAATATTCTGTCAATCATAAATAAAATACATATTTCCGAGTTTGGCATTATTTCTTTTCCCGATTTGGCAAATTAAGGCTTCCTAATATGGCAACATATTACTTCTTGAGTTGGTTAAATAAATTCCTAAGAATATACTTTTAAGTAGCATATTTTCGCGGCGGCGAAAATAACCATTGCGAAATTTCATTGTTTATTTAGAAACATCTATATTTGTGTAAAATTTTGCCGCCGCGAAAATAACGGTGGCGATAAAATAAATAAGCCTTATGAAATTTTATAATCGAGAACAAGAATTAGAGTTATTGCTTCAGACAAGAGATGTTGCATTCAACAATCATTCTCAAATGACTGCTTTGACCGGACGCAGACGTATCGGCAAGACAAAGCTGATTTTAAAGAGTTGTGAAAAAACTCCTACTGTATATCTATTTGTTCGCAGAAGTAATGAGGCTACATTATGCTCACAGTTTGCAGAAACGGTAAGTCACTCATTAAATACATACGTATCATCTGAGGTTACCTCTTTTGTGAGTCTTTTTGAATCTTTAATGACTATTGGTAAAAACCTATCGTTTAATTTAGTCATAGATGAATTTCAAGAGTTTTTTTACATAAACCCATCTATATATAGTGGAATACAAGATATTTGGGATAGATACAAAGATACAACTTACGTTAATTGGATCGCAAGCGGTTCAGTCTATACACTTATGCACAAAATATTTATGGACTATAAAGAACCTTTGTATGGACGTTGCGATAGTATTATCAAATTAAAACCGTTTACTACCACAGTTCTCAAACAAATATTATCCGATTATCATCCAAACTATACGAATGATGATCTTTTAGCTCTTTATACACTCACTGGTGGAGTTCCAAAATATATTGAGCTTCTACTGGATAAGGGATGTTTCACAATGAAAAAAATGATCGATTCCGTTATACAAGAAAATTCTATTTTTCTTGAAGAAGGAAATGTTTTGCTCATTCAGGAATTTGGGAAAAAATATGGTAATTATTATGCCATTCTTTCGGCCATTGCTTCAGGTAATAACACTGCTTCCGGAATATCTGAATTTATAGGCAATGCCAGTGTGGGGGGGTTATTGCAACGCCTGGAAGAGGATTATGAAGTGATTGCTAAGAAAAGGCCTATATTAGCTAAAGAAGGAACTCAAAATGTACGATATGAAATTACTGATAACTTTTTGCGTTTCTGGTTCAGATACATTGTGAAACATCAGGATTTTGTACAAGCTGGATTATTCACAAAACTTGCCGAAATCGTAAAAGCTGATTATCCAACCTATTCCGGTTCGACATTGGAACGGTACTTTCGTGAACAACTCAGAGAAAAACAGATTTATAAAAACATAGGTTCCTGGTGGGAAACCTCTAAAGGAAAGAATGTGGATCAGAATGAAATAGATATCATTGCAATTTCAGCAGAATCATCCAAAGTCTTTATTGCCGAAGTAAAACGTCAACGCAAGAACTTCAAGCCAGAACTATTTCAACAAAAGATTGAAACAGTACGCACGAGATTATTTTTTAAATATGAAATAGAGACTGCTTGCCTGACTCTCGAAGACATGTAATTCTATTGAAATGTATATTTTGGTAATGCCTAAATAACAGAATCGCCGGTTAAGCACTAAAATATACTTAACCGGCGATTCTTATTTCTTATCAGTAATATTACTGTTTCTTCTTTCTTACTTCAATTACAATCACTCCTATTGCACCAAGTATCAATACTCCTAAAGCAACATAAGCAATATTCTCGGTTGTATGAATAGACTGAGGATCGAACTTAAATTCAATCTTATGTTTACCAGCTGGAACCTTCATAGCACGAAGAATATAGTCGGCACGACCATGATCTACTGCTTGTCCGTCAAGATAAGCCTGCCATCCCGGATAATAGATTTCAGAGAAGACAACTACTCCGTCCTTAGATGAAGAAGTTTCATACGTCAGTGCGTTCGGTGCATAAGAGGTTAGTTTAACAGTGGACAAAGAATCTTTAAATGCTGTTTGAACACCATTAAATACTTGTTTGAAGTCATTAGACACAACTGCTGTTTTAGTAGGCACTGTTGTATTCAAAGCATCAATTTCCTCGTTTGCATTCTGTACGTACTTCACATTTTCAACAAACCATGCATTGCCATAAGCATACGGGTTCTGAAGTGGCGCTGTTTGACTGTTACCTGTAGGGAAGATAAAGTATTTAGTATTCAACATATTTATTACACTGATTGAATCAGGGTTTATCTTTGTCATATCCCCTTGAACCGCAGGAATCTGATGTTGTAGATATGCCATCTCTTTTGAAATATGATGGTCAATCATCTCCTGATAACGTCTCAGCTTAGCCGGATGATAACCACCCACACTCTTATGCCAGTAAGATGTATTGTTATCATTGAAAGTGCTTACTGCAAAGTTAAGAACGCGGTAATCCAGACTCTTATCACGAAGAATATACTCATCGGTCTGAGTTTTCTGAACAGAAACCATTCTTTGTTCCGGTTCAATAAAATCAGAATCCTTCAAATAACGCTTATCCACACTCCACATATCTCCTAAGCAGAGAACTGTAAGAGCCAGAACCATCAGGTTTGCTTTTAGTTTACCTGCATTGTATGCAAGGACTAAGGCAGCACCAATCAAGATTATAATAACGCTTCTCCATGCATCTGATGTGAAGATGCTTTGACGAATCTGGGTAAGGTTTGCGATTATCGGCGATAACTGTTCTGCCGGAATACCGTTTTGCAAAGCTTGCATCTCCCCTGATGAAATATAAGAAGGGAAGAAGAGCGTTGGAGCTAAGGCAAACAGTAAAGCAACACCTCCAGTTAATCCTAAGCTGATATAGAATTGCTTCAGATTCTGTTTCAGAATCTCAGGCTTTTCAACAATCTCCTTTAATGCAAGTATAGCCAGTAATGGAATAGTAAACTCTGCTATAACAAGAATTGAAGATACTGCCCTGAACTTGGAATACATTGGAATATAATCGAGGAAGAAATCGGTAAAGCCCATAAAGTTCTTTCCCCAGGAAAGGAGTATTGACAAGACCGTAGCAGCAAGCAATGCCCATTTTACAGGAGTTTTTACAATGAAAAGTCCCAGAATAAAGAGTGTCAATATGAATGCACCAACATAAACAGGACCAGAAGTACCGGGTTGTTCTCCCCAATATTGTCCTATCTGAGCGTAAAGCTGAGCATAAGTAGGATCTGCTTTCTTCATTGCAGATTCATTGTTAGCCAATGGAACAGAAGCTCCACCTTTAACATCAGGAACAAGTAAAGAGAATGTTTCTCCTATACCATAACTCCACTGAACAATATAATCGCGTTCCAATCCGCTGTTAGTCTGGTTGGCTGAGTTTTGTTTCACCAATTCGGACTTACCGCGCATGGTATCTTTGCTATACTTGTATGTATGATACAGATTAGAGATATTTACTGATACACCCACTAAGGCAGCGATAACCAATACACCACTTGCCTTAAAGAAATGTGGCAGCTCTTTATTTTTGTAAGCCTCAACAAAATAAGCAATAACCATAAACAGAATGACGAACAGAAAATAGTAGGTCATTTGTACGTGGTTAGAAAGAATCTGCAGCGCAATAAAAAAAGCGGTAAGCACACCACCAATAAGGTATTTCTTTCGGTATGCCAGCACAATACCTGCTATTGTTGGCGGAATATAAGCCAGAGTTACAAATTTCCAGATGTGACCTGCACCTATAATAATAAAGAAGTAAGAAGAGAAAGCCCATACTATTGCTCCCAATACGGACAGATAGACTGAAAAGTCGAATGCCCGCATAAGGATATAGAAGCCAAGCAACATGATAAATACCATATAAACATAATCGGGCAAAAACAGTTTATAAACATTTTCGACACCTCTGACTACATTGGTAGAATCATAAGTTGGCGAGATCTGATAAGTAGGCATGCCACCAAATATTGCATTAGTCCACCTGGTTTTCTCTCCCGTTTTCTCGGTGAATTCTTTCGACTCCTGCCCCAGTCCGATACTTGCAACAGAATCATGTTGGGCAAGAACTCTTCCCTCAGTTATAGCAGGAAAGAAATAAGCAACCGATATAACAACAAATGCTATTATCGCAATAATATCCGGCAATGATTTCTTCATCATAATCTTTAATAGTTGAACTTTCTACTCACAATTTATTTTTATGGATTAATATCTGTAATGTTCTGCTTTATAAGGTCCATCAGGAGATACTCCGATATAAGCAGCTTGTTCCGGAGTAAGCTTGGTTAATTTCACACCAATCTTTTCCAGGTGAAGGCGAGCAACTTCTTCGTCCAAATGCTTAGGTAAACGATAAACATCAATCTCATATTTCTTCTTGAACAATTCTATCTGAGCCAATGTCTGGTTTGTAAATGAGTTACTCATTACGAATGATGGGTGACCTGTAGCACAACCAAGGTTAACCAAACGACCGTCAGCAAGAAGAAGAATAGAGTGTCCATCTGGGAAGAAATACTGATCTACCTGTGGTTTGATGTTGCGACATTCGATTCCTGGGTAGTTCTTTAATTTCTCAACCTGAATTTCATTGTCGAAGTGACCAATGTTACAGATGATAGCCTGATCTTTCATCTTTTCAATATGATCGATACGAATGATATCAATATTACCGGTAGTAGTAACAAAAATATTTCCCTGGCTTGCAGCTTCTTCCATAGTTACTACTTCGAAACCTTCCATTGCAGCCTGAAGAGCACAAATAGGGTCAATTTCAGTAACCAGCACTCTTGCTCCGTAAGAACGCATTGAGTGAGAACATCCTTTACCAACATCACCGTAACCACAAACAACAACGACCTTACCGGCAATCATTACATCTGTAGCACGTTTGATACCATCAGCCAAAGATTCACGGCAACCATATAGGTTATCGAACTTAGATTTAGTAACAGAGTCGTTTACGTTAAATGCAGGGAACAGAAGCTTTCCTTCTTCCTTCATTTGATACAAACGGTGAACACCTGTTGTTGTTTCTTCAGAAACACCACGGATTTCAGGTACCATACGTCCCCAAATACCATTATCTTCCTTCAAAACATTCTTCAGAATAGCATATAATTGCTTTTCATCTTCAGCGCTAACTTCGTTATCAAGGAAAGAAGCATCTTTTTCTGCGTCATATCCACAATGAATCATCATGGTAGCATCACCGCCATCGTCAACAATCACTGTAGGTCCCTGGTGACCTGGGAATGTTAAAGCCTGAAGTGTACACCACCAATATTCTTCCAAAGTTTCACCTTTCCATGCAAAAACAGGAACTCCGGCAGCAGCAATAGCAGCAGCTGCATGATCTTGTGTAGAATATATATTACATGAGCACCAACGAACATCTGCACCCAAAGCAACTAATGTTTCAATTAACACTGCAGTCTGGATAGTCATGTGAAGTGAGCCCATAATACGAGCACCTTTCAGAGGTTTAGATTCTCCATACTTTTCGCGAAGAGCCATAAGCCCGGGCATTTCTTGTTCTGCCAAATCGAGTTCCTTGCGACCAAAGTCTGCAAGCGTAATGTCTGCCACTTTATAAGGCAGTTCAGAGAATAATTTTGTAGACATACTAAAATATAATTAGTTTATTAAATTAATTTGGCAAAGATAAGGTTTTCTAAATAGTGCAACAAAGGTATTCGGATTTTTTAAGTATGATACTCACCTCTTTATACTTTCTTTTATTTCCTTTTAGCAAAAAAGAGAATATCAAAGGCTAAGAAAAAAGAAGTCCCGACCAAAAACGTATGTTATTGGCCGGGACAAAAAAGCTATGTTCTAACTATTAGATAATTTGAATACCTTGTTCTTCACAAAGCTTTAAGCTCATTTCTTTCAGCTTAAACTTCTGAATCTTACCACTTCCCGTCATTGGGAATTCGTTGATAAAGAATACATATTTAGGTATCTTATATCTTGATATTTTATCCTTGCAATATTCACGAACATCAGATGTCTGCATATCAACACCTTCGTGAAGAATAATAAATGCACCGACCTCTTCACCATACTTTTCAGATGGTACTCCGGCAACCTGTACATCTTTCACTCCTGGAAGTTTATATAAGAACTCTTCTATTTCACGAGGATAAATATTTTCTCCTCCACGAATAATCATATCCTTAATACGACCTGTAATACGGTAATTACCATCCTCGTCTTTTATTCCAAGATCTCCTGAATGAAGGAATCCATTCTTATCTATAACCTCAGCAGTTGCTTCTGGATTCTTATAATAACCTTTCATGGTATTATAACCACGGTTGCACATTTCACCCTGAACGCCAACTGGGCACTCTTCACCTGTTTCCGGATCGAGAACTTTTACTTCAGTAAATTCGAACTCATAACCCACTGTGTTGCATCTGGCTTCAAAGGAATCGTCTATTCGGGTTTGAGTCATACCGGGCGACGTTTCTGTAAGACCGTAAACGCTGGTAACCTTCATATACATTTTCTCTTGCACCTGCTTCATTAGTTCCACAGGACAGAGTGATCCGGCCATAATACCTGTACGAAGCGAAGTAAGATCGAACATATCGAACATTGGATGATGGAGTTCGGCAATGAACATTGTTGGTACACCGTAAACAGCAGTACACCTTTCTTTATGAATAGAAGCAAGTACAACCAACGGATCAAAACGCTCTACCATTACTTGTGTACATCCATGTGTTAACACATTCATTGATGCAAGTACTACCCCAAAACAGTGAAACAGAGGTACACAACAACAAAGCTTATCATCGGCCGTAAACTTCATGTGCTCACCGGTTAGATAGCCATTGTTTGCAATATTATGATGAGAAAGCATAACCCCTTTTGGGAAACCAGTAGTACCGGAGGTATACTGCATATTTACAACATCATGACAATTTACCTGCTTTTTAGCTTCATCCAGACCGCTGTTATCCATATTACGTCCAAGAAGAAGTATTTCTTGTGAATTATACATTCCGCGCAACTTTTCCTGACCTATGTAAATCACATTCTTCATTTCAGGAAAATGTTTACTCTCAAGATGTCCACGTTGGCAAGTTTTTAGTTCAGGCAACATTTTATAGACCATATCCACAAAGTCGCTATCTCTGTCGCCGTTGGTAATACATAATGTGTGCATATCTGAATTTTTGCAAAGATATTCCAACTCAGACAGCTTATAATTGGTATTAACCGTAACATATATGGCACCAATCTTGGCACAGGCATAAAGATATGTAAGCCAGTCGGGTACATTAGTCGCCCAGATTCCTACATGCGAACCTTTGGTTACGCCAATAGAAAGAAGACCCTTTGCCATTTCATCAACACGATCATTAAATTGCTTCCAGGTAAAGCGTAAGTTTCTGTCGGAATAAACAATGTATTCCTTATCGGGAGTTACCTCAGCCCAGTGCTCCAGCCACTGCCCCAAGGTTCTGTCAAATAACTGCATAGATGTGTATTATGTATTAAATAGGAGTATAGATTACGGCTAATATTTTAGCAGCTTGTCCTTCAAAAGCATGCACATGGTGAGGAACAATAGAATCATAATAAATACTATCTCCTTCCTCAAGTACATAAGTGTTCTTTCCATAGTTAATTTCCATGGTTCCTTCCATAACCATAATAAATTCTTCACCTTCGTGAGAAGAAAGAATAAATTCATTATCCGAACTTTCAGCAACATCAATAATGAAAGGTTCCATATGGCGATCCGCTTTCGATTTTGAAAGGGAATGGTATTCCATATGTTTGCGGGAACGAACAGCATTGTTAGAGAAGCTAATGGTATCAGAAGCCTCTTTCTTGCGACAAAGCACTGGTCCTTCATCTGTCATATCATCAAGGAAGGTACCTAAACGTACTCCCAGCACACGTGCGATTTTGATCAGTGGCGCCAAAGAAGGTATATCTATATTATTTTCAATACGTTCAATTTGCTCAACCGCTAAACCAGAACGTTCAGCCAAGTCTTCAATACTTATTTCTTTTGATTCACGAAGTGCTTTAATCTTCTCTCCTACAATTTTACTATTGTCCATATATTCTCTTTAATATATTAATTCATTATCAATTATCGGCAAAAATAGATAAATCTTTAATCAAATAAAAGGGTTTTCTAAGAAATTATCAGGATCAATAAATAACCTTTTATGAATAACATATAGAATAACACGCATAAAAGGACTTTGTTCTCAATATTTTTAAGGATTATGGAGGGGAGGAGAAAAAAACAAGGTCGTCTCCTATAAAGGAAACGACCTTGACAATACTTTCGTAAGAAATTACTTTCTTAATCCGAGAGTCTTAACAATAGCACGATATCTTTCGATATCATTGTTTTTAAGGTAGTTAAGTAATTTACGACGTTTACCTACCAAAATAGTTAATGATCTCTCTGTGGTATAATCTTTTCTGTTGAGCTTAAGGTGCTCAGTCAGGTGAGAAATACGGTATGAGAACAATGCTATCTGAGATTCAGGTGACCCAGTATCAGTGTTAGACTTTCCGTACTTTTCAAAGATTTCTTTTTTCTTAGCTACATCTAAATACATAATTCTTAGATTTTTTATATATAAAATATTTCTTTGAGCGTGCAAAGATAGATATTATCTTCTATTCCACAAAGCTTTAAATCAAATAATTAATAAGTTTATTGACTTTTTTATTAATAACTTTCTTTAAACCAACCTATTTTAACTTTAAAACGCAGATTATTTCCATTAATACATCATTTTTCAGGGAGTTAGCTGTTGCTTTTACATCAATTAATATACAAGTTCCGATATTTTGTCGTACCTTTGCGGCCAAATTACTTACCTATATGCAAAATATTAGAAACATTGCAATTATTGCCCATGTTGACCATGGGAAAACGACACTAGTCGACAAGATGCTTTTAGCCGGACACTTGTTCCGCGACAATCAAACAAGTGGTGAATTAATTCTGGATAACAATGACCTCGAACGAGAAAGAGGTATAACAATTCTTTCAAAGAACGTTTCCATCAATTATAAAGGGACAAAAATCAACATTATTGATACTCCGGGACACTCTGACTTCGGTGGTGAAGTTGAGCGTGTGCTTAATATGGCTGACGGATGCGTATTGTTGGTTGATGCTTTTGAAGGCCCAATGCCTCAAACACGTTTCGTTCTTCAAAAAGCACTTGAAATCGGTTTAAAACCTGTTGTTTGTATTAACAAGGTTGACAAACCAAACTGCCGTCCTGATGAAGTTCACGAAATGGTATTCGATTTAATGTGCAGCCTTGATGCTACAGAAGAACAGTTAAACTTCCCGGTTATCTATGGTTCTGCAAAGAATGGATGGATGAGCGAGGACTGGCAACAACCTACTGACAACATACTTCCTTTATTGGATTGCATCGTTGAAAATATTCCAGCTCCTGAATTTTTAGAAGGAACTCCTCAGATGTTAATCACATCACTGGATTATTCTTCATTTACAGGACGTATTGCCATTGGTCGTGTTCACCGTGGTACATTAACTGAAAACATGGCTGTGTCTTTGGTGAAAAGAAATGGTTCCATTGTTAAATCGAAAATTAAAGAAGTGCATGTATTCGAGGGACTTGGACGTGCTAAAACAAAAGAAGTCTCTTCAGGTGATATTTGTGCATTAATAGGTATAGAAAATTTTGATATCGGTGATTCAATCTGCGACATTGAGAATCCTGAACCATTGAAGCCAATTGCTATCGACGAGCCAACTATGAGTATGCTCTTCACTATCAATGATTCTCCTTTCTTTGGAAAAGATGGTAAATTTGTGACATCCCGCCACATCAACGACCGCTTGGAAAAAGAATTGGATAAAAACCTTGCTCTTCGCGTTCAAAAAAGTGACACATCCGATAAATGGTTAGTATTTGGCCGTGGTGTACTTCACTTGTCCGTCCTAATCGAGACTATGCGTCGTGAAGGATATGAACTTCAGGTAGGTCAACCACAGGTTATCTATAAAGAAATAGATGGAAGAAAATGTGAGCCTATTGAAGAACTTACAATCAATGTTACTGAAGAATATTCAAGTAAGATTATTGATATGGTTACTCGTAGAAAAGGCGAAATGACTTCTATGGAAAATAACGGAGAACGTATCACCATGACATTTGATATGCCTTCACGCGGTATCATCGGTTTGCGTACTAACGTACTTACTGCATCTGCCGGAGAAGCTATCATGGCTCACCGCTTCAAAGAATACCAACCACACAAGGGAGAAATCGAACGTCGCACCAACGGTTCTATCGTTGCAATGGAAGCAGGTACAGCATTTGCTTATGCAATCGACAAACTTCAGGATCGTGGTAAGTTCTTTATCTTCCCTCAGGAAGAGGTCTATGCCGGACAAGTTGTTGGTGAACACTGCAAAGACAACGACCTTGTGGTTAATGTAACCAAATCAAAGAAACTGACTAATACTCGTGCTTCCGGTACTGATGATAAAGCCAGAATTATTCCTCCTATTGTTTTCTCACTTGAAGAAGCGTTGGAATACATTAAGGAAGACGAATATGTAGAAATCACTCCTAAACACATGCGTATGCGCAAAGTCATCTTAGATGAAAATGAACGCAAACGTAGTTCAAGATCATAATTGGTTCAAGAATCGATCCACATAATAAAGCCTGGAAGTTCACTTTCAGGCTTTTTCTTTAAAAAAAGAAAAAATATGTCTGCAGAAAAGCTAGAATCGAAAATTATCTCGTTCTTAAGACTACCATTAATTATAGGCATCGTCTTCACTCATGCTTATGGAGAACTAACAATTAATGGTGAGACCGTGGGAATATCGAATCAGTTTCCTATAAATGACAGCATTCAATACCTAATATCCAGAATACTCACAAGTGTATGCGTTCCTTGCTTTTTTTTAATATCAGGGTATCTGTTCTTTCTAAAAAAGCAGAATAGCTATAATAATAAAATTAAGAAAAGAGTAAGAAGCCTCCTTATCCCATATTTATTCTGGAATACATTAATCCTAGTTCTATTTTACACAGCACAAATAATTCCATCTGTTAGTACATTATTTTCCGGAGAACATAAACTTATCAAAGACTATTCATTTTATGATTTTCTTTGTGCATTTTGGGCCTTAGAAGGAAGCGACCCTATAGTAGGGCAATTCTGGTTCCTGAGAGATTTAATGGTTATAGCTGTACTTAGTCCTATAATAAAAATAATTATTACCAGCATTAAAAATTGGGGAATTATAATACTTGGTATTCTTTGGTATTTAGGTTTCTGGATAAAAACTCCAGGATTCAGTATTACTTCATTGTTTTTCTTTTCATTAGGGGCATATTTTAGTCTTGAAAATAAATCATTCCTTCATTACCAATTTCAGCACATTCGTTTTAGCTATTTAATATATCCTATTCTTGTTTTATCGGATTTTGTAACTAAAAGCTACATATATAATATTTATATTCACAAATTGGGAATAATAGCTGGAATTATATTTTTCATTAATATCACTGCATGTTTAGTTAAAAAGAATAAGCTACAGATTATAACAAAGCTTTCTAATGCCAGCTTCTTGATTTATGCCATGCATGAGCCCCTACAGCGACTATTGAGAAAAACTCTTTTTAAAGTCATTGAGCCAAATAGTGAGATAGAATTAATCACACTATACTTTACTTCCCCAATAGTAATAATAATACTTATCATCATGCTTCATTCTATCCTTCACAAACATTGCCCTGCCACATTAAAATTCATTACAGGAGGAAGATAGAAACTTTTAACAGCTAGAGGTCTCTTTAATAAATATCTTATGGCATTACAACTAAAAGCAACTAGAGATAAACTCTAATAAATCAAAGATTCTTCTATAGCTATAAAATGAAAAGAGGGCAATCTCATACAAGACTGCCCTCTTTTGGTTCTATAAATATAAGGGGGGGTAACTTTATTAAAGTTGAGGACCAGCAGCAACTAATGCTTTACCAGCTTCGTTACCTGTGAACTTAGCAAAGTTCTTGATGAAACGAGCAGAAAGATCTTTTGCTTTTTCTTCCCATTGAGCTGCATCAGCATAAGTATCACGAGGATCTAAGATCTTAGGATCTACACCTGGAAGAGCTGTAGGAACTACAAATGAGAAGTAAGGGATAGTCTTAGTTTCAGCCTTGTCGATTGAACCGTCAAGGATAGCATCGATAATACCTCTTGTATCTTTGATAGAGATTCTCTTACCAGTACCATTCCATCCTGTGTTAACCAAGTATGCTTTTGCACCTGATTTATCCATCTTCTTAACCAATTCCTGAGCATATTTTGTTGGGTGCAAAGAAAGGAATGCAGCACCGAAACAAGAAGAGAATGTTGGAGTTGGTTCAGTAATACCACGTTCTGTTCCAGCTAATTTAGCAGTGAAACCAGAAAGGAAGTAATATTGAGTTTGTTCTGGAGATAAGATAGATACTGGAGGAAGAACACCGAATGCGTCAGCTGACAAGAAGATTACCTTCTTAGCTGCAGGAGCCTTAGAAACTGGCTTAACAATGTTTTCGATGTGATAAATAGGATAAGAAACACGAGTGTTTTCTGTTACTGATTTATCATCGAAGTTGATCTTACCGTTAGCATCAACAGTAACGTTTTCAAGAAGAGCGTCACGTTTGATAGCTGCGTAGATATCTGGTTCGTGTTCTTTGCTTAAGTTAATAACCTTAGCGTAGCAACCACCTTCGAAGTTGAATACACCTTCGTCATCCCATCCGTGTTCGTCATCACCAATCAGCTGACGTTTTGGATCTGTAGAAAGAGTAGTTTTACCAGTTCCTGACAAACCGAAGAAAATAGCTGTTTCACCTTTTTCGTTAGTGTTTGCAGAGCAGTGCATAGAAGCCATACCTTGTAATGGAAGTAAGTAGTTCATGTAAGAGAACATACCTTTCTTCATTTCACCACCATACCAAGTACCACCGATCAACTGAATTTTTTCAGTCAAGTTGAATACTACGAATGTTTTAGAGTTCAAACCAAGTTCAGCAAAGTTTTCGCCAGCATCAGTTTTAGAACCATTCATTACAACGAAATCTGGTTCACCATAGTTAGCCAATTCTTCTTCAGTTGGGCGGATGAACATATTCTTAACGAAATGTGCCTGCCAAGCAACTTCCATGATGAAACGAATCTTCAAACGAGTATTTTCGTTAGCACCACAGAAAGTATCCATTACAAAAAGTTTCTTGTTAGAAAGTTCTTTAGTAACGATTCCTTTCAATACATTCCAGCTTTCAGTTGAAAGAGGTTTGTTATCATTCTTGTATTCATCAGAAGTCCACCATACAGTATTTTCTGTAGTAGCGTCTTTAACAAAGAATTTATCTTTAGGAGAACGACCAGTATAAACACCTGTCATTACATTAACTGCGCCTAGTTCTGTTTCCTGACCTTTTTCGTAGCCTTCCAAACCAGCTTTTGTTTCTTCCGCGAACAATTGTTCGTAAGATGGGTTGTGTAGGATCTCAGTTGCACCTACAATGCCATACTTGCTTAAATCTAAGTTTGCCATTTCTTTTGAATTAATTTAAATTGGTAATACTATATCTCTATTTTAATCTACTTTACCTTGGTTTCAAGTAATCCTTGTAAATCGAATACAAAAGTAATACTTTATTTGGAAAGAAATAACATATTAAAGAAATTTTTCTTTAATTAGATACGTTTTATAATTACATAACAATTTAACGAAGACATTGCGATTCATTTAAAAGAATTTTCGTTATTTTGCAAATTGGTAAGCAAGGAAGCAATGATAATAGTATTTGCTCATAAAAAGAGCTCAAGATTGGTGTATATTTTTTCCCGGATATTCAAAGATATATTGGGAGTTGAGTTCTTTTTTTCCACTAATAAACAGGAATTTATCAATTCACAATTACCATCTATCAATTATTCCACTGAAGATCTTAATAAAGGTATCTGGATTGTTCCTCACTCCTTATTATATAATATAGGTATTGAAAAAACAGAGATCGGTAACATTATTCTCTGGAAAAATATGCCAGCTTTCTTTTCACAAGAAAAAGGAGATATTCCTTTTGATTTATTTGCGGCAGCTTTTTATTTAATTACCCGATATGAAGAATACCATTCAGTAACACTTGATAATCACGGACGATATCAATACACTAATAGCATTTTAAATAAAATGGGGTGCATTGAAGAGCCCATAGTTGATCAATGGGCTTATGCACTCAAAACTGAATTGCTTAAAGCTTATCCCGAATGCAAGTTCTTGCCACGATCATTCCGTTTTATTCCTACGATTGATATTGATCATCCTTATCTTTACAGGAATAAAGGTTTTGCATTAAATTTACTTTGTCTGACGAAAGACTTAATAAAAATGGATTTTTCCATTTTCAGAGAGCGTCTTTTAACTATTCTACATTTAAAAGAAGATATATATTTTAATTTCGAGTTCCTTCTCCAGCTTTATCAAGACCTTGGAGTTAAGGGACTTTTCTTTGTGCACGTAGGACCTTACGGCAAATTTGACCGAAGGTATATTTACGCATCCAAACGCTATAGAAAAATGTTAAGAAGAATAGCCGGAAAACATGAGGTAAATATCCATCCTTCGTATATAGCAGCATTCAATAACCTACAGTTTTGTGAAGAAAAAATGGAGTTGGAGAGAATTCTGAATAGAAGAATTGAAGCTAGCAGACAGCATTTCTTACGTTTTAGGTTTCCTGAGACTTTCAGACAGTTATTGAATGCAGACATTAGCGATGATTACTCCGTTTTATATTCTAATCAATATGGATTCCGAGCAGGAACAAGTATTCCATTTACATTCTATGATTTAGAAAAAGAGCAGGAAACAAATCTCATCATTCACCCAACTGCAGTTATGGATGTTACCTTGAATAGAGATTTCAACATGAATCCTCAGGAAGCTCTTGAAAAGATTAAAGAGCTTGCTACAAAAGTAAAAGCTGTTAATGGTGATTTCATAACTCTTTTCCACAATTCTTCATTAGCTGAAGATAGTTTTTGGAAAGGATGGAGAAACATGTATATAAAAATGATAGAACAAATCAAATAATAAATTATTTAATAAAAAAACAATGAAGATTATCAATTTCGGTGAAACAAATTCCATCCTAAATCAGTACGTTTCAGAAATAAGAAACGTAGAAGTTCAAAACGACCGTTTGCGTTTCCGACGTAATATTGAACGCATTGGCGAGATTATGGCATACGAGATGAGTAAAGAGTTTACCTACTCAACCAAAAACATTCAGACTCCGCTGGGTATTGCTCCTACAAATACTCCGGATAACAGAATCGTTATCAGTACAATTCTTCGTGCAGGACTTCCTTTCCACCAAGGATTCCTAAATTATTTCGACACAGCAGAGAATGCTTTTGTTTCTGCATACCGTAAGTACAAGGATGCACTTAAGTTTGAAATCAATATTGAATATATTGCATCTCCAAGAATTGCCGGTAAAACACTGATTATTACAGACCCAATGCTTGCAACGGGAAGCTCATTGGAACTTAGCTACGGAGCTATGTTAACAAAAGGTCGCCCAGACGAAATACATATTGCATGTATTATTGCAAGCCAGCAAGCCCTTGACTATATCCAAAAAGTTCTTCCTGAAGAAAACACAACTATCTGGTGTGCAGCAGTTGACCCTGAAATTGATTCTCACTCTTATATTGTTCCGGGATTAGGAGATGCCGGAGATTTAGCTTTCGGAGAAAAAGAATAATAAATTCCGTTTCAAGAAAGGAGATTCTCAAAGATAGTAAAATTAAGTCTCTGAATCTTGAAAAAGGTCTCAGATAGAAACCCGAAAAAACAAAAACAGGGGCTGCTCATTCGAGTAGCCCCTGCTTGTTATATTTAGTATAAATGAGAATTATTTAATTTCCCAGGTTTCACCACTAAGCAAGAAATCTTCTAATTTGCGAGTAGGTTTCTTTGCCTGAACGTCTTTTATTTGTGCATATACACATTCTTCATAGCTAAGAGCCTCAACATCCCTGATTACTCCTAAAGCAATAGGGTAATCAGGACCTTCCATTAAGGCAAGTTTCATATGAAGAGTATTATCTTCACAATGAGCATCATGCACAAGGATATCTTTTTCTGTGATACCATTTTCGCCTAAAGTCACCACTTTAAGACCAAATCCTTCTTGCATCAAACCTTTTTCATTGTTTTCGCCAAACAACATAGGTTGTCCATGTTTAAGATGAATTGCATTCTTTGCACGTCCTTCTTTCGTAGCAACAGCACTATGACAACCATCATTGAAGATTACACAGTTTTGCAGAACCTCAACAACAGAAGCGCCTTTATGACGAGCCGAAGCTGTTAATACTTCTACAGAACACGGGCCATCTACATCCACACATCTTCCAAAGAACTTACCTCTTGCACCAAATATTAATTCTGCAGGACGGAAAGGATCTTCTACCGTTCCATAAGGAGACGATTTTGATACAAATCCTCGAGGAGAAGTTGGAGAATATTGTCCTTTTGTTAAACCGTAAATACGATTATTCAGAAGAACTATATTAATATTGACATTTCTGCGAATAGCATGAATAAAATGATTTCCACCAATAGCTAATCCATCACCATCACCTGAGATCTGCCAAACAGTTAAATCCGGATTGGCAACCTTTACACCGGTAGCAATTGCTGCTGCACGTCCGTGAATGGTATGAAAGCCATAAGTATTCATATAATAAGGTAAGCGGGAAGAGCATCCAATACCTGAAATAACGGCTGTCATATTAGGAGCAATACCCAATTCAGCCATAGCCTTGTGTAATGAATTCAATAATGCATGGTCACCACAACCCGGGCACCAACGAACATACTGGTCACTCTTAAAATCTTTTGCTGTATATAATTGTTCGCTCATCTTACTTTTCCTCCATCAATTTTGTAAATTCTTCAACAAGTCTAACTACATTAAAAGGCTGTCCTTTCACTCTATTGAACTGGCAAATATCCAGTCCTGGAATCTTCATACGAAGAAGACCGGCAAACTGTCCAAGATTTTGTTCTACCACAACAATCTTTTTAAATGCTCTCAACACCTCTTCTGTATTCTTTGGTAGTGGATTGATATATTGGAAATGAGCAAAAGCAACTTTCTTTCCCTCCTCATTGCATTTTTCAACAGCCGAATAAAGGTGTCCGTAAGTTCCACCCCATCCTACAACAAGTAAATCGGCATCTTTATCACCTTGTACTTCAAGTTCCGGTATACAGTTAGCTATATAATCAATTTTAGCCTGACGAGTCAACGTCATTCTGTGGTGATTATCAGCATCGGTAGAAATAGCACTTGTAACAAAGTCTTTTTCAAGTCCACCAACTCTGTGCATAAAACCTTCCATTCCAGGAGTAGCCCAGTAACGAACCTGATTTTCAGGATTACGCATATAAGGTTTCCAAACCTCTTGCATCTCTTTCGTTACATAATTTGGCTTAATTTCAGGATAATCCTTTATTGAAGGTATTTTCCATGCAGCCGATCCATTAGCAATATAACCATCTGTAAGAAGTATAACAGGAGTCATGTGTTCCAATGCTATCTTAGCTGCCATATATGCAGAATCGAAACAATTAGTAGGAGAAGTTGCAGCAATTACAACCAACGGACTTTCACCATTACGTCCGTATACAGCTTGTAATAAGTCGGTTTGTTCGCTCTTAGTAGGCAATCCTGTCGAAGGTCCGCCACGTTGAACATTTACAATAACCAAAGGCAGTTCTGCAATGACAGCCAGATTTATAGCTTCACTTTTAAGACAAACACCAGGTCCTGAAGTTGAAGTTACAGCTAGGTTACCGGCAAAAGATGCACCAATAGCACTACATGCACCTGAGATTTCATCTTCACACTGAACAGTTACGACGCCCAGTTCTTTCCACTTTGACAGATAATGTAGTATATCTGTAGCAGGAGTAATAGGATATGATCCTAAGAATAATTGAAGTCCCGACTTTTCTGCAGCAGCAACAAGTCCGTAAGCAGTAGCAAGATTACCATTAACATCAGTATAAAAGCCTTTTTCTTTCTCTCCTTTAGATTCAACAACATAAGTAGAAATAGAAGCATGTATATTATGACCATAATTGTAGCCATCAGTCAAGACTTTGATGTTTGCTTCGGCAATGGAAGGTTTTTTAGAGAACTTTTCCTGAAGCATGTGCATTGCATGATCCAAAGGACGGTTAATCAACCAACAAACCAATCCCAGTGCAAACATATTCTTGCATCTTATAGCTGCTTTATTATCCAGTCCGCTATCTTTCAGACTCTCTTTACACATAGAAGTGATAGGAGCATCTATAACCTGATTGTGAATGTTTAGTTCAGCGAAAGGATCGTCTGTATTATAGAGAGCTTTCTCTAAATCCTTTTTAGTAAAGGAGTCTATATCGATAATGATAATAGATTGTGGAGTAAGAAACTTTGCATTTGTCTTCAATGCCGCAGGATTCATTGCAACAAGCACATCACATTTATCACCGGAAGTAAAAACTTTCTTTGCACCAATATGCACCTGAAAACCGGAAACTCCACTTATTGTGCCTTGCGGGGCACGAATTTCTGCCGGATAATCAGGAAACGTAGATATATCGTTCCCCAATACAGCCGATAAATTAGAGAAAATGTTCCCTGCTAATTGCATTCCGTCACCGGAATCACCAGAGAAGCGAACTACTACTCTCTCTAATTCTTTAACTACAATTTCGTCTGCCATAACTTATCTTTTTCTTTATTTAAGATTTAATGTTGCAAGAAGCGCATAAATAAGAGGTGAAAGATGCTTAAACATCAACAATCCTCTTATTTATGCGCTTACAAATATCGGAAAGTTATGCGACTTAGCAAAATCTTTTCGAATTTATCAGGCATACAGCCATAAACTATTTAAATTCTCTTATCTCCCTTTCTTAATGGATTTTACAAAAATTATTCCTCATTTCCCATCGGCATTGACATACTGTCATCATTAGCCTTGTTCTGCTTGTTGTTTTTAGCACGCATATTACCAAAATTATAGGTAAGAGTAAAACCAATCTTTCTTCCACCTCTCCAGTTTTCAGAATCCTGAATAAATCCGGTACCATAGGTAATTGTGTGTTGTTTACGTGAATCAAGAATATCTCGTGCATTAATGCTTAGACTAAACCTTTTATTCATAAACGATTTTCTTAAACCAGCATCCAGCATATAATTGGCCTTCTGAGTTCCTTGCGCCACCACTTGTTTCGCATTATAGCCACCAGTCAACTGCAAAGAAAAAGATTTTGGAAGAATAATATTAGCGATCATTCTAGCATTCCATGAAAAATTCTCATCTGCATTACCAATCACAGGAGTTGTTTTTCCTGCAGGTAAATAGCTAAAGCCATCCAGTTTATAATAAAACAGATTCACTGTAGTAGTAAGATCTAATATCTTAAACAACTTATCCTTTCCTACAAGCTCTACTCCGGCAGAGGTTGTCTGAGCCACATTTTCATAGGTACTTTTCATCACATTTCCATCCAAATATCTGATGCTTTGAATTACATCGTCGGTTGTGCGGTAATAACCAGAGAAAGACAGCGTGTGATTCTCCCAGTTCTTGATATAATTAAGTTCAAGAGCATTTGAATATTCCGGATTCAATTTTGGATTACCAAAGGATATATTAGTTGAGTCTGTAATATTCATAAAAGAGTTAAGCTGACCTCCCCATGGACGAGAAATACGTCTTGTATAATTCAACTGAATCTCATTATTATCGGGCAAAGAATATGATATAAAAGCACTTGGGAACAGACTGAAATAGTCCTTCTGAAATGGAGTACTAGTGAAAGTATAATCTTCCGACTTTGTATTCACTTTCGAGTATTCTCCACGCATACCAATCTGATATCCAAACTTTTTAATTCTTCCGGAATAAGTAGCATACAATGCATGAACATCCTGATTATAAATAAAACGATTATATAAACTGTTATCAAATACAGCAGAGCTTTCTGCCAATCCTGAATAAGTTTCAACTGGGCTATTCTCTCTACCTAAAGTACCTTTATAACCAGCTTCTAGCTTTGTATTATCGTTAATCTTATTCTGATAATCCAACTGAAACTCCCAGTTATGATGATTCATATTATTTAGCTGACGTTGATAAGAAGATGTTGTTTTGTCTGTATAATATGAAGTCTGATCATATATACTAGTATTATCCATTCCCCATTTATTATAAGAAGCAGTAAAATCCAGATAGCTATCTTTTGTAAAATCACGCTTATAACCAACCTCAAGATTTCCACCATTCATTGAATTATCCGAATCAGATGAACGGAAACTTTTATAATATGAATTAGGGACATTACTTAAATAATTGATGTTACTACTGCTATTCATACTACCAAACATACCAAAACCACCTACTGTGAAATGATCTTTTTTAGTAGCATGATATGTTACACCACCTCTAAGGAATACTCCCGAGTGTTCACCATCCTGATCTGTTTTAGTATTCAGATAAGTATCATCACTTGTACTTTCAGTACCTTGCGTATTTGTTCTAGTGGTATTTCCACCACCAGTTCTTTCGTGATGACGATAACCAACATTTCCGTAAATATCAAATTTACTGCTACTATAATTAATATTATAACTACCGTTATATCCACCTTTTGAATCGGCACCTGCTTGAGCGCTACCAAAATATCCGGCCTTTCTATCTTGCTTTAAAACGATATTAATAATACCCGCTGTTCCTTCCGGACTATATTTAGCTGAAGGGTTTGTTATTACTTCAATCTTTTCAATGTTCTCGGCTGGCATCTGTTCCAATATCTGTGCTCTGTTGTCAGCAGACAAGCCAGATGCTTTTCCGTTGATCCAGACTGTCACATTTGAATTACCACGAAGCGAAACATCTCCATCATTATTAACTTCTATTGAAGGTATATTACTTAATACATCACTGGCTGAACCACCGGCAGAAGATATATTCTGGTCCACATCAAAAACCTTCTTATCAATTTCAAATCTCATCTGAGCTTTTTGGCCCACAACTTCCACCTCTTTTAGTACATGACTGTCTTCTGCCAAAGATATCTGATTCAGATTTACGCTCTTTTTCGATGATATTGTAAATTCCTTCTCATAGGCCTTATAACCAATGTATGACACATTAACAATGTAGGTTCCATCTTTCAACCCGCCTAAAACAAATTCTCCAGACTGATCGGTTACCCCACCTTTAACTAACGAAGCATTTGCTTTCGTCTTTACAGTAACATTTACAAACTGCAAAGCCTCTTTCGTCTTTGAATCTATTACCTTTCCTTTAATAACTCCAAGCTCCCCCGAAGCCGCGTAACTACAAATACTGATTACCAGTAAAAGTATACCTGATAAAAATCTCTTCATTATCCAAATCTTTAATTTTCTCTTAAATATATACTCCTTTTTGATCGGCTTACTGAGTAAAGGTTTAAAGCATTGATGTTCTTTAACAAAGATTTTTTTTGTGCATATCAACAAAATAGATTACCTTTGCGCCTGCATTTCGGCCTTGTAGTTCAATGGATAGAACAAAAGTTTCCTAAACTTTAGATCCGAGTTCGATTCTCGGCGGGGCTACTTTCCACAACCATACTACTGATATTCAGACTCTTAAAAATTACATTTCTTTTCATCAGTTTTATTTTAATATTTTCTAATTAGTTCATTATAAAATTGACATATCAGGAAAAATAATATTTTTTGAACCTCTAGCTAATTAATATTTTTTAAGGATAAAATTAAACTTGTCATAATAATCAGATAAAAAATTACAAGTAGTATCTCTTAGTTATTGCTATCTAAAAAACTGATAATCACATTATAAATATGACTTCAAATTTGGAAAGCACTTTTCTTTGTTTTATATTTGTAGCTAAACGTTTGATGTATACGTAAGCAGTAAACAAGACTATAAGATTGCTAAACAACTTTTGCATTGAACTATCAGACACATTGATTATTAACATTCAAATATATAACGATGAGAAGTCTTGCCTTTCAACCAGTCAATCTGAGCTTATCAAATTATCGCTCTTATTTATTAAGCATTGCTTTTATTGCCGGCAACTTAATTTTGCCACAAATCTGTCACTTAGTTCCTGATGGCGGTAAAATGTTACTTCCAATCTATTTCTTTACATTGATTGCATCTTATAAGTTTGGAATCCGAATCGGGTTAATAACTGCTTTATTGTCTCCATTGTGTAATCATTTACTTTTCGGGATGCCACCAATCGGTGCACTTCCGGTACTACTAATAAAATCATCATTACTGGCCGTAGCAGCCGCATGGATTGCTCAACGCAGTAAAAAAGTATCGTTATTCCTTATTGCAGTTACTGTTATTGCCTATCAATTCATTGGCAGCATTGCAGAATACATAATTAGCGGTAGTCTTCCAATGGCTTTACAAGATATCACTTTAGGCTTTCCTGGAATGATTATTCAAATTGTTTTTGGCTGGTTAATTTTGAAATCATTGGCAAAATATGAATGCTAAAAGCTTTGAAGAGGTAATAGACAGGATTCTTCATCTTGAAATTAATGAGCCTTTCGACATGATTGTTGCAATAGCCAATGGCGGTATTATTCCGGCAGCACTGCTCAATCAACGTTTAAATCTGGAAATACATCTCCTTAAGCTGAATTTAAGAGACAGCGAGCAACATCAGATGTATGATCAGCCCCGGTTACTTGAACCTATTGATTTTTGTTTTGAAGGAAAAAGAATTTTATTGGTTGAAGACCGTATAAAAACCGGTACAACCATTAAATATGCTCAGCAGCTTCTTGCCGGAGCAGCTAAATTAAAGACATTTGCAGTAAATGGCAATGCAGATTATTGCCTCTACAATGAGAGTTGTTTTAAATTTCCTTGGATTTTATAAACAAGCAATATGGATAGACGAAATTTCTTACGATTAGTAGCATTAACAGGCCTTGCATCTACAGTAACGCCAAGTGAAGCTTTTGATTTATTGAAGCAGACCGGCGAAAACGAGGCAACCAAGCAGGCTTATGATATGGTAGCTGTAATGGGTGGCGAACCGGAAGTTATGTTCCGTCATGCCATTAAAGAAATGGGAGGAATGGGCAAATTTGTGAAAAAAGGTCAGAAAGTTTGCATCAAGCCCAATATTGGATGGGATAAAGTTCCCGAACTTGCCGGAAACACGAACCCTAAACTAATAGGAGAGATAGTTAAACAATGCTTTGATGCCGGAGCAAAAGAAGTTGTTGTCTTTGACCACACTTGCGATGACTGGCGTAAATGTTATAAGAATAGTGGTATTGAAGATGCAGCAAAAGAAGCTGGTGCAAAAGTTGTGCCGGCGCATGAAGAATCATACTACCGGGCAATTTCTCTTCCTAATGCAAAAGTTCTAAAAACAGCCAAGGTTCATAAAGCTTTATTAGATAGCGATGTTTGGATCAACGTTCCAATCCTGAAAAACCATGGTGGCGCCAAAATGAGTATATCCATGAAGAATATGATGGGAATTGTATGGGACAGAGGTTTCTTCCATGAAAACGACTTGCAGCAATGCATAGCAGATATCTGCTCCCTTGCTAAACATCCGGTTCTGAATGTAGTTGATGCTTACCGCGTCTTGAAGAGCAATGGTCCGCGTGGCAGATCGGCTGCAGATGTTGCTTTAGCAAAAGGACTCTTTATATCTCAGGATATTGTTGCAGTGGACACTGCTGCTGTAAAATTCTTCAATCAGATCGCAAAGATGCCTATAGAACAAGTTACTCATATTGCAAATGCTTCTCAGCTTAAACTGGGAAACATGAATCTGGATAAGATGAATATTAAACGAATTAAACTATAAATATGTTACGTAAAACCAGAATAGCGATAGCATTAATCATGTTATCGCTTATTACTTTTTATTTCATTGACTTTGCAGGTATTGCACCACATAAATTAAAATTGCTGACTACTATCCAACTGGTTCCAGCCTTGTTAGCATTAAATATCGGAGCTTTAATATTTCTGTTTCTCCTCACTTTCCTTTTTGGAAGAGTATATTGTTCAGCAATTTGTCCTCTTGGAATATGGCAGGATGTGCTGGAAACTTTCTCAAAGTTCTTCACAAAAAGAAAGAAATACAAGTATCTTAAACCTAAAAATTATCTAAGATATAGCATACTGATTGGAGTTGTTATAGCATTCTTCGCAGGCTTCACATTTTTATTAAGCTTACTCGAGCCATATAGCATCTTCGGACGCATGGCTTCTAGTTTATTCCGTCCGGTCTATCTTTACGGGAACAATCAGTTAGCAGGCGTATTAGGACATTTCAATAATTATAGCCTTTACGTTGTAGAAATAGTTATCCGAAGTGTTTTCTCTTTTGTGATTGCCTCAATTAGTCTACTAATCGTATCATTCCTTGCATATAAATATGGTAGACTCTATTGCAATACAATCTGCCCTGTAGGAAGTTTATTAGGACTTATATCCAAATACTCTATATTCAAAATAAGAATTGACGAAAATACATGTAATAGTTGTGGCGCTTGTGCTGCAAAATGCAAATCTTCGTGTATTGACAGCAAAGAACATCAAATAGATCACAGTCGTTGCGTGGGATGTTTTAACTGTTTGCCTGTCTGCAAAAAGAAAGCTATAAAGTTCACTTATGCATTTGCATCTACCTCAGCAAAACAAGATAGTAAGCCTAACGACAGCCGACGAATGTTTTTGAGTATAACCGGAGCCGGATTAATAACCGTTCCTCTTTTAAAAGCTCAGAATGCTATGGCTTCATTAAGCAAAAACAAACCATACAAAAAGCAACATCCATTATCTCCTCCAGGATCTGTAAGTGCAGACAATTTACTTAAACACTGCACCGCCTGCCACCTGTGTGTAAGCCGTTGCCCATCTCATGTACTTAAACCAGCTTTTACTGAATATGGATTGGGCGGAATCATGCAACCAATGATGAGTTTCGAAAAAGGTTTCTGCAATTACGATTGTACTGTTTGCTCAAATACTTGTCCAAACGGAGCTATACTGCCGCTTACCAAAGAGGAAAAGCATCTTACCCAGATGGGGCGTGTTGTCTTCACAATGGAAAACTGTATTGTTTATAATGAAGAAACAGATTGCGGTGCTTGTTCTGAGCATTGTCCTACACAAGCCGTTAAAATGGTAGACTACAAAGATGGATTAACCATTCCAAGTGTAAATCCGGATATTTGCGTAGGTTGCGGAGGATGCGAATATGTTTGTCCGGCTACTCCTTTCAAGGCTATAAATGTAGAAGGTAATGTGGTTCAGCTAAAAGCTAAGCCTTTTAAAGACGAAAAAAATAAAGATGTAAAGGTTGATAGTTTTGGATTTTAATACAGCCGTTTAAAACAACGGGAGATTCATTTCTATTTGTTGTTATCAACCTGCTGTATAGAAAGAACGATTATATCTTTTCTGCTACAAGGTAGCATTTATATGATATATTCGTTCTTTCTATATTTTTATCTATGCTTTTATCATTAAATTCAATTTTAAATTATCAGATATACATTGGGTAATAGCATCTTATTTGTACATGATATTAAAAAAAGCAGTACATTTGCAGTCCAAAACCAATCATTGAATTAATAATATAGTGCTTAGTTATCAAATACTTAAACAATCACCTACTTCGTAAAAAAGAAGAAGATTAGTTAAGATCAGGCACTTCGTTGAAATTAAATAAAAAATGGAAAGTACTTTCAATATGCCTTTGTGGGTTTCAATTCCTTTTCTGATAATGCTTTTAGCTATTGCTGTAGGTCCTCTTATTTTAGGAAAATGGTGGGATAAAAACAAGAATAAACTTTTGGTATCTATTATTCTTAGTATTCCAGTAGTAGTTTACATGTTGGATAACGGACTTTCAACAAACCTGGCAAACACCGTTGTTCACGATTATGTTCCATTTATTATTTTGTTAGGTTCGCTATTTATTATTACCGGAGGTATTCATGTTTCCGGAGATATTAAAGCCACTCCACGAAATAATGTCTTATTTATGGGAATCGGTTATGTGTTGGCAGCTTTTATGGGCACCACAGGGGCAGCCATGCTTCTTATTCGCCCAATGATTAACACCAATCAGGAGCGTAAGTACATCACTCATACTATGTTATTTTTTATCGCTGCAATAGCCAATTGTGGGGGGCTTTTAACAGCGCTGGGAGATCCTCCGTTATTTATGCTTTATCTGCGTGGAGCTGAGTTTTCCTGGTTCTTTACTTTATTTCCTGAATGGGCATTCACCGGTGTTTTATTACTATCCATTTACTACTTTGTAGACAGATATTATTATAAAAAAGAAGAATGGATAGATCTTGCTGAAGATTCTATTCAACAAGAGCCAATACGTGTTACAGGCAACATAAATTTCTTATTTCTGCTAGGGGTAATTCTTGCTGTTGCTTTCATCAATAAAGGAAATATACCTGCAATGGAGCAAGAAAATACTCCTATATGGCTGGAATATATTCGTGAGATTATATTAGTAATACTTGCTGCTCTGTCTTTATATTACACAAAGTCTGAAGTGCGCAAAAACAATAGTTTCTCGTGGACTCCTATTACCGAGGTTGCATGTCTTTTTCTAGGCATATTTGTAACCATGTCGCCAGCACTAATCTGGCTTGCAAATAATGCAGTCAGTTTTGGAGTAACCGAACCTCGCCAATTTTTATACGCATCAGGGGTTCTGAGTTCATTCTTAGACAATACACCTACAGCTGTTGCATTCTATGATCTAGCACGTGGTTTGGTGACTGGTGGAATACCTCCATTCCTATCAGAATCAATAAGAGTTGCTGGAGTACCTGAAATTCTATTGAAAGCTATCTGTGTAGGCTCTGTGTTTTTTGGTTCCATGACTTACATTGGAAATGGACCAAACTTCATGGTAAAGTCTATTGCAGAAGAAAGAGGCATCAAGATGCCAAGTTTCTTTGCTTATATGTTTAAATTCTCACTGATAGTCTTGTTACCTATCTATATTATTGTGCAACTGATATTTATATAAAATTACCAGAGTTTTAAGAGTACAATTTGCCCTATCTGCAATGAGAAATAGTTGAATTTACTCTCTCCATAAAATTAAAAATCCAAAATTGATCTAGCGATCTAGCAGAGATCATTTAAACAACTGTATATTAACACAATGCAGATGCTAGATCAAATTAAATTGATCTAGCGCTTATCTAGCGATCTAGCACTTGTTTCGTCCTGATTTTGGTTGACCGTGCTTATTAATAACCAGATATTGTTTATTAATAACGATGTACTCCATTCATTATTGAACTTTTAATAATTCCATTTTCAGGTTCATACTTATTCTTTTCACTATTCATAATGAATAATTAATTAATCCTTGTACAAAAGAATACATTCTTTTGTACAGAAGAAACACATCTTTTGTACAAAACAAAGTATTCTTTTGTACAAGATAATAATAAAAATTGGAGTCTCTTTTATATAATAACCTAAATACATTTATATAAGCCATAAGGTTAATTACCTGCAAAAAGAAAGGCTGCCCTTTGCAGAGCAGCCTTTGCTATAAACTATATAAAGTTCTTATTTACCTAGAGCTTTTGCATGCTTCTTAGCTTCTTTCTGTTGCATAACGAATGCAATAGGAGCAGAAACAAAGAGTGATGTAAGAGTACCAACGATGATACCAACCATCAATGCGAATGCGAAACTACGAATAGATTCAGCACCTAAGATGAAGATACATAACATTACTAACAATGTACAAATTGAAGTATTTACAGTACGAGCAAGAGTAGTATTCAATGAGTCATTGAACAACTCTGTACGGTCATGTTTAGGATACAAGTGGAAGAACTCACGAACACGGTCAAAGATTACCACCTTATCATTAATAGAATAACCAATGATTGTTAAGATGGCAGCAATGAAGCTTTGGTCAACCTCCATAGAGAACGGCAGTCTACCATAGAATAGTGAGAATACACCAGCTATAATTATTGAATCTACAACCAATCCGACAACAGAACCAACACTGAAAGATATATCTCTAAATCGTAATAAGATATAAAGAGCAATAGCTAACAAAGAAAGAGCAACAGCAATTATAGCTCCGATAGTAATATCCTTCGCTACACTTGGTCCTACCTTTTGAGAACTAATAATACTACCACCAGTACGAACATCCGGATTTTTGAATGTTTCAAGAGTAGTTCCTGGAACCAGCAACTTATCTTTTACTGCATTATAAAGCTTAGCTTCAATTTCTGAGTCTACATTGTTACCACTTTCTTCAATACGGTAGTTAGTACTTACACGTACTTTCTTTCCATCGGTACCAAGAGCAATCACTGTAACAGAAGCATCACCAAACTGGCTAGCCATTAATGTTCTTACTTGTTCTGGCGCTACTGATTTTTCAAACTGAAGTACATAATTATGTCCACCTGTAAAATCAATACTTGGGCTCAATCCACGAAGTGCAAAAGAAACAAAGCTTATAACCAATGCAACACCAAATACAATAAATGATTTCTTATTAGAACCAACAAAATTATAATGAGTATGAACGAATATCTTCTTAGAAAGATTAGAAGAGAATGTTAGATTCAGCAACTTGTCTTTGTTCATAAAGTGTTCATAAACCACACGAGTCATAAATACTGCTGTAAAGAATGAACAGATAATACCGATGATTAATGTAGTTGCGAAACCCTTGATAGGACCTGTACCGAAATAGAACAGTATAATACCAGTAATAATTGAAGTAATGTTTGAGTCGAAGATTGCAGAGAATGCATTTGAATAACCTTCAGACAAAGCAGTCTTAACATTCTTACCAGCTCTTAATTCTTCTTTTGTACGTTCGTAGATAAGTACGTTCGCATCGACAGCAATACCCAGTGTCAACACCATACCGGCAATACCTGACAGAGTTAATGCGGCCTGGAACGAAGAGAGGATACCTAACGTAAAGAACAAGTTAAAGATCAAAGCTGAATTGGCAATCATACCTGGAATGAATCCATACATGAAGCACATGAAGCACATCAAAGCAACAATTGCAACTAAGAAAGAAATAAGACCGGCATTGATAGATTCCTGACCCAAAGATGGACCAATGATATCTTCCTGAACAATGTGTGCAGGAGCTGGCATTTTACCAGACTTCAACACGTTCGCCAAGTCCTTAGATTCTTCTGGAGTGAAGTGACCAGTAATTTCAGAATTACCGCCAGTAATTTCACTATTTACATTTGGAGCTGAATATACATAACCATCCAAAACAATAGCAATTGCTTTACCAATATTCTGTTTTGTCATCAAAGCCCATCTTCTTGAACCTTCAGAGTTCATAGACATGCTTACAGCTGGTTTGCCAAATTGATCATAAGTATCTTTTGCATCTGTTACTACATCACCTTCCAATGGAGCACGTCCGTTACGTTCTGTAGATTTAATTGCATAAAGTTCAAAAGTCTGAGCTTTCTTATCACCATCAGCAGCTTTAACACCCCATTTCAATCTTAAGTCTTTAGGAAGCTGATCCTGTACTTGCTTCATAGCAAAGTATTTGTTGATAGCAGCAGTATCTCTATAATTAGCATATCCTACTATACATCCGTAACCATTAGTGTTAGGTTGGAAGATTGACAACAAAGGATGCTCTTTCTTAGCACTTGCCAATTGAGCAGTACTTGCTTTGCCTTTTTCTTCTTTCTGAGCTTTTCCACCTTTCAATACAGCTTCAAGACTATCTTTAGCACTAACTTTTGCAACTGCAACAGCTGTTGTATCTTTTGATGTAGTGTCAGTAGCAGCTACAGTAGTACCTTTACCTTCTACAACCAAACGGATAGTATTATCAATTGTGCTGAAATAAGGAACGATGTCTTTAGAATCGTAAGTTTCCCAGAATTCGAGGTTAGCAGAACCTTGAAGCAATTTTCTTACACGTTCAGGTTCTTTGATACCTGGAAGTTCAACCATGATACGTCCCATCTGATCTGGTAAGCTCTGAATATTAGGCTGAACAACACCAAAACGGTCGATACGAGTACGGAGAACGTTATAAGAGTTATCGATAGCTGCTTTAACTTCTTCTCTGATTACTTTCTCAACTTCTGAATCAGAAGATTTCTGAGAAACCTTATCTTTTAGTTGCTGGGTAGCAAATAATTCAGATAATCTGGCACCCGGAGCCAACTTGTGATATTCTTTAATAAAAAGAGTGATAAAGTCTGACTGACTTTTCTCAGAGAGTATTTGAGCAGAAGCTACAGCTTTATTGAATGCAGCATCTTCTTTATGGTCAGCTAATGCTTTTAATACATCGCCTACTGAAACTTCAAGCACAACATTCATACCCCCTTTTAGGTCAAGACCTAAACTAATCTCCATTTCACGACACTGTTTAAGCGTATAATTGCCCAACCACACTTTTTCAGTTGACAGTGAGTCAATGTACTCTTGCTCTAACTTCGGATCTCCTTTAGCATACTCTGCTGCCATTTTCATGTAATGGCGAGTAACAAAAGAGAAAGACAGGTAGAACACACATACAAGTGTGAGCAATACCGCAAAAACTTTTACAAGTCCTTTGTTTTGCATTTTTCTTTTAAATTTATATTACTTACTTTAATTAATTTATACTGCATATAATGCGCAAATATAGCTTTTTTTTCACTTTTATATATAAAGTGTAGCAAATATTTAAGTTACATAGTGCATTTTGAACTTACAAAATATGTTATACAACAGATCTTTGGCAGTAAACAATAAATTAAAGGTCAAACAATACTATTGAAGTCCTCTGTTTTTTAACATTGGTTCAAGTTTTGGTTCAGCCCCACGGAATTTTTTGTATAATACCATTGGATCTTCACTTCCTCCCTTTTCAAGCACATTTGTACGAAAAGCATCTGCTGTTTTCTTATCAAAGATACCATTCTCTTTAAATGCTTCAAATGCATCAGAATCCAACACATTTGCCCATAGGTAACTATAATATCCCGCAGCATATCCGCCAATAATATGATTAAAGTAAGTAGCACGGTATCTAGGAGCAATTTCTGGAATCAAGCCGTATTTATCCATTACTTTTTTCTCAAAGTCAACAACATCCAGATTCTTTGCATCCTTCAAATTATGAAACTCCATGTCAAGAATAGCGGCAGCCAGAAGTTCTGTTGTCATAAAACCTTGATTAAACAACATTTGTTTGTTTAATTTCTGAATCAAAGTATCAGGCATTACTTCTCCTGTTTTATAATTCTTTGCATACATTTTCAACACTTCAGGTTCTGTAGCCCAATGTTCCATTATCTGAGATGGAAGCTCAACAAAGTCACGTGTAACATTTGTACCAGATACTCCTACATAATTACATTTAGTTAAAAGGCCGTGAAGTGCATGCCCAAATTCATGGAAAAGAGTTTGTACTTCATCCAACGTTAATAAAGAAGGAACGTCACCTGCAGGTTTTGTAAAGCTGGCAACATTACAAATAATTGGACGAGATTCTCCGTGCTGGTCTTTGTAATTATTCATCCATGCGCCACCACGCTTTCCTGGACGTGGGAAATAGTCTACATAAAACAAACCAAGATGTTTACCTTTGCTGTCTTTCACATCAAAGACTTTAACGTCCGGGTTATAAACAGGTACATTTTTCACTTCAGTCAATGTTATTCCATAAAGCTTATTTGCAACAGCAAAAGCACCTTCACGAACATTGTCTAACTTGAAATAAGGTTTAAGCTCATCTTCATTTAGATTGTATTTTTCCTGACGAAGTTTTTCAGAATAGTACCACCAGTCCCATCTGGCAAGTTTTTCACCTTTACCTTCTTTATCCATCAGTTTCTGCAACTCAGCAGCTTCTTTTCTGGCATTTTCATTTGAGTATATCCACAGATTATTAAGAAAATCCATAACTTTAGCTGAGTTCTTTGCCATATTTTTATCCAAAACAAAATTTGAATAAGTATCAAATCCTAGCAGATTTGCTTTTTCAAGGCGAAGAGTTATAACTTTTGCAAGAATTGCTTTGTTATCATTCTTATCTCCTTTGTTCGCTCTGTTAATATAAGCATTGTAAATCTGTTCACGCAAAGCTCTGTTATCTGCATATTGCAAGAATGGTAATCGGCTGGCATTGTGCAATGTAAAAATCCATTTACCTTCTTTACCAGCAGCTTTAGCATCTTCTGCAGCACTCTTTACCAACCAGTCAGGTAAACCAGCAAGATCTTTTTTATCACTGATAACCAATTGATAAGCATTGGTTTCATTCAATACATGATTACTAAAATCAATTTCCAGAGTCGCTAATTCTTTATTAATCTCACGCAAACGAGCTTGTTTTTTATCATCAAGTGCAGCTCCCGAGCGAACAAAATCTTTATAAATAAGTTCTAGTAATCGTTCTTGTTCACGGGTTAATTTTAAAGATCCTCTTTGAGAATATACTGTTTTTATTCTCTTAAAAAGAGCTTTATTCAGAGATATATTATCACTATGTTCTGATAAAACCGGAGCCATCTTAATTGAAAGAGCTGTCAACGCATCGTTTGTTTCAGCTTCAGTTAAATTAAAGAATACGCCTCCTACACGACGAAGAATTTCACCACTGTTATCATAAGCTACAATGGTATTCTGAAACGTTGGTTTTGCCTTATTAGAAACAATTGCCTTAATCTGAGCATTCTGCTGACGGATCCCTTCCAGAAAAGCAGGTTCATAATGTTCTATCTTTATCTTATCAAAAGAAGGAGCATTGTACAAGGTTTTAAACTCCGAAAGAAAAGGATTTGGGTCTGTCTTAACATTACCGGCATACGAGTAAGTCATACTACAAATAGATAAAATAAATACAATTTTCTTCAAGTCCATATTATAAATGTATTAAAGGGTAATAATTGAAAAATCACTTTTTTATAGCAATATAGCACCAGATTGGATAATGATCAGATTCTTTAATACTATTATCCACCGTACAGTTATATGCTGTTAAATTTTTGCTTATAAGGATATTGTCTATTCTAAAATAGAACATATGCTGATTGTAGGAAATTCCCAATCCTCGGCCCGACTGGGTAAAAGCGTCATCTAAATCCTGAGCAATTACACGGTGAGCATAAGAAATTGGAGTATCGTTAAAATCACCGCAAACAATCATTGACTGATGCTTGAAAGCTGCTATTTCCTTTGAAACGGCCTTCGCCTGTAAAGCACGAATAGCAGACGCTTCTGCCAGTTTCTTAACTAAATGTCGCACTCCTCTTTTAACTTTTCCGGCTTCTGGTTCCTTTATCATATCCACATAAACATCCTTATCCTCTTTAGTCAGCTTATTTGATTCAAGATGATTATTTATAACTGTCACAGTATCTCCTTTAATAAGAAGTTCATAGACAACAGAGCCATTGTAGGTGCTTTTATATTTTATAAGGCGTGATGAGAGTATAGGAAATTTTGAATAACAAGCCACCCAGTTACCGTTTCCCACAGCACTCACATTAGTTTTATTATGATACGGATAATCACTTAATGCGCTATTTATATCTTTTTCAGTAAGATGTGATCTATCTGTTGAAAACTGAAATTCCTGCAAACAAATAATATCAGGTTTCCTTTTCAGAATATATTGAAGAATTGGATTAGGATCTGTTGGAGTATGCTTTTTCAGTTTATTAAACCCCATCACATTATAAGAAAGTACTTTTATACAATGTTGGGGTATCTTATCCGTACGAGAATTTATTGGTATGTATGTACGAATCTGCCCAAAGCATAAAATAAAGCCCAAAGCAGATATCAATGCTAATTTAGGATAAGTAAAAACCCAGAAAATTAGAAAACAAAAGTTTATCAATAAGAAAACAGGAAATATAAGTCCAAAACACGATAATACCGGATGGACAGTAGGATTAATAAGCCATGGACTATAAGCAGAAAATAAAAGTAGCCCTACAAAGAGCATATTTACTGCTACAATCGCGTAAATTAAAGCTTTACCTAAATGCTTCATAGCTATCTTTTACTTGCATCGAACAAGCTCTTTTTCTCTTCAGTAGTCAGACTTTCATAGCCGGATTTTTTCAATTTATCAAGGATTCTGTCTACTTCATCGCTTTGAGCTTTCTTATTTGCATTATATTCATAATCCTTATTTCTAGGGCTATTGTTATAATGAACAGACATTTTCGGCTTTCTTTTTGCCTTAAATGCATTTCCGGAAAACAAAGAAATAAACCAATCAAGTATTTTATTTATCCATGCTGTAACATCATGTCCTTTGCTTAAACTTGCGGCAAACCATAAACCGGCAAGTGCACCGCCTAAGTGAGCTATATGTCCGCCAGCATTATCCGACGTTATAAAAAGAAGATCAGAAAGAATCATGAACAAAGCTATAAATTTCAGTCTAACTGCACCAAAAAACAATAAACTAACCTGGTATTCCGGTTGTTTATAAGCTGCAGCCACAACAATAGCTATAACAGAAGCCGAAGCGCCCAACATGTACGATTGTTCAATAGCTCCGCTGAAATATGGAAACACATTAAAAGAAATCATATACAGAATAGCTCCGCAAATGCCTCCCAATACATACAATCCACGAAGATGTTTGGCTGAGAAGAAGTAAAGGAAGAGTTGTCCAAACCAATACAGCCATAGCATATTAAAAAGAATATGCATCAATCCGGAATGCAAAAACATATAAGTAAATATACTCCAGGGCTGAAGTAAGAAGTTATGCAGAGAAGCCGGCATTTCTCCAAATAAAAGGAAGTCTCCGGCACTTCGGTTAAAAAGCGTCAGAAATATAGTAATCAGAGAGGTCAGAATAAAAATTCCTGCATTTATATAGATAAGCTGAATATAAATATTCCCTCTTTTAAAATTTTCTTTTAAATCAGTAATAATATGTCCCATCGTTACCTTTGTTTTTCTTCTTTTTCCAATACATAATCAGAATAAAGCCAAAAATCATACCTCCTAGATGAGCAAAATGAGCAACATTATCCGTAGGATTATTGGCAACTCCCTGCATTAGCTCAATAATTGCATATCCAGCAACAAAGTACTTAGCCTTTATTGGGAAAGGAATTGGAATAATGAACATTTTCTCATTAGGAAATAACATTCCAAAAGCAAGCAGAATAGCATAAACAGCTCCCGAAGCTCCTACAGTATTCATTAAATTCAAATACTGAGCCATTCCTTCGCCCAAATCAACCTTATCATAAGCCGACAGTTGAACTGCATATTGAATGTACTGCACCAGTTCCTGAATAAGACCAGCACCAATACCGCAGGCAATATAATAAAAAAGAAACTTTTTTGGTCCCCAGATCTGCTCCAATATGCGTCCAAACATCCAAACTGCAAACATATTAAAGAAGAGATGCGTAAAACCTCCATGCATAAACATATAAGAGATGAGCTGAGCAGGATTAAAATCATCCGCCATAAAAAAGTGCAAACCAAGATATGTAGATAAATCAATACCATACCTTGTTGCCACTACTCCTCCTAGGAAGAACAAAACGTTTATTATTATCAGATTTTTTGTTACCGGTGGCATATAAATTAATTGAGTTTTTAGTCTATTACAAAGATATTATTACCACAAAAGTAGTAAATAATTCTGTTTTAGAGCATAAATCACCTATTCTATTAGTTTTTTTTCGTTTTCCGTCTGTTTTTTTTAAGTTTTATATTTGATATTTTGTTTTGATAGTCTATATTTGTGAGGATTTTCGATTTATCTTTTAAGTTACATATATTAATTAATCATTTACGAATTATGAATAAAGCAGAACTTATTAATGCTATTGCAGCAGGATCAGGCTTGAGTAAGGCAGATTCAAAGAAAGCTCTTGATGCTTTCATCACAAGTGTATCAGATACTCTTAAGTCAGGTGAAAAAGTTTCTTTAGTAGGTTTCGGAACATTCTCTGTTAGTGAAAGAGGTGAAAGAACAGGTATCAATCCTTCTACTAAAGCTCCTATTACTATTCCTGCTAAGAAAGTTGCTAAATTTAAAGCTGGTGCAGAATTAGCTGACGCTATTAAATAAGCCATTCCTTAGGAAATAAAAAAGGAGATGCAAGAGTTTGCATCTCCTTTTTTTTATATCTGAAGCGAAAGTATTATCTTTGCACACTCATAACATCTCATTTAGAAACACATACAGATATGAATATAGAAAACAAAATAGCAGAATCGGTTATCAACGGACTGAAAGCGCTATACGGACAGGAAGTACCGGCTGCACAGGTACAACTGCAGAAAACCAAAAAAGAGTTTGAAGGACACCTTACATTGGTTGTGTTTCCTTTCCTGAAATTATCAAAGAAAAAGCCGGAAGAAACTGCGCAGGAAATCGGCGAATACTTATTAGCTAATGATTCTTCTATTTCAGCTTTCAATGTAATCAAGGGATTTCTTAATCTCACAATCGCTTCTTCATGCTGGATTGAGCTATTAAACTCTATCCATGCAGAAAAACAATATGGAATAATTCCTGCTAATGAGAATTCTCCATTAGTAATGATTGAATATTCTTCTCCAAACACTAATAAACCTCTTCACCTGGGCCACGTACGTAACAACTTGTTAGGTCACGCTCTTGCAAACATCATGATGGCTAATGGTAATAAGGTAGTTAAAACCAATATTGTTAACGACCGCGGTATTCATATCTGCAAATCAATGTTGGCATGGAAGAAATATGGAAACGGAGAAACTCCTGAATCATCTGGTAAAAAAGGCGATCACCTTGTAGGCGATTACTATGTTTCTTTCGACAAACATTATAAAGCCGAATTAGCAGAACTGCAAGCTCAAGGTCTTAGCAAAGAGGAAGCTGAAGCACAATCTCCTTTGATGAATGAGGCTCGTGAGATGCTAATTAAGTGGGAAGCTGGCGATCCGGAAGTAAGAGGTCTTTGGGAAATGATGAACGAATGGGTTTATGCCGGATTCAATGAAACATATAAGAAGTTAGGTGTAAGCTTTGATAAGATATACTATGAATCAAATACTTATCTGGAAGGAAAAGATAAGGTAATGGAAGGTCTTGAAAAAGGTTTCTTCTATCAGAAAGAAGATGGTTCCGTATGGGCCGATCTTACCGGAGAAGGACTTGATCATAAGCTCTTACTCCGTTCGGACGGTACTTCCGTTTACATGACTCAGGATATTGGTACAGCGAAATTACGCTTTGCTGATTATCCAATCAACAAGATGATTTATGTAGTTGGTAACGAACAAAACTATCACTTCCAGGTTCTTTCTATCTTACTCGACAAGCTTGGCTTTGAGTGGGGAAAAGGATTGGTACACTTCTCTTACGGAATGGTTGAACTACCTGAAGGTAAAATGAAGTCTCGCGAAGGAACAGTAGTAGACGCTGACGACTTAGTGGAAGAGATGGTTAGTACAGCTAAAGAAACATCCAACGAGCTTGGAAAACTGGATGGCTGTTCTGAAGAAGAAGCCAACAACATTGCCCGCATAGTAGGAATGGGTGCACTTAAATACTTTATCTTAAAGGTTGATGCCCGCAAGAATATGACCTTCAATCCAAAAGAATCTATCGATTTCAATGGTAACACTGGTCCGTTTATCCAATATACTTACGCACGTATTCAATCAGTTCTTCGTAAAGCAGCTGAAGCAAATATCGTTATTCCTGGAACTCTGCCTTTGAATGTTACATTAAGCGAGAAAGAAGAAGGACTAATCCAAATGTTATCTGAATTTGCAGGAGTGGTAAAACAAGCCGGAACAGACTATAGTCCGTCTGTAATTGCAAATTACACATACGATCTTGTTAAAGAGTACAATCAGTTCTATCACGACTTCAGTATTCTTCGTGAAGAGAATGAAGATTTAAAAGTATTCCGCCTTGTTCTTTCAGCCAACATCAGTAAGATCATTAAACTAGGAATGGAATTACTTGGAATAGACGTTCCGGAAAGAATGTAAGATTATACCAAACTAAGGGATTTATTCCTCAGTAATTTATAAAAACCTGCAGAACTAAGCAATTTTAGTTCTGCAGGTTTTCTTCTTTTAATGTATGCCTTTCCAGATTTTAGTCCAGAAAACCAAGAAGTATTTATTTTATTTTCCTTTTGGTAACAGCAATAACAGCCTAACCAAGAAGAAAAACTGCAACTCCTATCCACTTTGAAACTTTATGTAACAGTAATAGCAGTCTTGGCCCACCTTAAAAAAGAAAAGTCTGCCAGGCTTATTGCCCAACAGACTTCTCAGTATATATAAATTTAAAAAGAATCTATTGATTATTTCTTTTTTGCATAACGTCCACGCTTTGGAGTGGCAGGCTTTTCATCCTGTATTCTAACAATTTCAAAGCATGTAGCAAGATTTAAATCCTGTGGAACAACATCCTTAGGAATCTTATAGTTTGTGCCCTTATAAGCAATGTAAGGACCAAATCGTCCATTCAGAATCTGAAGTTCCGGTTCCTCATCAAAAGTCTTAATAATCTTTTGTGCTTCAGCTATACGTTTTGCTTCAATCAGCTCTATAGCTTCTTCTAAAGTAACCTCCATCGGATCAGCTCCCTTTGGAAGAGAAATAAACTTAGCATTATGACGAACATAAGGACCAAAACGACCTGTTCCAATCACAACTGTTTTATCTTCAAAATCACCTAAAGTACGAGGTAGCTTAAATAGATCGAGTGCTTCTTCCAAAGAAATAGTTTCTATGGACTGCCCTTTCTTCATCTGAGCGAAACGAGGCTTTTCTTCATCGTCAGCCGAACCAATCTGAACAACCGGTCCATAGCGGCCAATCTTTACCGAAACAGGTTTGCCGGTAGCTGGTTCTGCACCAAGCATACGCTCGCCAACCTTATGTTCGGTCTTTGTAGCTAACGTTTTCTCTACAGAAGGGTGGAATTTAGAATAGAAGTCTTTCATTGTAACCGTCCATTCCTTCTCGCCATCTGCTACATCATCAAACTCTTTTTCCACACTTGCTGTGAAATTATAATCAAGAATATCAGGGAAGTATTCAGTCAGGAAGTCGTTTACAACAGTTCCGGTATCAGTTGGAAACAGTTTAGATTTCTCTGCACCTACGGTCTCAGTTTTAACAGCCTCCACTACAGAAGAATCACTTAATAATAATTGCTGATATGAACGTTCTACTCCTTCTCTGTCTTCCTTTATAACGTATTCACGCTTCTGGATAGTAGAAATTGTTGGAGCGTATGTAGATGGACGACCAATTCCAAGTTCTTCCAGTTTACGAACAAGACTTGCTTCTGTATAACGAGCAGGATGCTGAGTAAAGCGTTCCGTTGCAACGATATCTTTTCTTTCCAGCTTCTGTCCCTTTTTCATAGGAGGAAGCAAACGGCTTTCAACTTCCTGTTCATTGTCTTCATCATAAGATTCTTTATAAACACGAAGGAAACCATCGAATTTCACAACTTCACCCACTGCAACAAATTTTTCTGATGCATTATTCAGAATAATAGTAGCTGTAGTTTTTTCCAGTTCGGCATCAGCCATTTGTGAAGCGATAGTACGCTTCCATATCAAATCATAAAGTTTTTTCTCCTGAGAAGTTCCGTCTACAGACTGTTTATCCATATAAGTTGGACGAATAGCCTCGTGAGCTTCCTGAGCACCTTTACTCTTTGTTTCGAAATGACGAAGTTTCACATACTCTTCGCCCATTATATTTGTAATAGCATCTTTGCTACCAGAAACTGCAAGATCAGAAAGATTCACAGAGTCGGTACGCATATAGGTAATCTTTCCTGCCTCGTAAAGTTTTTGCGCTACAGACATAGTCTGAGCCACAGTGAATCCGAGTTTGCGAGCTGCCTCCTGTTGTAACGTAGAAGTAGTAAAAGGTGCAGCCGGACTCTTTTTGAGTGGACGCATGCTGATATCTTCTATTGTAAAGGTTGCATCCTTGCAAGTTTCAAGGAAAGCCTTAGCTTCTTCTTTTGTTTTTAGTCTTCGGCTCAGCTCCGCTTTCATCTCTACAAACTTACCATCCTGGTCGGGTACCATAAAGATAGCAGTAACACGATAAGCAGCCTCAACTTTAAAAGCCTGAATTTCGCGTTCGCGTTCTACAACAAGACGTACAGTAACAGACTGTACACGTCCCGCAGACAATGCCGGTTTAACTTTTTTCCAAAGAATTGGGGATAATTCAAAACCTACGATACGGTCAAGAATTCGTCGGGCTTGCTGAGCGTTAACCAAATTAAGGTCTATCTCTCTAGGCTGTTCAATCGCCTTTAGAATAGCCGACTTAGTAATTTCGTGAAAAACAATTCGTTTTGTATTCTCAGGCTTCAAACCCAGCACCTCATACAAGTGCCATGAAATAGCCTCTCCCTCGCGGTCCTCATCGGATGCTAACCATACAGTCTCTGCATCCTTTGCTTCAGCTTTCAATTCGCCTACCAACTTCTTCTTATCAGCAGGTATCTCGTACTTCGGCTCGAAGTTATTATCAACATCAATACTAAATTCTTTCTTCTTTAAGTCTCTTATATGACCATAGCTTGAAAGAACCTTATATTCTTTTCCCAAGAATTTCTCAATTGTTTTAGCTTTAGCAGGAGACTCGACTATTACAAGGTTTTTTTGCATAATATACTCTTTTGCAATTAGAGGAAACTAATCTTTTACTTCTGATAAACAGATTACTTCCATTTGAATTTGGTCGCAAAAGTAGAAAAAACTTATTTCCCTACCTTATAATAAGAGAAGAATCTATTATTTTTTTACGAAAAAACACTCTTTTTATATTATAAGGTAGGGAATAAAGCTAAAATTGGAAAGATAAACCACCTAAGAAATTTATTCCCTGAACAGGATATGAATAGCTATATTGATAATCCTGATTCAAAACATTATTGAAACGTGCGAAGATAGATACACCTTTAAACAGATTGTATGTGGCTCCTAAACTTAGATTATTCACCGGATTAAGTTTAATATTCTGTGGATCTGCTTCTGTCAAAGAATACAATCTTACACTATTACGGGCAACATACTGATATCCGGCATTAATTGTCAATTCAGGAAGCACCTTTACGTCAGCATTAAATTGAATATCAAATTTAGGTTTCATAAGCATCCATATCCCCTCTTTGCTTTCCCAGGAATAATAAGTTCCTTTAAGTAAGAAATCAGCCACACCTTTATATGCATATTTCAGGTTTGAGCCTATATAAAAATGTTTTGTATCCATTGCTGAAACAGATGGCTTAGCTATATTAGAGAAATAATCATCTAAAACAGAGAAACATAAATCGTCGGTAACAGAACTGTATCCTGTAAACACATCAAACCAGAAGCCCCCTCCTACGTTTGCTTTTAGTCCTAAAGATGCATCTATCTGGTTATAAGAATCATTAATCTGACGTAAATGAGCATAAGGATCCAAAGACTCAAAACGGCGAAAATCATTCAAAACTCTTCCACCACCAATCTTAGCATAAGCCACATAACTATTTGCAAAGAGATACTGCGCTTCTAAATCCGGTGCAACCTGAACGGTTTTTCCTTTACCAAAAGAAAAGTCCATATGTGCACCCAGTCTTACTTTCCATGAATCATCAGAGTACGTATAATAAGGATTAAGTTCCAGAGAAGTGTAATTATCAAATACGTCAAAATCATCTGTTGAATAAAACATGCTATTCATTTCAGCTTTAATTCCCACACGCTGGTTTTCGCCAATAAAGCCATAAACATCTCCTTTTGTTCGCCAAATACTCTCTGAAGTTTTATAAGAATAAGATTGCTTAAATGAAAGGATATTCGTTTCTGCCTGAAATTGTAAAGGTAAGTTCTTGTCAAAAGAAGATATACCTGCATGAATACTAAATTTAGAGTGATGTTGTTTGCTTGTATACTGAGGTATTGCAACAAGCGTATAAATATCGTCTGGAATTTCCCTAAATTGATGATAATTAAAGTTATTGGTGCCCAGGTTAACCGCCGCATCAAAAATCATATTATCAAATTTATGCTGATAATCAACATCCAGGTTTGTCCTGTAATAACGCGACTTCCAATCACTATTTGCATAAGTGGTTTCGAATATTTCCGGTAATTTTAAAGTTGCATTCATGCCGTCCAGACTAGCAGAAACACCTAGATTGTCTCGTCTGGAGATATTAAACAAATAATTAAGCTTGGCATCCACATTTCCATTATTGCCATATCCCAAACGAGCATATCCACGACTTGCCTTAGCCTGATCCAAATTAGAGGTAATTGGTTTCATTACATAATCCAGCGACTTGAAAGGCATTACCAATGTATTATATTCAATCTCCTTTTTGCTGACAGAAGGTTCCTGCACTTTTGGAAGCACATTCACTTTAGAAGCATCCATAATATCAGGGTTATATTCTTTTTCAACAACAACTACACGGTTAAGCGTAGAATCTTTCTTGGCGGTCTGACCAGCCGCAGTAAGTGAAAAGGATAAAAGAGCTGCAGCAAACAGCATATTATTTCTTTGTTTCATGTTCAATCCTTATTTTAGTTTTGCCAACCTACTATTAATCATCTCCTGAATATCATCTTTCTCTGTATAATTTTGTTGTAAGCTTAGCAAATATTGTTTTGCATCAAGCTTTTTGCCCAATGAATCATAAACATCAGAGAGCAATACAAAACTGCGAGCCAGCCAATAGATATGAGGAGTACTTTGATCAATATAGTTTAATGCTTCTTTTTCAGCCAAAGCAGTCTGTCCCGTATTAAAATATAGCTGAGCAACTAAATATTTGGCTTCAGCACCATAAAGCGTACGGGTATCTTTCGCCAAAGTCTGCAAATCTTTAATCGCAGCTTTGTCTTCGTTCAGTGCCAGGTAAACTTTTGCCCTGTAATAAGTAGCCTCATTCACAAGTTCCGGTGTAAGTTTCTTGTTTGCCAGTAATTCCGTTGCGGCATTAATAGCATCTTTACTTTCCCCGGCAAAATAAGCACTACGAAGAATTCCAGTCTGAGCAAGAGAACGATTTTCCACAGTTGAAGCTTTTTCTTTCAATCTCTTATAAACAGGTAAAGCCTCCTTATATTTCTTCTCATTCATCAGCAAAGAAGCATTCATAACCATAGCTTCTTCCGTGAACTCATTATCTGGATACTCCAAAACCTTTCCTGAATGTTCCAATGCCAAAGCTGTATTCTTCTGATCTGCATAGATAGAAGATAAATAATAATGAGCATTAGGGCTGAAAGCACCAGCAGGAAAACTTTGCAGATAAGAAATAAAACTGTTTTTGGCATTCTCTACATTCCCTTTCATGTAGACTTTCTCAGCAGCCTGATAAGTGAGAGAATCCTGTTCCGTTACATCGAAAGTGCCCATTCCTGATACAGACTGAGTAAAGGTAGCGAACTCACCAACTTTATTCAAATCAACATAAATAGATTTCAAATCACGCATTGCCATACGCGCTTCATCACTTCCGGGATAATCTGTAATAACCTTCTTATACGCCTGGATAGCCTGATCGTAATTATCATTCTGGTAATATAAAAGTCCTATTTCACTAGCTCCCACCTTACTCATTTCACTGGATGGGAAACGATCGAGCAATTCCTTGAAAGAGGCAATGGCCTGTTGGTTATTTCCTTGCATAACATAAGCTCGTCCTCTTTCATAAAGTGCATTATCAAGATATTGCGAAGAAGGATATTTCTGCATTAACTGATCGAGCAACGAAACTTTTTCAGCATAGTTTTTCTGCAATCCGGCAACAAAAGCATCCTGATAAAGTGCATAATCACCAGCCGACTGATCAGTTAAAACAGCTTTCGCATAGTTTCTACGGGCAGTAGTAAACTCTCTATTATAGAAGTAACAATCACCAATACGATTATAAGCATCGGCCAATACTGTTTTCTGATCAGCACTATTGTTCTGAGCAACGTATTTTTGGAACCAGTTCAATGCAGAAGAATAATTCTTTTGCTTGAAATAAACATATCCCATATTATAATGAGCCAAAGGATACATCTCCGTTCCCTTTGCCTGTGTCAACTGAAGATAATTCTGGAAATCTTTTCCGGCCTGAGAGAAATTCTCCTGACGATAATAAGCTTCACCTCTCCAGTAATAAGCATTCGCCTTAGTTTGTGAGTTGTACTGACCAATTTCGAGTGAACGATCAAAATAAGTAATAGCTTTTGAGAAGTCGGCATTTGCAAAACTTTCAGTTCCCAGCTGGAATAAGATATTCTGTTTAGCCTCCATAATACGAACACTTGGACGAGATATCTTTTCTATAGACTTCAGTGCAGCAGCATAACTTTTACTACCCATGTAGACTTCTACCAGATAATCACTCACCTTTTCTGCGTAAACAGAAGAAGGAAATTCGTTCAGGAATTGTTCAAATACCTTCACCGATTCGCCAAAAGCCGAGTATGAAGTTTCGTGAATAGACAAAGCATAGTTGTAAAAGGCAAGCTCTTTAACTTTCAAATCAAAATCGGATGCAGAAGCTTGTTCAAAAGCCATTCTTGCTTTGCTCTTTTCTGATAACTGCAGATAAGAGAAACCTAAATGAAGATATGCATTCTGAGTAAGCGCATCTTTATCTGTTACAACCTTACCCAAAGTCTCGGCTGCCTGAGAATAAACATTCGTTACATAATAAGAGAGACCTAATAAATAAAGAGCTTCTCTTGAAGGAGTATCTGTTGAAGCAAGATATTTATTAAAAGCATCAATTGCTTTGGAATATTGTGCAGAATAATAGCAAGCCTCTCCCAGGATTCGTTGAAGCTGAGTAACTTGTTTACCTTGCGGATATCTGTCGATACATTGTTGCACTTCTCTTGCAGCATCCTCATATTTGCCTTGTTTCAGATAAATTTCACCAATAAAAGTAGGCGCAAGTTCACCATAAACCAGATCTCCTTTCAATGAAAGAAAACCTTTTAGTGCAGTATCATATTCTTTCTTGGTATAATCTATATAAGCCAGATAATAAACACAATCGGAAGAATATTTACTCCCCGTATATTGCAAAGTTCTGAACCAGGTGGCTGCCTGAACCAGATCCCCTTTCTGCATATTAGCCATTGCCATACGGAAAGTAACATCCTGGCACTCTTCTTTGCTTAACTCTTCAGGATTACATTTATTAAAGAGCTCAACTGCTGCTTCATAATCTCTATCAAAATAATAAGCAGAAGCTATTAAAGAGTTAATCCGGTTAGCATAATGCGAATCAGGATATCTATTCAAGTAGTTACGCAACTGGGCTATCCGGTCTTTCTCATTCAACTCATAGGAGGTACAAGCAATCATATATTCTGCCTCCTGAATTAAATCAGCACTTTCCTTTTGCTGAACAAATGTTTTCAACACCTGACGAGCCGATGAGTAATTCTTCTGTTGGAAAAGCTCTTTCCCATTTTCGAATGAACGAACATACGAGTAAACAGGTGAGGATTGCTGAGCTGCAACAACTATCGGGAAGCCGCAAACAAATTGAAATACAAGCAGGGTTCTTCTTATTCTCATAACAATAGTTTTTACAAAAATACAACCTTCCATTAAGTAAGCAATAGGAATGATGGTAAAAAAGCTAAAAAAAAGGTATACAGACGATTAACAAAAAGAGGTAGATTTACGTCCACTCACTTTTAACTTCTATTATATCAGGAAAGACAAACAACATTATCAACTCTTTGTCTTTCTGAATGTTATATATATTATACAAGGAAACTTTGCTGAATATTCTTTCTCCAATACACATTAACATACGAAATAACCTTTTAACATGGAAACAACCGATTTAGGCAAATGGCATAAACTTTCGGCTTATCAGGAAAAAGTTGACGGAAATAGCGTTCGCTGCCATATCTGTCCTCATAATTGCATAATTAATGAAGGGAAAGTGGGTATTTGTAAAACAAGAGTGAACAAGGAAGGTATTTTATACTCTATTGCCTATGGAAATCCATGTTCTATAAGTATTGACCCTATAGAAAAGAAACCTCTATTTCATTTCTTCCCGGGAGAAAAAATATTCTCGCTTGCAACAGCCGGATGCAACTTCCGCTGTCTCAATTGCCAAAATTGGGAAATCTCACAATCATCTCCACTCGAGTTGAACCATTATGACTTGATGCCAGAGGATGTAGTAAAACGTGCCATAGCTCACGGCACAAACTTAATCGCCTTTACTTATACCGAGCCAACAGTCTTTTACGAATATGTATACGATACTGCTCAAATAGCACATGAAGAGGGATTAAAAACAGTTTTTATCTCAAACGGATTCATCAATCAGCAACCACTAATTGATCTTAGTCCATTTCTTGATGCAGCAAATATTGACCTGAAATGTTTCGATGATGATATTTATCGGAAACTGGATGGAGGTAGACTTCAACCGGTACTCGACACCCTGAAAACACTGAAAGAAAGAAAGGTATGGCTGGAAATTACCAATCTTCTTGTACCTACTTACACAGACAACAATAAGATGATTGAAGAAATGTGTAAATGGCTGGTCGATAACGGATTTTCTAACACACCACTTCATTTCAGCCGGTTCTTCCCCAATTACAAATTAATGGATTTACCGCCAACACCAGAAAAGTCACTTATACAGGCTAAAGAAATTGCAGAAAAAGCAGGAATAAAGTATGTATATATAGGAAATATCCCAAGTGTTCATGAAGAAAACACCTACTGTCCACAATGCAAGCGTATGATACTGGAACGAATCAGTTATACAATAATAAAAAACAATATTGATAATGGGAAATGCGAGTTCTGCAAAACACCCATTGCCGGAGTCTGGAAATAAAAATAAGAATGGGGTTATCCAATAGCAGGAATAACCCCATTTTATCTGTATCCTTCTAGTCTACACTTTAAATAGTTCTCAATCATCAATTCTCAGAAACCTGATGTAACTTTTGGCAGGCTATTTCCTTTTTAATTTGAATTATCTTTTTCACTGAATATTGTTGCCGTGAAAATATAAATATCTGCATCTTTCCATCCCTCCCAGCCTATACCAGCTTTATCACGGGCACAGTGCCCAAGAAAAGTCTCCTTATCCCAACCGGTTTCAGTAGCTACCTGTGGAAGAAAAACCCCACTGCAATATCCTTGTGATATATAAATGCCATGCACACCCATTTCTATTTCGGATATATCCTGAATCTTCTTCATTGGCGACAATACAGAGATTTCAATATCAACATCATCCAACTCATCTTCAGTAAGCGGAGAAAAACGTGAATCATTTATTGCTGCCCATATTGCCTTATCATGCACAACCTTTAGCAATGGTTTATCGCCTACCATTTGTCCGATACATCCACGCAAAGAACCATCCTTTCTATGAAGGGAAACAAAAGCTCCACATTTGGTTTTGAGAGCAGGAGAACAGTTATTAATATCCAAAGCAGGTTTCTCTGAATCCCAGAATAAATTTTCTATAGCTCGCCTCGCCTCTTTCAACAATTGTTGCTTTTCTTCTCCGGAAAGAGAAAATTCTTCCTTTTTCGAGTCCTCTTTTTCTGTCAGGGCAATAGCCCAATAACCAACCACCCTATCGTGTTCACCATAAAGTTCGGCATCACCCGAGTTACTATATTTCACTCCATTATAATGAAACGATTCATTACCTTCTGTCATATAAAGCAATGTCAGCACAGAAGTCCAGCCACAGAGACTGGTTGCCAAACGAGGAATATGTTTGCCCGCATTCTCAGACAATACAGTAATCAAATGCTTCGGGTCATTGCACAGAATGGCCTTTTCGGTATCGAGGTCTACAGACTTTGCATTGTCATAATCCGGATAATGAGAAAAATCAGAGCTGATTACAAATAAATTATCTTTAGTAAGATAAGGTTTCAAGACCGATGCAATATGTCTGCAAGTCTTATGGTCTGCCGTTCCCAGAACAATAGGCACAATCTTATATTTTCCATTCAATACATAATGAAGAAAAGGAAGTTGTACCTCTATGCTATGTTCATTTGAATGAGGCAACGGATCGTCAGTAAAAAGTTCGGGATTACTCTTCACAAGCATCTTCCCAAATACGGTATCCACTTCTTCCTTTCCATAAGGCATCAGGAAGTCACCATCACAAAAGATTGACGCACCTTCAAAGTGAACCTGATGCGACGAAGCGATAAGGAAAACACGTTTATAATCAACGTCCTTATCAATCTGATTAAAGGCAGAGGCAGCAATTGTTCCGGAAAAAACATATCCGGCATGAGGAGTAATAATGGCACGAACATGCTCATACATTTTAGGAGCAGCCGCTGCAAAATGCTTAGTGAGCTCTTTTTGCAATGAATCAGGATTAGCCGGATAAAATTGTCCGGCTACTGCAGGATACCGATCGGAAGTTGGATGCTTGTCACTCATAATCTATAGAATTAAATGCTTAAATTAAAAGACATTTACCTATATACATTAACAAATAAACCTCCGGTAAGTTTTAGAAACCTTTTACAATAAGAAAGCAGATTCGGGGAAATTATTTCTCGCCTACTTTACATCAGTATAGGATGATCTGAACCTCACAAACCCTTCCCTTACGGAATCCAGACCAAACTCTTCGGAATTGATTTTATCTAAAGGAAGAAAAAAAGAATCGGCTACGTCATCCTTTGCACCAAATGAAGAGCTATCCTTTACCTCACAAAGGAAAAACATATCCAGTGTATGTACAGGGAAACCGGAATAAATATAAATATTGGGAAGGGTAAACAAGTAAGTTGCTTTATCTACCTTCAAATTAGTCTCTTCCAAAACCTCCCTTGTAACACCTTCTTCAGCAGTTTCGTGCATATCAATAAATCCTCCGGGTAAATCAAGTGTTCCTTTCTTTGGTTCTTTTGCCCGACGACATACCAACAACTCATTCTTTTCATTCAGTATAAAAGCAACAGTGGCAGAAGATGGATTGAAATAATAGACAAAACCACACTGACGGCAAACCTTGGACTTCTCATTGTTCTCTTCAAAGTGGGAAGAACCGCATTTAGGACAAAAGCCAAACTGAGATAATGGATGCATAGGGATAGATTTAGTTATAAAAACAAAAAAGCCCACATTAAAAATGCAGGCTTTGTGCTCTTCGAGTAGGACTTGAACCTACGACCCTCTGATTAACAGTCAGATGCTCTAACCGACTGAGCTATCGAAGAATTTGCATTCTGAAAAATTAAGTGGCTCTTCGAGTAGGACTTGAACCTACGACCCTCTGATTAACAGTCAGATGCTCTAACCGACTGAGCTATCGAAGAATGTTTCTTTTTCTAAAATGCGATGCAAAAGTAATAGGAATTATTGAAATATGCAATATCTTTGCAGAAAAAATTTTCAAATGGATAAAATAATTGGTTTAGGCAATGCCCTTGTAGACGTTCTTGCGACATTAAAAGACGACAGTATACTTCACGAAATGGGATTACCCAAAGGAAGCATGCAATTGATTGATGAGACTAAGCTTCAGCAAATTAACGATAGATTTTCTCAGATGAAGACCCATCTGGCAACTGGTGGATCGGCCGGAAATGCAATCTTAGGATTGGCAAGTCTTGGTGCCGGAACAGGTTTTATTGGAAAAGTAGGAAATGATAAATTTGGCGATTTTTATCGCGAAAATCTTCTAAAAAATAATATTGAGGAGAAATTACTGACCGGAGATATGCCTTCTGGAGTAGCTTCAACTTTTATTTCGCCTGATGGAGAAAGAACTTTTGGTACATATCTGGGAGCTGCCGCATCATTGAAAGCAGAAGATTTAACTATTGATCTTTTCAAAGGATATTCTTACCTGTTTATTGAAGGGTATCTGGTACAGGATCATGAAATGATTCTTCATGCTATTAAACTGGCTAAAGAGGCCGGATTACAAATCTGCCTGGACCTTGCCAGCTACAATGTGGTAGAGAACGACCTTGAATTCTTTACTTTATTGATCGATGAATATGTAGATATCGTATTTGCCAACGAAGAAGAGGCTAAATCTTTCACAGGAAAAGAACCTGAAGAAGCTCTGGATATCATTGCTAAAAAATGCAGCATTGCAATTGTAAAAATCGGGGCAAAAGGATCGTATATCAAGAAAGGAACCGAGGAAGTTCACGCAAAAGCTATTCAGGTAAATAATGTAGTAGATACAACAGGCGCAGGAGATTTCTTTGCTGCCGGATTCCTTTACGGACTTACCTGCGGATATGGACTTGAAAAGTGCGCCAACATTGGCTCTGTTTTATCTGGAAACGTTATTCAGGTAGTAGGAACAAACCTTCCAAAACAACAATGGGATGAAATAAAGTTAAATATTAACACAATTATTTCGCAGTAATGAGTTAATCATTTACTTTTATCCAGAATTCAAAAACAGCAGTATGAAAAATTTCCTTCTTAAAAAGATCGCCATCCTGGCCGGAATCGTTGTGCTGGGACTTACATTTTCAAGCTTTAAAGATGATGATAAGAACTTTCAGGTAACTAAAAACCTGGATGTATTCAATTCTATTTTTAAGGAGTTGGACATGTTTTATGTAGATACTATCAAACCGGACAAAAGTATTCGTACCGGAATAGATGCCATGCTTGAAGCATTAGACCCCTACACGGAATATTACGCAGAAGAGGATATGGGTGATCTTAATCTGATGATTAAAGGAAGTTACGGCGGTATTGGTTCAGTTATCTCTTACTATAAAGGAAGAGTAGTTATTGATGAGCCTTATGAAAACATGCCTGCTGCTAAATTGGGACTGAAACCAGGAGATGTTCTTCTGGAGATTGACGGAAAAGACTTGAAAGGTAAATCTGTAGCTCAGGTCAGTGAGTTATTAAAAGGACAGATTGGTACTACTTTTATTCTTAAAGTAGAGCGCCAAGGGGTAAAGAAACCATTGGAATTTAAGCTGACTCGTGAGTCAATCCAGATTCCCGCAGTGCCATATTATAACGTTGAAGCAAATAATACAGGATATATTCAGTTAAGCTCTTTCACCGGAAAGCCTGCAAAAGAATTTAAGGATGCTTTTCTTGCATTGAAAAAGAGAGGAATTACTTCACTGATTATCGACCTTCGCAACAATGGTGGTGGATTATTGGATGAAGCTGTTGAAATAGCTAATATGTTCCTTCCAAAAGGAAAAGAAATTGTTTATACCCGTGGAAAAATGAAGCAATGGGATAGAAGTTATAAAACAACTCACGATCCTATTGATCCAAACATCCCTATCACCGTTTTAGTTAACAACGGATCGGCTTCGGCATCCGAAATTCTGGCCGGTGCATTCCAGGACCTGGATCGTGCTGTAATAATTGGAACAAGAACATTTGGAAAGGGACTAGTACAAACCACTAGAAATCTACCTTACGGCGGTAGTCTGAAACTTACTACAGCAAAATATTATATTCCTAGCGGACGCTGTGTTCAGGCTATCGATTACAAACATCGCAATGAAGACGGTAGCGTGGGTCGCGTTCCCGACAGTCTAACCACTGTATTCCATACAGCTGCAGGCAGAGAAGTTCGTGACGGTGGAGGTATTACTCCGGATATGGAGATTAAAGCTGAAAAAACTCCAAATATTCTTTATTACCTGATAATAGACAAGAAGATTTTTGAGTACGCCAACGACTATTGCGTAAAGCACCCAACCATTCCTTCTGCACAAGAGTTTGCATTAACAGACGATGATTATAAAGCTTTCAAGGAAATGGTGAGCAAATCAGATTTTAAATACGACCGCCAAAGCGACAAGGTACTTAAAAACCTGAAAGAGGTTGCCGAATTCGAAGGATATATGGACGATGCTTCGGAAGAGTTCAAAGCCTTGGAAAAGAAGTTAAGTCATAACCTTGACCGCGACCTGGATCATTTTTCAAAAGACATTAAATCGCTTATTTCAGCAGAGATTGTTAAGCGCTACTATTATCAGAAAGGCGCTATTACTCAGCAACTAAAGAATGACGATGAACTGGTAAAAGCTATTGATTTACTTAATAATCCAGAAAAATATAACGGTTTATTAAGTCCTGCAAAAGGAAAGCAAGAACAAAAAACTACGGCTGAAGTAAAATAAAGCTCTAGATATATTAAGATTGTATTAACCGGAAACTAATCATTTTATAAGGTTAAGTCAATCCAAACATGTACAAGATTGGAATCAAACATGTACAAGATCACTACTCGATCTTGTACATGTTTGTTTTATACCCTCCTTTAGAAATTACTAATCTCCCTTTTGGTATTAATAGTTCCCTGAGTAATATACTGTAATTCATATTGCATTTATTCTATTATCATCAGCGAATCATTTTACCACCAAACAAACATACTTGATTATCAATAAGATATACTTTCCAGGGTGGACAGGGTGGAGAGAAATCGTTCTTTTTTCGTTCTGAGAAATCCACTTTCAATAATTCCGCAAATTGCGGAATTATTGAAATTCATTTTCTGGAAGCCGAAAAAACTCATTTTTACTCCACCCTCTCCACCCCTTTTGCAGCTTATTCTGCTAGCCAATTTTATAATCATTTGATTTCTAGAAATATAATTTTTAGTAGGTGGCACAGGTGGCAGCAAAATAATACTTTTTCCGATTCTGAAAAATAAATTTTGTAAATTCTGCAATTTGCAGAATTTACAAAATTTTATTTCTGGGAAACCAAAAAGGTCTTTTTTCCTGCCACCTGTGCCACCTGATGCTTTTATTCTAGTTGCTATTATTTCTATATTTACAAACAATTAATTATTGATATTTATGCATTAATATAATGTGTATTGAATTGATATTATCCTATTATATAAAACAAACAAGATTAAAAATATTATATTATTCTGTCTTATTTTTGACTTTAAAAATTAAAATGTCCAATATACAACTTTCATATATACAGTATAATAACTATTAATACATTATATATCAGTAAATTAATATAATTATAAAATGTCCAACACTTTTTATTGTTATATAAATTATTTTGTTTTAATTTGCGTTTGTAAATCCAGAATTAATACTAAAACATAAATTTACATGAAAGCACTACCTATTAAATTATTTTTATGCTATTCTCCTATTCTTATTATTACTGTCGTGCAGCTCTTGCTTAAAAAAGGAATACAATGTAATATTATAACATTAATTCAGGAAAAATGAAAATTAAATCACTTTTGTCATTCGGACTTTTATTCTTAGCCAAGATGTCGTCATTGACTGCTCAGGATGTATTAAATAAGGAATATAATATGTTCCGTGGTGAAGATGTAATAACCAAACAACAGGTTAAGTATAAACACCCCGGTAGAGCAGGGGCAAATGTACTTTGGGATTTTAGCAAGCAGGAAGCAATTAATAAAAAATACAAGTTATCTTATATTCAATCTGAAACAGATTCAGTTGTGACAGGTTGTGAACACAATACCCTTTATCACTATTTGCTAAGAAATGATTCACTCTATTCCTTAGGTTACGAAAACCCTACAACAATAATAAATAATCAGAAGCCGGAATTGCTTCTGACTTTTCCTTTCTCTTATCAGAAAAGAATTGAAGGTTATTTTTATGGCACAGGAAATTATTGTCGCCGTCTTGACCTAACCTCACAAGGAAAAACAGTCACCTGGGGAGATGCTTATGGTATGATTATCCTTCCTAATGGAGATACATTGCAACATGTATTACGGGTACGCTCGCTGAAAAAGATAGCAGAAAAGATGATACCTTTCGTTCAGAAGGATTCAATTATTCAACCGGTTGTAAATATTGATAGTATAAATTATCATCTAAACAATGACAGCGTGTATATGCAGGTTGAGACATACAGATGGTACGCCGACGGATATCGTTATCCCGTTTTTGAAACAGTTGAAAGCATTACATTTAAAAATCAGACACCTTTTAAACACTTCAATACAGCTTTCTTTTATTCCCCTGATAAACACAGCTATCTGAATGATGACCCGGACAATTTGGCTAAACTGGATGAAATAGAGAAAGAGAATAAAAAGAGCAAGAACTCTTCTGGAGGAAGCAATAGCAATTCTTCTGGGAATAATCCCAATAAAGAACTAATCAGTTACAATATTCACATAGATAAAGAAAGTAATCGCATTTCTATTGAATATGATCTTACTCAACAAGCTGATGTAACAATATCCTTGTACGATATGCAAGGGAGGCTGTTGGTGAATTATCCTAAAACGAATCATCCGGAAGGATTTTATCAGGAAGCTATAGCTTTGGACGGCTTTCAACTGGGTGAATACTTACTTCGGATTGTTGTGAATGATAAAGTTTATGGAGAAAAAATTGCGAAAGAATAATGTTCTAAAACAAACTATTACATTTACTTATAAACACTTTTATTAATGATCAAAATAGCTAACTTCTATTAATTATAAATTTAAACTATGAAATACACGAAACACAACTGCATAGATATATTGTTTATTCGACTTACGAGATGTTTAAATCAAATAACTTTATTCATTCTGTTTAGTTTGCAATCTTTAAATAGCTATAGCCAAAGTGCAGTAAATCAACTTGTCTTATCGCCTGAAATAGGATCAATATTAAGGTTCGATAAAATTCCAGTAAACTTATACAACGGAATCCCTGAAATAAATATACCCCTTTATGAGATTACACTTAAAAAGATTTCTTTGCCAATATCTTTAAATTATCATGCAGGAGGAAATAAAGTTGATTTATACCCAAACTCAGCTGGACTTGGGTGGAATATTTATGCTGGAGGCTGCATTTCGAGGATAAACAACGGCAATCCCGATAAAGAAGACCCTTACGATACTTATTTTGATAAAACACAAATGATTGATTGGAATTCTAATAACAATTTATCTAAATATCAATTCAACAAGGATACTAATGAACATTTAAGAACACCCGATCTAGATGAATTTGTAATTAATGTTGGAAAAATTAATGCATCCTTTTATATATACAAGGACATTTATGGCAAAACAGCTACTAAAATTGCTTCAAAGAATAATTCGAGTTTTAAGGTGGAAATAGTGAGAGGAACTATATCTAACTTTACTCTTGTAGAGAGTACTATTTTTAATCCTTATTTAAATAAATCATTCTCTTATAGTGCAGACGCACAATTTGCAAAGTCTTTTATAAAAGAAATAAGAGTAACAGATTCTGAAGGAATAGTATATTTATTTGGAGGAGAACCTGATGCATTAGAAATATCTTATGAATATCGGCAAGATCCCGATTATGGTAAATACTATGATGCTGATGGTAATTTATATCCCCAATATGCTGATAGCTTAGGATACCACATAAGACCTTCAGGATTTAAGTCATTTTTTTTTGGTAAAATATCAGTCTGGAATTTAAAGAAAATAATAACTCCTCAGAATGAAAATATTGTGTTCAATTATGATAATAGCAAATTGAATATAGTTGAGCATGGATGTGCTTTTTCAAGAAGTTATATGGGAGATGGAGCGAGTGGACCTTATAGTACAAACGATTCAAAAATGTTTTTATCAAGCCTCTGTTCTGACTATAATCTTACTTATGTTTATCCTTCGAAATTAAAATCAATAACAGTTTCTACAGGTGAAAAAATATTGTTTCAATATTCTAAAAGAAATGACTTAAAATCATACTATTCAATAACTGATGAATATGGAACTGACTTTTTGAATATTCATGATAATGTTGCTGCATGCTATTCTAATTTTTTAAAACAAAATATTTTCTTAAAATTAGACAATATAGATATTAATAATAAATTAAAAATTAATTTTGATTATATTGAGAATCCTGATGAAAGATTAAAACTTAAATGTCTAACTTTCCAAAGTTCAAGTAGTCGGGCCTCACTTTATTACAAGTTTTGCTATAATCAAAAAGAAAAATTACCTAAATTTTGGAAAAGAGAAAAAGATAATTGGGGATATTACAATGGGAAAGATTACGGGTTTCTAATAAAGAATGAGCAATATGATAAGTTGTATGATTTTAGGCAACCTGATTCTATAAAAATGAAGGCTGAAATATTAGAAAGCATCACATATCCTACAGGAGGGAAAGTATATTTTGAATTCGAACCTCATTATTACTCAAAAATCGTAGATAAATTTCCATTTGGGATATCTAGTAAGAATGGTATGGCTGGTGGCCTTCGCATCAAATCTATAATAATGCATGATGGAAGTGATTCGACTAAAAATATTACAAAGAAATATTACTATTTAAATAAAGATCTTTCTTCCAGTGGAATTTTATCTCAAATCCCAATTTATTGGGCCCAAAGCATTGGAACATATGAAAATTGTATCTTAAAAGGGGAATATAAATTAACACAAAAATCAGAGAATTATATCAACTGGATATCTGGCAATACTGTCACTTATTCAAGAGTAATAGAAGAACAATCTGATGGAAACAAAACGATATATAATTATTCTAATTATGATAAATATAATGATGAATCTCCTCTGAATGTTTTAGGTGTTATTAATCCAAATATTTATAATAGATACACATCTCGGGATTTAGATAGAGGACTATTGACAGAAATGGAATTTTATGATTGTAATAATAAAAGGTTAAAGAAAGAAGTAAAATCGTATAATTCAAATTATGATGAGTATCTTAGAAATATCGATAGATATTCTTATACTATATTACCAGAAAGAATTAGTGCTAACAAGATATATACATATTATCCATCCTTAAAAAAAGAAGAAATCTCATATTATTTTAAAGACGATTCTATAAAAACTATTAAAGAATATAAATATGGAAGTGACAGACAAATAAAAGAGATTAGTACAAATGACAGTAAAAACGGATTTGTAAGAACTGTCTTTTATTACCCTCAGGATTATAAAGATATTGAACCGTACAAATCGATGGTTGACAGCAATTTAATCTCACCTATAATTAAACAAGAAATATATAAAAATGAAAAATTAATTGAGACAACAACTACCGATTATAAGAATAATAATGGTTTGTTTCTTCCATCAATATTAAAAATAAAGAAAGGTTCGTTTCCTGAAAAAAATATCAAAACATATTATAATTACGACTCATATGGTAATATTATATATGAAACAGATGATAAAGCAATCAATAATGTTTATCTGTGGGGCTATAAAGGGAAATATCCAATTGCTGTAATCAAAAATACTACTTATGATAAAGTGAAGTCTGCATTAGGCACTAATCCAGAAACATTCTCACCTGCAGATTCAGTATCTCCTTATCTAGCAGATCAATTAAGAAAAAGCATTATTCTTAATGAAGCTCAAATTTACACCTATAGATATGAACCATTCATAGGTGTAAAATCAATAGTTGAACCAAATGGTACTGAAAAGTTATATAACTATAATAATTGGGGGAATTTGTTGATGATAATAGTTGACAAAAATAAAATTGCAAAAGAATTTTCTTATCATTATAGGTTTATTTTTCCTCTTTAAATCTTCACTTTGATACAATTTAATTTATAATATGTGAGATTCCTCTTGCATGATGTGCAATGGAAGTTATTGGCGGATTATCCCCAAAACAAATCATTCGGAAGGATTTTATCAGGGAACAATCGTTTTTAATGGTTTTCAACTGGGTGAGTACTTACTTCGGATCGCTGCCAATGATAAAGTTTATGGAAAAGAATCTCCAAACAATAAGATTAATATTAAGACAATTAATATAATTATGAAAAAAAACGATAACATAATTAATCATAAAAAAGTACAATTAATTATTGTATTATTTTGTTTACTCATTTCGAACAATGCTTTTTCTAAATTAATAAATGTAGGAACAGAGTATCTTGACTTTGAATATAACAATGTAACTTATAATTCTACCCCCGATACATATTCAATTACAATTACTCAAGCTATGAGATTAACTATTAGTGTAGATATGCGATCAAAAGATGCTTCTGAAGCAAGTTTGGAGCTAGATGACGACAATTATGAAATTAATTATGCAGAGCCATACACTCAAAATACAGATTATGGATATTTAGTAACTCTTAAAACTGGGCTGTTACCTCCTGGAACATATACAATATCTTCACCTAATTTAGGCAGTATAGAAGTTTTCTTAATTTCTATAAAAGGAGTAAAACGAAGTCTATTTACAGACTCTATTATTTTGGGAGATTTTGATAAAGATTTTGTAGCTTCTGATACTCAAAATACAATTAATTTTTGGAATGATTATGGCTCGTATGGCAATGATGTTTATTATCAATTCACATTAAGCCGTGCAATGAATATAGATATTTTTCATTGTGATTCGGAGGTTACTAGTACTAACTTGTATTTGCTAGACTCATTAGGAAGGCGTATTGCATTTAATGATAATTATTCTGGTGAAGAGCAGTGCTCTTCTACTACCAATGCTTATTTAAAAATGGGAAAACTTCTCCCGGGTACTTATTCTGTTATTTCTGAAGGAGATTCTGAAGAAGGCAATATTAGCACGACAGTAGTAGGCCGTATTCCTCAAGGAGATACTTTTGATAAATCAATTTCTTTAGGTACTTTTTCGGATACATTTTCTTGTATTGATACCAAAAATACATCAGATTTTGTGAATGACTATGGGCTTGCAACTAATGATGTTTACTATAAGTTTACATTAAACCGTTCTATGGATGTATCGATATCTCACTGTGGATCAGAAGTGACTGACACTTATCTGTATTTATTGGATTCAACAGGAAAACTTATTACATCAAATGATAATTATTCAGGTGATGGGCAATGTTCTTCCGTTACCAATGCCTATTTAAAGGCTACAGATTTGGCTGCAGGAAGTTACTACATTGTTTCAGAAGGCAATACTATGAATGGTAATATAACAACTACTGTGAATGGTACCATACCTCTTGCAGGATTTGAAACCGGACAAAACCAGAATTATATTATAGAAATTACTCCAACGGTTGAATCATCTGATGCCAGAAATCTTACATTAAATCAGTGCATTCAGAAAATTCAGTATTATGATGGACTAGGCCGTCTGTCGCAAACTGTTCAGAGAGGATTTTCTCTTAACAATAATGATCTGGTGATACTGCAAGAATATGATGATTTAGGTAGAGAAAGTAATGTTTGGCTTCCTACTCCTTATTCGGGAAATGGTAGTTATACAGATCCTGATATAATTAAGTCTAAAGCTATTACGGCAACTGTTTATAATGATAGTTTTCCATTTTCAACTCCTGTTTACGAGGCATCCCCTTTAAACAGGGTACTACAGAAATATGGTCCCGGAGTGAACTGGCGCACTGCGGGAGCATCTGTAAAAAGTGCATTTTATACAAATAACAAGGATCTGGATAGTTTGAAATGTGCTTATTATTATGTCACATCAGATAATAAACTTGTAAAATCTGACGACGATTATGATAATGGCCAACTTTATGTAACCCGCAGCATGGATGAAGACGGTCATGAAGTTTTTGAATTTAAAGATAAACAGGGAGAAGTAATTCTTACTCGTCAAAAGAATGGTGGAGAATATTATGATACCTATTATGTTTATGATGATTTTGGAAACAAATGTTTTGTTTTACCTCCTTCAGCAGCTGCTGGCTTAAGTAGTAATACCTATACCGGGGCTGAAGAACTATTGAGAAACTTTGCATACATTTATCAATATGATTCCAGAAACCGATGTATTTATAAGAAATTGCCAGGTACTGATCCTATCTATATGGTTTATGACAAGGCAGATCATCTTATCTTTAGTCAGGACGGTGAACAACGCAGTAAGATGCCAAAAGAATGGACTTTCAGCATTCCCGATGTTTTTAACCGGACAATTTTAACCGGAATTTGTACAGATACCGTTTCTGTCAAAAATATAGTATTAAATGGCTCTTTTGTTAACGAAAGTAATGGCTTTATGAATACCGGCTATCAGTTATCTAACCAGATTAATGCTTACACTCGATTACTCACTGTTAACTATTATGACAACTACAACTATAAAAGCTTATTGACAGATACTATTAAATCCAAACTGGAATATGCAGCTTTGGATGGTTATGCAAAAAAATATGTGAATGCTATTCCTGAAATCTCAGCTAAAGGTTTACTTACCGGCACACGTGTTTTTATGCTTGAAGAGCCAGCCAAAGAGATAATTACTGCAATGTATTATGATAACAGAGGACGGCTTGCCCAAAGCAAAGCAACCAATCATTTGGGGGGAGATGAAAAAGATTATTTTTTGTACACATTCACAGGAAAGATAAAGAAACATCAACATATACATAGTGCATCAGGTAAAGCAACCATTACTGAAGTATATGAGAACTTTTATGATAATGCGGAGAAGTTGACAAAAACAACTCACTCTCTCAACGGTTTAGCTCCAGTTACTCTAGCAGAGAATACTTATGATAATATTGGAAGGTTGAGTTCAAAGAGCCAGCATGTGGCAGCAGGAGCAACTAATTCGGTAGAAACAACCAGTTATACATATAATATAAAGAGCTGGCTAAAAAGCATAAATACAGCAAAGAGTCGCTTTAGTGAAACCTTATATTATGATGAATCATATAATGGCAGTCTTAAATACTATAATGGGAATATCAGTGCAATGAATTGGAAAGTGCAGAATGAGAATTATCAGCGGAGTTACAGTTTTCATTATGACGATTTGAGTCGTATCACAAAAGCTTATTATCAAGATGATGAGAGTAATTCTCAGAGGAATTATTCCACCTTTTATGAATATGACAATATGGGCAATATAAAAAATCTGAAAAGAAATGGCCTTGCAAATAATAATCCTTACAGCTGGAAACTTATAGATAATTTGACGCTGAATTACAATGGAAATCAGTTGAGTAGTGTAACAGATGCACCAGAATATGAGCCCTCATACTTCGGTGCATTTAACTTTGTGAAAGCAAATGCAGGAACTCCTGAATATACTTACGATACCAATGGAAATTTAACAAGAGATTCTCACAAGAAAATAGCAAAAATTCAATACAATATATTAAATTTGCCAAGTAAGTTACAATTTACTCAAGGCCATACTACGGAGTATCTTTATGATGCTGCCGGAGTGAAACGAAGAGTAAAGCAGATAACTGCAGTACCGGATATGTTTGTATCTATGGGAACAATTCGTCCAGTGTCGAATGATTCTATAAAGGAAATTACCCAGACGGATTATTGCGAGAATGTGATCTATGAAAACGGAGCTCTCAGTAAAATTTTTGTAGATGGCGGGTATATAACAATGAGTGGTACAACGCCTACTTATCATTATTATATTCAGGATCATCAGGGGAATAATCGTGTGGTATTCAATCAGAACGGAACGACTGAACAAACCAATCATTACTATCCGTCTGGAATGACCTTTGGTGAATGTATTGATAATTCTGATAACAGATACAAGTACAATGGTAAGGAACTTGATCGGATGCATGGATTAGATTTATATGATTATGGGGCACGGCATTATGATGCTGCTATTGGGAGATGGGGAGTTGTGGATCAGCTAGCGGAGAAGAAGCCTTGGCTGTCTCCTTATGTGTATTGTCGTGATAATCCGCTGAATATAATTGATCCAGATGGAAGAGATGAGTATCTTTTAATTTGGGCAACAGCAAATGGAGAATTTGGTCATTCGGCTTTAGCTGTAGCCAATTATAATGATAAACACGAACCTACTGGTACATATACTTTTTATGAACTAGGTCCAGGCAAAGGTGCTTCATTGGGGTTGTCACATTTTAATCAGAACGTAAATGCCCATTATTCAACTGATAATCCTAATAACCAGAATGTTCGTTTATCGGAATTGATGACTAATGTAAAAGACAAAACATCTTTGTCTGTTTATGAGAATAGATCTGCTGATGGTATAGTTCAAATTAAAACCAATTATAGACAAGATTATTATGCAAAAAATGCTTTGGAGAACTGGCAAAATAAAAATCCTTCTTATAATGGTGTGACAAATAATTGCACGGTATATGCAGTTGTTGGAGTATCTGCCGCATCTGGGAAAGTTATTGATACGAGAGAAGTTATCAAAACAGATGGACATGAAGTTAAAACATACACGCCTAATTACCTTTATAATGGGGTTAGTAAAATGCCGAATACTAAAGTGATAAAAAATCCAGGTAATACTGTAAATAATAGTTTTCTTCAAGGGAGAGCGGGAGTTTTTGAGAAATTTATTACAAAATATTGGTAATTAAGAAATATGAAAAAAAACTATATATTGATCTTCGTTATTATTGTTTGTATTTATGGTTGTTCTCGCGCGAAAATAAAGCAGATAAACTTTTATGTACACAACGATACTTGCTTTCAAAAATTAGACACAATAACAATTATTGATATTGAAAAGATTAATAAAATTCAAACATTATTTAATTGTAAGAAGCAAGAACCTTTAAAATTTATGATTACATATAATGTTGATTTTATTTATCAGAATGGAAAGAAAGAACGCTATTCTGGCCAGGGACAATGGATTAGAACCGATAATAAAACATATATCCTTACATCGGACAGCTTAATAAATAGTATCTTGGAAAGTAAAACGTCGAAATAGTTCTGTCTTTAGAAAACTGGAGTAGAATTGATCCTGGTGGAATGTTAGTTGATGACCATTTTGACTCAACAGGAATATATTGGAGGGGGGGGGAGACAGATAAGTAATTATGATAAAAAGAATTCTTATTTATATCCTTTGCTTACTTTGTTACAACAGGAGGAGCAGATGCTTTTACTGCTGCAGCTAAAGGTTCTGTTTATGCAGAATTTCAAGTTCCGACAAGTAGTCTTTTGCAAGGAGGGCAAGTAAATTGGTTCAAGGTAATTGTTCCAAATGCAGATAGAGCAATGCAAAATGCCTTACTGAAACAAGTTAAAAATCTTTCACCTATTCTACAAATTAAGTAATTATGAGAAAAGTAAGAGATTTGAATTGGTTTAAGAACGAGATGGCACCTAATTTAAAAGAGTATGAGCTGGTGTATAATTTTTTTAAGAAAGGGGATTTTGGCTCTTTAAATCAGGTTGAGTTTAATTCTAAGAAAATCGGTGGCAATATTGATTTTTGGAGATTAGGTTGGTTAGGTATTTTTGTGTGGAATTATGAAACAGAAGAAGAAGTATTAAATATTCTTTTAGAACCACATCAAGAAGCAGAGAAGGAAAAAGCCTTTGATAAATTAAAAGAATTATTATAGTGATAAAGCCCCGATTTTTGAAGTGACCCAAAAAGTTGGACGGGTTAAACATTATCCAGTTATTGAAAGAGTTCGGTATTGTACTGGACTCTTTCCTTTTAACCGGAACTTTTTCATTACAACGCTTTAAGCTTTACATTTTTAATAAGGGCATCCAGCGTATAAAGGATGTGGTTACGGTCTTCCTCGTTCATGCTTTCAATCTCGTTAAAACGTTTGAGCATCTCCGAGTTTTTGAAGACGTTTTCCTGCTCCGTCTCCCCCAACAGATACCCGACCGTTGTGTCAAGCAGTTTTGCAATCTTTTTAGTCACGTCGATAGGTGGGGTCATCTCGTCCCGCTCGTACCTTCCAATAACAGAAGTAGAAGTGTTTAGCATTTTAGCCAGTTCCCCTTATGATATTTTTTTTGCTTTCTAAGGACGGTTATCTTATTGCCGAAAGTATCCATGATTTAACTCTTAAAAGAGCTATAAAGCCCTGTTTTTTTTACGAATATCGCCAAATGTACAAACCTTATGCGAGCTAAAAAAGTTTGATGAAGTTTTGCCATTAAACTTTTATTCGGTATTTTTGACTCGAATGAGAGCTAAAATAAATTTTAACCATTTTTCTATGACAAAACAAGTATTACCAACAATCTTGCGAGAAAGTCAGCAGAACATTTAGCCTCAAAGGCAATTAATATACAATCGCTGATGAAAGGCTTGTCCCGAACAGATGCTAGAGCTGTAGAATAGGCATTAATAGAAATTCATGGATTAGGTAAAATCGGTGGAACATTGTTCAATAAGATAAATAGTATTTCATCTACCAATCCAGCGTATAGAGAACAACTGCAAAGAGGTATAAACTTTTAAAATCAATTGGGTATTAATGGCAAGGATTAAAGAAGGTGATATTTTTGAAATCAATACGCCTAAGGGAAAAGCATATCTACATTACATCTATAAGGATAAAACAACAGGCGATTTAATAAGGATTCTGCCCGGATTATATTCTGAAAGGCCAGCCAACTTTGATAAGTTGGCTGGCTCTAAAGAACGATATATGGTATATTTTCCTCTATCAGCAGCCAACAAACAGAATATTATACAACATGTTGGCCATTATCCTGTTGATAGTTTTAAAAAGCCCAAATACATGAGAACAGAACATATCGTAAGGGGGGAATTTTTGGGCTGGCATATCATTGATACAGAGACATGGCAAAGACAACTGGTAAAAACTCTTACACCAGAACAAAAACAACTATCTCCCTGGGGAATTTGGAATGATACCCTTTTGATTGAAAATCTGGTTGATGATTGGGAATTAGAAAAATGGTGTTAGTTGTTTAGTTCTAACAGGTAATCCTGAATAACCTTTGGCAAGGCTTTGATAGAGAACAAGCTATTAACTTCATTTTCGTTCAGTTTCTTTTTGTCAATACGGTTCAAACTCATCTCAGCATGGTATTCTCCTAATACATTATCAAGCAAAATGAAAGTTGCGGCAGTCCATTCTGGAAACTCAAAAAAACCTCTAATATTTAACTCTAAACCAATCTGCCCATTATCCTTTGCATATCGGAAAAAGACATCACCAAAATTAATAACAGGCTCTTGGTAATGTATTTGCGTAATGTTTGTATGTGGTTGTCGAAAACGTACAATCTTCGATTTTTAAAATGTAGGAGCTTGCTTAACTAAATCGATTACAATTTTTTATCAAATAGAGCAAATATGATGATCAAATTACTTAAATTTACATCCTAATTATTTACAAGAAATTAAGCCATGATAGAAGGAGAAAAATACACAGAAGATGTAAAGACGTATTTCAACTACCTTATTACAGAGTTCGGATTTAGAATGTCAAACGAAAAAATAAGGTGTAATGCTTTCTATGATTTACAATATTCCGATGGAAATCGTATTGTATCTGTATCATACGAAAACATTGAAGACTATTTGCAAGTAATTGTTTATATGCTTCAAAATGGGAAATTACCTGATTATGATGACAAGACTAAGACATTACACTTGAATAGACTTAATGCCCAAGTGATGTCAATCATTGATAGGAATGAAATTGGCTTAAACAATGAGTTTATTGTAAAATTCAATCCAAAATTAGAAATAGAAAAACAGTGGCTGAAATCAGCAAAAGAATTGCGTTTATGCTTAAAGCATTTTAAAGAAATACAGTAATATTAAATTAAAAAACCACCTAAGTGATTTGTAAGTATAAAGAAGGATTTTAAAAAAGGTTAGCAAACAGAACTGCAAAAGTTGATAATATGAGATTATGGATTGTATCAGATAGTTTCAATATAGTAACAGTTAAAGATTATCAATACGCCTATCCTTTTATGCCTTTACCTTTAGGTGCCTATAATGCAAAAAAAATTAAAATAAAACGCAATAAATAGAGTAAACTTCGTTCATTAAAAAAGATCGAGATAATTAAAATAAAATCCAGAATAATGGTTGCATTGCTCTTTTTGGTTACGGAAGTCTAAAAGTATTGAAGATAATAGAGGGGTTGCACAAAATTAGCAGACCACATCACTTGATGCAAAAAAATTATTAAAGAAGTTTTAAGTACTAGTAAAATCTGAAATACCAGAGAAGAATAGAGCATTTGACTATCGTTTTATTCATTTGTAATACGACAAATCATGACAAAAAGATTTTCCACAATAATACTTGTTAATATAATACTACTTATAGTTTTTATAGTATATTATTCTAAACGAAGCAAAGAACTGGACAACTTGGCTTTATATCAAAAAAAAATAGAACAAACGGATTCATTAAAGTGGCTAACATTTAGAAAGAAAGATACTATTGCATACAATAAACTACGTTCAATTTATTTAGATAAACCTAATGAAGGTGAATTTTTATTTTATTCAATTGTTTTGGCAAATAGATCACATTATCCACAAGCTTATTTTGATGTTTATCACGAGTTACGCTTCATAGAAAAAATGGAAAAGAATAAAATCTATAGTAGTAAAGAAACAAAGATGTTGATGATTGATTACTTAGTAAAAGGCGCTAAACTTGGTCATAGACAATCAATATACGAGCTTGGGAAATTATATATTGAAGGGAAAGACTTACCACAAGATATTACATTAGGAAAGAAGCTTATGTTTAGCTCCGGATTAGCTATTGAAAAAGATTCTGATAAAGAAATCAATCTTGAATAAAAATTTCTAAGAGCACACATTAATTAAAATCTTAGCAATTGAAACCGATTTAGAGATTAGCCTTATAAAATATTTAAATAAAAAAATGAAAAAGATAATTATAACAGTACTAATTTGTATAATGACCATAACCTCAATTTGGCTTTATTTTCATCATAAATATTGCAAATATGACTGGAATGAAGTACATTCATTAAACTATACTCGCCCTATTAACGAGTTAAAAGGACTTGTTACTGAAAAGAATGATAAAGAAGCATATGGAGAACTCCAGACAGCATATTTAAATGAGTTATATTATCCTGGAGAGTATGTCTTTTACTCTTTATTAATGGCTAACAAATGCCATACACAAAGGGCATATTATCGTGTCTTTTATGAATTGAGAAATGCTGAAATTCTTTTAGGAGAAGATTTTTATGACAAAGAGACAAGAACATTTATGCTTGATTATTTAAAAAAAGGAGCTACTCTAGGTGATAGACTGTGCATCAAAGAGCTTGGAGAATTATATATAGAGGGCAAGTATGTTCCTAAAGATACTAAACTAGGCAAGAAACTTATGGGTAGTATTGGATTTAAAAGTCAGAACAAATCAATCCTTTTGCATGAAAATCAGAAGTAAAAGAAATATGTGATTTTCATGCATTGGAAATAAATGGATGCTGACTTACCATAGCGATGAATGGTATTGATAAACTTTAATTGATATAATCCCTTTGTAAGACTTGTAAATTTGCATTGCCAATCTCCATAAGAAAGCACTAAATGTATAAACTAACCAATATAAGTATTATAATGAAGGAGGAGTATATAAAAAAGAAGATGCTGATAGATAAGCTCAAACTTTTCATATTTATAATAAGTCTCATCTTTGTGATAGCAAGTTGCAGCAAGCCATCATCTGGATTTGTATTGCAGAATTTTGAAGTTTCAAACCATAAATTGGATTCTTTAATAAATATACTAACATGTGAATATAAAAAAAAATACAAGGAAGAAGAAAGAAAGATTATTGTGCTTGAATTTTTAGTTAATGACTCTATCCCTGAATTTTGGTTCTCGTTCCATGAAAAAAATGAGTTAAGAGATTATTATATTTTTAATCAAAATAGAAGAGTAATTGGCTATTTATCTAAAAACAACTTTCAAAGACTGTTGTTATCAAGAATAAATTCTAAAATTGAATTTGAGGAAGCTTTTAGTGCGTTCATTTATCCAACTGAAAAAAAACAAAGGTTTGATTATCTTTATTTTCCGGATAATCAATATAAATTATATGAAGAAATGGATATTGATGGTAAACGTGTTAAAGTTAGTTGTTGGCCGGAAACAACTGGTTGCCATAGGTATGGATATTATCAATTTATATATAAGAACAATAGATTTATTAATGCTAGAACATAAATCTTGCAGATATGATAAACAAAAATCCTCTTAAAGGTCAGATGAATATCTTTCAGCCGACTTTAATTAATAACTAAAGACACAACAGAAACTTTACATGCTATCAGTTAAAATAGATTAGAATATGAAAAAAGAACTTCTAATTATTCACTCTCAGGTTCATTAAAAAGTCATTTAAGTATTCAAGAAATGAATAAATATTTTTTTTTAATCATACTGGTCTTTTCAATATCTCAAAATAGCTTGGGAAAGAAAGGCTTTAAGAATCGAATTAATAATAAGAAAAAAGAATTAGTAATATTAGAAAAAGCTCTAAATCTTATTCTAAGTGAAAATAAGGACTATATTTACCAACATAAAAAGCTGATAGATGAGAAATGTCCTTTACTTATAAACGTTAATGAAGTAGAAGAATTTCAAGAGTTTAAATGTTTTTCTGCATATTTTTTAGATACAGGAATATCGGACTCAATTTTGCCTTCCTATATAGTAAAGAAGAAGGGGGTGTATTGCGCAATATATAAAAGAAATGGTGGCAACATGCTAAAAAAAGAAATTCCAAGAATTCTATTTAAGGAGTGTGAAGATAGTCAGCGTAACGAGAATTCTTGGATAGTTTTGATTTGTAAAAGCACCTTCAAATATGTAGTGGTAAATATTGGACAAATACCTTATAAAGCCATAAAACAATTTCAGAACTTCTCATGTAATCATGGAAATAATAAGTCAACTCAATATAAGATTGAAAAGGGAGTTGTTGACCATTTTATGATGGATAGTATAATGAGAAAGTAATAAATCAGATTTGGAGATAGCCAATAATCTTTTTAATTATCAATAAGAATAAAAATGATATTAGGGATAAGAAATAAACAAGATCAATAATAGTGTATGAAATGGGCAATTAAAATAATGAAAGTGAGCTTCTTGACGTTTTTGGCTGGAATAGTTTCTTATGGATTACTATTTATATTTTTAAAAGCATCTTTATCGGATCTATTAGGGTTGCTACCTTTTATACTATTTATTATATTAAATATAGTCTGTTCAAACATTCTCTTAGTCTTTCTTTTATATTTTACTGCACATTTTTTTCGGAATGATATAAAAAACAACTTGTTCCTATTTAAATATTTATTACTAGAAATTTTCCTTTTCTATATATTGCATTTTCTAGTCATATATATTACAGATAGTTTGTGGCTTCGGTTACTTATCCCATTTGCTGTTTTGTATGTTTTATGGTTAATTTTAATATTAATAATAAGTTTTCGTCATAAAGCAGGTTGATCTCAATTAAATAAAAGATAGCAATTTTACGGCTTATTTGTATTATTACTATATTTAGAATCATCAGGAAAATAACCGTTATAATAAAAAAAACAGAGAAAACCCCAATTAATAATGAAGATAACAAATAAAGAGATTGAAGCTGTATCTCAACTGGAAGCTTTCCAACGCTATGAATATTTTATAAAACGAGTTGCAGACTCTGAAAAAATGTACACTCTTGTTGATGAAAATGGAACTTTTGCAATAGCAGATATTGAAAATAGTGCTGTTTTATCAGTTTGGTCTGCTTCTGAGTTTGCAGAGGAGAATGTAGTTGATGAATGGAGAAGTTTTTCTGTTAAAGAGATAACTCTTGAAGAATTTGAAGAGGAGATAATCGACATGATTGAAAAAAACAATTGGGTAATGAATGTTTTCTCGATTAAAGGTAAATCTGGATTTATAGTCGATATTAATGAATTTGCGAAAGATCTTAGTATTGAAATGCAAAAATATCATTAATTCATGCCATCTTGTTGTTTATTTTGGGAGAAGGAGATCGATAGATTCACCGACAAATATGTATATCAATACTAAAAAACTTATTAAATCTAGTATTAAAAATTGATCAGAAATAACCAAAGAGTCAACAAGCCTTAGATTTCTATTAAAAGTAATTATATTGAATTATGAGAACAATACTTTTTATATTTGCAATCATACTTTGCTTAGGAGGATGTAACCGTCCTATGAATAGTAATTATGTTGTAAAAAAAGATAGTATAATTTTAAGTAATGCATTATCGAGAAAACTAGATATTTTGATAAATTTTAATAGTGACAAGACCCCTCACAAACTATTTGTAATACGTTTTGCCAATGTAGAGAACAAATCTTATGTAATTATGTATAAAACATATTTTTATCGAAAAGAATTTGTTGATGGATATTTTTTTAGAAACAAAAATCTTGTTGTTTTTTACAATATAAAAAAACTTAGAATGTTGAATGTTTTAAACAGTCACAAGTTGACTATATTTAAAGATTCTATTTCACACTATTTAGATATATCTAGCTGCAACATGCAATTTGAAGTATATCCAATAAAGTTTCAGATAATATCACCAGACAGCTTAAAGCAAATTAATGAAAGGGATTCTTTATTTAGAAAATTATAAATATTTTTTAATCAATAACCCTGTTTTGAGAAATTCAAAACAGGGTTATTGATATTCAGACACTAAATGAATTTGATACTTTATTGTATAAACAGTACTTAAAAAAAAAGTAATGTAAACTACAAATGTACTACTTAACAGTAATTCTTTAAAGATTACTCCTTCTCAATATAATCCCCATTAGCCTTAATAAGCTCAATAAGCTTTTCTACAGCTTCTTCTTCAGGGATATTTTTTTCAATACATTCTTTCTTTTTATACAGGCTTATTCTGCCACGACCGGCACCAACATAACCATAATCGGCATCGGCCATTTCTCCCGGACCGTTAACTATGCAGCCCATAATACCAATTTTTAAACCGGTAAGGTGACTGGTTGCTGCTTTTACACAGGCTATGGTAGATTGCAGATCAAAAAGTGTTCGTCCGCATCCCGGACATGATATATATTCGGTTTTACTTGTGCGAATACGTCCGGCTTGCAAAATTCCGAATGCAATGCCATCGACTACTGAATGACTTAGCTCTCCTTGATTGAATATAAAAATACCATCGCAAAAGCCATCAAAGACAAGAGCTCCCATATCGGCAGCAGACTTTATCTGCAAGTCTTCTGAATCGTTTTCGGTATAGTATTGGAAGAATACAACCGGATGTTCGCAGCCTGCCGACATTAACTGATGTACCAATGCACGATGCTCGCCTAACTTGTTCTGATGGTTGCTCTGAGAAATGATAACAACGTTTTTCATTTCTTTCAATTCTTCCGCCAGCTCTTCTGTTAATGCCATAAATGGCAGGAAAAGGAAGTTTAGCTCTGCTTCCGAATTTCGGAGTGCATCAATGCTGTTAAAATTAAATGCCGGATAGGTATTTTCTTCTCCTTTCCACACATCGCCATCCAATATATAACCAACTTCCGAGATACATTTAGCCGGAAGTTCACGGCCTGCATAAATATAATCGGGGGTAAATAAAGGATTATAGTCTGTTTTGCCATCAAAACGCTCGGCAATTACCACAGGAAGATTATCTCCACCAATGTTCTTAACAGCAAAGGTTTTTCGTCTTGATGGAGAAAGATAATCAAATTCCGGAGCGGCAATGCCCGGTATATACTGATGGTCAGCTCTTGCTGTAACATAATCAACTAGTTTACGGGCTACCGGTATTTCGTATTCGGGATCTTCACTAAGAGATACACGAATAGTATCGCCAATTCCATCTGAAAGAAGTGCACCAATTCCCAAAGCAGATTTTATTCTTCCGTCTTCACCATCGCCGGCTTCGGTTACTCCAAGGTGTAGTGGGAAGTTCATTCCTTCTTTCTCCATGGTAGCAACTAAAAGACGGACTGTTCTTACCATTACCACCGTATTGGATGCTTTTATGGAGATTACAACTGAAGCAAAATTCTCTTCTACACAAATACGGAGAAATTCCATACACGATTCAACTATACCTTCGGGAGTATCACCGTAGCGACTCATAATACGGTCTGATAAAGATCCGTGATTAACGCCTATGCGGATTGCAGTATAGTTTTCCTTGCAGATATTCAGGAAAGGGACAAAACGATCGCGTATTTTTTGTAATTCCAAAGCATATTCCTCGTCAGTGTACTCCAGTTTCTTAAAAGTACGTGCGGCATCCACATAATTACCCGGATTAATCCTTACCTTCTCGGCATATTGTGCTGCCACATCGGCCACTTTAGGATTGAAATGAACATCGGCTACCAAAGGAACCATATATCCTGCTTGCCTTAAAGCGATATTTATATTCATCAGGTTCTCAGCCTCCTTTATACCTTGAGTGGTAAGGCGGACATACTCACCTCCGGCATCGACAATTCTCTTTGCCTGAGCCACACATGCTTCCGTGTCTTGTGTGGAAGTATTTGTCATTGACTGTATGCGGATAGAATTTTTATCTCCAAGAGGAGTACCTCCAATATTTACGGCTGACGATTCACGACGGGAATAATTAAAATAATCCATCTTTAGTCTGGTTAGGGGTTAATAGCCAACATGCCAACAGAAACCACTAAAATGGTTTCTGTTGGCATGCCGGTTTACAAATTCAATTAATTAGTTTTAAACTGATACTTAACTTCCTTCAGCTCTTCATTGGCTTTTACAATTTTCTTCTTTAAGCCTTCTTTATAAGCTGCAAGTTTCAATTCAAGTTCCTTATCAGAAAGAGCGATCATCTGAACGGCTAGAATTGCTGCGTTAAGAGCACCGTTAATACCCACAGTTGCAACAGGAATTCCCGGAGGCATCTGAACAATAGCCAACAAGGCATCCATTCCCTCCAATGTAGACTTTATGGGAACACCAATCACAGGTATAGTTGTAGACGCTGCAATAACACCCGGAAGATGGGCTGCCATACCTGCGGCTGCAATAATAACCTTAATTCCACGCTCTTTTGCGTTCTTTGAAAATTCTTCTACGGCTTCGGGAGTACGGTGTGCAGATAGAGCGTTTATTTCGAAAGGCACTTCCATATCATTCAGGAAAGCTGCTGCTTTGTCCATAACCGGCAGATCTGAGGTACTGCCCATAATAATACTTACTACTGGAGTCATAATTTTATTTATTCATTAATTAAGTTACGATATGCTGACGCATCAAGCAATGAGTCGAACTCAGACAGATCTGATGGTTTTATTTTAATAATCCATCCTTTATCATAAGGTTCAGAGTTTACTAATTCAGGATTATCTTCCAAAGATCCGTTCATTTCAACAATTTCACCGGAAACAGGAAGGAATAAATCTGAAATGGTTTTCACTACTTCGATTGTTCCAAATACTTCTCCTTGAGCCAGGGTATCACCTACACTTGGTATATCAACAAAAACAATATCACCCAATTGTTCTTGTGCATAGTCTGTTATACCTACATAAGCAAATTCTCCATCTAAACGAATCCATTCGTGTTCGTTTGTGTACTTCAATTGTTCAGGAAAGTTCATAAGCGATGTTTTTTATAGTTATATAATTAAAGATATAAGATTCCTAATATAGCACAGACAGCTCCTACCGCAAAACCTGTCAAGACCTCAGGCAGAGTGTGATGCCTCAATATAATGCGAGCCGACCCTAATACTCCTGCCAATAATATAAACAGGCTTAACCAAACGGTAGGGTTATAATTAAACAGAAAACTAAATGCTATTAATCCTCCAATAACGCCTCCTATAGCAGTCATGTGTTCACTGATCTTCCATTTTATATTCACAACAATACAAATAACCATAGCCATCAGTGTTGCAAGTATAATTCCTGTCATATATCTGGGCAGACCTATTCTTACCATCATTACCAGACAAGAGACATAACAGATAATGGTTAACAGATAAGGAACAAAACGCTTTTTCCTGTCTCTGAATGCACCAAATCCCCACCCGTTGATTTTCCTGAAAAAGAAAATGGCTATCATTGGCAACAGAATAGTAAAAGCGTATACAATTCCCAATACAATTAGCCTGTAGGTTAAAGGAAGCATGCTCAGATAAGAGCAGAAAAATAAAACAAGGAACGCTAAAAATGGTACAACAAAAGGATTAAATATAGCTGATATAATTTTTGCTACTTTTATAACTTTATCATTATCTCTCATTACATCAATCTGTTTAATATTTATTTTCTAAGCCTTGCCACAGGTATATTCATCTGCTGTCTGTATTTGGCAACAGTACGGCGGGCAATGGGGAAACCTTCTTTTTTCAGAATCTCTGTCAATTCATCATCAGTTAAAGGTTTCTTCTTATCTTCGTTATCAATATGTTCTTTCAAAATTCTTCTAATCTCTCTGGATGACATTTCTCCACCATCTTCCGTAGTAAATCCTTCTCCGAAAAAGTATTTAAGAGAAAATATTCCAAAGTTTGTCTGTACGTATTTACTGTTACTTACACGAGATATTGTTGAGATATCCAAACCGGTACGATCTGCTATATCTTTCAGAATCATTGGTTTCAGTAAAGATTCGTCTCCTTCAAGGAAAAACGGTCGTTGCACATCAATAATAGCTTGCATCGTTGTGATGAGTGTATTTTGTCTTTGCTTTACCGCTTCAATAAAACCCTGAGCTGCATCAATTTTCTGTTTCAGAAAAAGCATTGCATTTTTAGAGTCTTTTGATTGATTCTGTTTATTCCTGGTGTGCTCATCCAACATATCCATGAAATTACGATTCATCCGCAATTCAGGAACATTTCTGTTGTTGAGATTTAATATAATAGTTCCATCGTCGAACGTATCTACAATAAAATCGGGTACAATTTGCTGCAGGTTTCTTCCAATAGCTTCGCCCATAGAACTACCCGGACGAGGATTTAGTTTGGTTATTTCCTGAAGTGCTTCCTGAAAATCTTCTTCAGAAAGGTTTAGCCTCTGCATAATTTTATCCCAATGCTTACGGGTAAATTCATCATAGCACTTTTCAATGATATTAATCTCATTTTGTTTTGTGTATGAATCTTCTTTCCGTTTTATCTGAATAAGCAGGCATTCCTGTAGATTTCGGGCACCAATACCGGCAGGATCAAAATCCTGGATAATATTAAGCACACTCTCTAACTCTTTCTCGCTGGCATCAATTCCACCATAAATTGCCAACTCGTCAGAAATATTATATAAGCTTTTTCTCAGAAGTCCATCATCATCAAGAGAGCCTATTAGATATTCGGCTAATTCAAGTTGGTGCTCAGTCAGGTTACGTTCTCCTAACTGTTCTTTCAGAATTTCATAGAATGAGGTTACCTCAGAAAATGGAATATCTTCTGCACGTTCCTCCTTTGAGCGGCTACTTTCCTGAAGTTTATAATCGGGAATATCATCATCCGTAAGGTAATCTCCCAATGAATAATCTTCGTTTGAGTCTGAAAAAGAATCATCATCCAGACCGTTTTTATCTAAATTATCTTCAGCAGAGCTATCGGGTTCTCCTTCTTCGAGAGCCGGATTCTCAAGAATCTCGGCACGAATACGATCTTCCAGTTCCACCGCCGGCAATTCCAGCAGTTTAACAACCAGAATTTGCTGCGGTGAGAGGGTCTGCACCTGCTGCTGAGACTGTATCTGATGAGTACCTTGGGCCATTCTTAATTATTTAAACCTTTGAATTTTTAAATACGATACAAATTTAATGAATAGTTCGATATAGTATACCATTCCGGATTTATTTGTTGCCACAAAATATTACAAAGGACTAATACTTAAAGCTACTGCCTCCTAAGAACTCTCTTAAAAGGGAAGTTGGCGGAATCTCTTTTTCCTGTATCGGCACAAAATACTTGATAAACTTCAATAGCCGGTAAGCCTCTGCATATTCCGGACAATTGCGGGGCACACCTGTTAAAACCGGCTCTACAAAGCGCCGTAACACTGCAATCTCAAACAATAATGCAGAATTAAACATCACATCCGCATTCTCCTGATAAGGAAAAATCCATTTATCTTCTCCGGCTCTTACACTTGGCCAGCGGGAAATCGTTTCTCTGGCAGAATATCCACGGTAATTACTATCCCGGATAATTCTACGAATCAAACGATTATCGGTAGTAGGAATCCAGTTATGATCGTCCAATGATATGGTTGTCAATGCCGAGACATAAATCTTAAACTTATTCTTTGCAGGGATAAGAGGTGTAAGCTCCGGATTTAAAGCATGAATTCCCTCCAGTATAAGAATTGTATTTGACTCTATTCTAAGCTTATTTCCTTTATATTCTTTTCTACCCAAAGCAAAATTGAAGGTAGGTATTTCAACCTCTTCTCCTCTTAGCAATGCTTCGAGATGGGCATTGAAAAGTTTCAGGTCGAGAGCATACAGCGATTCATAGTCGTAGTTACCTTTTTCGTCCAAAGGAGTTTCTTCTCTATTCACAAAATAATCATCCAGCGAAATGGAATAAGGTCTAAGACCGTTTGTCATAAGCTGAACCGACAAGCGTTTACAGAATGTAGTTTTACCGGAAGAAGAAGGACCGGAAATAAGAACCAATCTAACTTTCCCTCCGTTTTCTCTTCTTTGATAAATAGTGTCGGCAATCTGAGCTATCTTTTTTTCTTGCAGTGCCTCGGCCACATTAATAATGTCTGTTGCATGTCCTTCATTGCAAGCCACATTAAAATCGCCAACATTATTCATATCCATAATGTCGCTCCATTTGAGATATTCTTTAAAGACATCAAGCATTTTTTCCTGCTTCACAACTTCTTCAAGAACATTAGGGTTTTCTCTGCTTGGGATGCGAAGAAGCAAGCCGTCATAGTACTTCACAACATCAAATAATTTTATATCTCCGGTACGAGAAAGAAGACTTCCGTAATAGTAATCTATATAATCGCCAAGTGTGTAATAGTATGTATAGATAGATCCGGACGTTTCGAGCAACTTGACTTTATCCATCATATTACGCTCAGTAAACAGTTTTACGGCTTCTGTAATATGACACTCAGTGCGACGAAAAGAGAGGTTTTCATCTATAATCTCTTGCATCCGGGTTTTAATACGCTCTACATCTTCGGACGTTACGGAACGACCAAGAAGAAGGTTGCAAAAATATCCTTTTGAAACCGGATGTTCCAGAAGGATCTTCCCATTCGGAAAAACATCTGCCACTGCCTTACAAAGAACAAAGCACAATGAACGAACATAGGTCCGCATACCCGATAAATCTCTGAAATCGAGAAACTCAATGTCTTTATTATTATAAACACGGAAATTAAGACCTTCGGCACGATTATTTACCTTGGCGCTGAGCACCGGATAAGGGAAGTCCAGATTAAACCCTTTAAATATGTGCATCAGTGAACTTCCTATCGGAAAATCTTTATAAGTATTATTATTCTGGCAATATATTCTGACTGTTTCTGTCATACGATTCATTTTTTAGATGGCTAAATATATTACATAATAACAAAGAAGGCAATTAACAGGCTAAAGAATTAAATATTAAGACCTCCTTTTTATTAATTTTTAAAGCTCGTAAATAAATTCTCTTACCAATTCCGGAAGAAAGAGAAAAATAAACTATGCATTAACTTGTCCAGTTAAAAGCCTTACGAACTCACTCATCCCCTCAGAAGCAACCTTACGGATTACATGAATGTGATGATGATTGGTATTTACTGTTACCTCATTAGGATCGACAAGGTATACCGGAGTTTTAAAAGGAACATAGTTTAATAGACCTGCAGCCGGATATACATTCAAAGAAGTGCCTATTATCAGAAAGATATCGGCTTCCTGAACATATTGGATGGCTTCATCTATTTTAGGAACAGCTTCACCGTACCAAACAATATAAGGCCTGTATTGCGATCCATCAGGAGCTAAGTCTCCAACTTTTATATTATATTCTTCTGGAGATAATTCCTTTACGTATCTTTGATCATAAGGAGAATAAGAAGAGCACACTTTTGTTAGTTCTCCATGAAGATGAATCACTCTTGTACTTCCTGCACGCTCATGAAGATCGTCTATATTCTGAGTAACGACAGTTACATTAAATTCCTTTTCCAGCTCGGCAATCAGTTTATGTCCCTTATTAGGTAATGAAGTGAGCAATTGGCGGCGCATATCATTATAAAAATTCAGTACTAATTCCGGATCCGAAGCATATCCTTCAGGAGTGGCAACCTGTTCAATCGGATATTTGCCCCACAGCCCGTTAGCGCCTCTAAATGTGCTACCACCGCTTTCAACACTTATCCCTGCACCCGATAAAACAACTAGTTTTTTCATAAAAGTACCCTCCTATTTAAACGTTTTTACAAAAATAATAAAAATAAAAGCATAAAAGAAGATTCATTCAAATAAAACTCTTATTTTTGTGTGCTACTTTGTAAGCTTTTGACTGTTAGTCAGGTTTAACAAAGAGCCTATTGATAACACTTATAATTTAAGAATGGATAAATTTAGTTATGCTATCGGCTTAGGTATAGGCCAAAACCTTCTGAGCATGGGCGCTCAAAACATCAATGTTGATGACTTTGCTAATGCTATAAAAGCAGTTCTGAATAACGAAGAACCAGCAATGTCCCACACAGAAGCCCGAGAAATTGTTAACAAATATTTTGCTGAGCTTGAGAACAAGATGAATGCTACCAATATTGAAATAGGAGCTTCATTCCTTGAAGAAAACAAGAAAAAAGACAATGTAATAACATTGCCTAGCGGATTGCAATACGAGGTTCTTACAGAAGGCACTGGAAAAAAAGCACAAGCAACAGATCAGGTAAAATGCCATTACGAAGGAACATTAATTGATGGTACCTTATTTGATAGCTCAATAAAGAGAGGCGAACCTGCCGTATTTGGTGTTAACCAGGTTATCCCAGGATGGGTAGAAGCTCTACAATTAATGCCGGAAGGTTCTAAATGGAGACTTTATATTCCTTCAGATTTAGCTTATGGAGCTCGTGGAGCCGGAGAAATGATTCCTCCTCACAGCACATTAATCTTTGATGTTGAATTAATTCAAGTTTTATAATAAACACTTTAAAAGCAAAATGAAAAAAGTTAGTATTTTTATGGCTATTGCTGCAGCAGCAACTCTTGCTTCTTGTACAGGTAAAGGCCCAAAAGCAGATCTTAAGACAGACATCGACTCTTTGTCTTATTCTATTGGTATGAGCCAGACTCAAGGTTTAAAAGATTACTTAGTACAAAGAGTAGAGATGGATACTGCCTATATGGATGAATTCATCAAAGGATTAAATGAAGGTGTTAAAGAAACTAGTAAGAAAAAAGACGCTTACTATGCTGGTCTTCAGATTGGTCAACAAATCAAGAATCAAATGATCAAAGGTGTCAACAAAGAATTGTTCGGAGCAGATTCGACTAAAACAATCAGTGTTGATAACTTCATGGCTGGTTTCGTTGCAGGAACTTTGGGCAAAAACCAAAAGATGACAATGCAACAAGCTCAGGAATACACTCAGAAGAACATGGAAGCTATTAAGGCAAAATCAATGGAAAAAGCTTACGGTGCAAACAAAAAAGCCGGTGAAGATTTCCTTGCTGCCAACAAAGCAAAACCAGGTGTTGTAACAACAGCTAGCGGACTTCAATACAAAATTGTAAAGGCTGGTACTGGAGCAATTCCTTCAGATACTTCTAAAGTAAAAGTTAACTATAAAGGTACTTTAATTGACGGAACAGAATTTGACAGTTCTTACAAACGTAAAGAACCTGCAACATTTGTTGCTAATCAGGTAATCAAAGGATGGACAGAAGCATTGAAATTAATGCCTGTTGGTTCAAAATGGATTATCTATGTTCCTCAGAATCTTGCTTATGGTTCAAGAGACGCAGGTCAAATCAAACCATTCTCAACTCTTGTATTTGAAGTTGAATTGCTAGAAATTGTTAAGTAATTAACACGCAAATATATTAGCGAGGGATGTTCTTTCAGAACATCCCTTTTTCTTTTTCATATCGTAAAAAACGGATAATTAGAAAGTGAGTTTTGATTTTTCTTAGATAATTGATAGGTAAATTAAAATATTTATCTATATTTGCTTACTATTTGATACAAATAGAGAACTTATTAATCAATTTATATGGAAAAGATAGACAATCTTGACAGACAGATTCTGGAGATAATCTCACAGAATGCTCGTATTCCTTTTAAAGATGTCGCTGCAGAATGTGGCGTTTCACGCGCGGCCATTCATCAGCGTGTGCAACGATTGATAGATCTGGGTGTTATTGTCGGATCTGGATATCACGTAAACCCAAAAAGCTTAGGCTACAGAACTTGTACTTATGTAGGAATCAAGCTTGAAAAGGGTTCTATGTATAAAAATGTAGTAGCTCAGCTAGAAAAGATTCCAGAAGTTGTAGAATGTCATTTCACAACCGGTCCTTACACAATGCTTACCAAAGTATATGCATGCGACAATGAGCACTTAATGGAACTGCTGAATTCTAAAATGCAGGAAATTCCAGGCGTTACCGCTACTGAAACATTGATTTCACTGGAACAAAGTATTAAAAAAGAAATTCCAATCAAAATACAAAAGAACCTAGCGGATGATTGAATTGCTTAATTCATACCATCTTACAGGACTTGTAATTGGCATTTGTACTTTCCTTATAATCGGACTCTTTCATCCCGTTGTGGTTAAAGCTGAGTATTACTGGGGAACAAAATGCTGGTGGATATTCCTGTTATTAGGGATTGTTGGTGTTATTGCCTCTTTCTCTACTGAAGATATATTTCTTTCTTCGTTATCAGGTGTATTTGCATTCTCTTCTTTCTGGACCATAAAAGAGGTTTTTGAACAGGAAGAAAGGGTAAAAAAAGGATGGTTTCCGAAAAACCCAAAACGAACATACAAATTCTAAGAAAGGATGCCTTATGGCATCCTTTCTTTTTATAATCAGCAAAGGCCTGTGAGATGGCCTAATCCTTGTCCCGCAAAAGCGATAAGTATTGCTATCAGAACTCCCATAATCACATAGATCAAAAGAAAAGGGAAATACAGCAGATAGGTATAAACTGTTCTTTTGATTGTTTTTCTGATGCCTCCTTCAAACAAATGATAAAAGAAGTACAATGTTACCAAAAAGTAAACTATCCAGGTAATATTCTCCCAACCGGATAAATAAGAAGAACCTTTCAACAAAAGTTCAAACGGCATAAAGAGGATTGAAATAACAATATATAAACTGGACAGATAAGCACCACCAAAAAGATATTCCACGAAATTATAATTGTATGCTCCTGCTTTCCGAAAAGCAATCTTAGTAGCCAGAATAAACGGAGGAATAATAAAGATATTTATGAAAGCATAATTCTCCGACAGGTGGTTTATTATATACTCCAGCATATTAATAAAAGTCTTGTTCAGCTGGAAAGGTGTTCCATCACCTAGCGCGATTCTAAAAATTCCATCGGAATGCTTTGCACCAGCTTTCACGGTTTCAACAACTTCGGGAGCTAACCAATGATGAAGAAGACCATAAATTGCAGAAAGAATAATAAGCAGAGGGAAGGGCTGGAAATATTTAACTCGCTTACAATTTATATAATTCAGCACCAGCTCTCCCGGATTAATAAACAGCATTTTTATGGTATAAAAGAAACCTTTATCTACATGGAGGAATCCATGCATCAATGTTTCCACCAATGATTTATAAGTTAATCTGTCTGCGCTGGCTTTCTGACCACAATTATTGCAGAATTTACCTTCGAACTCGTTACCGCAGTTCTTACATGTTAATTGAGACATTCTTATGCTTGTTAAAATTAAGCCACAAAAATATCAAATTTTATTTAATTCTATTGCTTTCTTTAATAATACTCCTTACAATTTAGTTTTCCCCTTAAAACTCCTAAAGCATTAAAGGCCAATGCTTCCATCTCGTCTTCACCGGGAAACACATAAACCGGGGCAATAAAAGCAATATATTCCTTAAGTTTATTAATGCAATAATCATTGTAAGAAATACCTCCGGTAAGAAGAATTGCATCTATCTTCCCGTGAAGTACTACGCTCATGGCACCAATCTCTTTGGCAATATTATAAATCATGGATTTCAGCACAAGCTCGGCCCTTGCATCTCCTTCATTGATTCTTTTAACCACATTCTGTGCATCAGTTGTTCCCAAATGAGCCATCAATCCGCCCCTACCGGTAATCATCTTTTTAATCTCTTCCTGGGTATAATCACCACTAAAGCAAAGATCAACCAATTGTCGGGCAGGAAGAGTTCCAGCTCTTTCTGGTGAAAACGGACCACTGCCTTCAAGGGCATTATTTACATCAATAACCCTTCCCTGACGGTGAGCAGCCACGGAAATTCCTCCACCTAAATGGGCTACTATCAAATCCAGCTCTTCGTACTTCTTATTAACGGAACGAGCATATTTACGAGCTATTGCCTTATGATTAAGAGCATGAAAAACAGACTTACGCATCATTAATGGAGAGCCCGACAGGCGAGCAACATCTTCCAGTTCGTCTACAACTACAGGATCGGCAATGTACGCTTTGCAACCAGGGATAAGAAGAGCAATATCTTCGGCCAGTAGTCCGCCAAGATTACATGCATGTTGCATGGTAGCATTCCGAAGATCATTCTTCATAGCCTCATTCACCTCATATACACCGCTGGCAATTGGCTTAAGTAATCCGCCACGGCCAACAATTGCGGCAAAATCTGAAAAGAGGTTTTCTTTTTTAAGCTCATCAATAATCAATTCCTTTCGGTAATCGTACTGGGAAAGGATTGTAGGAAAATGAGACAGAGCCTCGGGTGAATGATAGAATGTTGTTACAAAAAGACGGTTTTCGTTATCGTACACTGCTATTTTTGTAGAAGTGGAACCGGGATTAATCGCAAGAATTCTCATAAATTAGTCTTTGTTACATGTAAGGCAAGCCATAGCAATACTATAATACTTTGAGAGTCCACAATCGCTTCTGGAAGGCAATACTACAGGACAAACCGGACCTTGAAGCAATCCGGCCATAGTAGCATTTGCAAAAAGAGAAACACCCTTATAGAAAGCATTTCCAGATTCAATATTAGGAAAGATCAGCACATCGGCTTCTCCATCTATAGGGGAAGCAATTCCTTTTATATCCCCACTCGCCTTTTCGCAAGAGGTTCTTACATCAAGCGGTCCGTCAATAATAACATCTCCAAACTCTCCGGCTTCTGCCAGCTCCACTATATTCACATAATCGAGCGAATGAGGAAACTTGGCACTTACCTTTTCAGTGCAATGAATCAAAGAGATTCTGGGCTGTTCAATACCAAAGCTGTGACATGTATGGATAGCATACCAAATCATTTCAATACGCTGTTGTAAAGTGGGACGGGGAATAACTGCCGCATCCGAGAAAAACAGCAGTTTATCGTATGTAGGTATCTGCATAACAGACAGGTGAGTAAGCACTTTACCCTGAGGCAACAAGCCCTTTTCTTTGTCTAATATGGCACGCAATAGATTATCCGTATTGATAATTCCCTTCATCAGAATATCTGCACCACCTTCGCGAACAATCCGTACGGCTTCACGTGCTGCTTCATCAGAATCTTCTATGTGAATAATCTTCACATACTCAGGATACTTCTTCAAAGCCTGATACTTATCAAGGATGGAAGAATCTCCGATCATAAGAAGTTCGGCTATTCCCTCTTCAACTGCTCGCGTAATTGCATACTCTGTATTAGGATCGTTTGCACAAACCACAGCAATCCGCTTACGCTTCTTCAGCGTCATTAAATGAGCTGTCAATTGATCAAAACTTTTAATTGGTTCCATAGTCCTGTGATTTTTAGCAAATATGCAAAAAAAGATTGATATTTGTACTACTTATCCCAAAATATCAATCAAAAAGAAAGTTTAGTTTGAGTATTCGTCCATAAAGAGCCCTCTTTAATAACAATATGATACTTTTAGAATGCTTAAATCATTAAAAAGTATATCTTTTTAAAAGGCACTAAAGCAAATTACAAAATAGTGTAGAGCAAATAATATTAAAGTGTACGGCTTTTTAGATTTTGGTCTACAATAAATTAAAAAGTATTGAGGAATAAACCACTTAGCTTTCACTATTTCCGGCATAGAATAATCTATAATAAAATTTTAGTGTACATTTGTACAAAAAGAAATATATGAGAACTATTCAATTTCCACCTTATCTGCAGGAAGGAGATAGGGTTACAATAATATCGCCGGCCGGCAAAATAGACAAGAACTTTCTAAAGGATGCCAAAAAGACTCTTGAGTCCTGGGGATTGGAAGTAGTAATTAGTAAGCACGCCGCAGGAGAAGCCGGAAGGTTTTCGGGATCTGTAAAGCAACGTACTGCCGACCTTCAGTCGGCAATGGATGATGAAAGTACAAAAGCAATTCTTTGCAGCCGTGGTGGCTACGGAGCTATTCATCTTATCGATCAGATAGACTTTACCAAGTTCCGCGAAAATCCGAAGTGGTTACTGGGGTACAGTGACATCACTCTGCTTCACGAACTGCTCCAATACAATGGTTTTGCTTCGGTACATTCGCCAATGGCAAGACACCTTTCTGTAGAACCTAAAGACGATGTTTGCTCTTTACATCTGAAGAATTTACTGTTCGGAGAATTACCCACCTACCAGTCTCCTAAACATAAACTAAATATTAAGGGAACTGCAAAAGGAACTCTCCGGGGTGGCAATCTCTCAGTTTTGTACGGGCTCAGAGGAACTCCTTACGATTTTCCGGCAGAAGGAACAATCCTTTTTATAGAAGATATCGGAGAAAGGCCTTATCATATAGACCGGATGATGAATAACCTGAAACTTGGGGGCGTTCTGGAAAAACTTTCGGGTTTGATTGTAGGACAGTTTACCGAATACGAGGAAGACCTTTCAATAGGCAAAGAGGTGTACGAAATGATTGCCGACATGGTGAAACCATACGGCTACCCTGTATGCTTTAATTTCCCTGTTGGCCACGTGGTTAATAATGTGCCACTTATCTGCGGTTGCGAAACAGAACTAACGGTTGGAAACAACGGTGCTGAATTAATATTCAAATAGTTATAGTCAATCCGTTGAATTTTGTGAAATCTACATAGGAAATGAAATTAATCTCCCGAAAGATTTGTACTTTTGGAGCCGAAAAAATAAAGTAACACAAGAAGAATGAAAAGAAATTATTTCATACTTGTCACTGCAGCCCTTCTGTTTGGCTGCGCATCATGCGGTAACAGCAATAAATCTGCCATGAATCAAACAGAGGAAACAACAGTTGTAAAGGCACCGGATTTTGATGCAGACAGCGCCTATAATTACGTACAGGCACAGGTTGATTTTGGTCCACGAGTACCAAATACCAAACAACACGTGGCTTGTGGAGAATATCTTGCAAAGAAACTTGCATCAACGGGTGCAAAAGTCATAGACCAATATGCCGATCTGACTGCTTACGACGGAACAATCCTGAAAAGCCGAAACATCATAGGATCCTTTAATCCTGAGACAAAGAAGCGTGTACTTCTTTTTGCTCACTGGGATACACGCCCATGGGCCGACCAGGATAAAGATGAATCAAAGCATCACACTCCTATTCTTGGAGCCAACGACGGTGCCAGCGGTATTGGTGTATTACTTGAAATTGCACGCCAGTTAGGTAAAAAGGCCCCTTCAATTGGCGTGGACATCATTTTCTTTGATGCCGAAGATTACGGAACACCCGAATTTTATAAAGGAGAACATAAAGAGGAAAGCTGGTGTCTGGGAACACAATACTGGGCAAACAATCCACATGTAGAAGGATATAATGCACGTTTTGGTATTCTTCTCGATATGGTGGGAGGCAAAGGCGCTACATTCTATAAAGAAGCTTACTCAAGCGAGTTTGCTAAATCTACAGTAAAGAAAGTATGGGACAAAGCCAACTCTATGGGATACGCAAGTTATTTCATCAATCAGGATGGCGGATATGTAACAGACGATCATTTGTTTGTAAACAGGATTGCAAAGATACCAAGCATCGATATTATTCCTACCGACTTAAGTACTCCTGATGGAGGTTTCGGTTATTTCTGGCATACAACAGATGATAATATGAGTAATATAGATCGTTCAACACTCAAAGCTGTGGGACAAACAGTACTTGAGGTTGTATATAATGAAAAATAAATTTAGAAAAAACAGATAAATATGACCATTAATGAATTACAAGATCAAGTCATTGAAGAATTTAGTGACTTCGATGACTGGATGGACAAATATCAATTATTGATTGACCTGGGAAATGAGCAGGAACCACTCGAAGAACAATATAAAACAGAACAAAACCTTATTGAAGGCTGCCAAAGCCGCGTTTGGCTTCAGGCTGATATGGTAGACGGGAAACTGATGTTTAAAGCCGAGAGCGATGCGCTGATAGTGAAAGGAATTATTGCTTTGCTTATAAAGGTAGTATCAGACCATACACCAGATGAGATATTGGACAGTGAACTCTATTTCATTGATAAGATAGGATTAAAAGAACACTTATCACCAACAAGGAGCAACGGATTGCTTTCCATGGTGAAACAGATGAGAATGTATGCGTTAGCATTCAAAACAAAAGGAGGAAACTAAGTTTTCCTCCTTTGTTCTTTTATCAATATTACCAGAAATGTCAGAAAAATAATACCTGTAGCTGCTACCGCAATATATCCCCAGGAAAAGCTCCAGGTAAAAAATGATAGCGCAAAAAGAATTGTAGAAACTATTAAGGATATTATATCTCTTTTTAATCTTCCTTTTTGTCTTAATCTGTTATGAATTTGCTCTTCATCTATAAGCAATTCACACCCTACAGAACGAATAAGCATCTGCATCATTGATGGTGTTATAGCATTTGCATCATATTCCACTTTCATCAACATATTCGAAGGATTCACAGATACTCTTAAGACTCCAATCTGAGATCTTATTATTCGCTTTAGCCATTGGGCTTTTTCTTTATGTCTTATATTCTCAATGAGAAATACACTTCTTGTTATCGTATCCATACCCCTAAATAATTATTATAGAAACAATATTAAAAGCTCTCAAATTCTGTTTTAATATTCTAAAGGTAATAATAAATTTCAGAATTCCGAGATAAGAATTATTTTTTATAAAAAAATTGAAGAATCAGGAATATTGCTTATATATAGGTCAACAAAAAAATGAGCTATAAAGTTCAATAGAGGAATATTACAAGGCAGGATATATAACAATAAAATCTATACAAAATTAAGCCTCAATATTTTAATCAATAGGCATGTAAGATTCAAAAACCTTCTCAACATCTTTCATATCCTGATGAAGCTGGGCCTTCAATGCTTCGATGCCGCTAAACTTAATTTCCGGACGCATACGCTTAATAAAAGTCAGGTGAATGTTTTTGTCATAAATATCATCCGAAAAATGGAGAATGTTTACTTCAAGAGTACGGTTGGTACCATTATGTACAGTAGGACGGACACCAATATTAAGCATTCCTATATACTCTTTACCTTCTACAGAGACGCGTACTGCATAAACTCCGTCGGCAGGGATAATTTTACCTGATGTAATGGCTATATTAGCGGTAGGGAAGCCAATAGTACGGCCAAGCTGAAATCCTTTCTCAACAACGCCGTCTAAGTAGTAATGATATCCTAGATAAAAGTTGGCTTGATCTAGATTCCCGGATATGAGAGCGGCACGTATTACAGAAGATCCTATTTTCTTATTCTCTATGGAAAGTCCTTTCGCATGCAACACATCCATGCCAATCTCTTTACCATACTGGCAATATTCATTAAAGCCCTCACTACGATTATGACCAAAACGATGATCATAACCAATTATCAGTGATTCAACTTTAAATTGATTTTTCAAAATATCGGCCATAAAGTCGCGGGCTGTTAAAGCCGAAATCTCAGGAGTAAACTCTAAAAGGAAACAATAGTCGACTCCCGCATTACTTAACAGCTCTACTTTTTCTTTAAATGTAGAAAGTAAGTCTAACTGATAGTTTGCATCAATCACTTTACGAGGATGCACAGGAAAGGTTATTATCGCTGTACGAAGTCCCTTACTTGCAGCAACGGCTTTTACCTGTTCTATGAGATAGCAATGTCCTTTATGTACCCCATCAAAGAATCCTATCGTTGCAACACATGGTTCAATTGCATAATCTTTTGGATCGCAAATGATCTTCATATTCTGATTATTTAAAGATATGCCCCCAATCTTCCTGATCTTTGGGAGTATATGTATGAATACCAAGCAATTCTGCCGTCTTACAATTAACTGCAGAGTCGTCTATAAAAAATGTTTCTTCCGCCCTTATACCAGTCTCAAGCAAAACCGTCTGAAATATTTCTTTGGAAGGTTTTAACTGATGTAACTGATATGAGAGGAATATCTTCTCGAAAAAATCTTCTGCTGTGAGGTTTTTATAGGAGAAGAAACGTTCACAAGACATTTCCCAATGAATCTGATTGGTATTGCTCAACAAGTAAACAGAGTAACGTTCACGAAGACTTAGCAACAAATCCAGCTTATAAGAAGGAACGCTAACCAGAAAACTATTCCAGGCATCGTCAATCTGGCTGTCGGTAATATCTTTACCGGCAGCTTTTCTCAACTCTTCATGAAATATATCTGTTGTTATATCACCATTCTCAAGATCTTTAAGAAGTCCAAGCTGATAATAAGGGTTCAACATTTCCTCGATACAGTCTGCACCAATCTTTTTAAATGAATTTATGCATCGTGAACGATCTAAATCAACCAATACCCCACCAAAGTCTATAATCAGATTCTTTATATTATCATTCATTGTTACTTGTTATTCAAACGTCTTACAAAGCGGAACAGTTCGCCAGCCCACAAAACAATGGATGTTAAACCAATTATTTTAATCCATGTTTGCAGATCAAGAGGTTCTGTACGGAAAACGTCTCCACCTAATTGAACAATCAGAATCTGTCCGATAAGAATAATCAATAATACAAGTATTGTTCCGTATGATTTTGAAAGACCTTTAAATGAGCTATCATTCGTTCCAAAGACTCTTGCATTAAACAGATTCCAGAATTGAAGCATTACAAATGTTGTGAAGAAGATTGTCAGGTTCTCCACAGTCATTACTCCGTCATCACCAGTATTATATACAATCATTCCCAGCAAAAGAACTAACAAAGTTGTTCCAAGGCCTATAATGTTATAACGCATCTTCTTAGTGATTATAAAATCGGAGCTCTTTCGTGGTTTTTCTTTCATTACATCAATGCTAGGCGGAATTGAAGCCAAAGCCAATGCCGCAAAGGTATCCATTATAAGATTAACCCAAAGCATCTGAGTAACCGTCAAAGGTAACTCTGTACCAACAAATGCACCAAGCAATACAATAAGCAAGGCTATAAAGTTGATTGTCAGCTGGAATACAATGAATCGCTGTATATTCTTATACAGTGAACGTCCCCACATTACTGCTGTACTTATACTGTTAAATGAATCATCAAGCAATGTAATATCACTAGCTTCTTTAGCAACCGAAGTTCCTGTTCCCATAGAAAGTCCCACTTGAGCATGGTTCAAGGCTGGAGCATCGTTTGTACCATCACCGGTAACCGCAACAACTGCACCTTTTTGCTGTAATAGCTGTACCAGGCGTTGCTTATCTGTAGGACGGGCACGAGACATTATCTTCAAGTCGAGTACACGATCCAATAATTCTTCATCACTTAGTTCAGCAAAACCAGCACCTGTAATATGATTCCAATCAGTGTCGGCTTCTGTCCACAAACCAATCTGACGAGCAATCTCTTTAGCAGTTCCCGGAGTATCACCAGTCACAATCTTCACATCAATTCCTGCCGACTTACATTTTTCCACAGCTGCAGGAACATCCAAACGAATAGGATCGGATATTGCAACTACACCAAGGAAGTTTAGATCGTTACCAGCTGCCAGGTCAACACAGTCATTAGAAGAATCGGCATCAACAATCTTATAGGCAAAGCCTAAAGTACGCATTGCCATATTTTGATATGCCAGCAATTGAGCTTCCACTGTTGGACGATATTCTGAAGCACTAACGGTTTTATCTCCTAAAATAACTTGCTTACATTTTCCTAATACAATTTCAGGGGCACCTTTCACAAATAATATTTTCTTATCAAGAAGTGAAGATTGCACTAAAGTAGCCATGAACTTTCTTTCGGTTGAGAAAGTTAACTGATCATATACCTTTGCATCTTCTCTTAACTCAAGATAGTTCACATCTTGTGAATTCAGCCATAACAATAACGCTACCTCAGTTGGGTTACCAACACCTTTTGGTTTAGAACCAGCTTCTCCATTTTCAAGAAATGCCGTAGAGTTTGCACTAATACCTTCCTTAATCAGATTACTAATTTCATCATCTGCCAATTTCCCGCTTTCTTTCAAACCATAGAATTTGGTTTCGTGCACCTGCATCAAGTTCTGAGTAAGAGTTCCTGTTTTATCTGTACAAATAACAGTTACAGCTCCCATTGTTTCGCAAGCATGCATTTTACGAACAAGGTTATTGGTAGAAAGCATGCGGCGCATATTTAATGCCAGACTAAGTGAAACACTCATTGGCAAACCTTCCGGAACAGCTACTACGATTAAGGTAACAGCCATCATGAAGTATTTAAGCACAATTTGGAAAAGCGCTATATAAGCTTGCCAGTTATCTGTTTCTGTTGAATTCAGACCATAAGCCATAAAAGCAATAACTGCAATTAATACAGCAGACACAATACCCGTGAGCGACCAGAACCATGACGGTTTCTTATTTATTGAATAAGAGAACTTATGAGGCATCCACATTTTAATTGCAGCAATCATCAATCCTACAATTGCAGCAATAGAAATGATCTTTGGTCCGATAAGGTTATCATGTAAAGTACCCTGATACTCTACAGAGCTAATGAACAAAGCATCTTTGATAAAGAAAACAAGGAAAGTAGCAAGCGCTACAGAGAAACCAATTGTTCCAATAAATTGTGCAAGCTTAGACAATTGAATATTTAACGGAGTAGGCTCCTCACTCTTTTCGGTAGATTGTTTGGCAACTTTACCAATCTCAGTGGCATCACCTACACGAAGAACTTTCATTATTCCATGACCGTCAACAACAGTTGTACCACGCATTACCATATTGGAAGCATAGGTTGCTTCTTCATCAAAGCGAGATTCATCAGTTGTTTTCTCAACAATAGGCTCACCAGTAAGGTTAGATTCATTAACCTGCATAGATATAGCTTCAATCAATTCACCATCAGCAGGAATCTCTTCACCGGTTTCAAGCATGATTATATCACCAGTTACTACGTCTTTACGAGGAATTTCAAATACTTTGCCGTTACGAAGAACTTTAACCGCAGTTTCTTCGTTGACCGCATTCAGCAAGTCAAACTTCTTTCCTGCATCATACTCAAAATAAAAGCCGATGCCGGTTGCCAGAAAAATAGCAAAGAATATACCTATTGTTTCTGCATATTCGCTTTCTATAATTGAAATCAGCAATGAAAACACTGCAGCAACGAGCAGTACACGAACAATAGGATCTTCGAACTTTTCAATATAAAGTTTCCAGAGAGAAGGTCGCTTAGGAGGAGTTAATAAGTTAACACCATTTTTTTCACGACTTTCAATAACCTGCTGGTCATTTAACCCAATGTGATAATAATCATTCTTCGATGCAGCCATATTAATTTAATCTAGTTAATTTCTTTTCATAATCACCTGTCTGTAATATTTCAACAGCCTTTTTTACACTCTCGTTCGTAGAGTTCATTACGTGATAATATTCGTTCATATCCCAAAGATCGCGAGCAATAAGAGCCTTTAACTGAGCTTTTATCAACGATTCGGAAACCTTAAGTTGTTCTTTATTCAGTTCCACTTTGGCTTCTGTTCCCATAGCTATCAAGTTGTCCATCATAGAACTGCTTATCTCAAAATTATTATTGAAATCAGCGAACGATTTATATTTGCCAAGTAATTCTTTACGATGATTTTCAATATATTTCAGCGTCATTTTCAAGACAACCCCTTTTGCAACAAGATTACGATGATAGTCTGTATAAAGAGTTGTATCAACAGGAACAAAATAGTCGGGCATAATTCCACCTCCACCATAAACAATTCTTTCAAATTTCTTTGTTTTACATTTCAAAGAATCAGGGAAGTGAATGCTATCTGAATTCATCATTTCACCTTTATTGTACCGGTTAATTAAATCCATATTGTACTTTTCAATACTTTCATAAGGCTTTTGAATACATCTTCCGGCAGGAGTATAATAACGGGCAACCGTTAAACGTATCATTGAACCATCAGGCAAATCAATAGGACGTTGCACCAGACCCTTACCAAACGAGCGGCGTCCAACAATTAGTCCTCTATCCCAGTCCTGAATTGCACCAGACAAAATTTCACTTGCAGATGCAGAAAATTCATTAACCAATACTACTAAGCGGCCTTTTTGAAAACTTCCAGTTCCTTTGGCAAAAAAATCACTACGTGGTGTTTTTTGTCCCTCTGTATAAACAATTAATTCTTTCTCTTCCAGAAACTCATTAGCCAAATCGATAGCAGCATTCAAATAACCACCGCCATTATCCTGCAAATCAAGAATTAAGTCCTTCATGCCTTTCGATTTCAATTCCTTGAGAGCTTTAGCAAATTCCTCAGCTGTTGTAGAAGCAAAACGATTGATACGAATATAACCTATTTTGTCCTGTATCATATAAGATGCATCCAAGCTATAAAGAGGAATACGGTCACGTTTCACTTTAAACTTAAGTGGTTCATTTACGCCTCTTCTCAGTACAGTTAAATTAACCAGTGAACCTTTCGGACCTTTCAGACGACGCATCACTTCGTCGGTACTCATTTTCACACCGGCAATAGCTGTATCATTAACAGCAATAATTCGGTCACCGGCTAAAATACCAATCTTCTCAGAAGGTCCTCCTGATACAGGTTGAATAACCAAGAGAGTATCTTCGGCCATATTAAATTGTACACCGATACCTTCGAAATTGCCTTGCAAGGGTTCATTTAGTTTTTTAACCTCCTCAGGATTAGCATACGTTGAATGAGGATCCAGCGTTGAAAGCATTTTAACAATAGCATCTTCTACCAGCTTATCTTCATTAACTTTATCAACATAAAGATTATTAATTGCAAACTCCGCCATATGCAGTTTGCGGGAAGCCACGGTTCCATAATTCTGAGCTTGTGCACTAACCGCGAACAAACATATCAAGGAAATAATTACTTTTTTCATTCAAAAACTGTTTTATATCAGATCTCCAACCCTTTGGGAATAAAGCAGCTGATATCTTTATTATAATGCAAAAGCTCTCTAACAATAGTGGAGCTCACGCAAGTCAGTTCCGGTTCTGTAAAGAGTAAAATAGTCTCAATTCCGGCCAATTGTCTGTTGATATCAGCAATGGTCTCTTCATATTCAAAATCCTTCACCGTACGAATTCCACGAACTATAAATTTTGCATCGACAGAATTTGCAAAATCAATAGTAAGAGAGTTATAAGGCACTACCTTTATTCGCGGTTCATCTTTATAGAGATTACTAATCATCTCTACACGTTTTTCTATCGGGAAATAAGTTTTCTTGTTTTCATTAATACCAATACCTATTACTATTTCATCCATAAAGGTCAAGGCACGCTTTACTACTGAAAAATGACCAACTGTAAAAGGGTCGAATGTTCCCGGAAATATGGCTCGTTTCATAATTTTAAGCTACATCTTCTTCAATAACCAGGTTGTCAATAATAAAATTCTGGCGCTCCATGGTATTTTTGCCCATATAGAACTCTAAAAGTCCTTTCACCAAATCGTTTCTTCGGAGAGTAACTTGTTCTAAACGAATATCTTTACCAATGAAATGTCTGAACTCATCAGGAGAAATTTCACCTAACCCTTTGAATCGGGTTATTTCGGGATTAGGAGAAAGTTTATTAATAGCACTAATACGTTCTTCTTCCGAATAACAATAAATAGTTTCTTTTTTATTTCGTACACGGAAAAGAGGCGTTTGCAGAATATACACATGCCCCTTCTTTATCAGATCAGGGAAAAACTGCAGGAAGAAAGTAATCAATAACAGACGAATGTGCATACCATCCACATCGGCATCTGTTGCAACAATTACTTTATTATAGCGCAATCCTTCAATACCGTCTTCAATATTTAATGCAGCCTGTAGCAGATTGAACTCTTCATTCTCATAAACCACCTTTTTGGTTAATCCAAAAGAATTCAATGGCTTACCACGTAAACTAAATACAGCCTGAGTATTTACATCACGGCTTTTCGTAATAGATCCACTAGCAGAATCACCCTCGGTAATGAAAAGGCTTGATTCTTCCTGATCCTTACCTTTCAAATCGTTTAAGTGAACACGACAATCGCGCAGTTTGCGGTTGTGCAGGTTCGCTTTCTTAGCACGTTCTCGAGCTAGTTTGGTTACACCGGCAATTGCCTTACGTTCTTTCTCTGAATCTTGTATTTTTTGAAGCAGAATCTCAGAAGTCTCATGGTTGATATGCAAAAAGTTATCAAGTTCACGTTTTACAAAGTCACCAATAAACTTACCAACAGAAGGGCCATCAGGGCCAACATCCTTAGAACCAAGCTTTGTTTTTGTCTGAGATTCAAACACCGGTTCCTCCACTTTAATACTGATAGCTCCCACCATACCGGATCGAATATCAGCATAATCAAAGTTCTTAGAATAATATTCTTTAATTGTTCTTGCTACAGCCTCACGGAAAGCAGCCAAATGGGTACCACCTTGAGTTGTATGTTGTCCATTAACAAACGAATAGTATTCTTCGCCATACTGATCGCTATGGGTAAGAACCATCTCAATATCATCTCCGGATAGGTGAATAATTGGATAAAGCGGGTCAGTAGTCATGTTTTCATTTAACAGATCGACCAATCCATTTTTGGAATGGAATTTCTTTCCATTAAAGATAATACTCAAACCAGTATTGAGGAATACATAATTCTTCAATAAGGGCTCGATATGTTCATTCAGATAATGATAATCTTTGAATATTGTATCATCAGGGATAAATTCAGTTAATGTACCATTATCATGCTCTGTTTCTGAAATTGGATAATCATTAATAATATTACCCCTTTCAAATTCAGCGGTTTTTTCCTCGCCTTCTCTGAAACTGGAAATACGGAAGAAAGAAGATAGTGCATTTACGGCCTTAATACCAACTCCATTCAAACCGACAGATTTCTTGAAGGCTTTAGAGTCGTATTTACCACCTGTATTCATTTTTGAAGAAACATCTATCACTTTTCCTAACGGAATACCACGACCATGGTCACGGACTGTAACTTTTCCATCTACAACCGTAACTTCAATAGTCTTGCCATAACCCATCATGTACTCATCGATAGAATTATCCAACGCCTCTTTCAGAAGTACATAGATACCATCATCTGAATGAGAACCATCACCTAATTTTCCGATATACATACCAGGGCGACGGCGAATATGTTCTTTCCAATCTAGGGTCCTAATATTTTCCTCGGTATATTCTGTAACCAGGATCTTTTCTTCAATATTTTCTTCCATAATTATAAATTTGCCAAAACTTATATACTATAAATCTATTTTCTTTATAAATGCACGACGACGTTTATGTTGAATTGTTTTAAAGTATTCCCACTGAGCCTGAACTTTGCCATTCATCTCTAATTCGGGATTGCTTTCCGCAAATATACAACCTTCTTTTTGGTAAACTGGAATTAAATCAGAAAATAATAATGCATTTACACCTTTGTTCTGATACTCTGGTTTAACAGCAATCAAAAGAAGATCAATCACTTTTCTTTTTCCAAAAAATAAAGCTTTAAGTAAATGGTACCAACCAAAAGGTAGCAATCTTCCGTGAGCTTTTTGTAACGCAACAGACAAGGATGGCATTGTTATACCAACTGCTACTAGTTTGTCTTCCTGGTCAACAATAAGAGGAACCATTTTTAAGTCGACTACCGGAAGATACATCTTGACATAATGTTCAATCTGCTTCTGAGAAAGAGCCGAATATCCGTATAGCGGACTATAGGCTTCATTCATTAAATCGAAAATTTCCTGTCCGTAATCTTTTGCTAGTTTCTTTCTGGAAGTATATTTCAGAACTCTAAGATTATATTTCTTTTGTATAATATCAGAAATACGTTGGTGCTTTTCTGGAACGCCAGACTCTGGAATATAAATCTGAAACTCTACCCAGTCTGCATCTTTCTCGTAGCCGAGTTTTTGCATGTGTTCAGGGTAATAAGGATAATTATAAATTGTGGCCATGGTGCTCAACTGGTCAAAACCTTCAATCAGCATTCCTTCGGCATCAAAGTCAGTAAATCCTAATGGGCCCAGAATGTTTTCCATTCCATGCTCTTTACCATACTTTTCTACAGCTTTAAGCAAAGCTTCTGAAACTTCGGGATCATCAATAAAATCTATCCAGCCAAAGCGTACATCCTTTTTGTTCCAGGTTTTGTTTGCCTTGTGATTAATTATGGCAGCAACTCTTCCTACCAGTTTATCATCTTTGTATGCCAAAAAATACTCTGCGTCACAAAATTCAAATGCCGGATTTTTATGCTTATTGAATGTATTAAGCATATCATCATATAGATCGGGAACAGAATAGGCATTGCCTTTATATAACTCTTTGTTGAATTGAATAAACTTTTTAAGCTCTTTTTTAGTAGATACTTGTTTTATAATTATAGCCATAGGTTGTATAAATGTTAGGGATGCAAAGATACTCTTTTTCAATAAAAAACATTAAAACCACTACATTAATGTAATTTAATGGCACCATTTTATACTGTAAAACGATTTTAAAGCGCTAGCACTTATGACATTTTACAAGCACTTTCTGTTCATCAACCAAAGTGGTTGCAAACAGATAGGTATCACCACCATCCAACAGTTTTAACCTTTTACGAAGTTCTGAAACAGAAGAAGGAAAATTCCGAATAGTGATATTTGCCTGCTTTATCTCTCCCAAATTCATTTTCAGTTCTTTTTTATTGAGACTAAAAACAGCATCACATTCAAATTTACGCCCAGGGAAATCAATAACCAATTCATCCGAAGTATATAAATGACTATTCTGATGTAACTTCTTCAGATTATATCTGTTTGAGATACATTTATAAGCACCACCCTTAAGTATGGAAGCATTAGGTTCATAAAGATAACGACCCACTTTTGAGGTATATACGCACCCTTGCATTTCCTCCTCCTTATCGAAAGAAAAAATCTGAGCTTCTCCGCTCTTGAGCAGATTCACACAATGAATACTGACTTTTGAGTTCGCTGCATCGTTTGCAAGAATAACAAGTAACTCCTTACATTCATTGGCCACTGACACAACATGGACTTCCTTTACAAAAGACAAATGATGCAAAGCCAGAGAAAGATCAAGCATTGGAGATAACTTAATCATAACATTCTCAGCCTTACTTAGCAGTAAATCTGAGATTTCAGCAACATTTGGTTCACAATCGGCTATTGCAACCACTTTTCCTCCATGCTCATTTCTTCTTGCTGGATCAATAAAAATCCAGTCAACTTTTTCTGTTCGGGAAAGGTATTCTACTCCGTCACCATTTACTACATCAATATGAGATAAACCTAATAAAGGAAAGTTAGAGGATGCAATTTCGCATAATTCCTCCTGGCGTTCTACATAAATTGCCTTTTGAAAATTTGCAGAAAGAAAAGCACAATCAATGCCAAGCCCTCCAGTGATATCTATTAAAGTATTTCCTTTTACTAGAGATGATTTATAACGAGCCGTAACCTCCGACGAGCATTGCTCCATTGAAAGATGCTTTGGATAAAGTATGCCATCAGTATTACCCCAGGAAGGGACTTTCTCCATTGCTATTTTCCGACCAACAATCTGAGTAACAGCAACAGGCATGTCCACCTCTGGGTATTTCTTTGCCTGAAGAGCTAGCTTGGAAGGATCATCAAAAAAATGCTCCTTGATAAATTCAATTGTTGCTTTTGTATATTTCATCTATAAATTTTAATAATATGTGAAGTGCAAGCTCCGACTTAAATAAATAAAAAGCAGGGCAATTTTGGGCGTATGATTTCCTCTTTTTATGTTTATAGGGAACAAATATAAAAAGAAAAAAGCACTTTTCTATTAACAACAGTTCTCATAAGTTTTTTAGAATTTAAAAAGGTTTAGTCTTCTGAACTAATATTTTTAATAATTAAAAAATAATATTTTAGCATAAATATATTACTATTATATTGTGCACTATTTAATTTGCAGCTACATTTGCAATATTAAAACTCATTATAGATATCGTATAATCACATAATAAATCTATAATTTGGTAAAAACATAAAAGGAATTAATTCATCTAAATATATAAAATTAAAGATATGGCATTATTAGAAGATTTGAAATGGCGTTATGCCACTAAAAAATACGACCCTACTAAAAAAGTAGCTCAGGAAGATGTAGATAAAATTATAGAAGCAGCAAGGTTGGCACCAACATCATCAGGGATGCAGCAATTCAGAGTAATTGTGATTACTGATCAGGAACTAAAAAATAAGATAGTGCCAATTGCAATGGAACAGCAAATTGTGGCCGATTGCTCTCATTTGTTAGTATTTGCAGCATGGGATCGCTACACAGAAGAACGGATAGATAAAATATACAATTACACAACAGACGAAAGAGGCTTGCCAAGAGGACGTTTTAAGTCATATACAGATAAGCTGAGAGCTCTTTATTTAACACAAACAGCTGAAGAAAATTTTATTCACACAGCAAGACAGGCTTATATTGGCTTAGGGCTAGCCATAGCTCAGGCCGCAGAATTGAAAGTAGATAGCACGCCAATGGAAGGCTTTATTAGTGAAGAGCTGGATGAATTACTTGGGCTTCAATCAAAAGGATTGAAAAGTGTTTTATTATTGCCTATCGGTTATCGTGATGAGGAGAACGATTGGTTGGTAAACATGAAGAAAGTAAGAAATCCGAAGGATAACTTTATCATCAATTATTAAAAGAGAACATTCAGATATTTTTCTTCTGAATAAATTTAGATTCTATTCAAATAAGCAATCAGATACGCAAAACATTCAAAGTTCAGTTCAAACTAGCAGATATATGCTTGTACTGAACTTCGGATGTTTTGCGTATTAAAAATCTGATACTATTTATTTTCACCAGACAACCACTTTTTCTCCCACTTCGGATATTTATTAAGTACATCCTGCGGGGCATAGGTATACCATCCATATCCGCTTCTTCTTTCACGACTGACTTCCGATAACGAATAAAGAATCTTACTGTTTCTGTCGCTGAACATAGGACGTTCTGTTTCCAATTCATAATAACGTGTCCATATAGGAGAAGCAAGGGAATCGATAACAACAACTTTGTCGGTAGTAATTGTTTTATAGATAGATTTTTCGGGTGCTACTTGTACGGTTTCTACCCGGGTATTTAGAATTTTAGAATCCTGAAACCATTTCACAGCAGCTTGCACAGAAGTGATTATTTTCTGGTTGGGATGATCTATTCCCATCAAGAACAATACAATCCCTACACTCTCGCCATTACAAATACAAGGCGGTTCAAATGCTCTGGCCCAGGCAGGCTTCAGAGATACCTCATCATGCTGCTGGCACCATGCAGTAAGTCGATCTTTGTCAACAATCTGCGATTTCAGAATACAGTCAATTCCTTTATTATAAGCCAAAACAACTTTCTCTCTCAGGCTTTTATTTAAAAATGAGTAATTGATATCATTGGTTACTATCTTTTTTAAGACTTCCATCACTCCGATGTATGCACCGTCATTAAAAGTAATATGTCGACTATATCCTTTTTCCAAAGGATAGTATTGCGGCCATCCACCATTCGGATATTGAGCAGAAAGAATGAATTTAATCCCTTTCTCACAAGCTGTTCTATATTTCTGAATATGCGTAAGCGTATAAACCTGAGCCAGATAATCAACATGAGTATATGTTGTAGAATTATCAAAGGTAGTATGAACCATATCCTTTGTCTTTATCAGACTATCAGTTTGTTGTGGAGTAAGTATTGCCTGTACATCATAGTTCTTGGGCCATCCACCGTTATTCCTCTGATAAAGCAAAATGTTATCTGCAATTTTTGTGATTTCAGATTCTTTGTATTTTGGCTGGTTAAACTTCGGATTAATAATATTATGATCATCATGAATTCCATACCAATGTCGTGAACTGTCCGAAAATGGCTTTAAACTAATGGGAGAATACTCCTTTTTCTGCTCTTTTCCCTGAGCATACAGGTTAGCAGCTAAAAGCATCATGCCAATTATGGCAAATACTTTTTTAGGTAAAATTCGAACGTACAACATGTTTTTTATTTAGTATTTCAATGGTTATATGGAATGCAAAGTATTGCCTATATAATTATCGTGTGCGTAAACAGATGCAATGTTCTCTAAATTTTGTGATATATGCAAATTATTTGAAGGAATTGAGTTTAAAAAACAGATTCTCTTTATCCATTCATTATTATCAATATTCATTTTGCCACTCAAGGCATATACAAATTGTGTTTAAAGGCATAAAAAAGCCGTTACAAATTATTTGTAACGGCTTGATTCTAAGAGGTGGGCCATCTTGGGCTTGAACCAAGGACCTCCAGATTATGAGTCTGTTGCTCTAACCAACTGAGCTAAAAGCCCGTGCTTCCATTTATTGGTTGCGGGTACAAAAGTATAATGTTTTAGTGAAATATGCAAGAGTTTTTGATTAAAAAGAGAGAAAAAAACATCATAACCGCTAAAGAGAGAAGAAAAACAAGCTGTATCTGGCAGTCGGGTTAAGACAAAAATTCTTAACCCGACACCAGATCTAGTGGCATTCCATTAAAGAAATTGAATGAAAACGACTAAATTCATTTCCAAGGAATGCCATTAGAGATTTTAAAGAAACAGATAGAATAGTTAAGCGAAAGTCTATTATTGAATACATGTTTTAATTATGCTATTTATTATCCTGTTGCAAAGTAAAGCATTATAAATCAGATTTTGCCGGACAAGCATTGGACAAATTGCCATTGTATTACTAAACTGATTTACAAGTAAATGAACCTGTTTTTAGTACAAAAACAAACATTTAAAATTGGACAAATGCAAGAACAAGCAAAGAAAATGCGTACATTTGCCCTGCAAATAATATATTTTCTATTTGCATCATGAAAAATATCCGGTACATACTTCTTGATTTAGACGGAACACTAACCGATCCTATGATTGGCATTACACGTTCCGTACAACATGCATTAGCTTTCTTTGGAATTAAAGTACACAACCTTGAAGATCTTTGCCCGTTTATTGGTCCTCCTCTCATAGATTCATTCAAAGAATTCTATCACCTTACAGACGAACAGGCGCAAGTTGCTTTAGGAAAATACCGTGAATATTTTGCCACCAAAGGCATTTTTGAGAATAATGAATACGAAGGGATAAAGGATTTTCTTCAGTCGCAAGTAGATCAGGGAAGAATATTGATGCTTGCCACTTCAAAACCTGAACCTTTTGCAAAAAGGATTCTCGACCACTTCAAACTAACTCATTATTTCACCTTCATTGGCGGAAGTACATTGAACGGAAGTCGCTCTACAAAAACTGATGTGATTAAATATGTGCTTAGCACGAATAAGATTACTGATTTATCTCGCGTAATAATGATTGGCGATCGCAAACACGATATTGAGGGCGCAAAGAATAATGGAATTTCTTCCATAGGTGTTCTTTATGGATATGGAAGCAGAACCGAGCTTGAACATGCCGGTGCCGATTTTATTGTTGAAGATGTAAAAGGGCTAAAGTCGCTATTACTATAAAAGGATATTGATTTATGCATGTAGTAACTTTTAGAAGTTACTTACCATGCATAACCTTTAATATCTTTCCATCCTTTTTCTGAATCTCAATATAAGGAACTCCTCCTTGGCAACCTTTAGGAAGCGTGCCCTCAATAATCCATACACCGTTTCTTAGTTCTATTGAGTATGGCCGGTCAGTATATATACTCTGGCCATAAATAGAGAATAATATTACCTCAGCTATTTTAATTGCAGTTTCTTCATTGGGAACCAGATCTCTTGTTACACCTTTACCTGGTTCAAGATTTCTTGATCGAAATTCAGCATAGGCAGAATCAACTTTTACCCAATCTTTTGCAATTGATATATTATTCTCTTTTTGAGGAACTTCTTTGCAGCTCTTCTTACAAGAAATTAATGTTGATGAGATAAACAAAACGGCATATAAGTATTTCATAATGTTCTATTCTAAATTTGACAAATATACGAATAAAACTATTACTCAATGGTTCAATAACTATTCACCAATGGATTTTATTTATTGGTGAATGAATTTATTTTATTGGCGGACAATTTACAGAGGGAATAAGGAATAGTTGTTAACAAATGTTTTTAGCCAAAGATATAAAGCCTTGTTTTGATAGAATAAATACTTGTGGGCATGGTTTTAACAAAATTAATCAGCTGAAAATCAACAATAAAACACATTTTAACTCTAAAAGACTCTTAAAAGAAGAAAGATAATAGGTTATTTTCCGTCCTACTATTTTATTTTTTAAGATAAGCCACTGAAAATAAGGCGCGGGCAACTTTATACCATCCCGTAAATATGCAGAAATATGGTATAGTTGCCCGCGCTTATCTGAAACACTTTTTACAGCGTTACATTATAACTTTTTCAGTCCTTTCAGCTCTTTTGCATCTTTAGCTTCAATAATGCTTATTGCAAAACCTCCACCAGGAGCAGCCTTCAATGTTGTTTTAGATTTGCTAGTCACTACCACTTTTTTTATGGTATATGCTGAAGGATTCTTTTCATAATGTGCATTTGCAGCATCACAATATATCGTTGCGATATACTTCTTACCCGGATCAAGGAAACTAAATGACAGGTTAGAGACATGTCCATTCTCATCACTTGTATTCCCTACAAACCAGTTGTTCGTACCTTTTGCTTTACGAGCTACAGTAATATAATCGCCCGGTTCTGCTTCCAGATACTTGCTGTCATCCCAGTCAACAGCTACATCTTTAATAAACTGGAATGCATCCATATATTTATTATAGCTTTCGGGAAGGTCGGCAGCCATTTGTAGCGGACTATACATGGTTACATATAATGCCATCTGACGAACAAGTGTGCTGCGAACAAAAGAGTGTTCTCCCGGAAGGAAACTGATTCTTGTATCTAATATTCCTGGAGTATAATCCATCGGGCCACCCATCAAACGGGTAAACGGAAGAATTGTAGTATGATCGGGATTGCTTCCACCAAATGCTTCGTATTCTGTTCCGCGAGCAGATTCGTTACCAATCAGGTTAGGATAAGTGCGGCAAAGTCCGGTAGGGCGAACTGCTTCGTGGGCATTTACCATAATTTTGTATTCTGCAGCCTTAGTTACAGCATACAGATAGTGGTTTACCATCCATTGACCATAATGGTATTCGCCACGAGGAATTATATTTCCTACATAACCACTCTTCACTGCATTATAACCATTGTCAACCATAAACTGATAAGCTTTATCCATGTGACGTTCGTAGTTACGGACAGAAGCAGATGTTTCGTGATGCATCATCATTTTTACACCTTTACTGGCAGCATAACGATGGAGTTCTTTTACATCAAAATCGGGATAAGGAGTAACAAAGTCGAATACATAATCTTTGGTCTTGCCAAACCAGTCTTCCCAACCTTCGTTCCATCCCTCTACCAACACAGCATCAAAGCCATGTTTTGCAGCAAAATCAATATACTCTTTCACGTGTGCAGTATTAGCTGCATGTTTGCCGTTAGGAACGGTCTTTGAGTAGTCAGTTACACCAAGTTTCACAGCAGGAAGGTCAGTGTACGACCAAGTACTTTTTCCAGTAATCATTTCCCACCACACACCAACGTACTTTACCGGCTTAATCCATGAAGTATCTGTATATTTACAAGGATCATTAAGGTTTAAAATTGTTTTTGAAGCCAGAATATCTCGCGCATCATCGCTAACAATAACAGTACGCCAGGGAGATTGACAAGGAGTTTGCAAATATCCTTTATCTCCAATTGCATCGGGAGTAAGCCAAGATTCGAAAGTCATGGTTTTATCATCCAGATTAAGGTGCATGCAAGAGTAATCTACCAATGCAGCTTCGTGAATGTTGATATAAAGTCCGTCTTTACTCTTCATCATCAATGGAGTCTGAACTCCTGTTGGTGAGAACGGAGTTTGTGAGGAGTTTGGAGTAATAGCCACTTTCATCTTTCCGCGAATCTCAGAAAGATCGGAAGTTACAGTGCTGTATTCCTGAGTATCATAATCTCCCGGAAGCCAGAATGCTTTGTGATCGCCCGCCATTGCAAACTGTGTTTTCTCTTCCTTAATAACAAAATAGTTGAAATTCTTTTGTTGTGGAAACTCATAGCGGAAGCCTAGTCCGTCGTTGTACAAACGGAAACGAATAATAATATAACGATCGACAGCTTGTTGAGTTAATGTAGCAGCAAGTTCATTATAATGATTACGAATAGTCTTCACCTCTCCCCAAACCGGATTCCAGTTTTCATCAAAAGAGCTTGTTTCAATCTTTGTTTTAGTAAAACCATCCAGCAGGTCTTCGCCTTCTTTTAAATCGAGTCCCAGCTTACTTTCCTTAACTACTGGTTTGTTTTTATAGGTTAGCTGATAAACAGGAATTCCTCCTTTAACTTCAAAATTAAGTTCCAGATTGCCATCTGGCGACTTAATAGATTCTGCTTTAGAAACCACAGCCAGACAGGTTAAAAACAGAAATAAGAATACTTTTCTCATGATATTTATAGTTTTTATTAATTTTCACTTTCAATTTTCTTACCAGATAAAGATACAGTAACATTTGTACTATTTGTCCACGGCGAAGCAAAAGTTCCTTTATCTGTTCTAACTAAAACTTTATATTTACGGGATTTCAATTCCCAGTTTCCTGATTCACGTTTTATAATAAGATTTACCAAAGAGCCTTTTTGCTTAGCGGTGAAATAAGAAAGCAAATATTCTCCCTTTTCATATTGATACCCTTCTCCGGCATCTTCATAAAGTCGACCTTTTGCCAGGCCTTGCTTATCTAATGAAACCACCAACGTTAATGAATCAAGAGTATATTCATTTGTATTCTGGATAATCTTACTCATAGGAATAATGGCTCCTCCTCTAACCTTAACGTCTGCCTGATACTTATCCGTTTTACTATTTTCTCCGGCAATGGAAACAGTTCTCCATATTCCTTTTGGCAAAGAGGGTTTAACAGCCCATTTCGGAACAATCAGCAAATCACTTCCCACCAAAAATGCCTGATCTTCTTTTCTTAGCGTTGTATCCTTTACATCGGCAAAAAAGACAGGTTGCATAACCGGCACACCCGCTTTAGACGATTCGTAAAACAAAGTATAGAGATAAGGCAATAAACGATATCTTCTGTTTAATGCCGTACGAGATACATTTTCTATCTCCTGTCCAAAAGCCCATGGCTCTTTATTGTTGGCATCATTGCTTGCATGGCCTCTCATAAAGGGGAAAAATGCGTCAGTTGCAATCCATTGTCCAAAAAGTTGGGGAGTAGCATTCTTGGTAAAGCCTCCCATATCCGGTCCGCTGAACGGCTGTCCAGATAAGCCCAGATTAAGAGACATCGGAACAGATAGTTTCATATATTCCTCAGTCGAAGAATTATCGCCAGTCCAGGTCGCGCCATAACGATGACTACCTAAAAAGCCCGAACGTGATAATATAAATGGTCGCTTATCGGGATTAACTTTCATAATACCTTCTCTTGATGCTTTAATCATCAGTGTACCATATACATTATGATAACGAAGATGAGAACCGGCAACCAAATCACCTCCGCCTCTATGATAATTATCTTCAGGCATTGTTCCATCAGGACCATCAAAAACTGAAGGCTCATTCATGTCATTCCAAACACCATCAATACCTGTAGCCATAAAGTTTTTATAAAGATCGCCCCACCAGGCTCTGGTCTCTGGTCGTGTAAAATCGGGGAAAGCACATTTACCGGGCCACACATTGCCATTAAACTCTTTTCCTTCTTTATTCAAAACCCAGTGATTACCCTCGCTTCCTGATTCGTAAACAGAATATCCCTTCTCGGCCTTTATTCCCGGATCAATCATCCAAATGGATTTAAAATTCTTGCTATGCAAATAATCGTTTACTTCTTTAGGATTAGGAATTTTCTTTTTGTCGAAAGTGAAAACCTTGAAATTATCCATATAATCAATATCCATCCAGATAACATCGCAAGGAAGCTTTTTAATCCGGAATGTATCGGCCACACTTTTAATACGAGTATCGGGTACATAAGAGAAACGACACTGCTGATAGCCAAGTGACCACAGTGGAGGTAAAGCCATTTTGCCAACCAAACCGGCTAATGATTTAACAACTTCCTGAGGCGATTCTCTTTTAATGATAATAATTCTGAAAGCCGGTCCTTCGGAGATAAAGCGGATGCTGTCAGTCAACTCTATCTGCTGCTTCCAGGTATTGTCTGCAATAATTCCGAATGCAGTTCCATCGCTATTTACACCCAGCACCCACGGATGAGACTGATAAAGTCGTTTGCCTTCGTCTTTACGAAATTCATAATTATCCGTATTCCATAAAGTAACACTTTTGCCATTTCTCAGTAACGGACCTGTATTTTCTCCTGTGCCATATAGACTGGTTCCTTTAGCGATAGGCAATGTTGCATAAGATTTCCCGTTCTTAGAATAGAAAGTTGGTTTAAGGCTCCAGTTCTTCGGAATATCACCAATTGCTACAGGCTCCTTAATTAAGGCAAACGAAGGTGAATGAGCAGCCGCATTATAATTTCTAGGATAAAATACCGAAATATTTTTCCCAACAAGTTTATCAGGTTGCCCTGAAGCATTAACTATACCTAATGTAAACAAACAAAATAGAAAGAATTTCTTCATCATGATTATCTGAAAATAAGAATGCTTTATCAATAGCATTAATCGATTAACTTTTTATTAAGCACAAAGCAAGTAAATTATATTCAGACTACACTGAGTTAAAGTAAAAAACAGAATTCGCCTTAAGTGCAAACGTTTTCAAAAACAGGCAATTCCAGTTAGATAACAATGAGATATTATGTTAATTAAAAATCCTTAAAGAATAGCTTATACTCCACTTTTTATTTGTTTATTTGCACCAAATTAGGGTGAAGTGTGGCCATACGAAATTTTGGCTACTCAAGATGGTAATAAACAAATGAACAAACTCACAATAAACACTTGTCCTCTTTGCGGTGGAACACACCTTGTTAAGAAGATGACATGTACTGATTTTTATGCTTCCGGAGAGCAATTCGACCTACTTCAGTGTGAGAATTGTGGTTTCCAGTTTACACAAGGATTTCCTGTGGAGAAAGAAATTGGTAAATACTACGAAACACCGGATTACATTTCCCACAGCGATACTAAAAAAGGGATGATGAACGAGCTTTATCATTTGGTGCGTTCACGCATGCTTCAGAAAAAGGCCCAACTAATCAATAATATTACTGGAAAAACTTCGGGAAAGATTCTGGATATTGGAACCGGAACCGGATACTTCTCTCATACCATGCAGCAAAAAGGCTGGCAGGTAGAAGCTATTGAGAAAAGCGCACAGGCACGTTCTTTTGCAAAAAAGAATTTCAACCTCGACATTAAAGATGATTCCGGACTGAATGATTTCTCTTCAGGTTCATTCGACGTTATCACCCTATGGCATGTGATGGAACATCTGGAACACTTGAATGAAACATGGGAAAGACTCCATGAATTATTGAAAGATGACGGATGCCTGGTTGTAGCAGTACCTAATTGCTCTTCCTACGATGCGCAAAAATATAAAGAGTTTTGGGCAGCTTATGATGTTCCTCGCCATTTATGGCATTTTACACCAGACTCAATAAAGAAGTTTGGAGAGAAGCACAACTTTACATTAGTAAATCATTTACCAATGCCATTTGATGCATTTTATGTGTCTATATTGAGTGAGAAATATAAAGAGAGCAAATCAAGTCTTGTAAAAGGAATGTTTGCTGGTACGCTTGCATGGTTCAGTTCTTTAAGTAATAAGGAAAAGAGCAGCTCTATTATTTATGTATTCAGAAAAAAAGGTTATGAGAAATAAACATAAAACAAATACTGTTCCATACTTCGATATTCAAAGTGTAACTTCAAGTATCAGCACTATGCTGGTTTTGCTTTTGCTGGGATTAGTTGTGTTTTTTGTGCTCTCGGCAAACAACCTGTCTGTATATGTACGCGAGAATATAAACTTCTCGATTCTTATCAGTGATGATATGCCCGAATCGGAGATTCTTACCATGCAGAAGGAACTAAATAAAGAACCTTTCGTAAAGCAATCCAGCTACATATCAAAACAACAGGCGCTCCGCGAGCAAAGCATAGCTATGGGAACCGACCCTGAAGACTTTTTAGGATATAACCCATTTACCGCTTCAATTGAAGTGAAGCTGAACTCTGCTTATGCAAACTCCGACAGTATTGCCAAGATTGAAAGAAAGATTAAAAAGAATACCAATATTCAGGAGATTCTATATCAGAAAGACTTGATTGATTCTGTGAACAATAATATCCGCAACATCAGTATTGTGTTACTTTGCCTTGCCGGATTGCTCACGTTTATATCTTTTGCACTGATCAACAATACAATACGGTTGACAATATATTCAAAGAGATTCCTGATTCACACCATGAAACTTGTTGGTGCTAGTTGGGGATTTATTCGAAAACCGTTCCTTATACGTAATATATGGATTGGGGTAATCTCTGCATTTGCAGCAGATGCAATATTATTGGGAGGGGCTAACATGTTAGTAAACTATGAGCCTGAACTAATCTCTATTGTTACTCCCGAGGTAATGCTTATTGTTTCTGCATCGGTATTCCTTTTCGGTATTATAATAACATTCTTATGTGCTTATCTTTCTATTAACAGATATCTGAGAATGAAAGCAAGTACTCTTTACTATATCTAACAACAAGAAACATAATAAACAAAGAATATGGATAAAAAGAAATTAGCCTTTGGTAAGACAAATTTTATCTTATTGGCAATAGGAATGATCGTTGTTATTCTGGGATTTATATTAATGGCTGGTCCTTCTACAACAGAAACAACTTTCCAACCAGATATTTTCAGTGCACGTAGAATTAAACTAGCTCCGGTAATTTGCTTCTTAGGATTTATATTTATGATCTATGGAGTAGTTCGTAAACCAAAATCTGAAGAATAAGAATGGGAGATTTATCATATTTACAAACCATCATAATTGCTATTGTTGAAGGTCTAACAGAATTTCTTCCGGTATCTTCTACCGGACATATGATTATTGCTCAAAGCATGTTGGGCGTTCAGAGTACTGAGTTTGTAAAAGCATTTACTGTAATAATCCAGTTTGGAGCAATTTTATCGGTTGTTGTTCTATACTGGAAACGTTTCTTTAAACTGAATAAATGTAAAATCTTTGATCAACAAGCAGCGGCTGACAAACCTTTTTCTGGAAAAGTTGTTGTTTATGTCAAAAGATTCATCTATAAGTTTGATTTCTATTGGAAACTCTTAGTTGCATTTATTCCGGCAGCTTTTTTCGGGTTTGCATTCAGTGATAAAATTGACGAAATGCTGGAAAGTGTAACTGTCGTTGCAGTAATGTTGGTTATAGGAGGAATATTCATGCTTTTCGTTGATAATATCTTTAAAAAAGTAGATGAAAGCAAAGGCATGACAGAGAAAAAAGCTTTTAATATTGGTCTTTTTCAATGTATAGCCATGATACCGGGCGTATCTCGTTCAATGGCTACGATTGTAGGAGGTATGGCACAAAAGATGTCTCGCAAAACAGCTGCCGAGTTTTCTTTTTTCCTTGCTGTTCCTACCATGTTTGCTGCTACAGCCTATAAACTGTTGAAGCTTCTTCTTGAACCAAACGGAATTGATATTCTGACTCAAAACATAGGAGCATTGGTTATAGGAAATATAGTGGCATTTATTGTAGCATTGCTTGCTATTAAGTTTTTTATCAGCTTTGTGACCAAATACGGGTTTAAAGCTTTTGGCTATTATCGTATTATCGTGGGAGGAATCATTTTAGTGATGATGTATTTAGGACATAACTTAGAAGTCGTTTAATGAACTTTATTGAAGGAGAAGTATTATACTTCAACAAGCCACTAACGTGGACTTCTTTTAATCTCGTAGCAAAGGTGAAATATCCGTTGCTGAGAAAACTTAGAGTAAAAAAGCTAAAAGTAGGCCATGCCGGAACTCTTGATCCGCTAGCTACAGGTGTAATGATTATATGCATTGGTAAAGCAACCAAGCGAATTGAAGAATTTCAGTATCAGACTAAAGAATATATTGCCACGATAAAATTGGGAGCAACGACTCCTTCTTTTGATCTGGAAAAAGAGATTGACGCTACTTACCCTACGGAACATATTACCCGTGAAGTGGTAGAAGAAGCTCTGAAAAAATTTATAGGAAGTATTGAACAGATACCGCCTGCCTTTTCTGCTTGCAAGATCGATGGCGAAAGAGCTTACGAACTGGCAAGAGCAGGAAAAGAGGTAGAACTGAAGCCTAAGACTTTAGTTATTGATGAAATTGAATTACTAGAGTGTAATTTACCCGAAATAAAGATTCGGGTAGTGTGCAGCAAAGGTACTTATATCCGTGCTTTAGCCAGAGATATCGGAGAAGCATTGAATAGCGGTGCCCATCTCACCGGACTAATCCGCACCCGTGTGGGAGATGTAAAATTAGAACATTGCATGGAAATTGAAGATTTCGTGGAATGGTTGGATAAACAAGAAATAGAGAAGTAAACTAACGTAAAGAAAGAAAATATGAAACTATCACAATTTAAATTTAAGCTTCCAGAGGATAAAATTGCTTTGCACCCTACTAGGTACAGGGATGAATCCCGTTTGATGGTTCTTCATAAGAAGACTGGTGAAATAGAGCATAGAGTGTTTAAGGACATCTTAGATTATTTTGATGATAAAGATGTTTTTATATTCAATGATACTAAAGTGTTCCCTGCCCGTCTTTATGGAAACAAGGAAAAAACAGGAGCACGCATTGAGGTTTTCTTATTACGTGAGTTAAACGAAGAACTTCGTTTGTGGGATGTATTGGTAGATCCTGCTCGTAAAATCAGAATTGGTAACAAACTATATTTCGGTGAAGACGATTCAATGGTTGCTGAAGTAATTGACAACACTACTTCGCGCGGACGTACGCTTCGCTTCCTTTATGACGGACCTCATGAAGAATTCAAGAAAGCACTTTATGCTCTTGGCGAGACTCCACTTCCTCATACTATTATCAATCGCCCCGTAGAGGCAGACGACGAAGAAAGATTCCAGTCTATCTTTGCAAAAAACGAAGGAGCTGTAACTGCACCTACCGCAAGTTTGCACTTCAGCCGTGAGTTGATGAAACGTATGGAGATTAAAGGAATCGACTTTGCATTTATCACCATGCATGCAGGCCTTGGTAACTTCCGCGATATTGATGTAGAAGATCTTACTAAGCACAAGATGGATTCAGAGCAAATGTTTGTTTCTGAAAAAGCTGTTAATATTGTAAACAAGGCAAAAGATGCTAACAGAAACATCTGTGCTGTTGGAACTACAGTTATGAGAGCTATTGAAAGTACAGTAAGTACAGACGGACACCTTAAGACTTTCGAAGGATGGACTAATAAATTTATTTTCCCTCCTTATGAGTTCACAGTAGCCAATTCAATGATCTCTAATTTCCACATGCCTCTATCTACATTATTGATGATTGTTGCAGCATTTGGTGGATATGATCTTGTTATGGATGCTTATCAGGTTGCATTGAAAGAAGGATACCGCTTCGGTACTTATGGAGATGCAATGTTGATTATTGACTAATAGAATAAAAACAATGGCATTGGTTTATTTCGGTTTAGGTACAAATCTGGGCGATAAAGAGAAAAACCTGTGTCTTGCTATTGATAAAATAAGAGAGCGGATTGGGAGAATTACTTCCCAATCCGCTTTTTATGCTTCCGAACCGTGGGGATTTGAATCTACAAATTCTTTTCTCAACGCAGTTGTTTGTGCAGAAACTTCTATTTCTCCCCTTCAACTAATGGAAGAGACTCAGGAGATTGAAAAAGAGATTGGCAGAAATAAAAAATCGGTTAACGGAACCTATAGTGACAGAGTTATCGACATTGATATTCTTCTATATGATGACCTCATTCTGAGTACTGAAAGCTTAACCATTCCTCATCCACTTATGACCGAAAGGCTCTTTGTAATGAAGCCTCTTTGGGAAATTGCTCCGGAACTTGTGATTCCCGGTACAGGGAAAACGGTTCAATCTTTCTATGATGAATTGTCTTTATGAGTGTTAAAGTCTTAAAATTTATACAGCTAAAAGAACAAAACTCAGGAAATTAGCTATACATTTGTACCAGAATTAAATGTGGAAAGATTTGGGCAGCTTGCAACCACAGTAAAAAATGCTAAATAATAGCTTATTTATCGCGTTTCTTCCTTCCGAATCAATCCCTTTTCAGAATATTTATTTAGTATAAACAGACGAATTAAAAATCCGTCAATCTAAAACTTTATTTATCCATGGGATATTTATTCACATCCGAATCGGTGTCTGAAGGACACCCCGACAAAGTAGCCGATCAAATATCGGATGCTGTACTTGACGAACTGTTGGCTTACGATCCTAGTTCTAAAGTAGCTTGCGAAACTCTCGTTACTACAGGACAAGTAGTACTTGCGGGTGAAGTGAAATCTGAAGCTTATGTTGATCTGCAAGAAGTTGCTCGTAACGTAATCAATAAAATTGGTTATACCAAAGGCGAGTATATGTTCGAAGGAAACTCATGCGGCGTATTTTCTGCTATTCACGAACAATCTCCTGATATCAATCGTGGAGTGGAACGTTCAGACCCAATGGAACAGGGTGCTGGCGACCAGGGAATGATGTTTGGTTATGCAACCAACGAAACAGAAAACTACATGCCTTTATCTCTTGATCTTGCGCATAAAATACTATATATTCTGGCTAAAATCAGAAAAGAAGGCAAGCAAATGACTTACCTCCGTCCAGATGCAAAAAGCCAGGTTACAATAGAATATGATGATAACGGAAAACCTGTGCGTATTGATACTATTGTTGTATCTACTCAGCACGATGATTTCGTTAAACCTGAAAACGACTCTCCTGAAGCGCAGTTGAAAGCCGACGAAGAGATGCTTTCTGTTATCCGCGAAGACGTATTAAAGGTGTTGATGCCTAGAGTTTTTGCTTCTATTCATAACAAAAAGGTATTGGACTTGTTCAACGGTGCTATTACTTACCACGTTAATCCAACAGGAAAGTTCGTTATTGGGGGACCTCACGGAGATACAGGATTAACCGGACGTAAGATTATTGTTGATACTTACGGTGGTAAAGGTGCTCATGGTGGTGGTGCTTTCTCAGGAAAAGACCCTAGCAAGGTAGACCGTAGTGCAGCTTATGCAGCACGTTACATTGCAAAGAACCTTGTTGCTGCAGGTGTAGCCGATGAGATCCTCGTTCAGATATCTTATGCTATTGGTGTGGCACGTCCTATCAATATTTATGTTGACACTTATAACCGCAGCAATGTGAACATTACTGACGGGGAGATTGCAAAGAAAATTGATAAGATATTCGATCTTCGTCCAAAAGCAATCGAAGACCGCCTGAAACTTCGTAATCCTATCTATTCGGAAACTGCTGCTTACGGACACATGGGACGTACTCCAAAGGTTGTAACCAAGAGTTTCCACTCTCGTTACCTGGAAGATAAGACTGTAGAAGTAGAATTGTTTACCTGGGAAAAACTCGATTATATCGACAAAGTAAAAGAAGAATTCGGCATATACTAGTCGAAAGATTAATAAATACTAAGCCTGTGCAGCTCCTTAAAAAAGGAATTGTACAGGCTTTTTTCTTTTCTAAAGCACCTTTCAAATCCGACTATAAAGTAATCTACAGTCTAAAAACAACACATAAATGTAGCTAATAATAAAACTTCAAAAGCTACATTCATAGTTAAAGCATTCATAATTAAAAAGTTATAATTTCTGGCACGGCCTTTGTATTCTTCTTCATGAAAAAGACGATGATTAATACTCATTTAAACAAAGAAGATTATGTTATTAAGCGCAAGAAACACAATTAAAGGTAAGGTAATAGAGATTGTTCCGGGTATTGTTACCGCAAAGGTTAAACTCGACATTGGCGGAGGAAACACAATTGTCTCAGTAATCACAGTAGATAGTATTGGCGAGCTCAATATAAAGGTAGGAGATGAAGCATACGCTATCTTCAAATCTACCGAAGTGATGATTGGAATTTAAATCGCCAGGCCGCATGGATCGCTCAACATTCTCAATGGATGCCCTTCTTACCATTTATCGGGATAACGAAGTCTTTATTGGCCAAAGCCAGTACCGGTTATTAAAGCAGATTTTGACAGATGGATCTATCAATGCAGCAGCAAAGAGCCTGAAGATGTCTTACCAACACGCCTGGCATTTGATTGATAAGATGAATAGACTCTCGCCCATTCCTGTGGTGATAAGGCAAAAGGGAGGAAAAGACGGAGGTGGTTGCAGTATAAGCCCTTACGGAATGAAGGTCATTGAAAGCTACGCCATGCATGAAATTGAAATCATTAAGCTATTAGAGCAAACGAACAGCGAATTAGAAAGCTGTTTTTTTTAGGGAGCGATATTCTTTAGGGTGGATATCGCTTTCCTTTAAGAAAGCGTTATTCTCTGTTTTTGATAACGGATATTTATTTTAAAAGTTAGTATTATGAAGGTATTAGGTAAAAAATGTTTTTGGATAACAATTGCTGCAACTGTCTGTGCGTGTAAGATGAATGCACAGACAGTAGCTATTGATGGGGAATTCAGACCCAGGGTAGAGTATAGAGATGGTTTCGGAGCTCCATTATCGGACAGTAATGATCCGGGTATTTTTGCCATTCAGCGTACACGTTTGGGAGCAACCTTTACTTCTGCAGTTCTGAAGACCCAGTTTACTATTCAGGATTCCCGCACTTACGGTAAAACAGCTCCTAGTTCAGAGACTGCTACACTGGGAGTGTTTGAAGCATGGGCTGAGTTTTTATTAATGCCGGGAGGCTCTGCTAAAGTAGGACGACAGGCATTGACTTATGATGATGGCCGTTTGTTCTCGGCTTCCAACTGGAGTAATACGGGTAATTCTCACGATATGGCTCTGTTCAAGTACAATGTAAATGACTTTCAGGCCCATTTGGGTTTTGCTTATAACAATACTTCTGCCATTTCTTCGGAAACTGTTTATACTAATGGGGCCAAATACCGGTACATGGGTTTACTTTGGTTGTCTAAAGGAATTGCGAAAGATCTGACTCTTTCCGCCATTGCTGTAGACGAAGGCATGCAGCCTACCACAGATGCTACGAAGTACGGTACAAAGGTTAATATGAATCACGGATACACTTTTGGCGGTAATCTGAAATATGGCAATGAAACAAAACCATTTTCCGCACTTGCCACAGCCTACTTTCAGGCAGGAAAGAATCAAACCGGTGATGATTTGAGAGGTAGCATGGCGGCAGTGAAGTTAAACTACAAAATATCTTCGGCAGTTACAACCTGTTTAGGTACAGATTACCTGTCGGGAGATGATAACAAAACTGATGGCAAACAGAAAAACTTCAGAAAGCTCTATGGCTCAAATCACAGTTTTAATGGTTCCATGGAATATTGGTCAACACCTCTTAGCGCAGGTCTGCTTGATTACTACGGCAGTATAAATGCTAAAGTAAGTAAAACAACCAGCATTGAAGGTGCATTTCACGTATTCAGTTCCAGTAAAGACATGACAAGCAATAGTCAAAACATTGGCAAATCACTTGGTTCGGAGTTAGATCTTTGCCTTAACTACAAACTCAATGAATGGAGTAAACTACAAGTTGGCTGGAGCACCTACTTTGCAAAAGACAACACTCGCATAGCAAAAGGCATGACCGCCGATGCCAAAACCCGCTTTCCACAATGGGGATATGTAATGCTCACAGTCTCTCCTTCTTATCTGAAATCTATTTTTACCGATAAATAAAATATAAAACTCAATCTCATGAAAAGAACGATTATAACCGTGGCACTGATACTGGTATGTATCCTTGCACAAGCTCAGAAAGTAAATGTTGCCGCTGCTGCAAACCTCCGTTATGTGCTGGAGGATATAAAAGCACAATATGAAAAAGAGCATCCTAAAGCTAAGATCAACATCACATTCGGCAGTTCGGGTACATTGGTTCAGCAGATTCTCAATGGTGCTTCCTTTGACTTCTTTATGGCTGCCGACAATGAGTTCCCATTGAAACTGAAAGCAAAAGGGGTTGCCTGGGGAGCCATGAAGACTTATGCCTACGGAAAACTGGCCATATACAGCACTTCATTGGATGTAACTAAAGGACTTTCGGTATTGAAAGACCCGGCTATAAAGAAAATAGCCATAGCCAAACCGGAGACTGCTCCTTATGGTGAGCGTTCATTCGAATTGCTTAAAAAGATGGGACTTTATGAATCATTGAAATCAAAGATAGTGCTTGGCGATAATATCTCACAGGCTGCTCAGTTTGCCTTTACCGGCAATGCTGAAATTGGTTTCGTTGCCCTCTCGCTTGCACTGGCTCCGGAGATGAAAGGACAAGGAAAATACTATATTGTAGATCCGAAACTTTATACTCCGGTAGAGCAGGCGTGCATTCTTATCAAAACTGCAGTAAGAAACACCGAAACAAGCAAATTCATGGCTTATGTTCTATCACCAAGAACCAAAGTTTATTGGGAAAAGTACGGATACTCAGTTCCTCGTTAAAGGAACATTAGAGTGATGTCTCGGTATATGTTTTCAGATTGGTGTACACTAGTATTTAATTTAGTGTACACCTAAATTATAATAAATGTACACTATTTAAAAATTTGCTGTACATTAATAAAACATTCTTTCAGGTTATTTATGCTTAGCTAACCCCAAACTTTGACTAACTTATTTAATTGAATATACATAATATGAACGATGATTTTCTACAAACCCTTCTTCTTACAGGTAAGCTGGCTACAATTACTACTGTAATACTTCTTATCAAAGGCTTGCCCTTAGGTTACTGGCTGGCATACAAGCGTTTCCGTTTTAAACCATTAATAGAAGCACTGATCAGTATGCCGCTTGTCTTGCCCCCCACTGTGCTTGGTTTTTACATGCTGGTTGCTTACAGTCCGCAAAATACCATAGGTCATTTTCTGGAGCATACACTAAACCTTCGTCTGGCATTTAGTTTTGAGGGAATATTAGTGGCTAGCGTACTTTTTAGTCTGCCGTTTATGGTTCAGCCTTTGCAGAACGGCTTTGCAAGTATTCCCCAAAGTTACAGGGAGGCATCGTATACTTTGGGAAAATCATTCTTCACCACCTTTACAAGGGTTCTTATTCCCAACATAAAACCTTCCATTATAACAGCAGTTGCAATGACTTTTGCTCACTGCATCGGGGAGTTTGGAGTAGTAATAATGGTAGGAGGAAACATGCCCGGAGAAACAAGAGTAGCCTCCATTGCCATTTATGATGAAGTGCAATCACTTAACTACGACACAGCAAACAAATATTCGTTTGTATTATTCATTGTTTCAATGGTTATATTAACTATTATATACAGTATAAACGGCAACAAGAAAACACTTTAAAGGAATTATGCTGAAAATAGATATAGAACGTCCGATGCTTACTTCGGAAGGGAAAAAGACACTAAAAATCTGTTCCGAGATAGCAGACAGAGAATTACTTTGTCTCTTCGGCCATTCGGGTTCGGGAAAAACAACTCTGCTGAGAATCCTGGCCGGACTTACCACTCCTTCTAAAGGCCGAATTGTATATAATGATACTGTTTGGTTCGACTCCGACCGGAAAATAAATCTCTCTCCTCAGCTCCGTAACGTAGGATATATGTTCCAGGACTATGCTCTCTTTCCGAATATGAGTGTGGAAGGTAATATCAGGTTTGCACAAAAAGAAAAAGACACTGATGCTATAGAAGAGCTTATGGAGTTATTCGATCTCATTGCATTAAGGAAGCAAAAGCCTACTCAACTTTCCGGTGGACAAAGGCAAAGAGTGGCACTGGCCAGAGCGTTGGCTGCCAAACCAAATCTTTTGCTGCTGGATGAGCCATTATCGGCACTTGATTTTGAAATGCGCATTGCTCTGCAACATGAAATTCGAAAAGCACACCTGTTACTAAACACAATTACTATACTCGTAAGCCACGATGTGAACGAGGTCTGCTCCCTGGCTTCATCGGTTATGACCATAAAGAACGGTAGAGTATTATCACAAGGTAACCCGAAAGAAATATTCAGTGACGGATACTTTCAAAATTATGCCCAATTTCTTGGTGAGATTTCTGCTCTCAGTGAGCTTTTTCTGGGACAATAATCCTACATTTATGTATTATTTCCTACATTTAAGTAACAATAATTCCCTCTTCTGAAATCAGTACCCGATAGCAATTCAATTATTATTAATTATTTTCACCCATTATACACAGCTAATAATCAATTAGTTACATTACAACACCTTCACTCATCTCAAGGGTATCATTTTATTTTGGCACGCTTTCTGTTTATAGTTTTACAGGTTTATGAATTAACTTAAGGTAATAAGATTATGAGAAAGATTGCTATTTATGGAAAAGGCGGCATTGGTAAAAGTACCACAACGCAAAACACTGTAGCCGGTTTGGCTGAAATGGGAAAAAAAGTAATGGTTGTAGGTTGTGATCCTAAAGCAGATTCCACTCGTTTGCTGTTACACGGTCTTGCACAGAAAACAGTTCTCGATACACTTCGTGACGAAGGCGAAGATATTGATCTGGATGATGTTATGAAACCAGGATTTCACGAAACCAGTTGTGTAGAATCAGGTGGTCCGGAACCGGGAGTAGGTTGTGCCGGTCGTGGTATCATTACTTCCATCAACTTGCTTGAACAGCTTGGTGCATACGATGACGACAAGCATCTTGATTATGTATTCTATGATGTACTTGGCGACGTAGTTTGCGGTGGTTTCGCCATGCCAATCCGCGATGGCAAAGCTCAGGAAGTGTATATTGTTTGCTCAGGAGAGATGATGGCTATGTACGCAGCCAACAACATCTGCAAGTCTATTGCCAAATTCGGAAAAGTAGGAACAGTTCGTTTGGGAGGTCTTATCTGCAACTCTCGTAAGGTAGATAACGAAGCAAACATGATTGAAGAGTTCGCAAAGAAACTCGGAACTCAGATGATTCACTTTGTTCCTCGCGATAACATGGTTCAACATGCAGAAATTAACCGTAAAACAGTTATCGACCATGCACCGGAACACACTCAGGCCGACGAATATCGTTCTTTGGCAAAGAAAATAAACGATAACCAAATGTTTGTTATCCCAACACCACTTTCTATGCCCGAACTGGAAGATCTTTTGGTAGGTTTCGGTATTATGAACTAATAAATAAAGGAGGACTTTATATGTATTTATTAAGAGCAATTGTTCGCCCAGAGAAATCATCCGTAGTAATGAAAGCACTATTCGATGCAGGTTTCCCCGCAGTTACAAAACTATCAGTGTTCGGTCGCGGTAAACAGCGCGGTCTTAAAGTAGGAAATGTTACTTATGACGAATTGCCCAAAGACCTTTTAATGATTGTAATTCCTGAAAAAGATAAGGATTTTGTTATTGAAACAATCATGGAAGCTGCCCGTTCAGGAGAAAAAGGACAGTTTGGCGACGGAAAGATATTCGTTACTCCGGTAGAAGAAACCTACACCATCTCCAGCGGTAGAAAAGAAGTATAAATCAAACGAGACTAGGAATTATGAAACTAATATTAGCAATGATTCGCATTGCCAAGATGAGTGACACAAAAATCGCTCTTTCGGAAGCAGGGTTGCCGTCTTTCACCGCCATGCCTGTTCTGGGACGCGGAAAAGGACACGGCGATTTGGAAAAGGCCGCCGACGTAGATCCTGAACATCATGAACTGATCTCGGAGATGCCTCGTCTGAAATCCAAAAGAATGATTACGCTTGTGGTTACCGACGAGAAGAAAGATCTGGCTGTAGAAACACTTATCAAGGCAAATCAAACAGGAAAAAGCGGCGATGGGAAAATATTCGTAATTGATACCGTTGGTTCTATTCGTGTTCGCACGGGTGAATCTGGTGACGAAACATTAGATTAAAGGAGGTTACTGCTATGACAAAAGATACAGAAAAGGATATTAACCTCGCTGAATTTAAAGAAGAGGTACTAGCGGCCTATCCTAAAAAGGTTGCAAAGAAAAGAGGAAAAGCAATTGTGTACAATGATCCTGATGAAATTCCTCAGATTCAGGCCAACGTACGTACAATTCCCGGAATTATTACTCAGAGAGGATGTACTTATGCCGGGTGTAAAGGTGTGGTTCTGGGCCCAACAAGAGATATTGTAAATATCACTCACGGACCAATCGGTTGTGGATTTTACTCATGGCTCACCCGCCGTAACCAGACTCGCCCTGACGAACAGGCTCCTGAGAACTTTATTCCTTATGCTTTCTCTACGGATATGCAGGATTCCAATATTGTGTTTGGAGGGGAAGAAAAGCTAAAGCAGGCCATTCGTGAAGCATACGAACTATTTCACCCGAAAGCTATTGCAATTTTCTCTACCTGTCCGGTTGGATTGATTGGAGACGATGTGCACCGCGTGGCTCGTCACATGACTGAAGAACTGGAAGGTAAAGTAAATATCTTCGGATTCTCATGCGAAGGATATCGTGGAGTATCACAGTCGGCCGGTCACCACATTGCAAACAATGGTTTATACAAAAACCTTATTGGTAATGACGATTCTGTAGATGGCAAATACAAATTCAGAATAAACGTTTTAGGTGAATACAACATTGGTGGCGATGCCTTTGCTATTGAAACATTAATGGATAAGTGTGGTATTGAGCTTGTAGCAACAATGTCCGGTAACTCCACAAAGAAACAATTTGAAACTGCACATACTGCCGATTTAAGTCTGGTTATGTGCCACCGATCAATAAACTATGTAGCAGAGATGCTTGAAACATCTTTTGGTATTCCATGGATGAAAGCAAACTTTATTGGTGCAGAAGCTACAGCAAAAACACTTCGTAAGGTTGGTAAATATTTTGGTGATCAGGAATTAATTGACCGTATAGAGAAAGTGATTGCTGAAGAGATGATCCCAGTAAAAGAGGCTCAGGAAAAAGCATTGGAAAAAACCAAAGGCAAACTGGCTATGCTCTTCGTGGGAGGTTCTCGTGCTCATCATTATCAGGAACTATTCAATGAATTGGGGATGACAACAATCTCTGCCGGATATGAATTCGGCCACCGCGACGACTACGAAGGTCGCAGTGTAATTCCTTCCATTCAGATTGATGCAGATAGTCGTAACATTGAACAAATTACGGTTAAAGAAGATGCCACCCGCTTTAAACCACGTAAAACCGAAGAGGAATTAAAAGCTTTGGAAAAAGAAGGACTGGAATTCAACGGTTACGAAGGTATGATGGCAGAAATGAAGAAAGGAACTCTCGTTATAGATGACTTAAGTCATTACGAGATGGGGAAACTTATCGAGATGTATCATCCGGATATCTTCTGCGCCGGTATCAAAGAAAAGTTCTGCGTGCAAAAAATGGGTATACCATTGAAACAGTTGCATAACTACGATTACGGTGGTCCGTACGCAGCTTTTGAAGGAGCTATCAACTTCTACAAGGATATTGAGCAAATAGCTTGTTGCAGCATTTGGAAAGAAATGAAAGCTCCCTGGGAAAAAGAGGATATCGTCGAAGCAGAATATGTTTATTAACCTGTAAAAACAAAAAGAATTATGTTATTAAAGCACACTACAGATAAAGAAATAGACAGAAAGGCCTTGACTATTAACCCCGCCAAAACCTGTCAACCTATTGGAGCAATGTATGCTGCGTTAGGTATTCATGGATGCTTGCCCCACAGTCATGGCTCGCAAGGCTGTTGTTCTTATCATAGAAGTACATTAACCCGCCATTTTAAAGAGCCGGTTGTAGCTGCAACCAGTTCTTTCTCGGAAGGTTCTTCAGTATTCGGTGGTTCGGCCAACTTGGTTCAGGCAATAGAGACTATGTTCACGGTTTATAAACCAGAAGTTATTGCGGTTCACACAACTTGTCTTTCCGAAACAATTGGCGATGACCTTACTCAGATTGTCTCTAAAGCTAATGACGATGGACTAATACCCGAAGGGAAATTTGTGATTTATTGCAATACACCATCATACGTTGGAACGCATATCACCGGATATTCTAATCAGGTTGCAGCAATGGTAAAGTTCTTCTCTACTGCTACACCTAAGAAAAAGAATGTGGTAAACCTGGTTGCAGGATGGATGGAACCATCAGACATGCGGGAAATAAAAAGACTTGCTCAGGTAATGGAAGCAAGAACAATTATGTTCCCGGACATGACCGGCGTACTTGATACTCCTCTCAACGGTAAATACCACATGTATCCCGACGGAGGAACAACAATTCCGGAACTGAGAGCTACGGGTGATAGCAAATTTACAATCGGCCTTGGACAATATTGCACGGAAGATGCTTGCATTAAACTTGAAAACAAATGCAAAGTTAAGTTTGAAGTGGTAGACATTCCTATTGGTTTAAAAGCAACAGACCGCTTCCTTATGTCTCTTAGCCGTCATGCTAATCTTCCTATTCCTGATAGTATCACAGAAGAACGCGGACAATTAATCGACCTTATTGCCGACAATGCCAAATATCTTTATGGCAAACGCGTAGCATTATGGGGAGATCCGGATACATTGATTCCTCTTACTGAGTTTTTGGTAAGCCTAGACATGAAACCGGTTTATATCGTTAGTGGAACACCAGGAAAACCTTTCGATGAACGTATGTCCGAGATATTAAAAGATATTCCTGAAGCGAAGTTCATGAGCGGTGAACGTGCTGATATGTTCCGTCTTCATCAGTGGATTAAACAAGAAGGGGTTGATTTGCTTATAGGCAACACCTATGGTAAATACATTGCCAGAGATGAAGATACACCGTTTATTCGTTTTGGTTTCCCAATTGCCGATCGCTCCGGACACAACTACTTCCCTAAAACCGGATATGTTGGTGCAACAAACCTGGTTATTCAGATTTTAAATGCTTTTATGGATCATCAGGATCGAACTTGTCCTGAAGAGAAGGTTGAGTTCCAAATGTAATCTATTGAGAGTTGTTAGTTTAAAATGCTTCTGCATCTTTGAGAAAAAGTCATAATTCTCAGAATGCCGGAGCTTTTTTACTAAAGAATAAGAAAGAAAATAATCCTACATAAATGTAAGATTATTCCCGTCTTCCTACTTCCGGGTAATACCGATATTCCCTCTCTTTTATAATGCTTATCTGTAAATATCTGAATTTGAATGCATAGAGTAATCCTGATTAGCAAACTCAACTCTTTGGCATGGTTTTGGTATTATAATAATTAAATGTAAGATCGATATGGACTATATTTTAAAAGAAAGAGAAAAGCAAGTGGCATTCGCAGGAATTAATGCAGCAACGATAGAGTGCAACAAAGAGAGCCTGGCTGGTTCGGTTAGTCAAAGGGCATGCGTTTTTTGTGGTTCCAGAGTTGTGCTCTATCCTATTGCAGATGCATTGCATCTTATCCATGGTCCTATTGGATGCGCCGCATATACATGGGATATAAGAGGTTCTCTTTCTTCAGGACCAGAGTTACACAGACTTAGTTTCTCCACCGATTTACAAGAGAGAGACGTCATCTTTGGAGGTATCGATAAATTGAATGCGGCTATGGAAGAATTGATTGATCTTCATCATCCAAAAGCTGCTTTTATTTATACTACCTGTATTGTAGGAGTTATTGGTGATGATGTGGAATCAGCCTGCAAAGAGATGGCTCTCCGTAAAGGTATTCCCGTTATCCCTGTTCAGGCACCTGGCTTTCAAGGATCAAAAAAAGACGGGTATAAGGTTGCTTGCGAAGCACTCTTTCAACTTGTAGGCACTATAAATAAACCAACACCTAAGTATAGCATAAATATACTCGGTGACTTTAATCTTGCCGGTGAACTCTGGATTTTATTGGAGTATTACAAAAAGATGGGTATTCATGTTAACGCCACAATCACCGGAGATGGAAGAGTTGAAGATATCTGTAATGCCCACAATGCTTCCTTAAATGTTGTTCAATGTTCCGGATCCATGAACTATCTGGCTCAAATGATGAAAAAAGAATATGGTATTCCAAGCATGAGGGTTTCCTATTTCGGCATTGAGGATATGAGTGATGCGCTTTACGATGTTGCTTCTTTCTTCAAAAGTGAAGAAATGATGGCTAAAGCCAAAGAGCTAGTCCGCACAGAATTTACCCGACTTATGCCGCAACTTAAATGGTACAAGGAAAGACTGCAAGGAAAAAAGGCGGCAATCTATGTGGGTGGTGCTTTCAAAGCTATTTCATTAATAAAAGCTCTTCGCCTGATAGGTGTTCAGACTGTTATTGTTGGATCACAAACCGGAACCACTGAAGATTATGAACTCATTAAAAAACTTTGCGATGAGGGCACAATTATAGTTGATGACTCTAATCCTGTTGAGCTATCTCATTTCGTAAAAGAAAAGCATGCGGATATTTTTATTGGAGGAGTAAAGGAGCGCCCCATCGCACATAAGATAGGATTAGGATTCTGTGATCATAATCACGAAAGAAAAGAGGCTCTAGCCGGTTATGAAGGAATGATGAATTTTGCACGTGAGATTTATGCGACAGCAATGAGTCCGGTATGGCAATTTACTAAATAAACAAGTATAATATGGAGAAGCAATATATATCAAACCGTAATGCATGCAAACTATGTGCCCCACTAGGTGCATCTGTAGCATTAAAAGGAATAGAAGGATGTGTTCCGCTTATCCACGGCTCACAAGGGTGTGCAACATATATTCGCCGGTATATGATTAGCCATTATAAAGAACCGGTAGATATTGCTTCATCAAACTTTAGTGAAGCTGCTACTGTTTATGGGGGAAGCCGGAACTTTATCACAGGAATCAATAATATTATAAGGCAATACAATCCTAAAGTTATTGGAATTGCCTCTACTTGTCTAAGTGAGACAATAGGTGAAGACTTACCCGGATTGATCAGAGATTATAAAGAGGCAAATAAAGACAAGGAATTGCCTACATTTATCAATGTATCTACAGCAAGTTATTGCGGCAGTCATATTGATGGGTTTCATAATACTTTGCTGGCAGCTATAAAATCTTTAGCCACAAACAAACTCAAAGGAGATTATATAAACATATTCCCTGGATTTGTTTCTCCTGCAGACATCCGTTACCTGAAAGAGGTTCTTGATGATTTTGGTATTAAATACATTCTTTTCCCAGACTATTCCGAGACTCTTGACAATGAGCATTGGAAAGATTATCAGTTGATCCCCCAGGGAGGAACTCCCCTGAGTGATATAATGCGTACCGGAGGAGCTTGCGCAACAATTGAATTAGGTAATGTATTTAACAAGGGAGCCGTCAGGAGTAATGCAGGCAGAGTCCAGACTGCTGGAGAATGGTTAGAAAATGAATTTGGAGTAAAGAACTATCAGATAGGAATGCCTATTGGAATTAAATCTTCCGACAGCTTCTTCAATATATTGTCTGAAATCAGCCAGAAGAGCGTTCCTGAGAAACACCGGAAAGAACGGGGGCGTTTGATTGATGCTTATGTAGATGCCCACAAATATGTATTCGGCAAACGTGCCATGATTTTTGGTGAGGAAGATTTGGTCTTAAGTCTTGCCGGTTTCCTAAAAGAAATAGGTATAGAACCTGCTCTTATTGGATCAGGAGGAAACAGTGGCTTGCTGAGATCAGAAGTAGAAAAATTATTTGATCAGGCAGAAATTCCAATAAGTGTACTAAGTGGTTCTGATTTTGAAACAATGCGCGAACAGGCTGAAGAATTAAATCCAGATATATTAATTGGAAATAGTAAAGGGTATTACATTGCCCGGGAACGTAAAATTCCATTAGTCAGATTAGGATTTCCCATTCACGACCGCTTTGGAGCAGCTCGCCTGCATCACATTGGATATAGGGGGACTCAGGAATTATTTGACCGCATTGTAAATGCATTAATAGAATATAAACAAGAAAACTCTCCTGTAGGGTATAAATATATTTAGTTATGGAAACAACAGAAAAAAAACATGTTCATCCCTGCTTTGACGAAAGTGCAAAACATTCTCACGCAAGAGTACACTTACCTGTAGCACCCAAATGCAACATTCAGTGCAACTACTGCAACAGGAAATATGATTGTGTAAACGAAACTCGTCCCGGAGTTACATCATCTGTGCTTGCTCCTTTTCAGGCTGCCGATTATCTAAAGGCACTGGATGCAAAGCTCGACAACTTATCTGTTGTAGGTATTGCTGGCCCTGGAGATCCTTTTGCCAATCCGGAAGAAACATTGGAAACAATGCGGAGCGTTAAGAGTATTTTTCCTGATAAGATTTTCTGCCTATCAACAAATGGTCTTGATTTAGAACCTTACATTGATGAGATAGCAGAACTTGGTGTTAGCCATGTTACAATAACCATAAATGCTATTGACCCTACTATCAGTGCTAAGATTTATAAATGGATACGCTATAACAAGCATGTATACAGAGGTCTTGAAGGAGCAAGAATTTTACTTGAAAGACAATTAACTTGTATTCCATTATTAAAAGCAAAAGGAATTACAGTCAAGATAAACAGTATTATTATCCCAGGTATTAATGAAGATCATATTCCGGAAGTGGCTCGTAAATGCGCTGAGCTGGGAGCAGATGTAATTAACTGCATTCCACTAATTCCCACTGCTGAAACAGGATTTGCAGATACGCCTAAACCCGATTCAAAGATGATCTTCAAGACCCGGACTTTGGCATCGGAGCATCTGAAATTAATGAGCCACTGTGCACGTTGCAGAGCCGACGCCGCCGGTTTACTTGGGCAAGATCTTGAAGGGACTCATGCATTATTGAAAGAATATGCTTCACGTCCGGCTTTCGATCTGGCAACTCGCCCTTACGTAGCAGTGGCAACTCACGAAGGGTTACTGGTTAACTTACATTTAGGAGAGGCTACTTCTCTGTATATCTTCAAACAGTCTCCGAAAGGTTTCCAATTGGTTGAAGAAAGAAAAACACCAATACCCGGTGCAGGAGACCAAAGATGGGTAGACATGGCTCGTTCACTAAATGATTGCAGAGCAATACTTGTATCGGGAGTTGGAGAAAATCCTAAAACAATACTCAATTCCTGTAATGTACATGTAATAGAGATGACGGGATTAATAGACGATGGGCTTGATGGAGTATATAATAATAAACCGATCAGAAGCATAGCTAAACCGGATGCCTTTAAATGTGGCAGTGGATGCAAAGGTAACGCCCAGGGATGTGCATAATTTTATTCAATAACAATAAATCAAGAAAGAAATGAAAAAGCCAGCTTATCACATTTTAGTGTGTAATTCTTATCGGGTAGCAGGAGAAGCACAAGGTGCATGCAACAAAAAAGGTGCAGCCGGACTGCTACAATATCTAAGCGAAGAAGCATCAGACAGAGGATTAGATGTAGCAGTATCTACAACAGCTTGTCTGAATGTATGCTCCCAAGGACCAGTAATGGTTATTCATCCCAACAATTATTGGTATGGAGGGGTTGATAGTGAAGATGTAATAGACGAAATACTTGACGCTCTTGAAAATAATGAGCCATGTGCCAAATATCTGATATCTGACTAAATAATGAAGAAAATTAAGAAACCATATTATATTGATACAACTTTACGTGACGGTGAACAGGCTCCTGGTGTTATCTTCTCTTTAGATGAAAAGATAAAGGTCTGTTCACTATTAGATGAAGTTGGTATTCCCGAACTTGAAATAGGAACTCCAGCTTTGGGAATAAAAGAGGCTCAGGAGATAAATATAATCTGTAAACAAGGATTTAAATTCAAAACTCTTGCATGGTGCAGAGCAAATAAGAAAGATATTCTTTTAGCTGCAAAAAGTGGAACTAATGGAGTACATTTATCATTTCCTGTTTCTAAAATTCTTCAAAAAGCAATGGGAAAAGATGAAGAGTGGGTTTTGCAGAATTTACAGGAAATGTTTGATTTTGCATCTTCTCAATTTGAATATGTAACTATTGGTGCTCAGGATGCCACAAGAGCCAATTTATCTTTCCTGAAAGAATTTATTGGGCTTAGTATATTTTTAGGAGCTTCTCGGGTTAGGATAGCCGACACTGTTGGTACATTAAGTCCAATTTCGTGCTTTAAACTTATTAAATCCATTCGTGCAACATACAGAGATTTACCGTTAGAAATACATGCACATAATGATTTAGGGATGGCAACTGCTAATACTGTTGCAGCATACTTAGCTGGAGCCGAATGCCTGAGTGTAACAGTTAACGGACTTGGTGAACGCGCTGGTAATGCTGCTCTTGAAGAAGTTTCAATGGCTTTAAAAATAAGTGAAGACATTGATTGCGAATTAAATACTACTCTTTATTCTGAGATTTCGAATTACGTTTCTGAGATTTCAAACAGAATATTACCCGAAAGCAAACCTATTACCGGAAGCCTTGTTTTATCACATGAATCTGGCATACATACTCAATGTCTGCAAAAAGATAGAAGAACCTATCAATTAATTGAAGCTTCTGAAATTGGAAAATCAGAGCAGGATTTCATTATAGGGAAGCACAGCGGAAAATCAACAATAAGATATTACCTTCAGAAAGCAAATTTGCCTGATGATGACACTATTTGCGACATGCTATTATTTAAAATAAAAGAAGAAGCTGTTAGGAAGAAAAAGTGTTTAGATGAGAAAGATTTATATCGGATTTATTGGGATATAAGAAAAAAGGAGAAATATTATGGAGAAAGAGAATATACAGGAATCTATCGTTCCAGATGATGATATGTTGTTATTAGCCAACAGCTCTCTTGAATATGCGAATAGTTATTTAAAGACTCTTGAAAATAGTTTAAATAAGAAAACACATTTCACAAAGGATCTTCTTTATAATATTGCTGTCATGGCATTTGAAAAATACTTTGTGAGTTTATTAGCCCGATATAATTGGAGTGCTACTCATCACATGCCTGTTGCACTCTATAAAGAAGCAGAAGAGTTTGAGAATGAATTAACTGAGTCAATGAAAATGACATCAATTTTAGTGGGTAAATTCGAGGGAATCTGTTCTCTGGAAGGCTTTGGCTACCGGACTCCCGAAATAGAAGAACTAACAGAGATGGTCAAGGGTATGACAGAGATTAAAGCGTTGGTAGAAAAACGATTGTCAGAAGTCAATGGAACAAAGTAAACCACGCCTCTACCTGCTTAATTTTATCAGCATCTTCGTAAGATTGGCATTTAAAAAGCATTATATTTATAGCTTCTTCAAACTCTTCTTCAGTGAAAAGCATTAACTGAGTTTGGAGAAAAGCCAATAACTCTTGTTTTGTTTTGCACTTGTAACATTCAGTTCTCAACAATTTATCGCTGTCAACTTTAGATATAAAAGTCATTGCATTCTTTATAGACATAACACTTTCTTTTTAAATATTACTTTTCATTGCATTCAGTAGAACAGACTGAACATTGACCACCACATATTTGAATATCAGCATAAGAAGAAATAGCATCACACAAATGCAACTTACTTTGATTGAACAAATCAATATTTTCTTTTAAATTAAAACCTTCTGATAAATAAACTTTTACTCCTTTAAGAATAAATACCTGCAATGCCATAGGGTGTATGTGTTTGGTAATCACATTATCTACATCTTTAGAAATTAAAGCAGGCAAAAGTTCGCCCATATTACTGGCAAGATCGGCTATTCTTATCCATGAATATTGATCTGAATCTTTATTATAAAGACAAAGTGATCCTGTTGAATTAAAGCCGTTGGCTATATCGTACTTATGTTTACTATCATCTATTACAGGAATTGCTATTTTCATTCATCAATTGTTTTTGTCCAAAAATACATGTTAGGGATACATTCTTTGAATCCCATACTTCTATAAAGGTTTTGAGCTACCTTGTTATCTTCCCTCACTTCAAGTGAGATTTTACAATATTTCCTCAATTCAGAAATATGAATAAGCTCTTCCAGCAGTAATCGTCCCAACCCTTTGCCTCTATATTTATCATATATAATTAAATCGTGCAGATTAATATATGGCTTTACTTTAAACGTTGAGAAATTAACGAAACAAGTAGCCAATCCTGCAATCTTTTGATCATAAATAATGAATAAGACAAAAGAAGAAGGATGATTAGCCAACCCGTCAACTAAGCGCAATTGACTCCTCTTGTTGAGTGGTACAGAGTCACCCATCGGATCAGTCATGTAGTGATTAAGCAAATCAACCAATGCATCAAGATGCATGGGATTCTCATAATCACAGAATTCAAATTCTATCATTTTCATTAATCATTTTAGTTTTAAAACGTTTAGGATCAATTTCGTATTTCTTTATTCGAATACCCATCATACGCTCAGTAATGCCTAATTGGTCGGCAGCTTTTGCCATGTTTCCCTTACAGGTAATCAGCGTATCCATAATAATCTGCTTTTCCAGTTTACCCAGAATTATTTCCAAAGTGCCATTTTGTTCAGTCTCACTTGTTACAGCCGTTTGCAAAGTTGGTGGTAAATTAGTTGTTCTGATCACATTATCATTACTAAGGATACAGGCTCTTTCAATACAGTTTTCAAGTTCACGTATATTTCCAGGCCAATGATAAACCATTAACGTATCAATTGCCATGGCAGTAATTCGCTTGATATTTTTTCCTAGACGCTTATTAAATTTATCAATAAAAAAATCTGCGAGGACAGGTATATCATTAATTCTTTCTCTTAAAGCTGGAACATAAATAGGAAAAACATTTATTCTGTAATAAAGATCTTCCCTAAATTCCCCTTTTGCAATAAGATCTTCAAGATTACGGTTTGTTGCACATATAATTCGTACATCTACTTTAATAGGTTTTGTACTTCCCAAACGTTCTATTTCTCTTTCCTGCAATACACGTAATAGTTTTACCTGAATTGCCGCCGGTATTTCTCCAAACTCATCTAAAAAAATGGTTCCTCCATCAGCGGCTTCAAAACGTCCAATCCTTTGAGCACTTGCACCGGTAAAAGCTCCTTTTTCGTGCCCAAAAAGTTCACTTTCAATCAGACTTTCAGGTAGAGCAGCACAATTTACTTTAATAAATGCTTTATTTTTCCGGGGACTATTATAATGAATGGCATCTGCAATAAGCTCTTTTCCTACTCCGCTTTCTCCTCTTATCAATACCGTTGCTTCAGTTGCTGCCACACTATCAATCAGATTAAAAACTTCATTCATTTTTCCAGAATTACCTTTAATATAATCAGGCATTATACGATTTCGCAGTTCACCTTTCAACTGCCTGTTTTCATTCAGCAGTTGTTCCATCTCTTCAGCATATTCCTGCCTGCGACGAATAGTTCTGCCAATCATGGAAGCAACAATCTTCAATAAACGAGCATCTTCATTAAATGAAATATTCCTCAGATAGGCCTTATGAAAACTAAGAGTTCCTATGATTTCGGCCTTATAACGAATAGGTGTACAAATAAACGATACCTCAATACTGTTTATTGATGTTGGGGCATGTGTAAGATTCAGGAAATCCTTTGAATCTTCAATTCTTGGAACCAGAATTGTTTCTCCACTTTTAATCACTTTACCAATAATGCCTTCTCCTACCTGGTAAATTGCATTCTTTTTATCGTCTTCTGTAATACCGTATGAGCCTTCAATAAAAATATTGGAGCTTTCTCTGTTTAATACAGTCAGGATAATTCTTTCGGCATGCAAATGCTCACAAAGGAGCTTAATCACATCATCCAAATTAACCTCTTTATTGCTAAGCATATTACTAAGTTTTAGCAAAAGATTAAGCTCTTTTACACCATAGCACTCCCCTTCTCCGAATTTACACAAAGATAGCTTATCCATATTTATTCTGGATTAATGATTATATTTTAATTCAATAAGAATTATTATGATCGCAAATATAACAAATTAGTTCTCATTTTGAAAATAAACCATTCTCTTTGTAATCAAATTGATTAATTATAATAATATCTCCACTTCCTGAGGAAGTTTTCAAATCAACTTTAAGAAATAACTGCTTTAATGTGACAACCTGTAATATCACTCCTGGCTAAAGCTAATTAGTTTGCTAAAATTATAAAGCAGGCTCGGGCGGAACGAAAGTTATCCTTCAAAAATCTTCCGCCAATAAATAAAAATTAAACCTGATAAATCAGGCAAGATAACCTGAATAAATTTTAATCATTCAGCATGTAATCGAGACCTATTTTACTTTGGCTTAATAAGAGACAAAAAACATCTACTAAACAGCTACATAAAAAATGAAAAACAGGCATCAGCACAAGCCATTTTTAATTAGAAATCAGAATTTATTACACTTTAAACAGTTATAATTCAATCATTAAACACTTTTTAACTCGCATATACTGCAAAAGGATACAAAACATAAGGTTATTTTCTGACAATACGTTTTACTTTTTGAGTTAACTAATTGATTATAAGCTGCGGAAAAATTGGTTTCACCCCCTATAATAACAAAAAACAGGGATAGTTTTTCCGCAACATCAATGTCCATTCACGAAATAATCCAATGAACACAATTATCAGACATACACTATTTGTAAAATCTAAACGATTCCTTAAATAACATAATTCCCTGTTATAAGAGCCATAATACAAAAAGAAATGATTAATTTTGCGGCGAATTGTAAAACTGACTACAAGGATGAATAACATTAATTCAGTATGTGTATATAGTGCTTCGAGTACTAAAATTGATCAGACATATTTCAATGCAGCAACCAAACTAGGTCAACTCCTGGCTCAAAAAGATATTCGTCTGATAAATGGTGCAGGAAGTATTGGATTAATGAGAGCGGTTGCCGATGGTTCACTTCAGGCAGGCGGACAGGTTATTGGTGTTATCCCACGCTTTATGGTGGAACAGAACTGGCATCACAAAGGACTGACAAAACTAGTGGAAGTGGATTCAATGCACGAACGCAAAAAGTTAATGGCAGATCTTTCTGATGGTATAATAGCCCTGCCGGGAGGATGTGGTACATTGGAAGAACTTTTGGAAATTATCACCTGGAAGCAATTGGGGTTATACTTTAATCCGATTGTTATTCTAAACGTGAACAATTTCTTTGACCCGCTATTGGCACAACTTAACGAAGCCGTTGAGCAAAACTTTATGCGTCCGCAGCATGCCGCAATATGGAGCGTTGCCAGTACTCCTGAAGAAGCTGTAAATTTACTTTTCACCACCCCGAAATGGGATAAAGAAATACGCAAGTTTGCAGCAATATGATAATTGAGTTAAACGATAGCATCCAAAAACCTCAGGTTGTAACTCAGACTCAGGCCCCCGCTAAAGTCCAGACACAAACACAGACTTCTGCAAAGCCTCTGAATACAGCTGTGACTAAACCTCAGAGCAAGGTAAATACAGGAAATACAGCTAATGCTCAAACCAAATTATCATCTCAGGTTCCCAATAAGTCACAAGCTTCAACTGCTACTGCGGCAAATAATCAGGTTCAGAACAAATCAGTTGATGGAAGTCAGACTTCAACAAACACTCAGCCTCCGGCCAACAGTCAGATTTTATTCCCTATTATTCAAAACGATTCAATTAAGAAATCGCTTACTGAGAAAAGCGATACAATTAGTAAAGCAAAGGAAGATTCTGTAGCATCAATGCCTCTGTTTTATAAGAACCATTTTATTCCGGGAGACTCAATAAAATGGACATCATTAGGGCATCAACCATCAGGATTTAGTGGCATAGCAATACCATATCGCCTGCGAACAGATGATGTTATTACAGGGCTTTTGTTACTTTGTTTTATCATAACAGCATATGTATTTGCATTTGGTAAAAAGAGCCTTATCGAACAAGCAAAGAGTCTTTTCAGCAGAAAAGATCAATCAGACCCTTTTGGAAGAGGAACAGCTTCCGAGCTTCGCCACAGAATAATGCTCCGGATACAAACCTGCATTTTATTAGGCATCTTTATCTTTAATTATTTTCATGATTATAATCCTTCTCAATTCGAAAGAAGTTCCATTTATATATTATTAGGTACATATACGGCAGTATGTGTAACATATTATGCCTTAAAATGGATTATTTATAAGTTCCTGGGATGGATTTTCTTTGATAAAAATATAACATCATCCTGGTTAGAGTCTTATTCAACCATTATAAATTACCTTGGTATTTGCACTTTTCCATTAATTTTATTGATGGTATATTCTGAATTATCAGCATCAACAATTCTAATAATAGGTTTTATTCTGATAATAATTGCTAAAATACTCATGTTCTGCAAATGGTTAAAGCTTTTTTTCAGCAATTTGTATGGTCTTTTGTATTTAATTGTGTACTTTTGTGCGCTTGAAATTTTGCCCTGCATCCTTTTGGTTCAGGGACTATTACAAACAAATATCATATTGGAATTAAAACTTTAGGATTTTGAAAATAAAGAAAGTACTCGTATCGCAGCCTAAACCAGCCTCAGAGAAGTCGCCATATTACGACATTGCTGAGAAATACGGTGTTAAGATTGATTTCCGCCCTTTTATTAAGGTCGAAAGTGTATCTTCAAAAGAGTTTAGGCAACAAAAAGTGTCTATATTAGACCACACTGCCGTGATTTTTACATCACGTCATGCAATAGACCACTTTTTTAGTCTTTGTTCTGAGCTTCGTATAACGATTCCTGAAACAATGAAGTATTTCTGTATAACAGAAGCTGTAGCTCTTTACATACAGAAATATGTGCAGTACCGCAAGAGAAAAATATTTTTCGGTGCAACAGGAAAAATTGACGATCTGGTTCCCTCAATCGTAAAGCATAATACAGAGAAGTTTCTTGTTCCGATGTCTGATGTGCATAACGATGAACTAAAAAACCTTCTTGATAAAAACAAGATCAATCACACGGAAGCCGTAATGTATCGCACTGTAAGCAATGACTTCCAGGAAGGTGAAGAATTTGATTACGATATGCTGGTATTCTTTAGCCCATCAGGAATATCTTCTCTGATGAAGAACTTCCCTGATTTTGATCAAAAAGATATTAAGATTGGATGCTTTGGCCCTACTACAGCAAAAGCTGTTCGTGATGCTGGATTACGTCTTGACTTAGAGGCACCAACAGTAAATGCCCCTTCAATGACTGCAGCTCTTGATAATTTCATCAAGGAAACGAACAAGGGAGAAAAGAAGTAAATTCAATTATTAATTAATAATTCAATTCCGAGAGTTTTGTATTCACAAAGTTGTAACTTTGCGAATCAAAACTCTCGGCGTTTTTTATAGAACATGGATATACAAAGTAACGGACTAAATAAAGCTGAACGATTAAACAGCAAAAACACAATTGATGAATTGTTTTCGGGGAATAATAAATCATTCTCTGCATATCCCTTACGAGTTGTATATATGCCTGTGGAAAAGAAAGAGTACGCTTTAGCTTCCATACTTATAAGCGTTCCAAAGAAAAGATTCAAGCGCGCTGTAAAAAGAAACAAAGTAAAACGGCAGATAAGAGAAGGCTACAGAAAAAACAAACACGAGCTATTGAATGTTTTAAAGGAGAAAGAGAATGGATTAGCCATCGCTTTTATCTACTTGAGCAATGAAATACAACCAACAGAAGCAATTGAGGAAACAATAAAAAAGATTCTGAATAAGATTATAGAGAAGATACAATGAAAAAAATACTTTCGTATATTCTTTTACTGCCTATCTACTTCTACAGGGCATGCATTTCTCCAATGACTCCTGCCTCTTGCCGATTTATGCCTACATGTTCGCAATATGCCATAGAAGCTATAAAGAAACATGGGCCTTTTAAAGGACTATATCTGGCTATCAGAAGAATTTTGCGCTGCCATCCATGGGGTGGCTCCGGCTTCGACCCGGTTCCGTAATCTTATCTATGGATATTTTAGATATACATACTCATTCCAGTAAAAGCAATCCTTCACAGCATATATTCAGTTGCTTGCCTTCTGCTTTTTCACCGCTCGAAGGAGGATATTACTCTGTAGGTATTCATCCCTGGAATATCAATGCCGGCGTTAAAAGCGAATTTGAATATCTTAAAGAGATCAGCTCTCATCCCCAAATTATTGCTATTGGTGAAGCCGGACTAGACAAAATGATTCCTGTAGAATTATCTTTTCAGGAAGAGGTGTTCGGGTGGCAAATCAAACTATCGGAGGAACTTGGGAAGCCACTTATTATCCATTCGGTGAAGACATCAAATGAGATTATACAGCTAAAAAAGAAATACAACCCCAAATCTCCCTGGATATTTCACGGATTCAGAGGCAAAAAAGAACTTGCAGAACAATTAATTGCTCACGACATCTATCTTTCGTTTGGAGAAAAATATCAGGAAAGCGCAATGACCAGCATTCCTTTAGACCATCTCCTTTTAGAAACAGACGAAAGCAACAAGACAATTACTGAAATCTTTGAAGCTGCAGCCAAAAGCCTCTCACTTCCTGTTGAACAATTAATTACCAAAGTTCAGCAAAACATCTCAAGGCTCTTTTTTAATCAATAAGTTTTGCTTGTTCAAATAAAGAGTCGTACTTTTGTAATCATAAATAATAAATAAAAGAATCATTCGATGAATTTTGTAGAAGAATTAAAATGGCGTGGAATGGTGCACGATATGATGCCCGGCACAGAAGAGTTATTAGCAAAGGAACAAGTTACTGCTTATTTAGGTATTGATCCAACTGCTGATTCATTACACATTGGCCACTTGTGTGGTATAATGATGCTGCGTCACTTCCAACGTTGCGGACACAAACCATTAGCTTTGGTAGGTGGTGCTACAGGTATGATCGGTGACCCTTCCGGAAAATCTGCAGAAAGAAATCTACTTAACGAAGAAACTTTGCGCCATAATCAGGAATGCATCAAAAAACAATTGGCTAAATTCCTTGATTTCGATTCAGCTGCATCTAATGCTGCCGAACTAGTGAACAATTACGACTGGATGAAAGACTTTTCTTTCCTTGATTTTGCAAGAGAAATTGGAAAGCACATCACAGTAAACTATATGATGTCTAAAGATTCTGTAAAGAAGAGACTTAGCAGCGAATCAAGCGCCGGAATGTCTTTCACAGAATTCACTTATCAGCTATTGCAAGGATATGACTTCCTTCACCTTTACGAAGCCAAAGGATGCAAACTACAAATGGGTGGGTCTGATCAATGGGGTAATATTACTACCGGAACAGAATTAATTCGCCGAAAGGTAGGAGGAGAAGCTTACGCTTTAACTTGTCCTTTAATCACAAAAGCGGATGGCGGTAAGTTTGGAAAAACCGAATCAGGTAACGTTTGGTTGGATGCGAAATATACTTCTCCTTACAAATTCTATCAATTCTGGTTGAATGTAAGTGATGACGACGCGGCTAAATACATCAGAATATTCACATCTTTGGAAAAAGAAGAAATTGATTCATTAATTGCAGAGCACTCTGCAGCTCCTCATTTGCGTACACTTCAAAAGCGTTTAGCTAAAGAGGTAACTATCATGGTTCACTCCGAAGAAGATTACAATGCAGCTGTTGATGCTTCAAACATATTGTTTGGTAATGCAACATCTGACGCTTTAAAGAAACTGGATGAAGATACTCTTCTTGCAGTATTTGAAGGTGTTCCTCAATTTGAAGTATCTAAAGAACTGCTTTCTCAAGGAATAAAAGCCGTAGACTTATTTACTGAGAACGCTGCAGTATTTCCATCAAAAGGCGAAATGCGCAAACTGGTTCAAGGCGGTGGAGTATCATTGAACAAAGAAAAGCTTGCAGCCTTTGACGAAGTGATCAATACAGAGAATCTATTGGACAGCAAGTACTTACTAGTTCAGAAAGGAAAAAAGAACTATTACCTGATTATCGCAAAATAAAAAATATCTTAAAAAGTTTGGAAGATACAGCCAATTCAGCTATCTTTGCATCGCTTTTTAAGGAAAGCTATAAAGTTTGTCTCATGGTGTAATGGTAGCACTACAGTTTTTGGTTCTGTCAGTCAAAGTTCGAATCTTTGTGAGACAACAGAAAAGAGTCTTAATTATCAAATGATAATTGAGACTTTTTTTATTCCCCTCCACTAGGTAGAATAATCTATTCAAACGTATCTAATTATCAGTCAAAAGCAATATTTACATGAAATGGAACAAAAATGACATATAATTGGATCAATTTTACCACATTAAGAATAATCATTTTAGTAACTTTGCAATGTAGCCAATTATACAAACTACTAAAATCCATATAAAAGATGAAGACAAATTATGAGATTCGTTATGCTGCGCATCCTGAAGATGCTAAGAGCTATGACACAAAAAGAATTCGCAGAGATTTTCTGATCGAAAAAGTATTTACTGCAAACGAAGTAAATATGGTATATTCAATGTACGACCGCATGGTTGTTGGTGGTGCAATGCCTGTTGGTGAAGTTTTAAAACTAGAAGCTATCGATCCATTGAAACAACCAATATTCCTTCGTAACCGCGAAATTGGTATGTTCAATGTAGGAGGTCCTGGTATTGTAAAAGTTGGAGATGCTCAGTTTGAATTAGATTTCAAAGAAGCTCTTTACTTAGGATCGGGCGACCGTGAAGTTACTTTCGAAAGTAAAGACGAAAAGAATCCTGCTAAATTCTACTTCAACTCATTAACAGCTCATAGAAACTATCCTGATAAGAAAGTTACTAAGGGAGATGCGGTAGTTGCAGAAATGGGATCTCTTGAAGGATCAAATCACCGTAATATCAATAAGATGATTGTAAACCAGGTATTGCCTACTTGCCAGATTCAGATGGGTATGACTGAGCTTGCTCCGGGAAGCGTATGGAACACAATGCCAGCACACGTTCACTCTCGTCGTATGGAAGCTTACTTCTATTTTGAAGTTCCAGAAGATCAGGCTGTATGCCACTTTATGGGTGAAGTAGACGAAACTCGTCACATCTGGATGAAGGGCGATCAAGCTGTTCTTTCTCCAGAATGGTCAATTCACTCTGCCGCCGCAACACACAACTACACATTTATCTGGGGTATGGGAGGTGAGAATCTAGATTATGGTGATCAGGATTTCTCAGCAATCACAGATTTGAAATAATTACTCAAAAAACATAAAATCATATAAATCAATGGCAAATTTTTCATTAGAAGGTAAAGTTGCACTTGTAACAGGTGCTTCTTACGGAATTGGTTTCGCTATTGCTACAGCTTACGCAAAAGCAGGAGCAACAGTTGTATTCAACGATATCAAACAAGAATTGGTTGATAAAGGTATTGCCGCTTACGCTGCAGAAGGTATCAAAGCTCACGGTTATGTGTGTGATGTTACTGACGAAGACGGAGTAAACGCTATGGTAGCTCAGATTGAAAAAGAAGTTGGTGTTATTGATATCCTTGTTAACAACGCAGGTATCATCAAACGTATTCCAATGATTGAAATGAGTGCTAAGGATTTCCGTCAGGTTATTGATATTGACTTGAATGGCCCATTCATCGTATCAAAGGCAGTTATTCCTTCAATGATCAAAAAAGGTCACGGTAAAATTATCAACATCTGCTCTATGATGAGTGAACTTGGCCGCGAAACAGTATCTGCTTATGCAGCTGCTAAGGGTGGTTTGAAGATGTTAACTCGTAACATTGCTTCTGAATATGGTGAATTCAATATTCAATGTAATGGTATCGGCCCAGGTTATATCGCAACTCCACAAACTGCTCCATTGAGAGAAAAGCAAGCTGACGGTTCTCGTCATCCTTTCGATTCTTTCATTATTGCTAAAACTCCAGCTGCTCGTTGGGGAACTCCTGAAGATTTGGAAGGTCCAGCTGTATTCTTGGCTTCTGATGCTTCTGACTTCGTAAACGGACATGTTCTTTATGTAGATGGTGGTATTCTGGCTTATATTGGTAAACAACCTCAATAATTAACAATATAATACCAATGTGCCGGTGTACCTCTGAAAAGAGATTCATCGGCACGTTCGTTTTATAGTATAAGCAAACATAATGAAAAAGACAATCTTTTTATTATTTGCAGCATTTGCGGCTGCTTCTTGCTCAAGCAGCAAGAATATTAATGTAAAGGTAACTAATGTTTCTTCGCTTGATAGAAATAAAGAAATGGTAGAGGTTTCAATGGCCGAAATCAGCACTAAGTTACATCTTGCAGATACAGCTCAGGTTATAGTTCTGGATAAGAACGATCAGCAAGTTCCTTATCAGATTACTTATGACGCTAAGCTGATTTTCCCTTCAACCGTTAAGGCTAAATCTTCTGAAGTATATACCATAAAGACCGGAGTTCCTGAAACATTCAACACGCTTACTTTCGGAAAACAATTTCCTGAACGTGTAGATGATGTAGCGTGGGAAAACGATCGTATCGCATTCCGTACTTACGGTCCGGCTCTTCAGGCAACCGGCGAAAAAGCTTTTGGATATGACATTTGGGTAAAAAGGACAAACGACCTTGTTGTTGAAAACAGATATGCTATGGAACTTGACGATAGCACTAATGCCGAAATAAAAAGGTTGGCAATAACAGACCCTGCAGCTTCAAAGGCATTAAGAGAGAGAACTTCTTATCACTTTGATCACGGAAACGGACTGGATTATTATAAAGTTGGTCCTACACTTGGAGCGGGAACTTCTGCTTTCCTTGTAGATGGTGAAATGGTGTATCCTTATTGCTACAAAACACAGGAAGTTCTGGATAACGGACCGCTACGTTTTACTGTAAAGTTGGTTTATAATCCACTTAACATCAAAGGAAATTCAGTTATCGAAACACGTATTATCTCTCTTGATGCAGGCTCACAACTAAACAAGGTAAATCTTACTTTCAGTAAAGTCAATGCAGTTATGCCTTTGGCTAGCGGTATTGTAGTTCACACCGGAAGCAATGATTATAAAATGTCTGCTCAAAAAGGTTATATTGCTTACGCAGACCCTAAAGACCCGGTTAACGGACAAATTTATGTAGGTGCTGTTTTCCCTGCTAATGTAAAGGAAGCTAAGTTTATGCCTTTTAAAGGAGCAGAAGCTTCTAAAATTAAAGATGGAGCAGAAGGACATGTAACTGCAATAAGCGATTATGAACCGGGCTCTGAATTCATGTACTACTTCGGTGCAGGATGGAGCAAATGGGGTTTCAACTCATCGGCCGACTGGTTTAAGTACGTAGATGAATTTGCACAAAAAGTACGCACTCCGCTAACTGTAACAGTTAAATAAAGCATACTGATTTATAATACAGGAAAACTGTTCTGAATACTCAGGGCAGTTTTTTTATTTTCCGGCTGGATTATTTCAAATATTCCCTGAATACTATTTAGCGACCTGCGCAGGTCGATTCTGCGAGTTGCGCAGGCTGTTAAAGCGAGTTGCGCAGCTCACTTTCGCGAGTTGTGCAGGTCGCTTAAAAGATTACACCGGTAATCAACAAAGATCCCGTTATTGTTTAATAAATTAGAGTAGTGAGAAACTGATTTGGAAAGAATACAATTGAGAAACGATCAGATATAATCGGGGAATTTAGGTGAAACCCGAAAAGCAGAACAATCATTCATCCGGCAAGATAGCCTTTAGATTCCGCATAAGGCCGTCATACTTTGCACGTTTTACGGCAGAACCTTTGAATAAAACACGATATTGCTCTACAGTCAAAGCCTTCCAGTCTTCTTCTTCCATAGAAAGAAGCGCGTCAGAAGGTTCAAAATCTGCAATCTGATGAGGAGAAGCAAATCGATTCCAAGGACAGCATTTCTGGCAATCGTCACAACCATACAGATGATTACCCATTTTCGGGGCTATTCCAGGCTCTATTTCGCCTTTATGTTCAATAGTCAGGTAAGATATGCAACGATTGGAGTTAAGGAGAAATGGCTTTTCTAAAGCCTTCACAGGACATGCATCCAGACAGCGGGTGCAATTACCGCATTTGCTCTGTATTGGGGAATCATAATCAAGCTCAATATCCAGAAAGATTTCACCCAAAAAGAAATAGGAACCCGCACTAGGAATAATCAGCTGAGTGTTCTTTCCAATCCATCCAAGACCGGCTTTTTGCGCCCAGTAACGATCAAGAACGGGTGCTGTATCACAGAAAACTCTCCCGTTGACCGGTGTCAAGTATTCATTAATGAAGGTAAACAGTTCTGTAAGCTTGGCTTTCATTACCTCATGATAATCTTTTCCATAGGCATAATAAGCAAACTGCAGTTGTTCTTCTCTCAGTTTGCGCGAAGGGTAATAATTTAGCGCAACAGAGACAATGCTTTTAGTTCCTTCTACCAGCAAGCGTGGATCACATCGTTTATCAAAGTGATTGTTCATGTACACCATTCCTGCCTGATTACCATCTGCAAGCCATTGTTCCAAATAAGCCATACTCTCTCCTACGGCATCTGCACGAGCAATACCACAAGCAGAAAAGCCGAGGCGTAATGCTTCGGCTTTTATTTGTTGAGAAAGTACTTCTTTATCCATTATAATAACTTAAACTGATAGCCTTGCTCAAGTAACCATTCTATAGAACGAGGTAAAGCATACTTCATGTTTTCTTCGGACTTCAGCGAATCGTGAAAGGTTATAATGGAACCATTACGCACATAATGCTTCACCTTTTCGAAAACCTGCTCGCCATTTAGTTTATTACTATAATCACGAGTTACCAAATCCCACATTATTATTTTATACTTCTTCCTGAGAACATAATACTGAGCAGCTCTCATGTGGCCGTGTGGCGGGCGAAAAAGATCTGACTTAATCATCTCATTTGCCTTATCAGTATTGGCCAGATAATTCTTCGTGAGAAATCCAAATCCCCTGATATGATTAAATGTATGATTCCCTACACGATGACCACGTTCAAGAAGCATTTTAAACTCTTCAGGGTGCTTGCGCACATTATCTCCTACCAGAAAGAAGGTAGCTTTAATTCCGTACTTATCTAATAAATCTAATACCCAGGGAGTTATTTCGGGAATGGGTCCATCATCGAAAGTGAGATAAACAGCTTTCTCTTTCGGATCCATTCTCCAAATAGCCCCCGGATAAAGAGCCCTTATTAACTTTGGGGGTTGTTCAATAAACATCTTTTTTTATTCCACTATTTTGCACCAGTTCTCATTGAATAAGAAGCATAAAGTGCTTCAAATTTCTTTGAGTAATCTGGCAATAAAGACGATTTATATGCTTTAAGCAATTTATTTGTTTCGTCCAGAATATATAAATTATAAACGCATTCCTGATTACTTGCCGCAAGTTGTGAGTTATTCATACTCAAGTACCATCTTACATATTGGCTGGACTTGGTGAACAAATCGGTAAGAATCTTCTCTGCTTTCTGTTTCTGTCCAAGTGCAAAGTAGGCTTTAGCCATTTCCATTGATCCACTTTGGAAATCGTGAGGAACAGAAGCAGTAGGAATAACCTTACTTCCATAATCTAGCAATTTCAAAGCTTTATCTTTCTTGCCTTGATTAACAAGTTGAAGAGCAAGCTGAGAGAACAATCTACGGTGCGAGTAACACATTCTCAGTACATTTTCGTCAAGATAAACTTTAGGATTATCCATTCCGCCCCATTTAAACTTGTTCATGATGTTATTATACATCTTCTCGCTATCCATGCGAGCACCAAGTTTAGCTGTATTAAACGGAGTAATACGGTAAGCAAGACCTTCCTGACAGAAATTATCTGAGAAACAAAGGTGATTTTCTGATCCAACAGATATTGCCATATAAACAGGGCGTTCCCAGTTACATTCAGCAATCATCTCAAGCATCATCAATTCCGACTTACTGATTCCACGTTTACCCTTTAATGAAAGAGTCATATAATCTGGAATAACTCCATTCAATGAATCAGGAATCATCATGCCCGAACGTTTAATAGCCTCCTTATCAAGCTTGATAACTATACTATCTGTAGGGATAATCTTAAATTCTTCCTTATCTGAACGTACCCAATGTTTAAGAATGTTCTTTAATTCGAATGGGTTTTCACCAAAATTCTTTTTAGCTTCAGCCGGGTTACTCTTATAAAGAGCAAGAATTGTTTCTTTCACTTCCGGACGAACCTGGATATATTCGTTCACACCGGTAACGTATTCCAAACGGTTCCATGTAATAGGAACTGATGGAGAGTTATAAGCCGGACGTTTCATTTGGTCAATATACCAGTCTGTCTGCAAATAGCTTAAGTTACAAACACGAACATCGGTACGGAATCCTTCTGTTTCCTGATTATACCACAATGGGAAAGTATCGTTATCACCATTGGTAAAGATTATCGGGTTACCTTTAGTCTGACAAGAGTTCAAATAGTTCTGACCAATGTCACGACAAGCATAACGATCAGAGCGGTCATGGTCATCCCATGTCTGGCCAGCCATCTGAATTGGCACAATCAAACAAGCTATTGATGCAATAACAGCAGATGGAGTTTCGCCCAGTTTCTTATTTAACAACCTTACTAATCCGGCAACACCCATACCAATCCATATTGCATACGCATAGAATGAGCCGGCATAAGCATAATCTCGCTCACGAGGCTGACTTGGAGTTTGATTCAGATATACAACAATGGCTATACCAGTCATAAAGAACAAGAAGAATACAGCCCAGAATCCCTGAATGCCTTTTTGTCCGCGATAAGCCTGGAATATAATTCCGATTATACCCAGCAACAATGGAAGACAGTAGTAAACATTATGTCCTCTGTTGTTAGCAAGATCATCAGGCAACAAAGACTGATCTCCAACCAAAGCATTATCAATAAAAGGAATACCGGTTATCCAGTTACCATGTTCAATTTCCCCTGAACCTTGAATATCATTCTGTCTTCCGGCAAAGTTCCACATAAAGTAACGCCAATACATAAAGTTCATCTGGTATGAGAAGAAGAATTTTATGTTCTCCAGCTGTGTAGGCATGTTAACAGTAACCATTTCGCCGCACTGATCATAAGGAACATCATATCCTTCAATATTCATCCAGTTCTTATATTGAGCTTCGTGTGCAGAACTATACATACGAGGGAACAACATGTTCTGAGCATAAACATAGTCTTGCTGGTTACCTGCTGTAACATATTGGTCTTTTTCGTTTGGAGAAGCTTTTTCTTTTCTGATATAGATTGGAGCACCTTCTTCAACGACCGGAGAACAATAGCCATCTTTCTCTTCCAATTTTACTTTGGATGAATAAGCTGGGCCATAGAAAAGAGGTCGGGTACCATATTGTTCACGTCCCAAGTAACTTCCCAAAGTGAAGATATCTTCAGGAGAGTTCTGATCCATCGGTGTATTGGCAGTTGAACGAATAACGATCAATGCATAAGATGAATATCCAACCATAATCATCATAATGCAAAGCAAAGAAGTATTCAATGTACGTGCACTAATCTGATATTTCTTATTGATAAACTCAGCAAACAAGTAAATTGCCAAAACAGCTAACACAATTGCACCAATCACAACACTACTTGTGCCGTGACCATAGAAAGGAATTCCTAAAAGCGCAACAGTCAGCAGGAATGACAACTTCATCTTTTTATCACTCTTTTCTACATAAGATTCATATATCCCCCAGAAAATAGCAGCTAAAAGAATAATAATATAAATAATAAGTCCTGTGTTAAATGGTAATCCGAAATCGTTTACAAACAAGAGTTCAAACCATCCTCCTACTTTTACAAAACCTGGAACAATACCATAAAGCACAATACCGATCAAGGCCATTGAACCTACTAATGCAAGCAAAGAACCTTTTGCATTAGCATTAGGATGTTTCTTGAAGTAGTAAACAAGTGCAATTGCCGGTATACAGAGCAAGTTAAGCAAGTGCACACCGATAGACAATCCGGTAAGATATGCAATCAGAACAAGCCAGCGATCAGAATGAGGCTCATCGGCCACATCTTCCCATTTCAATATTAACCAGAATACAACAGCAGTGAACAAAGAAGAATAAGCATAAACTTCACCTTCTACAGCACTGAACCAGAAAGTATCTGAAAACGTATATACTAAAGCTCCCACAAGACCACTGCCCATAATGGTAATAAGCTGGCTAAGCTTTGGTTCTTCACCATCTTTTAAAACAAGCTTTCTTGTTAAGTGGGTAATTGTCCAGAAAAGAAACATAATACAAGCAGCACTCATCAAAGCCGACATCGTATTAACCATCCTGGCTACCATTGCCGGATCGCTAACGAATTGAGTAAAGAAATTAGCTGTCAGCATAAAGAAAGGTGCACCGGGAGGATGCCCTACTTCCAGTTTATAACTTGAAGTAATAAACTCTCCACAATCCCAGAAACTGGCTGTGGGTTCTATTGTCAGGCAATAGACAACGGCTGCAATAGCAAATGCAAACCAACCCGTCAGGTTGTTCACTAACTTGTACTGTTTCATTAAAAATATGTTTATATTGTTACATACGCGCGGCAAAGATAGAAAACTTTAATTAAAAATATGCAAGTAACGCTTGTTTTCAGTCTTTTAGGAAGTTCAAAGTTTAACTATTTTCATCTTTTTAATGATTATAAACATTAAAATTTTTACTTCTGTTCTTCGTGATGGTGATTCTTTATGATGCGGTGAGGAAGTTCACCATGTCCCAACAACTCAATAGGACATTCAAACTTCTCTTCCAACCATTCTGCAGAGACCTCTGAATCGGGATGATAATCGAGTGTTTCATTCACACATGCTATTGTTTTTACGTTACTGATAACTGTACCAATATCATGAGAAACCAAGATGATTGCCCGCTCTTTATTTATTTCGGAGAGAGTTTCATAAAGACGGCTCTCAAAACGCTTATCAATATAAGTATTTGGCTCGTCAAGAATTACAATCTCGGGATTAGAAACAATAGCTCGTGCCAGCAAAACACGTTGAAGCTGTCCGCCGGACAACTGACCGATAGTTTTTTTCTCAAGCCCTTGCAATCCCATGTGAGTAATAATTTCCTCAACCTGTGCATGGTGCTCATCCGAGAATTTCTTAATCAGAGACTTTTTCCGGCTTAAACCCGAAAGAATTACATCATATACAGATATCGGGAATTTCTTATCTATAGCACTATACTGAGGTAAATATCCCATCGACAAGTTATCTACCGGTTTCCCGTCACGTAGAAAACGGATTTCTCCACTTTCCGGCTTCAGCAAGCCCAGAATAAGTTTAATTAATGTGGTTTTCCCTCCGCCGTTTGGTCCTATGATGCCTAAGAAATCACGCTCATAAACATTCAGGTTTACATCACGCAACACTGTTTTATTATCATAACTAGCAAACAGGTGTTCTATTTCAATAATCTTGTTCATCGTTTCAATGCTTGGGCTATTCTAATCATTTCTCCTTTCCAATCATAAGAAAGAGGATTAATGCGCACAATCTTTGTTCCGGTTTCTTTGGCTATTAATTCTGCATTACTCTTATCGAACTCTTCCTGCACAAAGATAACCCGTACTCCCTCTTTTTTGCATGTCTGCATCAGTTCTTTCAACTGTGAAGGTGAAGGCTCTTTTCCTCCGGCTTCAATAGAAATCTGATGCAATCCATAATCGCGTGCAAAGTAAGACAGAGCAGGATGGTAAATCATAAACGATTTATCAGCTCCTTTTAATATTGTTCGAAGTGTATCATCAACAGCTTTTATCTCTTGTTTTAGCTTATTACATCTCTGGATATAATAAGATTTGTTTTCTTTATCCAAAGAACATAGAGCTTTACAAGTATTATCTGCTATAATTTGTGCATTAATTGTTGAATTCCAGATATGAGGATCAGCCTCATTAGAAGAGTGATGATGACCATCTTCACTATCATGGTGATGGGTCCCAAATACTAGTTTTATGCCTGTTGATGTATCAAAAGGACGCATCTGAGGTGCATTCTCCATCAAACGACTAAACCAAACCAGCTCAAAACCTATATAACCGATGCGAAGATAGGCTTCACTTTTACCAAGAGAAACCAATTGGGCAGGAGTTGGGTCGTAACTCTCGGGGCTGGTTCCTTTAGGCACCATGCTTATAACAGAATATTTATCTCCAGCTATTTGCTCTGTAAAATAACGCTGTGGCTCAATAGTAACAGTTAATATTCTTTTACCAGACTCTTTTTTATTTGTACATCCGATAAAGCTAATACTGATTAATAAAGATAGTGCAATAAGTATTTTATTCATAATTTCGTTTTAATCCGTACTTTGCAAAAGTAATTATAAATATTGATAGTAAGATGAAATTCCTTACCTTTGTTGGCAAAACAAGGGGTCCAAATAAATAATGGAAACAAAACAAAAATCACTTTTATCCGAGATAGAACTTACGGCAGATGGGAGCCATACACTTTTTGTTCCGTCGATGAATGAGCATTATCACTCTGTAAACGGAGCAAAAACTGAAGCAGAACATATCTATATAAACTATGGTTTCAAAGAAAGTTCTGCCTCTCCTGTAAACGTACTGGAAATTGGTTTTGGAACAGGATTGAATGCTTTTCTTACATTGGTTGAAACACAGAAACTGCAAAAACAAACTGTCTATACAAGTCTTGAACTATATCCATTATCTCAGGAAGTAATAGAGCAACTGAATTATCCCAGTATCATATATCCGGAGTTTTCAAATCTTTATTTTGACTTACACCGCGCTGAATGGAATAAGCTGTGCAAAATCTCAGCTGATTTCTCTTTATTGAAAGTCAACATCGATTTTACTCAGATATCTCAAGCCAATGAATCTTCAAAGTGGAAATTAGGAAGTATAGACAATCAGTCCATCTCTTATGATGTTGTCTATTTTGATGCATTTGCACCAGAAAAGCAACCTGAAATGTGGAGTCAAGATTTATTTGATGCTATATATGCTTCTATGAGCAATAACGGTATACTAATGACATATTGCGCAAAAGGAGTAGTAAGAAGAATGCTTCAAACTTCTGGATTTAAAGTGGAAAGATTGCCTGGCCCTCCGGGGAAAAGAGAAATATTAAGAGCCACAAAACAAGAAAATAATCAATTATAAATTATGTATCATTGACAGAAAACCGTCAACTGCATATAACATACAATATACTACAAATATATAACGAACTAATTTACCTACAAACATAGAAGTAGTAGTAAGAAGAATATTACTGCGCATAAAGCCCAGCGCCATAGAAATAACTTCTCCTATAGTTGGCAAGAAAGCAAAAAATGCCATCATGGCACCTTTTCCCTGAAGAAACTTTTGCATCTTTAAAATCTTCTCATGCTTTACTTTGAAATATTTTTCGGCCCATTCTATTTTGCCTAAATATCCAATATAGTAGCAAGACATTCCACCGGCTGTATTTCCCAATGAAGCCCAGACTACAGAATATAAAGGATCGAAACCCAATTTTATAAGTACGACAAGCACTATTTCAGAGCTAAAAGGTATAATACTTCCCGCAAGCATAGCAGAGACAAACAGTCCCGGATATCCCATATCTATAAGAAACTGCTGAACTGTAGCTATTATAGCATCCATAAATTATATATAAGAAGAGTTGCTAATCCTATTAAAGAAACAATAAAGAATATGTTTGAGCTGCGACTCTTTGTCAAAGCAAAAAAGTGGCCAGCAAGGAAACTGAAACAAACCAATAATAAAGGAAATACTGTCACGAAATGTTGTGGCTGAAGTATTAATAGTACAAGCAAACAAGTTCCTATTAGGGAGAAAAAATTTAAATATGCTCTTGTACGTATTTTATCTTGCCACCCGTTTATTAAACTATTAGCCACACCGACAATAAATAGCAAAATAATATAACTTATAGTCGCCATCTGCCAACCCTTTAAAACTAAAAGATTAACAGGTTCAAAAGTAATAAGTGTTTGGAAAGGATGATAAATCATCTCCAAATGATTAAATGTAAACGCATATCCTGCCAAAAACCAAAAAGGAAACATAATACCTAATAATCCGGCAAAGAAACTTCTAGGATTTAATGATTGAAAGTTGTAAGCAGCAATAAGATAAAAAGGAGCCAGATATAATAACTGAGGAAGAATTAAACCACTTAATCCTAAAAACATCCAGGAGTAAAAAACATTACCTGAAGGATTTGCCTGCTGATAGGACTTAAAAAGAAAATAGATAGATATTACCATGAAAAGCGTTGATGCCGTTCCAACATGCAACGGATACAACTCGGGACAGGCAGCAATAACTATCAAGTAAAAAGAGGTCTGGATTGAAGCTCTAAGGCGTATAATACCAAAAGTATTATTAAGCTCAATTAATAGATAACTAATAAAAGCATAAAAAACGAAGTTTATTAATAAACTTATAGACTTGCCCAGAAAAAAAGGCTCCAGCATCTGCCAGACCGGTGACGAAGAATGAGAAAACACTGCTACAGGTTTAATAAAATAAACCCCAAGCCAGATCATAACAGACAATAACATAACGACAGGCAAAGTAATTTTACCTGTCGTTATTCTATGTTGTATACTTTTTCTTATCATCTATATTTATAAATCAAATCCAATATCTGAACGGAAATACTTCTTTTCAAAATCGATTAGTTTAGCAGCAGAGAATGATTGTGCCAAGGCTTCATCTTTATTATTGCCATAAGAGCTGATTGCCAAAACACGACCACCATTGGTAACAACCTGACCATCTTTCATAGTAGTTCCAGCATGGAATACAATGCTATCTTTAACCTGGTCTAGTCCACTAATCGGGAATCCTTTATCATAATGCTCAGGATAACCACCAGAAACCAACATTACACTAACAGCAGTACGAGGATCTTCTTCCAATACTTTTTCATCAAGATTGCCAGCAGCTACTCCTTCAAAAAGTTCTACAAGGTCACTCTTCACACGAAGCATCACAGATTCTGTTTCAGGATCTCCCATACGAACATTATATTCAATGACCATTGGTTCACCTTTCACATTTATCAGTCCTAAGAATATAAAACCTTTATAATCGATTCCTTCCTGAGCTAAGCCCTCTACTGTTGGACGAATAATTCGCTCGTCTACTTTCTTCATCCAGGCAGCATCAGCAAATGGAACTGGAGTAACAGAACCCATACCACCGGTATTTAATCCTTTATCACCTTCGCCAATACGTTTATAATCTTTAGCTACCGGAAGTACTTTATAGTTTTTACCGTCTGAAAGGACAAAAACAGAACATTCAATACCGCTAAGGAATTCTTCAATAACAACAGTTGCACTGGCATCGCCAAACATTCCACTAAGCATCTCTTGCAGTTCCTTTTTTGCTTCTTCCAAAGTAGGCAAAATAAGTACACCTTTTCCAGCGCAAAGTCCATCAGCCTTCAATACATAAGGAGCTTCCAATGTTTCAAGGAAATCAAGACCTTCCTGCAAATTAGCAGATGTTATACTCTTATAGCCAGCAGTTGGAATATTATGACGCATCATAAATGCTTTAGCAAATTCTTTGCTACCTTCCAATGTTGCACCTTTTTGTGAAGGTCCTATTACCGGTATCTTATTTAATTCAGAATCTTTCTGAAAATAATCATAGATTCCCTTTACAAGAGGATCTTCAGGGCCAACTACGACCATATTTATATTATTGTCAAGAACAAAAGCTTTGATAGAAGAAAAATCATCCGCCTTAATATTAACATTTTCTCCTACACTGCCCGTTCCTGCATTTCCCGGAGCAATATACAATTTTTCTATCTTTGGGCTCTGCGCTATTTTCCATGCTAATGCATGTTCTCTTCCACCCGAACCTAATAATAATAATTTCATAGTTGTATTGTATTATTTATTTAAGAAACTCATCAAAATACTGAGTCATTTTATTATTTAAATGTACACGGTCTTTACCTACAACACCATGTTCATGTCCCGGATAGATAAATAAATCCGGATAAGTACCAGCTTCAATGCAAGCTTTCATAAAAGAATAAGTATGCTGAGGAACACAAGTAGGATCTACTCCTCCATGAATTACCAACAGATGTCCTTTCAGGTTACCTGCCTTGAGTTTCATATTAGAATCTTTGTAACCTTCCGGATTTGTTTCAGGTGTATCCATATAACGTTCACCATACATAACTTCATAATAACTCCAGTCAATAACAGGTCCACCTGCTACGCCAACCTTGAATGTATCCGGATAACGTAACATTAGATTCGTTGTCATAAATCCACCAAAGCTCCATCCGTGAACTCCAATTCTATTTGCATCAACAAATGGAAGAGTCTTCAGGAATTCAACACCTTTCATCTGATCTTTAGCTTCAACTACACCCAAGTGACGGAAAGTTGCCTGTTCAAATTCCAGACCACGATTTTCGCTTCCGTGATTATCTATGCTGAACATCACATAGCCTTTGCTTGCCATATAGATTTCCCAGCCACGCGCTCCACCAAGCCAAGTGTTGTTTACGACCTGAGCATGAGGACCACCATATACATAAATAACGGTTGGATATTTCTTTGAAGGATCAAAATCAACAGGTTTTATCAAGCGATAATAAAGATCGGTTACCCCATCATCAGCCTTGATTGTTCCCATCTCAATAGTTGGAGTTTTGTATCCATCATAAGGATTACTTGCTGTAAGCAAATTATTCACCTTTCCTTTAGTTACATCAATAAGATCAATACAACGAGGAGTAGTGGTGGATACATATCTATCGATTACATATTTTCCTGAAGCCGAAAGCAGTGTTGTATGAGTTCCGGCAGCCGGAGTAATTCTCGTACGTTTACCTGTTTTCAGATTAACTTTATATGTTTGAGCTTCCAATGGACTTGCTTCGGTTGATGAAATATAAATATTGTCTCCTTTTGCATCAAATCCAAGAATATCCTTCACTAACCAATTGCCTTTTGTCAACTGCTTTATAAGTTTACCATCTATATTATATAAGTATAAATGATTAAAGCCATCTCTCTGACTTTGATAAATAAACTTAGTATTATCCCCTTTTAGAAATAATATAGGATGCTGTGGTTCTACATATTTCGGGCTACTCTCTTCAATCAACATCTTCTCCTTATTTCCACTTTCTACATTATAAGAGAAAAGTTGAGAGTGATTCTGATCACGATTTAATTCAATATAATAAAGAGTCTTTTCATCCGGACTCCAAGCTATATTGGTAAAATAACGATCTTTAGGATTGCCAGCATTGAGATATATAGTCTTTCCTGTAGCTACATTATATATTCCAATAGTCACTTCTTGACTAGTCATTCCCGCCATTGGATATTTTCCAGGTTTCACTGTAGCAATACGTGTATCTATATCTACAAAAGGATAATCGGCAACCATCCGTTCATCCATTCTGTAGAAAGCTAATAAATTTCCTTTTGGTGACCAGAAAGTACCTTTTGAAATTCCAAACTCATTACGGTGAACGCTTTGTCCACAAACAACGCCTTTTGGTTCATGAGTAATCTGGATATTCTGTCCTTTTGAATCAGCAATATAGAGGTTATTATCAATGGTATAAGCTACTGCATTATTTTCTTTGCAATAATCGTTATTCGCAGCTTTCTCTTTTACATTAATAACATTAGTTATTTTCTGCATCCCAAAATCATAAAAAACACTCTTCTGGGGCAAATCAATTTTCATGATTTTCTTTTCAGGAAAGGGAAAAGAAACTGAATAAAAATGACTGATCTTTCCTAGCTTCTGATCTCCTAACAACTTATTAACCTGTTCCAGGGTTACGATCGTGGTTTCTTTCATTTTGTTGGCAGGATCAATAGAAACAAGTTTATCTATATCCGGCTTTATACAAATATCACCCCACCATTGCAAACCATAAATATTCTCAGGAAGATGCTGAGCATAAGTAGCACCTCCCGGAATTAAATCATCTATAGTGAATTCTTTCAAATTCTGAGCCATAGTTCCAGCAGATAAAAACAATGTTGCACCCAAGGCCATCATTAATTTTTTCATCTTTAATATGCTTTTTCTTTCTTGAAATCTTTATATTTTCCTCCAAAGATCTGGTATTTGCGGAATTCACATTCCAAAGATCCATTGAAAAGTGGAATTTTGCGAGATGGCTTCAATCCAATCTGATCAAAACATTCTTCACGATAACTTAAAATCCATGCGTCCTGATCAGTAAAGGCATGTTTCAGGCGTTCGCCAATCATTTGATACAATCCCAATAAATCACGAGTAGAGATACGTTCACCATAAGGAGGATTCATAACTATAACCGATTTTTCCTTTGGCTTTTCAAATTGTTGGAAAGGCTGTAATTTCAAAATAATTTCCTTAGACAAACCTGCAGCCTTTACATTATTGATTGCAATCTCATGTGCCTGAGGGTTATTATCGTAACCAAATATTTTATGATCGAACTCACGCTCCTGAGAATCATCATTATAGATATTATCAAACATTTCCTGATCAAAGTCTTTCCATCTTTCGAATGCAAATTCTTTGCGGAAAACACCCGGTGCAATATTACGGGCAATAAGTGCAGCTTCAATAGGAATAGTTCCTGATCCACACATTGGGTCAATTAAATCACATTGTCCATGCCAGCCTGTCATCAAAATCATTCCCGCTGCAAGCACTTCGTTTAATGGAGCTTCAACAGCTTCCTGACGATAACCTCTACGATGAAGAGATTCACCAGAAGAGTCTAATGAAAGGGTACATTTATTTTGTGCAATATGAATATTCAAAAGAACATCAGGCTTGTTAATACGTACGGAAGGGCGTTTGCCATTTAAATCTTTGAAATAGTCTACAATAGCATCTTTTACTTTGTACGCTACAAACTTTGAATGACGAAACTCTTCGCTAAAAACAACTGCATCTACAGCAAAAGTTTTATCTGCATCAAGGTACTCTTCCCAATTAATTTTTTTAATCTGATTGTATACCTCATCAGCATCCTTAGCGTTAAAGTGTTTGATAGGTTTTAAAATACGAATCGCTGTACGCAAACAAAAATTTGCACGATACATCATTTCTTTATCACCAGAGAAGGAGACCATACGTCTGCCAATCTGTACATCATTTGCTCCTAAATTAGTTAATTCTTCAGCTAAGACTTCTTCCAGCCCTTGGAAAGTTTTTGCTATAAGTTCAAATTGCATATATTATTTTTAAAATTTATTTTTTTGCTTTTGTTTGTACCAGTCTTGCTCCCGGCGGAACATCTTCAGTTACCCATATATTACCTCCAACAGTAGCCCCTTTTCCAACAATTATACGTCCCAGAATAGTAGCGTTAGAGTATACAATAACATCATCTTCAAGAATTGGATGACGTGGAATTCCTTTGATAGGATTACCATCATTATCGAGTGGGAAGCTTTTAGCACCAAGAGTTACACCCTGATAGAGCTTTACATTATTGCCAATGATACTGGTTGCACCAATTACAACACCCGTTCCGTGGTCTATAGTAAAATAAGATCCAATCTGCGCTCCGGGATGTATATCAATTCCTGTTTCAGAATGAGCCATTTCTGTAATGATACGAGGAATTAAAGGAACTTCAAGTTTCAACAATTCATGAGCGATTCTGTAATTTGTAATGGCTTTAATAGCAGGATAGCAGCAAATTACTTCTCCAAAGCTTTGCGCCGCTGGGTCTCCATTATAAGCAGCTTCAACATCAGTTGCCAAAGTACGGCGTAACTGAGGGAATAGTCCAATAAGCTTAGCAGCTAAATCTGCAGCTTTTGCCTGTTTAGATTCAGTATCCTCTGTACATTCTTCTGAAGCACCAAAACATAAACCTGCCATTATTTGCTTGGTAAGCAAACCAAAAAGCTTTTCAATATTTACTCCGATATGATAATTGATAGTGCGGCTATTCACCGTTGAGTTTCCAAAATAACCTGGAAAAAGAATCGCACGCGAAAGCTCTATAATATCTTGAAGAATCTTGGCAGAAGGAAGTGGCTCTCCATCTTTATGCTGATGCATCAATCCCTTATATGATTCGCTTTCCGAAAGCTCATCAACAGCTTGTGTCAGAATGTGAGTAAAATTCATTGGACTCATAAGTAATCCCTACTATTTATAACTGCGCAAAGTTAGGAATTATTGCCAATAATACAATGAATTAGCTTTGAAATCTCACGTTTATTAATAATTGAACAACATTACCCTATTTCTTAATTTTCTTCTGTAAGAAAGTAAGAGCAGAACAAATATCCATAAAGTATTTTTAGGGTAAACAAAAAGAACCGGCAATCAATGCTTTTTTATAAGCAATTGATTGCCGGTTTATATTATGCTATTATTCTAGTAAATATGAATTATTCAGCCAGAACACCTTTAAGGGTAGCAGAGCTTGCTTCATTGATTGTGACCTTAACAAAATCACCAATTCTATGATTTCCTCTGTCAAATACAACCACACGGTTCTGTTCTGTTCTACCAACAAGCTGTTCACGAGAACGTTTAGAAACACCTTCTACCAAGACTTCATAAGTTTTGCCAATACAACGCTTATTACTTTCAGCCGATAGTTGATTCTGTAATTCTATAATCTCATTCAATCGGGCCACCTTTACTTCTTCAGGCACATTGTCTTCTAAATTTTTAGAAGCGTAAGTTCCTGGTCGTTCTGAATATTTAAACATGAAAGCAGAATCATAAGCACATTCTCTCATTAACGAAAGAGACTCCTGATGATCTTCTTCTGTTTCAGAATGGAAACCAGAGAATATATCGGTAGACAATCCACAATCAGGGATAATTCTCTTTATTGCAGCAACTCTTTCCAGATACCACTCACGATTATACTTCCGGTTCATGAGCTTCAAAATTCTTGAGCTTCCACTTTGTACCGGTAAATGAATGTGTTTACATACATTTGGTACCTGAGCAATTACTTCCAAGGTTTCATCACTCATATCCTTTGGATGAGAAGTAGTGAAACGTACACGCATAGTTGGAACAGCTTCAGCTACAGTACGAAGAAGTGTAGGGAAAGTAATGGTTTCACCATCTTTTTCAAAGCAGTACGAATTTACATTCTGTCCCAGTAATGTAACTTCTTTATAACCTTTTGCTGCTAAATCGCGCACCTCATTAAGAATACTTTCTACATCCCTGCTACGCTCACGTCCACGGGTATAAGGAACAATACAATAAGTGCAGAAATTATTGCAACCACGCATAATCGAAACAAATCCTGAAATATGATTACCACAAATACGTGAAGGAATTACATCGCGGTAAGTTTCAGTAGTAGAAAGTTCTACATTCATGGCTTTTTCACCTGTTTCAACAGAAGCGATAAGTTCGGGTAAAGTTAAATAGGCATCTGGACCAACAACAAGATCAACATGATGATTTTCTATCAAATCATCTTTTACTCTTTCAGCCATACAGCCTAATACACCAACAATAAGATGTTTCTTTTTCTTCTTTAAAGAATAAAAGAATTCCAGACGATTCAGAATCTTTTGTTCAGCGTTATCACGAATCGAACAAGTATTCATAAAAACAGCATCTGCTTCTTCCAGGGTTTCACACGCATTGTAACCTGCCATCTTCATTACTGACGCAATTACTTCGCTATCTGCCACATTCATCTGGCAGCCATAAGTTTCGATAAACAATTTTTTGTTCTCAAAATCAGTTGCAGATTTAAAGTCTGCTCCTGTTACTTCATTCATAATCTTACAATTTAAAATTTGGACGCAAAGATACGTCTTCTAAAGCAATTACGTAGTGCGGCACTTAAAAAAAATGCATAAACTTACATTTATAAGGAATTCTTAAAAAGAATTATATAAAATCCTCATCTACATATTCTAGATATTAGTCGGGGAAATTAGTTAACAGAACAATTAACTACCAAAGTATTAATTAGTTAATATTGCAATAAACACAAAGAAACGGAACTCTTAAAAAGACTGTTTTTTAGTCCGATTTCTGTAATACTATCAATTTAAATTCATATCTTTGAAAACTAAATTTAAATATAATCATGGATGATTTTCTTCAATACATAATTGTTGTTGTTGCAGTTATTGCAGCAATAGTAACCAAAATCCGTACACAGGAGAAGGCAGATAATGATAAAAATAATAAGAAACCAACAGTAGTTCCTTCAGAACCGGAGAATAAAAAAGGAAATACTATTTTAGATAATTGGGAAAAATGGTTCGAAGTTGATGAGACTAAGGTTAGTCCATTAAAGCAGGAGCCTGTAAATGTATCTATTCATCCATCTCCGAAAAATGTGGATCTTTCAACTGCAAACAAACAAACTGCAACTGCAGACCATAAAGATAAAAAAGATATTTCTCTAAAGAATGAAATACTAGAAAATGCTCCCGACATCCAGCTTAATACAATAGAAGATGTGCGTCGGGCTATTATCTATTCAGAAATAATTCAAAGAAAGTACTAAAAAATTTAATTTAACTTGAAATTATACTATTGAAGATTATGTCATTAAAGTTTATTACCGCAGAAGAAGCTGCCAGCTTCGTTAAAGATGGAGATAACGTTGGATTCAGTGGATTTACACCTGCAGGTGCACCTAAAGCTATACCAGCTGCTATTGCAGAAAGAGCGATAGCTGAGCATGAAAAAGGAAATCCTTTCAGTATTGGAGTACTTACAGGAGCATCTTCAGGAGATTCTCTTGATGGTGCACTAACAAGAGCCAAAGCAATTAAGTTCCGTGCTCCATATCAAACAAACAAATCTATGAGAAACGCCATCAATATTGGAGAGATAGATTATCAGGATCTTCATCTTTCTGAAATGGCGCAACAGGTTCGTTACGGATTCATGGGAAAAGTAAATGTAGCTATTATTGAAGCTTGCGAAGTAACTGAAGATGGGAAAATATATGTGACTACAGCCGGTGGAAATGTTCCTACATATTGCCGCTTAGCCGATAAAATTCTTATTGAACTAAACAGCCATCATAGCAAAGGACTGATAGGTATGCACGATATGTATGAACCTTTGGATCCTCCTTACAGAAAAGAACTGGCTGTATATACTCCATCAACCCGCATCGGTCTTCCTTATGTACAAGTAGATCCTGCAAAAATAGTTGGTATTGTTGAAACAAATGTTCCTGATGAAGCACGTGGTTTTGATCCTGCCGATGAAATAACTACTCAAATTGGAAATAACGTAGCAGCTTTTCTGGCAAAAGAATTGAAAGCCGGACGTATTCCTTCTACTTTCCTTCCACTTCAATCGGGTGTAGGTAATGTAGCTAATGCAGTTTTAGGAGCATTGGGAAAAGATATGGATGTACCTGCATTCGAGATGTATACTGAAGTTATTCAGGATTCTGTTATCGACTTAATGTTGCAAGGAAGAATTAAATTCGGAAGTTGCTGCTCATTAACATTAACAGATGAATGCTTGCAAACCATTTATAATAATATCGATTTCTTCAAGGATAAGATAGTTATGCGTCCTGCTGAGATTTCCAATAATCCGGAAATTATACGCCGTCTGGGAGTTATCAGTATAAATACTGCAATTGAAGTAGATATTTATGGAAACGTTAACTCTACTCATATTGGCGGAACGAAGATGATGAATGGTATTGGTGGTTCGGGAGACTTTACCCGCAATGCTTATATGTCTATCTTTACTTGTCCATCTGTTGCCAAAGGAGGAAACATCAGTGCTATTGTTCCAATGGTATCTCATTGTGATCACAGCGAACACTCTGTTAACATTATTATCACTGAGTTAGGAGTAGCCGACCTGAGAGGTAAGAGTCCTATTCAAAAAGCAGAGGCAATCATTGAAAACTGCGTTCATCCTGATTACAAACAACTTCTTTGGGATTATCTTAAATTTGCCGGAGAAGGACATAAGGGACATACTCCTCACCGTATTGATGCGGCTCTTGCATTCCATGTTGCACTGGCAAAAAAGGGAGATATGAAAGCTGTAAACTGGGCTGATTACGAATAGTATTTAAACGATTTATATTTATGAGGGTACCCCAAAAGGGTACCCTTTTTATTTGCGCGGAATTATTCTTCTTTTTTCTGTATTTATAGGGGGTGAAATAAAAAAGCCCGCGGCTTATAATCAAGCAATTAGCTTAAAAAATAAAACGGATTGTCAGAAAACTTCCTTTATAGTTTCTCTGAAAAACAGAAAGAACGAGTTAAAAAGTGTTTCATGATTGATTTTAAGCACTATATAGGAGGAAAAAAAAGAACCAAATTTTGGGCATATTTATATAACCTTACAAATAAAACCAATAAAATGCCCTCGCAAAGTGAAAAAAGCTATTTATACAGTTAATCTATTAAATGTATTTACTTCATATATAACCATTTATGACAATGAATTAATTATGTAAAATATTAAAACCCAAATCGATAATAAATTACATATAAAAAGCTTGGAAATACTACAATTATTCTCTCTATTTTAGAGTTTTTCATACTTATAGAAAAGCGTTATCCTACTGTTTGGACAACCCCATTTTATCCCTTAGGTTTTCAACAAAATAAAAACGCTTCTTTCATTTCAGGAGATTGTTTCTACTCACAAAGCAATTCACAGACTTTATCCTGAAATGCTCTTGCTTTAGCGCTTGACATAACATTCTGATTAATAACAGAGAAAGCAATTATATGACCGTTGGATGCTGTTGCATAACCGGCCAATGAACTTACACCAGTTACCGATCCGGTTTTAGCATGCACATTTTTATATGCTTTGCCTTCTTTCATTCGTCCGCCGAGTGTTCCATCTACTCCGGCAATTGGTAGAGCAGGGTACAATTCATCAAAAATCGGTTTCTGTGAATAGGCATATCTAAGATAGGCAACCAGCAATTCAGGAGAAACATAATTATATAAAGAAACTCCACAACCATCAACCAGATTATAATCCTTGGGGTTGAGCCCTAGTTCTGAAATAACTCTTTGAATTACTTTCACTCCATCTTCGCGACTCAGATGCTTTTTTGCTGATTCTTTCAATGCAGTGTTGTATAGTATTGCTTCGGCAGAAAGGTTATCACTATTCTTCATGGCACGCTGAAGTACCAGACTAAAGGGATGAGAAAGTCGGGCAAAGAATACCGCTGATGAATCCTTAGGAAGTTCGCCATATACATAGTTGGGAAGTTGAATTCCTTTCTCCTTTGCTCTTTCCATGAAGGTATGCATAAAAAAATTGGCAGAGTTAGATACAGTTATTCGTAAACGTTTGGCGGACTGTACATTTCCCGTAACCAGAATATTATTCTCCTTTTCCATCCAATTCCGAGAAGCATTAAGCTCTTCTTTTTCTGGATTGTCACTTAACGTTTGATTTTTAATTGTATAATATGAGGAAGCCGGAGTACAGACTAACTCTGCAGGTTCCCCCTTTTTCCCAGGTTTAGCTAAGATCTCAACATATCCTTTCTGAAGCATTAAAGGAGATATTTCGGGCTGAAAAGAATAGGGTGCATCATCCCACGACCAGCCTGCACCCCAGTATAGAGAGTCGGTCATTGAAACATCTGCAATAAACTTACCGGATACTGCTTTTATCCCCGACTGACTTAGCATTCTCAGCAGCCCGTTCATACTGGGATCAATAAACTCTGAATCAAGTCCGCCTACCAAATAAAGGTCGCCATATAAAACTCCATCTCTTATTTTACCGGTATGGTAAAACGTTGTAGAAAAGAAATGGTCCGGACCAAGAACTGAAAGTCCGGTTATTGCCGTAATCAGTTTTTGAATGGAAGCCGGACGATAAAGTTTATTTTCCTGATAAGTATAAAGGGACTTGCCATCTGTAAGATCGTAAACAGAAATACCGACTTCAGACGTTTTTAAAAAATCTTCTTCCAAAAGTTTATCGAGTTTTGCCTTCAGCTCGGGCTGTGCAAAGACTAGTACTTGACAAAAGAACACAAAAAACAATATGGAAAAAGTACGTTTCATTATAAAGCCTCCTTAAATATTTCGCCAACAGTAGGATGTGGAAAAACAAAACGTTTCCATTCCTCCGTTTTTAATCCCAATTCAACAGCCATCACTGCAAGAGTTATAATCTCAGATGCAGGATTACCATAAACATGAACACCAAGAACAGTGCCGTCTTCACCAATCAGCATTTTGCACATTCCGTTTACTCCTTCATTTTCGGCAACAAATCTGCCGGAGAATGCCATTGGGAGTTTAATAGATTTATATGCAATACCTGCCGATTGCAGACTCTCTTCTGTTTGTCCCACTCCTGCTATTTCCGGATTGGTATAAACCACACCGGGAATTGCACGATAACTCATTTTATCTTGTTTCCCAAGAATATGATGAACAGCAACTTCTGCTTCCCGAACGGCTGTGTGAGCAAGAAGAGAAAATCCTGTTAAATCACCGCAAACATAAACACTTTCTACAGAAGATTGCATGTATTCGTCAACTTTAATGCATCTGCGTTCAGTTCTTTCGAGGGGAAGATTATCCAAACCGAAGCCTTCAGTAACAGGTCGGCGACCCACACTCATTAAAATCTTTTCGGCTGTAATACTTCCTTTGCCTTCCTGATTCTCAAAGATAACAGTTGTCCCATTCCCTGCATTCTCAAATGCCAGCACTTTTGTACTAATAAGGAACTTAATCCCTTTCTTTGCATAATCAGCCCGAAGTAAAGCAGAAAGTTCTTTATCCATTCCACCCAGAATCTCATCGAGCATCTCAATAACAGTAACTTCTACTCCCAGACTATTGAAGAAAGATGCAAATTCCATTCCTATTACACCACCACCCACGATAGCTAAAGAAGCGGGAAGTTCTTTATTATCGAGGGCATCCCGGTGAGTCCAGAAGTTTATCTGATCCACTCCCGGAATAGGAGGAATAAATGTTTCGGAACCTGTACAAAGAATCAGATTACTGCATTCGTAAGTCTCGTCATTGCATTGAACCGTGCTTTTATTAATTACTTTTGCTTCACCGGTTATAATTGTAACATTATTGGTTGTGAGTTTTGATTTTACTCCAAGCACCAGTTTACGCACCACCTTAGACTTCCGGGCGATAATCTTACTCAAGTCGAAAGAAGATTCAGGAACAGTTACGCCATACTTTGATGCATGACGCGCATAATCGTAAACTTTAGCCGAATACAGTAATGTCTTGGTAGGAATACAACCTTCGTTAAGGCATACGCCACCTAAGTTTTGTTTCTCAAAAAGGACTACGTTCAATCCTTCCTTTCCGGCAAGTTCGGCAGCTGTATATCCTGCCGGACCTCCTCCAATAATAGCAACATCGTATTTCATAGTAGTTGATCGGTAATGGTTAATTTATTCTTTATTTGTCAGTAACTGAAATAACTCCGCCTTCTTTTCCTTTGCAGGAAGCAGAGAATAGTATTCTTTTTTGTGTTTTATCAATATAAATTCTGTAACGGAAATACCAGCAAGCTTTAATTTATAAAATTCGTCAATAGATTCAATTTCATCAATTGCTATAGTTCTGTTTTTAAAGAATTTGCCTTGAGAAATAATAAGAGTTCGTTCTGGAGTTATTGTATATTGTGTATGAAATGTTTTTTCAAGCATATAGATGAGCCACGAAATAAACAGTACTCCTAAACTAAGAAAATTATCCATAAAAAAGGAAATAGCTAATCCTGATAAAAGTACAAAATAGATATAATGATACCAAATAACCCTTGCTGTAAATACTTTATTCATAACTATACTCATTATATATATTGTCAATTATCCGAGCCGCAATTTACTAATTTTATTAATTATTGAGCGGGAAAAGTACAATTAAAAAAGTTATTTCGTAGCTTTGTGTTCTCTAAACATATACAATTATGATTAAGAAGTTTGATTTCTTAGTAATCGGTTCAGGTATTGCCGGTATGAGTTTTGCCCTGAAAGTGGCACATAAAGGAAAGGTCGCACTTATTTGCAAGACCACTTTAGAAGAAGCAAACACCTATTTCGCTCAGGGAGGAGTTGCTTCCGTTACAAACACACTAGTAGACAATTTCGAGAAACATATTGAAGATACGATGATTGCCGGCGATTGGATTAGTGACCGGGCGGCAGTTGAAAAAGTAGTTAGAGAAGCTCCCGCTCAAATCAATGAACTTATCAGCTGGGGAGTAGATTTCGATAAAACTGAAAAGGGAGATTTTGACTTGCACAAAGAAGGCGGTCACTCTGAATTCCGTATTCTGCATCACAAAGACAATACAGGAGCCGAAATTCAGGATAGTCTTATCCAGGCTGTAAAGCAACATCCTAACATCACAATCTTTGAAAATCATTTCGCCATTGAAATTCTTACGCAGCATCACCTGGGAGTTACGGTTACCCGCCAGACTCCTGATATTAAATGCTACGGAGCTTATATTTTAGATCCGAAAACCGGAAAGGTTGATACTTATCTGGCAAAAGTTACTTTGATGGCAACCGGAGGTGTAGGAGCTGTTTACCAGACTACTACTAATCCATTGGTAGCAACCGGAGACGGAATTGCTATGGTTTACCGTGCAAAAGGAACGGTTAAGGATATGGAATTCGTACAATTTCACCCAACAGCGCTTTATCATCCGGGAGACCGCCCGTCATTCCTTATTACTGAGGCAATGAGAGGTTACGGAGGTGTACTTAGAACCATGGACGGAAAAGAATTCATGCAGAAGTATGACGAACGTCTTTCGCTTGCTCCACGTGATATCGTGGCAAGAGCTATAGACAACGAAATGAAAAACCGTGGCGACGAGCATGTTTATCTGGATGTAACTCACAAAGATCCCGAAGAAACTAAAAAGCACTTCCCAAATATATACGAGAAATGTCTCAGTCTGGGCATTGACATTACTAAAGATTATATACCTGTTGCTCCGGCAGCCCACTATCTTTGCGGTGGTATAAAGGTGGATCTTGATGCCTGCTCTTCAATAGAAAGACTTTATGCCGTTGGAGAATGTTCCTGCACAGGCTTGCATGGTGGTAACCGCCTTGCATCGAACTCACTTATTGAAGCTGTGGTTTATGCCGACGCAGCAGCAAAACACAGTTTAAGCACCATCGATCAATATACTTATAACGAAAATATTCCAGAATGGAACGATGAAGGAACCCGCTCTCCCGAAGAAATGGTACTTATTACTCAAAGCGCCAAAGAAGTGGGGCAGATTATGAGTACTTATGTGGGAATTGTTCGTTCAGATCTCCGTTTGAAACGTGCATGGGACCGCCTGGATATTATTTACGAAGAAACAGAAAGTCTGTTTAAACGTTCAAAAGCATCTAAAGAAATATGTGAGCTTAGAAACATGGTAAATACTGGTTATCTCATCATGCGTCAGGCAATAGAACGCAAAGAAAGCCGCGGATTGCATTATACAATTGACTATCCGCACGCAAAAAAGTAAGCTGGCATAAACTTCGCCATGGTTTCATAACAAATGGAATTGTTTTCTGAAAACCTGGCGAATAATGAATAAATCCTTGTACAGAACAATTCATTCTTTTGTACAGAAGAATGAATTGTTCTGTACAAAAGAAAACAATCTTTTGTACAAGAATCTAATAACATGCCTAGGAACATTGCCAAAAGAGTCCTTATATCTGTGTCGAACGACCTGGTTACCGATCAGAGAGTTGGTAAGGTTTCGGCTTCGTTGCAACGAAACGGATATGATGTACTGTTGATTGGTTGTATAAAAAAAGAGCTTAAACCATTAGATCGCCCCTATCAGACCTACCGCTTCAACCTGTTTTTCAGGAAAAAATTCATCTTCTATCTGGAATATAACCTGCGTTTGCTGTTTGTATTACTCTTTAAGCGCAAAAATATTCTGCTGTGCAACGATACCGATGCCCTACCCGCCAATTTTATTGCCGCTAAGCTATGCAGAGTTCCGTTGGTTTTCGATGCACACGAGCTGTTTCCTGAAGTTCCTGAGCTGGCAAACCGCCCAGGAGTAAAAAGAGTCTGGGAAAAGATTGAAGATATCTTCTTCCCTCACCTAAAGAATTCCTATACCGTATGCCAATCTATTGCAGAGCATTATAAGCAGAAATACGGAATCACAATGGGGATTGTTCGTAACATTCCCAATAAAGATACTGCTCCATCATCTATAAATAGTGCTGAAAGAAAAAGAATAAGTCTTTTGCCTCCGCTCGAAGGAAAAAAACTACTGCTCTATCAGGGTGCTATAAACGTAGGTCGTGGAGTGGACTGGCTTATTAATGCCATGTCCTATCTTGATAATTGCATACTTTGCATCTGCGGTGACGGAGACTTCCTACAGGAAATGAAAACACTGACCAAGGAAAAACAATTGGAAGAAAGAGTTATTTTCACCGGACGGCTTCCTTTTGAAGAACTTAGTCAATACACCGAGAAAGCCGACTTAGGTTTTGTTCTTTTAGAGAATATGGGGTTAAGTTATTACTATTCCCTTCCCAATCGCATATTCGATTATATGAAATATGGCGTACCTGTTCTTGCATCTAATTTTCCCGAAATTGCCCGCATTGTTAAAACACACCAAACGGGTAAACTAATCTCTCATTACGAATCGGAATATCTGGCAAAAGTAATTTTTGAAATGCTAAAAGAATGGGAGAATAAGCCAGAAGATAAAGTCCGGTTAAAAGAACTTTCTAAAGAATATTGCTGGGAAAACGAAGAAAAAGTGATGCTCGAAATAGTGAGAAACGCAAAATAAAAAGGGAAAGCTGCCTAGTTTCGTTCTGTCCAGAAAAAAACTAAGTCAGCTTTCACACTACTAATCAACTAATAATAACTAATCTATTAAGGAACACTTTCCTCTATTTATTAAACATAAAATCTTATTTAAAAACTAAAATGGATATTTCCCGGCAGCAGCTCCTTGTACAAGGCCATTAAGTGCCTTTGTATCTTCGGCAACTGTTGTTGAACGGTTAAATATACCGCATCCCTTATCGCCTGTTCCGCCATTATCCCAGTAAAACGGAACAATACCATAGTTTTTAGCCTGCTCTGTTACGTATTTAATGTAATAAGCACGAGAATCTAAATGATGAGTCAACGCATCACCCGTAAGCGATAAACGCCGTGTAGGAGAATACTCACCCAGAATAACCGGATAACCCTTATCTATAAAATTCGTTTTCATTTTAGCAAACTGAGATATTACATGATCTTCTTCACCCCAGGTTGCAGCTCTTCCTGCCAATGCACCTGTTGCATATTGATGATAATCCGCTCCCCAAAAAACAAAATACTTGCCCCAGGTTGCATCACTCTCCAATATACAAAATTGTGACGGATCATAATAATGAACTTCAACCATTAATCTATTTTGAACTTTATCTGTAGAAACTTTTAAATTAGAGACTGCCTGATTAATATCTGTACTAAATGCCTGAATAAGAAGGTTACGATAAGCGTTCCTTCCACCAGTAGAACGTACTGCATCTACAAAAGTCTGGTTATACGACATCTGAACATTGTAATTATCCTGAGTCGGTGTTCCACCATTAGAGCCCATATTCACTTCATTTGTTCCGGCAAAAAGAAGATGTTCATCATAATTTCTGAAATATACAGCAATTTGTTCCCATATTGCTTTTTCTTTCTTAGTAACCTCTTCTTGTTTTGCGAGAGTAGGATTATTATCCAGCCAGCCACCATCCGAATGAATATTTATAATAGCGTACATATCATTGGAAACACAATAATCAACAACCTCTTTTACCCTTGCCAACCAAAAGTCTTTAATTTTATAATTCGTTGAATTTTCAAGATATCTGTTCCATGCACAAGGTATTCTCACGGCATTAAAACCAGCAGCTTTCACTGCATTTATCATAGCCTTAGAAGCTTTAGCATTACCCCAATCTGTTTCGCCACTGATAACAGATCCTGTTGTAGTAGAACTTGTGCATTCAAGCGTATTTCCTAAATTCCATCCCAAATATATTTTTTTTGCAAGTACAAAAGCATCGCTTTCCATTCCTGTTTTATCGGCAGCAATAAAAAGATTTTTTGCCGCCTGATTAATAGTAACAGTTTCTATTAAACCCGCCATTGTGAAAGTTATTGTACCTACTCTTGAAAAAAGAGAAGCATTGTTTGCAATAGTAAATACTTCTGTTTTATTGGTTACAGTACGGGTAGTTGTCTGAGATATCCAATCCTGATTAATTGTTACTGTATGAGCTGCCGTAGTTTGCAATTCTACTGTTATCTGACCACCATCGGCACTAACATCATATGTACTTTTCTTTACCACTAATAAATTAGTTAATTCCTGCGTTACTTTTATCTGTTTTGAAAGAGAACCTGCAGTAACAGTAATTACAGCTTCACGAGTATCGTTAGTTGTATTCTCTGTAGCAGCAACTGTAATTTGTTTAGTACCGGCTTCACCCGAAGAAGGAGACAATGTGCACCACGACTGTGAACTTGTAGCTGTCCAATTTACATTCGTTTTAATAGCAAGCATAGTTGTACCACTTCCTTTGGCAAGTGTAAGCTCTTCTTTTGCCACTATTAATTCCGGTTGAACCTCTGGATCACTGCTAGAACATGAATACAGAGCTGTTAAAAGAAGAATTAACCAAAGAGAAAAATATTTTTTTAAATAAACCATATTCTGAGTTATAAAGTTAGCTAATCTAAAAAGTGTAATTAGTTGATTTAACCACTATTCTTTATTGATTAAACAATCAATGATTATTATTGATGACACAATTCGTAGAACTTCTTTTCTTCTACAGAGCTCAGCTGAGCCTTTTTTAAATTTTGCTGATATTCACGAACTTTATCAACCTTAGCTTTAGTCTTTTCCATAAACGAAGCATCGTTAGCCAGCTGAGGATTTTCCTTAATTCTGTCAGTGCTTTGTTTCAAAGCTTTCAGTGCAACTTCAAATTCCAGCAATAACTTTTCGTTAGTGTTCATATCAGATGTCTTTTTAGCCATTTCAATACAGGCTCTCTCCATCTGAGTAGCATATTCCTTCGATTTGGCAAATGCTGTATCTTCAGAAGCTTTTTCCTGAAGCTCTTCAACAGAATTAAAAGCATTCTCAAATTGCTCTTTTTTCTGTTCTTTCTGTGTCTTCTTATTGCTGCAAGCAACAATCAGTAAACAACAGACAGAAATAAATATATAAAGTGAAAAAGACTTCATAAATTAATATTTTAAAAAGAGGTTACCTAACATTTCAAGGTAACCTCTTTTAGTGTTAGTTATTAATTTGCTAAAACATAATGGAATCCTAAAATTTCATTTTTTGTATCACCAGCTGCAGTCGCATTTGATATAGCACCCAACCAGAATCCACCGGTATCAATAGTACTAAGAGAAGAACCTCCATGAGATATAAAGAGCCATTCGTTAGCTCCAAGAGGTGTTGTATAATAAGCACCTTTAGCATTAGATGTATTTAACCAGGCTCCGGCACTTCCTGTATAATTAACAAGTGGGAATTCAAATGTCATTGATGGTACATCAGGATTAATTGTCACCTTACCAGTTACCGAATATCCGGCAGTAGTAAGATTTCCGTCAGCATCATATACATCCTGAGTTAAGATAGCTTTAATATCAGAACCGGCAAGTTCAAATTTAATGCTAGCGCTTTTAGCAATGATACTGGTCTTTTCATTCCATATCCAACCATTCGAAGTAAAATCAGTACCAAAGGTTGAAGCACTTGTCCATCCGCCTGATAAATCAAAGTTAATCCAGTCTACAAACTGATTTGTGTCAGGCTTAAAAGTCTTTCCAACAAGAGCTTTTTTCCATGCTTTCAATGGATCGACTTCTGCGCCTCCTGCCTGAGGAATTAAATGATAAACCATATATTCCGGCTTAACAGCGTCACGTTTACCTACCCACATTCCGGAAACATTACCGGCAGCGTCTTTCTCTATCTTTGTGATACGCCATTGGTTAGCATCTGTAGTAGAAAGGGTTATCGAACCATTACAAATAACGAAGCTAGGTTTGAAACCATTAAAAGTATAAGTTCCTTTTTCATCCAATGTATAAGTACCAGATGTTAATGTTCCGTCAGGAGCAACATAAGTAGCAGTCTTATCATCTGAATTAAGAGTTAATGAGAAGTCTGCGTAATTACTAGCCGCTGCAGCATTAAATCCTGTCCAGCTATCATACTTATCTGCAGATGTCCATCCGGTATTCATCAAAGAACCATCAAGATTGGCCCAGTTGAAAGGAGTATCGGAAGATAGTACCCACTTAACAGATTTGTTGACAGTCTGTGATATATCGGTTTGCCATCCGCTAGGTAATGTAGGTTCTGGTTCGACCACTTCACCTGGTACCCAACTATCAAAGTAATCTTTAGAAATAAAGTTGTAAACTAACAAGCAAGCACCTTCACCGGAAAGAGCTGGATCACGAAGAACAGCCAATTGCATTGTGTTCTCTGTTAAAGACATAATTTTAATATCTCCCCAATTAATTACAACTCCATCACGGTTACTATCATGCAGAATAGCAGCATCCTGAACAGTTAAAGTATGATTATCTGTATTAAGCATATAATTACCTGTCTCAGTTCCACGGTTAGCTATAGTTTTATGGTTAACAGTAATAGATGCACTACCTTTCAGGCTAAATGTCATTGAACCAAAATCAGCAGCATTCATTAACCATGTATTACCTTTATAGTCAGGACTCCAGTTCCAGGAATCTCCTTCTACCTTTTGTCCGTCAGTAACAGTAGTCCAGCTATCATCAGTTCCATAAAAGTAAAGAGGGCCTTTAAAAAATCTGCTTACACCATTTGCATCCAAATCAAGATACCAGGTTTTTTCTTTTCCTGCACCACCTGAAATTAAAGTCCATAACTCATTACTAATGAAGCCTGCATACATATTATCAACTTTAAAAGTTGTTTTTTGGCCATATACCACACCACCACGAGTCTCTACACCAAACTGAACATCATAAGTTCCCGCAAAAGGTATTTTCAGGGTAACTTTCTTTTCCTGACTACGTCCTTGTGGATGATTCCATAACGGAGTATACTCACTCCCCATCAAACTTGTTAAATAGATAATGTTTGGATTGGTCGCATCATGCTCTATTTTATAAGCAATGCCTTCTACCAGATCCTCGGTCTTTACATCTTTATCTCCCAAAGAAAATTCATCAGGTGAACAAGAGGTAAACATTATTGCCACAGTGGCTAATAAAGTAAATAGTTTAAATATCTTATTCATAATAGTATCGTTTTAAAGTTATTTCCAACCAGCATTTTGTTTCAATACACCAGCAGAAAGTGTTATCTGTGTGTTCGGAATCTGCATAAATCCTCTTGTAGCAGTAATCTTTTCAGCAGTTATTACAACAGAATCATCCGCATTACCACTCAAAACACTTTGAGTCTGTGCAATAGTAGAAGCTGCTGTATTAAGTCCCTGACGAAGCAAATCCCAATAGCGGAGTCCTTCGAAAGCAAACTCAAAGCGGCGTTCTTCCAAAATATCAGCAGTTGTAACAGCAGTCTTTGCAGTTAAACCAGCACGGGTATGTACCATATTGTAATAGCTAAGTGCATTAGTTGAACCCAACTCAGCAGCCATCAACAATACATCAGCATAACGAATTACTACGAAATCCTGATCTTGAGAAATCTGAAAGTCATTTTCGCCACCTGTATCAGAAGTCCCATCAGGCAGTGCAGTCGGAGTATATTTCTTAACTGAATAACCGGTATACTCACGTTGGTCTTTAATATCATATTTACTTTCAATACCTTCTCCTGCTATGTCAATTATTGAAGCTGTTTTACGTTTATCATCAGAAGTATACGCTTTTACTAATTTTGGATTTACAGTACATGCCCCCCAACCTTTTCCATAAGGAGACCAGTTTGTATTACGCATACCCATCATAACTAACCAACGGTTACCATCAACCATTCCATTATAATTCTGAGTATTATTAAACTTCTGTGCAAAGACTGTTTCTACATTTCCTTTTCCTGCATAACCTGATTTATCTAATGTGTTATTTGTAGCATTTGCAACATAACTTGCAGCAGGCCAAAGAGACTTATAGTCCGAAACTAAAGAAAATTCATTACTGCTAATTATACTTTCCAAACCAGCAAGAACATCGGCTTTAGTGACACCTAAATCATCCTTTCCATAGTATCCGGTATAGAATAAATAAACACGGGCAAGCATTGCTTTTGCTGCATAACTGGTTACACGGCCATCATTTTCACTTGCCTTAGCCTTTGGATAAGCATCAGCAGGAATATTTTCTGTGGCAAATTTTAAATCAGCAACTATTAGTTTGTATGTTTCAACTGGATCTGCCTGAGTAACATTATCAGTAGTTGGTTCTGTTAACAAAGGAACTTTTTCAAAAAGGCGAACCAAATCAAAATACATAATTGCACGAAGGAATCTGGTTTCACCTTCAATACGGTTACGAGTTTTAATCACTACAGCTTCATCTGTAGATTCCCATGAAGCAATATTTGGTAATTTTAACAATAAAGTATTACAACGGAAAATTCCTGCGTAATAATCGCCCCATGTTCCATTAAATATGTTATTATCAGAAGGAGATTGTGAGATATCAAATCTATCCAAAGCCTGATAACCACGACCATCTGTATTACCTGTTCCTCCAAAACAATTATCGGAAAGGATTTCTGAGGTTACATAAAAAGATTGATTACCATTGGAAGAAGTACGTTGATAACCATCATAACAACCAACCAGCGCCATCTCAGCATCTGCTTCTGTTTTATAGAAGTTCTGATCAAGGATAGACGTCTGTGGTTCTACATCCATAAAGCTTTCGGAGCAAGAAAAGAAGCTGATACTCAAAGCCCCTAATGCCAGTATATTTAATTTGAACTTATTCATAATTATTCCTTGTTTTAAGTGTTAGAATTTAAGATTAACTCCGAACAGATAAGTCCTTGGGCGTGGATAGTAACCTAAATCAATTCCTGATACCCATTTATCTGTTCCATAACCAATTTCAGGATCCATTCCATCATATTTAGTAAAGGTAAATGCATTCTGAACAGAAGCATAAAGTCTACATTGACTAATAAATTTGCAATTAATCAACTTAGCAAAATCATAACCTAATGTAATATTGCTGATACGGAGATAATCACCATCGTGCAAATAAAGATCAGAGAACTGCCAGTTAATATTGGTTTCTGTTACGCGAGGTATTTCATTTGAAGTTCCTTCACCTGTCCAACGATTAAGTATTGCTGTAGTATAGTTTGCTTGTTTATTTGTATGATTTCGATATGACTGAACAATTTTGTTACCTAATACACCATTGGCATTTACAGAAAAGTCAAATCCTTTGTAATCAAAGCCTAAATTGAAACCAAATGTAAAGTCGGGCATACCACTGCCTAAATCAGCTTTATCATCAGCATTAATAGTACCATCATGGTTCACATCTACATATTTTACATCGCCAGGTTTAACATTAGCTTGCAGAATTCCATTCCCTGCAGTTTTCCAATCTGAAATTTCCTGTTCATTTTGGAAAATACCAGCAGTTTTGTATCCCCAGAAATATCCTATTTCATGTCCATTCTGTGCACGATAAAATTCTTCAGAGTTATCATAAAGCATATTTGTTGAACCATGAATAATACCGTCTACTGTAGGTATGTTTCCTACTTTATTTTTATTATATGCACCATTAATGCCTAAATTATAATTTAGTTTACCAATATGGTCATTCCAGTTAAAAGCAAGTTCAATACCTGTATTCTTTACATCTCCACCATTTATATAAGGAGCATCTGCACCAGCAGTTGCAAGAATTGGGGCTTTTACTAGCCAATCTTTGGTTGTCTTAACATAAAAGTCTGCATTTACTCCCAAACGGCTGCTCAAGAAACGAGCATCGATACCAATATTAGTCTGTTCAGAAGTTTCCCACTTAACCTTTTCATTTGATAAACGGCTAGGGTATGCACCGGCAACATTTGTTCCTCCAGTTCCAAATACATAATATGCAGCAGGATTACTACTTGAATAACCTGTAGAAGTATTAATAGGAGCGGCATATTGAAAATCATCTATATCCTGATTACCTACTTGTCCCCAGCTAGCACGAACTTTTAAGAAATCGAGCCAATTCTTTGTAGATTTCATAAAGTCTTCATTAGTCATAACCCAGCCGGCAGATACTGATGGGAAATATCCCCAACGATGGCCTGAAGCGAATTTAGAAGAAGCATCAGCACGCAATGTAGCATTAATCATGTATTTTTCTTTAAAATTATATCCGAGACGTCCAAAGTAAGAAACACGACGATATATATTTTCGGGTTTACCATTAACTGTTTTAGTATCTACAACACCTTTTACAGTTCCATCGTCATTATATTCAATGTATGCCTTACCTGTTGTATTATCAAGATATGCATGAGAGAAATCATTGAATTGAGATAATAGATTCCAATTAGAAGCAGATAAATATGTGCCTTGATAACGAACAGCTTCCATACCAATCATAGCATTAAAAGCATGATCTTTATTAATCGTAAAATCATAACTGGCTGTATTTGTCCATGTAAGTGTATGTCCCTTACTCATATTCTGTGTAGTAGTAGTATGTTCCTTGTTATAAGTATACACTGAGAACTGATAAAGTGGCTTAAAGCTACGATATTCAGATGCATAATAATTAATACCAAAAGTAGATTTAAACTTAAGATTCTTTATTGGTTCTAATTCTGCATAAACGTCAGCCATTAATTTCTGGTTATCATTCTTATTATTTACTGTAGTCATCATTGATCCGTAAGGATTACCATCTCCATTATACCAGGCAGAATTACTTGTATCGTTGTATGGACTGCCATAGATATTATTATCACTGTATACAGGAGAAAGAGGAGAAGTTACAAATGCTCCACGAAGTGTGTTGTTGTATTGGTTACCAACACTAACACCTGTATTCTTTATATAATTAAAATTTAAGTGCTGACCAACCTTTAATACATTCTTATAGAGCTTATTTTCCGTATTAATGCGGAAACCATAACGTTCGTAATTAGAAACATCTTTACCACCCACAACACCTTCCTGAGAAGTATAATTCAATGATAGAGAGTAAACAGATGAATCTGAACCTCCATTTATATTCATTGAATAGTTTTCTGTTTTAGCATCATCTTTAAACATTTGGCCTACCCAATCTGTATCGGCTAATTCTCCCATTGAACTCCAGTCGAAGACGGAAGAACCTGAATTTAAAGCTTGCTCATCCATAATGCTTTTATATTCTTCGGCATTCAGCAATTTAGCTTTACGGGCAACATTCTGCACACCATAATATGCATCAAATGCTACTTGTCCTTTACCACTGGCACCTTGCTTAGTTGTTACTAACACAACACCATTGGCTGCCTGTGCTCCATAAATAGCAGCTGAAGCAGCATCTTTCAAAACATCAATTGATTGGATATCAGAAGCATTTAATACCGAAATATCACCTTCTATTCCATCAATAATGTAAAGAGGTCCGGAATTACCTACGGTTCCTAAACCACGAACAACAACTTTCATATCAGATCCTGGTTGTCCGGAAGTTGAAGAAATTGTCACACCCGGTGTTTTACCTTGTAATGCCTGAAGTGGACTGGTTGTATTCATCTTTGCCAGTTCATCGCCTTTAACCTGAAGAGTTGCTCCGGTACTCAGTTTTTTCTTCTGAACACCATAGCCGATAACAACAACTTCATCCAATGCTTGAGCATCTTCTTTCATTGTGACATTAATCACATTTTTTCCTGATGTGGAGATTTCCTGTTTTACAAAACCGATATAACTGAAAATAAGAGTAGCTCCATTCTTTACGTTTAAAGAATATTTTCCGTCGATATCAGTCATGGTTCCAACTGTTGCTCCTTTTACCAAAACACTTACGCCAATTAAGGGTTGATTATCTGAAGCAGATATCACAACTCCCGAAACAGTTTTGTTGTCTTGAAGAGGATTAGCCCGGAGGTTACTGATTGCAGGCAAGAGGAATAGTAATGCCATTGCAAATCTACATAAATGAACATTTATGCATTTCTCAATAAATGTTTTTCTCATGGTACTTTGTTTATTGGTTAATTTTCTATTTTTTTGATTCTATGAACCGAAACAAAGCTAGCTTATATTAAGTTATAACTATCGAATTTTTGTTAAGGCTGAATGGTATATTAGTTAAGCCAGGGTATTTAAATGTTGCTTAGAGGGGGATAATTTGTTATTAGAGAATTAAAGGTTCTAAATAGCCTAATAAACAGAGGATAAAAAGGATAAAAAAGAATTCTCGATTAACATTAAATTCTAAGAAAATATGATCAAAATTTAATGTATATGGCATCGTAAAACAAAAAAAGCCGGATACAAATTTTATCCGGCTCTTGCAATCCATATAGTATGAATTAATAATTTTCTTTCTTAACCTCAAAATGAGCTTGCGGATGTAAACAAGCAGGGCAAACTTCTGGAGCTTCTTTTCCAACATGTATATAACCACAATTACGGCATTGCCATAACACTTCTCCTTCTTTAGCAAAAACTGAAGCAGTTTCGATATTCTTCACGAAAGCACGATATCTTTCTTCGTGAGCTTTTTCTGCAACAGATATATTACGATACATTGCTGCTATTTCATAAAAGCCTTCTTTTTCAGCAATATCAGCAAATTCCGGATAAAGTGAAGACCATTCTTCATATTCTCCGGCGGCTGCAGCTTGTAAATTATCTATTGTACGGCCAATAACTCCTGCAGGGAAACTAGCATTGATTTCTACCATACCACCTTCCAGATACTTAAACATTCGTTTTGCATGTTCTTTTTCCTGATCTGCTGTTTCAGTAAAAATAGCAGCTATTTGCTCAAATCCTTCTTTTTTTGCAGCGCTAGCAAAATAAGTGTAACGCATTCTTGCCTGAGATTCACCAGCAAATGATTGCATTAAGTTCTTCTCCGTTTGTGTGCCTTTAATACTTTTAACCATAATTGAATTTATTAAATTAGTAAATTATATTATATACTTCGTTGAAGTACAAATATACTTTTTTTATTCATAAAATGTATTCAAACTGGTAATTTAAATGATCTATAAAAGAATAATTGTAAGTTGATACAAATAATTAATATGTTTAAAAACACCCCCTATTCACATTTTTTATATACTTTTGTGCTCTCTTACTTAATTAGTTAAGGATTTAGCGAAATTAACTATACACACATATATATTCAATGAAAACATTTGAATTCAGACCAAAGCTTTTCGATGCTTTGAAAAATTACTCAAAGGAGGCGTTCCTTTCTGATTTAATGGCCGGAATTATTGTCGGCATCGTTGCTCTTCCTCTGGCTATCGCATTCGGTATTGCCTCTGGCGTTTCACCTGAAAAAGGTATTATCACAGCAATTATTGCCGGTTTCATTATTTCGTTTTTAGGCGGAAGTAAAGTTCAGATTGGTGGACCTACAGGAGCTTTTATTGTTATTATCTACGGTATTATCCAACAATATGGTGAAAAAGGATTGCTTGTTGCAACTATTATGGCCGGAGTTTTATTAATACTGCTGGGAGTATTTAAATTAGGTACAATTATTAAATTTATTCCTTACCCTATTGTAGTAGGATTTACCAGTGGTATTGCACTAACTATTTTCACAACACAGATAAAGGATTTATTTGGATTATCTATGCACATTGTTCCTGCCGACTTCATTTCTAAATGGATTGCATATTTCCAGAATTTCATCACAATAAGTATATGGCCAACAGTTGTAGGATTGCTTAGTATTCTTCTTATTATTTATACTCCTAAGTTTTCAAAGAAAATTCCAGGATCGCTTGTTGCCATTGTTTTAATGACGGTTTTGGCTTATATCCTGAAAACTTATGCAGGTATCACTTCAATAGAAACTATTGGCGACCGTTTTACTATCAATGCTTCGCTACCTCATGCTCAGGTTCCTAATATGTCTTGGGAAGTAATTAAGGCACTTTTCCCAACTGCAATAACAATTGCTGTTTTAGGTGCTATTGAATCATTACTTTCAGCAACCGTTGCCGATGGTGTTACGGGAGATAAACATAATTCCAATCAGGAATTAATAGCTCAGGGTGCTGCCAACCTTATAACTCCATTATTTGGTGGTATACCTGCAACGGGAGCCATTGCACGTACAATGACCAATATTAACAATGGTGGTAAGTCTCCTGTAGCGGGATTGATTCATGCTGTGGTACTTTTACTTATCCTAGTTTGTCTTGGCCCGCTTACCAAACATATACCTATGGCTTGTCTTGCCGGAGTATTGGTAATAGTGGCTTATAACATGAGTGAATGGAGAACATTCCGTCAGCTGTTGAAAAACCCAAAATCGGATGTTGCTGTATTACTTATTACTTTCTTTCTCACTGTTATCTTCGATTTGACAGTAGCTATTGAAGTAGGAATTGTTATCGCTTGCTTATTGTTTATGAGACGTGTTGCAGAAACCACAAACATTTCGGTTATCACTGACGAAATAGACCCAAATGCCGGACTGGATATTGCCATAAACGAAGAACCTTTAACCATTCCTGAGGGAGTTGAGGTGTATGAAATTAATGGTCCTTACTTCTTTGGTATTGCAAATAAGTTCGAGGAGCAGATGGTTCAGATGGACGACAGGGCTAAGATTCGTATTATCCGTATGCGTAAAGTTCCATTTATTGATTCTACCGGTATCCATAACCTTACAAGCCTTTGTCGTATGTCAAAGAAAGAAGGAAGTCAGATCATTCTTTCGGGTGTAAACGAAAAGGTACATGCGGTTCTTGAAAAATCGGGCTTCAATGACTTATTAGGAAAAGAGAATATTTGTAGCCACATTAATATTGCTTTAGACAGAGCTAAAGAGATATTAAGCAAATAATTCACCATAAATAAGCTAATAAAGCTATTATAATTTAGAAAAGGTGTATAGTATTTATTTACTATACACCTTTTCCATTTTTACTCTATACTTTTATCTAAAAAGCCGGGCAATAATTAGCTTAGTATTGACGGCAAATCTACTTAATATGAAGCAGTAGCAGAAATACCATTGCTTTTAAGCAAATCAAGAATACGATTAAGTTCCAGACGAGTTGCTTTAACCAGATATTTATCCGGCGTAGCTCTGTCAATTGTATAGATCATCACTTGAGAAGGCGCTATTGATTTCACCACTTCAAGCCAGGGAAGCACATATTCGTCTCCTGTGTTATTAACATCTTCGCCATAACATGTTCCTTTCATAAACATAGTTTGAATGATTACATGGCCTTTAAATGCCTTTAAGCGGTCAATAATTGCATCCAGATCATAATTTCCGTTCGGACGATCAACCATTTTAATATAATCTACACTTACAGTATCAAGCTTCAATATATTATTGTCAACCTTCATCAGTGCTTCAAAAACCTTCGGACGATTGATAAATGTAGAATTACTAAGCACGCTCACTTTAGCTTTAGGGAAATAACGGTTTCGCAATTCGATTGTATCATCTATAATTTCCGGAAAATGAGGATGAGCAGTAGGTTCTCCGTTTCCTGCAAAGGTAAGCACATCGGGTGAAGGGCCATTTACTTGCATATCTTTTAGTTTCTTTTCTAATTCTGTACGTACCTCTTCCCGTGTAGGCAGAGGCTGATTAGGGCGTCGCTCAGCGTTAACTCCACATTCACAATAAATACAATCGAAAGAGCAAACCTTTCCATCGGAAGGCAAAAGATTTATTCCTAAAGAAACACCAAGGCGACGAGAATGAACAGGGCCGAAAATTGGTGAAGGAAAAATAACAGTCGGCATGATATATGTTTTTAAAAAGTTGATGCAAAGATAAGGGTTAAAGATGGGAAACGAATCTATTTACATTTAAAACTTCCAACGCAACTGAAGATTGATATCCGATTTTGTATTGCCGTATATTGTTTCCAGCCCCGAACCAATCTCATCCCTATCGGTATATCTTGTTTGTCCAAACTTGCCCATAATCATTAGATTTCTATTGAAATCATATCTGGCATTAACTGCGAAACGAACTCCTTTTCCATAGAAAGATGGCATGGAAAAAGCATAAAGCATACCACGCTCGTAGGAAGTTATTCGTGCAGCATAATCATTTGTATCGAACATACCGTAATAAACATCAAACCGAAGAGGAAGCTCTTTAAGCTTGTAAGAGAAGTTTTGAAGAAGCATAAATCCATGGTTTGGTTTTACTCCTTTAGGATTAACCCAAACCCAGTCGGCCGTTAGCTTAACTGATAAATTATCTTGCAATAAATAGCCCACCTGATAGCGAGCCTTCTGCTGAATGTACGGACGCACCTCTTTTGTATCCGATCCATCTGGAGTATAATTCTTATCTTTTACCTTGTAACGATAACGAAATAGCATTGTCAAATTTGTTTTAGGCATATAAGTTGCCTGTATTAAACCATCAAAACCAGATGATGGCTTATCAACTCCATACTTCAACCAAGGGAAATGAAAGATATCAGCATAAGCAAAAAATTTCCAATATTTTACAGGTTTAGCTTCTATTCCTAAATAGTATCCGTTTTCGTTTTGTACAGTGCTTCCTTCAGAAACAGAACGGGCATACAAGGCACGGTAATCTTTTGCATAATATCTTTGCATTAAAAGAAGCTGGTAACCTGCCAACGGAGAAAAGCTAACTGTGTTAAGAGAAGCTATCCCTCCACCCTTTCCAATTGCCGTTTCACCATAGAAATAAACTTTATTCCATCTGTATTTATAATCCATACCCAGATTAAAGAACTCCTTTCCTTTTAAATAATAGTAGTTATAAGGTCTTGGATCCGGAATATAGTTTTTATCAAAGAAGTAATAAGCTCCGGTGAAACCCATCTTCAGATTTTTGTGGGAATAACCAACATTTCCACCCATCAATTGAATATTGGCTACATTCTTCCGTTCAATCTCACGTGGAATACGATGCAACCCATCTATTTTAATAGAGTTAAGAATTCCATCGGTAACTATTCCATCCAAATTCCTATATGAATAAAAACCGGTAAATGAAAAATCATTTTCCTGATAGGTAGCAGCCACTCCCCGAAAATAATTATACTCATCGGTTGAAGAGTGTTTTTTTATTCCTGTAGATTTATATCCCATAGTGGCAATTGCAGAACTTTTTCCTAATGAACAATCACTGTTAATAACTAACCCTTGTCCAAAACTCAACCGATAATTACCTAAAGCAACTGTCCTGAACTTACCAATATTATGTGCCAAAAAGTAAAATGAACAATAATCATATCCTAAGTTATTAACCGATTGTAGAAAAGGCTCCCCTGCATCTTTCTCAGCTGTAACCCCTAAGAATAACAGGTCTTTATAATGAAATCCATATCGAAGGTTATTATAGTAAGAATTACCTATAAACTGCTTATTAACATTCTCTGTTAATAAACTATCAGAGTGATTGCGATATCCTTCCTTTCGATATAAAGGAATATCTAAACGAGTTAATAACTCATGTTTTCCATATTTCAGTATATCTTTCCAACGTAACAAATAACTTTTCTCTTCAACCTCGCCAACATAAACAAAAGGAAGTAGATACTGGATAGTCTGTCTATCGAAATCCTCCACCATCTGCAGTTCATAAATAGTCTTCATCGGACCCGAAACATACAGATAATAGAGTAAATGTTCTATTTGCTGATCGGTTAAGAAGGGAAATAATTCCAGTTGTTCTTTAGTTATCTTATTTAGATTTAAAGGATTATCTTTCAAATAAACCAAATCTTCCAGGTTATTTGTCCAGTCTTTCTCTTCATCATCATTATCCATTGCTAATTGTTCAGTAACATCCTCCCATTCCGATGTTGTTTCGGTCTGAGCACAAAGCGGCAAACTAAACAGAGATATTAACAGAGTTATAAGATATACTCTTCTATTATTTAATCCCATCCTCTAAAAATTAAATTGTAATCCGCAACAAGAATTAAAACCAAGGACAGGATGCTTGCTGAAAGCCATATTAAGAGTAAAAGGTTGTAGATTTAATCCTACTCCAAAACTGGGTGTGAAAGGTTTTGTCCACATCCCAGCTCTGACACTCAACTCTTTTATGGGCTCATATTCAATTCCAAATTTATAAATAGCAGGAAGAGCGAAATCCTTTTCAATTTCAGCTGTTAATAAAAACAGTTCTTCCGGTTGAAAACTTACTCCCATAGTGAGAATGTTAGGAAGCTGGGCAATCTCCTCTCCCATTTTTAATTCAGTTCTTAACGGGTTTACTATTAATAAAGAGATGTTCAGAATATCTGCAGGACGAACTAAAACTCCTATATCACCTGTAAAAGCAGCAACATCTGGTTCATCGTCAGAATAATGAATGCCTGAATAATTCATTCTGACTCCTAAACATATCAGTTTCGATAACTGTTTATAGAAATTGAGGCCAACCATAGTTTCATTATAAGCGTCAAATCCATATTTAGAAATATATAAACCTGTATTGAGATAATGATTGGGGTAATTAACTATACCGGCAAAAGATGATAATTCTTTAATTCCATACCTGTTTATATATTCTAAGGATAAAGAACGGGAAGAAAGAAAACCATGTGAAGCAGGATTTGTAAAACCAGGTAATACCGATGAAGTATTACCCATAGAGTATGCACGAGTATTTATAAAACGATCAGAATCCAGAGCTTTGCAAGTATTAAACGGAGTAAATATTGTAAATAATATAAGAGCGCTTAATGAGATGTATTTCATAGATTAGATTTATAATTTTTAATAAAAAATATATAACAGGGCGCGAAGGTAAGTTAAATTATATATACGTGCAAACAGAGACAAAAATATTTATCTAAAAATGATTTGGTTTTAAATTTAATGCACTAATTTTGTAGCTGTGAAAAGAAAGTGTAAAATAGGGATCATTGCATGTTTCGCACTACTGAACTTTTCTCACGCAAAAGCTCAGAATTTAGAAACTAAACCTGCTGTTCAGTGGGTGGAAGCCTGCGTATATCAAGGAGATACTATTCCTTTCGTTCAACTTCGTAATATATATGTGTATCCTCCGCTAAAATTCAAATCTCAAAAAGAATGGCGTGATTATTACCGATTGGTTTATAACGTAAAAAAAGTACTCCCACTTTCAATAATGATCCATAATACTATTATTGAAACATACGAATACTTACAAACTTTACCAACTGAAAAAGAGAGGAAAGCACATGTGAAAAGAGTGGAAAAAGGTTTGAAAGAACAGTATACCGCTCAATTCAAGAAATTATCTTATTCACAGGGTAAACTGCTCATTAAACTTATTGACAGGGAATGCAACCAGTCTTCTTATGAAATTATTAAAGCTTTTATGGGTAGTTTCAAAGCCGGATTCTATCAGACTTTTGCCAGTTTATTCGGAGCGAGTTTGAGAAAAGAATATGATGCAATCAATGATGACTCGTTAACCGAAAGAGTTATCACTTTGGCGGCTAACGGTCAAATTTAAGTTTATTAAAGAAATCCCATATAACAATACCTGTTGTAACTGATACATTTAATGAATGTTTAGTTCCATATTGCGGAATTTCAATACAACCATCGCTGTTATCAATAACCTCTTGCTGAACTCCTTTTACTTCATTACCCATAACAATTGCGTATTTTCTGGTTTGATCCAATTTCAGATCATTCAACATTGTACTGCCTTCGGCTTGTTCTATAGAATAAACAATATATCCATCACTTTTCAACTTATTAACAGCATCCAGTGTATTCTTGAAGTATTTCCAATCAACAGTAAATTCTGCTCCCAAAGCCGTTTTATGTAATTCCGGATGTGGAGGAGTAGCAGTTATTCCACACAAATAAATTGATTCTATTCTAAATGCATCAGAAGTGCGAAACACAGAACCTATATTATGTAAACTACGTATTTCATCAAGAACTACTATTAAAGGGAGTTTCTTTGCTTCTTTAAATTCATCTGCATTTATTCGGTTAAGTTCCGTAATCTTTAGTTTGCGCATACTATTAATTATTTATTCAGATGCAAAGATAACACAATTAACAATACGGTGTTTATAACCGTTTAAAACCTGTCAAAACTAAGAGAAAACATTTTTATAAATAAAACTAGGATATTTCATAAAATCATTTATGTAATATTCAGAATAAACAATCCAAATAAGTTAGCTAAAAGTTTATATGCATATTTAAACATCTTTTTACCTAGAATTTAGAAACAAATTCTATTAAACTTCTTAACTTTGCACATTATCAACAGGTAGTTAATTAGAATAATATTATTCCTATATATAGCTAATAATCAACAATAAGAATATATTTTACCTTGTTTATAAACTCATAATAACTTTATTCACTAGACTAACAACTTTAAAAGCAAATAAAAAGCTATTTATTTACCAACACTATTAACAGGCTATTATTACTAACATTAGATTTTTTAATTAAAGAATAGAAAATAAAATATAAATATAATGTATAAAGAAGAATGGTTGAAAAAAGGATTTGCAGATGAATCAGTCGATAAGTCGATAGATTTAAAAGCTGCTATTGATTCTTTACGAAAAGAAAAGAATGCTGTAATTTTGGCTCACTATTACCAGACAGGCGATATACAAGATATAGCCGATTACGTAGGAGACAGTTTGGCTCTTGCTCAATGGGCTGCAAAAACAGAAGCTGATATAATTGTTCTTTGTGGAGTTCATTTCATGGGCGAAACAGCAAAGATACTTTGTCCTGATAAGAAAGTATTAGTACCAGACTTAAATGCTGGCTGTTCACTTGCTGATAGCTGTCCTGCTGATAAGTTTGCACAGTTTGTGAAAGAACATCCTGATCACACGGTTATTTCTTATGTGAATACCACAGCTGCTGTAAAAGCTGTAACAGACATTGTAGTAACTTCTACTAATGCAAAACAAATAGTTGAAAGTTTCCCAAAAGACGAAAAATTAATCTTTGGTCCTGATAGGAATTTGGGTAATTATATTAATTCAGTTACTAACAGAAATATGTTGTTATGGGATGGTGCTTGTCATGTTCATGAACAATTCTCTGTTGAAAAGATTGTGGAGTTGAAGAAACAATATCCGGATGCTTTGATTTTAGCTCATCCTGAATGTAAAGGTGCTGTTCTTGCTCTTGCAGATTTTGTAGGATCTACAGCTGCAATACTTAAATATGCTGTTAAATCTGATAAGAAGAACTTTATTGTATCTACAGAATCAGGTATTATTCATGAAATGCGTAAGCAATGCCCTGAAAAGAACTTTATCCCTGCTCCTCCAATCGATAGTACCTGTGGTTGTAACGAATGTAACTTCATGCGTTTAAACACTCTTGAGAAGCTTTATAATTGCTTGAAATACGAATGGCCAACCATTGAAGTGGATGAAGCTGTAGCTAAAGAAGCGGTTAAACCAATAAAAAGAATGCTTGAAGTATCAGAAAAATTAGGTTTGTAGTTTTTCTATAACTTATAAATATATAAAGCGGTGTTGATATTAACATGTTATCAACACCGCTTTATTCATATAACTAATAATGTATAGCTACTGAAACTAGACATAAGGTTAAGCAATTTTAGATACTTTATTTAATGATAAGAATTTTAGTTGCTATACCTTCTTTTCCTTCAGCATCTGCAGCTAAAACAAGATATATACCTGAGGCTACTTTCTTGCCTTTAGAGTTTCTTCCATTCCAGGTAAACTGTCCTCCTACTGAATTTCCAGCAAAAATAAGATTTCCATTGATATCTGTTATTTTTACATTACTATCACGTATAAGACCTGTAATTGTTATTAAGCCGGTATAATCAGGTTTAACTGGATTGGGAAATGCATGTGCGGTTTCAGAGAAGGTATTTTCTCCTTCCGTGGCATCACTCATGTAAGAAATAAGTCCTTGATCTGTTCCGATAAATAACTCTCCTGTTTTTGGATTTAATGCTAATGATTGAATCTTATTCGATAACAACGGACTATTTTCAGTTGTAAAATGATGTATGGTTTCAAGTCCATCTTTACTCAATAAAAATATACCATTACTTTCAGTACCTATCCATTTACGATTGCCACCATCTATACAAATAGCATTAATCCTTTCGTTTGATAAAAGAAAATCTGCCAGATTAGTTCCATCGTTTCTGGGTACTTTTATTTGGGTACAATAAAAATCATCATCGAAAAAATTAGTAGGATTATATATAACGATAGGACCTTTTTCTGTTCCTATCCATATTGCTCCATCTTTATCTTCAACAATAGATAGTATTTTTAGCCTTCCTAAGTTAGTCCCATCTTGATTAATAAAGGAACCTATGAACTTAGTTTTATCATCGCTGGTATCTTCTAAAGTGCCGTTTGTATTAAAGCAAAATACACCGGGTTCATATCTCATAGAAGTAATCCATGCCCAGCCTCTTTTATCAAAGATAATTCTTTCGAAAGTAGGTTTTCCTACCAATTCAGGATGATAAAAGCTAATCCATTTTCCATCGTCTTTTAAAACATTGATAACACTATCTATATAAGAATTAAGTACCCACAGATTGTGATTCTTATCATATTGCAATCCGTTTGTTCTTACATAATTTAATTTATATGATTCTTTTGGAAAAATAGTTTGCAGAGAACTATTGTTTATACTATAAAGCTTAACGAACTTCCTATTCATAAATTCATATACTCCTTCTCCTCCAGAAGATGCAAAGTGATGTTCCGGATTATTAGGATCTTGAATAACGGAAGTTATATCTTTATAATCTAATCCGGTGACTTCTTTAATTCCTTCTTCCTGGAAATTATACCATTTATTATTCTCCATCATCATTATAGTTCCAGGATTATTTAGCCGGTCATAATCCATTCCTCCCCCGCATATCAATAATCTGTTATTGGTAAATGTCATATAGTATGGAAGGTTTCTTTTTGGACTTTCAGGTATGATTGAAGAAACTGTTTTTTCTAATTTATTATTGTTTAGTTTATAACCATTCAAACCTTTATCTCCATTACTACCCCAATATAAATCATTGCTTTTTGTATAAGATAAATGGTTGAAATTATCATCTAATTCCATGTATTTTACAGAATTGTAATGATCAAATATAGCTATTGAGTTACCATTACCAGCAATAAGTTTATTATCGAAAACTTCCATATATGAGAAGTTTCCACTAATTATATTAGTTAATTCCAGTGAGTTGCTATCAAAAGAATATATCCCATAGTTTGGTTGATTTCCTATAATCTTATTTTCAAATATAACTAGTTGATTAAATGCGATTGCATTAGAAAGCACCCAATTATTAACATCTAATAAGTTATCTGATAGTTTACCGGAGTATAAACCATCTGCTGTTGCAGCATAGATTACATTGTCCTTAACAACAGAAGAATATACTTTCTTATTTAAGACGTATGTATTGGATATTTCTTTTTTCTTCAGGTTTAGAATAAGAATACCAAAATTAGTTGAGAAGTAAGCATAGTCACCTACAATATTTATACTGTTAAGTGTTTTATCCTGACTCATGGTTTTATTCATGAAGTCAGGAATATTATATATACTTTCGTTTATAAGTAGGTCTATATTGGAGTTTTTATAGACAATGATAAGAGTATTGTGTATACTACTGTATTTAATATAACTGATGCCGGTATCACTTAATAAATTCACTTTATTAAATAAACTAATGCTTTGATCTTCTGTATTATAAGAAAACAAAGCACCATCGCTAACAGCATATATTAAATTGCCTGCAGGTGCAGTTTGAGTTACATTGTTATAGGCCAGGTGAGCTTGCCACTCTCCTATTGCCATTTGAGCTGATGTAACTGATGTTATTAGGAAATATAGAAGACTAAAAATTATTTTTTTCATAGTCATACTCTTTTAAGAAATTGCATAGCTTATTTATAGCTAACGCACGATGACTAATTTTATTTTTTATTTCGTTTCCTAATTCAGCAAAAGTCTTATCATATCCTTCCGGAACAAAAATAGGATCATAACCAAAGCCTGAATTTCCACGTTTTTCTTTGATTATATTTCCTTTTATGATTCCTTCGAACAGATATTCCTGATCATTAATGATTAAAGATACAGCTGTGCGAAATTGAGCTTTTCTATTTTCTATTCCTTCCAGCTTTTCAAGTACTTTCAGCATATTAGCTTCAGAACTTTTATCATCTCCTGCATAACGGGCCGAATAAACTCCAGGTTCATTATTAAGCGCCTCAATTTCTAAACCGGTATCGTCAGCAAAACAGTTTAAGCCGTAGTTTTCATGAATATATTGTGCCTTAAGTAATGCATTTCCTTCTAAAGTAGTTGCAGTTTCGGGTATATCTACATCGCAGTTTATATCTTTCAGACTAAGTATTTCCATCTGATCTTTCAGTATAAACGAAACTTCTTCCAGTTTATGTTTATTATTTGTAGCAAATACAAGCTTATTTTTCATTTGTTTGTTTCTTTAATTTTTAGTGAGAGAAATTATTGCCTATTCATAATAAAAAGTAAAATCATCCCTCACATCCATCACTTATTTTATTGAAAGGCCTTATTAAAGGGGGATATATAAGAGTGAGGGATAAAATATATCGGCTATTAATCGATCACTTATCCCTCACTTTTAGGTTCATCAGTCACCAAATTCACTCATATTGATATATTATTTAGTGTATGATTGATGTTTATTAATTATTATTTTCCTTTTAGAGGATCAAATCCTTCTCCATATACTCCAATAACCGAGCTTTGCGATACGAAAGCATTTGGATCTATGTCTTTTACTAATCGGAATATTTCGATAGACTGACTTTTTTTAGCCAATACAACAACAACTTTAACCGGGCTTTTGCTATACCATCCGGTACCATCAAGAATGGTTACTCCTCTGTGCGTATCCTGGATAATTCTTTCAGCAATCTCTTCATAATGTTTGGAGAAGATAAAGAATTGAACAGATTGACGGGCACTGTTTACAATCAAATCCAGCACATAGCTGATTATTATCAATGTAGTAAAACCAAATACAACCCTCTTCCAGTCATAAAAAACAAAGTAGCACGATGTTATGATTACAATATCACAATACAGAATCATTCTTCCAAAAGTAACATCTCTGTATTTATGGACTATTGCTGCAATAATATCTGTTCCTCCGGTACTACCATTATTAACAAATACCATTCCTAATCCTAATCCACACAATGAAGCACCAATAACACATGCCATGAAGTCTTGTCCGGGACCCAGAATTTGCATTTTTCCTATTACATGCTGGAATAGCCACAAAAAGAAAGTCAGCGAAAAGATTCCATACATTGTTTTCAGACTAAACTTCGGGCCTAGAATTTTCAGTGCAATTGTTAATAGAAAGGCATTGATTATGAAATATGTAATTTCAATTTGAACACCTGTTGCATAATAAATAATTGCAGAAATACCGGTTACTCCACCGGTTGTAATTTGATAAGGTAGCAAAAATGCTGCCCAACCCATTGCATAACACATAATTCCCATAGAAATTAAAAGATAGTCTTTTAATTCAATCAGGATATCAGTTTTATTAATTTTTGCCATATAGATAAGCTATATTAAACTACAATATTAACAATCTTCTTAGGAACAATAATAACTTTCTTGATAGGTTTACCTTCAATCCATTTAATGGCACCTTCTGATGCTAAAACTGTTTCCTGAATGGTGTTATTATCTGCATCGGCAGCAAACTCCATATTGAAACGAGCTTTACCGTTGAAAGAAATAGTATAGTTTACTACATCTTCTTTGAGGTAATCTTCATTATATTCAGGCCATTGAGCATCGCATACAGAAGTTGCGTTTCCTAAAGTCTCCCAAAGTTCTTCACTTATGTGTGGAGCGAATGGAGCCAGAAGAACAACTAAGTTGCTTAATATCTCTTTCTTGTTACATTTCAATGATGAAAGTTCGTTTACACAAATCATGAACGCACTTACAGAAGTGTTATAAGAGAATTGTTCAATATCGCCCGATACTTTCTTAATCAACTTATGAAGAGATTTTAATTCCTCTTTAGTAGCAGCTTCATCTTTAACAATATATTCTCCTGCTTTATTATAGAATAATGCCCAGAATTTACGGATAAAACGATGAACGCCATCAATACCATTAGTATCCCATGGCTTAGATTGTTCTACAGGACCGAGGAACATTTCGTACATTCTCAATGTATCGGCACCGTACTTTTCAACAATCATATCCGGATTAACCACGTTGAACATAGATTTACTCATCTTTTCAACAGCCCAGCCACAGATATATTTTCCGTCTTCAAGAATAAATTCTGCTGTTTTATATTCGGGATGCCAGTTCTTGAAAGCTTCCTGGTCAAGTATATCATTAGATACAATGTTCACATCCACGTGCAGAGGAGTTACATCATACTGGTCTTTCAGGTTCAGTGAAACGAAAGTATTGGTATCTTTTATTCTGTAAACAAAGTTACTTCTTCCCTGAATCATTCCCTGATTAATCAATTTCTGGAATGGCTCTTCTTTGATTGATACACCAATATCGTGAAGGAATTTGTTCCAGAAGCGAGAATAGATTAAGTGACCTGTAGCATGTTCTGTTCCACCTACGTAAAGGTCCACATTTTGCCAGTAAGCATTTGCTTTTGTAGAAACCAAAGCTTCAGTGTTATGCGGATCCATATAGCGCAAATAGTAAGCACTTGAACCAGCAAAACCAGGCATAGTATTTAATTCAAGCTGATATCCTTCTTCTGTTTTCCAGTTTTTAGCACGGCCAAGCGGTGGTTCTCCGGTTTCAGTTGGAAGGAATTTATCTACTTCAGGAAGTTCCAGCGGAAGTTTGCTTTCCTCAAGCATATAAGGCATTCCGTTTTTGTAATATACAGGGAATGGTTCACCCCAATAACGCTGACGAGAGAAAATTGCATCGCGAAGGCGATAGTTAACTTTTACTTTTCCAAGATTGTTTTCTTTGATATAAACTTTAGTCTTTGCAATTGCTTCTTTGATGGTAAGGCCATTCAATACCAATCCTCCTTCAGTAGCATGTTCTGGAAGAGGTGAATTCATCATGATTCCTTCTTTGGCATCGAAACTTTCTTCCGAAACATCACAACCTTCAATCAACGGACGAATTTCAAGTCCGAAGTGTTTAGCAAATGCATAGTCACGGCTATCGTGAGCAGGCACAGCCATGATGGCACCTGTTCCGTATCCCGCCAATACATAATCGCTAATCCAAACAGGAATTGCTTCTCTGGTTAACGGATTAATAGCGTATGAACCGGAGAATACACCGGTTACTCTGCGGTCGGCAATACGTTCGCGTTCGGTTCTTTTCTTTGTAGCGTCAAGGTAAGCCTGAACTTCTGCTTTTTGTTCGGCAGTAGTCAACTGAGCAACCAGTTCGCTTTCAGGAGCCAATACCATGAAGGTAACACCGAAAACAGTATCTGCACGAGTGGTAAAGATGGTAAATTCCAAATCGGAATCCTTCACGCTGAATTTCATTTCAGCACCCTCACTCCTACCAATCCAGTTCTTTTGAGTCTCTTTCAAAGAATCTGTCCAGTTTAAAGTTTCCAGTCCGTCAAGTAAACGTTGTGCATACGCAGATACACGCAAGCACCACTGGCGCATTACTTTCTGTATTACCGGGTGACCGCCACGCTCAGAAACACCATCAACCACTTCATCGTTGGCTAATACGGTTCCAAGTGCAGGACACCAGTTAACCATTGTATCGCCAAGGTAAGCAATACGATAGTTCAATAAGATTGTTTGTTGTTCTTTATCACTTTTAGCTTTCCATTCTTCAGCCGTAAATGAAAGTTCTTCTCCACATGCAGCGTTAAGTCCTTCAGTTCCTTTAGTCTCGAATCTTTTGATAAGATCGGCAATTGGAGTAGCTTTCTTGGCATCATTATCATAATAATGCTTGAACATTTGCTGGAAAGCCCACTGAGTCCACTTGTAATAATCGGGTTCGCAGGTGCGTACTTCCCTACTCCAGTCGAATGAAAATCCTATTTTATCTAATTGTTCGCGGTAGCGATTAATGTTGTTTACGGTAGTTATTGCAGGGTGCTGACCGGTTTGGATAGCATATTGTTCTGCAGGCAAACCATAAGCGTCATACCCCATTGGGTTAAGTACATTAAAGCCTTGCAGACGTTTATAACGGGCATAAATATCAGAAGCGATATATCCCAGAGGGTGACCTACGTGAAGTCCCGCACCCGATGGGTAAGGAAACATGTTTAATACATAAAATTTTTTCCTGGATTCGTCTTCCGTTACCTGATAGGTTTTATTTTCAACCCATCTTTCCTGCCATTTTTTCTCTATCTCCCTGAAATTATACTCCATAGCGATATATTTTTATCTTGTTGTATTAATTAATTCGTAAGTCATAATATAGACGGCAAAGATAATGAAAGATAAGCTTATTTGGGTGTTTCTTTCAGCAATTTCTTGACGATTTTAATTGTTTATCCTCGCATATTTCAAGTTTATCCATTATGTTTTTAAAATCTAATTTGAATAGTTATTATTTCCTTGTACAAAAGAATGCATTCTTCTGTACAAAACATTTAATTCTTCTGTACAAAAGAAAACAATCTTTTGTACAAGATATTTTTAACCAATCAAATTGTTTCGAAAATTGTTATAAATATGAAGAGAAATTGTATATTTGTGATAATCCTAATGCCTTGATATTATGAAAACAATAACCCTTTATCTTGGTAAGAAATACAGGCTATTCTGGGTAGTCGTACTTCTATTATCTTTTGTTCTTCTTTTTGCGATTATAGAAGAACTTCTAATTATGGTTTATCTATATTTTTTCTTGTTGTTTCCTTTGATATTTTATGCCTTTTCCAAAGGTATCGGGAAGGTGTGTTTAAAGGATGACAAGATTGTTATATACAATCTTTTTGCTTTTCCAAAAGCTGAGATTGAGCTAAATTCGCTTAAAGGGTTCGAATTTATGAGAGATTACTATTATTCTGTTCCTAAAGGAAGAGGCAAATATTTAGGAATTAGCGGACCAACAGTTATGATATTTCATACTAAGTCCGGCGAATGTAAAGCATTTTCTTTATTTGGATTTCACGATATTAAGATTATTCTCACTTATTTGCAAGATAACAATATACCATTTCTCAATTATAAACCAGTCGACTCTAAGGATACAAAAATTAAGGTAACTACATATCAGAAATCAGGTATGCAAGCTGTTTTTGCTATAATATTGCCTGCTTTGACATTGATTTTGATAATGGCTTTTATAACCTATAGGTTTATTATTAGTCCCGACAATCAAGTAATTCATTTACTACTTTGTTTATTACCTCTTTTGTTGTATTTAATTTATACTTACTGGGAGAGGATGTACTACATTAAAATGAAAGATGAATCGTTTAAAATAAAAAACTTGCTCAAAAGAAAAAGTAAAAAATTTAAGTATGATGATATAAAGAAAATAGCATTTGGTTCCAGTTTAGGAAAAGGAGCTTTTCTTTATATTGAGATCCTGGATAAAAACTATAAATATTATCAGTTCCCTTTAGATATGCTTCCTAAAAGAGAAATCAAAGAAATTGTTACAATATTCAAAGAAAAAGGGATAGATGCAACTTCCGAGTGCTGTTGATGGATATTTAATCGTTAATTATTATATAACTTTACACTTTTTCGACCTGCTTTTCTTCTCAAAAAGAACTATATTTGCGCTTATTATTCACTAAAATAAGAGGAAATAACCGTGGCAAATGATATAGTTCTTACCCCAATGATGAAGCAGTTTCTTGACCTGAAAGCAAAGCACCCCGATGCTGTGATGCTTTTTCGTTGTGGAGACTTTTATGAAACTTATTCAGATGATGCAGTAATTGCTGCTGAGATATTGGGAATTACCTTGACTAAAAGAGCTAACGGACAGGGGAAAACAATAGAGATGGCAGGTTTTCCGCATCATGCACTTGATACTTATTTACCAAAATTAATCAGAGCGGGCAAGAGAGTTGCTATTTGTGACCAGTTAGAAGATCCTAAAACTACCAAGAAACTGGTAAAGCGCGGCATTACCGAACTAGTTACTCCTGGTGTTTCCATCAATGATAATATTCTCAATTACAAGGAAAATAACTTCCTGGCAGCTGTTCATTTTGGAAAGAATGAGTGTGGTATAGCTTTTCTGGATATATCAACAGGGGAATTCCTTACTGCCGAAGGCCCATTTGATTATATAGATAAACTTCTTAATAATTTTGCTCCTAAGGAAGTACTTTACGAACGGAGCAAGAAGGGGATGTTTGAAGGTAATTTCGGAAATAAGTTCTTTACTTTCGAACTCGAAGATTGGGTATTTACTGAATCTAGTGCCCGCGAAAGACTACTGAAACACTTTGAAACAAGTAGCTTGAAAGGCTTTGGAGTGGAACATTTAAAATTCGGAATCATTGCTTCCGGGGCAATCCTTCAGTATCTTGATATCACTCAACACACACAAATAGGGCATATAACTTCGCTTTCAAGAATTGAAGAAGATCGTTTTGTCCGATTAGATAAATATACGGTTCGTAGTCTGGAGATTATTTCAAGCATGAACGATGGCGGGAAAAGCCTGTTGGATGTTATCGATAAAACAATAAGTCCGATGGGAGCTCGAATGCTAAAGCGTTGGATGGTATTCCCGTTAAAGGATGAAAAGCCAATCAACGACCGACTCAATGTTGTTGAATATTTCTTTCGCGAGCCGGAATTCAAAGAACTTATTGAAGAACAATTGCATCTGATAGGAGACTTGGAGCGAATTATCTCTAAAGTTGCTGTTGGGCGCGTTTCTCCCCGTGAGGTTGTTCAGCTTAAAGTGGCTTTACAAGCCATCGAACCAATAAAAGAAGCTTGTCTGAAAGCCGATAATCCAAGTCTGAATAGGATAGGAGACCAGCTGAATCTCTGTCTTTCTATCAGAGATAAAATAGAAAAAGAGGTAAATAACGATCCTCCGCTGTTAATAAATAAAGGCGGTGTTATTAAGAATGGCGTAGATTCCGATTTGGATGAATTGCGTAAGATTGCTTATTCTGGAAAAGACTACTTATTGCAGATTCAGCAACGCGAGAGCGAAATTACGGGTATTCCTAGTCTGAAGATTGCTTATAATAACGTTTTTGGTTATTTTATTGAAGTGAGAAATACTCACAAGGATAAAGTACCACAGGAATGGATTCGCAAGCAAACACTGGTCAATGCCGAGCGTTACATTACTCAGGAGCTTAAAGAATATGAAGAGAAAATTCTGGGAGCCGAAGATAAGATTCTTATTCTTGAAACAAAAATATATAATGAACTGGTTCTTGCTCTGACAGAATATATTCCGGCTATACAGATTAACGCCAATCAGATAGCACGTATAGACTGTCTTCTTTCATTTGCCAACGGTGCTGCACAGAATAAATACATTCGTCCCGTAATTTCTGATGATGATGTACTGGAAATTAAGCAGGGAAGGCATCCGGTTATCGAGAAGCAACTTCCGCTTGGTGAGCAATACATAGCCAATGATGTGACAATAGATACGGAACATCAGCAAATTATTATAATTACTGGTCCGAATATGGCCGGTAAATCGGCATTGCTACGCCAAACAGCCTTGATTACTTTAATGGCTCAGATTGGTAGTTTTGTACCTGCCGAGAGTGCACACATCGGTATTGTAGATAAAATCTTTACCCGTGTGGGAGCAAGCGATAACATTTCGGTAGGAGAGTCTACTTTCATGGTAGAAATGAATGAGGCTGCCGATATATTGAATAATGTTTCTCCCCGCAGTCTTGTATTATTCGACGAGCTTGGACGTGGAACTTCTACCTATGATGGTATTTCTATTGCCTGGGCAATTGTGGAATATATACACGAACATCCCAAAGCAAGAGCAAGAACATTGTTTGCTACCCATTATCATGAGTTGAATGAAATGGAAAAGTCCTTCAAGCGAATTAAGAATTACAATGTTTCTGTGAAGGAAGTCGACAATAAAGTAATCTTTCTTCGTAAGCTCGAACGGGGTGGGAGTGAACACTCTTTTGGTATTCATGTAGCAAAGATGGCGGGTATGCCAAAAAGCATCGTTAATCGTTCCAATGACATTCTGCATAAGCTTGAATCCGACCACCGTAAAAAAGGAATTTCAAACAAACATTTGTCGGAAGTAGGGGAGAACAGGGAAGGAATGCAGCTCAGCTTCTTCCAATTGGACGATCCTATCCTTTGCCAGATTAGAGACGAAATCCTGAATCTTGATGTTAACAATCTTACACCTCTCGAAGCCTTAAATAAACTGAACGATATAAAGAAAATCCTGAAGGGTAAATAATTTAATCAACCAAACATATACTATGAGAAAAGGCATTTTATTGTCATTGTTATTACTTATTATTTTCTTTTTTTCAGCCAGTGCCCAGGAACCTTGTCCGCAGGTTATTCCTTCTTTGAAGGAGTGGAAGGGTGGAAACGGCAAACTGTCTTTGAAAAAGAAAGGAAAGTTAGTGATTCCTCCGGAATACAGATCAAAACTTGTTGCCGGAGTAGAACAGTTTAAAAGTGATTTGCTGGAAATGTCCGGCATGAAGTACGAGGTTAAGTATGGTAAACCATCCAAAGGTGATATTTATTTCACACTGAATTTCAGCCAAAAATCGCTGGGAGAGGAGGGATATCAGATTAATATTGGCGATTATGTCCGTGTGGAAGCTCCTACAAAAACAGGAGCATTCTGGGCAACCCGAACTCTTCTTCAGATGATTGTGTCTGGTGGAACCGATTTTCCGAAAGGTGAGATACGAGACTATCCTGATTATGCGAGAAGAGGATTTATGCTTGATTGTGGACGTAAGTTTTTCCCTCATCAATACTTGAAAGATTACGTGCGTATTCTTTCTTTCTACAAGATGAACGAATTTCAGATTCACCTGAATGACAATGGTTTTGTGGAGTTTTTCGATAACGACTGGAGCAAAACCTATTCAGCTTTTCGTCTTGAAAGTACCAAGTTTCCTGGTCTGACAGCGAAAGATGGGTCTTATACCAAGAATGAATTCAGAGATTTGCAGCAAGAAGCCCAGTATTTTGGAGTTAATATTATCCCCGAAATAGATATTCCTGCTCATTCTCTGGCGTTTTCTCAGTTCAAGCCAGAGATAGGAAGTAAGGAGTATGGAATGGATCATCTGGATCTTTATAATCCCGAAACCTATAAATTTGTAGATGCCTTGCTTGACGAATATATTGGAGGCGATAATCCTGTTTTTATTGGCAAAGATGTGCATATCGGTACAGATGAATATAATAAAAAAGAGGCTGAAAAATATCGTTATTTCACTGACAGATATCTCAAATTTGTTGAGTCATATCATAAGAATCCTCGTATGTGGGGCGGTTTAAAGTGGCTTGCTGGTAAAACTCCCGTTAAATCCAAAGGCGTTATTGTAAATGCATGGTCGGCAGATTGGGTAGACCCTGTTCAGTCGCTGAAGGATGGCTATGAATTGATTAATACTTGCGATGGTTTTCTATATATTGTTCCCGGTGCCGGATACTATCAGGATTTTCTGAATACGGAATGGATTTATAATAACTGGAGCGTAACTAAGCTTAGCAGTGATATAACTTTGACAAAAGATGAACCAGGACTAAGCGGAGCTATGTTTGCCGTTTGGAATGATCACTGTGGAAACGGAATTTCTCAGAAAGATGTTCATTTGCGCACCATGCCAGCTTTGCAGACACTTGCTCAGAAAATGTGGAATGATGCCGGCAAACCTGCCGATTATGCTGCTTTTAATAAGCTGTGTAAAGGTATGATTGAAGCGCCGGGACTGAATCTTTCCGGACGAGTAAATGGTAAAACGGACGTTGTTTTAAAGTATGATTTAGTAAAGCCGAAGGCAAAAGATCTTTCCGGAAACGAATTTAATGTAAAGAAACGCAAGGATAATGTTATAGAAACACAGGTTTACGAAGTAGGTTACCCATATTCTGTTCAGTTCGATTTAAATCTTTCTTCAAACAATAATAAGGATGTTGTTCTTTTCGGGAATGATTATGTCAAAGTATATGCTAATTGGAATGGAACAGGCAAGATAGCTTTTTCACGTGAGGGATATACTTTCAACTTCGATACAGTAATTCCAGCCAACGAATGGGTTAATTTGCGTATTGATGGTACTGTAAATGGAATGAAGCTCTATATCAATGGAAAACAAGTTGAGGAACTTATGCCTAAGGAACGTGAATGTGCTAAGTTAAATGGTGGCTCTAGTAAAATGTATTACCAGTTTACATCATTCTTTCCTTTGCAATTTATTGGTGATAAAACAACCGGATTTAAAGGTGAAATGAAAAATCTGACGGTGAAACAAGAGAAATACTTAAACCTTCTTTATAATCCTGCCAGATTTCTTAAATAAGTAGTGATTCGGTATATATAGATACAATGATAAAGGGGTTTTCAAATGCGTTTGAAAACCCCTTTATATGTTATTTCTTAACTGTTGCTCTAAATTCTAAACCGCCTGCAGGAGTAGCCTGATCTGTATCGAAGGTACTTCTATACTTACCATCAGGTAAGTCGAATAGAGAGAACGTATTACAACTCCTTGCCGCTACAACTTTATCGGTTGATGCTGTTGCTATGGCTGATGCTGCCATGTCTACCAAAGCGCCCAAAAGACCACCGCTGCCGGAATTAATACTTAAATCTACCGTTAATGTACCTTTTCTGTTAAAGAGTATATCATTGCTTGTTGTCGATTTAAGCAGATATTCAATCTCTACCGTGATTGTGTTTCCTAAGGTAGATTTCTGCCATCGGTTAATGGTTGTAAAGAGAGCTGCGTCTGCTCCGAAAACTTCATGAAACTTTTTTAAATCGCCATTTATAAACATTTCCGAATCATAGGCACTTTCGCTTTTTAATGTTTCCATTGAAAGGAAAGGAGAGATTACATAATACCCTTTTTCACACAAAGGAATAGCCAATGATGTGTAAAAGTACTCTTTGGCTTCCACATTAACAGTCTTGTTTATTGGAGGCATAATAAGAATACTTGTAGGTTTTGCTTCATACATTTTAGGATAATTCTCTCCACGGGTAAAGTTTTTTGTTTCTCCGCACGAGGTAAGTAGCAGAACAACCAGACTTAGATATATTATTTTTCTCATTTTTCCAACATTTTAATGATTCTTTCAATAAATACTTTAGATTCAGGATATACCTCGATTTCCTTTTTCATCATGGAAATACCTTCTTCTTTTTTCCCTGTTTGAGCAAGGAGAAAACCATATTCGGCATAAGTTCCCGGAGGCACTACCTTACGGGTTCCCTGATCTTGTTTTGCAATTAATATTGCATAGGTATTTAATAAAGCTTCTGTGCTTTCCGGTGTTTGTTTTTTGTAGTAGTTATATGATGTTTTTTCGTAGTTTTTCCACGAGTAAAGCGCGCTTTGCTGAGTTGTACAAGAACTTAAAAACAGGGCAAAGCAAGCCACACAAATCAGTTTTATTTTCATGGTAATTGTATTTTTTTAGTTTCCTGAGCAGATACGAATATTACTTTTTCATAAATTACATTTCCATTGTAATACACCTTAAGGTTTCTTTTTCCCTTAGCAATGGCATATATATCTCTCTTGATTGTTCCTTTTTTCTCTTTAATAACTTTTGCGTTAAACGAGGTATTATTATCAACAGATACCTGAACTTCGCCATCATAATTCTCATTTGCAACGAAATAAAGATAAGCCTGGTCGGGTAATCCTCTTTCCTGACTGTAGTTTCCTACTTTACAGCTTGTAAAAAGTGCACAAATGCACACTAATAGCAGAGCAATATGTTTTGTTTTCATTATTTTATCTCCTCAATGTAATAGTTTGCTAGATTTGTTTTATCAATTTCCCCTTCGGTAAAGTTTACTATAGAGTATTCTGATTGGGGAGTATCTCCACCAACCATGGCAATAGAAATTTCACCTACCTTCTTTCCGGGAAGTTCTACGTTCAATCCTGTCTGTGGATTCTTAACTGTTTTTCCTTTTTCCTTTACTATAAACTTGTCTCCAACAGCTAATCCCTGGCTTTTTCCGCCCGAGATAAGAATTGCATCGTTATCGTAAGCAAGGAAATAAGACTTCCATGGTCTGTCCATGCAGTTATTAATGATATTTTCAACCAGTTTAGAGATTGCCATTGAAATAGCTTTATCACTTAAAGTAGCATCATAATCGGCTCTACCTCCCACTCCCATGGTTTGTTTGGTTTTTTGTTCGGCAGTTCCTTTGGCTTCTTCAGAATAGATAATCAATCCTGTGGAAACATCTACCAGACGTACGCTTACTGCAGCTTCCACAATCTGAGTTTTTGATGTTGAAAACACTTTTACATCACCCACATTTTTGCGGCCAAACTCAGTAATGGAACCAATAATAAGATAATCTGCTCCAACATTTTGATAAGAGTTTCCGGATTTTGATGATTCACTCAGTAGTTGGTTAAGATCATTGCGCTCAAGTAAAATGAATTTGTCTGAAGCAGCCAACTTTGCTGATAAAATGTCTAACGCTTGTTTACCCATCGGATCATTGTCTTTGTCGTAAAAGAGTCCTTTGGCATACTGTGTTTCGTTAGAGAAACGAGAAATAGCTACTTTCCTTTTTAGTGACTTACCAATTTGTTTTACAGATGATTCGGGTTCAACCACAGTTACTTTATTTTGCGCGTAAATTTCTGTCTGCGAGCAAATAAGTAACAGAACCAAATAGATGATTTTTCTCATGATATTTTTTTTTAATACATTTATGTTTTAGTAAGTCATAGCCTTACTTATAACAAAAGTATGTATTTTTCTGAAATAATACCATTTTTAGTATATTTATTTTGTTTTGTTGCAGAGGGAAGTGATAAGTGAATAATTTTTATATATGCCGCATGGGCATTACATGATATTAATCAACACATATAGAATGTTTTTTTAAATCATCCCTCATCCCTCACTAAAATCATCTGAAAAGCCCTATAATAAAGAGTTTTGACGGGTGAGGGATGCTTTTTATCCCTCACTATTTTGGGTTTATCCCTCACCTTTTTAGCATCATAAAGCTTGAATAGTAAATGATTTTGGTTTACGGAAATGTTGTATTGACTTTTGGAAAGCGGATAAGTAGGGGAGACTAAACAGAAAAATGCCCGAAAAAGATTGAATTTCTTTTTCGGACATTAAATAAATTAGAATGTTATTGAGTTTTTATGACTATCTAAACTTTTCAGCAACCAGTCTGTAAGTAGGCATATCAATTCCAAGTTCTTCTCCTTTAGCTATGAAGCTGAAAAGCAGACCGTCTACTTCCGATTCGTGACCTTTGCTTATGTCTTTTTGCATGGATGCTGTACTGGCGGGATCAAGCTTATCAAGAACTTTGAGATTGTAGGTTACTGGATCTTCCACGAATGTTATGCCAAGTGCTTTACCTATGGCTGCGCTTTCACGTGACAGACCAACGAAGGTATCTCTTTTGGTTCCCTCTTTTTGCAGCTCTCCCATTGGAACATCATAGTATGCACCGGTGCAAGCCATGGCGGAAATGAACGACCATTTCACGAAAGTATCGCGGTTTATATCCTCTGAAATAGGAGCTTTTATGCCGCTTTCCTGAAGATCTTTCTGCACTGCCAACAATCTTTCATAAGCTACATTGTCTTCCTTGCGGGCACCAAATACCAGGCGGAAGATGGTTCCCATCTGAGTAATCTCGCCGGGAGCGGAAACGAATCCTACAATGTAGATGCATCCGTCGAGAACCGTCACGTTTTCGACCTTGCGTTTAATCTTTGGTCCTGTGCCGTATACATTGAGAATCGGTATTACGATGGTGTCTTTGTGTGAAGCACGTTCAATCAGCTCGGTGATGGAATCAATTGAATATCCCTTTACACAAACAAAAATCACGTCAGCTTTGTCGTTATACTCCTCAGAAAGGCATGCGTTAACATGAACGGTATGATCACCTTTCAGTCCGGATTTCAACTTCAGGCCATTCTCCTGCATAGCTTTTAAGTGAGCTCCGCGGGCAATACAAGTCACATTGTGGCCTGCAAGGGCAAGGAATCCGGCAATACTTCCTCCTACGCCGCCCGTTCCAATAATCAGATACTTTGTCGCCATTTTATTTTTTATGAATAAAAGAAGGGGATGAAAATGCTGCTTATGCAATTTTAATCCCCAATACTTTTGTTTTAGTCTATTTTTTGAGGAATATCTATTTTGTCTGTAACAGATTTACCTCTTAGTTTACTGTGCTTTTTATACGTTAAAGCGGAAGTGCATAATGTCACCGTCTTCCACTACATATTCTTTTCCTTCAACACCTAGTTTACCGGCTTCTTTGATGGCTGCTTCCGAGCCATATTCAATGAAGTCATGGTATTTAATTACCTCTGCACGGATAAATCCTTTTTCGAAGTCGGTATGAATTACTCCGGCACATTGAGGAGCCTTGCTGCCTTTCAGGTAAGTCCATGCGCGAACTTCCTGTACACCTACTGTGAAATAAGTTTCCAGATTCAATAGTTTATAGGCAGATTTAATCAATCTGGCAACACCCGATTCTGTTAATCCAATCTCGCCAAGGAACATTTCGCGTTCTTCGAAAGTTTCGAACTCAGCAATTTCCGATTCAATCTTGGCAGCTACAACAAGTAACTGAGCATCTTCGTCTTTAATTGCCTCACGAACCATTTCCACGTACTTATTTCCGTTTACAGCACTGCCTTCGTCTACGTTACAAACGTAAAGAACCGGCTTACTTGTAAGCAGAAATAGTTCTTTTGCTATCTTCTGTTCGTCTTTTGTTTCGAATGTAACTGTACGGGCCGACTTGCCTTGTTCCAAAGCCTCTTTGTACTTATGAAGCACTTCATAAGTCATCTTTGCAACTTTATCGCCACCAGTCTGAGCCTGCTTCTGTACTTTTTGAATGCGGCTGTCAATAGTATCAAGGTCTTTCAGCTGAAGTTCGTAATCAATGATTTCCTTGTCACGAATAGGGTTTACATTTCCGTCAACATGCACCACGTTATCGTCGTCGAAACAGCGAAGAACGTGAATAATAGCATCAGTTTCGCGGATGTTTGCAAGGAACTTATTTCCTAATCCTTCACCTTTACTGGCACCTTTTACCAATCCGGCAATATCCACAATTTCTACTGTGGTAGGTACTACGCGGTTAGGATGAACCAACTCGGCAAGTTTATTTAAACGTTCATCGGGAACAGTGATTACACCTACGTTAGGTTCAATCGTACAAAAAGGGAAATTAGCAGACTGTGCCTTTGCGTTAGACAAGCAATTGAAAAGAGTCGATTTTCCTACGTTAGGAAGGCCGACGATACCACATTGTAAAGCCATTCTTTATATCGTTAATTTGTTTTCTTATTCAAACTTTTTTCAGCTTGCAAAAGTACAAATTATTCGGTGGAATACAAAGGATTAGTCACTTACCTTGAATATTAATAATATATATAAAGAAAGATTTACCATTTTCCGGTTATATCTTTTTTGTTTGATGTACATCAAACGTATACTTAGATATACATCAAAAGGGTGCTTTGATGTACATCATAATTATTGTTTGATATAGGTCAAAGAAAAAATATTCTTAATAACTTTGAACGTTTTCCCGGCATGCGTGTATACTATTCCGGAACCGTTCCTAATGATTAGTATACACTTAAAATGAAATGAAAAAATGAATATTAGAAAATTGAAATATATTTCTGTGATTGTTGCCTGTATGGCATTCCAATCTTCCTTTGCTCAAACACCTCAGAAAGTAGTTTCTTTTGTCAAGGAATCGCATGATGTAGAGTGGTATAAGCAGCAGGTAGAAGCGTGGAAGAAGGTTCTTGATAAAGACAAACATAATGAAGTTGCCTGGGAAAACTATTATCGGGCCACGCGGTATGAAGTATTTAACGATACCAATATGAAAGATTATAATTCAGCCAATGCTCGTCTGGAAAAGATAATGCAGGATATGAAAAAAGCAATACCAAATTCATATACCTATAACGTGCTGATGTATTATCATAACGGGAACGATTTGAGGAAAAGTGCTTACATAACTAAAGCTATTGCAATGCGTCCTGACGAAGTGGGCTTTTTCCCTGACTATGTATCCTTTGCAATATTGTCCAGGAACGATACACTTCTTACAAGCACCTGCAAGAAATGGTACGAAAGCGGGGAATATTCAGCAGGATTGTTGAATTATGATTATAACGAGATGGCTGGAATGGAGAAAGATGGCATTATATTTGCTTATGGAGATAATTCAATCTATCCTAAATTGCTGCTTCAATGTGGCAAGAATCTGTTTAAGGATAAAAAGTTAATCTGTCTCCCTTTTTTGTATGAGCAGAATTATCGGGAGCGTGTTCTCGAAGAATTGGGAGTTCCTCCTTTTCCAGGAACAGATAAAGAACTGAACGCAAAGTATCCGGCTAATAATCAATTGTCATTAGAGATTGCAAAACATATAATTAAATACACGCATCGCCCGGTTTATTTCTCAGCTATGGGACGGGGGGAGCTTGATTCATTCAAAGACAGCCTTTATTCTGAAGGATTACTGATGAGATATTCTGCTAAACCATACGATAATCTGGCTGTAACTAAACGTAATTATGAACAAGTGTTCTTGCTGGATTACCTGAAAGAAGGTTTTACTCCCGACAGTTACAAAGACATGGTGGGGCATATTAACCTGAATTATGTAACAGGATTCCGTTCACTACTGGAATTTTATCGTGTGACAGGAGATTTAAACAACTATACTAAACTAAAAACTCAGCTTCATGCCATTATTGATAATTATTCTTTTGATAATAGCGATAGTAAAAATGAGTACCTGAAATGCCTTGAACCAACTGAAAAATGAGGATATTTCGCTCATACAGACAAGATACGGACGAAGAATTGATGCGGAGGGTTTCCCGAAACGATACCACTGCTTTCGAGGAAATCTACACTCGATACGCTAAACGTATGCAAGGATTCTTTATCCGTATGCTTGGATATGATATTGCTAAAGCAGAGGACTTTACACAGGAATTGTTTCTTAAAGTTTACGAAAGCAGAAGCGCCTACGAAGAAGGAAGAACTTTCTCTTCGTGGGCTTTCTCAATGGCATATAATCTGTGTAAGAATGAATACAGACACCGGGAGGTAGTTGAAACCCATGAGTTGGAATTGAATTATGATTCGGATTCTACAGAGGAACCTGCTTTTGAAAAAATGTACGATCGGGCTGTTTTCGAAAACCAGCTGAGTATTTCTCTCACAAAATTGCCTGCCGATCAGTTGGCTGCCTTTACTCTTCGGTATAATGAAGAGCTGTCGGTTTCCGAGATTGCGCGGATACTCGATTGTCCGGAGGGAACGGTTAAGTCGAGATTGCACTATGCATTGCGTAGTCTTTCTCAATCTCTATCAATGTATAATCCAATAAAACCATAAAATATGAAAGAAGATGATTTGAACAGACTGGAACATTCCGACGAGGTAAAGCGGATTGTTGATACATCTAAAGTGCTCTATGACAAAGATAAATCGGCAAATACTCCACGCTCATTCGATTCTTTGATGAAAGAAATAAACCGTCGTGAAGGCACTCCGCGAAAGGTTGCTATTTCTCCCTGGTGGCTTGTTGCTGCTTGTCTTATTGGAGTATTGATTGGTTGGAATTTTCCTTTTGAAGATGCTCCGAAGAATGAAAAACTGGCACTTAATGATACGGTGTATATAACCGAAAAGCATACGGACACTATCTATCAGCAAGTGCAGGTTGAGCGGAAAGCCTTTCAGCGAAAGGAGAGGAGGGAGGCGGTAAGTGCCCGTCAGATGGAGGCACAAACTATAACTCCTCCGATTGTGCGCAATGAAATGTCATTGCCCGACTTGAAGAGTATTCGTCCGGCCACTTCGGGAAGAAGTCTGGCTCAGGAGAACTTTCCTATCCATCTGCTGGTTTCTTTGTAAAGAAGGTGTTAGTGTGCTCTTTTCTCTACTCTTATTTTAAAGGTCTGGAAAGTTCTTTTTCGAGATGTGCGTTATAAATAATAGCTCTTACCTTTGAAACTGTATCTTTTTTAAGGTAGTTCTTTTAGATAAATTGCTTTTATTATCAGTAAGCTGGATGAGTATATGTGAAAGTAATAAATTAGTATACAGTTGATTGTATGTAAAATGGAATAATGTATCGGGCTATTTTCTATATTTTGAGATTTAATTTCCACTAAAAGTTATTACATAACTAGATAAACACGGATGAATGATTTATTCAATGAATAAAGAATCATTCATCCGTGTTTATCTTTCAGATAGTAATTCTGTATTATATCCGTTTTGACTTAAGTAGATTGCGTTTTTCTTCTATAATCTTTAGGTTAGTAATACTGAATTTTACCGGTTTATGCACCTGAAGTTTTTTAATTTAATTAGTTTTCTTTGAAAGCTTTATCTATAAATATTTTTAAATTTCTATTTTTTCAGAAATTTATCGAAGAAGTCCAGCGTTTCTTTTTGCATATCTTTGCTAAAGAAGTGAGGACCATCCCATAATTTAGTTACAAGTTTATTATCTGCCTTCTGGCTGTTCCACGTGGAATGCAGGCTTTTATAAGCATCTTTTACACCATTTACAGGAAATAACTTGTCGCGGAGCCCATTAAAGAAGAGCATAGGCTTAGGACAAGCCAGAGCTGCTACATCGGGGTAGTCCATATAGTTTCGAATTCCCGGCACAAGCATCGACCAGGCACTTCCGCCTTTATTCTGGTTATTAGTTAATGACATCAAGGAATCGGTGGTGTTCATCCAGCAAATGGCGGCTCCTGCTTTCACTTTATCTGTTGCCGCGGAAAGCATCCAGGCACGGTGAGCGCCCATTGAGAAACCAAGTGTGCCAATTCTATTGGCATCTACCTCGGGCAATGAGGCAAGAAAATCAACGCTTCTGATATCGTCGAACGTAATAACGCCACACCAGTTATATCCCATCTGCATCAAGTTGCAGGCAAGTGCTTGTTGGGTTTCATAATTCACACCTTCTTTTCGTCCTCTTTCGCCCCAAAACAGTGCATCAATGGATAGAACTACGTAGCCATGAGCCGCAAAATAGTCGCCTACATAGACACTATCGTAACATTGAACCGCCCATTTATCAGCATCGGCCAGAACTTCGGGCGAAACGCCGAATGGTCTTACCATCTTTTCCTTACCAATGGAGAATTTCGCACCGTGATCGTGCAACATCACAACGGCAGGGAAGGGACCTTTTCCTTTATTGGGAACCAGTAAATAGGCAGGAATGCGGTCGAACTTCGATATATTCAGTACAATCTTTCGTGCTTCGTATCCATTTCTTTGCTCTTTCTCAAGCACTTTCATATCGAAAGGCGCAGTTGGAGGGGCAGGATTCAAGCAAGAAAAAAGTACATTACGGGCAGCCTTTTTCCACTTATTAAAATCTTTTATAGGAGAGTTTCCCCAAGCCATAGGGTAGGTTAGTGTCTCTTTCATCTTTTGATAAGAAACAGGCATATTCTTTTCTACTCCATAAGGCAGATACTCTTGTGATTGAGCCTGTTGTGCTGATATCGGCAAACTGAAAAGCGAGAATAAGCAAAGTGTAATAAGTAAATTTTTCATATTAAATTTAGTACTATTTTAGTCTATCTTTTCAGTCTGAACCTGAAAGTCTGAATAAGTTTTAAAGTTGAAAGGTACAAACCTGAGCATGGCAAAATCTTCTGATTCGACACCTCCGGGATAATAGAGTTCCCATCCCTTCATCCATGCATTATGCTTGAAATCCTTGCTTGTAACAACCTGAATATTTCCTTGAAACATGATTCCTGTAAAGGACTCCGGTTTACAGAAGTAAAGGGCAGCCTTGCTGTTATTCTCAATCTCCTTAATCTTTGCTGAAGAAGTATTGGTGGTGAGATAGATAGTAAATTCATTTGATTCTTTTGCATACATCGGAACAAGGTGAGGGTACTGCTTTTTGTTCCTCAAATTCAGCATGGCGCGAGTCGATGGATATCCATTCTGATCAATTGTAGACAGGTAAACAGTCTCTAAAGATTCTATAATTCCAAGTACTTCTTTCAGTTTTTCTGCTAGTTCCATAATTTAATAGGTTTTAAGGTGAAACAAACTATCTTATCGTTCTGAATTTTAAAATAGATCAGTAATCCAACAGTCTTGTTTAATCTATTAAAGTCTCTACTTATACATAGAAAAGAGATCAATAAATTAAACATGATTATTATGAAAAAAGATATTTATTTTAAAAAAATAATATTCTAAATTAAAGATAACTAGCTATTTAACCATTAGTAAATTACTTTTTCTCTATCTTTTTTGTTGTTTTTATTTTTATTAATTACTGAACTTAGTTCATTAATTATTATTCCATCCTTTTGTTTTAAGACAATGTTCTTTTACCAGATGAAAACTGTTAAGCTTTTAAAAGCCATTATATCTTTGCTTTTAAAACAATCTTCTTTTAGCAGTTTATATGTTATTCCCAATTTGCTTTGCAGCATTTGGGAATAACAAAACTATAGACCTTTTATATCAGATTTTTATGTTTTAACTTTTATCTGAATTTATAACAGATTTATCAGTGCGCTTCGAGCCAGTTATTGCCCCAACCGCAGTCGGCTTTCAAAGGAACGTGCATCTTGTAGGCTCTTTCCATCTCTTCAATAACGATTTGTTCCACAAGTTCTTTCTCGTTTGCAGGAACACTGAAGTTCAATTCATCATGTACCTGAAGAATCATCTTGGCCTGTACATTTTCTTTCTTGAAACGGTTATAAATATTGATCATTGCAACCTTGATTATATCTGCAGCACTTCCCTGAATTGGAGCATTGATTGCATTTCTTTCGGCATATCCACGAACAACTGCATTGTGTGAATTTATGTCCGGAAGGTATCGCTTGCGATTGAATATAGTTTCAACATAACCGTTCTTCTTTGCAACCTTAATACTCTTATCCATATATTCCTTCACGCTTGGATAAGTCTCGAAATATCCATCGATAAGTTCTTTGGCTTCCTTTCTGTCAACCCCCATTCTTTCTGCTAATCCGAAGACTGAGATTCCGTAAATAATACCGAAGTTTGCTGTTTTTGCCTTACGGCGCATATCCTTTGAAACCTCAGAAATGTCTATTTTATAGATCTTTGCAGCTGTTGCAGCATGAATATCATAACCGGAAAGGAAAGCATCTATCATGTTTTTGTCCTCACTGAGATGTGCCATAATTCTCAATTCAATCTGAGAATAGTCGGCAGAAAAGAAGAGGCAATTATCATCCGGAATAAATGCTCTTCGAATCTCTTTACCATCTTCATCACGAACCGGGATGTTTTGAAGGTTTGGGTTACTGGAACTTAATCGGCCTGTTGCAGTTACAGTCTGGTTGAAAGATGTATGTATTTTTCCTGTTGTAGGATCAATCAACTGAGGAAGCGAATCAACATAGGTACTTAATAGTTTTTTTAATCCGCGATAGTCTAGAATTTTTTCAACAACCGGGTGTTTGCTTCGTAGGCTTTCAAGTACATCTTCCGAGGTAGAATATTGTCCCGTTTTAGTTTTCTTAGCTTTTTCTACAACTTTCAGTTTTTCGAAAAGTACTTCTCCAACTTGTTTGGGCGAACTAATATTAAACTCCATGCCGGCTAATGAGTATATTTCATTTTCTATATTGCCCATCCTGGTAGTAAAATCTTCGGATGTTTGCTTGAGAGCATCCAAATCTAACTTCATTCCATTTCTTTCAATGTATGCCAAAACCGGAACGAGCGGCATTTCGATATTATAGAACAAATCTTCAATGTCGTTTTCCTTTAATTCTTTCTCAAGTTTATTTTTTAATTTCAAAGTCACATCTGCATCTTCGCAAGCATACTTGTAAACTTGTTCGGGAGGGAGGTCTCTCATGTTTTTTTGATTTTTCCCTTTTGGTCCGATTAGCTCATCAATGTGAATTGTTTTGTAATTGAGATAAATTTCGGCAAGGTAATCCATTCCATGTCTAAGTTCTGGTTGAAGAACGTAATGTGCTACCATTGTATCGAAAAGTTTCCCTTTTACTTCAACTCCATAATTTTGGAGAACAAGCATATCGTACTTCATGTTCTGACCAACTTTGACAGAATTTTCATTTTCGAAGACCGGGCGAAGCTCATTAACAATTTTTTGCGCTTCTTCTCTTTTTGGAGGCACTGGTATATAGTAAGCCTGATTTTCGGCAACGCTAAAGCTCATTCCCACCAATTCTGCCGAGATTGGATCGGTTCCGGTTGTTTCTGTATCTAGACTAACGATATCAAATGTAAGTATGTTTTGTATAAAATTAGCTCTTTTCTCTTCATTATCAATAAGTTGATAGTCGTAATTCAACTCTTCTAAGCTCGTGAGATTTGAATATTTTTCTTCAACTTGCCCAACGGGCGTGAAAAATCCAAAGAGATCGCCTTGCTGAGGAGCCTCATTTACTTGTTTTTTCTCTTTTTTGAAAATTCTGTCAATCAGTGTTCGGAATTCCAGTTCCTCGAAAATTTTTCTCAGTTCATCTTCGTTTGGTTCTTCACGAACAAGTTCGTCCATTTTCAATTCAATAGGAACATCGATTTTGATAGTTGCCAAAAATTTAGAGAAGGTGATCATCTCTTTGTTGGTCTCAACTTTTGTTTTCAATGCGCCTTTTAACTGATCAGTATTTTCAAGCATATTTTCGATGCTCCCAAATTGGGCGATTAACTTTTGAGCAGTTTTTTCTCCAACTCCCGGACATCCCGGAATGTTGTCCGAAGAGTCACCCATCAAACCAAGTAAGTCTATGACTTGAGTAGGAGAGGAGATTTCATATTTTGATTTTACCTCTTCCACTCCAAGAACTTCAAATTCTTTATCTCCATATTTGGGGCGATACATAAAAACATTCTCACTTACCAACTGACCATAATCTTTGTCGGGAGTCATCATGTAAGTTGTGATTCCTTTTTTCCCGGCTTCGGTAGCAAGAGTCCCGATTACATCGTCGGCTTCAAAACCTGAAACTTCAAGAATTGGAATTCTATATGCTCTTATAATGTCTTTGATTATTGGAACTGCCAAACGGATAGCCTCGGGTGTTTCTTCACGATGAGCTTTATATTGTTCAAAAGCTTCATGTCTGAAAGTTGGTCCGGAAGGGTCGAATGCAACCCCAATATGTGTAGGATTTTCTTTATTTATAAGTTCCTGTAGTGTATTTACAAAACCTAGAATTGCTGATGTGTTAAATCCTTTTGAGTTAATTCTTGGGCTCTTAATAAATGCATAGTATGCTCTGTAAATGAGTGCATAAGCATCTAAAAGGAACAATTTATCTGTTTGATTCATAATCTTTTCGAATTTTTCTTTGGTAAAAGTACTAAAAAATACCATATTAATTGTTTTATTATTACTTTTGTAGCTAAATCGTATGTTTTATGGACAGATTATCTCAGATTAAGTCTCCTATTATATCAGATCTGGAGCAGTTTAAAGAGCTCTTTAATAGTTCATTGGATAACTCAAACCCTTTGTTGCAAGAGGTTCTTTCTCATATTAAACAAAGGGGAGGAAAGATGATGCGTCCTATTTTGGTTCTTCTTATTGCCCGGTTATTGGGAAAAGTAACTTTGTCTACACTTCATGCTGCAGTATCTTTGGAATTACTTCACACAGCCAGTTTGGTGCATGATGATGTTGTTGATGAAAGTTCTGAGCGTAGGGGGCAGGCTTCTGTAAATGCGGTATATAATAACAAGATATCTATTTTAGTTGGCGATTATTTGTTGGCAACTTGTCTTTATCAGGCTGCTTTTTCTTCTAATATTGAGATAATTAAAGTCGTTTCTCAACTCGGTCAGGATCTGTCTGAGGGCGAGCTTCTTCAGCTTTCAAATGTCAGCAATATTGAAATTTCCGAAACAGTTTACTTTGATATTATCCGTAAAAAAACCGCTGCTTTGTTTTCTGCCTGCACCAAAACAGCTGCTTTATCTTCGAGTATAGATGCCAAAGAGGTAGAAAATGCAAGGTTATTTGGCGAATACATCGGCATTTGCTTTCAAATAAAGGATGATATATTCGATTATTACGATGACAGGGAGGTAGGAAAGCCAACCGGTAACGATATGCGAGAAGGCAAATTAACTCTTCCTGCTATTTATGCGATTAATAATAGTAACCATGCTGAGATAAAGGCATTGGCTGTTAAGATTAAATCAGGATCAGCTTCTGATTCTGACATAAAAGAAATGATTGATTATGTAAAGAATAACGGTGGAATTGAATATGCTACTAAAGTTATGATGGATTATCATGCTAAGGCTCTTCGGTTGATTGAATCTTTTCCTGAAAGTGAGGTCAAGTCTTCGCTTACTTCTTATTTGGATTATGTGGTTGATCGAACAAAATAGTGCTAAACTCTCTTTCTGATAACACTTTGTTTTCTTATTAATTTCGAAAATAGTGTAGAGTTTATTTTCTAATAGTGTAGATACTTTTGCTAAAAGGTGTAGATCTTTTCTCTGAAATATAACCAATAATTGCCTTAATATCCTAGAAGAATTTATTTAATCATATATATAAAATCCCCTGCATTCCTCCTTTATTTGAGGAGATACAGGGGATTTCTTTTTTGCTGTTTATTAATCTTCGGCTATATAATAGCTTCTATAAAAATCTAGAAGAATTTGATTTCTTTTCCTTTGATATCAGATAATAACAGATTTGCAAGACGACTGGTACCTAAACGGAATAGCTTGTTATTTAGCCATTCATGGCCTAGAACTTCTTTTACTATCGAGTAATAAATAAGTGCGTCTTTTACGGTGTTAAGACCTCCAGCGGGCTTAAAACCGACTTTATTTCCTGTTTCTTCGTAGTATTCCTTTATAGCTTCACACATTACATAAGCTGCTTCTGGTGTTGCTGCCGGTTGTTGTTTGCCGGTTGATGTCTTAATAAAATCGGCACCTGAATACATGGATAGGATAGAGGCTTTTTTGATGTTCGAAGCGCTTTCAAGAGCCCCGGTTTCGAGGATTACTTTGAGCTTATTATCCTTGCAAGTATCTTTAATTTCCTGTATTTCATCGCACATGGTTTCATAATCACCACTTAGGAATTTGCCAACTGATATTACAATATCAATCTCGTTAGCACCACCCATAATGGCCATTGCAGTCTCTGCAATCTTAACCTCGATAAAGGTTTGAGATGATGGGAATCCTCCGCTTACGGCAGCAATCTGAACCTTGTCTGTTTCTAATGTATCGTGTACAACTTCTGCCATATTGGGGTAAACACAGATGGCGGCAACATTGTCCATTTCTCCGAATTCTTCATCAAACTGATTCACTTTTTCTGTGAATTTCATCACGCTTTCTTCACTATCATTAGTGCTGAGTGTTGTCAAATCCAGGCAATGGAAAAGGAGTTTTTTAACTTCAACAGTGTCGTTTTCGGGCACTTTTTTTTCTATAATTGCTGCTACTTTAGCCTGGATATCCTTATCGCTAAGATCAGTGTTATACTTGTTTAGCACAACTTCATACTTACTTTTTTCTTCTTCTTTATATTCCATTACTTGTCAGTTTAGGATTGTTTATATGTCTTTCGTTATCTCTTTTTGTCTTCTTTTCGAGGTTTCTTTTAAATGCCTCAGTAAGGTCTACTCCGGTCTGGTTTGCCAGACAGATAAGTACCCAAAGTACGTCCGTCATTTCATCGGCAAGATTGCATTCTTCGCCCTCTTTGAATGACTGATCTCCGTATTTTCGAGCCATTACTCTAGCCAATTCGCCCACTTCTTCGGTAAGAACGGCCATATTTGTGAGCTCGCTGAAGTAACGCACTCCGTATGTTTTGATCCAGTTATCAACCTCTTTTTGTGCTTCTTCGAGTGTCATTATTCCTTGTTTTTAGTGTCCATGCAAATGGTTACCGGACCGTTGTTAAGCAATTCAACTTTCATATCTGCGCCAAACTCGCCGGTTCCTACCTGCTTTCCCAGAGAGATGCTTAATTCATTGCAGAAAGTCTCGTAAAGAGGCACAGAAACCTCGTGTTTTGCCGCCTTAATGTATGAAGGGCGATTCCCTTTTTTAGTCGATGCATGAAGCGTAAATTGGCTTATTACAAGAATTTCTCCATCAGCATCTAGCACAGACTTGTTCATCACTCCATTTTCATCGTCAAAAATCCTCAGATTTACTATCTTTTTACATAGCCATTCTATGTCTTCCCGCCCGTCTGCTTCCTCAATACCAACCAATACAAGCAATCCTTCCTTTATGGCAGATTTGCAGTTGCCGTTGATTGTAACAGACGCATGACTTACGCGTTGTATTACAGCTCTCATTTTATAAAATTTCTTGTTTGTCGCAAAAGACAAAGTTAGTAATTCTAACTTTATTTGCGTAGGTTATCGTGTATAATTTTGGCTTTAGCTTCGCCAACGATGGCAGAAACTTCTTCAAGTGATGCCTCCTGGATGCGTTTTACGCTCTTGAATTCCTTTAGAAGTGCAGTTTTGGTCTTTTCTCCAATGCCTTTTAATTCGTCCAAAGCCGATTTAGTTTGCCCTTTACTGCGTTTATTTCGGTGGAAAGTAATACCAAAACGGTGAGCTTCATCACGTAAATGCTGAATTACTTTCAGGCTTTCTGAGTTCTTATCGAGATAAAGAGGGTAGGGATCGCCCGGAAAGAATATTTCTTCCAGTTTCTTGGCTATACCAATCAGCGTAACACGTCCGGTTAGATTAAGTTCGGTGAATATCTTCTGTGCCGAGCTTAGCTGCCCTTTACCACCGTCTACGATGACTAACTGAGGCAATGGCTGCTCTTCGTCCAATAATCGCTTATATCGCCTGTAAACAATCTCCTCCATTGAAGCGAAGTCGTTAGGTCCTTCTACGGTTTTTATGTTGAAATGGCGATAATCTTTCTTTGAAGGCTTGGCTTTTTTGAAAACAACGCACGATGCAACCGGATATGCGCCCTGAATATTAGAGTTATCGAAGCATTCTATGTGCATTGGAAGCTCTTTCATGTGGAAATCGCTCTGCATTTTTTTCATAATCCTGATGCTTCGCTGCTCCGGATTAAGTTTTTCAGCCTGTTTTAATCGGTCTACTTTGTATTGCTTAACGTTCATCTGTGACAGCTCCAGCAGCTTCTTCTTGTCTCCTCGTTGTGGAACGGTAAATGTTACACCGTTAAGTTCTATATCCATTTCAAAAGGAACGATAATTTCTTTCGAGAGACTTTTGTATCTTTCACGCATTTCAATAATGCCAAGAGATAAAAGTTCTTCAGTTGTTTCATTCAAGCGCTTTTTATACTCGAAAGTAAATGCCTGATTAATGCTTCCGTTTGTAATGTGCAGGTAATTAATAAAGGCCGATTTATCGTCGTCTGCAATAGAGAATACGTCGATATTATGAAGAATAGAACTAACAACTTCCGATTTAGCGCGGTAATTCTCTATTAATTCATACTTCTCTTTTATTTTATGCGCCTCTTCAAACTTAAGTTCAGAAGCTAATTCCTGCATTTTATTGAATAAAGCCTTGCTTATCTCCTGAGTATTTCCTTTTAGAATCTCTTTAACCTCTGCAATATTCTTCAGATATTCGTCGTGAGCCATTAAACCAACGCAAGGTCCTGCACAGTTTTTAATGTGATATTCCAGGCAAACTTTGAATTTACCTGCACGAATGTTTTCAGGCGTGAGGTTTAAATGGCAAGTTCTGATGGGATATAAGTGCTTTACGAGGTCTAAAAGCGCATACATTGAAGGTAAATGGCTGTAAGGACCATAATAAGTAGAACCATCACGGACGACTCTTCTTGTTTTGTATACTCTGGGGAAATATTCATTGCTTACGCAAATAGACGGATATGTTTTATCGTCTTTCAGAAGAACATTGTATCTGGGCTTGTATTTCTTGATAAGATTATTCTCCAGCAGCAATGCATCTTCTTCTGTATTTACTACGATGTAGCGGATATCAACTATTTTGCTGACAAGTATTCGGGTTTTTCCAGGTTCATGCTCTTTACTAAAGTAAGAATAAACCCTTCTTTTTAGGTTTTTGGCCTTTCCAACATAAATAATGGTGCCTTCAGAATTTAAATATTGGTAAATTCCAGGCTTTTCAGGGAGATTGGATACAATTCCTTTTAAATAATCTGATGTATTTAATTCCTGAGGCTCCATTATGTTATACTTTGGTTTTATCAGAGTTCAAGTACAGCTTCTATTTTATCTTCTTCTGAGAAAATAGCTCTTCCATTGAGGTCCTTTAATTCAATAATGAAATTAACGTATACGTCCTTTGGATTAAATCTCTTCATTAATTTTATGGCAGCTTTCATCGTTCCTCCTGTAGCCAAAAGGTCGTCGTGCAATAAAACTACATCATCTTCGCAAATTGCATCTTTGTGCACTTGGATAGTATCAGTTCCGTATTCTTTATTGTAACTCTCTTCTACAGTAGCAGCTGGTAATTTTCCAGGTTTGCGGATTGGTACAAATCCAGCTCCAAGTCTGGCCGCTAAAATAGGTCCCATAATAAAACCTCTTGATTCTATGCCGGCAACTTTTGTGATTCCTTTGTCTTTGTACATCTCGTACAATTCGTCTGAAAGTTCTTTCAAACAATCAGGGTCTTTAAACAAAGTCGTTTCGTCTTTAAACTGAATCCCAGGTATTGGGAAATCGGGTACATTTCTAATGCTCTTAATAAGCTTTTCTCTGTTCATAGCCAGTATTTTAGTTGTTTCTTGTTAATTTAATTGTTTCACGTGAAACGGGCCTCTATTACTTCCTTAAAAGCACCAGCAGCACGTTGATATCGCTCGGGGAAATTCCTGGAATTCTGCTTGCCTGAGCAATCGTTTCGGGGTCTATTTTGATAAGCTTTTGTCTAGCTTCGGTGGAAAGAGAATTTATGGAATCATAATCAAACTTTCCTTTTATCTTGATTGTCTCCAATCGCTCGATCTTGTCGGCAATTAATCTTTCACGATTAATGTATCCCTCATACTTGATCAAAATCTCAGCAGCTTCTTTTATTTCTTCTGTTCTCTCTTCAACTTTATCAAGCTCCTCTTTAAATGCAGGAATAGATTCTGAAATATTCTCAAGAGTAATTTGAGGGCGATTGATCAAATCTATCAGTTTGCATCCTTGTCTCAATGGTGTTGTACCAAGATTCTCGAGAGCATCATTTATATAAGCTGGTTTTACAGAATAATTGCGTGCAAACTCTGTAATACGTTTCACTTCTTCTCTTTTTTTGGTTAAAAGAGTGTCTCGATCGCTTTTTGCCAATCCTAGATTATAAGATTTCTCAGTCAATCGCATATCAGCATCATCCTGGCGAAGTAATATTCTGTATTCAGCGCGCGAAGTAAACATTCTATAAGGCTCATCAACTCCTTTGGTTACCAAATCGTCGATTAATACGCCAATATATGCTTCATCTCTTCCCAAAATGAATTCTTCTCCATTATGGCAATTCTGATGGGCATTTATTCCGGCAATGATACCTTGTCCGCCAGCTTCTTCATAACCAGTGGTTCCGTTTACTTGTCCGGCAAAGAATAGATTTCCGATAATCTTCGATTCCAACGTATGCTTTAGTTGAGTTGGATCGAAGTAATCGTATTCAATTGCATATCCCGGGCGATAGATAACCAAATCCTTGAAAGCAGGAATCTTTTTAAGGGCATTGATCTGAATATCCAAAGGAAGCGATGAAGAGAACCCATTTAGATATAATTCCTTCGTAGTTTCTCCTTCCGGTTCAAGAAATAGTTGATGTTGTTCCTTATCTGGGAATGTAACAATCTTCGTCTCTATGCTAGGGCAATATCGTGGACCAATACTTTGAATTTGTCCGTTGAATAGGGGAGAATCTGTTAATCCATTTCTAAGTATCTGGTGTACTTCCTCGTTTGTATAACATGTCCAGCATTGTAGTTGCTTGAGATGTTTTGTCGGAGTATCCATATATGAAAACTTGTGGAAGTCATTTTCTCCATCCTGAGTTCCCATCAAATCATAGTTTACGCTCCGGCCGTCAATACGTACAGGAGTACCTGTTTTCATTCTGCCGAACTTAACTCCATGTCTTGCGATGGATTCGGTCAAAAGATAAGATGCCGGTTCAGCCATTCTTCCTCCCGGAAGTTTTGTTTTTCCAATATGCATTAATCCGTTGAGGAAAGTCCCTGCGGTGAGAACGACGCATTTAGCACGGAATTCAACATCAAGATATGTTCTTAAACCTACAATTTCTCCGTTTTCAACGATAATTTCCTTTACAGTATCCTGCCATATATTGAGATTCGGTATATTTTCTAGAATCTCTCTCCATGTCCATATAAACTTGTTTCTATCACATTGTGCACGCGGGCTCCACATTGCAGGCCCTTTTGATCGGTTAAGCATGCGGAACTGGATAGCAGTCTTGTCGGTAACTAATCCCATATAACCACCCAATGCATCGATTTCCCGAACAATCTGTCCTTTAGCAATACCCCCAACGGCAGGATTGCAGCTCATCTGGCCAATTTTATTCATGTCCATCGTAATAAGACATGTTTTTGATCCCAGATTTGCGGCCGCAGCTGCAGCTTCGCAACCGGCATGTCCTGCTCCGATAACAATTACATCGTACTTAAAATCCATTGATTTATTCTATTTTACGCCGCAAATTTACGAAAAATAGTTAGTAAGTTTAGTGAATGAATGGAAAAGAATTGGAATCAATCTTTAAGAGGTTATTGTTTGTATTGTATTTGTGATTTCGTTGTATATCTGTACATTGTTTCTACAACTTATATTTTCATCTTTTCTTTTGCCATTTCTTCCTATAGTAGTTAGTTTATAGTTACCGGTTTTATCTACTACTTCTAATATTAATAAGATCTATTTCTCTTGTAGCTAATCTAGAACTAAGTATTATAGATATTAATAGATAGTTCTCACTTATATGTTACTGTGAACTCAGGTTTATAAAAAGTTGGTTTAGATTAATAAATAACTGTATTCTGGATCTAGAGTAACATTATCTGTAATTGTACTGCTAAAATATACATGTTTCGTCCTTTAATAGGATTAGGATTGATAGATAACCTATGCCAGGTGTATTAATGAACACAGTAAAAATCAGGATGAGATAGAAAGAATAAGGGCTGATGTGCATAACTACAGACAACCAATACCAAGATTATTAATAAACGTAGTCAACCAAAATGGTTCTTCGTCGCTTTTTTGTGAAAGTAAACCGCCTTAAATTCTTCCCCAATCAAGATTCTACTTGCTTTTTGATAATCCATTTATTGAATCTGATAACAAGTCTAAAAAGCATCATGAATAAGAGGTTATAATATCTTTCAGCAAAAGTGATGAATAGCCACTAAAATAAAGACGAGGCAAGGCAGGATTAGGATTGGTATAAATAATTATAGGCAACCAATACACAGATGATTAATAAACACAGTCTACCAAAATCAGGACGAGGCAAGGTGCTAGATTGCTAGATCGCCGCTAGATCATTTTTTAGAGATCTAGCGGCTCTTTAATGTTTATTACAAGATAGTTATGTGCTTACTGCAAGATTGCTAGATCTATTAGTAATTTTATTTTTTCTGAGAGGAAGAAATGAACAAAAACTCATTAAAATAGCATTGACAACTATTTTAATAGTGCTAAAGCTTTATTCTCTTCAGCCTCCATTATTTCACGTTCTCCTTCACCCTTATCGTTTATTCCGCATAGGTGGAGAATGCCATGTATTATAGTTCGGTGCAATTCATCATTATAAGACGTATTAAATTGTTCTGAATTGCTTTTAACTGTATCAAGGCTGATAAAGATATCTCCAGAAATAACATTGTCTTCACAATAGTCGAATGTGATTATATCAGTATAATAATCGTGTTGCAGATACTCTTTGTTTACTTCAAGGATTTTCTCGTCAGAACAAAAAATATAAGCTATTTCCCCAACCTTTTTTTCGTATGAACTTGCCACTGCTTTAATCCATGCAGTAGTTTCTCTCTTTTTTATAGCGGGCATTTTTATCCCGTCTGTCTGATAACTTATAGCCATAATATTAATAAAAGAATAAATAACAAACTGAAATTGCTGTAATTACACCTGCCAAATCGGCAATTAGGCCACATGCAACTGCATGGCGGGTTTTTCTGATTCCCACGCTGCCGAAATAGACTGCCAGGACGTAGAATGTAGTATCTGTTGAACCCTGGAATATACATGATAGTCGACCAACGAATGAATCAGCACCGTAAGTTTTCATCGCATCCACCATTAACCCTCTGGCACCACTTCCGCTTAAAGGCTTCATTAAAGCTGTGGGTAGCCCTCCAACAAAGCTAGAATCTAACCCGCTAAGTTTAACGATATACTCAATCCCTTTTGTGATTAAATCCATTGTTCCTGATGCCCTGAATACTGCTACACCAACTAATATTGCTACTAAATACGGGATGATCCTTACTGCTGTGGAAAATCCTTCCTTTGCCCCTTCGACAAATGTTTCGTAGACATTTATTTTTTTTCTTATTCCTGACGCTATAAAACACAAGATTATAGAGAATAGAAATACATTAGCAAATAAAGTAGAATAGGTTCCAATTTCTTCTTTTGATAGCATGCTGAACAGGCATATTACCCCTCCAATGAGTACACTGATTATTCCAACGAAAAAGAATATTGCTTTATTGAATAAATTAATCTTTTGAAAAAGACTGGTCGCAATGATGCCTGCAATAGCGGCACAAAATGTAGAAATCATTATGGGGACAAAAATATCTGTTGGCTGTGCAGCTCCTAATTGGGCTCTGTAGACCATTATGCTAATGGGGATCAATGTTAGTCCTGAGGTATTGATAACAAGGAACATTATCATTGGATTGCTTGCAACTTTCTTGTCTTTGTTTAATTCTTGCAGCTCTTTCATTGCTTTTAGTCCTAGAGGGGTTGCTGCATTGTCAAGTCCCAGCATATTGGCCGAAATATTCATAAAAATAGCCCCCATAACCGGATGCCCTTTGGGAATCTCTGGAAACAGCTTGCTGAGTACCGGGCTAAGCCAACGTGAAAATGCTGAGATTAATCCTCCATTTTCGCCAATCTTCATTATGCCTAACCAGAGTGAGAGTATCCCGGTTAAACCTAAAGATATCTCGAAAGCGGTTTTAGATGAACTAAAAGTGGAGTTCATTATTTCACTAAACACCTGAGTATCTCCCCAAAATATTAACCTTATCAAAGCAACAACAAAGGCAATGACAAAGAAAGCAATCCAAATGTAATTCAATACCATAAAAGTCTGTTTTAATAGAATTTTGCAAAAATAAGAATATGTTTTCAGTTATTGCTGTAATTATTGCTTTTTATCGGATTTGAAATCAGGAAATTTATGATAGTATAATATGTAATTGTTCTATATTGATATTTCTAGGTGCAAACCTTGATTGTATATTAATTAATAGACAAAATGATAGTGATGATAAATTTTCATTAGTATGCTAACTTTATATATGTTTAATTTTTTAATTCACCTTATTAAATAAATTTAATAAGGTGTGTTTTTTAATCAATAATTACATCCTATGATGCATTATGATCATGCAAAACCTTTATCTATATGGTCGCTATTCCTTCTTTATAATTATCTGTTTTAATCTTTATTTTTTTTAATATCGGTGTTTTGTATGTCGTGAAAAATAAATCTTCAATTATATTATAGATGAAATGAAAAAACAAGATTAATATTCATTTTATCAAAGAAAGATTTGCTAAATAAACATAAAAATATACCGTATAAACGTCTATTTTACCGTATAGTATGTTTAGCTAATTATTTTGTTTTTTTTTATTTAATTAAGGATTGTATCTTTACACTTATAAAAATATCATAGAACTTATTTAGTGGAAATAAGTATTGATTAAAATCATAATCTTTAATTCTTTATTTGTAAAGGTCATGTCTTTAGTTTGTTTTGAAATGCATTGTGAGTTATTTAAATATCTAATAATAAGATATATATATGCGTTTTGAATTTGTATTTATAGCTCTTTTATTTTATGAATCAATAAAATTGTTATTTGAAATAGCTTGTTATTTGATGAAAATGGAATTTTCATATTTAATTTCATTCTTCCTGTTTCAAAAATTAAGATGTTTATTTAACGACTATTGTATTTAATCTTATAAAAGCTATTTTAATAATTCATTAACTGACATTTTTTGATGTTTATAAAACGTAGTACTAAAAAAAATCAATTTTCTTAGAACTTAATTATATATATGATTGTTGACTTAATAGTTTGATTTATTATCAATAAAATGTAAAAAGCATGCTTTTTTATAATGAATTATTCCTAAATCATAAATTTGTATTCCTGAAACTTATATTCATTTATTTTAGAGTAACATCATATTATAATGATTAATATATTAGCCACGGATTTAGATCTTTTATACTTTAAACATATTAAACAGAAAAACATATGCAGAGTCTATTTAAGCAGTTTGTAACCCAACTCGGTTTGTTAAAAGAAAAGGGAACTTTGGAAACCGATATTATTGATGGTCTAGATCCTTCGATAATTAATTTAAATCAAGAAGTGCATATTTATAAAGAAGTGCTTTATAATTTGGATTCCAAACAAATCTATTTAGATCCTTCTTTATCGCTAATAAAGCTTAGTTCTGTTGTAGGGACTAATACTACCTACTTATCTAATTCGATTAATAAATATTTTGGATGCAATTTCAAAACACTAATAAACAGATATAGAATAGAGTATTGCAAGAAGCTCCTTGGTAATAATCCAATGTCTGTTCCTATTAAAGAGATTGCAAAGAAATGTGGATTTTCATCTGTCAGTGCGTTTTATGCATCATTTAAAAAAATAACCGGCATCTCTCCTGTACAATATAGAATGTTGATAATCTACAGAAATGAAACAAATAAAGAGTTAGATAATGAAATTTGATATTGTATTAACTAATTTATAAATTATTATGAAAGAGCATTATGACGTTTTTAGTTGTGCGCATCAGGTTAGGATGCCGACTATATTTGAGTTATTGAATACTGGTTATATAGAAAAAATACAAAAAAATGTATTTTATTAATGGTTTTATAAATATAAAAATTGTTTTAATTATGAGAAAAAAGTATTTTCTTGCGAAGTTGGCTATCTATGGATTCCTGACTTTAGGCGCAGCTACTACATTTGTAGGTTGTAAAGATTACGACGGTGACATCACTGATCTTCAAACTCAGATTGATGACAATAAGGCTGATTACACTTCAGTCTTAACTGAGAAACTTGCTGCTGTAAACACACAGATTACTACTCTTCAGGGTACTCAGACTGCTCTGCAGGCTACTGTTGCTACAGCTCAAACTGCTGCTAATGCTGCTAAAACAAGTGCTGATGCTGCTGCTGCTGCCGCTGCTGCTGCTCAACTTGCTGCTGCACAAGCTAAATTAGATGCTATTAATACTGCAGCTTCTGCTTTGGCTACAGTAAAAACAGCTTTGGAAACCAGAATTTCTACTCTTGACGGCAAATTTGCTGCTCTTCAGGAATCAGTTTCTAAAGGAGCAACAAAAGATGAACTTACTGCTTTAAATGCTGGTCTTTTAAAAGAAATAGCTAATGCTAAATCATCTATTGAAGCTGATCTTACAACTATCAGTGCTCAGATTAGCGCTGTAGACAGCAAGTATAATACTCTTGTTGAAAAAGTTGAAACTTTAGCAACTAAGAGTGAAGTTGAAGCTTCTCTTGCATCATTAAAAACAGAACTTGCTGCTCTTTATTTGCAACAAGCTACATTTAATGATTACAAGACTATTGTAACTACTCAGTTTGCTGATCTTCAGACTCAAATAGATGTAATTAATGGTAAGGTAGATGCAAATACTACCAAAATTACTACTTTGGAGACTAAAATTACAGAATTGACAGCTCAATTAACATCTGCAATTGCTACTGCAAAGACTCAAGCTATAACTGAAGCTGTTAATCAAGCTTTAGCAGCTGATGCAGCACAAGCTATAAGTCTTGAAACAATGTGGAAAGCATATATTGCTCAACAGTTGGACAACTATGTTGATAAGTCTACTTATGAAGCAAAAGTGACTGAAATCAAAGATCAACTTGAAGATTTGTCAGCTCAAATTAATGCAATCAATGCTAATTTGAATACAATGAATGCTATCTTCTCTCACCGTTTGACAAGTATGGCATTTGTACCTGAAACTTATGTAGCAGGAATCCCTACTATTATTTTCAGTACATTGTATTATAAAGATATCGATCAGCTGGCACCACAGACATTGTATAGTAGTACTATGCAATCTCAGGCAAAATATCGTTTGAATCCTAATGGAGTTACGCGTTCTGATATCAAAGATTTTGTTTATACAGGTGAAAAAGCTGAAACAATTGAAACAAAAGGTTTAGGAACTGATAATCCGGCTCCTATATCAGTAGTTACCGATAATTATCAAAATGGATTGTTAACTCTTAATGTTACAAAGACTGCTTCATTTGCTACAGCACCTAAATTTGATATTGTTTCACTTAAGGCTACATTAGCTGATAAAGCTCTTACTTCTGCTGAAAAACAAGCTGGAACAGAAGTTTCTGTATATTCAGACTATGTTAGAGCTACAGAAGTTGCTCTTAGTAGTGATAACTTAAATATTGCAAAAAAAGGCGCTTTAAATAATCATTTCAGTGACAACCAGGCTGCTGCACAAGATGCTACTCCTGAAGTATCGTTTGTTTATAATGATCAGAAAGACTTAAAAGATTATGTAGCTTCTTGTTACGGAATTAATGGAACACATTCTCCTTTTAATAATGCAGCTTATGGCTTACATTATCGTTTTGCTAAAGCATCTAATCCTTACAACATTACAGTAGCAGGTGCAACTACTAATCAACAAGATTTTATAAATGTTTCAGCTGATGGATTTATCTCTGCAAAAGTATACGATCAAGCTCCTTTGTCTGCAGCTGCAGGACGTACTCCTATTGTACAAGTAGAATTAGTTGATGCACAAAATCGTGTATTAGACCGTGCTTTCATTAAAATTAAAATAACTGCGAATAAAGCTCCTAAAAAAATTGTAACTTGCCCTGAAACTATAGCAGTTCTTGGTTGTGGAAGTCATCTCTTTACTATTGGTGTTGAGCAAATTAATAAGGAAGTTTATAATGCCCTTCCTATGAGTCATGCTCAGTTCTGGGGTAATTATGAAATCAAATCTTCAACAAGTGCTATAACAGCTAAACCTTATATAGCAAATGTTGGTGAAGGAAGTCAGTTATCAACAGAAATTCGTTGGAATGTTCCAGATAGTCAATTTGGTGTTATTCCTGATGGAGGAAAGGATTTTACAGCAGTATTTACAGTTGAACCTACATTTGCAGATACAGACTATCCTGATGTAGAATTTGTATTTAATATTAAGGTTGTTAAGCCTGCCACTTCAATAGTAGGTAAAGAATTGACATATTGGACAGCTGATCAATCTGCTGTTAAAGTAAATGTTGCTGTTCCTAACGCAAATTATAGTAATGGATGCAATTATAGTGCAGATTTAACAAATGCATTTAATAAGGATGCTAATGGCAATGTAAAACTTAACAATGGAAATGCATGCGGTGAGTTGAAGTTTGCTCTTGTTAGTACTACTCCTACTACAGCACAAGGCATTAGCATTAGTGATGATATTATTACATTTGACCGTTCATCAGCAAATTCTACTGCAATAAATGCTTTGGAGGCAGGTACTTTGTCAGCAAAAGTTAAGGCTTATTATGAGTTCAATGGAAATATTATTGACTTAATGACATTTAATGTTCAGTTTATTAAACCGTTAAGTTTAAGTGTTGTTACAGATGGTCATTTCACTGATGCAGTAACTGGAGGTTCTATACTTAATTATTCTTACTTCCATAATAGTGGCTCTATTGATGTACTTGTTACAGATTGGAGAGGTGATTCTTTAGTTCCTACTTCTCCATTGTGGGGCTTCTATGGTTTGTATGGCGTGATTTTCAATACTGCAAACGCTAAGACTAATTTGTTTGAAGGACAAGATGGAAATCTAACTCCAACTGCAGGTTATATGGCAGGATCACTTCCTACTGATGTATTGCTCTCTCAAAACAATTTTATGGGAGTTACTAATTTGAAATATGTAAATAATGGAACTCCATTAACAATGGATTATGAGCTTTATATACCTGTTACAATTACCCATAAGTGGGGAACTCTTTCTGCTACATTGAATGTTCATGTTAATAAACGTGCAACTATGTAGGCACAAAGACAAAGTAATAAACTAAAGTCAACCTTTTAATTAAGAATATAAGAGAGAGGGATTCAATGTTTCTCTCTCTCTTTATATCTTTTATGATATAATGTACAAGCAATGGAAGTAAAGACATTCTTTCTTTTAAAAGTAAGAACGAAAAGCAGATCTCGCTGGATTGAGCATCTTATAAAATCACAAATAGGAGTTAACTCTGCTGTTGTTGATTTTGATAAGCGCTTATTACAGGTGAGTTATAACCAGGATCTGATTTCTGTTCAATACATGAGAATGCTTGTGCGCAGTTTGGGATGTGACCTTCTATGCAATGATAAAGATATTAAAGATAAAGTAAATCAGTTAAATAACTTTTTGATATTAAAAAAAAGGATTCTTTCTATTTCGTTTGTTTTTTTTCTTTCTTTTTTTGGTTTGATTTTTCCTTATAGAGATTGGATAATATTATTATTTTCCTCTATAATGTATTTGCTTTATTCATTTTTGTTTGTTCCAATATTTAATAAAAAAATAATTCGACGCATTAAATTGCTGGATGCAATTGGTATAGCTGTCCCTTTATTATTGATATTTAATGCTGTTTTGGGCATGTTTGTTTTTTTTGATCAGTTTCATCTTGCATGGATTTTGGTTTCAATATTGTTAATTGAAATTTTCACTTTTCTTAGATGGAAAATAGAAAAAGATGCAGCTGTTAACGATTTACTTTGATATTAAGATGTATTGTTATATATAATTTGTTTTATCTTTCACTCTATTATTGCAATTACTAGAACTTAAAATATTGTTTTATAACAATATACTATCTGTAAATTTGAACAATTTTATTTTGTTATTTGTTGTTTTTTTTATTTCTTTGTTATATATCTTTCTTGTATTTATGTACTTAAACTTAGATTAATATGAAAAAGAAACTTATTCTTCTAGCAATGTCCTTCTTTTGTATAGCAGGATTTGCACAATCACAAGAGAAATCCTTAAAGCAATATGGCTTCTGGGATAATTGGTTTATCCAAGGTCAGGCAGGAATTGGTTATACAATTGGTGAACCCGACTTTGATAAATTGATTTCCCCAACTGCAGCCCTTTCTATAGGGAAGTATTTCACTCCATACGCTGGTATGCGTTTGCAAGTTGGAGGATGGCAAGGTAGAGCAGGATGGGATTGGAAAAATGAGAATTATAGCTGGAATTATGCAGCAGTTTATTTGGATGGTCTTTTTAATATGACCAATATTTTCTGTTCTTATAAAGAAAACCGAGGTTTTAACCTTTATGGAATTGTGGGAGTAGGATATAATCATGGTTTTAAGAACTCTCCTAATGCATTAGCATCTGATAACTGTGTTGCCAGGATTGGATTGCAGCCAAGTTTCCGCATAAATGAAGCATGGGATTTTAATGTGGAGCTAAATGGTAATGCTGTAAGCGATGCTTATAATTCCAAATTTGGATCTGAAAATGACTTCTATTTCAACCTCATGGTTGGCTTTACATACAAATTTAAAAATAGAGGATTTGAATTAATCAGACCTTATGATGAAGCATTAGTTAATTCTTTGAATGATGAGATTAATCAGCAGAGAGCAACTATTGAATCTTTAAAAGCTAATCCAAAGACTATTGTTAAAACAGAAAAAGTATTTGTAACAGATACTGTATCATATTTTAATACGCCAGTTCTTTTCACTATTGGAAAATCTGCCGTAGGTGTTAATCAGGAAGTTTATGTGTATACTGTTGCTCAATACTTGAAAGAGAATCCTAAAGCAAAGATTACTATAACAGGTTATGCTGATGCGGGCACTGGTTCAAAGGCAATTAATCAGAAGATCTCTGAAAAGCGTGCAAAAGCTGTTGCTAATGAATTGGTCAATAAATATAGTATATCTTCAGATCGTATTAAAGTTATTGAAGGTAAGGGTGATAGTGTTCAACCTTATTCTAAAAATAACTGGAATAGAGTAGTTATATGTGTTGCAGATTGAAATTTATAGTTAGGAGAGATCAAGCGTGATCTTAATGGTAATGAAACTTACGTGAGTAATTTTCAAGAAGGGTATTTGATTAAGCTGCGGCTTGTCAGATACCTTTCTCTTTTATCCAGAAAGCTATTAATTTCGATACTTTGTGAAATGAAAAAAGAGATAAGAATCTTTTTTCATAAATATTTTATGTTTCCTTTAGATTATATCTCTTTAATCTTTCATACCTTTGTAGCTTCATTATTGTGAGATATGGAAGAAAAATTTGATATACGAGATAATCAGCTTACTACAAAAGAAAAGGATTATGAGAACGCTTTACGTCCTTTAGATTTTGAGTCTTTTAGTGGTCAGGACAAGGTTGTAGATAATCTTCGTATATTTGTTAAGGCTGCTCGTTTGCGAGCTGAAGCTCTCGATCATGTATTACTTCACGGGCCTCCCGGATTGGGAAAAACAACTCTTTCAAATATTATTGCAAATGAATTGGGCGTAGGGTTCAAAATAACTTCAGGACCTGTGCTTGATAAACCAGGCGATTTGGCCGGTGTATTAACAAGTCTTGAACCAAATGATGTCCTTTTCATCGATGAAATTCATCGTTTATCTCCTGTTGTGGAAGAATATCTTTATTCTGCAATGGAAGACTATCGGATTGATATAATGATTGATAAAGGGCCTTCTGCAAGAAGTATTCAGATAGATTTAAGCCCTTTTACTCTGGTTGGAGCAACTACTCGTAGTGGACTTCTGACTGCCCCGTTACGGGCGCGTTTTGGAATAAATCTTCATTTAGAGTATTATGATGATGATATATTAAGTGGAATTATTAAACGTTCTGCAAGAATACTAGATGTTCCTTGCTCTTCAGATGCGGCTGGAGAAATAGCTTCCCGGAGCCGTGGAACTCCGCGTATTGCTAATGCTTTACTTCGCAGGGTGAGAGATTTTGCACAGGTAAAAGGATCGGGTGTTATAGATACCGAGATTGCAAATTACGCTCTCGAGGCTCTTAATATTGATAAGTATGGGCTTGATGAGATCGACAATAAGATACTGTGTACTATTATCGATAAATTCAAAGGTGGACCTGTAGGAATCACAACAATAGCCACAGCATTAGGCGAAGATCCTGGAACAATTGAGGAAGTTTACGAGCCTTTTTTAATAAAGGAAGGTTTTTTAAAGAGAACTCCTCGTGGTAGAGAGGTTACAGAGTTAGCTTACAAGCATTTGGGAAGAAGTCTTTATAGCAGTCAAAAGACTCTTTTTGATTAAGATATAATGTTTAAGAATCTCTTTATATAATATGCAATCTGAATTCTTGATTCATTAAAGAGATATGTTTGATAAATAAACAATAGGATAGAAGTATGGCCGGATTAAAATCGTTGGCAAAAGATACTGCAATTTATGGTGTAAGCAGTATTGTTGGTCGTTTTTTGAATTATTTATTGGTTCCACTCTATACAGCAAAATTATCTGCTGCTTCAGGAGGATACGGTGTAATAACGAATATGTATTCCATAACCGCACTTTTGCTGGTTATTTTAACGTATGGAATGGAAACCGGTTTTTTCCGTTTCGTGAATAAGAAAAACGAGGATCCTACAATTGTTTACTCAACCACATTAATATCTGTAGGTGTAAGCTCATTACTTTTTATTTTATTGTGTTTTGTCTCTCTTCAACCGATATCCACTTTCCTGGGATATGAAAATAATCCTGATTTTGTTGCTATGATGGCAATTGTGGTTGCGCTTGATTCCTTCCAATGCATTCCTTTTGCTTATCTTCGATACAAGAAAAGACCGATAAAGTTTGCTGCAATGAAGTTCTTATTCATTATTCCAAACATTCTACTGAATATCTTCTTCTTTGTCTGTTGCCCATGGCTATTAGTTCATTTCCCTGCTTCTGTTTCCTGGTTTTACAATCCAAGCTATGGGGTTGGTTATGCATTTGTGGCCAATGTAATCTGCACAGTGATTCAGCAGTTTGCTTTTTATCGTGAACTGACCGGCTTTAAATACAAATTCAAGAAGTCGTTGTGGAAAGAGATGATGATTTATTCTTTTCCAATTCTTATCCTGGGAATAGCCGGAATATTAAATCAGGTAGTTGATAAGATTATTTTTCCTTTCCTCTTTACAGATCAGAATGAGGCCCGCGTACAATTAGGAATTTATGGAGCAGCAAGTAAAGTAGCAATGGTTATGACCATGTTTACTCAAGCTTTCCGTTATGCTTATGAGCCTTTTGTTTTCGGGAAAAATAAAGAAGAAGGCAGTAAAAAGCTTTATGCCGATGCAATGAAGTATTTTATTATTGTTTCGCTGATAGCCTATCTTGGAGTAATGTTCTATCTCGATATTTTCCGCTACATAATTGATAAAAGTTATTGGGATGGGTTAGATTGTGTTTCAATCGTAATGCTTGCAGCTATTCTGAATGGTATCTATTTTAATCTGTCATTTTGGTATAAGTTGATTGATAAGACAATTTGGGGTGCATATTTCTCTGGAATAGGTTGCTTCTTAATCATTATTCTGAATGTTATTTTTGTTCCTCATTATGGTTACATGGCTTGTGCATGGGCTAGTCTTATTGGTTATGCTATAGTAACGATCCTTTCTTATGTTGTTGGGCAAAAGAAATATCCTATTAATTATGATATGGTGAGAATTGGAAAATATTGTTTGCTTACTGTAGTTCTTTATGCTATCTCTGAATTTGTGAAAATAGATAACATTTTATTACGTTTGTGCTTTAAAACCATTTTATTTTCTATCTTTATTGCATATATTATTAAGAAGGATTTTCCATTGAAGCAGATTCCGATTATTAATCGTTTTGTAAAGAAATGATTTTTAGTGAATTGCCTTAAATAAAAGCGGTGGGAGTCTGGTGGTTCTCAGCTGTTTTTCCAAAGAACCGAATAATATATTAGTTTATTTTTATTCGGTTTTTTTAATGGAAAGCACACGCTTATGAAAAAGAGCTTTTTAATCTTAGTTCTGTTTTTTGTTTCGCTCGTTTCTTTGGCAGACGAGGGGATGTGGATGTTGAATCATATAGACAAGAAAACGGCTCAGCTGATGCAGCAATTAGGGCTTGAAATGCCTTCCAGTCAATTGTTCAATGAGCATGTTCCTTCTTTAAAGGATGCGATTATTAGTTTTGGTGGATATTGTTCAGGCGTAGTAGTCTCTGAGGATGGATTGGTTTTTACAAATCATCATTGTGGCTTTGATGCTATACAAAATCATAGTTCAGTAGCTCATGATTATATAAAAGATGGTTTTGTTGCCGATAAAAGAGAAGACGAACTTCCCAATCCTGATTTATTTGTGAGTTTCCTTATACGGCAAGAAGATGTCACTTCGAGAATATTGAAAGATATTCATCCGGGAATGGATGAAACGAAGCGCTCGTATATTGTAGATTCTCTTTCTTCTGTAATAGAGAATGAAGTTTCTGAAAAAGATTCATTGCTAAGAGGAGTGGTAAGCTCTTACTATGGTGGCAATGAATTTTATCTTTCTGTTTATAAAGATTATAAAGATGTCAGACTGGTTTTCGCACCTCCTTCTTCTGTTGGTAAATTTGGCGGTGATACAGATAATTGGGTATGGCCAAGACACACGGGAGATTTCTCTGTTTTCCGCATTTATGCTGATAATAATAACCAGCCAGCTTTTTATTCTCCTCAAAATAAGCCATTTCATCCATCTTATATTGCGCCTATTTCCCTTAAAGGATATCAGAATGGCACCTATTGCATGACGTTGGGTTATCCAGGATCAACAGATCGTTACCTTTCTTCTTTTGGCATTGAAGAGCAGATGGAAACCCAGAACCAGTCAATGATTGATGTTCGGGGCATAAAGCAGGCTATTTGGAAAAAGGCGATGGAATCGAATGATTCTATTCGTATAATGTATGCTTCCAAATATGCAGCAAGCTCTAATTACTGGAAATACAGCATTGGTATGAATAAGGCCATTGAAGAGCTTAATATCATTGGCAAAAGAAAACTATTAGAGGATAAGATAACTCGTTTTATAGAGGATAAGGATGAGAAGAAACAATTATATGGTAATCTGATTGATTCCTTAAGAATAAGCTATGAAAGCAGGAAAAAACTGATTCATGCTTCTTCTTATTTTGGAGAGTGTTTTGGTAATGCTTCAGAATTACTTTCCTTATCCACACAAGCTATTAGTACAGATTTCTTTAGTGATTCTATTGCTGGGAGGAAGATATACGAAAGTATGGTTAAAGAGTATTCAAATATAAGCCTTTCCATCGATAAGGAGGTGCTGGTTGCAATGCTAAAAGAGTATCGCGAGAAGGTTGATACTACCTTTTTGCCCGATACGTATAAAACGATTGATGAAAAGTATAAAGGAGATTGTCAGGCTTATGCAGATTACATTTTTTCTCATTCCGAGATGACTACTCCCAGAGGATTGGAGCGTATTTATAGTCGGGATAGCACATTTAATATGTTCGAGGATCCTATTCTTTCGCTGGCCGTAGATGTTGTTACTAAATTTGTTGATTTCTACCAGATTGGGGCTGATGCAAATAATAAAATATCCCGGGATGAAAGATTTTACAGTGAAATAGTACGTCAGATGTGTGAGGATAAAAGCTTTTATCCTGATGCAAATTCAACAATGCGTTTAAGCTTTGGTGTTGTAACTCCATATTCAGCAAATAGCTCCTCAGGCATAGATTATTCTACAACTACAAAAGGCATCTTTGAAAAGGTAGAGCGTTATAAAGGAGATTCCGATTTCTGGGTGCAGCCTGCCTTACTCAATTTGCTTTCTAAAAAGGATTTTGGTAAATATGCCGATAAAAAGGGTGAAATGAATGTTTGTTTTATCACTAATAATGATATTACGGGAGGAAATTCCGGAAGTGCAATGTTTAATGGTAGAGGAGAGCTTATAGGATTAGCTTTTGATGGAAATTGGGAAGGGATGAGCAGTAATCTTGAGTATGAGAGTGCCCTGCAACGATGCATTGGAGTAGATATCCGGTATGTTCTTTTTATAATTGAGAAATACGGCAAAGCACCTCATCTTATTCAGGAACTTAAACTTGCTCAATAACTATTTATTGCCATTTTATCGTATCTTTATTTTTTAAGATAAGGGTATAATAGGACTTTTTTATTCGGACTATGTAGTTTTAATCCAATTGAATTAAAGAATATAGCATTGGGCTATAAAAAAAGGCAGCTTTATAAAAGCTGCCTTAAATATTTATTTTTTGGATTTCCTTCTTGCCCAACCTTCTTCATTATTGAAGTCTGGTTTTTCATCTCTGAAGGATTGTTGATTGTCATCTCTCCTTTTAGGTCCTCTTTGAGAGGAGTATCCCCGCTCTTCACGGCTTCTTCTTGGTGCAGCTGATGCTGGTCTGTCAGAATACCTTCTTCCGCTTCCTCCGCGGCTTTCTCTGCTTCCTCCACGACTCTCTCTACCTGTTCCTGCTCCGCGATTATCTTCGCCTGCTATTTCAACAGAGATTGAACGGCCATTCAGTGATGCTTTATTTAGTGAATCCATAACAGATTTCGCTTGAGCATCTTCTATTTCGAAGAATGAAAAGCTTTTCAATAAATCGATCTTACCAATCTGAACACGTTTTCTCATGTTTTTATTGATCAGTTCAATTAATTGGTTCGGATAGAAATTATCCGCCTTTCCGGCATTGATAAACATACGGGTAAATCCTGGTTCAGGTTGATGCATTCCTCTTTCAGAGCTACGTCCTTTTGTATTACGTTCTCCTCTGCTGGTTTCAGCTGTTGGACTCTGAAGGTCTTGCGCATCACGGTAATATTCAAGGAAGTGGTTAAACTCAAGAGAAACCATTCGTTTAATAATATCTTCCTTATCCAACCATTCAAGTTTGCGATAGATTTCAGGCATAAAGTCGGCAATTTCCTCTTCATTAACCTTTACCTTCTCAATATCATCAATTACCTTAATCAGCTGTTTCTCACAGATCTGTTTTCCGGTAGGCATTTCTCCAACAATGAACTTCTTACCAATTTTTCTCTCTATATCTCTCATCTTTCCTTTCTCGCGCAAGTTGATGATAGAGATTGAAATACCGGTTTTTCCTGCACGTCCTGTACGGCCGCTTCGGTGAGTGTATGACTCACTTTCGTCAGGTAAACCGTAATTGATAACGTGTGTCAGGTCGTCAACGTCAAGTCCACGTGCAGCAACATCTGTAGCTACAAGGATCTGAATGTTACGTACACGGAATTTCTGCATTACAACGTCACGTTGTTGCTGAGAAAGTTCTCCGTGCAAAGAATCAGCACTGTATCCGTCCTGAATCAGTTTATCAGCAATTTCCTGAGTCTCTTTACGAGTACGGCAGAAAACAATACCGTAAATCTGAGGATAATAGTCGGCAATACGTTTCAGCGCAAGATATTTATCTTTAGCCTGAACCGTAAAATAGATATGTTTCACGTTCTTTGAACCTTCATTTTTTGTGCCGATGGTAATTTCCTTGGCATTATTCAGATAGTTCTTGGAAATACGTGCAATTTCGGGTGACATAGTTGCTGAGAACAGCAATGTATTACGGTCTTTTGGTACGTCAGCCAAGATAGCATTGATGCTGTCTGTAAAGCCCATATTAAGCATTTCATCAGCTTCGTCCATAATAACGTTTTTAACCGTGGCAAGTTTCACGGTTTTTCTTTCCATCAAGTCGAGCAGACGTCCTGGAGTTGCAACAATAATGTGCACACCATTCTTTAAACTTCTGATCTGGCTTTCAATGGATGATCCTCCGTATACCGGAAGAACTTTTAGCCCATCTATGTATTTTGAGTAATCATTAAGATCTCCTGCTATTTGCAGGCAAAGCTCACGTGTGGGGCAGAGGATAAGTGCCTGTGGCACTCTGTTATTTACATTAATACCTTGTATAATAGGCAGCCCAAATGCTGCTGTTTTACCTGTTCCTGTTTGTGCAAGAGCTACTACATCATTGCCTTCTCCCAGTAAATACGGTATTACTTCTTCTTGTACTGGCATGGGATTCTCATATCCCATTTCTTCAATTGCTTTAAGTATCTCCGGGGAAACGCCTAACTCTTCGAATGTCTTCATTAATTTCTTTCTCTTATTTCAATTCGGGCACAAAGATACGCATAAAGTACGGATAAATAGTTATAATGCTGTAAAAGAATACTTTTCAGCAGCATTTTTCATTTAAATATCTATAAAAATAGCGTAAAATTCTTGTAATTTGTATCAGAACTTTATTGCTTTGACTATCTGTTTGTGCTATAATGGAATGTTATTGATATTTTTCTGCAAACTCTTTAGAAACGGAGTTACTGAAACTTTTGCATACTTCGGCAGAGAAATCTTTCCCGCACTGTATAATTTTGTCCCACATACCTTCGCTTAAGTTACTAAGTTCGTGATAACTAATATTGTACTTTAATAATCCATAGATAATTCCGGCATTGAAGTTATCTCCGGCTCCAATTGTACTTACAGAGTTGACTGGTTCTACCAAATACTCTTTGGATACTTGTTTTGTTCGCAAACTTATAGATTTATTCCCCGCAGTACAAAGGAAATTGGGGCAATAAAATTGTATTTTATTTTTGTATATCTTATCTACATCGTTTAAGTTATACATGTTGATGAAATCTTCGTCTGAACCTCTTACAATATCTGCATATTCCAGATTTTCGATAATAGCAGGAGCTAGTTTCATAGCTTCGTATTTATGCGTACTTCTGAAGTTTGGATCATAGTAGATAATTGCTTTACGTTCTTTAGCGTAATCCAGCAGCTCTGTCATCTTATCTCTAAGAACCGGATTGAGCGCGTAAAAGGAGCCAAATATAAGAATATCATCCTCATTTATTTGGGGGAATGCAATATCCAGGCGCTGTTTAGGATAATCCTTGTAGAAAAGATACTCCGCATCATTGTTTTCGTTAAGAAAGGCAAGTGAAACAGGCGATTTTCCATCGGGGAAGATGTTGATGTGATCGGTTTTCACATTGTTTTCTTCCATGAATCTCTTGATAATGTTTCCTACTTTGTCATTTCCAATTTCACTGATAAAGCAGACATCGACATTCATTCTGCCCAGTGATATAATGCCATTAAATACAGAACCTCCCGGCACTGCAGCCGAAGGTTGTTCGTTCTGAAAAATGATGTCGAGAATAGTCTCGCCAATACCAATTACTTTTCGCATATTTCTCTTGATTTCTCGCCTAGATATCCACCGTGATGGCGTTTAGAGTACTCTTCAATAGTAAAGCCTGTTTGTTTCATTGTTTCTACAACCAGAATATCACCAATAACTGTCATCATGGTAGTAGATGTTGTTGGAGTCATTCCTAATGCACATACTTCTTTGGGATTTCCTGTGCAAAGACAAATGTCCGACTCTTGTGCTAACGGACTGTCCGGGTTACCTGTTATAACGATAAACTTTAAATTTGGATTAAGAACTCTGGAAAGCTGTGTAAGCTCAACAATTTCTCTTGTTTTCCCAGAGTTAGATATTAGTAATAATAAGTCATTCTTCTGAAAAATGCCCAAATCACCGTGTTGTGCTTCACTTGGGTGAAGAAACACAGAAGGAATTCCGGTTGAACAGAATGTAGTTGAAATATTCATTGCAATCTGGCCGGCTTTACCCATTCCGGTAGTTACCAGTTTTCCCCCTTTTATGTGTATTTGTTCCACTATTAGTTTTACAGCTTTTTCGTAAGCATCTGTAATTGGAATATTTCTTACGGCTTCGGCTTCTTTGTTTAATAGATCTTTGATTGATTCAATCATGACTTTTTTGTTATTTGTTTAGTAGGTTGGTTAATTCTTTAAATGTATTGGCCACGTCATAGTAAAGAGATAATTCACCTCGGGTAAATTGTTTCTCTTCGCACATCTTTAGGACAGTCAATAAATCATCATAAAAACCATTTATGTTATAAAAGATTATCTTTTTTGAATGATATCCAATGGTTGCAGAGGCCATTACATGAAAAACTTCATCCAATGTTCCTATTCCTCCCGGTAAGGCAATCATAACATCCGATTCGGCAAGTATTATATCTTTTCGATCGCTTAGATTTTTGGTATGAAGAAATCTGTCGGGGAGAGCACTCACTCTTTTGCTTTCTTCCAGTTTTGAAGGTATTACGCCAATAATGTTTCCTCCGCTTTGCTTAACGGTTTGTGCCACACATTCCATTAATCCCATGTTTGCACCACCATAAACTAGCGTTTTACCTTGTTCTCCCATCCATTTTCCCAATTCCTCAGTTTTTTGGAAATATATATCATCAATTGTTTGCGAGGCAGAACAGAAGATACCAATTTTATTCATATAAGGGCTTATCTCATTTTAATCTACAAATATCTATATTTTTCTATAAACCACAATAAGTTTTATTGTATTTTTGCATCGTTATTAAAATATGAAACAAGAAGAAAATGCATTATAATCAACATACTTTACCTAACGGATTACGTATTATTCATGCCCCGTCATTATCAAAGGTTGCTTATTGTGGATATGCTGTAGATGCAGGTACCCGCGATGAAGGAGAAAACGAGCAGGGGATGGCTCACTTTGTGGAGCACCTTAGTTTTAAAGGTACTGAAAAGCGCAAGGCGTGGCATATCATTAACCGGATGGAGAACGTAGGGGGCGACTTGAATGCTTATACGAATAAAGAGGAGACGGTGATTTATTCGGCCTTTTTAACGGAACATTTCCCTCGTGCTGTTGAGTTGTTGACTGACATTGTGTTTCATTCCACTTTTCCTCAACGCGAAATTGATAAGGAGGTCGAGGTTGTTATTGATGAGATTAAGTTGTATGACGATACTCCTTCAGAGCTTATCTTTGATGATTTCGAGGATCTGATTTTCAAGAACCATCCTTTGGGTAGAAATATTCTTGGAAAACCGGAGCAATTACGTAATTTTACTACTGCTGATGTATTAAATTTCACATCACGTTATTATCACCCCACGAACATGGTCTTTTTTGTATTGGGAAATCTCGATTTCAAGAAGGTTGTTCGGTTGGTAGAAAAATCTATGCACGATGTGTTGTTTTCTGAATATAAGACTATTAGAAATTCTCCACCAGCTTATATACCGGAACATCTGGTTGTTCCTAAAGATACAAATCAGGCGCATGTAATGATTGGTGGCAGGGGGTATGATGCTTATAGTGAGAAACGTACTGCACTGTATTTTCTAAATAATATTCTTGGTGGTCCGGGAATGAATAGTAAGCTAAATGTTTCTCTCCGAGAAAGAAAAGCATTGGTGTATAGCGTAGAATCCAATCTCACTTCTTATACTGATACCGGAGTTTTCTGTATCTATTTTGGAACCGATCCTGAAGATGTGGATGCTTGTCTGAATCTCACTTATAAGGAGTTGAAACATCTTCGTGATGTGAAAATGACTGCTTTGCAATTGAATGCGGCAAAGAAGCAGTTAATTGGCCAAATAGGGGTAGCTTCAGACAATAATGAGAATAATGCGCTCGATATGGCTAAATCTTTTCTGCATTACAATAAATTTGATTCACCGGAAGCCTTGTTCCATCGCATCGAGTCTTTAACTGCCGAAGGATTATTGGAGGTAGCTAATGAGATGTTTGCAGAAGAAATGCTTTCAACCCTTATATATCGATAAGGTTTACTTGCCGATTAATTCACCAATAAAATAAATCCATTGGCCAATGAATCTGTTTTATTGGTGAATAGATTTTATTTATAGGCAAATAATTTTTTTGTACTTATACTTACGTTCTGTAGTTGTTGCCGTTAATGGCTGAGTTCCGAAATATTTTGTTTTATAGTCAGATAATCAATAGATTATCGCTATGGTTTTGCTTGATCATTTCTTCTCTCCAAAAACAGATTTATTGCTAGAATAAATTTGGGGGGTAACAAGGGGGTACCTTCTGAAACGCCTTGGTAGCCGCGGTGCTAAATTTTAGCACGAGACATATAAAAGAAGTTTTCTTTAAAGTTTGTCACCACCTCTGAAATAAATACATACAAAAACAAAAAAATCCGGATCATCTAAAATCCGGATTAACTTTTGCAGGCAATATTCTCTTATTTATTTGCATCACGTAATACAAGCAAACTCTCAGGCCCCATATTGAAAAGAAGATCAATAATGCTCAGGTTGGGCAGGAAGCCGTGTCGTGCATCGAATACCTGATAATATGGATTTGCAGTAAAACCTTCTTGAGGAGCTTTTTTGGGGTGTATCAGGTCTCTGAAATCAATCTCATTTGGCAGGAATGACTGTTTGTATTCAGTTGTACGCTCCATTATGGGATGAACATCAATCAACTCGCAGACAAGCTTGCAGAGAGCTTCGTTGAAATCGAATAAAAACTCATGTTTCTGTTCGTAAAAAGGTGCAAAATCGTCTCGGTAATACTCAAAAAACGGAGAACTGCTGTAGGCAGATTCAATGGCAGTCCAATGCAAATGACGCCAGTTTCCATGATCGGATATGCGAATATCTTTCATCGGGCACTTAAGCGTTTCGGGCTTTTCGGTAGGAATTGAGAGTGTTAGCGGGCCATCGGCAGATGCAATAGTGCATCGGTTGCGGTAGGTTTGCTTAATATAGTTGTCGTGTTGCTCAATAAATGCCTTTTCACAGCTATATAGCCGTGCATAATATTCCACTGGAGCCAGATATGCCGAGCTGAGATAAATTGTTTGTTTCATTATTTTACAGATTGAAAGAATCGCTTCCATCGGTAACCGCCAAAAAGTCCGGCCTGGCTGTCTTTCGAAAACCACACAAAAGATGCTTTTCCGATAATATAGTCTTTCGGAACGAATCCGAAAATGCGCGAATCATTGATATTTATGGAGTTATTGGATACCATCCAGTAATAGTCTTTCGTAAACACAAAAGAGGATACTTTTTCTCCGTTAACGTATAGCAGAGAATCTTTGATAATGAATGCTTTCTTGCCTTCGTGTTCATTGATAGCATTCTTTAAGAAATAAATGTTCCATGGAGTTACACGAATGCTCCGGCCTTTTCCCGGAACAATTAAGGAACGAGTCTGCTTGCATGTGTCGGGAAGAATAGACTTAATCTTTAAATCCTGAATTTCCTGGTTTAACAGATAAATTTCGTAACGGCTGAAACTGCGAACATATCCATTCTTGTTGTAGCCTAGCAGTCTGTTATCTTCAATACCTAGTTTCTTTATGTTTTTCTCTATGGAGCTTTCCTTCTCTTTAGGGTATACATAGAGCTGCTTATGGTCGGGATTGACTTCTGCTCTTGGGCAAATAATGGAGTATTGATTGCTAATCATTAAAGTATCTCCCGGAAGTCCCATGCATCGGCTTATAAACACTTTCCGCTTATCTGCAGGAAGGGTAGTAGATGTTGCCTGAGGATTGTTGAAAACAACGATATCGTTCTTTTGAACGGGGCGCTCATTAATTCTTTTATAGCCAAAAGCCGACATGAAAGGCAGGCGTAGTCCGTATGCCCATTTATTAATAATAATCTGATCACCACGATACAAAGAATTCTCCATTCCCGATGAAGGAATGTAACAGGAGCTAAAAGCAAAGAATTGCAGGAGTAATACCCCTGCAATTGCAATTACTAATGCTTTTATCCAGAAAAAGAAGTCCTTTGCTATTGGTCTCATTATTTAATGTTGTCTACGAACTTAAATAGACGATTCCAACGGATTTTTCCGCTAAACCAATTTCTGTCTTTATCTAAAGATAACCATACAAGAATTGGCTTACCTACAATATGATCTTCAGGAACAAATCCCCAGTATCTTGAATCGGCAGAATTGTGACGGTTATCACCCATCATCCAGTAATAGTCCATTTTGAATGTATAGCTATTGGTCTGTTTGCCATTGATATATATCTTTCCACCTTTTACTTCAAGCTTATTGCCTTCGTAAGCACGGATTGGACGTTCATAGATAGGAAGATTATCTACAGTAAGTTTAACTGTTGCGCCTTTCTTTGGAATCCATATAGGACCGTAGTTATTTCTATCCCATTTTGTATAAAGGTTCAGTGGGTATAGTTGTCCGGTGTAATCTTCTGGTTCCATCACTATCTTCGCAATTAACTTTTTGTTTGAAAGTAGAGCCTGATAAGCCTTCTTAGTTAAAGGAAGATGATAAACCGGAGATAGTTTGCCTTGACCATCTGTTTTAGTGAAGCCAAGACCTTTCAGTTCGTCATTCCATTCGTTAGGCAATAAAGTCTGATCATCCAAGCTGATGTCTAAATCGCGGAACACATCATCAGGAATATAAGCACCTGTTGTCTGAACGAAGTAGTTGAATTGAAGGTTCTCCGGATTCTTGGAAGGTACGCTATTGATGTATACTTGTCCATTAACTATTTTCAAAGTATCTCCGGGCAATCCTACACAACGTTTTACGTAATTCTCACGACGGTCAACAGGACGTACCACAATCTTTCCAAACTCGGTAGGGTTTGCCATTACAAGTTTTCGTCCTTCAGCATAATAAATGTCGTAAGCCGCTCTTTGTTGTTCGCGGGTTAAACTATCCATATTTACGCTAGGGCAGGTTCTTTTAGCTGCATCGTAGCAAATAGTATAGAAATCTGATTGTTGATAGTTAATAGCAACAGTATCTCCTGCAGGGAAATTAAAGACAACAATGTCGTTGTGTTGAACCTTTCCGAAACCTGGTGCACGTTTATAGCCCCATTGAGGGAAGTCTATATAGGATTTGCAGTTGAAAACTGGCAATGTATGTTGAGCCAATGGCATAGATAGCGGAGTGTTAGGCACACGAGGACCATAACTCATCTTACTAACAAAAAGGAAATCGCCAACCAACAAAGATTTCTCTAATGAAGAAGACGGTATCTGGTAATTCTGAAAGAAGTATATGTTTACGAAATACACTGCTACCAAAGCAAACACAATAGCGTCAATCCAACTCATCACACTGCGTACAGTCTTGTTCTTTGATGTTCTCCAGAAATTCCATGGAACTAATTTTGAGATATATGCATCGAAGATGAATGGAACAACAAAAAGTCCCCACCAGCTACTTACCCAAACAAGAAATAATAAATATAATACAGTGACGATTCCAAAGTTACGCCATTGTTTGCGTGTTGCTTTTCTCATAATTTGTGTTTTAAAATTTAAATAAATCGCTCATGCCCAATAATCCTTGTTTGCCGCAAGTGAACTCAGCTGCTAAAACAGCACCAAGGGCAAAACCTTTTCTGTTTTTTGCATCGTGGGTAATGGAAATACTATCAGCTTCTGATTCGTAACGAATAGTATGAATGCCCGGAACTTCTCCTTCTCTAATCGAATGAATAGGAAGTTCGCTGGCAGCTTTTGCCTCTTCTTTTACCCAACTGTCTTTGCGGTCCAGGTTCTCAAGAATCTCTTCGGCAAGGGTTATAGCAGTACCACTAGGTGCATCAAGTTTGTGTATGTGGTGAGTTTCACTCATTGTTACGTCATAAGTAGGAAACTGATTCATTATCTTGGCAAGATATTTATTTACTGCAGAGAATATAGCTACTCCAAGGCTAAAGTTTGATGCCCAGAAAAGAGTCTTACCACCATTTTTGCATAGATCTTTTATTTCGTCTCCGTGTTCGTCCATCCATCCTGTACTTCCTGATACCACTTTTACTCCAGCGTTAAAAGCATTAATGTAATTGTTGTAAGCAACTGTCGGAGCGGTGAACTCTATAGCGACATCTGCCGATTTGAATGCTTCCGAAGTAAAATCATCCTGATTGTTAAGATCAATAATACTAACGATTTGGTGTCCACGACTAAGGGCAATTTTTTCAATTTCTTTACCCATCTTTCCATAACCTATCAATGCTATTTTCATATAATTTCCTATTTTTTGTTTATATTTTTACGATAATAAGGAATAATAATGATGCAAATATAATTAATTTAGAGGTAAGTTATTACATTTGCGAGATATTTACAGCTCATTAACAATGGAACAATTATTACATTATATCTGGAAACACAAAATCTTTCCTTTAAAACAACTTCAAACTACTAAAGGAATGGGGGTTGAGGTGATTGATCCCGGTCTGCCAAACTCAGATTCCGGACCTGATTTTTTTAATGCGAAAGTAAAAATTGGCGAAAATATGTGGGTTGGGAATGTAGAGATTCATTCTAAAGCTTCCGATTGGTTCCGGCATGGGCATGATAAAGATAAGGTTTATGATTCGGTAATTCTTCATGTGTCGGGTGATATTGACTGTGAAATAGCCCGTACCAACGGTGAACCTATTCCTCAGATTCAGCTTAACTGTCCCGTTGAAATCGAGCAAAACTATGAATCTTTGCATCGTGCAGATATGCTTCCCCCTTGTTATGATGTAATTCCTAAAATATCCAGATTTGCTATTCATTCATGGTTATCGGTTTTGCAAAGTGAGAGACTTGAACATAAAGCTGAAGCTATCAATGCCCGGTTAAAACATTGTAATTCTAATTGGGAAGATGCTTTCTTCATTACTTTGGCGCGTAATTTTGGTTTTGGTCTCAATGGTGATGCTTTTGAGAAGTGGGCTGGTTTGATACCTCTTCGGGCTGTAGATAAACACCGGGATAGTTTGTTTAAAATCGAAGCAATTTTCTTTGGTCAGGCAGGGCTGCTCGAAGAAAAGTTAGACGATCCATATTATTTGAGATTGCAGAAAGAGTTTGCATATATGAAACATCTTTTTCAGCTACCTGTTATGGATGCTTCGCTTTGGCGTTTTCTCCGCTTAAGACCAGGGAATTTTCCGCATGTCAGAATAGCTCAGCTAGCATCTCTTTATTCAAATGGGTGGGGCGTATTCTCAAAACTGATGGAAGCAGAGTCAATGAAAGCAATTAGGGATATCTTGCATACATCTCCTTCCGATTATTGGGAAGAGCATTATCAATTTTATAACAGTTCTCCACGAAGAAGCAAAAACCTGAGCAATTCATCTTTTAATCTGTTAGTAATAAATACCGTGGTTCCGTTCCTGTACGCTTATGGAAAACACAAAGCCGATGAAGCTCTTTGCCAGAGAGCAGGAAGCTTCCTTGAAGAATTGAAAGCAGAAGATAATCATGTTACCAGAATGTGGAGTGGAGTAGGGTTAAATGTAAATAATGCGTCTGATTCTCAGGCTTTGCTGGAACTTAAAAAAGAGTATTGTGATAAGAAAAAATGTCTATATTGTCGCATAGGATTTGAATATTTGAAACAGCGGAAATAATTATTATCTTTCTTGTTTGACATTTCAATTCTTCGTCTATCTTTGTAGTAATAATATATGTAACATAAACACATAAAAGATGAAAAGGAACAGTTTAATCATTTGTTTTTTGTTTTTGTCTTTATTCGCAAATATACTCTCTGTTACGGCAGCTCCGGCTGCGGAAGATTTTAATTTGTTTCTGAAAAAGTTTACTAACAGTGCCGCTTTTCAGTATTCACGGATAAAATTCCCGCTAAAAACCGATATCGTTCTATCTTTGGGAGAAGGTGAAGGCGAGAAAAGTTTTCCATTCACTAAGAATGAATGGCCTCTATTAGATGAAGAAACATTTGTTGAAGAACGTAATGTGGTTGAAGGAGAAGGCGTTTATGTCTCTAAATTTACTGTGAAAAACCCAACTCATGTGGAATTTGAAGCCGGATATGAAGAGTCTGAACTCGACCTCCGTGTTTGTTTTGATTTGGTTAATGGTAAATGGTTTCTTACTGATTGCTTAACCGGATGGTATAACTTTAGTGTGCTGGCCAACGAATTAAGAAAAACAGTAATAGAAGTTCAGGCAGAAAACAAAGAATTTATAGAACAGCATCCATAGTAATGCTTTAACTTTACGATAGCAACTATTGCTTTCCGTTATTTATATTGTATTTTTGTGCAACTAATTATAATTATTAATAATGCAACAACTTAACATAAAGAAAATAACTACAGAGGACCTTTCTGTAGCTTCTCTGTCAGCTGTTATGGATCAGGAAAAAATAGAGTTTAATACAGTTGGCTGTGTAAACTGGGATAGTTATCCATATAAACCGAAAGTGAAATTCCGTATTGCACATACAAATAATGCCATACTGCTTAATTATCAGGTGGAAGAAGATTCTGTAAGAGCTAAATATGGTGAAGACAATGGCTCTGTATGGACAGACTCTTGTGTTGAATTCTTCGTGAGCCTGGCAAATGATGGCCTTTATTACAATCTTGAGTCCAATTGTATAGGGACAGTTCTTTTAGGTGTTGGAAATGACAGACATGATCGTGAACGTGCCTCTTCAGATGTGTTATCAGGAGTTCAACGATGGGCGAGTCTGGGAAGAGATCCTTTTGAAGAACGTGTAGGCCATTGTTCATGGGAACTTTCATTGATAGTACCATATACAGTGTTCTTTAAACATTCCATTAAGTCTCTTGATGACGCAACTATAAAAGGCAATTTTTATAAGTGTGGCGATGAGTTAAAAACGCCTCATTATATTTCCTGGAATCAGATAGAAACTGAAAAGCCGGATTTTCATCGTCCTGAGTTTTTTGGGAAGTTATGTTTTGAATAGTATTTTTGGCAGTAGCAGAGGAATAAACACTCTGTTATTTTGTATATTTTATGCCAAAGTATGCTGTTAAGTTGTAGATATCATTTATTTTTGCAGCATGATAAATTTTAAAAATCATAGAGTAAAGCATGCTTTTCTAAGTGCTTTTGGTGCTGGCGTTTTAACGTTGGCTATGTATTCATGTGCAAATATAGGTAATCCTACTGGTGGTCCAATTGATGAAACTCCTCCAAAGTTTGTTGGAAGTACCCCGGCTATAGGAGCTTTGAATAACAACAAAACAAAACTTGTTCTCGAGTTCGATGAGTTTATTAAAATTGAGAATGCTTCCGAAAAGGTAATAGTATCTCCACCACAGGTGATGGCTCCCGAGATAAAGCAGAGTGGGAAGAAGGTTGTGGTCAGTTTGCTGGATTCTCTGAAAGCAAACAAAACTTATACTGTGGATTTCTCGGATGCTATTGTTGATAACAACGAAGGGAATCCATTAGGTAATTTTACATATACTTTTTCAACGGGAACAGCTATAGACACGATGGAAGTTTCTGGTTATGTGCTTGATGCTTCTAATCTGGAACCTGTAAAAGGAATATTGGTAGGCCTTCATTCCAATCTGGCTGATTCTGCCTTTACAAAACTGCCTTTTGAAAGAGTTTCACGGACTGATAGCCGTGGACGTTTTGTTATTAAAGGAATTGCTCCGGGAACATATCGTATTTTCGGATTGCAGGACGCTAATCAGAATTTTGCTTTCGACCAGAAAAGTGAGGCAATAGCAGTTTATCCTTCAAAAGTAACCCCGCATTTTGAAACTCGTAGCAGACAAGATACGGTATGGCAAGACACAATTACTATAGATACAATTCTCACAAAACAGTATACTCACTATCTTCCGGACGATATTATTCTCCGTTCTTTTAAAGAAGATTTCAAAACACAGTATTTAATAAAAAGCGAGCGTTTAACTCCTCATAAATTTACGCTCTATTTTGCTACAGCGGCTAGCTCGTTACCTGTGATTAAAGGATTAAACTTCAATGAGAAAGATGCTTTCTTTATTCAGAAATCTCTGAAGAACGATACTATTAATTATTGGATAAAGGATTCTTTGAACTATAAAAAAGATACTTTGAGTATGAGCCTTAACTATCTTTATACAGATTCATTAGGGAAGCTTGTTCCAAGAACTGATACTCTTAATTTGGCTGTGAAGAAAGCAAAGGGATCTGTGGAGCCTAAAAAAAGCAAAAAGGATGAACCGGAACCTACTAAGTTTTTACAGGTAAAGAATTCTGCATCTTCCAGTTTTGACGTATATAATAATATCAGGCTTGAGTTCGAAGAACCGATAGCCCGTTATGATAGTACTGCCATTCACCTTAAACAAAAAGTCGATTCCTTATGGACTGATGTTCCTTTTGTGTTCAGGCAGGATACGCTCCATCCCTTAACGTATGAACTTATGGCCGACTGGAAGCCCGAAAAGGAATACGAGTTTAAGGTCGATTCTACCGCATTCCATGGTATATATGGACTCTTCTCTAATAAAATAGAATCAACGTTCAAAGTCCGTTCTCTTGATGAATATGCTTCTTTGTATATGAATGTCACCGGAGCAGATTCTACAGCTTATGCAGAATTGCTTGATGGACAGGATAAAGCAATACGAAAAATAAAAGTTGTAAATGGCAGAGCTGACTTTTATTACCTTAATCCCGGCAAGTATTATGTACGATTGGTAAATGATACCAATGGTAATGGAGTATGGGATACCGGAAATTATGAAAAGGGAATTCCACCGGAAGAGGTCTTTTATTATAATCAGGAACTGGAGCTGAAAGCTCTTTGGGAAGTTGAACAAGAATGGAATGTTCGTGGTGTGTCTTTAGATAAACAAAAGCTAGATGTACTTAAAAAACAGAAGCCAGATGAAAATAAGAAGAAAAAGAAATCTCAAAATAGTAAAACGAATTCAAGCAGAAGGTCAACTTATTAAGTCTTGCTGCATTTCGTTTATATTTATGTTCATGCTCGTAGGTGTTACTCCTTCGGCGCATGCACAGTGTGAGTCCAAAAACGATGCTTTTCGTTCGGGTGAGCACGTAATGTATGATCTCTATTTCAACTGGAAATTTGTCTGGACAAAAGCAGGGCAGGCCAGTCTCACTACAAATGCGATGAATTATGGTGCTAAACCTGCCTATCGCATAAATTTGATGGCTTTTGGCAGTAAAACAGCCGATTTCTTTTTTAAGATGAGAGATACTCTTACTTGCATTATCGGTGATCAATTACAACCTTATTATTTCCGTAAAGGAGCTGAAGAGGGAGGAAAGTATACTGTTGATGAAGTTCACTTCTCTTATCGGAATGGAGTTTGTTATGCCAAACAGAATAGGGTGAAGAACTTTGGTACGCCTAAAATATCATCTGCAGAAGATAGCCGTTGTATGTACGATATGCTGAGTATTCTTGCTCAGGCGAGATCATTTGATCCAACAGACTATAAAGTTGGGCAACGTATAAAATTCCAAATGGCTACCGGAATAAAGATCGAAGAACAGACACTTATATATAGAGGAAGGCAGATTACTGAGGTTCAGGATGGTGCAAAATATCGTACTTTGGTATTTTCTTTGGTTGAATATAAAAAGAAGAAAGAAAAAGAAGTGATTACTTTTTATGTAACAGATGATGCTAATCACCTCCCTGTTCGCTTGGATTTATTTCTGAATTTTGGATCAGCCAAGGCTTTTCTTAAGAGCGTAAGGAATTACAGACATCCCTTAACCTCATTGGTTACAAACTAAAAGGTAGTTTGTTGTCTTTGCGGTACATAGTAGCTTCAAAGTCGGCAATTAGTTCTCCGTTTTGATTTGTAACATCCACATGGTAATGTCCGGTTCGCTTGTGGATAAATCTTTCAGTAGCTTCAGCGTACAAAGTATCTCCAGGTCCGCTTGTGCGGAAAAAATTGATGGACGAAGTTAATGATAACGCAAGGTTACCATGAGAGTTTGCCGCTGCTGCCAATGCTAAATCTGCCAAAGTAAAGATTGCCCCGCCTTGTGTGGTATTACCGGCATTCAAATGCTGTTCAGTAACAACCATCATAACCTTTCCGTATCCTGGTCTTATTTCCAGGAGTGTTATTCCAGCTTGAGCAGCAAACCTGTCATCTTTAAAGAAATCTTTTGCAGTCATGTTATTTTAGATAAAAAAAGAGTGAAAAGGCAAATGACTTCGCTTTTTCACTCTTCGATGTTTTCTATATCTTATTTATTGAGTTTCCACTCAAAACCCTCTTTTGTATCCTTGATTTCAAATCCTAAAGCGGTAAGCTCATTTCGAATCTTGTCGGCTGTTGCCCAATCTTTATTTGCTTTAGCCTGAATGCGCAATTCAAGAAGCATATCCACCACCTTATTATAGGTTTCTGTATTGCTTTGAGCTGCACTAGCTTCTTCTTTAAGTCCAAGAATATCGAACATAAAGAGGTGGAATACATCACTCAGTTCTTTCAAATCTTCTGTAGAAATAGTATTGTTTCCAGCCAGGATATTATTAATCATCTTAGTTGCGTCAAACAAATGAGAAATGACAATCGGTGAATTCATGTCATCATTCATTGCTTCATAACATTTAGTCCGAAGTGATTTAACGTCAACTGTAGATGTAGCGGCCGGAGTTATTTTCTTCAGATTGGCTACTGCTTCCATCAATCGCTGCAAGCCTTTCTCTGATGCCTGAAGAGCTTCATTGCTGAAGTCAACTGTACTTCTATAGTGAGCCTGAAGAATAAAGAAGCGAATGGTCATTGCACTGTACGCTTGTGTAAGTATTGGGTGAGATCCGTTGAAGAACTCATCCAAAGTAATGAAATTACCCAAAGACTTACCCATCTTTGTACCATTAATAGTAATCATATTGTTGTGCATCCAGTAATGAACAGTTTCTTTTCCCAGAGCAGCAACCGACTGAGCAATTTCGCATTCGTGATGAGGGAACAGTAAATCCATACCGCCACCGTGAATATCAAATTCTTCGCCCAGATATTTAGTACCCATTGCCGAGCATTCCATGTGCCAGCCTGGGAAACCTTCACTCCATTCAGAATGCCAGTGCATGATATGTTCCGGTGACGCTTTTTTCCATAAAGCAAAGTCAGCAGAGTTCTTTTTCTCGCTTTGTCCATCAAGTTCACGGGTGGTGCTAAGAAGCTCTTCCACATTTCTTCCGGAAAGTTTTCCGTAGTTATGATCCTTGCTGTATTTTTCAATATCAAAGTATACAGAACCTTCGCTTACATAAGCATATCCGGCATCCAGTATTTTTTGTACAAAATTCATTTGTTCAATGATATGTCCTGAAGCCATAGGCTCAATGCTGGGAGGAAGAACGTTTAAGGCTTCCATTGCATGATGGTAGCGGGTCAGATAATATTGAACAACTTCCATTGGCTCTAATTGCTCTAGGCGTGCTTTTTTTGCAATTTTATCTTCTCCTTCATCTGCATCATGTTCCAGATGGCCTACATCGGTAATGTTACGAACATAACGTACCTTGTATCCCAGATGTTTGAGGTAACGGAATAATAAATCAAATGTAATAGCCGGACGAGCATGTCCTAAATGTGCATCACCATATACGGTAGGACCACAAACATACATTCCTACATGAGGTTCTTTTAAAGGGACAAATAGTTCCTTCTTTCTATTTAATGTGTTGTAAATCGTCAATTGATGTTCCATAACTCATTTATTTTGAAAGCACAAATGTACAATAAATAATTTATGTGGCTATTCTATTTGATTACGTAAATTTTCTATTTCTGTTATCAAATTTTAAAAAGAAAGGAGTTTTAGATAAGAAAATGTGCATTTTAGCCCTTTTTTTTAATAAATCCTTATGTGTAATTCAAAAGATGGTTTAATTTTGCATCCTGATTTATTAAAAAATGGCTAACGACTCTGTATTTCTCATAGACATAGATAATGTGCTTCGCTCAAAAGCGCCGGGTAAGTTTAAGTATATCCCGCAATTTATCATTTCATACTTGAAAAGAATTGTTCATCAGGAAGAACTGAATGAATTTATGATAAGTGTGAAGGATAGGATAGGAGTAGATTTTCTGGAATCATCTATGGACTTTCTGGATGCAAAAGTTGATGTAAAAGGTGTTGAGAACCTTCCGGAAGAAGGTCTTTGTACATTTGTATCCAATCATCCTTTAGGTGGATTAGACGGTGTTGCAGTTGGGTATGTATTGGGTAAGCACTATAATGGAAAGATTAAATATCTGGTTAATGACCTTTTAATGAATCTTCATAATCTGGCACCGCTTTGTATTCCGGTAAACAAAACCGGTTCGCAGGCAAGGCAGTTCCCGGCAATGGTAGAGGCTGGCTTTGCATCCGATAACCACATGATAATGTTTCCTGCAGGAATGTGTTCGCGCAGACGTAATGGAGTAATTGCCGATCTTCCGTGGACAAAGACATTTATTGTAAAGAGTGTACAGATGCAGCGTGATGTGGTTCCAATGTATTTTGAAGGTCGGAATTCTGACTTCTTTTACAACCTGGCCAACATAAGGAAGAACCTCGGAGTGAAAGTAAATATTGAAATGCTTTATCTGGCAGATGAGATGTTTAAGAACAGACATAAAACATTTACCCTGATAATAGGAAAACCTATTCCCTGGAAAACTTTTGATAAATCAAAATCTCCGGCAGAATGGGCAGATTATGTAAGGGAGATTGTTTATAAGCTCAATACACAAAAAGAAAAAAACACAAAATAAATGGAAGATATAATAAAGCCGATCAGCAAAGAAGTTTTGAAGGCAGAACTTACAGATGATAAACGCTTGCGAATGACCAATAAAAGTAACAATTATATTTATATTGTTACGCATCAGGATTCTCCAAACGTAATGCTTGAAATTGGGCGTTTAAGAGAGATAGCCTTCCGTGCTGCCGGAGGAGGTTCGGGCCTTTCGGTAGATATCGATGAGTATGATACAATGGAAAATCCATATAAGCAATTGATTGTATGGAACCCTGAAGCTGAAGAAATACTTGGAGGTTATCGTTATATACTTGGTACAGATGTCAATTTTGACGAGAAAGGACATCCGATACTTGCTACTTCTCACATGTTTGACTTTTCCGAGAAGTTCATTAAAGAATATCTTCCCACTACAATAGAATTAGGACGATCTTTCGTAACGCTTGAGTATCAATCCACAAGGGCAGGAGCAAAGGGACTGTTTGCTCTGGATAATTTATGGGATGGGCTTGGAGCCTTGACTGTAATAATGCCAACTGTGAAATATTTCTTTGGTAAAGTTACCATGTATCCAAGTTTTCATCGTCATGGCAGAGACATGATCCTCTATTTCTTAAGAAAACATTTTGGTGATAAGGAAAACCTCATTACACCGATGAAACCATTGGAATTGGAAGCTGATGAGTCTGAACTTGCTAAGCTTTTTGACAAAGATGCCTTCAAGGAAGATTATAAGGTCCTGAATACAGAAGTTCGTAAGCTTGGCTATAACATTCCTCCTTTGGTAAATGCATATATGGGACTCTCTCCCACAATGAAAATGTTTGGAACAGCTATCAATTATGGCTTTGGAGATGTAGAAGAAACCGGTATTCTGATTGCTGTAGATGAGATTCTTGAAGATAAACGAATTCGTCATATTGATTCTTTTGCTAAAGAAAATCCTCAATCGTGCCTGATAACTTCTGGTGCCAATAAGATTATTTTTAAAGCCGACTAGTTATTTATAATAAATATAATAGATAAAAGGAGAGGGAAACCTTTCCTTTTTTATTTCCCTGTACAAAAGATTGCATTCTTCTGTACAAAACAATTAATTCCTCTGTACAAAAGAAAACAATCTTTTGTACAAGGTATCAACATGTATTGGTGAACTTTTATATTATTTCCAGTATATAGATCAATTTTATCAATCGGAGGATACAAAATAGCTGTCGGTTCTCTATTTTATTTTGTTGCTTATTAGTAGATTTAGAGCCATTATCTTATTAATTTAGAGAGGTTAATAGGTAATTTTAGATAAATTTGTTGTGTAGCGATGCTTCCCTCTATTAATAACTACTATCTTTGTATGTTTAGATGAGATTTTTACGTATTTTTGCGCCGCTTTTTAAAAAATAAAAAATGAAACATCAACACAAAGTACCCTTCGGAATGATGGGTATATTCTTAGCCATCGGAATTGTGTATGGAGATATCGGAACATCTCCTTTGTACGTAATGAAAGCTATTGTAAATGGCATGCCCGATGGATTGCGTGCAAGTCCGGATTATATCATTGGAGCAATTTCCTGTATTATATGGACATTGACTTTGCAAACAACCATCAAATATGTGGTTGTAACCCTTAGGGCAGATAACAAGGGTGAAGGAGGTATTCTTTCTTTGTTTGCCTTAATCCGAAAAAAATATCGTTGGGCATACGTTTTTGCTATGATTGGAGCAGCCACTCTGCTGGCCGATGGTATTATTACTCCCGCCATTACGGTCATATCTTCTGTGGAAGGATTAAACGCACTGGTTCCTTCAATACCCGTAATACCTGTCACTCTGGCAATTATTCTGGCACTTTTCCTCATTCAACCATTGGGCACAGCCCGTTTAGGAAAGCCATTTGGCCGGATTATGTTTTTATGGTTTACAATGATTGGAATTCTGGGTCTTTTAGCTTATTTCCAGTATCCTCTTATTATTAAAGCATTTAACCCGATCTATGCAATTAAGGTGTTAATAGAATCCCCGGATGCATTTATTATATTGGGTGCTGTATTTCTTTGTACTACCGGGGCCGAAGCTCTTTATTCCGACCTTGGTCACTGCGGATTGCACAACATTCGTGTATCCTGGGTTTATGTAAAACTAACCTTGATACTAAACTATTTGGGACAAGGTGCATGGATTATCAGTCACCCTGACAAGATTGTAACAGATATCAACCCGTTCTTTTCTATCATGCCGGGGTGGTTCTCATTTATCGGTGTTACAATGGCCACATTGGCAGCAATTATTGCCAGCCAGGCGTTGATAAGCGGCTCCTTTACAATTATCAGTGAAGCAATATCACTGGATTTGTGGCCAAATATCAAAATTAAATATCCTACAGAAGTAAAAGGGCAAATGTTTATACCTCAGGTGAACTATTCATTGATGATATTATGTACGCTGATAGTAATAGCATTTGGTTCATCTTCAAATATGGAAGCTGCTTACGGACTCTCCATTACCATTACGATGTTAATGACAACATTCTTGCTATTTATTTATTTCCAGTTAAAAGAAATATCGTTGTTTGTAAGCATTCCCTTAACTGCTTTCTTCGTTTCACTGGAAGGTAGTTTCTTTATAGCCAATATGTTTAAGTTTACTCATGGAGGTTGGGCAACATTGCTTATAGCCGGTTGCATATTTGCTATTATGTATGTGTGGTATAATGGCCGCCGTATAAAGAACCACTGTTCAACATACGAGCCTATTGCGCCTACTATTGAGTGTCTTCAAGAGATTACGGAAGATGAATCTATTCCTAAATTTGCTACTCACCTGGTATACGTTACCCGTGCTAAGTATCCCGATGAAATGGAGAGTAAAATCGTTTATTCTCTTATCAACAAACAGCCTAAGAGGGCAGATACATACTGGTTTGTATATCTTCACCGTAGTGATGAACCTTATCATTTTAAATATACCGTGAAAACTTTTGTACCTCAAAAGATGTTCCGGTTAGATATTTATTCTGGATTCAAGCAAGGTGTTCACATGGATAAGTTTATTCACCTTATCTGTAAAGAGATGGAAGAAACCGGTCAGGTTGATTTGTTAAGCCGATATCCGTCTTTAAGGGAAAGAAATATCGAGGGAGATTTCAGGTTTGTTGTGGTTGAACGAATTGCGCGTAATCTGCAGTTATCGGCAATCAAGAAAACACTTTTATTGCTCTATTACTTAATCAAGAAATGTTCTACATCCGATACTCAGATTCTGGATTTGGATCCATCTGTAGTAACATTGGAATATGTTCCATTAAAGAGCACTCCTCCTCTGGATAAAAAAGAAAACGTTTAAATATTAAACGTTCCAATTTTATAAATAGTCTGTCAGTGGTTATTATACCGCAGGCAGACTATTTCCTTTTATTTTCCTGTATAGATCTAGCGCATAAACGTCAGTCATGCCTGAAATGTAATCCAGTACTGCTTGTATTTTGCCGTAAAGAGTAGGAGCATTTACATTATACTGGTCCGACATTCTGTTAATTAGTAACTGAGAATAAGCCTTCTCGGGCGAAGTAACCGCAGCTATAAATAATTCAATCAATGTGCTTATAACGTTGAAACCAGCAAGTTCAATATCAAGCACATCTCCCGAACGATAGATCTTTTTAAAAGAAACAGCTTCACAATGTTCGTAAGCCTCTTTTGGCTTTTGAGATATATGCTTTATAAGGCTGCCATTGAAAGTTCCGGCTAATATTGAATCTTCGTTTTCAAGAAATACATTGGTGCATTCCTTTATAAGCAAACCAATTACAGACGAACGGAGATATGCAATTTGCTCATTGGTATCGCTAACAATTTTCATTGTCTCATTCATGTGAATCAGACGATCTTCCCCAAAGTATCCCATAAGCAGTTCTTTAGTCTCTTCGGTAGTCAGGATCTTTAATTTATGTGCATCCTCAATATCCATCATCTGATAGCAGATATCGTCTGCAGCTTCAACAAGATAAACTAACGGATGCCGTGCAAACTTAAGCGGATTCTCATTAAGGCAAATAATACCAAGTTCCGTTGCTATTCGTTTAAAATCTTCTTCTTCAGTGATAAAAAAGCCAAATTTAGATTTTTTCCCAGCCAGGCTCGATGAAAACGGATATTTTACTATGGAAGCAAGAGTTGAATAGGTCATCGCAAAGCCACCTTTTCGCCTTCCTTCAAATTGATGAGTCAGAAGTCGGAAAGCATTTGCGTTTCCTTCAAAATGAATAATGTCTTCCCATTCATTTGGTTCTAATTTCTCCTTTAGTTTTATGCCGTTTCCTTCGGAGAAATATGTTGAAATGGCCTTTTCTCCAGAGTGTCCGAAAGGAGGATTTCCAAGATCGTGAGCCATGCAGGCGGCAGAAACAATAGCACCAATCTCAGAGATATAAGAATCATGAAGATCGGGGTGTTTAGAAAGAAGTCCTTTCGCTACATCGTTACCCAATGAACGTCCTACACACGAAACTTCCAGGCTGTGCGTCAGTCTGTTGTGAACAAAGATGCTACCCGGAAGAGGGAAAACCTGCGTTTTGTTTTGCAGGCGACGGAAAGGAGCCGAAAAAACCAATCGGTCATAATCCCGCTGAAACTCAGAACGGTTTTCTTCCCGATGTTTGTGAAACTCTTCCATCCCAAAACGCTTAGCCGAAATCAAATCTCTCCAATTCATTCTTTATACTGTTTATTTACCTGCAAAAGTATAAAAAAGCCTTTAATAAAGCATTTAATTGAGACGAAATACGTATTTTCGCAAATCAAATGTATAACAACAGATTATGAAAGTACAAATTATAAATAAGTCGAAGCATCAGCTTCCGGCATACGAGACCAAATTATCGGCAGGAATGGATATTCGTGCCAATATTGATGAACCAATCACGTTAAAACCTTTAGCTAGATGTTTGGTCCCAACCGGACTTTACATTGCATTGCCAGAAGGTTTCGAAGCACAGATTCGTCCACGCAGCGGATTGGCCATAAAAAAAGGCGTTACAGTTCTCAATACTCCGGGAACCATCGATGCTGATTATCGCGGTGAAATCTGTATTATCCTGGTAAACTTGTCGGCCGATGATTTTGTCATTCAAGATGGTGAACGTGTGGCTCAAATGATCATTGCACGTCATGAACAACCCCAATGGGAACAGGTTGAAGTTTTGAGTGAAACAGAACGTGGAGCCGGAGGTTTTGGTCACACCGGTAAAAAGTAACTGGGTAGTAAATGCTTTGGTGAGACAACAATCACGACAGTAAAGTTTAATTTGATAAATATTAAAATAAGAAATGGTTGCACTAACTGATTTTTCTCAAACATACAGACTAAAGCCGATTATCGCAGGTTTAGCTTCGTGGCATATTGGAGCATTGTCAGCTTTGCTGTTTTTCTCTTCCTGTGGTACATCGACGAAAACAGTCCAAAATACGAAAGAGTCTCCGGCAATAACAGTTGCAACCCAATTATCTCCCGAATTACAGAGAAAATACGATTACTATTTTCTTGAAGCAACCCGTCAGAAATCAAAAGGCGAATACGCTCAGGCATTTGAACTTTTCCAGCATTGTTTATCTATTGATCCAAATGCTGCATCCTCTCTTTCAGAAATATCACAGTTCTATTTCTTCCTCAAGCAGCCCGAAAAAGGACTGGCTTGCATAGAAAAGGCTGTAGAAAATGCCCCTGGTAATTACTGGTACAACCAGACCCTTGCATCAATCTATCAGCAACAAGGAAAGAGTGAGAAAGCCGTCGAAGCATTCGAAAGAATGACCACGCAATTTCCTGATCGTCAGGAACCCATCATGGCTTTGATTGATTTATATAACCAGTCAAAGGATTATGCTAAAGTAGTTAAAGCGCTTGATCTTTTAGAAAAGAAAAGCGGAAAGACCGAGCAGATTAGTATGGAGAAATTCCGTATGTATTTGTTGATGGAGGACAACAAAAAAGCATTCAATGAAATAGAAAGTCTTGCCAACGAATATCCTAACGATATGCGATATTTGTGTGTGTTGGGCGATGTTTATTTGAATAACGGAAAACCAAAAGAAGCATACGCTACTTATCAGAAAGTGCTGGAAACAGAACCTGGAAACACACAAGTACTTGTTTCCTTAGCCAGTTACTATCAACAAACGGGACAGTTGGATAAGTATGAACAGCAAGTAGATTCTGTGCTGCTTAATAAGAAAGTGGAAAGTGATATCAAAGCAGACATCATGCGTCAGATGATTGCAAAGTCTCAGCAAACAGGAAAAGACAGCACCCGGATTATTCCTCTATTCAATAGAATGATGGAAGGTGAACAGGAAGATGCACAGATACCCATGTTGTATGTTCAGTATCTTCTGTCCAAAGGAATGGATAAAGAGTCGGAACCAATCTTGAAACAAATAATTGAATTAGAACCTGAAAATACTCCGGCACGCTTGCAACTGCTAAGCTATGCAATAAAAAGAAACGATTTTCAGGAGGCTATTAAAATTTGCGAACCGGCTATTGAAATAACTCCCGAGTCTCTGGAATTTTATTACTACCTGGGACTTTCATATTATCAGGCAGAACGTATAGACGATGCATTGGGTACTTTTAAGAAAGGTGTTCAGCACGTAAACGATAAAAGTGATAAAAAAATAGTTTCCGACTTTTATAGTATGATGGGAGACATTTACCATACTAAAAAGCAGATAAATTTAGCTTACGCTGCCTATGATTCGTCTTTGGTTTATAATCCCGATAATAATGGTGCACTGAATAACTATGCTTATTATCTTTCTGTGGAAAAGAAAGACCTTGATAAAGCCGAAGAGATGAGTTATAAAACAATAAAGGCAGAGCCCGATAACAATACATATCTCGATACTTATGCATGGATACTTTTTATTAAAAAGAAATACACCGAAGCCAAAGTCTACATGGACGATGCCATGAAAAAAGGAGGCGATAAAAGTGAAGTGGTTGTTGAACATTGCGGAGATGTATACTATATGAACGGGCTGAAAGAAGATGCGTTGAAATATTGGATAAAGTCCCGTGAAATGGGGAACAAATCAGAGGTATTAAAGAAGAAAATAGAACAAAAGAAATATATTGCAGAATGAGAAAAAGTGCTTTGAAGTGCCGTTGTAAGAAAACGACAATACTAGGATTCAGTGTTATTTGTTTAGTATTGGCTTTATCCGCTTGTAAGTCCGCAAAGAGTATAAGCAAACCTGCTGCTGCAGTCACAGAGAATCTGGATTATCTGGGAAGTGTAGCAAACAACACTCCTTCGATAACCAATTTTTCGTCGAAAATGAAATTAACCATTAACTCTAATGGTAAAGACATATCTGTAAACGGAACAATCCGCATGAAGAAGAATGAAGTTATTCAAATGTCGATCGTTCCTTTCCTTGGCATTGAAGCCGGAAGAGTTGAGTTTACGCCTACTAAAGTATTGATTATCGACCGGATTAATAAGCAATACGTAGAAGAACCTATTTCTGAGCTTACAACAATGGCTAATACAGATATGGACTTCTATACTTTACAGGCTCTTTTCACCAATGCACTTTTTGTTCCGGGAAAGAAGGAGATAAATAATGATCTGTTGTCGGAGTTTACTGTCAATACCAGTGTTGATAACAAGACAATGGAAATACAGAAAAAATCAAAAGGCTTCTTATACAGTTTCTCTGCTACCCCAAATACAGGGCAGTTGCTTGAAAGCTCAATATCTACCATTTCGGCTCCTTATCAGCTAAACTGGAAGTATTCAGACTTTCAGCCATTTGGACTTAAAAGTTTTCCATCTCGCATGGATATCTCTTTTGAAGGCGGAAAGAAACCATTTTCTGCGGAAATAGACCTTTCCAAACTGACAGAGAATGGAGATTGGGAATACCCTACAACTGTCTCTTCAAAATATAAAAAGATGGATTTCAACGATTTATTAAAAGTATTATTAGGATTATGAAGCGTCTCTTATTCTTATTGATGAGCTTTCTCCTCATAACGGCTCTTCCGGCTCAGACAAATAAAAAAATAAAGCAGCTTGAAAGCAAGAGAAGTGTGCTTCAGAAAGAAATATCAAAAAAAGAATCTCTTTTAAAGACTACAAAAAAAGATGTAGGTAGTCAGCTAAGGAGCTTAAATACACTTACCGGACAAATTGAAGATAGAAAAAGATACATAAAGGTGATAGAAGGAGATGTGCAGTCCATTGATCAGGAAGTAACATCCCTTTCTCAGCAACTGCGTAATCTGGAACTCGATTTGCTCGATAAAAAGAGGAAATATGCTTCTTCCGTTCAGTATCTCTATAAGAATAAAACCATTGAAGAGAAACTGATGTTTATATTTTCTGCTAAGTCTTTAAGTGAAACCTATCGCCGTCTTCGTTATGTAAGAGAGTATGCAACTTATCAGCGAATACAAGGACAGGAAATTCTTAAAAGACAAGCCCAGATAGGTACAAAGAAGAACGAGGTTGAACAGGTAAAAGTTGCAAAAGTGAACCTTCTTTCTCAAGGCGAACAAGAAAAGAAAAGACTTGAAGAGCAGGAACAGCAGAAGAAAGTTATGGTTTCTGATCTCCAGAAAAAGCAAAAAGGATTGCAATCAGAGATTGCTAAACATAGAAGAGAAGCTAATCAGCTGAATGCGCAGATTGACCGTTTAATCAATATTGAAATAGAAAAGGCCCGCAAACGTGCGGAAGAGAGGGCTAGAAAAGAAGCTGCTGCTGCCGAAGCACGTCGTAAAGCAGAAGCAGCTGCCGAGGCACGTAGAAAGGCTGAAGCTGCAGAAGAGGCAAGACGCAGAGCTGCTTCAGAAAGCAAATCGGAAAGAACGGAAAAAAGCAGCAGGGTTGCAAAAGCAGAAAAACCAGAAAAAGTAGAGAAGGTTGAAACCAGAGAAAGAGAAAAGGTAGCTCCGGCACCAGTCTTTTCAATGGACAGCTCTGACAGACAGCTTTCGGATAACTTTGAACGCAACAGAGGATCTTTGCCTTCACCTATTACCGGTCCACATCTTATTGTGAGTCATTATGGCCAGTATGCAGTAGAAGGACTGAGAAATGTGAAATTAGATAATAAGGGAATTGACATACAAGGACAACCCGGAGCATTGGCACGTTCTATCTTTAATGGAGAAGTGGCGGTTGTATTCCAGGTAAACGGACTGATGAATGTTATCATTCGTCATGGTAGCTATATCTCTGTATATTGTAACCTGTCATCAGCTTCAGTAAGCAAAGGGCAAAAGGTTAGCACAAGACAAACAATTGGTAGAGTTTACTCCGATCCATCGGATGGAGATCGTACAATCTTACACTTCCAGTTGCGTAAAGAAACATCCAAACTGAACCCGGAAGCATGGATTAGCAGATAATACAAGATGAAAGAACTTATAAAGAACAGCGCTACTCTGCTTTCTGCAAACGCAATCTCACAAGGGATTGCGTTTGCAGTTTTGCCGGTTATTGCTCGTCTTTATTCGCCCGATGAATTGGGCATTTTGGCATTGTTTCTTGGTATAGAAGGGCTATTATCAGTTATTGCAAACGGAAAGTATGATTCGGCTATTGTTTTATCGAAAAGCAAATCAATGGCAGCCAACACCTTTAATCTTTGCTTTTTGATAAATGCTGTTTTTTCATTACTCATCCTTATTGTTTTATTATTAGGTTCGCACCAAATTTTAAGTATACTCCATTATGAAAGTCTGGAAGGAGTAATCTACTATTTACCTTTCTTTGTTTTTATAGTGGCCTTCGCTCAGGCATCTATCTTTTGGTTTAATTACAATAAACGATTTGCTTTAACAGCAAGATATACTTTGTGGCAAGGACTTATTAATAATGGATTGAAAGTGGGCTCCGGTTTCCTGAAAGCCGGACTTATGGGACTCGTTTGGGCCAATTTATCGAGCCATTTCATCTCCATATTAAGTTGTTTCACCCGAAAAGAAACATGGAATCAACTCTTTCATTTTAATAAAAAAGAGATTCTGGTAGCAGCTTCAGAGCATCGCAAATTTCCTTTATATACATTGCCTCACACGTTTATTAATATGGTTTCTGGGAATCTGCCCATACTGCTCTTGTCCGGTTACTTTGGAATGGCGGAGATCGGGCTGTTTTCAATGGGAATTACAATCGGATTCAGACCAATAAACTTGTTAAGCACTTCACTTGATCAAGTTATTTCGCAAAGCATGGCGGAAAGGATCAATAAGCTGGAACCTATTTGGACTAATTTAATTCAGTCAATTAAAAAGATTCTTCTCATAGTTACTCCACTCTTTATACTCGCGTTTTTCCTTTCCCCGTTAGTTCTCAGATACTTTTTAGGAGAAAGATGGGAACAATCGGCTTTGTATATTCAGATAATGATACCCTGGCTAATAATTTCTTTGTTTACTGCCTCCTTATCATCTATTCCACCTATTTTTGGCAAACAACGAATAGCCTTGATAATAGAGATAATCTATATTGTAGCTCGTCTTATTTCCTTAATTATAGGTATTTATATCCAAAACTTTGTCTGGGCAATTATTTTGTTTAGTTTTGTCTCTGCTGTTGTCTTAATGGCGCAATTAACCTGGTATCTGCTATTGGTGAAAAAGTATGAGCAATCCCTTAAAACCATATAGAATTCTGCAGCTTCCTTCCTGGTATCTTCCGGAAGGCGGAGAGTTTTGTAGAGATCAATCTCTATTCCTTAAAAGAAAAGGTTTGGAGGTTCATATTCTAGCAAACGTTGCTTTGCCTTGGAAGAAGTATAAATTAAAGGCTTTGACCTTTCCATGGCACTCTTTTGAATCAATGGAAGATGGGTTGCTAACGTTCCGTTATTACTATAGACGAATACCAAAACTGGATAAAGCAAATATACTTGCATGGAGCAAACAAACAATGAATTTGTTCGATGAATACGTTAAAATATACGGTAAACCAGACTTGATACATGCTCATAGCTGCATGTGGGGTGGTTATGCTGCCTATCTTATAAAACAAAAGTATGATATTCCTTATGTGATAACAGAGCATCGAGGTAGATTTGGCTTGCGTTCTACATTGGCAAAAGAAGGCTTTATTCCAATTTATAAACCATTTTTGGAAAAAGGCTTTTCGAATGCATCTTATGTTATTCCTGTCTCTCAACAGCTGATTGATAAGATTAAAGAGTTTTTGCTGAAGGAAGTTCCTATTCAGGTGATCTCAAATATTCTGGATACAGATTTCTTTCATTATCTTCCTCGTGAACGGACAGATAATTTTACCTTTATTACAGTAAATAGTTTCTCTCAGCCCAAAGGATACGATATCCTTTTACCTGCATTTGATCGTCTATGCAATAATATTCCGAATGTTATGTTAGTTATTGTTGGAGATAATTTCGAAGATAAAACTTTTCAGAAGATATTATCCGGATGCATGCACAGAGACCGAATTGTTTTTACCGGATGGAATGATTCAAGAGGTGTACTCTCTGAACTTCAGAATGCCGATTCTTTTGTTTTGGCAAGTAGAGTTGAAGCACAATCAATAGCTGTTCTTGAAGCTATGAGCACCGGATTGCCTGTTGTTTGTACAGAGGTTGTTCCCGAAGCTATTGTTACTCCTAAAGAAGGATATAGAGTGCCGGTGGAAGACGTAGTAGCTTTGGCTGATGCGATGAAAACGATGATTTTTAACAGAGATAAGTTTGATTACAAAGCAATCTCTGCTCATGTAAATTCTGTGTCAGGCCCTGATGTAGTGACAGAACAACTGATTTCTATTTACGAAAAAGTTCTTTATACAAAGAAATAACAGATAGAATATGCAAGAAGTAATATCATATAGCAGCGACAGGATTTGCTTTACACTGAAGCGAAATAATAACCGTGCATGGTTTTCTGCCGATGGAATCTGCGCAAAAGGATATCTTTTTGCACCTGATGGCTCTTTTTATCAGGATAAAGAATTGCTGAATTACTTTTCGGATGTAGAATCAGAAGATCTTTTTGCAAAAAAGATAAAAGAGGCAAACGGCTGTTTTGCTGTTTTGATAAAACACAAAAAAACGGTTTGGGCAGCAGTAGACAGAGTGCGTTCATTCCCTGTTTTTTATACCTGTGTAGATGGAAAGGTTTATATAACCGATGATATTAATAACCTTGCCGGAGTTACTTCTTTTGTTATAGACAAAGAACGGAAAGATGAATTTGCTTTTCTTGGATATACAACCGGGAAGTCTACTTTACTAAAAGACATTTGCCAGATTCAGGCGGGCGAATATATTGTTGTGGACAGTAAGTCTGTCTATTCTGTAATATATCATTCATTGATCGGTGAAATCGATAAAAACAGAGAGTATGATGTTTGGAAATCAGGATTGAAAAAGATAATATCCAATGTTGGGAAACGTCTGGTTTATCTATTAGATGGTCGTCCGGTGGCAATTCCATTAAGCGGAGGATATGACTCACGGCTGATAGCTTATTTGCTCTATAAAGAGAAATATGAACGTGTTTTGTGCTTCACCTATGGTAAACCTGTAGATAATGCAGAGCTTAAGCACTCTAAGGAAGTGGCAAACCGCCTTGGTTTTGAGTGGTTGTTTATTGACTACATGAAGCATGGCGATAACAGGTATATTTATGATCCTCAGTTCCTCGGTTATCGCAGCTATATCACGCAATTCTCGTCCTGCTATTTCTATCAGGAGTATCCGGCAATTCAGTATCTTATCAAGGAGAAAAAAATATCTTCTGATACAATTTTCCTTCCCGGACATGGTGGAGATTTTATAGCAGGTAGTCATCTTCGTCCGTTTATGCGCAATTATAGTGATAGAAAACAAATTGCAACCGATCTGTTTAATACGCACTTTCAAGGAAAAGATGCAGCTTTGGCAGAGCGAAAAAATATAATGTTATCTCTTACCAGTCAGTTGAATGAATTTAGTTCTCAATCAGTCTCATTTCAAGAGATAGAAAACTGGGATCAGAAAGAGAGACAAGCTAAATATATAGTCAATTCATCGAAGATTTGGGAGTATTTTGGATTTAGTTATTGCCTGCCTTTGTTTGATGCTGAGCTGATGGATTATTTCTCTTCAATGCCTTTCGACTATAAGTTGGGTAAAAAGTTGTATGACGAAGTATTACAAGAGCTTTTTGCAGAGGAAGGCATTGCATTTGAAGACGATTTCTGTCTGGCTAAAGCCTTTCATCCGTTTCTGTATGCATTAAAAAATATAATAAAGCGATATATCCCTTTCATTAAAGGCAAGCGAAACTTATGGAAATTCGATTCTGTGGGATTTCAATACATGATGGGAGCATTGATGCAAGAGCTCCATGAAAAGGGAATGGATAAAGATTTGCGAAGTTTTAATGGAGCAACATTTGCCTGGTACTTACTGCAGTTAGAGAGAGAATATAGTGTAAAGTAGTTTTTTACTTTTTATAGATTTTAAAAAGCAACTTAAACACTCTTGAATAGTACTTCTCAATTAAGAAATAAGACTTTTGCATGGTTGCAAACTGTCTGTAAGAGTTCTCAACTCCTTCAATCATCCCCCCTTCAAAATCGAAACTCTTTGTTTTATTGACCAGAAACTTAATAGCTTCCCATATTACCAGTGTAGATGCCCCCGAAGATGCATGTTTAGGCGATATGGAATACAGCAGCGTATAAGCAGATGCTTTGTCCCAAACCACTAAAAGGCATGAATGAGTTTCGCCCTCATCGTCTTTAATGGCAAATATCTGTCCGGCATTGTTGTTTTGGGCAGCCTTGTAAATCCGTTGAAACAGCTCGTATGAATAACTAATCACCTCGCCACGCTCTTGCAATGATTGTTTATGATGGCTGTAAAACTCATCAGGCCTCATATCCAAGGAAAGATGCAATTTATCCTCACACTTCCTTACTTGCCTTTGTTTGGCCGGACTAAACCTGCTAAAAACCTTTTCGGGATTACCAATGCTGTTAATCGCATAAGTATATCGGGTAGTCTCTTTGTAGCCATGCCAGTAAAACGGAAGCCAATTGGTAATGCTCATGTGAAAGCATTGCTGATAAAAAGATAATCCAAGCTGCTCCAGCTGCTTTATCAGCTTATTGAAAACCCTTTTCTCGTAGGAAATACGTTCATAGTCTGCGGTAACCTGCTTTTTTCTTATCCAGATGCCGTTATATTGCGTAAGCTGTGGCTGAACAATACAGCGAAAACCAAGTTTCTTTCTTAGATGATAAGGCAATGCTCCAACAATTTGCCCCTTTTCTTCGACTAAAAGAACATCCCATTCATCCAGGCACACAGCATCCATCCACCAATCCTGGCAGAAGAGAGGAATGCTGTTTTCTTCTTTGCATAGATCCCGGTATTGTTCTTTTGCACTCATTCTCTTTTAAATATTAAGTCCGTCGAGCAACTTAAGATATATTTCAATAGCTTCTTCAATTTCGCTTATAAGAATATATTCATCTGCAGTATGTGAGCGAGATGATTTTCCCGGCCCCATTTTCACACTAGGGAAAGGCATCAATGCCTGATCGGAAAGAGTAGGAGATCCAAACGGATTTCTTCCCATTTTAACGGCACGTTTCACGATAGGATGATCCTCCGATATGCGCGATGAATTGAGGCGGAAAGAGCGGGCCTTAACGTCGCTTTTCACGTTTTTCCTAATCGTGTTGTATAAATCCTCGTTGGAGTAAAGTTCGTTACTGCGAATATCCACCACAAAAGAGCATCTGTCCGGAATCACATTGTGTTGAGTTCCGGCATTAATCTGAGTAACACTCATCTTAACCGGTCCAAGCATTGGCGATTCCTTTTCAAATTTGAAATCCTTAAACCAACTGATATCATCAAGAGCCTTATAAATGGCATTTACCCCTTCGTTGCGAGCAGCATGTCCGGCCTTTCCATAACTCACCACATCAAGAACCATTAGTCCCTTTTCAGCGATGGCCGGGTGCATTTCTGTAGGTTCCCCCACAATTCCCAGAGTAATAGGCGGAAGTTCAGAGAGCACACTTTCTATCCCTTCTTTTCCGGAAACCTCTTCTTCGCAGGAAGCCACGAAAATAAGGTTATAACTCTGTTCCGTTTTAGACAATTCCTGATAAACCTGAAAAAGCGTAACCACACTTGCCCCTGCATCATTACTACCCAATCCGTACAGTTTCCCGTTTTCTTCAGTCGGTGAAAAGGGGTCTTTTCGCCATCCATTAACCGGTTTAACCGTGTCTATATGCGAATTAAGCAATATCGTAGGTTTTCTTAAGTCGAACATAGGAGCAACACAAATAATGTTGTTCCCTTTTCTTCTAGTCTCAATTCCGATGGATTCTATGTAGTTTTGAAGATAATCGGCAACAGCTTCTTCTTCCCTGCTGAAAGAAGGGATAGAAATAAGAGACTTTAGTAAGCCTACCGCTTCAGATAAAAGATATTCTGTATTCATTAAATTTAGCTTTTTGAAACACAAATATACGTATAATTATGATTTGTATAAATGTTTTCGTCAGTTTAAGATTCCTGAAGTATAAATTAGTATCTCATTGACCAGATATTAGCAAAAACAAAAGGTTGCCTTTTTTCAAACATGTACATGTTTGAACCCAATCATGTACATGATTGCACCCGAACATGTACATGTTCGTTTCAACCTCCCGCCAATAAATGATTAATATTTGCCGGGAGCTGCCTTAAACTGCTTCCAGTTGACTACTACTGTTCCTAAGCCTATAATCAGTTGACTTACTAATTTATTAATTCATAGACGGGTTGACTTCTTTAGTGCATTAAACCGATTACGGATAATCGGTAATTTTCTCAATCGCCTGCTGAATTTGTTTTCGCTATTTTGTATAGTGTTGAATATCAGATCAATTTATTTTGTGGGGGTGGACAGGGTGGAGAGAAATTGTTCTTTTTTCGTTCTGAGAAATCTAATTTCAATAATTCCGCAAATTGCTGAATTATTGAAATTTATTTTCTGGAAACCGAAAAAGCTCTTTTTTACTCCACCCTCTCCACCCTTTATGCAGCTTATCCTACTAGCCAATTTTGTATTCATTTGATTACTAGAAGTATAATTTTTAGTAGGTGGCAGATCCTATGTTTGCAATAAATATGCTGAAGTGAAAAAATAAGAAGCATAAGCTAAGAGTATTTTTTATATTTGAGGTACCAAACTTAAACATTCAAATATTCAAAGCTTATGCGTACACAAAGTAACAAAGTAAATTTCAATGGAGAAAATATTTATGTTGGAATTGATGTTCATCTAAAGAGTTGGGCAGTGACAATCTACACAGAACATTTACATCATAAGACTTTTAGTCAGCCACCAGTTCCCATATTATTATGGAAATATCTGGATGAAAATTTTCCTGGTGGTAATTACTATTCTGCTTATGAAGCCGGATTCTGTGGATTTCATATTCACTTTGAACTGGAAAAGTTGAATATAAAAAACATAGTAGTCAATCCCGCTGACATACCGACTAGTCAAAAGGAACATGTGCATAAGAATGATTCTTACGATAGCAAGAAAATAGCCCGTTCTCTGAGAGCAAAAGAACTCACCGGAATACATATTCCATTGATTGAGACCTTAGAAAATCGTTCTTTTGTCCGTTCTCGAGAAATGTTGGTCAAGGATCTGGTTCGTTTCAAACAGCGAATAAAGTCTTTTCTTTATTTTTATGGAATAGCTTATCCTCCTGAATTTGAAAAGTCATCTTGTCATTGGTCAAAACGCTTTCTTAAATGGTTAAAAGAAATATCTCTAAATACGCAAAATGGAAATGAAGCATTATCCCTATTAATAAGAGAAGTAGAACAACAGCGCCTTCTTTTATTAGAAGTGAATAAGAAAATTCATAGCTTGGCTATTTCTGATAAATATATTAAAGAGATGGAATTAATAAGAAGTGTTCCCGGAATAGGCTTGATTACAGGACTTACTTTTCTATTGGAAATAGAAAATATAGAACGTTTTTCTAACACGGACAAGCTAGCCTGTTTTGTAGGAATAATACCAACTTGTCATTCGAGTGGAGAAACAAGCAACAATGGAGAAATGACTTTTAGAGGGCAAATTCATTTAAAGAAAGGTCTGATTGAAAGTGCTTGGGTTGCTTCAAGAATAGATCCAGCTCTGACGCATAGTTTTATTAAGCTTTGCAAAAGAATGGAACCCAATAAAGCAATCATACGAATTGCAAGAAAATTGTTAAACAGAATATATTACACTCTAAAAAAGAAACATAAATACGAATATGGAATGGTTAAATAATAATATCCATATAAAACCTATATAAAGAGTGACCGCTAGCCACCTCTTGCAGCTATGCCTGCT
>NZ_FQTV01000001.1 GCF_900128905.1 Bacteroides luti
TTCTTTCCATATATGGTTGGCTAGATAGTTTGGCTCTTATAAATCAAATTAAAAGAGCTTGTTTTATTGCTTTTACATTGTGTTTATCTTAATATGCTGAAATAAGGAAACAAAAAGAAACAGAATAAAATCAGTAAAAAAGAAATTAAAAATATTAAGGTAGCTATAGCATCAGGGTTCCACCTCTTCCCATTCCGAACAGAGAAGTTAAGCCTGATCACGCCGATGGTACTGCGTAACAGTGGGAGAGTAGGTAGCTGCCGTTTTATCTAAGAGTCCTGTTCATGAAGTATGAATGGGACTCTTTTTTTGTATATACCCTGCATGGTGTATAACTTCATGGTGTGTATCCATGGGCGGTAATATCTATTGCATCTACTTTTATATTTATCTTTGTCAAGGTAATTCTCCTCTCCCAGAATAAAGTGAGCTTTTCTTATTAATGTAAATAAAGTGTCTTAGCTTATGCTTCTTAGAAATGCTATGAATGCTTCATTGATATAGAAATCATTTTGCAATCTGTTTTATTGTTTTTTTTGTTATAATCCTGGATAAAGAATTGAATGCTTTAAGTGTTTGTAAACTAAATAATTAATATTATATAAGATAATAATATGTAAAACACAAACGTTTGCTCTATCTTTCCAATATAATTTATGATTATTAATAATTTATTCAATATTAAATTACTACTTTTGCCTTCGTAAAAGATTGTTTTAAATTATATTATGGTAGATTCCCTTATAAGTCCTGATTATATTTTTGAAACTAGTTGGGAAGTCTGTAACAAAGTTGGTGGCATATATACAGTATTGTCTACTAGAGCTAAGACTCTTCAAGATAGTCATAAAGATAAAGTGATATTTATTGGTCCTGATTTCTGGATTGGTAAAGATAACCCGTTATTTATTGAACTGGATTATCTTTATAAACCATGGAAATTGCATGCAGAAACCAATGAAAACCTTTCTGTACGCATTGGCCGATGGAACATTATTGGCGAACCAATTGTTATTTTAGTTGATTTTACTTCATTCTTCTCAATGAAGAATGAAATATATACAGAAGCCTGGAATCATTTTCAAGTTGATTCTTTGCATGCGTATGGTGATTATGATGAAGCATCGATGTTTTCTTATGCATCAGGAAAAGTAGTTGAAAGCTTTTATAAATATAATCTTAATCGTAAAGATAGAGTAGTTTATCAGGCGCATGAGTGGATGACGGGGTTAGGTGCGCTATATCTACAGACTGCAGTACCAGAAATTGCTACTATATTTACAACACACGCAACTTCGATAGGACGTTCTATTGCTGGTAATCTGAAACCATTGTATGACTATCTCTTTGCATATAATGGCGACCAGATGGCTCAGGAATTGAATATGGAATCAAAGCATTCTATTGAAAAACAAACGGCTCACCATGTTGATTGCTTTACTACTGTTAGTGATATTACTAATAAAGAGTGTAAGGAATTGCTGGATAAAGAGGCTGAGGTTGTTTTAAAAAACGGGTTTGAAGATGATTTTGTGCCTAAAGGGAAGAGTTTTTTAGCCAAGCGTAAAAAGGCAAGAGCAAAGATGCTCAATGTTGCAAATAAATTATTGGGTACAAATCTGGATGATGATACCTTACTTGTATGTACAAGTGGCAGATATGAATTTAAAAACAAAGGTATTGATGTTTTTATTGAATCATTAAACCGATTGAATAATGATATTAATCTGAAGAAGAATGTTGTTGCCTTTATTAATGTACCAGCAGGTACTCCTATACCCAGAAAAGATTTAGTTGAAAGATTAAATAATGGTAATGGCATAACAGATTCTTTAGAATTTCCTTATATTACGCACTGGTTAGATTCTATGTCTGATGATAGAGTGCTTAATATGATTAAATACCTTGGAATAAGAAATAGTAAGGACGATAAAGTTAAGATTATATTTGTTCCTTGTTATCTTGATGAGAATGATGGCGTTTTCGATCTTAGCTATTATGATTTGCTTCTGGGGTATGATTTGAGTGTTTATCCTTCATATTACGAACCATGGGGATATACTCCTCTTGAGAGCATTGCTTTTCATGTTCCTACTGTTACAACGGATTTAACAGGATTTGGACTTTGGATTCAGAGTATTAGAACTCAGCATGGTTTGGAGGATGGAGTTAAAGTCATTCATCGCTCAGATAATAACTACATTGAAGTAGCTGATGCTATAAAGGAATCGATAATTTCTTTTTCAAATAAATCGGAAGAGGAAATAGAACATATTCGCCATCGTGCTGCTGTAACAGCAGAACATGCTTTATGGAAACATTTTATTAAATACTATTATAAGGCGTATGATATTGCTCTTCGTAATGCAAAGAAGCGCCAATTGAAATCGGAAATATTAATCAAATAAGTAATTTATAAAATTATGAAGGTTAAAGTTAGTAACGTGAATGTTCCTGTTTGGAATGAGATAACAGTAAAGTCACGTATTCCTGAGGAATTAAAGAAATTATCAGAAATAGCTCATAACATTTGGTGGTCCTGGGATTCCGAAGCGGTAATTTTATTCCGTGATTTGGATCCTGTACTATGGAAAGAGGTTGGATTAAATCCTGTTACTCTTTTGGAACGTATGAGCTTTGAAAAGCTTGAAGCACTATCAAATGATAAGGTTATCATTAAAAGAATGAATGATCTTTACGCTAGATTTAAAGAATATGTTGATGTTAAACCAGATACAAATCGTCCTTCTGTGGCATATTTCAGTATGGAATATGGTTTATCAAGCGTACTAAAAATCTATTCGGGTGGTTTAGGTGTTTTGGCCGGTGACTATTTGAAAGAAGCCTCGGATAGTAATGTCGATCTTTGTGCTGTTGGATTTTTATATAGATATGGCTATTTTAATCAGACTCTGTCAATGGATGGTCAGCAGATTGCAAATTATGAAGCACAAAACTTCGGAAGTCTTCCGCTGGAACGTGTTATAGGTGCCGATGGGCAACCTCTTGTTGTGTCTGTTCCATATCTTGACTATTTTGTTCATGCATATATCTGGAGAGTAAATGTGGGAAGAGTTTCACTTTACCTGATGGATACAGACAATGAAATGAATAGCGAGTTTGACCGTCCTATTACTCACCAGCTTTATGGTGGTGACTGGGAAAACCGTTTGAAGCAGGAAATACTCTTGGGTATTGGTGGTATGCTAACTTTAAAGGCATTAGGAATAAAGAAAGATATCTATCATTGTAATGAAGGACATGCTGCTTTAATTAATGTTGAACGTATCTGTGATTATGTAGCTACCGGACTTTCATTCAATGAAGCAATCGAATTGGTTCGTGCTTCGTCACTTTATACAGTACACACTCCGGTTCCTGCAGGACACGATTATTTCGATGAAGGTTTGTTTGGCAAATATATGGGAGGATATCCTAAGAAAATGGGTATTACCTGGAATGATTTGATGGATATGGGACGTAATAATCCAGGTGATTCGGGCGAACGTTTCTGTATGTCTGTATTTGCATGTAATACTTCTCAGGAAGTAAATGCTGTGAGCTGGTTACATGGAAAAGTTTCTCAGGAAATGTTTGCTTCAATCTGGAAAGGTTACTTCCCGGAAGAAAGTCACGTAGGGTATGTTACCAATGGTGTTCACTTTCCTACATGGACTGCTACTGAATGGAAGAAGCTTTATGCCAAATATTTCGATGCCAGCTTTATGTACGACCTTTCTAATCAGAAGATTTGGGAAGCTATATATAATGTGCCCGATCAGGAAATATGGAATACACGTATAACCTTGAAAAATAAGTTGGTTGACTATATCCGCAAGCAATTCCGCGATACTTGGCTGAATAACCAGGGAGATCCTTCACGTATTGTTGCTTTATTGAACAAGATAAACCCGAATGCTCTTTTAATTGGTTTCGGTCGTCGTTTTGCTACTTATAAGCGTGCACATTTATTGTTTACAGATTTAGATCGCCTTTCTAAGATTGTAAACAACCCAAATTACCCTGTTCAGTTTATATTTACTGGTAAAGCCCATCCTCATGATGGAGCAGGACAAGGCTTGATCAGAAGAATTATAGAGATATCTCGTCGTCCTGAGTTCCTTGGAAAAATTATTTTCCTTGAAAATTATGATATGACTCTGGCTCGTAGATTGGTATCCGGAGTTGATATTTGGCTGAATACTCCAACACGTCCTTTGGAAGCTTCTGGTACATCGGGTGAAAAAGCTTTGATGAATGGAGTTCTTAATTTCTCTGTACTTGACGGATGGTGGCTTGAAGGCTATCGTGAAAACGCAGGTTGGGCGCTGACTGAGAAAGTTACTTATCAGAATCAGGAACATCAGGATCAGTTAGATGCTGCTACTATCTATGCAATGCTTGAAAATGAAATCATTCCTTTGTATTATGACAAGAACGACGATGGTTATTCTCCAAAATGGGTTCAGTTCGTAAAGAACTCAATTGCTCAGATTGCTCCTCATTACACAATGAAGAGACAGCTTGATGACTACTATATTAAGTTCTATAATAAGCAGGCTAAGCGCTTCCATGTTTTAGCTGATAATAAAAATGCAAAAGCTAAAGAATTGGCTGCTTGGAAAGAGGCTGTAGTAGATAAATGGGATACAATAGAAGTGAAATCTGTTTCAGTAAATGGTGAATCTGGTAAACTAATTATTGAAAGCGGACAAGATTATGACGTAGAAGTTGTAATTGATGAAAAGGGATTGGATAATGCTATTGGAGTTGAAATCGTAACTATTATAGTAGATAAAGATGGCAAACAGCGTATCTATTCAACTGACGAATTTGAATTAGTAAAGAAAGATGGTGACTTGTTTACATTTAAAACTAAATATAGTTTGTCGAATGCTGGTAGCTTTAAGGTTGCATTCCGTATGTATCCTAAGAATATAGATCTTCCTCATCGTCAAGACTTCTGTTATGTACGTTGGTTTAATTTAGGAGTTTAACTCTCTAAGTAATAATATAAAAAGCGAGGTGCTAAGTTTTGTTTTAGCATCCTCGCTTTCTTTATACGAGATTGCCACTATTGAGCAAACTTTAACTAATAAAAAAAGTGAGCCGTTCTAGCTTAATAAGAACGGCTCACTTTTTTATATCTGAATTATTGCTTGCTGTTACTAATAAATAGAATTATTTGATTAATTCTGCTAATTTACTTTGCAACTCTGCACCGTGTAGTCCACGAGCAATGATTTTTCCATCTTTATCAAGTAATACAGTATGAGGAATACTGCGTATAGCATAAACCTTAGCACCTTCGCAATCCCAGTATTTTAAATCAGACATCTGAGGCCAAGTAATATTTAATTTTGTAATACCGTCTTTCCATGATTTTTCGTTCTTGTCAAACGAAACACCTACAATTTCAAATCCTTTGTCTTTATACTGAGAGTAAGCTTTAACAAGATTAGGCATTTCCTGGCGACAAGGACCACACCAGCTAGCCCAGAAATCTATCAGTACATATTTTCCTTTTCCTGCATAATCAGATAATTTAATAGATTTTCCATCTGGAGTAAGCATTGATAAGTCTGCAAATTTTTGACCAACAGAAGTTGCTTTGGCTGTCTTTACTAAAGCCTTCAAACGAGGAATATCTTCATTATTTTGGAATTTGGCTGGAACCTTGGCAAGAATCTTTTCCAGATTATCATACTCAATATAATAATTGTATGCTTTCAACAGATGAATACCAACCGGATTTGTTATGTTTCCATCGATTGTTTCAATAATAATATTGGTCTGACTACTTTCAAGAGCGCTTAATTCATTCTTTTTTGTTTCTCTTTCTTCATTACTCAAGTTAGGAGCCTGCATTAAATTATATACAGCTTCCATCTTATCATTCACTTCATTCATTTTTGCTTTGAAAGCATTATAAGTATCGTTGGAAGGAGTACCTACAATATTTTCTCTTTCTCCAAGCGTAAGACTGATATCACCGTTTTCCAGAAAGAAATCCGCATATAACTTTGTCTCTCCTTTTGTATAAGTTATATACCGATTTACAGTTGAATCCTGTTTTCCTTCGAAAATAAATTTGCCGTCTTTAATTACAGCAGCTGCAACTTTTACAAATTCACGGTTTACTCTGTTCTGAATATAAACAGAGTCGCCATCAGCAGCTCCTGTTACTGTTCCTGTTATTTTATAGGTATTCCCTCCGGTGCATGATAATGCTGTAAGGGAAGCCATCGCAAATAAATAACTAATTCTTTTCATAAATTGATGTATTTGTTTCTATTATTGAATACAATATGCAAATATAGCAGTTTTTTTTCTCTATCCTATTTTGCCGAAACATTATTAGATGAGCATTTGTTATTACATTCTAATATTGATAACATTAAGTCGTAAATAAACGAATGAGTCTTTAAATTTCTAGAAGATATTTAGAATGATAAAAAATATCTTGTACAAAAGATTGTTTTCTTTTGTACAGAAGAATTAATTGTTTTGTACAAGGAATTTTGAAAGTTTCTTTATGCTTAAATAATATCCGGGCGAAAATCATAAATATTTTTTTTAATTTTCTGCCTTTTTAGGAATTACTTTATCTCTAAATATTAACTGTAACTCGCATTATTTAGTTACATTTGCACTGCAAATAAAAGATAGAATCAGAATGACTACGACTTTAGTGGTGCTTGCCGCAAAAATGGGTAATAAATATGGTGGCCTAAAACAATTAGAAGGAATTGGGCCAAACGGAGAGACCATTCTCGACTATTCAATGTATGATGCTATAAAAACAGGATTCAATAAGGTAGTATTCGTTATTAGCAAATATTTTGAAGAGGAATTCAAGAAAGTTGTTTCTTCAAAATACGAAGGTAAGATTGAAATTGAATATGCTTTTCAAGAAATAGAATCTGTTCCTGAGGAACTAAGAAATAGCAAAAGAAACTTGTTGTGGGGATCGGCACATGCTTTGCTTATGGCTAAGGATGTTATTAAGGAACCTTTTGGTGTAATTAATGCTGCAAACTTTTATCAACGTGAAAGTTTTGAGATACTCTACAATGAATTACAGAATATTCGTAATACCCGTGATAAACATTTCCTTGTTAGTTTTCGCTTAGCTAATGTTTTAGCTGAAAGTGGCGGACTGACGCGTGGTATATGTGAAGTAAACGAAGAGGGTAATCTGATTTCTATTATTGACCGTAAAGGAGTAGAAAGAATAGGAGGGGATCCTATGTACTTGAATGAGTTTAATAAATGGGTAGGCCTTGATGTTGCTTCTCCTATTTCTATGAACATGTGGGGATTTAGTCCCGATATATTTACCTCTTTAACTCATGAATTCGATTCTTTTATTGCTAAAAGCGGTCTGGATTTGAATTCAACCTTTACAATTCCTCAGTTTATGAATACTATGGTCCAGAAAGGACTGAAAGTTAATACTATAAGCACGCCGGCAAAATGGATGGCATTAGTTTCTCCTGATGATAGAATTCAGGTAATACTACGTATTAATGATCTTATTCGTAAAGGTGTTTATCCCCAAAAACTATTTGAACTAACCAACCTATAAAATAATTATAATGAAAAAAAGAATTTTAGTAACTGGTGGTACCGGTTATATCGGTTCTCATACAGTTGTAGAACTCCAAAATAGTGGATATGAAGTAATCATTATCGATAATTTATCCAATTCAAGTGCCGATGTTGTTGATAATATTGAAAAAGTGTCTGGCATTCGTCCTGTTTTCGAAGAATTAGATTGCCTTGATTTTGCTGGTCTTGATGCTTTGTTTACTAAATATAAAGGTATTGAAGCTATTATTCATTTTGCAGCAAGCAAAGCTGTTGGTGAATCTGTTCAAAAACCATTGCTTTACTACCGCAACAATCTTGTTTCATTAATAAACTTATTGGAACTGATGCCTAAACATGGTGTTAACGGTATTGTTTTCTCTTCATCTTGTACCGTTTATGGTGAACCCGATCAGCTTCCTGTAACAGAACAAGCTCCAATTAAGCCTGCAACTTCTCCTTACGGAAATACAAAACAGATTAATGAAGAAATTGTAAAAGATACTGTAACTTCAGGTTCTCCAATCAATGCAATTCTTCTTCGTTACTTTAATCCAATCGGTGCTCATCCAACAGCTTTATTGGGTGAACTTCCTAATGGTGTTCCACAGAATCTGGTTCCATATATTACTCAAACAGCTATTGGAATCCGCGAGCAATTAAGCGTGTTTGGTCATGATTATAATACTCCTGACGGCACTTGTATTCGCGACTTTATCAATGTTGTTGATTTGGCTAAAGCTCACGTTATCGCTATTGACCGTATTTTGAATGGAAAACAAAAAGCTAAAGTTGAGACTTTCAATATTGGTACAGGAATAGGACTTTCTGTATTGGATTTAATCAATGCATTTGAAAAATCTACTGGCGTAAAGTTAAACTATAAGCTTACCGATCGTCGTGTTGGTGATATTGAAAAGGTATGGGCTAACCCTGAGCATGCAAATAATGAATTGGGTTGGAAAGCTGAAACAAGTACTGAAGATACTCTTTTATCTGCCTGGAAATGGCAATTAAAATTAAGAGAAAGAGGTATTCAATAATGCATAATGATTGTTTAATTTTATTTAACAATAAAAATTAAACAATACTATAGTATTAATGTTTATACTTTGTGAGTATGCCCGAGATCCCAGCATAAATGTGAATTTAAGCTTGTGTGATTAACGTATGTCTCCCCGGCATAGACAGGTGTACTTGCATAGTAGTTTTGTCGTGTTTTATTTTGTGTTTGTGTTGTGGCGGTGCATGACGTGAGTCGTCGCACCGTCTTTTTTTTGTTCGTTTAGGATAGAGATATTCTAAAATTTAAATGTAATAGGAAGAAAACTATCTCATTTTCCACTTGTTCGATTTATTATGGTGTTTTTTTTATGTGTTTTTCTTTAGGGTATTTTATTACTGAATGGTCATATATATAGAAACCGGTGATCCATTAGTAATCAAATTAAAAAAACAACATTATGAAAACACTATTTAAAAGCTTAATTTGCACGCTTATTTTGATACTTGGAGCAAGTATTCAAAGTGAAGCCTTTGCTTCTGTTGCAGAAGATTATATCACAGTAAACGGAATTGTAAAAGATTCACAGACAAAAAAGAAAGTGGAGTATGCTACAATTTCTATTCCTGGAACTACAACAAGTACGATTAGTAATGTAGATGGAGAATTTTCTCTGAAAATTAAGTCATCTGTTGAAGCCAGGGAATTGGTAATCTCTCATGTTGGTTATTCAAGTTCACATGTATCTATTTCAAAAGGTGAACAAGAAGCAAAAACCTATTATCTTAGTCCCAATGACTATGTTTTGAAAGAAGTTATTGTTCAACCTGCGTTAGCTCGTTCAATAGTTGAAGAAGCGGTAAGTAAGATTGAAGCTAATTATAGTCCAAAATCTAATATGTTCGATTGCTTCTATCGTGAAACAGTTCAAAAAGGAAAACGCTATATCCAAATATCTGAAGCTATTCTTAATCTTTATAAAGAGCCTTACACCAAGGGTATAGAAAGAGACCGTGTACGTATCTTTAAAGGTCGTAAATTAGTTAGCCCTAATCAAAAAGATACATTGGCAGTTAAATTAATGGGTGGCCCGTATATGTCTGTTCTACTCGATGTTGCCAAAAATAAAGATATATTGCTAGATAAAGAAATGCTATCCTCTTATGAATACACAATGGAGGAACCTGTAAATCTAGATAATCGTCAACAATATGTTATCAGTTTTCGTCCTGCTGTTGTTTTACCTTATGCACTTTATTTCGGTAAATATTATATTGATAAACAATCTCTTGCCTTTACGCGTATTGAATTTAGTTTAGATTTACGTGATCGTGAGAAAGCTATCAGTCAGATTCTTATCAAAAAACCTGCAGGCTTACGCTTTAAACCACTGGATGTTAACTTCCTGATTACATATAAAGTGCAAAATGGAGTTAGTTATATAAATTATATACGTACAGAATCTCAGTTTAATTGTGACTGGAAAAGAAGATTGTTCAAGAGTAAATATACTGTTCTTTCAGAAGTGGTGGCAACAGAACGTGATGATGCACCAGCTGAATCTATTCCTTACAAAGAATCTTTTAAATACGATCAGACATTCTCTGACAAAGTATCTAGCTTTACAGATGAAGACTTCTGGGGCGGTTACAACATTATAGCACCTACAGAATCATTGATGGATGGTGTGAAGAAGTTGAAAAAACAATATAAATAATAATTGATAAAGAAAAAAGAATTGTATATATTTGAATTTTAATCTAAAGAAAAATGATTAATTCAAAGCGAATTAAATATGCTGAATGATTTGCTCCTCCTTAATAAGATAAAAAATGGCGATGTCCAGGCTTTTGAGAAATTATTCCGTTCTTATTATAAGCCTCTTTGCTATTATGCAGATTCTTTCTTAAATGATATGGATAGTGCTGAAGAGATTGTTCAGAACATATTCTATATGTTTTGGAAGGATAGGGCAGATTTACAAATAAAGCTTTCTGTGAAATCTTACTTATTTCAGGCAGTTCAGAATAAATCTTTTAGTTACCTTAAACATCTCCAGGTAATGGATGTATATCGTGAAAAAGTAACTTTGGAAGAACCTGAAATAAGTAACTTTTCACCGGCTGATGATCTGGAATACAAAGAATTGGAGAGCAAATTTACATCTTTACTTCAACGATTGCCTGAGCGGCAGAGAAGAATATTCTGTATGAATCGTTTTGGAGGGAAAAAGTATAGCGAAATAGCCAGGGAACTTTCAGTTTCAGTTAAGACAGTAGAAGCAGATATTAGTAAAGTACTAGTTATTCTGCGCAAAGAATTGAAACATTATAATCAGTGAAATTATGTTCAGAAAAGAACCAAATACAGATGTTGCATGGTGTGCGCTTTATTCAAGGTTGCAAAATGAAAACCTGTTGAATGAAGAACCAGTGCAAATTAAGCAGAGAAAGAGAATAATTCCTGTTTATTGGGCTGCTGCTTGTATAATAGCCCTTCTTGGCACAACGATATTCTTCCTTTATAATTCTGATAAAAAGAGTGCAGATTTACTTACGCTTCAGAATACTGAGAACGAGAATATCTTGGTCAAGACATTGGAAGACGGCTCTACGGTTTATTTAACCTCAAACGCTTCTGTTAGTTATCCAAAATCCTTTTCTGGAAATAAGAGAGAGATCTCTTTAAAAGGAGAGGCTCTTTTTGATGTTGCTAAAAATCCTTCTAAACCATTTTTGATTGAAACTGAAAAGGTTACAGTGAAAGTTTTGGGAACCGCGTTTAAAGTAAAGTCTTCAGCCGAGGGAGACTTTGAACTGGTTGTACAGAGAGGAAGAGTCAGAGTAACAGAAAAGGTTAATGGTAATTCTATTGTAGTAACTGCTGGTCAGTCTGTTTCATTTATAGATAATCATCTATTTAAATACTCAAATAAGGATAGTAATATTTTTAATAGATACACATCTAAAATGCGATTTAAAGATGAAACGCTGCAAAATATAGTGCACGTTATCAATCAAAATAATGATTCCTTTGTTGTTCTTAAAGGAGATTTATTGAAGGCTTCTAGGTTAAATGTGCAATTCTATAAAAATAATGTAAATGAAATGACACAGATTATTAGTATGGCCCTTAACCTGAAGCGAGAAATTCGTCAAGATACAATTTTTATATCTCAACCTTAAAGCAATTCAATGAAACGCTTGTGCTTCTTTTTTATATTTGCATGTGTCGTCCTTCATACTCTGTGGTCAGGGAATGGAGGCGATCCTTTAAGTGGACGTATACAGATTGAAAAGAAAAAGAACACTATTTATGAGTTGTTGAATTATATTGGAGATGTTTCCGGTTACTATTTTATTTACGATAGTAAGATTATTGATAACGAAAAAAAATCTCAGACAAAATCTGGCACATATTCAATTCGTGAAGCTATTTTCCAGGTGCTTAAAAGTGAAAACTATACTTTAAGAGCTGTTGACAGATACATATTAATTAACGATAAAAACTCTCCGGCACCTCAGCCTGTACATCATTCGGCTGTATCAAAGACAAAAGATAGTATATCTTATAAGAATATATCCGGGGTTGTCCTGGAAAAATTGTCATCAGAACCTATAGCTTACTGCTCTGTAAGTCTGGAAGGTACAGCCATTGGCACAATAACAAATAGCAATGGAAAGTTTTTATTGAGAGTACCCGATTCTTTAAATGTAGAAAAGCTGCATGTCTCTCATATTGGATATGAATCACAAAGAATACCATTAACTATTTTAGAAAATGGTTCTTCGAACATATATTTATCTCAGCGCATTATTCCTCTTCAGGAGGTAATCTTTCGTTTAGTAAATCCGCGTAAAATTGTAAAAGAAGCCTTAGATGCCCGCGATCATCTTTATCTGGATAAACCATCTTATTTTACCTCATTCTACAGAGAGGGAATTGAACGTAAGAAAGATCTATTAAAGCTTACGGAGGCCATTTTTAAAGTGTATAAACAAAGTTATACCCATTCAACTGCTGATCAAGTCAAGCTCTTAAAGATGCGTAAGATTACAAATAATGCGGTAAAAGACTCGTTGGTACTGAAAATGAAAGCCGGAGTTGAAGCCTCTTTAATGCTTGATTTAATGAAGAACATCCCCGATTATCTTGAAATTAATGATAAGAATATCTATGATTATACCAAGATCGATATGACGGAAATAGATTCGCGTATGGCACATGTTATTTCTTTTGAGCAAAGAAAGGGTATTACGGAACCATATTTGAGGGGGAAATTATATATTGATGCAGAAAATTCAGCCTTACTTAGCGCAGAGTTGGAAGTCCATCCGTCCTATATTGAAAAGGCAGAAGAATTGTTTGTTGAAAAGCGTGGTAAGAATGTAAAAATTCACCCTCAGCAAATAGTATATTCCGTATCTTATAAAGAATTAAACGGCAAATATTACATGAATCACGTAAGAGGTGATTTATATTTTAAGATGAAAGGCAAAGGACAATTTTTCTTCAATCCGATGCATATATTCTTTGAAATGGTAACGTGCAAGGTTGATACGAATAGTGTAATTCCATTCCCGCGCGAAGAAAGATTGCCTGTTAAGAAGATATTTTCCGAGGAAAACTTTAGCTATGATAATAATTTCTGGGGAGATTTTAATGTAATCCTCCCCGAAGAAAATATCAACAAAAATCTTTCTCGTATAACTTCCAAGATTGAGGAATCTGAGAGCAAAGCTTTATAATTCTCCTTGCCAGATAAAATAATCCTGGAATATAAGTTCAGGGTTCTCTACCGGAGCTTTAAATAAACCGTATAATGAAGAACCTGAACCAGACATAGAAGCGTATATTGCTCCAGCTTCGTATAGTTTCTCTTTTGCTTTTCCTATTTCCGGATATTGAGCAAATACACTTTTCTCGAAGTCGTTTATTAAGTTGTCTTTCCACTCTTCGACAGGAGATTGAATAATCTCTTTAATACTTTTTTCAGGAAAGGCTGGTTTGATTAGTGAAAAAGCATCGCGGGTAGAAACAAAAATCTCTGGTTTAATAATTAATATATATAATCCTTTTAATGAGATATTTATTTCTAAAAAAACATTTCCGGTACCTGTTGCAAACGTGGGTTTGTTTTTAATAAAAAAGGGGCAGTCGGCTCCTAATTTTGCTGCAAATACTTCAAGCTCATCATCTGATAAATTTAAAGAGAATTTGTCGTTCAGAAGCTTTAGCATAAAGGCACCGTCTGATGATCCTCCTCCCATACCAGCTCCAGATGGAATGTTCTTTTGAAGAAAAATTGAAATTGCCGGAAGGTTAAACCTTTCTTTCAGTAAATAGTAGGCTTTCACTACTAAATTATCTTCAGGATTACCGGCTATTGAAGTGCCAAATACCTGCAGATTAAACTCTTTATCGGAATCATTAAGAGGCACAACTTCTAATGCATCTTCTATATGAACAGGATAAAAAACTGTTTCTAAATTGTGGTAACCATCAGGACGTTTTTCTGTGATGTTAAGTCCCAGGTTTATTTTGGCATTTGGAAATACAATCATTCTTTTATTTTTTATATGCAAAAGTATATGAAAATAATAAGATTCCTATACATTTTGTAGAAAATATGAGATTATATGCAGCTCCTTGTGCTATCTCTTAACCTATTGTATTATATATAAAATACTGTATAAAAACCTTTGAATATTTCCAGCTCTTCATTAAAAACTATATCTTTGTCATCCCAAATATGTCAAAATAGATATGGAACAAAAAAGAAATACGCGAAGTACTAAATCTAAGATACAGCCTATAGCTGATTACGGCCGTCTGCAACCGCAGGCTCGTGAATTTGAAGAAGCTGTATTAGGAGCGTTAATGCTTGAAAAAGACGCTTATCCTCAGGTTAGTGAAATTCTTCGCCCCGAATCATTTTATGATCGGCATCATCAAATGATTTATGCTGCAATTACAGATTTAGCCGTCCGTCAGGAACCTATCGATATCTTAACTGTTACCGAACAACTTAAAAAGAGGGGAGAACTTGAAGAAGTTGGAGGTCCATTCTATATAACAAAATTAAGTAGTCAGGTTGCTTCTTCTGCTCACATTGAGTATCATGCGCGAATTATTGCTCAGAAGTATCTTGCTCGTGAATTGATATCTTTTACAAGTGAAATTCAATCAAAATCTTTCGATGAAACACTCGATGTAGACGATTTGATGCAGGAAGCTGAAGGTAAATTGTTCGAGATTTCTCAACGGAACCTAAAAAAGGATTATACACAGATTAATCCTGTAATTTCTGAAGCTTATGAATTATTGCAGAAAGCAGCTGCGAGAACCGATGGTTTAAGTGGTTTGGAAAGTGGCTTCCGAGGATTGGATAAAATGACTTCCGGTTGGCAAAACTCTGACTTGGTAATCATTGCAGCTCGTCCGGCGATGGGTAAAACTGCATTTGTATTGTCAATGGCTAGAAATATAGCTGTTAATTTTAAAAATCCGGTAGCGCTGTTCTCTCTTGAAATGAGTAACGTTCAGTTAGTGAACCGTCTTATAGTGAATGTTTGTGAGATTCCCGGTGAAAAAATTAAAAGTGGTCAGCTTGCTCCTTATGAATGGCAGCAGTTGGACTATAAACTAAAAGATTTGATTGATGCTCCTTTGTATGTAGATGATACACCATCTCTTTCAGTTTTTGAATTAAGAACAAAAGCCCGAAGATTGGTTCGTGAACATGGTGTGAGATTATTAATAATTGACTACCTTCAGTTGATGAATGCAAGTGGAATGACTTTTGGTAGCCGTCAGGAAGAGGTAAGTACCATTTCCCGATCATTAAAGGGATTGGCGAAAGAATTAAATATTCCAATAATTGCCCTGTCACAGTTAAATCGTGGTGTTGAGAATCGTGAAGGTGTTGATGGTAAGCGTCCACAGTTGGCCGATCTTCGTGAATCTGGTGCCATTGAGCAGGATGCCGATATGGTTTGCTTTATTCACCGTCCGGAATATTATAAAATCTATACAGACGAAAAAGGAAACGACTTGCGTGGTATGGCCGAGATTATTATTGCAAAACATCGTAATGGTGCAACCGGCGATGTACTTCTTCGATTTAAGGGTGAGTTTGCCAAATTCCAGAATCCGGATGATGATACAATTATTCCTTTACCGGGTGAGAGTGGAGTTCTTGGATCGAAAATGAATAAACAACCTCAAGGTTCGGTGCCTCCACCTCCTGAAGAATATCCTTCTCAGGTATCAAATCCATTTGGAAGTTATGGGAATGACGGTCCGTTGCCGTTCTAACTCTTTTTTCTGATATATAACCATACAAAATAAAAAAACTTATTACCTTTGCGAGTCAATTCTGCAAATAATAAAAAATTAACGATATGAATATCTCTTATAATTGGCTGAAAGAGTATGTCAATTTTGATTTAACGCCCGATGAAGTTGCTGCGGCACTTACTTCAATTGGTCTGGAAACTGGTGGGGTAGAAGAAGTACAAACCATTAAAGGTGGTTTGGAAGGTTTGGTAATTGGTGAAGTACTTACATGTGTAGAACACCCTAATTCCGACCATTTACATATTACCACTGTTAATTTAGGAAATGGAGAACCAACTCAGATTGTTTGTGGAGCACCTAACGTTGCAGCTGGCCAGAAAGTGGTTGTTGCTACATTAGGAGCAAAGCTTTACGACGGTGATGAGTGTTTTACTATAAAGAAATCAAAAATCCGTGGTGTTGAATCTACTGGCATGATTTGTGCAGAAGATGAGATAGGGATTGGTACTGATCATGCAGGTATTATTGTTCTTCCGGCAGATGCAGTTCCTGGAACATTAGCTAAGGATTATTATAACGTAAAGAGTGATTATGTACTTGAAGTAGATATTACTCCAAACCGTGCAGATGCTTGTTCTCATTTCGGAGTAGCACGCGATATATATGCTTACTTAATCCAGAATGGATACAAGGCTGAACTTAAGAAACCATCTGTAGATGCATTTAAAGTAGACAATCACGATCTTGATATTGATGTAGTTGTTGAAAACAATGAAGCATGTCCTCGTTATGCCGGAGTTTCTATTAAAGGCATTACTGTAAAGGAAAGTCCTGAATGGATGCAGAATATATTAAGAACTATAGGCGTTCGTCCAATCAATAATATTGTAGACATAACAAATTATATTGTTCACGAATTAGGTCAGCCACTTCACTGCTTTGATGCAGATGTAGTAGGCAAAAAGGTTATTGTTAAAACATTGCCCGAAGGAACTCCTTTCACAACACTTGATGGCGTGGAAAGAAAACTTAGCGATCGCGATCTTATGATCTGCAATGAAAACGGTCCGATGTGTATTGCCGGTGTATTTGGTGGATTGGATTCAGGTGTAACCGATAAAACTGTAAATGTATTCCTTGAAAGTGCATACTTCCATCCTACATGGATACGTAAATCAGCTCGTCGTCATGGCTTGAATACTGATGCTTCTTTCCGTTTTGAGAGAGGTATTGACCCATTGTATACTGATTATGTATTGAAGCATGCAGCTCTGTTAGTTCAGGAATTGGCAGGTGGTACTGTTTCTTCTGAAATAAAAGATGTATATCCAGTTCCTTTCAGTAAATTCAATGTAGATATTACATATAAAAAGATTAATACCCTCATTGGTAAAGATATTCCGGTTGAGACAGTAAAAAGTATCGTTGGAAGTCTGGAAATGGAAATCACAAATGAAACAGCTGAGGGCTTGTCTCTTGCTGTTCCTCCATATCGTGTAGATGTAACTCGCGACGTAGATGTTATTGAAGATATTCTTCGCATTTACGGATATAATAACGTAGAAATACCTTCTACACTGAAATCAAGTTTAACTACTAAAGGTGAAGCTGATAAATCATATAAGCTTCAGAGCCTTATTTCAGAACAATTGGTTGGTTGCGGATTCAATGAAATATTAAACAACTCATTAACAAAAGCTGCTTATTACGAAGAATTGGAATCATTCCCGGCTAAAAATCTGGTAATGTTGATGAATCCATTGAGTAATGATCTTAACTGTATGCGTCAGACATTATTGTTTGGTGGTTTGGAAAGTATTACTCATAATGCAAATCGTAAAAATGCCGATCTTAAATTCTTCGAATTTGGTAACTGCTACTATTTCAATGAAGAAAAGAAGAATCCTGAGAAGGTTCTTGCGGCATATAATGAAGATTATCATTTAGGTTTATGGGTAAGCGGTAAGAATGTAGCAAACTCATGGGCACATGCTGACGAACAAAGTTCTGTTTATGAGCTTAAAGCTTATGTAGAGAATGTATTCCTACGTTTAGGTATCGATATGCGTAATCTGGTTGTTGGTAATCTTACAGACGATCTTTTCTCTGCAGCATTGTCAGTTAATACCAAAGGTGGCAAACGTTTGGCTGTGTTTGGTGTGATTACAAAGAAGCAGTTAAAGGCATTCGATATTGATAATGAAGTTTATTATGCAGACTTGAACTGGAACGAGCTGATGAAAGCTATTAAGTCTGTTAAGGTATCCTACAAAGAAATTTGTAAATTCCCGGCAGTGAAGAGAGATCTTGCATTACTTCTTGACAAACAGGTTCAGTTTGCTGAGATTGAAAAGATTGCTTTTGAATCTGAACGTAAATTGCTTAAGGAAGTTTCTTTGTTTGATGTTTACGAAGGAAAGAATCTTGAGGCAGGCAAGAAATCATATGCAGTAAGCTTTATGCTTCAGGATGAGAATCAAACGTTGAATGATAAGCAGATTGATAAGATTATGAGCAAACTTATTGCTAATCTTGAAAGCAAGCTGGGAGCAAAACTCAGATAATTATATAAACTAAAATAATATAAAATAAAGATGGGAAGAGCGTTCGAATACAGAAAAGCCACCAAAATGAAGAGATGGGGTAATATGGCTCGTACATTTACGAGAATTGGCAAACAAATCGCTATAGCAGTAAAGGCTGGCGGTCCAGATGCTGAGAATAACCCACATTTACGTTCTTGCGTAGCTAACGCGAAGGCAGCCAACATGCCAAAAGAAAATGTTGAAAGAGCAATAAAGAGAGCTATCTCTAAAGATACCGAAGATTACAAGGAAATGGTATACGAAGGATATGGTCCACATGGTATTGCTATTCTTGTAGAAACAGCTACAGATAATACAACTCGTACAGTGGCTAATGTTCGTAGTATATTTAATAAGAATGGCGGTTCTTTAGGTACATCAGGAAGCTTGGATTTTATGTTTACCCGTAAGTCTATGTTTACTGTAGCTCCAAAAGAAGGCGTTTCTTTGGAAGATCTTGAACTTGAATTGATTGATTACGGTGTAGACGAGCTTGATGCAGATGAAGAAGGTATCACTTTATACGGAGAATTCCAATCATTCAATGCTATTCAGAAGTATCTTGAAGAAAATGGCTTTGAAATTATCAGTTCAGAGTTTACTCGTATCCCTACAGATTTGAAAGACGTTACTCCAGAACAAAGAGCTTCTATTGATAAACTGGTTGATAAAATGGAAGACGATGAAGATGTTCAGAACGTCTATACAAATATGAAACCAGAAGAAGAGGCTGAGTAAATGAAGTTTGTATATAAAACATCCGGAACTTGTAGTACTTATATATCAGTAGATGTTGAAGACGGCATTATTAAGGATGTTGTTTTCCAGGGTGGATGTAACGGAAACCTAAAAGGTATCTGTCAACTGGTAAAAGGTCAGCTTGTGAAAGAGGTTATCTCTAAATTGGAAGGTATATCCTGTGGAGGTCGACCGACTTCTTGTCCGGATCAACTTTGCAAAGCTTTACGTCAGGTTCCGTCTGTCTGATGTACTTATTTAATTAATGAAAATAAGAGTGCGGCACTATTCCGAATTTGATTAGTGAAAATTGCGGATTACAACTAGCTAACTCCTTTCAATAATAAAAAAAGAGCCATTCTTTATCTTTAGTAGGTATAGAATGGCTCTTCTGTTATATTACAGAATGGTTTTAGATATGCCTTCTATTATAATTGTACTTTGATAGATAGCCCTAATAAGGCTTCATAATATAATTGTCTACTTTAAAAATAGATACTACTATTTATACATGTTTGCATCAATTGAAACCCTGAAAAGCTCTTTTTTTGTACTTTCCGAGAAATAAATATATTCAATTGTAGTTTTAAAGTCTTTGTATTCCTTTAAATCCAGGGAATTTCTTACAGCATCTATCATAGAATCTTTCATATATTGCTTTTTCTTTTGAATAGAATCGGGTGAATCAATTCTACCGGATAAAGTATAATAGTTGCTGTTAGTATTTGTTTTTGGATTATATATCATGCTGTCAATTCTAATTCCTTCACCAATTGTTACAGGGCATTTGGCAGTATATTCTTTGGCGAGTTTTTCAAAGGTCTTTTCTCTTGGCTCCTGACAGGAATTAAAAATAAGCAGCAGGCCAGTTGTAATTAATGCTAGTTTTTTCATCTTTAGTTGAATTTTGATCTACTAAGATAAGCCATAATTATGAACAGAACAAGAACAACACATATTTTTAATCATTATCTTTGTCATAACATAAAATAATACATGCTTATGATTAATTTTTTAAAAGATCTGAAACGTAAAGATCATAAACGCTATTTAGGTGGTCTTGACATTTTAAAATATATTGGTCCCGGATTATTGGTAACAGTCGGATTTATTGACCCAGGGAACTGGGCTTCTAATTTTGCTGCCGGGTCTGGGTTTGGATATTCGTTGTTGTGGGTAGTAACTCTTTCAACGATAATGTTGATTGTCCTTCAGCATAATGTGGCTCACTTGGGAATTGTTACAGGCCTTTGCCTTTCGGAGGCAGCTACTCAGTATACACCAAAATGGATTTCGCGTCCCATTCTGGGGACTGCTGTTATGGCTTCTGTTTCTACTTCCTTGGCTGAAATTCTGGGTGGAGCAATCGCATTGCAAATGCTGCTTGATGTTCCAATAATATGGGGCTCAATTCTGGTTACTGCGTTTGTGTTTATAATGCTGCTCACTAATTCATACAAGAAGATTGAACGTTCCATTATTGCTTTTGTTTCGGTTATCGGACTTTCTTTTATCTATGAGCTTCTACTTGTAGAGATTGACTGGCCAACAGCCGCGAAAGGATGGGTGGTACCGAGTTTCCCTCAGGGTAGTGTTCTTATTGTGATGAGTGTGTTAGGGGCTGTAGTAATGCCTCATAACCTTTATTTGCATTCAGAAGTGATTCAGAGTCATGAATACAATAAACAGGATGATGCCTCAATCAGGAAAGTCTTGAAGTACGAGCTTTACGATACACTGTTCTCAATGATTGCAGGATGGGCCATAAATAGTGCTATGATACTTCTTGCTGCTGCAACATTTTTTAAAACCAAAACAGAAGTTACAGAACTTCAACAAGCAAAATCGTTATTAGAGCCGCTGTTAGGAAGTAATGCTGCTATAATTTTTGCTTTGGCATTGCTTATGGCAGGTGTTTCCTCAACCATCACAAGCGGAATGGCTGCCGGTTCCATCTTTGCAGGTATTTTCGGAGAATCTTACCACATAAAGGATAGTCACTCTCGTTTGGGGGTTATTATTTCTCTGGGTGTGGCATTTTTACTGATCTGCTTTATTTCAAACCCATTCAAAGGATTGATTATTTCGCAGATGGTATTGAGCCTTCAACTTCCTTTTACGGTCTTTTTGCAGGTGAGTCTTACTTCATCAAAAAAGGTAATGGGTAAATATGCTAATGGAAGGTGGAACACGTTTGTGCTTTATTTTATTGCGGCAACGGTGTCTGCTTTGAATGTATGGCTCCTGATTTCTACAATAATTGGTTATTAGTTTATAATATCTTGTACAAAAGAATTAATTCTTCTGTACAGAACAATTAATTCTTTTGTACAGAAGAAAACAATCTTTTGTACAAGAGAATATAATAATATATAGTAACACTTTAAAAATATGATGGAAGATAGAGTAAAGAGAGCAGTAGAGCTCTTTAAAAGCGGATATAATTGTTCTCAATCTGTGGTAGCAGCCTTTGCCGATTTATATGGATTTACCGAAGAACAGGCTTTGAAAATGGCTTCTTCTTTTGGTGGAGGAATAGGGCGAATGAGAGAAACCTGCGGAGCTGCCTGTGGAATATTTCTGCTGGCCGGACTCCAAACCGGAACCACTGATCCTAAGGATAAAGAAGGGAAAGCTGCTAATTATAAATTGGTACAGGATTTGGCGGCTATATTCAAGAATCGTATGGGTTCTATAAACTGTGGTGAGTTATTGGGGCTGAAGAAATGTGATCCAATAGAGTCTACTCCAGAGGAACGAACTGCACAATATTATGCTAAACGCCCATGCGTAAAAATAGTTGAGGAAGCAGCAAGGATATGGGCAGAATATCTTGAAACTCAAAAAAAGGTAAGCTATTAGGCTAAAAATGTTACATTTTTATTAAAAATATTCTATTTAAAGTGCTATATAACATAAAAATGTATATATTTGTGCACTAAATAAATCACACTAAAGGATGATTTGTTTGAGTAAATATATGTTTAACTAAAAGTATTTTCAAAATGTTGAAAGAAAAAGCAGGAATTATTGCAGGACAAATTTGGAATGCATTGAACGGCACTGAAGGTTTAACAGTAAAACAAATTAAGAAGGCAACTAAGTTAGTAGACAAAGATCTTTATTTAGGTTTCGGATGGTTACTAAGAGAAGATAAAGTTTCTATTAAAGAAATTGAAAACGATCTATTTGTTGCTTTGAAGTAAGAAAGTTAATAGCTGAATTATAAAAAATGCGCTGGCACGTTTTAATATGTTGCCAGCGCATTTTTTTATTTTCCCTCATTTGTATATCTTTGCACATTATATTAATGATAAAACAAACTGATGAAGAATATACGTAACTTTTGCATTATTGCACATATTGACCATGGTAAATCCACTTTGGCTGACAGACTGCTTGAATATACAAAGACAATTCAGGTTACAGGCGGCCAGATGCTTGATGATATGGACCTGGAAAAGGAAAGGGGAATTACCATTAAAAGTCACGCTATACAGATGGAATATTTGTATAAAGGCGAAAAATATATTCTTAACCTGATTGATACTCCGGGACACGTGGACTTTTCTTACGAAGTTTCCCGCTCAATTGCGGCTTGTGAAGGAGCTTTGCTTATTGTAGATGCTTCTCAGGGAGTGCAGGCACAGACTATTTCCAATCTTTATATGGCTATTGATCATAATCTGGAAATTATCCCGGTGATCAATAAATGCGATATGGCTAGTGCCATGCCGGAGGAAGTAGAAGATGAAATCGTTGAATTACTTGGAGTGGACAGATCTTCCATTATTCGTGCATCAGGAAAGACTGGTATGGGCGTGGAAGAAATTCTGGAAGCTATCATAGAACGTGTTCCTTGCCCGGTTGGTGATGAAGAGGCGCCGCTGCAAGCACTTATTTTTGACTCTGTATTTAATTCTTTCCGAGGTATCATCGCTTACTTCAAGATTACCAATGGAGTAATCCGCGCAGGTGATAAGGTAAAATTCTTTAATACAGGAAAAGAATATGCAGCAGATGAGATTGGTGTGTTGAAGATGGATATGATTCCTAGAAAAGAGCTTCGTACAGGAGACGTGGGGTATATTATTTCCGGTATCAAAACTTCAAAAGAAGTGAAGGTGGGAGATACTATCACTCACATTGCCCGCCCATGTGCTAAGGCTATTTCTGGATTCGAAGAAGTTAAACCAATGGTCTTCGCGGGAGTTTATCCTATCGAAGCTGAAGACTTTGAAGACCTTCGTGCTTCTTTGGAGAAATTACAGTTGAATGATGCTTCTCTTACATTCCAGCCAGAGAGTTCATTGGCGTTAGGTTTTGGATTCCGTTGCGGATTCCTTGGATTGCTTCACATGGAGATTGTTCAGGAACGCTTGGATCGTGAGTTTGATATGAATGTAATCACTACAGTTCCAAACGTATCTTACCAGATTTACGATAAGCAAGGTGTTATGACCGAGGTTCACAATCCCGGTGGAATGCCCGATCCTACATTGATTGATCACATTGACGAACCATATATTAAAGCTTCGGTTATTACCAAGACCGATTATATTGGCCCTATCATGACTCTTTGTCTGGGTAAACGTGGTGAGCTGACTAAACAGGAATATATCTCTGGTAATCGTATGGAGATTCATTATGATATGCCGTTGGGTGAAATTGTGATCGACTTCTACGATAAGCTGAAAAGTATATCAAAAGGTTATGCATCGTTCGATTATCATCAATCGGGCTTCCGTCCTTCCAAATTGATTAAATTGGATATCCTGCTTAACGGTGAACCTGTGGATGCTCTTTCTACTCTTACACATGTGGACAATGCCTACGATTTGGGTAAACGAATGTGTGAGAAATTAAAAGAACTGATACCTAGACAGCAATTTGATATAGCAATTCAGGCAGCAATCGGTGCTAAGATTATCTCTCGTGAAACGATAAAGGCGGTTCGAAAAGATGTAACTGCCAAGTGTTACGGTGGTGATATCAGTAGAAAGCGTAAATTGCTTGAAAAGCAGAAGAAGGGAAAGAAGAGAATGAAGCAGATAGGAAATGTGGAAGTTCCTCAGAAAGCTTTCCTTGCTGTATTGAAACTAGATTAAATTTGGAGCTTTTGTTTCACCTCTTAAAAGATGAAATAAAAGCTCTGATCACTTTATAAAAATTGTAATATCATGATTAAACCGCTTGCATACTCTTTTAATAGCTTTATAAAGCATCATGTAAACGGTGGAATAGTGCTCATGGTTGTAGCTGTTCTAGCTATGATTGTGGCCAACTCACCATGGAGTGATACTTATCTTTCTATTCTAGATTATCCCGTATCTTTGCAGATTGGCAGTTTTAATCTCTTCAGTCACAACGGAGAGCCAATGTCAATATCTACATTCATTAATGATGCGTTAATGGCAATCTTTTTCTTTTCTGTGGGATTGGAAATTAAGCGCGAAACATTGGTTGGTGAACTCTCAAACCTGCGTCAGGCTTTATTGCCTATTATTGCTGCATGCGGGGGTATGATTATTCCTGTAATTACATATTTCTGTATTGCTCCACAAGCTCCCGAAAGTAATGGTATAGCTATACCGATGGCAACTGATATTGCTTTCTCTTTGGGTGTTTTAGGATTGCTGGGTAAACGTGTACCTTTAAGTCTGAAGATATTTCTTACTACCTTCGCTGTTGCCGATGATATTGGTGGTATTATTGTTATTGCACTATTTTATGCTACACATCTTCAATTTGGATATTTACTTATAGCAGGTGCTATCCTTGCATTTATGCTTTGGGCAAACATTAAGCTTGAGGTTGTAAATAAAGGATTTTATGTTTTTCTGGGTATTGTAGTTTGGTACTTATTTCTTCAGTCAGGTATTCATAGTACGATAGCAGGGGTGCTGGTTGCATTTACGATTCCTTCCAGACCGCATATTAAAATAGGTAAGTATATTGAACGAATCCGCGAGAATATCCACTCGTTTCCTGTTTCCAATAATGATTCTATAATATTGGAACAAGATCAGCTAGAAAGACTTAAAAGTATAGAGTCTTCTTCCGATCACGTTATTTCACCTTTACAATCAATGGAAGATTCTCTGCAGGGGGCCGTAAACTACTTCATTATGCCTGTTTTTGCTTTTGCCAATGCCGGTGTTGTACTTGCTGGTGCAGAAGGAGATGTTCTTGGAAGTGTAACCTTTGCTGTTGCTTTAGGACTTGTTTTGGGTAAGTTCATAGGAATATTCTCATTTACATGGATGACCATTAAACTGAAGATATCTAAGATGCCTGAAGGTATGAATTGGAAGAATCTGGCTGGTGTATCTATGTTAGGAGGTGTTGGCTTTACTGTTGCACTGTTCATTGCCACTCTTTCTTTTGGAAATGCAGAATCTGTTTTATTGAACCAGGCAAAGCTAGGTATTATTGGAGGAACCGTAATTGCTGGATTGTTAGGTTATTTATATCTGCATAAGGTTCTCCCTAAAAAAGAGTATTCAGATGATAATGAATAAAAGCATTTATAAGCTTTACATTCAATAATAAAAAAAGGTCATTTAAGAAGCAATGAAGGCAGATAGCAGAGCGCTACTACCTACATATTCAATAATAAAAAAGGTCATTAAGTTTTTTCGAGCTTAATGACCTTTTTTCAATTATTGAGATTTTAATTATTCCGATTGATACTTTTAGAAGATTCTATTTTTCATCGCCGTCGATATCTACATATAGATACTTTGTGCTTAAAAACCTGTTGTTTGGGTTTATTATTCATCATCATCCATATCCACAAGAGGAAGAATCTTTTGTGACTCTTCGACTGGTAAAGCTTCAACCTGTTTTAAGCGTCTTTCAATAGCACGAGTACGTTTGCCCATAACTTCTTCAAGCTGATCTCCTGCAGTCTGAATATTCTTCTGAACCTTCTCCAGTAACCCGCCAAACTTGCTGAACTCTGTCTTTACAGCACCAAGAACACTCCACACTTCACCTGTTCTCTTTTGAATAGCCAGCGTGCGGAATCCCATCTGTAAGCTGTTAAGTATAGCCCCAAGCGTAGTTGGTCCGGTAACTACAATCTTGAAATCCTTTTGTAAGGTCTCTACTAATGATGTTCTGCGGATAACTTCTGCATAGATGCTTTCAAAAGGAAGAAACATAATGGCAAAGTCTGTTGTAAACGGAGGATCAATATACTTGTCATGAATATCTTTTGCCATTTTCTTAATGGTAATTTCAAGTTGTTTGGATGATGCTTCAATTAAAGCTGTATCGCCAGCCTCAAATGCATCATAGTATTGCTCGTACACATCTTTAGGGAACTTAGCATCAATAGGTAGATAAACAGTTGAATTTGCATCATCTTTCCCTGGAAGCTTGATAGCAAATTCAACAAATTCAGTACCGCTCTTCTTGGTCTTAACATTAGCATCGTATTGCTCGGGACTCATCATTTGTTCCAATAAAGCTCCTAATTGTACTTCTCCAAATGTTCCGCGCATCTTAACGTTGGTCAGTACCTTCTTTAATCCACCTACATCTTGAGCCAGAGATTTCATTTCGCCCAGACCTTTCTGAACGTTCTCAAGCTGGTTGCGGACAATCTCGAAAGACTGGCCAATACGTTCGTTCAGTGTCTTTTGAAGTTTTTCTTCTACAACCAAGCGCATCTCATCCAATCTTTTTTCAGTAGATTGTATAAGTGCTTCCTGAGTTTTACCCATAGCTTCAAACTTCTCTTTCTGAAGTTCGTTACCGGTCAACATATTCTTATGGAGCGCATCCTGCATCTGTTGAATTGACGTGTTTAGGGTAGTGGTTATTTCTGTACGGAATTCGCGTATAGATTTGCCTAGTTCGTCACGGTTTTCATGAGACTGTTCTCTTAAAACCGTCTCCAAACGAATATTTTGTTCTCTGATAATACTTTCCAAACGATTATTTTGTTCTTTGATAGAAACTTCTATCCGGTCGGTATCTTCTTTGCTTTTACCTTTGCTCAATAGTATTACAAGAATGAGGAGCAATAAAACAGTACAAACAATTAATAAAGTCAATTCCATATATCTAATATTAAGTTATCTTGCAAAGATACACTTTTTAAAGATTTCACCTTTTAAGAACAGTTTAAAAGATGTACCTTTGCACCCGATTTTCAAATTAGGACTTTCCCTATCTAACAATGGGGATTATCCTTGTTAAGAAGAATTTTCTTTATTCACTTTTGTTACACTATATTGAAATTTAAAAATAACAATGAAATATTAACTAGCCACAAAATTTAATGATGTATGAAAAAAGAAACTTATTTTAAGCTTTTACTTCTGATGGTAGTAACATTTGGCTTTACAGCTTGTACCATAAATGATGATGAGGTGGGATATAACACTACAGAAGATTTATGTTCAAAAACCTGGGTAGAGACATATGCAACTACCGATCATTACTATTGTACCCATAAAATAATTTTTGATTATGATGGGGATGCCCAAGAAGTTTATATCTATAATAATATGGATATAAATGGAAATCCATTGAGTACGGTTGCTAAAACTGAATCTTATAATTTAAGCTGGAGCTGGTATAATGAAAACCATGAATGTCTGGTATTGAATTATGGAAAAAATGTTGTTCTCTATTTCGATAACGTTTGGGTAAGAAACGATTATTTATCGGGAAAACTCGATGGAAGTTATGTAACTTTTATAAACGAAAATATTTAATCAGACATGTATAAGCTCTTAGTACTCGATCTTGACGGAACTCTGACTAATTCACAAAAGAAAATAACGCAAAAGACAAAAGAGGCTTTATTAAAAGCTCAGGAGAATGGAGTGAAAATTGTACTTGCTTCAGGCAGACCGACTTATGGTATTGTTCCTTTAGCGGACGAGTTGAATCTGGATGCACGCGGAGGTTATATTCTTTCTTATAATGGGGGAGAAATTATAGACTGGAAAACAAAAGATCTACTTCATGCAAGATTGCTTGACCCTCAGGTTATTCCTTATTTGTACGATTGTGCTAACAGAAATGATCTGGCAATTATTACGTATCAGGATGAGTATATTATAACTGAAAAGCCTGATGATATATATGTGCACAAGGAAGCTTTTCTTAATAAGATGAAAATTAAGAAGGTAGATAATTTTCTGTCGTTTGTTGATTTTCCGGTAGCAAAATGTTTAATAACCGGAGATCCTGAGCAATTAGTCATATTGGAAAAGGAAATGAATGAGCATCTAAAGGGCTCTATGGGCGTTTATCGTTCTGAACCTTTCTTTCTTGAATTAGTTCCAAACGGAATAGATAAAGCACAGTCACTAAGTATTTTATTGGATAAATTAGGCATGACTGCGAATGAAATGATTGCCTGCGGCGATGGCTTTAATGATTTGTCGATGATACGGTTTGCCGGACTAGGAGTGGCTATGGCTAATGCTCAGCTGGCAGTGAAAGAACAAGCTGATTTTATTACTCTTTCTAATGAAGAAGATGGAGTAGCCCATGTAATAGAACAATTCCTATTGTAATAATAATAAGAGGACTTTCTGTAAAAAGAAAGTCCTCTTTGTTTAACTGGTTAGGTTTTTGTAAAGTCTGGTTAGGCCTAAATATGAGTTTGAAGAATCTATGATAAATAAAAAGCATTGTTTAATTTAATAAACAATGCTTTAAATAAAAAGTTCAATCTAGAAACTAAATATTTATTATTTAGATTTTTCTTCTTTCTGAACAGGTGCTTGTTTGATAAAAAGCTTTTTGAACGAACTTGGATAAGGAGTCTCAAACTCTAGTAAATCACCTGTTACCGGATGATAAAAGCAAAGCTTAAAAGCGTGAAGCGCTAATCTTCCAAGAGGATTATTGCCATCTCCATATTTTACATCACCTAATACCGGATGATGTATATCCTGCATATGAACACGAATCTGATTTTTTCTTCCGGTTTCCAGTTCCAGCTCTACAAGCGAATAACCATTGGCACGCTTTATAGTCTTATAATGTGTAATGGCCTTATCTCCTCCATTATTACTCATGCTCGAATAGGTAACATATACCTTATTATCTTTCAACCATGAAGTAATTGTTCCGAAATCTTTTTCAATCTCTCCTGATAAAGCTGCTACGTAACGTCTATCTTTTACAATCTCATCCCAATAATCCTGCAAAGTGAACTTTGTTTTTTCATCTTTGGCAAAAACCATTAATCCGGAAGTGTCTTTATCCAGTCTGTGAACAATATAAACCCGATGTTGTTTTCCTGAACGTTGTACATATTCATTCAGAATAGAATGAGCTGTGCGTTCTTTCTGTTTGTCAGTACCAATAGAAAGAAGTCCTTCTCTTTTCTCTACTACAAGGATGTAAGGGTCTTCATAAACCAATTTTATTAAACTGCTGGTAAACTCCTTTTTATTTTTTTCTTTGCTTACAGTAACCTTCATCCCAGGCTGTAACTCAAAGTTGTACTGAGTAGTAATTTTATTATCAACCATCACCTGACGTTTTGATAATAAAGATTTTGCTGCAGTGCGACTTATGCCACTGAATTTAGTCATTAGGAACGCCATTAGCTCGCAGGGCTCATTTACTTTTAAAACATTCATGTTAGCCTTTGCGCGTTCTGCCGGCGTACTTCTTTTTCTTTTATTCATTTCGGGATTTTATTTATCTCTTTTCAAGTAAAACAACATTCTCAACATGGTGTGTATGTGGGAACATATCTACCGGTTGAATTGCTGTTAATTTGTATTTTACATCTAACAAAGAAAGGTCTCTTGCCTGTGTAGCCGGATTGCAACTTACGTAAACAATGCGTTTAGGTTCGGCAAAAAGAATAACGTCAATAACATCCTGATGCATACCTGCACGTGGAGGGTCAGTGATAATTACATCCGGACGTCCATATTGATTAATAAAGTCCTGCGTAAGCATATCCTTCATATCTCCGGCAAAGAATAATGTATTCTCTATTCCGTTAATGTCTGAGTTAACTTTGGCATCTTCAATAGCTTCAGGTACGTATTCAATACCGATAACCTGCTTTGCTTGTTTTGAAACGAAGTTTGCAATTGTTCCGGTTCCTGTATATAAGTCGTATACAAGTTCATTGCCGGTAAGACCAGCAAAGTTACGTGCTATCTTATATAGGTTGTATGCTTGCTCAGAGTTTGTCTGGTAGAAAGACTTTGGTCCAATTTTGAATTTAAGCCCTTCCATTTCTTCAAAGATATGATCGTTACCTTTAAATACAAGAACTTCCTGATCAGTAATAGTATCATTGCATTTATTGTTTATAACATATAGCAGTGATGATATTTCAGGAAATTTATCAGCAATGAATGCTAATAAGTCCTTAAATAAGTCCATTTCGTGATCTTCAACAATCTTGCAAACAAGAATAACCATTAATTCTCCGGTGGATGAAGTTCGTATTATTAAGTTACGCAACATTCCATCCTGGCTTCTTAGATTAAAGAAAGTGTAATTATGCTCATAGGCATAATCTCTCACTGCATTTCTTATCTTATTAGAGATATCATCCTGTAACCAGCATTTTTCAATGGCAAGAACTTTGTCAAAAGCTCCCGGAATATGAAATCCTACGGCATCCATGTGCTCGTATGTGACTTCTTTCTCAACTTCTTCTCTTGTAAGCCATCGTTTATTTGAAAAAGTATATTCCAGTTTATTACGATAAAACGTTGTCTTTTCAGAGCCAAGAATAGGAGACACCTGAGGCATTTCGATTTTTCCGATGCGGGTAAGATTGTCTACAACTTGTTTCTCTTTATATTTAATTTGCTCTTCGTATGGCAAACATTGCCATTTGCAGCCACCGCATATACCATAATGCTCACAAAATGGAGTTGCTCTTACAGGCGAATATTCATGGAAATGTACAGCTTCTGCTTCTGCATAATGATGTTTTCTCTTTCTGATTTTCAGATCTACTACATCACCTGGTACCACATATGGTACAAATACTACCCAGTCGTTTACCTTTGCAATGGCTTTGCCCTCAGCAGCCACATCTGTTATTGTTACCTTTTCTAAGATAGGAAGATCTTTAGTTTTACGCGACACTTTTGTATGAGTTTAAAATAATGGCACAAAAATACACTTTTTGACTGATTAATTAGTCATACATTTCATTAAAAGGTGTAATAGCAAACAAAAATCGCTATCACTTTGTATATTTTTCATAAAAAGTTTTCATTTCTCTAAAATATAATTAGTTTTGTAGTCAGAAAAAAACACACACTTGTACTTTAATTTAATACTTTTATGGATAAGAAAAGAGTTTATACCTTTGGTAACGGTCAAGCAGAAGGTAAGGCCGAGATGAAAAACTTATTGGGTGGCAAAGGCGCCAACCTGGCAGAGATGAACCTTATTGGCGTACCCGTACCTCCAGGTTTTACTATTACTACAGAAGTTTGTTCAGAATACTACGAACTAGGACGCGATAAAGTTGTTGACTTATTAAAGGAAGACGTTGAGAAATCAGTAGCTAAAGTTGAAGCATTAATGAAATCAAAGTTTGGAGATGTTGAAAATCCATTGTTGGTTTCTGTACGTTCAGGTGCTCGTGCTTCAATGCCAGGTATGATGGATACTATTCTGAATTTAGGTTTGAATGATGAAGTAGTTGAAGGTCTTACCCGTAAGACAGGCAACGCTCGTTTTGCATGGGATTCATACCGTCGTTTCGTACAAATGTATGGAGACGTGGTTCTTGGTATGAAGCCTACTAATAAAGAAGATATTGATCCTTTCGAAGCAATTATTGAGGAAGTAAAAGAATCAAAAGGAGTAAAGCTTGATAATGAACTTGAAGTGGAAGACTTGAAAGTTCTGGTTAAGAAATTTAAAGAAGCCGTTAAGAAACAAACTGGTCACGATTTCCCGACTTGCGCATACGAACAATTATGGGGCGCAATTTGTGCAGTATTTGATTCATGGATGAATGAACGTGCTATCTTATATAGAAAGATGGAAGGTATTCCTGCCGAATGGGGAACAGCAGTAAGTGTACAGGCTATGGTGTTCGGTAATATGGGTGAAACTTCTGCAACGGGTGTTTGCTTCTCAAGAGATGCTGGTACTGGTGAAGATCTTTTCAATGGTGAATATTTGATTAATGCTCAGGGCGAAGATGTAGTAGCCGGTATACGTACACCACAACAAATTACCAAAATTGGTTCTCAACGTTGGGCTGAACTAGCTGGTATTCCAGAAGACGTGCGTGCTGCAAAATATCCTTCTATGGAAGAGGCAATGCCTGAAATTTATAAAGAACTTGATGAAATCCAGACTAGACTTGAAAACCATTATCGTGATATGCAGGATATGGAATTTACTGTTCAGGAAGGTAAACTTTGGTTCCTTCAGACTAGAAATGGTAAACGTACCGGTGCCGCTATGGTTAAGATTGCTATGGACTTGCTCCGTCAAGGTATGATTGATGAAAAAACAGCATTGAAACGTGTTGAACCAAATAAACTAGATGAACTACTTCACCCTGTATTTGATAAAGCTGCCCTTAAGAATGCCAAAGTTATTGCTAAAGGTTTGCCAGCTTCCCCGGGTGCTGCTACAGGTCAAATTGTATTCTTTGCAGATGATGCAGCTAAATGGCATGCCGATGGTCATAAGGTTGTGATGGTTCGTATAGAAACATCCCCAGAAGATCTTGCTGGTATGGCTGTTGCTCAAGGTATTCTTACAGCTCGTGGAGGTATGACATCTCATGCAGCAGTTGTTGCTCGTGGTATGGGTAAATGTTGCGTGTCGGGTGCAGGTGCATTGAGTATCGATTATAAATCAAGAACTCTGGAAGTTGGAGGAGTTACTTTAAAAGAAGGAGATTATATCTCAATAAATGGTTCAACAGGAGAAGTCTATGAGGGTAAGGTTGCAACCAGAGCTGCTGAACTTTCAGGAGATTTTGCAGATTTGATGGCTTTGGCAGACAAATATACCAGAATGAAAGTCAGAACAAATGCTGATACTCCTCATGATGCCGAAGTTGCACGTAAGTTTGGAGCAATCGGTATTGGACTTTGCCGTACAGAACACATGTTCTTCGAAGGCGAGAAGATAAAAGCTATGCGTGAAATGATTCTTGCTGAGAATGAAGAAGGCAGAAAAATTGCTTTAGCTAAAATTCTTCCTTATCAGAAAGCAGACTTTAAAGGTATCTTTAAAGCAATGGAAGGCTGTCCTGTTACTGTTCGTTTGCTAGATCCTCCTTTACATGAATTTGTTCCTCACGATGAAAAAGGTCAGCAGGAAATGGCGGATGCTATGGGTGTTTCATTTAAGCATATTCAACAACGTGTGGAAGCTCTTCACGAACAGAACCCGATGTTGGGACACCGTGGCTGCCGTTTAGGGAATACATATCCTGAAATTACACGTATGCAAACCCGCGCTATTCTTGGTGCTGCACTCGAATTAAAGAAAGAAGGAGTAGAAACATTCCCGGAAATCATGGTTCCGCTTACAGGTTTATTGCCTGAGTTTAAAGAACAGGAAAATGTTATTCGTGAAGAAGCTGCAGCTTTGTTCGCGGAAATGGGAGATAGCATTGATTATAAAGTTGGTACAATGATTGAGATTCCTCGTGCCGCATTAACAGCAGAGCGTATTGCTCAAGGTGCGGAATTCTTCTCATTCGGAACAAACGATCTTACTCAAATGACCTTTGGATATTCTCGTGATGATGTTGCTTCATTCTTACCTATATATTTAGAAAAGAAGATTTTGCAAGTCGATCCATTCCAAGTTCTTGATCAGAATGGAGTAGGTCAGTTGGTGAGAATGGCTACAGAGAAAGGTCGCTCTGTTCGTCCTGACTTGAAATGTGGTATCTGTGGAGAGCATGGAGGTGAACCATCTTCAGTTAAGTTCTGTCACAGAGTTGGTTTGAATTATGTTAGCTGTTCACCATTCCGCGTGCCTATTGCTAGATTAGCAGCGGCTCAGGCAGCTATAGAAGAATAAAATAGTTGGTTTATAGAAGTTAGTTAGTTGTTTTAGCATTTTAATTTTGCAGTACTTTATAGAGGATTCCCTTGGTCGGGGAGTCCTCTTATTGTTAAATAAGGTTTCGAAAAGTTGTTATTGTATGTTTTATAACATAAAATGTTAATTGATTTGTATGTTATAAAACATATTTGTATGTTTGCATCATCAATAGGAAAAAGAAGACTTTAAGCAGAGAATACACGAAAAACAGGGTATTCTCTGCTTTTTTTTAAGAAAGATTGTTTAATAATTAATTTTTTAAGGTATGAAAAGATTAGTAGTTTTATTAGTTGCCGTCTTAGGTTTTGGAGCAACAACATTTGCAGGAAACAACAATAGTGAAGCTTTCTCAAATAGTTTTATTTATAAAATGAATGAGGCAAAAACATTTGATAAAATAGCTTCTTTCTTGCAGGTAGGTTTTGAACAAAAGGATGCATTGGAATATGTATTTGGTGAAGCAACAAAAGTTATGGATAAGGCTGCAAAAAATGGTGCCTCTGTAGATGAAGCAACAGAAAAGGCTGTATATTTTAACTTAGGTAATGCTAAGCAGATTTTATCAAGAGATCAATATGTTAAATTCGTAGGACTTATTAATCTTACAATGATTAATAACAAGATGAATTAATAGCTTTTATCAAGGTATGTTATTAAATATATATGCAATAGTACAGAGAAGGAGTCTATAAATTAGTATCTCCTTCTTTTTTTGCTTATAAGTCCATCTTTACTTCCCTATCCGAATAACACCTCGATAATCTGTGGTTGAATCTCAATTCTCCTAATATCTATAGTTTGCTATTCTTGTTTCAATTTACTTGTAATCCTAATACTACTATCTTTCAATCCAGGTGATTTTACTTTCACTGTTATTATACCCGAATTTCCGGCTAAAGATCTTACTGCAGCTAATGCAAGTCTATTGAATTCTTCATGCTCTTTTAAACTTAAGGAAAACTTGTTTTCTTGGTTTTTGTTGTCTGCTATCATAATCTTAACAAGACTTTTAAAGCTAAATTTTATCTGGTTGTTTGAATGAGGCGTTAATAGTTTGTCTTTGTCGGATATTTGAATTGTGATAAATATTGAGTCTCTTCCCATTTACTTCAATAATATTGCGATCTGCCAAGAGCAAAATTAGAATTTAGATATAAAATGTAATATGAATGAAATAATCTAAATGAAATATTAATTTGAATAAAAATGTATTTATGATATGTAAATGTATTTAATGCGTGTCATAAAGATCTTTTATTTGGTATTTTAATATTAAAAATAATATATTATTCTTTCAAAAGGAAACCAATTGTCTATAATTAATAGATATATAAAACAAGAAAAATAATATGTTATAAAACATTTCTTCTAAAATGTTTGCATGTTATAAAACATATTCGTATGTTTGCATCATCAAAAGATAAAAACCTTAAGAGACAGAGAATACCATGAATACATAAGTTCGGGTATTCTCTGTTTTTTTAGGTATATGTTTAATTAAAATTTTAAATTATGAAACGTTTATCAGTTTTTATGTTAGCTGTATTAGGTTTTGGAACAGCAACGTTTGCAGGTAGTCCTGTTAGTTCAAGTAAGTGTGTTTACACGTTAAACGACGAAAGTACCCTTAATGGAATCGCAAATTTCCTTAAGACAGATGCAGAGCAAAAAGAAACTCTGAAGTATGTATTTAGTGAAGGAGAAAGAAGAATGGAGCGTGCTACTGCAAAAGGAGCTACAGAAGAGGAAGCTTCTACAAAAGCAATATTCTTTAATTTGGGAAATGCAAGAGCTATTTTATCAGAAGCTCAGTACAAAAAATTCGTAAGCATCGTTAATCTGACTATTTACAATGAAAAAGAAAGAGAGTTATTTGCAGAAAAATAAGATATACATCTGTTGTGTATCACACTGTGAAATTGGAAAGAAGGAGATTATTTAAATAATTCCCCTTCTTTTTTGTTTTAGGCAGATTGGTTTTAATCTGCAATTTCTTTTAATTTTCTGAAATGTTTTATTATTGCTAAATAATTCTCGTCATTACAGAAATCAAATTTGCCCCAGATGTCTCCAAGTAAGGCGGCACCACCAAATCCAAAATCCTTTATTTGCAGAATATTATCGGCAGTAATGCCTCCTAATGCTACTACATTATTATCTATAATACCATCTTTTGCAGCTTTTCTTAATTCTTCGGGAGTGTATTGAGAGTTATATCCCTCTTTTGAAATACTATCGAAAACCGGACTCATAAACACATAATCATAAAACTCTTTCTTTTGTTTTACTTCCTCTATAGAGTGACATGAACAACTTACATGTCCTTCGTAATCTTCCGGTTCCTTGGAATTTCTGGAGTTCAGATGAATACCCATCAGCCCAAATTCTTCTTTCATATAGAAATGTTCGTGAGTAACAATCTTCTTGTGATATTTTTCAGGGATAAGCTTTAGCAAGCGTTCTGAATACATTGCACAAGTTTCGGGTTTTCTTAAATGGAGTATATCCAGTCCTTCCTCAAATAACTCAGTAATAATTTTATCCTCTTCAACAAAAAAATATGGAGTAGTAACGGCTATTAGTTTCATAATTAAAAAAATGTGCGCAAAGGTAGTCATTTAAGGACTAAATTAAAAGGATATTTGTTGATTCCTTAATTATGAATATAATGTCTGTACTTAAAACAAGCAAACAAAATTTGTTAGTGTAAATTATAGAACTAACATGAGAAAAAGAATATCTGGTTTGTTTTATAATAGTGGTTACGAAGTTGAAGAGAATAGCTTTAAAACTTTCTTTGTAAATCCTAATACTTAATGATATGAAAAAGTACTTGAGTTCTTTTGTTATTCTTATTGTAATGGTCTTTTTCTCAATATCATGCAGAACTTTATGCAAAGATGAAGTTACTGATAAAGAAAGAGAAAAGATAAAAGGTGAAATAGAAACTATAGTAACGGATTTTTTCAATCCAAATACCCTGAATTATAATACTCATACAGGAATGAGGGCCAACAAAGAAGGTTACGTAATGGGCGGTGACGGAAAAATACAATACACAAGTTATTCCAGTTACAACGAACATATGAAGTCTAGCTTTGCCGGTATTCAAAGGTTTACGGAAGCAAGACTTGTTGCAATGTATGTTTATGTGTTGTCGAAAACAGCAGCCACATGTACAACTGAGTTTAAGAGTAAATTTTTAATGGTAAGTGGCGATACTATTTTGAATAATGGCTGCTGGACGTTTGTCTTTAAAAAGTTTGATAATGGTTGGAAGGTTATACAAGAAAATGGTACTCATATAAGATAATAAAAAGATACTCATTCTTCAATTCTAAATATACTTACTCATTTAATTATTAGATTTATTACCTTTAATTGGATGGATGTATTATTATAAATAAAAATACACTGATTTTTTGTTTGCGTATTTTTTATTTATACATTTGATGATGATTTGATTGATTTTATATTTATCAAATATCAGCATTAGAGGATGCTATATATTTAAGAAGAACCAAAAAAATAATCTTGTAAATTCTATAATTATGAGAATAGTAAATCGGGCAATAAACAGATCTTTCATTCTTTTTTCTTTCTTACTATTTTTGAATATTTCTAACTGTTATAGTGCTAATCCTGCAATAAAAGAGTGGAAGAAAAAAGAGCTAACGGAAGACTTCAAAAATCGTTTATGTGCCTTGTCTGATGTTTATGGTTATGTACGTTATTTCTATCCTAATGATAATTTGAAGGATCTCGACTGGTTTAACTTTCTCATTTATTCCATAAAAGAAATAGAGGGTTGCAAGTCGGAAAAAGATTTTAATCAGAAAATATATCAACTGTTTTCTCCTTTATGTCCTGATCTTATCATAAATAATAACTTCTCAAAGCCGAAGCGTTATTCTTCCGGATCTTTTTATATACAGGAACGTAGTATGCTCGATAATAGAGAATTTAATAGCGAAATAAAAGAAATAAGCGCGTATTCCGCGGAATATCCTAAACCGGATTCATTATATACATTCATTATTAATCCCCGATTAGCGGTTTCTTTTCCTATTGCTTTATCAGAATTGCCAAAGAGAAGTGAACAACTAACCAGTTTAATAGATTCTTGTAAAAATAGATGGGATGAGAAATCTATGTATTATTTACTGGCATCAGAACCTTTTGCACGAATTGCAAATGAAATTATGCGTTGCAATATCGTTCAGCATTTTTATCCGTATTATTTTGAAGATAAACTTGATGTTACCTGGAGTAAGTCATATAAAGACTATTTTAATAAAATAGCAAATAGTAATAATTCTACTAGTTATTACTATTTAGTATGCAACATGATGAACTTAGTAAAAGATAGCCATGTTTATTTGAACTTTAACGTGCTAGGAGCATTCTCAACAAAAAGATTTCCTGGAATTGAGACTGTGATTCTGGACAATAAATTGCTAATAAAGAATATGCTTGCACCCTACGACTCTGTTATTCACAGAGGAGATAGGATTATTAAGATTAATAATATAGAAGTCGAATCTTTTATAAAAGGGAAATTGAATAACTTATCCTACTCAACTTTAGAAAGTGGATTAACAAAGCTTACTTCTTCCTATGAGATTTTTAGTAGTTATGCAAGAGATTCTGTTTTAAATCTGACTATAAAGAACTCTAAAGGAAAAGAATCAGATGTGGCTGTAAAAATAAATATGTTTAGACCTGCTTTTGTTGCCGATAAAGAATTTATTAAATGTTTTGATGGGAATAAATATTATATTAATCTGAAAGATCCTCAATTAATCAGTTACGAAAAGTTTAAAGCCTATATTCCAGAGATAAACAAGGGCAAAGGGGTTATTTTTGATATGAGAGGTTATCCAACTACAGATGTATTCAGCATTTTAGCTAATATCACAGATTCAATTCTTTCTTTAGGGAATCTTTATGAAGTACATTACTATTTTCCCAATCACATTAATCCTGTTCCTAAACCCACGGAAAAATGGTTTATAGCTCCTTCAACGTCAGCAATGAATAAAGACTATTCAAAGAAGTTTCAATATTCATTGCCAGTCAACGAGAAAATAACTGTGCCTTGTGTATTTTTAGTTAATTCGGTTTCAATGAGTTTTATGGAAACGGTGATAGATATAATCAAGAATTATAAATTAGGTATCCTTATAGGAGAGAATACAGCAGGTTGCAATGGAGATACGCCTCATTTTAAATTGCCCTTTGCATCATTTTCAATGACATTTGCTAAATTCTTAAACAGAGACGGATCTCAACATCACGGCATAGGCATAAAACCAGATATTTACGTAGAAAACAAAGATACAAATACAGATGCTCAACTAGAGGCTGCGAAAAAATATTTAGATGTTCTGGCATCTCATACCTCCAAATAATGAGTATATTCAGTCCTTCTTCAAATAACTCAGTAATAATTTTATCCTCTTCAACAAAAAAAGTGAGGAGCAGTAACGGCAATAAGTTTCAAATTCTTAAAAAAATGTGCGCAAAGCTAGTCATTTGATGATTAAATCAAAATATTATTGGCGCATTCCTTCTATTATAGTTCAACCTATTAAGATATGCTCAATGAAAATAACATAAAAACAGGCTCAACACCTTAATTTAAGATGTTGAGCCTGTTTCATATTATTTATAATTGCTGAGTGCTTCTTGGATCTTTTTCTAAATCAATATTGATATATGTATTGTCCCATTTACTTATTTTCTGAGTTCCGAAATCAACTATAAATCCTGGCCAGAATAAAATATTCCAGAGAGTTGTTGGATTAAATGTAGATTCCAGCAATAGAGGAGATGGTCTGTAGCCTTCTTTCTTGGCTATCAAGGTTTTGCTCTCTACCTTTTTCTTAATTCTTACCGTTACCATCTTTGATTCACCAATTTCGGCAATTTTTATATTGGTATAGGTGTCGTAAATTTTAGTTCCTTCTGGTCCTGCAAATGTGATGCTTTGGTCAGAACTAGTGAATAGTGTGCAGCATGATGGCAATAATGCACATGAAATGAATAGCAATAATATTTTCTTCATAATTTAAAATTGTTTTCAGATAATCTATAGTGCGTTGTAAAAATGATATAAAATATTTTCCATACAAAAGTAGGTTATATGAATAACAATTGCAATAATATAGAGTAGTATTATTTTTACAATGCAATAATATTTGTCTCCATGGTGCGTAAATCAATGGTCCACAGCTTGCCGTCGAGTAGTTCGCCATATCCGCAGATTAGCTTTATGACCTCCGATGCTTCTACGCTTCCTGTTACGGCCGGTGTTACGCCCATAACGCCTTTGGAAAGTGGAGGCATGGCCAACATCTCTTCTTCATCGGGGAAAAGATCGCGGTATGTCTTTCCACTTTTGTGATTGAAGACCGAGACTTGCCCTTGCAGACCGAATATTGCTCCGTACACATAGGGCTTGCCGAGCTTAACACAAGTGTCATTGATCAGGTATCGGGTAGGGAAGTTGTCGCATCCGTCTACTACAAGATCGTATTTGCTGATAATCTCATCGGCATTTTCTTTTGTCAACTTGTACGGATAGGATTGGATGTTTACTTCACTGTTTAAAGCGCTAAGTCTTTTATGGGCACACTCAGTTTTTACTTTATCAAGCTCGCTTTCTGTATAGAATACTTGTCGTTGCAGATTGGTAAGGCTCACAATATCACTATCCATTATCCCCAGTGTTCCTATTCCGGCTGCTGTAAGATAAAGAGCGATTGGAGAGCCCAAGCCGCCTACACCCACTAATAAAACTGAAGCTTTTCTAAGCTTTTCCTGACCATCTTCGCCTATTTCGGGTAGCATTGTTTGTCTGTCGTATCTCATGTAAATATAATTAGTTATTTATATAATAACAGAATCTTACTCTTCTCCATTATTTATTGAAGCTCAGTTCTGTCCATTATCTCTTGTTCTTAATATATTGGGCAATTTGTAAAGCAGCGAAATCTTTATCTCCCAGATATTTCTGGAAACATAGTTGTGTCTGCTATCTCTTGTTCTTAATAAATTGGACAATCTGTAAAGCTGTAAAATCTCTATTTCCTCAATATCTCAGTAAGATTATCTCAGTCTGTTATATCTTGCCTTTAATATATAGGGCTATTTATAAAATGACAAAATCTATCTCTCCCTTAATATTTCGGAATGTATAGTCTTGCCCATTATCTCTTGTTCATATAAATAGGGCTATTTGTTATTTGGCAGATAATCTGCTTTTCCAGGTATTTAAAGATTCCCTGCTTAATTCGTTGCATCTTATCTTTATGTACTTTATTATCTATCAAACTATAGTCTAGCTATATTCCAAAATATATCAGGAAACTTAGCTTTTCCGGCCTAGCTCATTGCTCGATTCATTGTTTGTACAAATAATGAACTCTCCCTAATTTTCCTTGTTTTAAGGAAGATTAGGGATGAGTTCATTGGGTTACATATATAGTTGTAATTTCTCGTTCACTGCTTATAGGAATTAAAATAGTTAATCCATCAAGTTACATAATACAGAATTATAATTATCTATCAAATGCCTGATCCCAGTCCTTCCATACCGGTTCACGGCCTATCCGTTTCAAGTCCTTTTCAACTTGTATGGCTGTGCGACTATCATTGATGGCAAACTGCTCTAATGCCTGCGGATAGGTGTAGTAACCTCCCGGTTCAGTCTTGCTTTCGGCACTCATTGTAGTTACTCCAAGGGTTGCCATGTTATTGCGCATTTCTGCACTCTCACGGGTTGAGTAGGAGATGTCCACATCATGATCGAAGATACGGAAAGCAAAAGTGAGCTGTGCCAATTCCCTGTCGCTCATAACCACATTGGGCTGAAAATGGCCCTCCGAAGGACGCATTCTTGGGAAGTTTAGGCTGTACTTTGTCTTCCAGTAATTCTTTTGCAGATACCTTAAGTGGTGAGCCATCATGGTAACATCCGTACGCCATTCCTCAAGACCAATCAACACGCCCATACCAATTTTATGAACTCCGGCTTGTCCCATACGATCGAATCCGTTTACCCTCCAGTCGAACTTCGATTTCATTCCTTTCGGATGGTAAATGTTGTAGTTTGCCTTGTTGTATGTCTCTTGGAAACAGATAACACCGTTGAGGCCCGAGTGCGTGAGGCGTTCATACTCCTCAGCTTTGAGTGGCATAACCTCTATCTGAAGATTGGAGAAATAAGGTTTGGCAAGCTGAAGAGCTCTTTCTATATACGGAACTCCTGCGGCTACCGGATTCTCTCCCGTAACAAGCAGTAGATTCTCAAACGGAGCCAGCTTTTTGATTGCTTTGTACTCGTTCACAATTTCCTCTTCCGTAAGAATAACACGGGCAATGGGGTTATTGTGCTGGAATCCGCAGTAGATGCAATGGTTGGTACATGAGTTGGTTATGTAGAGCGGCACAAACATGGATATGGTTTTGCCAAAACGCTGTAAGGTATATTGGCGACTCAGCTGAGCCATCACCTCCAGGTATGGTTCGGCGGCCGGAGAAATCAACGCCATGAAATCGTTCACATCTAAGTGTTCTTTGCCAAGCGCACGTTCCACATCGGTGGATGTTTTGGAATAAATGGCTCTTGTAGAGTCTTCCCATGAAATTTTAGCTAATTCATCTGAAAACATTTCCTTTTATATTTTTTGTAGCCTGTACAAAAGAATGCAATCTTTTGTACAGAAGAATTAATTGTTTTGTACAGAAGAAAACAATCTTTTGTACAAGATATTTTTAACCATTCCCGAATGGATTATTTTGCACAAGCATTCAGGTCGTGAGACAGGCGCATGGCGCAGAAGTTAGGGCCGCACATAGTGCAGTATTCACCATCTTCGTGAGCTCCTTGTTTGAAGTACTCCAATGCACGCTCGGGATCAAGCGAAAGATTGAACTGGTCTTTCCAACGGAAGTCGTAACGAGCCTTGCTCAGCGCATTATCGCGCACCTGTGCTCCGGGGTGACCTTTGGCCAGATCGGCGGCATGTGCTGCAATCTTGTAGGTAATCACACCCACGCGCACGTCTTCTTTGTCGGGCAATCCCAGATGCTCTTTCGGCGTAACGTAGCAAAGCATTGCTGTACCTAGCCAGGCAATCTGTGCTCCGCCAATGGCACTGGTTATATGGTCATAACCGGGAGCGATGTCGGTTGTCAATGGGCCGAGCGTGTAGAAAGGTGCTTCGTGGCAGGCAGAAATCTGTCGTTCCATATTCTCTTTGATCTTGTGCATAGGCACATGTCCCGGACCTTCAATAAAGGCTTGTACGTTGTACTTCCATGCACGTTGCACTAACTCTCCCAGTGTATCTAGTTCAGCAAACTGAGCCTCATCGTTGGCATCGTGAATGCTTCCCGGACGGAGACCATCACCCAGTGAAATCGCCACATCATATTGAGCAAGAATCTCGCAGATATCATCGAAATGATCATAAAGGAAGCTCTCCTGATTGTGAACGAGGCACCATTTAGACATGATGGAACCACCACGGGAAACGATTCCAGTGAGGCGCTTTTGAGATAGATGTACGTTGTGAAGCCTGATTCCGGCATGGATTGTAAAGTAGTCAACTCCTTGTTCACATTGCTCAATCAGCGTATCCTTGTAAATCTCCCAGGTAAGGTCTTCCACCTTGCCATCTACCTTTTCCAAAGCCTGATAAATTGGTACGGTACCAACAGGAACCGGACAGTTGCGGATAATCCATTCGCGTGTTTCGTGAATGTTTGCTCCCGTAGAAAGGTCCATCAACGTATCTCCACCCCAGCGGCAAGACCATACAGCCTTCTCCACTTCCTCTTCAATGCCCGAAGATGTGGCCGAGTTTCCAATGTTTGTGTTTATCTTCACGAGGAAATTCTTCCCGATAATCATAGGTTCAGCCTCAGGATGGTTGATGTTAGCCGGAATCACAGCCCGTCCTTCGGCAACCTCACGGCGAACAAACTCAGGCGTGATGTGCGATTCTATGCCCAACTCTGCATTATTCTGGTTCTCACGGATAGCTACGTACTCCATTTCCGGAGTAATAACGCCTTGTTTGGCATAATACATCTGAGAAATTTGCTTTCCGGCCTTTGCCCTGTAAGGTAATGCAATATGCTCGAATCGTAAAGCGTCCAGACTTTTGTCCGCACGGCGCATTCTTCCGTATTCAGAGCTAATGTCCGAGAGTTGCTCCACGTCTCCGCGCTCTTTAATCCACGATTCGCGAAGTCTGGGTAACCCTTTCTGCAGATCTATTTGCACGGAAAGATCCGTAAACGGGCCGCTGGTATCGTAAATCACCACGTCGTCATTCTTATGGAAAACCCTTTCACCGTTTACCATCTTCACAGTATCGGTCAGTTTCACTTTGCGCATGGCAACCTTGATAGGATGAATTACACCCTCCACGTATATTTTTTCGGAATTAGGGAAAGGAGTTCTTGTTATTTCACTTTTCATAATTGGGAATCTTGCGTTATTATACATTTAAAAAGCTGGTTAGCGGACTGCTTGCCTGGGCTTTAATACCTGTTGTAGCTAGTTGGGCTTCGTAAGCCATTCGTCCGGCTTCCACTGCTAGCTTGAATGCTTTGGCCATCTCCACCGGATTACCGGCAACCGCTATTGCAGTATTTACAAGTACTGCCGAAGCACCCATTTCCATAGCCTCAGCAGCATGACTTGGTGCGCCAATACCTGCATCTACAACTACAGGAATCCCGGCTTGTTCTATAATAATGCGGATAAAGTCCTTGGTCTGCAACCCTTTATTGGTACCGATAGGAGCACCCAACGGCATAACCGTAGCAGCACCTGCCTCTTCAAGTTGCTTGCAAAGCACTGGGTCTGCCTGACAATAAGGTAACACCACAAAGCCAAGCTTTACAAGCTCTTCGGTAGCCTTGAGTGTTTCCACAGAATCGGGCAATAAATAACGTGGATCGGGATGAATTTCCAGCTTCAGCCAGTTTGTTCCGAATGCCTCTCGTGCCATCTGAGCTGCGAATACAGCTTCCTCTGCATTTCTAACGCCCGATGTATTTGGCAATAGCTGAATATTAGGGTGCTTTATGTGGTTCAGCATATCATCTTCCTGATTATCCAGGTCAATACGTTTCATGGCTACAGTTACCATTTCACTTTCAGAAGCCAGGATAGCTTCTTCCATTATCTTGTTAGAATTGAATTTTCCTGTTCCCAGAAACAGGCGGGAACTGAATTCTCTTCCTGCAATTATTAATTTTTCCATTTTTATTCTTGTTTATTCGTTGTTGTCTGATAGAAAGAAGTTCTGTAATCTACGGTGAATGCTTTCCTTTCCGTGGCCTTTGGGCAGGAAATGCTCGAATTAAGAAGTAGATGCAAGCTCTCTATCAGTCTCTAATAAGTGTTACTGTTGTCTATTTTTTGAAGAATCTGCCTGGTTTCACTCACCGGATCTGTTGCCCTCAGGATAGTACCCGAGAGTGCGATACCCGATACGCCGGTCTGCATCACATCTTCTATGTCATCAGCCGTAATACCGCCAATAGCTACAACAGGTACTGATATTCCCTTTGCTGCCATCTGGCCTAGTATACCTTTGTACCCCTGCAAACCCAGTACCGGACTAAGGTTCTTCTTGGTGGTTGTGTACCTGAAAGGTCCCATACCAATGTAATCGGCTCCCGAATTCACGTGCATGCATACATCATCAAACGTATTTGCTGTTCCGCCAATAATGAAGTTCTTACCAAGAATTTTTCTGGCATTGGCAATGGGCATATCGTTCTTACCCAGATGCACTCCATCTGCTCCCAGTTTTTTCACCAACTCCACATGGTCGTCAATAATGAAAGTAGCCCCGTATTCCTTGCATAATTGCATTATGCGGACAGCCTCAGCCTCAACAACTTCGGCAGGTGCATCCTTCATGCGTAGCTGAATCCATCGACAACCGCCTTCAAGAGCCAGTCTGGCAGAATCAAAATAAGAATATCGTTCGGTGAAATGGGTGATGAATTGAAATTTTATAGCATTCATCCTCCACAAGCAGCTTTGATTATCACAATCTGATCATTCTCGTTCAGGATGAACTGATCCCATTCTGTGCGTGGAACCATTTTGTTGTTCACGGCAATTGCCACACCCGCCGAGGGAAGATTCATTGATAAAGCCATTTGCTTGATTGAAGACTGCGATTGAAGCTCTGTCTCCTTGTTGTTTACTTGAACTTTCATACTTACGTTTTTTAAGGATATGTAAATGCGTAAATACAAAAGCGTGCGGTGAGGAAAGAAATAATAAATAAGCTTTGCAACAATTCCTACGGCAGTACTAACTGCATCAGGTTCAACGGGTATAATCTCAGCCCTCCATGGGGCACCCCTTTGTCTTTACGGCTGCAAAGTAACTAAAAAAAGAATGAATAATCCTACAGTTTTCTGTTATTTTTATTTTAAGAATTGCTTGGAATAGTGATAATCTAAAAATAAATCGACTACTTTTGCGGTAAATTAATAGCTATTTCAATAGGCTGTTTCTTATTTATAATCAATCAAATGGTGTAGTTTTATGGTAATCAGAAATATTAAGGAAGAGGATAATAAAGCTTTGGCAAATATTATTCGCAAAACATTGGAGGAGTTTGGTGCCAATCATCCGGGTACAGTCTATTATGATGATGAGATAAACTATTTAAGTGAAATCTTTAAAGCCGACAAAAGCACATACTTTGTGGTTTGGGACGAGGAAAACAATAAAGTGCTTGGTGGCGGAGGTATTTATCCTACAAAAGGTTTACCGCCAGATACGGCAGAGCTGGTGAAACTCTATCTGCTTCCCGAAACAAGAGGAAAGGGAATTGGCAAACAGCTAATAGACAAATGCCTGGATTATGCCAAAGAAGCCGGTTACTCTAAAGTCTATCTTGAAAGTATGGACGAGCTAAGCGGAGCGGTTGGTTTGTACGAAAGAATGGGATTTTCGTACCTCGATGCTCCAATGGGAAATAGTGGGCATTGCTACTGTGGAATATGGATGATGAAAGAAATCTGAAGAATAACTTCGTCAAAGTCGTAGTGAATTATATCGTGGAATGTGGATAATGAAGGAAATTTGAACCTAAAAAGTATGTCGAAACAATATAAGAGAGTATTAACCATTGCTGGAAGTGATCCAAGTGGAGGAGCAGGTATTCAGGCAGATATAAAAACAATATCGGCCTGCGGATGCTATGCCATGTCGGCCATAACGGCTGTAGTAGACGAGAATACTTTTGAGGTAAAAGGAGTACATCCCGTACCTGCCACTTTCGTGAGAGGACAAATAGAATCTGTTCTTAGTGACATTGGTGCCGATGCCGTAAAGATAGGAATGCTTCACTCTTCAGAACTGATAATGGCGGTGAAGGAAGCGTTAGCTCCCTATAATATCCGTAACATTGTGCTCGATCCGGTGATGGTTGCCACGGCAGGTAATGATTTACTAAAGCAGGAAGCAGTCCGCACTTTACAACATGAGTTAATTCCGCTAACAAGAATCATCACTCCGAATATACCAGAAGCTGAGGTTTTATCTGGGCAGAAAATAGGAAGCAAGGAAGATATGCTGGCGGTGATAAAGAGTCTTTCGTGCAATAATACGATTTCGGTGCTGCTAAAAGCGGGACATCTATCCGATAACGAGCTTACTGATATCTTTTACAATGCAGAGACGAGAGAGATTCTTGAGCTAAAAGCGTTGAGAATAGCATCGCAGAATACACATGGAACAGGATGTACATTATCCTCAGCCTTAGCTTCTTTTCTAGCTCATGGCTTCTCTTTGGATGAATCGGTGAGAAAGGCAAAGGAATATATGACTCAGGCTATATTGCATGGAGCCGATTATGGGATAGGAAAGGGGCATGGTCCGGTTCATCACTTCTTCTCTTTCTGGAAATAAATATCAGATTTCTTTCTTTTGTTTATTACTCTGTTGCTAACAAATGCAGAATAATTAAATGCGGCAAACTATATGAGGACCATACATTGTTTGCCGCACATGGTTTAGTTGTAGTTTAGTCTGGAAAAATATTAATGAGTAGCAAGTAAGATAAGACCAGCAGCTCCTAAGATTGCTCCGGCTACCTTAGCACCATCATTGTGGTGATGGCATCTGCGTTCGTATCTTTCTCTTCTGCATTGATCTTCTCTGTATCTCATTTCGCGTTCTCTTTCTTCACGCAAGTCTCTGTAATCATCATACCTTCTGTTATCTCTATATGTATAGCGATCACAGTCTCTGTCACCTCTGTAGTAATCGTGGCGATCACAATCTCTTCCGTTTTCATAACTTATAATAACTTCTGTTCTTGCAACTTTGTGGCGGTGTCCATATCCGTGTCCTGCCATAGCAACTGAGCTCATTGATACCATTATAATGGCAACTAATGATAAAAAAATCTTCTTCATAAATACTCGTTTTAGTGAATTAGTAATCTAGTTTTTTGTTATGCAGCAAATATATAGCGAGGAGAATATCCTTTGCAGAGATAATCCCCAATGTTTTATAGGAATTTCCCTAATATGGAAATTATCAATGATTAGAATATTTTTATTGTAAAAATGATTCATATTTTTATTCTTTGTTTTATCTTCGTATTCAATTAAATTATAAATCTACTTATATGAGAAAAGGAATTATTTCGTTTTTATTTATATTCTGTTCTTTAGGCGCTTTTGCTCAGGACATAGTAGGCGATTGGAATGGAGCACTTAACGTTCAGGGGACGAAGTTGCACTTGGTATTCCATTTTAAAAACGATAACGGTGCGTATAAAGGTACTTTAGATAGTCCGGATCAATCAGCAAAAGGAATACCCTTGTCAAGCGTTTCTTTCAAGGACTCTCTGGTTAATGCGCAGATAACCTCCATGATGATTGATTATTCCGGTAAATGGGATGGAAAAACCATAAAAGGTACATTTAAGCAAGCTGGAATGACTCTACCGCTTGATCTAGAAGCCGGAGAAATTGTGGTAAACCGTCCGCAGGAACCGAAAGCTCCTTTTCCTTACAAAGCTGAAGAGGTGACTTTCAAGAATGATAAAGCTGGTATTACCTTTGCGGGAACGCTTACTTATCCAAAAGAAAAGGGTACATATCCGGCAGTGGTATTAATTACAGGCAGTGGTCCACAGAATCGTGATGAAGAGCTCTTCGGGCATAAATCATTTCTTGTTATTGCCGACTATCTTACCCGCCATGGTATAGCTGTTTTACGCTTCGACGACAGAGGTACAGGAAAATCCGGAGGTGCTTTTAAAGGAGCTACAACAACCGATTTTGCTACCGATGTACAGGCTGCCGTTAATTATCTGCAAGGCAGAACAGAAATCAACAAGAAGAAGATTGGATTGGTAGGGCATAGCGAGGGAGGTATAATAGCTCCGATAGTTGCTTCTACCGATAAGAATATATCTTTCATTGTATTGCTTGCCGGACCCGGTGTTTCGGGAGATAAGATCATAATACAGCAAACTAAAGACTTGGCCGGCGATTCTATGCCTGAAGCTGAAAAGGAGAAATTGGTTAAAGTTCCGGCTGATTGCTTTAAGATTCTCTCTCAATATCCTGGAGAATCTGCTCGTGCAGAGTTAGAGAAGTACTTTAAAGACAATAAAGACAGTGTGTTTGCTTACCAGAAAGTTCCGGTAGATCATCAGCAGGATTATGTTAATGGAATGATAAAACAATTTATGGATCCATGGTCTCGCTGTTTCCTTAGCTTAGATCCCGTAACGTATCTCACTAAAGTACATTGTCCGGTTCTGGCTTTGAATGGCACAAAAGACAGACAGGTTAATGCAGATATCAATCTTACTGAAATAAGGAAAGCGCTTAAAATAGCCGGAAACAAGAATTTCCAGACAATGAGTATTATAGGATTGAATCACATGTTTCAGGAGTGTAAAACAGGGATGACTACCGAGTATGCTAGTATTGAGCAGACTTTCTCTCCACAAGCACTTGAACTAATTGGAAAGTTTATTTCAGATGTTACAAAATAAATTCTAAGCTAGTTAGCTCACTTATATAAAATGCAAAGAGGCTCTGTAAAAGGAGCCTTTTTTGCGTTTTATACTTTTATGGATTGCATAATTAAGCTCACAGATAAAACCAACCAACCTTTCTGTTTGTTAAAGTGAAAAGATTCTGATATTAATACATTATTATTCCATCTAAATGATATCTTTGTTAGCATAACCCTTAATAAATCAGGAAACTATGAAAACAAAACTTCTATTCTGTATATTATTTGTTACCACTTTATTTTCCTGCACAAGCAAGGATAAAACTGTCTCAGAAGCCGAGAAAGGCATAATAAAGAAAGAGGTAAAGAAGATAGTGAATATGTTCTTTGTAGGCTGTGAGCAAACCGATTTTAGTCTGGTAATGAAAACAATGAACTATTCTCCTAAATTCAGATACATTTATAATGGCAATGTTTTAACCTACGAAGATTGTATTTCTATATTCAAGCCTCTCTTTAAAACTCAGGAAGGGCAGAAATTTAATATACTGGACGAGAAATATGAGATTCTTGATAATTCAACAGTGCTGTATACGGCAAAGATAAATAGTCGTACAGATTATAAAGACGGACATTACATTCAGGTAGATCAGGGAGTTATATTTTTCGTCTTTAAACGGATTGATGTAAGATGGCAGATTCTATACGGAGTAGAATCAACGGTAGAAAAGACTGTAAATGATAACAAGAAAAGAGATCTTAATCAGATAAAACTGTTTAAACAATTTGCCGGAACGTGGAAAGGTAAGCTAAGTAAGGACAGTACTTTTGTGTGGACAGGAAAATACTCCAATAGCAAAATTGAAGGTAACTTCAAGGTTTTGGTGAAGAAGAAAACAGTCGTGGAAGCCAAAGTTCTAAATGTATATGATAAAAGCACCGATACATTTATTGAAACCGAGATTTATAAAGGATCTCATCCAATGGTCTTTGTATCGCGGTTTACTTCAAATAAAATATGTGAAGCGGTTCCTTTTAAAGATTCCTCAGACCCTGAGCAAGCAAAGCTAAAAACCCGATTCGAGTTTAAAAGGCCCGATATGTTTGTTCAGATAACCACCCTGAATAACACGCCGATTGATACTCTTATCTGTTATCGGATAAAGAAATAATCATTGATGGTTGGAAACTTAACGTGGTAAGGTTTTCTTTTATGATATTTTTTAGTTTGCTCCAGCTCATAGCTCTCTCTGGTAAGCATTCGAAGCTTCTGATATCTGTTTTGGATAAAGAAATAATCACTGATGTTTGGGAGCTGAGGCTGGGTAAATAATTTTTGAATTTACTCCAGCCCATTGCTCTCTGGTAAGTACTTAAAGCTTTTATGAGAACAAATACTTTGTGCTTTAGGCCATAATTTAGGGAATTGTTCAATGTTCTTTTGGTAAAAATGACTTGTACTCTAGCTCATTGCTTTCTGATAAGCACATAATGCCTTAGTGATAACATAGACTTTGTACTTCTTCTCTTTCTATAAGTAATTAATATGTTTAATCAGAAAAAAATCTGCGGTAACGATGTAGAACGAATCGTTAACCGCAGATTTATATTAAAATTTGAGTTGTAGAATATCAAGTCTTTTTGTTTAGGTTTGCTACCATATATGCATCACCCCGGTACTTTTACTAGTGATCCCTACTTTTACTGGTGATTTTTAATGACCGGAATTCATTAGAACGAGAGCTGCTGTTCCAAGAACTGCACCTGCTACTACAGCATCTTTATTGTGATGATGATGTCTGCAATCATAGCATCTGTTATCATATCTATGCTTTCTGCATTTAACTCTATGATCTCTTTCCTGGCAAAACCTTTCATTCCTGTAACCGTCATATCTTCTTTTGTCATGGCGGATATAATGACCTCTGCCTCTATTGTTCTCGTGTATCACAATAACTTCTGTGCGATTACCTTTGTGATGATGTCCTCCCTTATTGGAAGCCATACAAGCTGAACTCACTGATACCATTATAATGGCAACTAATGATAAAATTATCTTTTTCATAACGCTTAATTTTTTTAGTTTAATATCTGGTCTGTTTTGTTATGTGGCAAAAATAAGATGAGAAAATTCTATTGGCTAAAGATATTCCCCAATCTTTAATAGGAATTTCCCTAAAAAGAGATTGACTGTTTTTATTTGGGTAACTATTTAAAGATTAGATGATTATAATTTCAAAAAGATTTTGTAATTTTATATTTCAGAAAAAAACGTAATATTATGAAGACAAGAACCTTATTCCTTTTTTTGTTAGTATGGAATTCTCTTAGCGTCTGTGCACAGGAAATAGCTGGAGATTGGAATGGCATACTTGAAGTTCGGGGAACCAAACTGACTTTAGTTTTTCATTTTAATTGTAATAATGGTTTGTATACAGGAACTATGGATAGTCCGGATCAGTCGGCAAAAGGAATTCCAATAACAAGTGTTACGTTTAAAGATTCATTGCTAAACGTTACCTTAACTCCGCTACAAGCTGAATATTCGGGTAAATGGGATGGTAAGTCCTTAAAAGGAACTTTTAAACAGATGGGCATGTCATTCCCTTTAGATCTTGAAAAAGGAGTGCTAAAAAGAAATCGTCCACAGGAACCAAAGGCACCGTTTCCTTATAACGTAGAGGATGTAACGTTCTTAAATGCAAAAGATGGTATTTCGTTAGCAGGAACGTTGACCTTTCCAAAGGGAAAAGTGAATAGCAAGTATCCAGCTGTAGTGATGATTACAGGCAGTGGAGCCGAGAATCGTGATGAAGAGATATTTGATCATAAACCTTTCTGGATTATAGCCGATTACCTAACCCGTAAAGGCATAGCTGTATTACGCTTTGATGACCGTGGATTTGGAAAGTCGGGTGGTGTATATAAAGGCGCTACATCTGCCGATTTTGCTAAAGATGTTGAGGCTGCAGTAGCTTATCTAAGAACACGAAAAGATATCAATAAAAAGAAGATCGGATTGATGGGGCATAGCGAAGGAGGTATTATTGCTCCAATGGTTGCTTCCACCGATAAGAAGATTGCCTTTATTGTTTTATTGGCCGGACCGGGTTTATCTGGTGAAAAGATTCTGATTCAACAAGGTGAAGATTTACTTGGAGACTCTTATTCAGAAGAAGCTAAGCAATCATTGGCAAAGATCCATAAAGGAAGTGCCGATATATTGCGTCAATTTCCCGGAGAAAGTGCCCGTTCTCAGTTACAGAAGTTTTATAAGGAAAAGGAACAGGATATTTGTTCTATTCTTAAATTTGACACAAAACAGGGAGATATCTTCATTAATAGTATGATTAACCATTTTATGGATCCCTGGTTCCGTTCTTTCTTGCTTACCAATCCGGCCGATTATTTAGTGAAGGTCAAATGCCCTGTATTAGCTTTGAATGGAACGAAAGACAGACAAGTTCGCGCAGAAGAGAATCTGGATGGAATAATGAGAGCTTTGAATAAAGGTGGAAACAGAAATGTTGAAACTACCAGCATATATCCGTTGAATCATCTTTTTCAGGAATGCAAAACGGGAATGCCTGCCGAGTATGGAGCGATAGAAGAGACCTTCTCTCCCAAAGCACTTGATAAAATTTGGGAATGGTATTCAAGAAAAATAAAATGATTGAGATGAAAGATATCAGGAGATAGAATAACGGATCAGAATAGCCGCTTTTCCGATATAATTCTATATAAAGGGCTTATATGAAACTTTGAAGTGCCCCTAAAAGCTAGGCTTTTAATAATTAATTTATATTTGTGTGAGCTCGGTATTGTACCGGGCTCATACCTTTTAATCTAAGCTTAATTCTTTTATTGTTATACCACCAAATATATTTTCTTAGTTCTTCTTCAAAGTCTTCGATGGAACTGAATTTATTAATATAAAGCAGTTCATTCTTCATTAATCCAAAGAAATTTTCCATCATTGCATTGTCCAGACAGTTACCTTTACGAGACATACTTTGAATGATTCCTCTGTCCTTAAGCTACTTTTGGTATCTATACATAACCGTTATACTGATAGAACCTGATATGTTCATTTTCGTAGAACCCTACGTATTCTTTAAAGTTAGCGATAAGTCTTTCGGCAACCTGCCATTCGCTGGAGCAGATTACACTGTTTTCTCCTGTGTCAAAACATTCAAATTCGTCAATTATTCCGTAGGGGCTGTTATAGAATATATATTTCTCTTTATCGCTTAGCTTATCAAAAGCCAGTTCAATTACCCCTTCAATATAGTTTTCCAGAAAAGTAGTGTCGTCTACAATAGTAGATCGGTAATAAACCACCAATGATTCGAAAGGATCAAGATTACCATAATTGCTATTGATAAGGTCATTAATGATTTTATCTGTAATAATGGAATTTTGTGCAATTCTGAATACCTTTTTCTCGAGGTCTTCTGTTGAGGGAATTGATTTATTCATATCACTCATTTTTAGCATGCTGAATACAACAAAAGTAAGAATATAATTGCGATATTTACCCAATATTAACCAATAAATAATTGAGCTATGTCTGTAGTAATGAATTTCGCTATTTTTCCCATGGATAAGGGAGAACATGTGAGCCTTTACGTAAAGAAGGTTATTGAAATGATTGACGCTTTGCCTTGCAAAAGTCAGCTGACTTCAATGGGCACTATTGTAGAATGTGATACGATGGATGAATGTCTGTCGGTAATCTCGAAGGCTAATGCTATATTAGAAGAATGTACCAAACGTATTTATTGTACTGCTACTTTTGATAATAAACCAGGTCAGAAAGAACAAATGGAGCATAAGGTTAATGCTATCAGACAAATATGATAAATCACTCTTTGATGAGGCTGAATTGCTTAATAATATAATTAATGTTAATTTACTATAATTAATTGATATAAAAGAATCTTAAAATTGTTATAAAATGAACTGATAGATAGAGTATTGCGATTAATCCTTAAATCCAATCTGTTATGAGAAAACATATCATCTATGTGTTCATGGCTATAAGCCTTTTAACACTACCATCCTGTAATGCTTATCGGTTGATAGTTCATAGCGATAACAATTTTATTTTGTATACCCTTCTTCTAGGTGCTGCAATCTTTGCTCTTGTCGTCTTGTTCGTTGTATATAGCAATAAAAAAAGACGTGAAGATGTGGCAGAACATATATTGAACAGGCAAGGTTTGTCTGCAAGAGATTTCTTTGAAAGTGGAACTTACATAGGCGGTCATCCTTCTGTAACAGAGATAATACCTTCGCTTGTATTTAGAAGAACACTGAAGGACTTTGTTTTTTATGTAAGACCGGCGAATGTATACCTACCGGCTGAAAAGTTTTCTATTCCTGTAGCGTCTGTTGTAAGCATTGAATTAGAAGATACTTCAACTGTTGAAGAGAAAGTTACGGCTCATAGAATATTGCTTTTAGGTCCGTTTGCTCTGGCTTTCAAAAAGCAAATTAAAAGAGATTCATGCTTTGTATCGATTGAATGGAATGAAGGGAAACAGATATACAGTACTTATTTCTATTTTGATGGTTATAATGCAATGCTGAATGCCAACGAATTAAGATACAAACTAATTGCTGAAATGAATAAATCATAAAGTTGCGCTGAAGTTTCTTTCTCTTCCGAGGTGCTTTTTATTCTTCTGGAATAATATTTTTGTAATCCTGTACAAAACAATGAATTCTTCTGTACAAAAGAATCTATTCTTTTCTATAAGAATTCACAAATAAGTCTGGTTCTTTTTAATAATTACGCCGGAGTACTGTTATACTTCGGCGTAATTTTGTGAATGATAGTTTTTAGGGAACTATTTCCATTACGGATTGTTTAGTTAATGGATGAGAAGTTATTTAAAAACAGGTCTACCCATCAAACGTGCAACGATTGTTTGCAAGTTCCTACGTTTCTTAATTTATTAATTAGTGCCAACCGGAGGGAACAGGAAAGCAATGACATTAAAATTAGATAATATGAAAAAACTATTGATAATATTTGGTCATTACAGCCTTCGCTATTCTTCTCGACAAAAGGAACAAAGTATTCTGAATCCGGATTTAAAATGACAGTTAATCAAATGTATCTTGAATTACCTGTTAATATGCAGGCAAGAGTACACATTGAAGGTGATACTAATCTTCTTTTCTCAGCAGGTCCATATATTGCTTATGGAATAGGAGGTAAAATCTCTTCAAATGTTAGTAGTAATGACGCTGATACCTTCGGTGATAATGGTCTCGATGAATTTGATGCCGGAGTGGGATTTGGTGTAGGATTGGAATTCGGTAAGGTTCTTGTTGGTCTTGATGGACAGTTGGGTTTAACAAAACTAAACGATGTGGAGGGTGCAGCCAAAAATATAAACTTTAGTGTTACACTTGGCTATAAATTCTAGTTTATTTGTAAACGGTAATAGAGAGACAATTGAACACAAAAAGTGACAGCAAATAAATTAAGTTATTTGCTGTCACTTTTTTGTTTATTATTGCTTCTTATAAAGCAGCTTTGAAAACTTTATCAGCTATTTTACTAGGTAAATTTGAATGCCAGAAACTGTTTATAACTAAATTGCTATTAAAGTAATTGCTATGAATAAATATATTCTTTTTGTAATCTTTATGTTTAGAATCTAAATGTTAAATAGGTTCTCCAACCATTATGTTTAGTTTTGTTATTGGTTGCAACTTCTTCTTTGGACGAACCAATTTCTTTGTACTTACAATCGCCAAATCGAGATTCAAATCCCAATCCGATAGCACAGTAGGAAATAGATGCACCACCAACAAAGAAAGTTGCATAGTTCCCATAAAAAGTATCATCGTTATATAATCCAGAGAACGATGGGGCATATCTAAAATACCCATGTATAGTCAATTTACCTACTGTTTTGATTGTTATAGACGGGCCTACATTCATGGAGATTTCGCCTTGATGATATTCATTGTTTTCCGTTTCCCCATTTGTGATATTTTTCATTTTGTAATTGGTGTAATTGATGTCAAACCAAGTTGCATCGATGCCGAAACGAAGAACACCTCCTATTGGTCGTTTATTAAGAAAGAAAGTCCTTCCAATTGAAAATGAGGCTCCTAAATCGCTGTTTAAATCAAGAGAGCCATCTTGTTTCATTGTCGAATTGACAAAACCGAGGTTTATGTATTTTTTACGCCATTTATAATCCTCTATGGTTGTTTCCTCTTTTTCAGATAGCATAGTTTGAGCATTTATTCCAAAACTCAGCAACAATAAAAATGCTACCAGAAACGATTTTAGTGTAATATGTGTATTCATTGTCTTCTGATTTAAAATATTAATGTAATCTTGTAAATACAATAAAATTAATGTAATTGTGCCTTTTTTTCTAATTCCACTTAATTGATGGTTTTTCATTTGCTGTCACTTATTTTTTTGTTTATTAATTATTGCTCCTTATAAGGCAACTTTAAAGACTTTATCAGCTATTTTAATTAGATAAATTTGATTACCAGGAACTATTATTCTTGTTTCATTATTTGTGGCTATCATGGTCTGCAATAAAGTACCCAAAGGCGTGTAAACAGATATTTTATCTCCATAATTTGCATTTGCTACTACTATAGCATCCTGTTCTGTATAAACTTTAAAATTGAAAGCGTTGTCGACTAATCTTAAATTGTTTATACCAGTGGGACTATTGGCAACATATTCTACTATATAATTAGTATGAACTTGTGATGCTGGAAATATTCTTTTCTGCATTACTAATCCAATATTATATGCATAATAGTTATCTTCAATAAGCCTGATAGCGCCACTACTTATATATTTATTAGTAGATCTAACCTGAATGCAATTGGTGTATGCTCCGGCTGTTGCAGTAGTACTGATTACTGAATCTGTACCTACTTCATCTTGATTAGAATAAGTTGCATAGGAATTTACTGTCAAATATGAATTAGGAAAATACTTTGAAGGAGTTGGTAATATAACTGCAGAGTTTATATCTCCATCATTTTTAGTACCATAAGCACCTATCACAATGTTTCCTTCTTCATCTTCACGTAACCACATATTTCGAAAAATGCCAGAAAATTGATCATTCCATTCTTCTCCCTGTTCAAGAAAATAGGTAACACCATTTATTTTGTCAGTTTTAACGTACGAATATTTTGTGTTACGGTTCCATCCATATAATTTAATATAATTTCCTACACGAAAAGGAAGATAATAATCAGATGCAGTTGGTGATGTTCCCTCTTTTTCAGATAGCATAGTTTGAGCATTTATTCCAAAACTTAGCAACAAGAAAAATGTTGCTAGGAAAGATTTCAGTTTAATATGTGTATTCATTTTCTTCTGATTTAAAATATTAATGTAATCTGGTAAATACAATAAAATTAACGTAATTGTGCCTTCTTTTCTAATTCCACTTAAATTCATGGTTAATTTAGGAAAAGGTACAAACTATTCCAGAGGTTAAATTGACAATAAAGCTAACAAAGAACTTTAATTGATAATAATTTAGTTTTATAATAATTCAGTTTTAAAGTAAGACTATTCATGTCCAAAGAGACCCAGAATTACTATAGTGGGAGGGAAAGGGGCACGGATGAAAAGGTTTCTCTAGCAATTCATATCAAAAACAAAGAATATATAATATTAGTTTTAAAAAGACTTTATATTTAGAAAGCTTTAATACAAAAACCTGAATTCTCTAAAGAATAAATAAAGATTTTAATTTTTTGATAACTCTGCATAAAATAGGGCAGGATTGAGTAATTACTACCCATCCTGCCCAAGAAAATAATACTAAAGATATATTAAGTTTCTGCTATCTTTGCCAGGAACTATCTTTATATTTCACAGCTTATCCCCGCTAAAAGAGGAACATACTAGTATTTAATACGGTAAAGCTTCACCTTCCATATAAGTAGAACTTTCTACCGGGAGAATAAACACTCTTACCGGGAAGCGGTGCTTATCCATGCTGTAAGAGGGACATACTAGTGCTTAATACGGCAGAGCTTCACCATCCATATAGGTAGAACTTTCTACCGGGAGAATAAACCCTCTTACCGGGAAGCGGTTCTTTTTCTCTATATTACAATCCCTGATTGCCTGAAGCATCTTATTGGCACTCTCTTCGGATGTAAAGGCGAAGAAGAACATTGCATTAAATTTCCCATTGGAACTACCATACCAATTATCGAGCATGTTTGGTCTATGGCCCTCTTTAAAGCCGGTGGTTTCTGTTCTGCTAAAAACTTTCACGCCTGCATGAGTCAGCATCTCGGCTACACTCTCGGCACATTCTACCAGACTGGTTACAACTAATAGTTTCATAATATCTTTATTTATATTTGTTACGCATTAATTTGAAATATAGCAATGGAACTACCACCAGGGTAAGTAACGTAGCTGTAACGGTTCCTCCCATAAGGGAGATTGCCAATCCCTGGAACAACGGGTCGAAAAGGATTACAATTGCTCCTAATACCACCGTTCCTGCTGTGAGTAGGATAGGGATGCTTCTCACTGCTCCCGATTCCAGTATAGCCTGCTTCAAAGGTATTCCTTCTTTCAGGCGGATGTCAATGAAGTCTATCAAGAGGATGGAGTTACGTACCATCACACCTGCCAGAGCTATGAATCCAATCATGGAAGTGGCACTAAAGAAGGCTCCCATCATCCAGTGACCAAGTATAATGCCTATTAGCGATAACGGTATTACTGATAGCATAATGATTGGTACTGTAAAGTTCTGGAACAATCCGATAATCAGCATATAGATAATGATGATTGCTATCAGGAATGCAATTCCCAAATCACGGAATACCTCGTAGGTTATTTGCCATTCACCATCCCATTTCAAGGTAAATTCGTCTTCAAACTTAGGCTGACTGGTGTAGTTCTCCTGCAATTCGTATCCCTTAGGAAGTTTGATTTCCTTTAGATGGTCGGACATATCATTCATGGCATACACCGGACTTTCCAGTTTACCGGCCATATCACCAACTACATATACCACTCTCTTCTGATTCTTCCGGTAAATACTCTTATCCTTTACTTTCTCAGTAATCTGAACCAGGTCTCCCACAGGAACACTCTCACCGCGTTGGTTCACTACAGTCAGGTTCTTCAGGTTATTGATATCGTTCTTATCTGCATCTGCCAACTGAAGTTTCACCGGTACCGATACAGAAGAGGACTCCTGATGAACCACGCCTGCCATTTCACCTCCAATAGCCGATTGTATTGCTCCAACTACTTGTGCCGGAGCTACTCCGCGTAACATTGCTTTCTCTTTATCCACATCAAAAACAAGTTCCTTCTGATCGGCTTCTACCATCCAGTCTACATCTACAACTCCCGAAGTCTTGTTCAGCCGGTCTTTTACCTGATTGGCTACATTAATCTGATCCTGATAATTGGGACCATAGATTTCTGCCACCAAAGTGGAGAGTACCGGCGGACCGGGAGGGACCTCAACCACTTTGGCATTGGCATTATACTTCTTTGCAATTTGCTGAATACCCGGACGAACAGCCTTTGCTATATCATGACTTTGTAACTTACGGTCTCCTTTATCTTTAAGATTCACCTGAATATCTGCCACGTTTTCACCTCTACGCAAATCGTAATGACGAGCCAAACCGTTAAAGTTTATAGGACCGGAAGTACCCACATACGTCTGATAGTTCACTACATCCTTGTTGGTTGCTACATAGGCAGCAATTTCCTTAGCCACGGCGTCTGTGCGTTCCAGTGTAGTTCCTTCGGGCATATCAATTACCACCTGAAACTCGTTCTTGTTATCGAATGGAAGCATCTTTACCGGTACCGATTTGGTATAGAACAAAGAAACAGATACCAATAGCAGAGCTACTGTGGAGAGCATAAACGTCCATCTCATCTTGCGTGATTCCAGCATAGGAGAGACGATCTTCTTATACATTCTGTACACCTTGCTATCTTCCAGATTTGTTTCACCCTCTTCAGCAAGCTCACTGTTATCTTTATCCTCTTTAGAGCGAAGGAAGATGTATCCCAGATAAGGAGTCAGTGTCAAAGCTACCAGTAATGAGAAGATCATAGCGATGGATGCTCCAATAGGCATCGGACTCATATAAGGTCCCATCATTCCTGATACGAAAGCCATTGGCAATACCGCTGCTATTACTGTAAAGGTAGCCAGAATAGTAGGATTACCTACCTCATTGATAGCGTAGATAGCTGCCTGAATGAATGGTAAATTCTTCATCCGGAAATGACGGTGCATATTCTCTGCTATGATAATGGAGTCGTCTACCACAATACCTGTAACGAATACCAGTGCAAACAGCGTGATTCGGTTAAGCGTATAGTCAAGGAAGTAGTAGGAGAAGAGCGTAAGGGCAAACGTAACAGGTACCGATAGGAATATAACCAGTCCGCCTCTCCATCCCATAGCCAGCATTACAAACAGAGTTACCGCGATGATAGCCACAAATAGGTGAAGCAAAAGTTCCGAAACCTTATCGGAAGCAGTCTGACCGTAATCCCTCGTTGTAGTAACGTTTACGTCCGAAGGAATTAGCTCCTTCTTCAAATGATCTACTTTATTCAGAATTTCTCCGGCAAGCTTCTTGGCATCCACACCACTTTTCTTTGCTATGGCAATAGTCACAGCCGGATAGTTACCCTTTTCTCCGTAAGATACATACTGACTAGGAGTGCCCGGACCTTCTTCCACCTGAGCTACCTGACGCAGATACACAGGCATACCTTCGTTTACACCAACCACCAGATTAGCCACATCATCAGCCGTTTTCAGGAAACTGCCTGTTTGTACAGAGAATGCAGAGTCACCACTCAGGATATTACCAGAAGACAACTGCATATTGCTTCCCTGAATATATTTAGATATACCTGCCATATCCAGATGATTTCCCGTCATCTTATCTTTATCCAGTACCACCTTTATTTCCTTGCTACGTCCGCCCAGAATATTCACTGCAGCTACGTCGGGTACCTTCTTCAGTTCGGTAGTCATTACCTCGGCCAACTGGCGAAGAGAGTAATCACCATATTTATTGCTCCACAAAGTAAGCGCTAACACAGGCACATCATCAATGGCACGAGTCTTAATCAGCGGCATGGAAACACCCTGCGGCATTTCATCCATGTGCTTCATAATTTCAGTGTAGAGCTTTACCAGGGAACGTTCCATATCCTGTCCCACGAAGAACTGTACTGAAACCATTGTCATTCCGTTCATGGAAGTAGAGTATACATACTCCACACCCTTTACGTTAGATACCACTTTCTCCAGAGGGATAGACACCCTGCTTTCCACTTCCGTAGGGTTAGCTCCCGGATAAGCCACCATTATATCAGCCATTGGTGCTTCAATCTGCGGATCCTCTTCCCTTGGAATAAGGGTTATACTGAATGCTCCCAGAAGCAAGAAAGCAATCATCAATAGTACGGATAGCTTAGAGCGAATAAATACATTCGCCAATCTTCCTGCAAAACCTTCTTTCATATCTTTAGTTCTTTATCGGTCGTTATTTCATTTTGATTCAATCACCTTACTGCCGTTGTATACACGTCCATCTGTGCTTACCACAAAACGTTCGTCAGGAGCCAGGCCCGACAGTACTTCTACACGGTCGCCCATTTGCTTGCCCAATCTTACCCAGCGAAGCAAAGCCTTGTTTTCCTTGCTTACCACATACACTCCGGTAAGCTGCTCATTATTAACAACGGCTTTCACCGGAATTGTCATTCTTGCAGGTTGAGCGCTCTTTACCTGTTCGCCAGGAATTAAAACATTTACATACATACCTGCCTTGATTCCTAACGACTTACTATCACTTATTGCAACCTTTACTCCATATTGTCCACCGGTGAACTGAGAGGAGGGACTAATCTCCGAAATGGTTCCCGGGAACGTAATACCCAATGATTTTACTGTAAGATTAACCGTTGCTCCCTGCTTAATTCTGGCTATGTCTGATTCCGGTACAGAGACTACAGCCTGGAAGTTTCCGCTTTGTTCCAGAGCCAGCAGCGGCATACCCGGATTGGCCATACTGCCTTCATCCATAAATTTCTTAGTGATTACTCCCGAGAAAGGAGCGGTGATGCGCGTATAAGCCAGCATAGCATTTACCTGATTCCTCATCTGTAGGGCAGTCTCCAGTTTAGAGCTGATAGACTGGTGCTGCAGAGTAACATTCTCCAGTTCCTTTGCCGAAGCACTCTGGTTCTGATAAAGCTGTTTGAAACGTTCCAAATCCTTTGCCGAAACCGCTGCTGCTGCTTTTGCTTCCGAGATAGCTGCATCTGCCTGAGCCCTTTGAGCCATGATGTCTGCGTTTGAGATGCTTACTAACAACTGTCCTTTAGCAACCTTGTCGCCCGCTTTTACATAAATGCGACTGATGCTTCCCATTACCCGGGTGCTGATTACAGCTGTTTGTCCGGCTTCAATCTGTCCGCTTGCCAATACACCCGATTCCTCGGTAGACGATGGTAAAGCAGTTACTACAGCCACAGCCTCTTCCTTCACTTTAGCTTCCTTATCCGAAGAAGAACAAGCCTGAAACATACCTCCGGCCATTACCAGAGAGAAAAACATTACGGATACATATCTTACTGATTTCATAGAATTTATCTTTTATATATTGATTATTTATTGTTTGATTCGTTGGCTGTGATGAACTCCATATAAGCAGCCGTGAGATTTTGCTTGTAAACAGTACGTGCATAATTGAGTTGCTGACCCGATAATTGTGTCTGAGCTATCAACACATCCGCTGTCTTTTCCAATCCCTGATCGAAGCGATCTTTTGTGATGCGGAGCGCTTCCGTAGCCTGTTCCACCATATCATTCTGTTTGCGGAGTTCAAAAGCAATATCGTCCAAATCCCTGCTGGTCTTGTTGTATTCCAGTTGCGCCTTCATTTTCTCATTACTCAGCTGTTCCTGCAATTTCATGCCCATCAGCTTGCTCGAGCGAGCGTTGTACTTGCTCTGGTTACCATTGAACAATGTCCACGATAGACGTACACCAACCAGATAGCTGTCAGAACCAAAGGAAGCAAACTTATTATCGTTCCACTGGTAAGTACCGAAAGCATTCAGCCGGGGTACCATAGAGAACCCAGAAGATTTCCTCATCATCTCCGTAGCCGTCATAGCCTTCTCCATTGCCTGAAAGTCAGAACGAAGATCAGATACCGAACCATTGGAACCTATCATTGCTGAGGCTGGTTCCTCCACCTGATAAACTACGCCAGTAGGTTGCCCCATCAACAAGCTCAGGTAATCAGAAGCATTGGCTATGGCACTCTTTGCTTTTTCCAGATTCGTTTCCACACCGCTTACGTGCACTTTAGCATTCAGTACGTCCGATTTACGAATCAATCCCTGAGCAAAGAAACGCTCTACAGAAGCATAAACCTCCTTTGAAGTTCCCAAAGCTTCTTCCAGCACACCCTTTTCGCGGTAAGCAAGCTGAAGTTGCAGATAAGCTTTCTTCACCTCAAAAGATATATATTCCTTCATGCGAATGGTACCATAGCGGGCAGCAGCCTTCTGAGCCGACGCAGCCTTTCGCATATAAATCTGATCCAGATTAAATAAAGGCATTTGTACCTCGATGTTTGCATTGAAATCAGTCAATGCATCGGGGCTATTAAGTAAGGTAGGATTAAAGTCTTCCGCTTTTACAGACTGTTGCTGTAGTTTGAATCCAAACACATTAAGCGGATCATTGGTAGCCATTACCGAGTAGGAAACATTTACCTGAGGCATAAAGATCGCATCGCTTTTCCGGTAATCGGACGTGGCAATCTTTTCATCCAGTGAAGTGGTAAGTAGTTGCTTGTTTCCCTTGAAAGCACTCTCCATAGCCTCATTCAGACTAAGAAAACGTGTGCCGTTTTGTGCTTTTACAGGTACCAGAGCCGCTAAACAAACGATGGCGGCTGTTAGTAATCTGATAGTTCTCTTTTTTTCTTTCATTGTCCCTCATTTTTAATTATGGAACAAATGTAGAGCATCCCAAAACCCTGGTCAGCTACTTTTGTTACATAAGGATGTTTTTATGAGAAAAACAATGAAAAAAGAGAATAGTTCAGCTATTTTTCCGGAGTAAACCCTTCCAAAGATTTTAGTAGAGTCAGCTTGTTACGCCCCAGACTCACTGCGCCATACTCTTCCAGCTGTTTCAGTAAGCGAGATATTACTACCCGTGCCGTGCCCAGTTCATTAGCCAGTTGCTCATGCGTAATATTGATTGTCCGGTCGTGATAGAGTTCCGCTTTCTTTTCCAGCAGAGCTAGTAAGCGCTCATCCATCTTCTTGAAAGCAATCTCGTTTATAATATCCAGAGACTCCTCAAAACGCTTGTGATAGAGTCTGAAAATATAATCCAGGAACTGAGGGAACTCCTTTATCAGCATAGCCAGCTTATCGTTAGGGATAAAGAAAACCTCCGTATCTTCTTCCGCTACCGCTTTTACTTTGCTGGTGTCGTTATGCAATCCGCCAAGAATAGACATTACACAGCTCTCGCCAGTTTTAATGTAGTACAGCAAAATCTCCCTGCCATCGTCATTGGTACGCATCACCCTCACGCTACCTGTAGCCACAATAGGAACACCTTTTATATATGCTCCTTCGCGAAGAATGTTTTCACCCTCCTTGAAAGTCTTAACTATGCTATATTCCACCAGCTTCTTACGAATAGCCATTGAAGTCTTGAATTCCGTAATTTCATCAAAAAGATCCATGCTCTTGTTGTTTTATCGTTATTGCAAACTAACCTTTATATAAGAAGAGGAGTTCGCCTTTAGCAAATCAGCTTTGCTTTATCCTTACTGCAAACTTAACCTATTTTTTTGAATTTGTTGTTATCCCCATTGCAGAATGATATTTAGAAAAACTATCTAAAGAACCGAAAGTACATTTGCTCGCGAAAGGGGATAGGATTACCTATTTTAGAACTCTAGATTATCGCTTCTTTCAGTTGTGTTCTTTTGTATATATTTACGAATATATAAATATAAGAGCTTTTGTTTAAAAAGAAGAATTTTAGTAGATGAAAAATATTTTATAATTAATGGACTCGGCGTTAATAAACATAAGCTCATTTCATTTGTTTTATATACAGTTGTAATATTAAAATTTAGAACCATGGAACAAGAAGTTTATTCAATGCCTCGTATTGGAGATTTGGCTCCTCATTTTGAAGCCGTGACTACGCAGGGAACAATTAAATTCCCCGATGATTATCAGGGAAAATGGATTATATTATTTAGTCATCCGGCCGATTTTACACCGGTTTGTACTTCTGAGTTTATGACTTTTGCCACATTGGAAAGTCAGTTTAAAGAATTGAATTGCCAGTTGGTGGGACTTTCTGTTGACGGTCTTTATAGCCATATCGCCTGGTTGCGGACTATTAAAGAGAAGATTGAGTATAGAGGAATGAAGAATGTAGAGGTTACATTCCCACTTATCGAGGACATTACCATGACAGTAGCTAAAAGATATGGAATGATTCAACCAGGAGAGAGTAATACTAAAGCAGTACGTGCAGTCTTTTTTATTGATCCTGTAGGAAAGATTCGTGCCATTATTTATTATCCACTTTCATTGGGCCGAAATTTCGATGAACTATTGCGTGTATTGATGGCACTTCAAACAGCCGATGCGTTCAGCATTGCAACACCAGCCGACTGGCGTCCGGGCGATGATGTAATAGTACCAACGGCGGGTTCTTGTGGTGTAGCTAAAGATAGGATGGAAGGAAAGGAGAGTGGCGTTACCTGCCATGATTGGTTTTTCTGCACTAAGCCTATTCCAAAAGATGAAATTATGAAGAAGATTAAAAAGTAGACTTGATTATATCCATAATACAATTAACTGTTATAAAGCGAGATTTCCAGATTGGGGAGTCTCGCTTTACTAATTTGCAATATACCTACCATTTATTTTTTATGAAAAATAAACATCAAAACAATTCATTATGAACAAATGTTCATTATATTTGCACCGGATAATAAATTAAAAGTATGCCAGGAAGACCAAAAATAATAAGAAAAATATCTGTTGCGCCTGTTGCTTCAGGCTTCAGGCCGTATGGTATGGCGCAGAATGCAAAGAAGAAAGAATCTTTGTTTCTTTTGTATGAAGAGTATGAAGCCTTGCGCCTTTGCGATTACGAAAAATACACTCAGGCAGAAGCTTCATCTTTTATGAATGTATCTCGTCCCACTTTGACACGTATCTATATGTCGGCACGTGAAAAAATAGCTCAGGCATTTGTTGAAGGTCGAAATATCATTATTGAAGGAGGTAAGGTTTGTTTTGACAGTGAATGGTATACCTGTGGTTCATGCAATTGCTTTTTCAATAATCCGTTTGAAGAAGCGCTAATAGAGGTATGTCCTTTGTGTGGAAGTCGTGATATTCAAAATTTTGAGAGCCTTTCCGAGGAAGAAAAGAGTGAATTTACCTATTTAGGTAAAAGTGGTTGCGGTAGAGGACATTGTTCCAATAAGCGAAAAAGAGGACGTATGTGCCAGAAAAATCAAGAATAAACGTAATTAGAAATAGAATATGAAAGTAGCAATAACAAGCTCCGGAAATACATTAAAAAGTACTCTGGACAAACGTTTTGGTCGTTGTTCGTTTTTTGCAATCTACGACACACTGACTGACGAAGTGGAATTTATTCCTAACCCTAATAAAGATGCTGAAGAAGGAGCCGGACCAGCCTCTGTGCAGTTAGTAGCTTCTGTTCCTGTAGAGAAGATTGTGTCAGGAGAGTTTGGCTTTAAAATCAAATCACTGTTGGTAGAACTGAGAATTCAGATGATTGTAGTTAAAGACGCTGATAAAACAATAGAAGATATTATTGAGCTATTAAAACATTAAATTCATAAAACTATGCCACGTTTAGATGGAACAGGCCCCGAAGGAAGAGGCCAGGGAACCGGACGCCAATTGGGTAATTGTGCTGAGCATACAAAAGAAGAGCTTTTAGAAAAGCTTGGAAAAGGTGAAGGAAAAAGAAAACGTTCCGGTGGCGGAGAAGGAGATAAGAAACGTTTAAAAAGTAGTGACAAATTAAAATAATAAGATAGAATATGAATAAAAGAATTGCAATACCTGTAGAGGATGGTATGTTATGTGAACATTTTGGTCATTGTGAATATTTTTATGTAGCCGATTTGGAAAACAATGAAATAGTTAAGGAAGAGCAGATTACTCCTCCCGAACATCAACCGGGTCTTTATCCTGCCTGGGTAGCAGGTAAGGGCGTATCAATTGTTATAGCCGGTGGTATGGGAGAGAAAGCAAAACAACTATTCCGTCAGCAGAACATTGATTTACATGTTGGTGCAGAGAAAAAGGAGCCTAAAGAATTAGTACTCGATTTTATCAAAGGGAACTTAATTACTGGAGCCAATACATGTAATCACGATGAGCATGAACATAGCTGTAGCTAGTGGTAAAGGCGGTACGGGTAAAACATTTTTTTCAACGAACTTGTTTTACTCGCTTCGTCAAATGGGCTATTCTTCTTTATTGGTTGATTGTGATGCAGAGGCTCCCAATTCATTTATATTCTTTCCCGTTAAAAAGCTAAGTGAGGACGTTGTAACAGAATATAGACCGGTTCTCGACCGTTCTAATTGTGTTTTATGTGGAAAGTGTGCCGAATACTGTAATTATCATGCTATCTTCTTTTTGCCGGCAATGAACAAAATTCAGTTGCTCGATGATCTTTGTCATGGATGTGCTGCCTGTTCAGTTGCTTGTAATTACTCAGCAATAAGAGACTCCTATAAGTTTATAGGAAAGGTTACATCTTATAAAACAGATGAAGATGGTGCATGCATGTTCGAAGCTAAGATGACTCCGGGAGTTTCTTCTCCGGTTCCCATCATCAAATCGGCTGTAAAGATGGCTGTGAAACAAGCCAACCAGCAAAATGCAGATTATGTGATACTGGATTCTCCTCCGGGAACAGCTTGTCCGTTTATACAAACAGCTTCACATGCTGATTTTGTGGTCCTGGTAACAGAGCCTACTCCATTTGGACTGAGCGATTTGAAGCAATCTGTTGACACGCTTAAAACAATGGGTAAAGAAATGGGAGTTGTAGTGAATAGAGCAGGACTGGGAAATAGAGATGTTTATCAGTATCTGGAAAAAGAATCAATTCCATTGTTGGGCGAAATACCTTTCAATAAAAAAGTAGCTTTACTTTATTCAGAGGGTAAAATTGCAGTGAAAGAATTAAGCTCGTTACAGGTGATATTTGAAGATATAGTAAAAAATATAGTTAGTTATGGAAATAGCAGTAATTAGTGGTAAAGGAGGTACAGGCAAGTCGAGCATAAGTTCCGCTTTTGTTTCAGTTGCAAAATCGGCAGTAGTTGTTGATTGTGATGTAGATGCTTCAAACCTCTATTTATTGTTTTCGCCATTGTGTAAAGAAGAGGAAGTATTTGTGTCCGGTAGTCATGCTGTAGTAAACAACGATAAATGTACAAACTGTAACACATGCATTGATCTTTGCCGTTTTGATGCTATATCCAAAATAGATGGTAAAATAAGAATCTCAGAATCCGCTTGTGATGGATGTTACCTGTGCTCTCGTGTGTGCCCTGTTCAGGCAATTAAAATGATTCCTGCAGATAAAAGCCGTATGTATGCCGGAACCTTTCGTTATGGTGATATGGTTTATGGCCGATTGGCTCCCGGAGAAGAAAATTCCGGAAAGATGGTAAACCTATTGAGAGAGAAAGCAAAAAGATATGTAGAGGATTATGGCTATGATACAATTATACTCGACGGTCCTCCTGGAATTGGTTGTCCTGTAATATCAACCATTACAGGAGTAGACAAGGTTGTAGTAGTAACAGAACCAACATTATCAGGTTTTCTTGATATGAAACGAGTAATTGAAGTTGTTTGCCGTTTTTCTGTTCAAATATCAGTCATTGTAAACAAGTATGATTTGAATCCCGATATTTGTGAACAAATAGATAAGTGGTGCGATGAGATGGAAATTCCGGTAGTAGCTCATTTACCTTTCGATGTACAAATAGTAGAAGCTATGATAGCCGGTAAAACAATAATTGAGTACAATAAAGATTGTGAGGTATCTCGTTTAATAGAGAATGCTTACAACACAATTTATGCCTTCTGAAAAGTTACCAAGAGTGTAATACAGAAAGTATTTTTGTTAAGTAAAAGAGTATATGATTAGTCATCAATGTAAAATAAGAGTATTGTATCCTGATACAGATAAAATGGGGTATGTACACCATTCAAATTATGCCCGTTATTGTGAGAAAGCTCGCTGGGAACTTCTTAGAGAGCTGGGAATAACATATAAAGAAATAGAAGATTCGGGTATAATGTTACCGGTAGTAGGCATGAGCTTTAAGTATTTAAAGCCTGCAGTATATGATGAATTGCTTTTAATAGAAACAGAGTTGAAAGAGATAAAGGGTCCTTTAATTAAATTTGTTTATTCCATATTTAATGAGGAGAACGAATTGATTAATAAGGGCGAAACTACTCTTGCATTTGTCAATGCAGAGACTCGTAAACCATGTCATCCATCATTATTGCTATTAAAAGCAATAAATGAAAGTCCTATCAGTAAAGACTTATAAGAAATAAAAGCAGAAGTTTTTTGTAATAAGTTATATTATCATTTATTTGTTAGTAGAGGGGTCGTTGAGATTCTGTATACTATAGCTTCTGGTTCAGTTTGTTAGCCATTTCTTGTGTATAAATGAACTGGAAGCGATGTTTCTTGTAATTATTAAGTCCGGGAAATAGCGCCTTTATTTTCCGGACTTTGAAATTGTAAAAAGTTTAAAGTTAGAACAATGGAAGAAAGAATAAATAAAGCTGTAGAGTTATTTAAGAGTGGGTATAATTGCTCACAATCAGTAGTTGCAGCTTTTGCCGATCTATATGATCTTACAGACGATCAGGCTTTGCGTGTATCAGCTTCGTTTGGTGGAGGAATTGGTCGTATGAGAGAGACCTGCGGAGCTGCTTGTGGAATGTTTATCCTTGCGGGACTGGAGAATGGTACAACCATTGCAAAAGACCAAAAGGGAAAAGGAGAAAATTACAAGCTCGTTCAGGACCTGGCGGCTGTGTTCAAGGAACGTAACGGCTCATTGATTTGTGGAGAGCTGTTGGGGCTAAAGAAAGATCATGCCATCTCATCTGTCCCCGAAGAACGTACAACTACTTATTTTGCAAAGCGCCCATGTATAAAGATGGTGGAAGGATCTGCCAGAATCTGGGCTGAATATCTTGAATCTCAAAAGTAGATTTCTTTGAAAAGATAAAATATTAAGAGCGAGATTCCCTGATTGAGAATCCCTCTCTTATATACTTGTATATAACTATGTTGTAATCTTGCAAGCTTATTTCTATCTATCTTTCATTACTCCCACGTTTCATCGGCTGTGTTAAAACAGGGGCATTCCTTCACACGCTCAGATGGCTCGATAATGCCGTTATAGTTTTTATCCGGACTCAAATCCCGATGGCCTACTACCTTGCAGCCGGGAAACTCTTTGAGTAACTTGCTGACCAGGGAGTGTAGTGCTATTTGCTGAGACAGTGTGCGGGTATCTGCCGGTTTGCCATTGGTGTCCAGTCCGCCTTCGTAGCAGATGCCGAGGGACTTTGCATTGTATCCTCGAGCGTGCGCTCCAACTTCATCGTGGCTCCGCATTGGTTCTACTTTGCCGTTCTTTCGGATGTAATAGTGATAGCCCCACGAGCTGAACCCTCTTACCTTGTGAGCCGAATTAATGTCTTGTGCGGTTATATCTCTATCCACTCTCGTTGCCGAGCAATGAATTACTATTAAATTTATTTCTCTCATTTTGTTTTGCCGTAATTTAATTTAAAATGCCGTAATCTTCGTTTTAATTCCCCATTAACAGGGCTTTCTGAATCTCTAATTGCCGTAATTTGTATTCCGTTTCCGTTATTAAAATACTAGTGCCGTAATTCCATTCCGGGAATCCTATAAACAAAGGCATTCTGAATCCCTAAATGCCGTTATTTATATATCGTTCCCGTAATTTATTTACGACTGCCGTAATCTTGATTCTGGAATCCCTATTAACAGGGGTTTCTGAATCTCTAAATGCCGTAATTTGTATTTTGTTCCCGTAATTTATTTACGACTGCCGTAATCTTGATTCTGGAATCCCTATTAACAGGGTTTTCTAAATCTATAAATGCCGTAATTCTGTTTTTGGTGCCGTAACTATTGCCTGTCCTTGCAACCAACTACTATACATTGCTCTTTAAGAGCAGTATTTAACTGAGCGTTCAACGTAATCATCTCCTGATACATCAGCTTCACTTTCTCGGAAAGTTCGAAGTAATCCTTTTCAAAGCGGGTTACCTGCTCCATCAGGTAGTCGAACTGACTCTTTACCAGTTCGGTGAAATCCTGTACCTGCTTGGCATCCTTCTTTTTCAGAAAAGGAAGTACCATTTGCAGAATGTTTATTATGCCATCTAAAATTTTCATATTTCTGTTTTTGTTGATTAATAACTGATTTGAAATAGGAGAGGCTGTTCCCTCAATGAATGCCTCTCCGGTTTACCCATTCACTACACTTGCTGTAAGTCACGCTTTTAGGAAGAGTCCCGGAATTTACCGGATGTTCTTTATCAATGCGGACTTAGAAAAGTACTTGTGTACCAACAGCCTTATTTGCTTATCGCTGTTGGTAACACAGAGTACTCTTTTCCAAAGCTACAGTCTACTGCTATCCCACCTCGTTACCACCATTGGTAACCTTTACCGGAAGCTTGGCCACTTGCGTATATGCAAGCGTTTTTTGCATATTGGTGAGCAACTTACCTGGGCGGAAACTGATTCTGGTTCCGCGAATCATGGAAGATACGAACTCATCTTCGGTAGTGGCACCGTTGCTTCTCACCCCAATCTGGAAACTACCGAAGTTACCCAGACGAACAATTCTACCCTCGGCCAAAGCCTTTTTCATCGATTCCAAAATTGCTTCCACTGCTGCTGCCACATCGGCACGGGTTACGGTGCATCGTCCGTTTACCTCTTCGCAAAGCGAATCAAAATCCATTTCACCATACGCCTGTGCGTGTGCGTAATACTTTCCCGGTTCCGAAGATTTAGACGGATTCTTTCTCATAACTACTGAATACTTTACACTCATTTTCTTTACATTTTAGTTGATTAATACTGCGGTAAAGAGCTCTTATCCTTTCTTGTTAACACTACAAAGATAGGGCATGGCGGGTGAACGGAAACAGTAGAGTGTATTAGGTGTAATTGGTTTGAATTAATTACAATTATCAGGCGTTTTATTGCCTTGAAAACTTGTTTAAACGGGCAAAAATTGGTAAATTTACGGTAAGAAAATCAAGAAATAGTATGATAAAAACAGAAGAAGAATTTAAAATCCGGGCTTATACCAAGGTAGAACTGGCTTGCCTTTACAATCCGCACATGACTATTCCCGGAGCCTTGCGCATACTTGCCCGCTGGATAGCCGGCAACACTCAGCTAACAGCCGAGCTTTGCGCTTTGGAATACAATCATCGTAACCGCATTTATACGCCACGCCAGGTAAAGGCGATAGTAGACTATTTGGGAGAACCTTAGAAAGAGAATTCTCGGAATTTATTTTAGGATTAGAAGGAAAGGGGTAGAGTAAGATTAGTTCTCTGAGAGTTCAATTATAAAAAAGATTTCGGATAGATTTAAAGAAAAAAGATAGGCCGGTGCTATAGCTTTGGGTAGGCTTCGCTTTTAGTGTAGTTCCTTTTTGGAAAGAGTTCCGCCTTAAAAAAGCATTATACTTTAATGTGCTATCGCTAGCTTCCCCTTTTAGAGTATATTCCTTTTAGAGAGTCCTTTTTGGGGATGCCCCAGCTAACTCCCCTTTGCAAAAGTCAATAAAAAATGAGAGAGAAGAACTTCACAGCCCTTCTCTCTCTAATTCAATTAAACAAAATTTATAAAATTTATCAATTTTATAAATACATAAAAAGAAAAAAAGATCTTATAGAGTACTGTTACTCTTATTCGATATAATAGATGTAATCTTCTGATTACTATTTACCACAGCAGTAACATTCATGCTCGAAGTGTTTGTTTTAGCAGCATCTTCGCGATCATAAGTTACATCAATAGGGAATGTTACGTGGAAATTACCACTCTCATCCTTAGTTACTTTAAAGCTTGCATCATTAATCTTAATGTGCACCTGTTTAATATCCTTAGCATACATCTTCTTAATGTTTGCCTGAATATCACTCTTGCTGGCATTCGAAATACCATAATATTTAGGAGTAACAGATTCAAAGAAATCAAGAACAGAACTTTCGTCTTTATTTTCTACGGCAGCGTAGTAATTAGAGAAGAAACTCTTCATGCCCGAGATCTCTTCAGCTGTAGGAACCGAAGCGGCAATCTTTTCGTTAGCCGACTGAGCTTCGCCAACGTGTGCACCTTCCGGGTGAGCAGCAAGGTATTCGGCAAATGCTTCGGGAGTGTTCTTTTTGGTAGCTTTTACCCAATCCAGAGAGTCGATGCTGTTTTTAGCCTGATCTACATACATACCCTGAGGGAACTTCTTCAGGTATTGTTCGTAGCTGTAAACATCGCTAGACGACTGAATTCTGCCCCAGAAATCTGTTTCATCTTTTTGAAGCTTCATAAGCATTTCCTGAGCATCCATAGAGTGAGCACCATCAGGATAATCTTCCAGGAACTGATTGTAGCAAGATACGGTATTTGAATCTTTAGCAATTTCCCATGCCTGGTTTTCTTCTTCTGCAGTAAACGATTTGCGAATACTCATTGCAGCAACAACAGCAATAGCGATAACTACCAAAACGGAAATAACTGTGATACGAGTCTTACGGCGTGCTTTTGCCCGCTTAATCTCGTTGCTTAGGTTGAGCAGAGCCTGACTGTTTGGAGCAAACTTCAGCGCTCCATCAATCTCAGCCAATGCTTTTGCATATTCCTTAGCCTGGAACAGCTCTTCAGCCACTTTTTGTGAATGATCGCAGATGCCCGATACAATCGCAGCTTCAAGCTTTAAACATTCTGTATTGTTTGGAGCAGCAGAGAGTGCAATGTTAATCTTGTCGTAAGCAGAAACATACTTCTTTTTCTCGTATAGTTCTTTTGCTTCAAGAAATACCGGACCAATTTTCTCCAATACCTCTTCGCTGGCTTTTATGGCCGGTTTCTGAGGAGCAGGGCTTGCTTCAACGTTCTTAACTTGCTCTTTAACTTCTTGCAATGGGAAAGCACATTTAGGGCATGTCTCGGTTCCTTTAGGAACTACTGCGCCACACTCCGGACAAGGGATAATGTTGCCGGCTATTGCCAATCCGCAATGAGGACAATTTGGGGCTTTGTCAGATACCGACTCGCCGCATTCTGGACATTTAATTAAAGCCATATTTTTATCGCGTTTTAAATTATAATATTTGCATATTTTTTTCCGGGTGCAAATTTATTCATATAATTCCAAATACAAATTATTTATATACAAATTATGAATATTTTCAATAGATAAATAGAAAAACAGGTGCTTATGCTGAATTAAGCAAACAAAGATTGCAGGCTGTGGAGAACTAAACGGGCAGATAAAGTGTTTTTATATAACTATATACTATAAACACTTTTAAATAATTTGACTATGAAAAGAATTCTACTCGCATTACTTTTCACCCTTGCCGCCTTGTTTGTTTACGGACAAATTAACGACAGTGGAATATTAAGTTTACTAAAAGCCCGGCAGCAGTTAAAAGGGCTCGATAAACAAGAACTTCAGCTGAAACAAGATCTTAAACTTCTGGAAAAAAGCGTATCTCCACAAAGTCAGACTCTGAGAGATGCAACGACCAAACAAAAGCTCGACAGTGTTGTATTGTTTGGGGTGAGCAGTGACCCTTCAGGATGGGAAAAAACGTCTAAAGATGAATACATTTACGATTCTGAAGGAAAATGGATAACAGGTATTTATTACAACTGGAATAATGCCACCAAGGTGTGGGTAAATGAGTCGAAAGACGAATACAAGTATAAGGCCAATGGTAAATGGGATGTAGCTATCAGTTATAAATGGATTTCTGCAACTAGTAATTGGGAGAATGATGCAAAACAAGCATTTACTTATAATGCCGGCGGATATGCTACCCAAATACTTTTTTATGACTGGAATAACGATATTAAAGAGTGGGTTAACGACACAAAATTCGATCTGACTTATAACACCGACAATACAGTTAAACAGTTTCTTGTTTCCAGTTGGAGTACTACTGCCAATGATTGGGAAAATAGTATGAAATATGATTATACTTATACTAATGATAAACTTACGCTAGTGCTTGCCTCCATGTGGGATACCGATACTAGTGACTGGACCACTGCCATGAAATATGAATACGAATATGACTCTGGTGGCAAAATTACAAGAACTACATATTCAGTTTCTACCGGTACCAGCTGGATGGCTATGACGAAGTACGAATATACTTATGATACCAATAACCGTATTGCAACCGAAACGCGCTCTGACTGGAACATAGTAACTCAGTGGACTTATGCTGAAATGTACGAGTATAAATATGATGCCAATGGAAATAACACAGAATACTATACTTATAAATGGGAAAATGGCCAGTGGGCGAAGCAGACAAAAGAACTCACTACTTTTGATTTGAATTATACCTACGCCGATTTAATATTACCTTCCGGATATTCCGTATTTTTTAGTCCTTATACTTTAGCAACGGTATCGGGAGGTATGAATAAGCCTCTTCAGGATATAGAATATGCCTGGAATACCGGAACAACTAACTGGGACAATAAATCCAAAACCATTTACTATTATTCAGCAGGACCCGGTACGGGAGTAGTTGAGCAGAAAGCCGATGATGCATCAGCCATAACAATCTACCCAAATCCTGTTGCCAACGCATTCAACCTGAATACCACTGAAAGTAACGTGCAGATATCTATTTTCGATTTAAGCGGCAGTCTGCTTCTTTCAAAACAGATATCCGGCAGCGATCCTGTTGATGTAAGCTTCTTGTCGGAAGGCATTTATATGGCTAAGATTGTTACAGAGAAGGCTACTGTAACCCGTAAGTTCGTAAAAAGATGATGTGCGTTTAGTAAATACTTTTTTTCATTTTTAGACTATGAAGGGGGAAGGAGAGCACGGCGGTTCTTTGCTTCCCCCTTTTGGCTACGGTAGGCGGCTGCGGCCTCTTAAAAGAGCATTTTGTAACACAATAGTAACATAAATGTATTTAAAGTGTAATTGATACGAAATAACTATGAAATCTGTTTGAGGTTAATTTGCAATATCAAAAAAATAACAAAACAATTGAAGATGAAAAAGATTTTTTTAGCAATAGCATTAATCAGTGTAATGGCTCAGGGAGCATTTGCACAACGAGTTAAGGGAAGTGATACAGTGTTACCGGTAGCTCAGAAATGGGCAGAGAACTATAACGCTACCAAAGGCGCAAAAGTAACAGTAACCGGAGGTGGTAGTGGTGTAGGTATTTCGGCATTGCTTGCAGGAAGTACAGATCTTGCTTCTGCTTCACGTAAGGTAAAATTCGACGAGAAACTTAAATTTAAAAGCGCCGGTAAGGTGCTTGTAGAGAAAGTTATTGCTTATGATGCCCTGGCTGTAGTTGTAAATCCTAGCAATAAAGTAAGTCAGCTTACCCGCGAGCAGTTAGAAGGTATCTTTACCGGTAAAATAACCAACTGGAAACAAGTAGGAGGTGCCAATATGCCTATTATTGCATACTCAAGAGAAACCAGCTCGGGTACTTACGAGTTCTTCAAGGAACACATCTTAAATAACAAAAACTACAAGAAAGATGTCCTGTCAATGCCTGCAACCGGAGCAATTATTCAGTCGGTAAGTCAGACAAAAGGTGCCATTGGTTATGTAGGCCTGGCTTATGTTTCCAAAAACGTAAAAGCTCTAAAGGTATCTTATGACGGAAAGAAGTTTGTTGCACCAACTGTAGCAAATGCAAAGAACAAATCATATCCGGTGGTTCGTCCGCTATTCATGTACTACATCAAGAAAGACGAAGCCAAAGTAACTCCATTCCTTAATTTTGGACTATCTCCTAAAGGTCAGAAGATGGTAGATCAAGTAGGATACATTTCAGCGAAGTAATATTCTCCAATATAATATAGTTTGATAGTAATAGAAAAGCAGGGATCTTTCCCTGCTTTTCTGCGTTAGATACTGTTTGATCTAACGGCTTTGTACTGGTTAGGTAATTACTATGTCAGATGCCTGAATGCACGCCTCAGTCCTTTATTGGAAACCTCTTTAACAGTTGGTTTGAAAGACTATTCAGGCATATTTATTTTAGTTGAATAGTATTGTTGGTCGAAAGGTAGGTGTTGTATTTTCCCCCATCTGATTGATATTGCATTTATTTTGAAGTTGTATAACTTTTGATTTACTATTATTAAACTCACTGCCTGTTTACTTAGTAAACAAATTTCCAATCTCCGGCAGAGGTTGTTTTTCCGGCTCTTGCGTTTGCGCTACGTTCTTCTTGTTACTGTTGCGCACAAGCTGCTCCATTACCGGAACATAATCCTCAATCTTCGTCATACTCTTGTTGTGCGAGAAGTACACATTGCCCGTCTGCCCGTTACGATGCTTGGCGGCAATCAGTATCCCCAGGCCATCCGTAGGATATCCGCTGTCCTTGTCGGTTGCCATGCCACCCATGGCAGGGCGGTAGAGTAGCAATACCAGATCGGCATCCTGTTCTATGGCACCACTCTCGCGCAGATCTGCCAACTGCGGACGCTTGCCCGGTCTTGTTTCCGCATCACGATTCAGCTGACTGAGCAGAATCACGGGACAGTCGAGTTCCTTGGCAATCATCTTTGCCTTCCGGGTAGCAATGGCCACGTCCTGCTCGCGGTTGCGAAACCCCTTGTCGCCCGTTCTCATATCACTAAGCTGCAGGTAGTCGATAAACACAATGTCGCACTTGCCCTTGCTCTTTAGCAAACGAGCCTCCGCCCGGATATAATCCATGCTCATCGACGGATTATCATCAATCCGCATTGGCAGACGAGCCAGTTCTCTGGCCGTTTCTTGTGCCGCTATCCACTCCTCCGTGCCGGTTTGCCCCGTGCGCCAGTCCTGCGGATTGATGTCACTCTCCAGCAAAATAAGTCGGTCGCCCAGTTTTTCGCCCTGCATCTCGATGCTGCAAAACAGCGCATTGAATCCCGCCTGAGCTGCCACTTTAGCTAGAAACAGCGCCACCATGGTTTTACCCACCGACGGGCGAGCCGCTATGATGTTGAGATCGCCATTCTGCCAACCCGCCGTGAGCTCGTCCAGCGCCTTTATACCCGTAGGAATGCCCGTAACCCCGTCTTTCGACTGATCCCTGCGGATGGCAGCCAGATTAACGGTATCCTTCATCAGCACATCCATTTCGCGGAGAGACCTTGTCCAGCTGGAATCCTTCCCAATCTCGTCCAGCATCTGCTGCGTGTTGCAAATCACATCCTCGGTATAGAAAGTCAAGTCCACAGCCTTGCTCAGCGAATCGCTCAGTCCCTTTATCAGTTCCCTGCGAATAAAGTAATCCTTCAGCGTCTGCGAGTGCGTTTCCAGGTGAGCCGAACTAGCCACCCTGCTGCTCAGCTGCACAATGGCAAACGGTCCGCCCACCTCCTCCAGTTTGCCTCGCCGCTTCAGTTCCTCGGTCACAGTGATAATATCAATGCTGCGCCCCTCGTTAAACATGCCCTCAATAGCGCTGTAAATCTGTTGATGCTTATCATCGTAAAACATTTCCGGGCGAAGGTACTGACTGGCAATAGGCATCGCCTTGGTTTCCAGCAGTAAAGCACCCAGAATGGCTTCCTCATAATCCAGCGCAAAAGGCATGTTTATATTTTTGTTCATAGTAATATTTTATCTATATAATTATTTATAAAATTACTCGTTAAGAAAAGATTTGTCTCTTAAGTACCTAAAACCCCGCTTAATGTACTTCGTATCCTCAAGACTGTGGTAGTAATAGTTAATCTGCTCCAGGGCAATTCTGCGTTCCCTCAGTGTTAGTTTTGACCACTCCCTACGGGCTGCTTCAACCTCCCTTTTAGGTGTTTGGGTAACCTCGTGGTACGTATTCCAGAATACATCGAAACTCTCGTCTGTTTTGGTTTTGCGCTTTTCCTCATTAACCTCTTTGCACTTGCTAGTCCACAGATCGTAGTTTACCACACGTATAATATTTAGCCCATTCTCCATCGGGATAGTCTGAATCAGTTTGTTCTTCTCCATTCTGGCAAAGAAGCGTCTGGTTTTATGCCGCTTCCAGTGAAATAATTCGGCCCATTTATAGATGGAAATCATCGATTCGCCTCTGTGACAAATAATTTTCTCGTTGTAAATAGTAGCTACCGTATCCTTAAAGTTTACTTTGGTTAAAACCATTAAGAAAGCTTCCAGGTAACTCAGTTCATTGTCTTTCTGTTTTAGTGACTCGAATAATAACTTTTTAGGGATTAATATATATCCACTTGTTAGCGCATTGTAAGGCAAAATTTCATTCTTTTCCATCGATTTAAATTTAATTTTTAGTTGGGCTCAAAACGGTTTATTTGTTTGTGTGGTCAAAAGTATGGAAAGATAAAACACCCTCCAAATAAATGGGTTAAATCGGGGCAAAAAGGGTAAAAGTAGTAAAAAGCGTTGGTTTAAGATAAAAAATGGAAAAAGCAGATATTTAGTGATTTAATGATATTGGATTTAACTTTTAAAGCGAAAATGATGAACAAAAAGCGGGCCCACAAATGGGCCCACTTTTTGCTCTTGTATGTTGCTGATTTATAAGTTAATATGAACGTGATTTAAAAAGAGAGGGCCCGGTAAAGGGCCCCGAATAAATAAAAGATTAAATATATTGTTTATAATAAATTATAAACCGTGCAATTTGCTTCGATTTAATGTAAAAACCGGTTATGCAGAAATTTAAAAAACGGACAAAAAAACATTCATGCTAATCTTTGGCGTGTTTTGCTTTGTAAGCTTCGGGTGTGCCCCAGTAGTAAAATATAAGTTTAGCCTGTATGGGCGTAAAGTATAGGCTCTTTTCGTTGTAATCGGCTTCCAGTAATTTTTCATAAAGCATTTTAGATTCTCTGATTCTTTTGCGCAGCATCTGCATGGCACTTTGAGTTTTTTGGTAATCAGGAAAATAGGCTTTCGCAATTTCCGAGACTCTTATACAAGTATTGTTATCTGGCGAGAAGGATAGGTCTTTTTCAATCATCCTGTTAATGTGATTTTAAAGGTTAATAAATTAATTGAGTTCTCCTGAAACTTAAATTTTTCAAGAGGAGTGCAAAGATAAATAAATAAACTAAATATAAAAATTATGTACATAAAATATCATGTTATTTAATTAAAAAATAAACTTAAATATAAAAATAAATTTTAATATTATGTAGAAGAAACTTCTATATTCCATAAAATGATTCGGACGTAATTTTGTGGTTTTAATGCAATTACAAGTTTTTGCGTATTGAAATTTATTCTATTTTCCAATACTTTTATTCGCCAATAATTTTTTTTCATTGGCGAAAGAATTTTTTTTATTGGGGTTTGGTTGGGGAGTATAAACTGATTAAATAAAAATCTATATCGGAATCCTATTTTTTATCTAAAACAGACGGCTGCTGAAGTAATATTGTGTATATTTGTAACAAATAAACACGATAAAATCAGAAAATAAAATATGTCCGAAGATCATAAAAAACAACTGGAGCAACAACTCTGGAACATTGCTAATACGCTGCGTGGTAAAATGAATGCCGATGAATTCCGTGATTACATACTGGGGTTTATTTTTTATAAATATCTGTCAGAAAAGATGTGTAGTTATGCCAATTCAATACTGGACCAGGACGGCATAAAGTATCTCGATATTCTGGAAAACAGTGAAACAGGCCGTGAATATCTTGAAGCCATTAAGGAAGAATCGCTCGAAAAGCTGGGATATTTCCTTAAACCGAGTGAATTGTTTAGTGAAATTGCAAAGCGCGGAAATAGCGACAAAGAGGGCGAAGATAACTTTATTCTGGAAGACCTCAGGAAGATTCTTACCAACATTGAGCAAAGCACAATGGGTACGGGCAGTGAGGACGATTTCGATAATCTGTTCGAGGATATGGACCTCACCAGTACCAAGCTGGGGCGCACCGAGTCTGAAAAGAACACTCTGATAGCCAAAGTGCTTGTTCACCTCGATAATATTGATTTCTGCATTGAAGATACCGAACTAGATGTGCTGGGCGATGCCTACGAATACCTTATCGGTCAGTTTGCCAGCGGAGCAGGGAAGAAGGCCGGAGAGTTCTACACCCCGCAGGAAGTAAGTAAGGTGCTGGCAAAGATTGTTACCACGGGCAAAAGCCGACTGAAATCTGTGTACGACCCTACTTGCGGCAGTGGTTCTTTGCTGCTAAGGGTAGCCAAGGAAGTGGACGAGGTGAATGAGTTCTGCGGACAGGAGATGAACCGCACCACCTACAACCTTTGTCGCATGAATATGATTCTGCACGATGTGCATTACCGTAAGTTCGATATCCGTCAGGAAGATACGCTGGAACATCCGCAACACCTCGATAAACGCTTTGAAGCGGTGGTGGCAAATCCGCCTTTCTCGGCAAAGTGGAGCGCAAATCCACTGTTTATGACCGACGACCGCTTTAGTCATTACGGCAAACTGGCTCCATCAAGCAAAGCCGATTTTGCCTTTGTGTGTCACATGGTTTATCAATTGGCCGAAAACGGTACCATGGCTGTGGTATTGCCTCACGGAGCACTGTTTCGCGGTGGAGCCGAACTGCAGATTCGCCAATACCTCATTGAAGAGCGTAACTACCTGGATGCCGTAATTGGTCTGCCGGCAAATATATTCTACGGCACAAGCATCCCCACCTGCATCCTGGTATTCAAAAAATGCCGTGAGAATCCGGGCGATATCCTCTTTATAGACGCCAGTCAGCACTTCGAAAAGGTAAAAACGCAAAACATGCTGCGTGACGAGGACATTGAAAAGATAGTCTCCACCTACCGCAACCGCACCGAAGAAGATAAATACAGCAAGCGTGCATCGCTGAAGGAGATAGCCGAGAACGATTACAACCTCAACATTCCCCGCTACGTAGACACCTTCGAAGCCGAAGAGAGCATAGACCTTGAACAAATCTCCCGAGACCTGGTAGAGCTGGACAAGCAAATGACCGACACAGATAATACCATCGCCTCCTTTTGCAAGGAGCTAAATATCTCAACACCGTTCTAATCATGGAAAAGAAAACGAATGTACCGAAGTTGAGGTTTCCTGAATTTGAGGGGGAATGGGTTGAGAAGAAGTTGGGGGAGATAGCGGAAATAAATCCAAAATCGGGTAGTCTGCCGAATTCTTTCATTTATATTGATCTTGAAAGTGTCGTAGATGGACAATTATTGAAAGAAGAAAGAATCGAATTAGTCAATGCCCCAAGTAGAGCACAAAGACTATTAAGTGAAGGTGATATACTATTTCAAATGGTTAGGCCTTATCAAAAAAATAATTTATATTTTGATTATAATGGCGAATATGTTGCCTCTACAGGTTATGCTCAGATAAGAACAAATAATAATCCTCAGTATATATATCAATATATACATTTTCAGCAATTTACCGATAAGGTAATAGAAAGATGTACTGGAACGAGCTATCCAGCTATTAATTCAACTGACTTATCAAATATAAGAATTGCAATCCCAATTCTTCCCGAACAAACAAAAATAGCCTCATTCCTCACCGCAGCAGATGACAAACTCACCCAACTGAAAAAGAAGAAAAGCCTTTTGGAGGAATACAAAAAAGGAGTAATGCAGAAAATCTTTTCTCAGGAATTACGGTTTAAAGATGATAATGGAGAGGACTTTCCGGAATGGGAAGAGAAGAGTTTGGGGGGAATTGGTGAAACATTTAATGGCTTGTCAGGTAAAACAAAAGAAGATTTTGGTCTTGGTAAACCATATATTCAGTATAAACAAATTTTTGATGATTCTAAAATAGATATTTCAAGATTTGGTTTCGTGGATATTGGCGATAATGAAAATCAGAATAGAGTTCAATTTGGTGATGTATTCTTTACTATTTCATCTGAGACACCTAATGAAATAGGTACAGCCTCTGTTTTATTAGATAAAGTGGATGATTTGTATTTGAATAGTTTTTGTTTTGGGTATAGAGCAAGCTCACTTGAAATATTAAATCCCTACTTCTCACGATATTTATTCCGAAATGAATTATTTCGAAATGAGATTGTAAAATTAGCTCAAGGAAGTACTAGGTATAATATGTCTAAAACTCAATTGTTAAGAATATGTGTTTCTATTCCTTCTCTCCCCGAACAAACAAAAATCGCCAATTTCTTGTCAGCAATAGATGAAAAGATAAACCATTGCAGTAAGCAGATAGAGCGAATGGAAGAGTGGAAAAAGGGATTGTTGCAGCAAATGTTTTGCTAAATATCTAATTTTAAATATATAACAATCTTAAAAAAGTATTATGGTAAACACAAAGGAAGTAGATCGGCTTTTAAACAATGTAAAGAAGCTATTTGATCATAAGAAGAAGATTGAGAAACTAAAAGGAGAAACATTTAATGTTTTTTCCATTCTAAAAATGGAAAGAATGGAAAATAATACTCATTCTGCATTTATTAAAGAACTTTTAGACCCCAAGGGCACTCACCTTAAGGATGGAATTTTTCTAAAACTTTTTTTAGAATGCATTGAGAACTCTGATTTAGATGTAACAACTGCAAAAGTTGAATTAGAAAAGCACATAGGAACTAGGGATGATAAAAATAAAACAGGTGGAAGAATAGATATATTTATATCTGACGCAAAAGGGAATTACGTTTCTATTGAAAACAAAATTGATGCTCAAGATCAGAATGTTCAAATAGAAAGATATTGCAATTATAAAAAAGGAGAGAATAAGGTTTATTATCTGACTCTTGATGGTAAATCTCCTGATAAGACAAGTTGTGGGAAGTTGGAAGCTGGTACTAATTATTACTTACTTTCTTATAAGAATCACATATTAAAATGGTTGGAGTTATGTTTGGAAAAATCAGTAGATGATCCAATATTACGAGAGTCTATTAAACAATACGCAATTTTAATAAAGAAAATAACTTATACTATGAATAACGAGGAAGAAAAAGAACTAATTGACATAATGTTAAAACATTACGAAGAGTCATCATATATATCATCAAATTTTAATAAGGCAAAACAAGCAATCACGGAAAAGTTTAGAATTGATGTCTATAATGAATTAACTAAGAAATTGAAAGATAAATATGTGATTGTAAAAGGATTTAATACTAGTAAACCTAATTCTCAGATTTGGATTAAACCCACACAAACACTAGAATCATATTTATATTTTGGAATTGAGGGTTTTAGTGGGGAAGGTCATTTTAACGGTCAACTATTTATCGGAACTTTTAATAAAAAAGCACCAGATAAAAGTAGTTATGCTGATGTTGAAGGCAACGAAAGTTTTTCAAACTGGTGGATAAATGTGAGACAATTTGAGAATAATGAAAATTACATATTAAATATGAGTAACCCTGAAACGATTACTTATATTATGAATGAAAAAAATCGTGAAGGACTAGTTGATTATATGATGAAACAAGTAGAACAGTATTTAAAAGAACAAACACCTCTTCTAGTTGATTTTATAAATAAAAATAAAATAGTGTAGTGGTATCTGTTTTATAATGAACAGTTTGTATTTGTGCAACAAGCTGTTGCACAAATACAAAGTTAAATTTAAGCTATGGAAATCTTTGGTTATTCTGAACGAGGTATGATTAATTCGCTAATGTATAATATTGGTGAAGATAAAGAACTATTAAAGGCTTTTATTAATTTGATATCACTACCTGAATCTATAAACATTGAAGATGCGAACGATTTTGAAATAATTATTGAACAATCGTTGTCTCAGTTTGGAGATGCTGATCTTATAATCATTGCTCATTGCAATAACAATAAAAAGAAAGTACTGTTCTTCGAAGCAAAAGTGAAAACATCTCAAGGAAATTGGATAATTGGTGATCAGTTTGCTAAATACAATGTTAATAACGAAAAAAAAGGTTATTACAAAGGATATTCTTCTAACTTATTTTACCAGCTTTATTTAAAGAAGTTTCTTGTCGATAAATATAACTGCATATTAAAATGTAAAGAAATATATGATAGGCTTGATAAAAGAAGAAGTATTGGGGAAAATAAAATAGTAGAGAAGGCCGTAGAAAATATTTGTAAAGGAACATCTTATTATTATATAGGTATTATCCCTACTATGAACGATGATATAAAAGATTTTTTGAATAGTAACAAAGTCTCTTTAAAGAAAGAATATAACGATAAATTGTATTTCCTTTCTTGGAAAGCTATAAAAGATTTCTGTGAAAAAGAGAAGCTTCAAAAAGTTCTGAAGGTGTTTGAATACAATGATGGACAGATTTATTAGTTGAAATCTGAACTGACAAATGATTAATTAGAGAATATAAAACAAAACCTCATTATGAAAAAGTCTGATATCTATGAAGTTGCCATTAAGATTCTAGGAATATACTTTCTTGTAACTATTATCCAGCTCATGGTAGGAAGCTTTGCTTACCTTTCTGCTATGATTTTTAGTGAGAACCTATCCTCGGATAATATGTTGTATGCAGGAGTTTCTTTTTTTGTATTTATCGTTATGATTCTACTTGATCTCTGCTTTATTTTCAAAACGGATATGATTGTAAGAATGATATGCAAATCGTCCGACTTTGAACAAGATGTTCCATTTTCGGTAAGCAGGAAGTCGGTTTATGAAATTGCTCTGGTGTTGATGGGGCTGATTATCATTGTATGGGCTTTCCCGGATTTTATCTATAAAATATGGAACTATGTTCAAAGTTTGCAGATGAGTACACAAAATAAAAGTACTTTGATATCCTCGGGAATAAGAATTGTTGTTGGACTGATTGCTGTAGTTTATTCAACTGCCATCGCAAACTTTCTTGATAAAGAGAAAGCTGTTGATTAACTAGAATGAACTTGCACCTAAAAATTACAAGAAAGCATTATTTGCGCCTATTTTTCTTGATTTGCGCTCATTAATTATATATATTGCGCTCAAAAATTATTGAATATGCCAATTTGCACCCGTTTTTTTTGCAATGCGCCTATTTTTCATGGAAGAAAGGTGATAGAACAAGGAGCTATCATGGGGTATGCTGCTATTATTCATGGCTTGGACTTGAATGTTCCCATGGTAGAGACTATTGCTTTGGTTTGCAACCAGAATAAAAAGTATCAAACCGAAGACTGGAATGTATTTCCCAAGAGTTATATGTTTGAAGAGGATGAACATATATCTGAGATTGAAGCACTATATAAACATTTGGTCTTTGCACTTAAGTATGAAGGTGTTAACCTGTTAGTGTTTAGCAGTTTGGTGAAATGTTATTCAATAGATAAATTGACAGAATTGGTTAGTATTGAACCAACAGGACAGTATTCGCGGAAAATATGGTTCTTGATTGAATGGTTTCTTGGATATTCTTTACCAGAAATACAAGATTTGACCAAAAAGAGCTATATACCTTTGTTGGATGATAAATTGCAATATGCTATTGAGGGTGAAAAATCTCCTCGTCATTTGATAATTAATAATTTGCCGGGAACACGGGGCTTTTGTCCTTTAATAAGGAAAACTCCTAAGCTAGAGCAATATATTGCATCTAACCTCTCTGCAAAAAATAATAATTTCCTGAAAGGTATACATAAAGATATTTTGCTTAGAACTTCAGCTTTCTTAATGCTTAAAGATTCGAAAGCATCTTTTACAATAGAAGGTGAGAGCCCAAAGAGTAAACGCACAGCTCGTTGGGCTAAGGCTATAGGGCAAGCTGGAAATAAAGATTTGGGGAAGGAAGAACTAATAAGGTTACAACAGGTAGTAATAGAAAATGAACGTTTCGTTGAAATGGGATTTCGTAAGAAAGGTGGCTTTGTTGGTGAGCATGATCGCCATACTGGTGAGCCGATTCCAGACCATATATCAGCCAAATGGCAGGATGTGGAACCGCTGATTGATGGTTTGCTGGATACTTATGAATTGCTGATGAATAGTAATATGGATGCCGTTATTTCAGCAGCCAATATTGCATTTGGCTTTGTTTTTATACATCCGTTCATTGATGGGAATGGACGAATTCACAGATATTTAATTCATCATATATTAGCAAAAAAACAATTTATTCAACAGGGTATTATATTTCCTGTCTCGGCTTCTATATTAAATCGCATTGAAGATTATCGGATGGTGCTAGAAATGTTTTCTTTACCTCTGCTGGATTTCATAGATTGGAAAGAAACAAAGGATCATAATGTGGAAGTTCTGAATGAAACAATTGATTTTTATCGCTACTTTGATGGGACTAAACAAGCGGAATTTTTATATGACTGTGTAAAGGATACCATTGAAAATATTATTCCTGAAGAAATTAGTTATCTTACCAAATATGATGGATTTAAAAGGTATTTGGATGATGAATTTGAAATGCCTGATAAAATGGTAGCTTTGCTGATTGGTTTCCTGGAAAGGAACGACGGAAAGTTTTCAAAAAGAGCAAAAGAAAAAGAATTCTCCAGTTTGTCTGACAAAGAAATTCAGGATATTGAAAGTAATTACAGAATGTTTTTTGAGATACAATGAATATATAGATTAATTGCAATCAACCCCCTAAGTCACCCCTGTAGTTACCCCCGTAGTTGAAAGGCTATTAAGTGCTCTTCTGGTAGACAGGTAATATTACAAGTTCTGGGGTTGAAAGATAATACTCCAATTGGCCAACAACTTGTTGGCTGATTTGATCAATAGAATATTTGCGGCAACTTGTAATTCATGATGAAATTGAAGTGAATAGGATGAGTGATTTAGTTAGATTATATTATCTTTGCATATATATGAATCTAGTTAGAAGAAATTAAGTTATAAGTATGATAGAGAAAATTGAAATTCACAATTATAAATCCATTCAACACTTGGAGTTGGAACTGAGAGGACTGAATGTTCTTATTGGTTCAAATGGTGTGGGGAAGAGTAATTTTATATCATTCTTTGAAATGGTAAATGCTATGTATAATCAGAGATTGGGTAGCTATACTATTGAAAAGGGAGGTATAGATAACCTATTATACTTCGGACGGAAAAACTCAGATGCAATTAATGGATTAATTGATTTTGATAATACAAATGCTTTTTTCTTTACCATAAAGCCAACCCAGGCAAACAAAGGATTTATTGAAATAGCGGGCGATCTCTTTAATAACGGAACTCATAAAGATAAGAATTATAGTATCTGGCATAAAAAAAAGTGGGATAGCGCAGTAGATGAATCCGAAATAAAGAACCATTATGAATTTAGAGCGAAATACTTAAAGAACTATCTTCAGAGCTTTATTATATATCATTTCCATGATACAAGTAAGACTTCTCCCATGAAGAAATTTTGTAATGTATCTGACAATCAATATCTGCGGGAGGATGGTTCTAATCTTGCTGCTTATTTATATTATCTGTCTCAGGAACATCCTTTGTCTTTTAAAAAGATAGAAGGAGTGATTCGCTCTATAGCTCCATTCTTTGATCGTTTCGATTTAACTCCTGACAGGATTAATAAGAATCAGATTCAGTTGGAATGGAAAGAGAAGGGGAGTGATATGTACCTCAATGGGTATAGCTTCTCTGACGGTACGCTACGTTTCATAGCTTTGGCTACATTGCTTTTACAGCCTGAACCACCGGTTACTATCATTATTGATGAACCTGAACTTGGTTTGCATCCTTTTGCCATTAATAAACTGGCTGCAATGCTAAAGAGTGTATCCAAAAGTCATCAGGTTATTGTGTCTACACAGTCTCAGGGATTAGTAAACAACTTTGATGCGGAAGATGTTGTGGTGGTTGACAGAAAAGACCGAACTTCTACTTTTACGCGTTTAGCTTATGACGACTTGACTGCGTGGCTGAATGATTATTCCATTGGCGACCTCTGGGAGAAAAATCTTATTGGAGGACAGCCGTAATGAGAAGGCTCTATATTATTGTTGAAGGACAAACGGAACAGGAATTTGTTTCTCAAACATTAGCACCCTATTTTCAAAGTCAGGATATTTATAATATAACTCCCATCCTTATCCATACTAGTAAAACGGGTAAAGGTGGATTTGTAAATTACGAACATTTGAAAAATGATGTAACACGTTTACTGAGTTCAGAGAAAGATATTATAGTCAGTACATTTGTTGATTTTTTCAGAATCCCGACTTCTGTTCCTAAATATGAAGATAGTATGCGCTTAAATTGCGACAACGATAAAGTGGAATCTTTAGAACAAGCTATGTTCGAATCAATTAGTGATACAAGATTTATCCCATACATCCAGCTCCATGAGTTTGAAGCTTTATTATTCTCTTCCAACAAAGGTTTTGAAGGGTATTGTGAAGAGCACGTTCATAAGCAAACAAAGTTGATAGTTGATGACTATGAAAATCCGGAAGATATAAACTCTTCGCCTGAGACGGCTCCATCGAAAAGATTATTGAAAATAAACCCCGATTACGATAAAGTGCTGGAAGGTAACTTAATTGCTTTGGAAGTGGGGATTAACAGTATGCTTGACAGATGTCCCCGGTTTAGGGAATGGGTGGAGATATTGGTTGCAGAAGTGAAAAAGTAATAGAATTCAAAAAGAAAATTATGGCACACTTAATAATAAAGAATGTAGGTCCGATTAAACACGTTGATATTGAACTTAACAAAGTTAATATCATTATGGGACCACAAAGTAGCGGGAAGAGTACGATTAATAAGATTGCTTGTTACTGTTCGTGGGTTGAAAAGAAAGTTTCATTGGATCAGTCTTTTGGATTCTTTGAGGAAGAAAATGTCTTTATTAATGAGCTAGTACGGTTTCACAAGTTGAAAGGATATATACAACCTGAAACTTATATTGAGTTTGAATCGACAATTGTAAAGTTTAAATATTCTCATCAACATGGAAAGCCTCAGTTTGAATGGACAGACCGATTTGCTTATAAGCGAGTTAAGATTTCCTATGTTTCTGCTGAAAGAAATATGGTAGCAGCTATACCTAACTGGTTTGATGTGAAATTTGTGGATAACAATATCTTGAGTTTTATGTCTGACTGGGGAACTGCTCGTCAGCTCTATTCTAAAGAATTACCTTTGAGCACAATAATTGGCGATGTAAAATATTATTTTGATAAAAGTAGTAATAAAGATTATGTAATTGTAAATTCAGATACAACTCTTGAGTTTACCGATACATCAAGTGGTTTGCAATCCATTATCCCAATGAATGTTTTGCTTGATAATATGATTTATGCTTTTGATAAAATAGATGATATATCTAATTTTAAGAGATTACAGCAGAAAACTGAATTGATGGAGCTAATATATATACTTAAGAATTTCTCTAGTAGTAGGAGGAGACGAGTAGTTGGACAAATAGAATTTAAGAATGGTTTTATTAGTGAATGGAAAAAATTTGAAAATGATGAATCTGAAAAAGAATTTAATACTATTATAGATAATCTCACCAATACTAAGTCTTGCCGTTTTTATATTGAAGAACCGGAACAAAACCTTTTCCCTTCAGCTCAGCGAGATTTGTTGTACTATATGGTTAAAGCTATAAATAGCAATGATGATCATAAATTATTTATAACCACCCACAGCCCATATATCCTGTATGCACTAAATAATTGCATGATGGGATATCTGGTAAAGGATAAAATGCCGGAAGCTGAAAAGAATGAGGTTTCGTGCCGAAACTCTTGGATTAATCCTGAACTTGTATCCGTTTGGGAAATAAAGGATGGTGAACTTAGAACTACAGCTGAGAGCAGAAATAATACTATTCAGGGAGAAGATGGTTTGATAAGTGATAATTATTTTGATGAGAATATGAAGGAGGTAATGGACGACTTCTATAAAATGCTAAATTATTACGGGGATGATAAAGACAGAGATTAAAAAGGTTTTTCCTAGACACAAAATAAGCACATATTCACAAGATATTTATATAGCTGATTATACAGATCAGACAAAAGACGAGGAGATTAAAAGATCGGTTGAAGTTAATACTGAGTTACCAGCTGATATAGAGTTTTTTTGTTTGCACAATCCTTCGCCGATTAAAATAGATTCTGTAATATTTGATAATTACAGTTTTGTAGATGAAGGCGGCAAAACGCAAACTCAATGTGAATGCGTTACTTTTCCATCTGTTGCAACTAATTCTTCCTGGATACTTTTTCTGGAACTGAAATATTGTGAGCGTAAAAATGCAGTAAACAATTTGCCTAAAGCGAAAGATCAGCTTCTGGCAACTTATTCTTATTATAAAAGCAAAGGGATTATAACTAAAAAGAACATATCGTACTTAATTGCTGGTTTCCCTAAATTGATAAATATTCCTTTTAGAAACTCAACGCTAACACCTGCCTTATTGACGAATTTAAAAAGAAATGAGAATATTATTCTGAAAATAGCAAATGAAGCTACTATAAAAAGTCTTGAAATGCTATCAGTATAAAAACTGCCTTAGTTTACAATGAATACACAACCCGAACAACTGTTAGAAAACAATCTGGTGGCTCAGCTTCAACTGCTGGGCTATACGTATGTGCCGGTGAGCAACGAGAAAGAACTGCTGGCCAATTTAAAGACTCAGTTGGAGAAACACAATGATATTGAACTTACAGATAAGGAATTCGACCGCGTACTGAACATCCTGAGCAAAGGCTCGGTGTTCGACAAAGCGAAGACGCTGCGAGAGAAACAGCATATCTTCAGGGAGAATGGCGAAAGTCTTTATTTTGAATTTATCAATCAGGATAACTGGTGCCAGAACTTGTTTCAGGTTACTCGGCAGGTTGCCATGGAGGGGAAGTATAAGAACCGGTATGATGTAACGCTGCTCATTAACGGATTGCCTTTGGTGCAGATTGAACTGAAGCGCAGGGGGATTGAGCTGAAAGAGGCGTTTAATCAGATAAACCGTTATCAGCGACACTCGTTTGGTTCGTCTGTCGGACTGTTTCAGTATGTGCAGATATTTGTTATCAGCAACGGGGTAAACACGAAGTATTACGCTAATAACAAAAATCAGTCGTTTAAGCAGACGTTTTACTGGAGTGATAAGAATAACAAGCTGATTACACAGCTGGATAAGTTTGCTTTCGCATTCCTCGACACTTGCCACATATCTAAAATGATTTGCAAATACATTGTGCTGAGTGAGGCTGCCAAAGTACTGATGGTGCTTAGGCCGTATCAGTATTTTGCCGTGGAAGCGTTGATTGACAGGGTACAGAACTCTGTGAAGAATGGGTATATATGGCACACTACCGGTAGCGGAAAAACGCTTACTTCCTTCAAGGCTAGTCAGATTTTGATGAATATGCCTCAGGTGAGGAAGGTGGTTTTTGTGGTGGATAGAAAAGATCTCGATTATCAGACTACAAAGGAGTTCAACAGTTTCAGCAAGGGAAGTATTGACGGAACGGACAATACCAATAAGTTGGTGCAGCAGTTTACGGATGATACGAAACTTATTGTTACCACTATTCAGAAGCTGAACACTGCCATCAGCAAGCAATATCACCAGAAGAAAATGGAGTTGCTGAAGGATGAACGTATTGTGTTTATTTTCGACGAATGTCATCGCAGTCAGTTTGGCGATACGCATATACGGATTAAAAACTATTTCAATAACATTCAGCTGTTTGGGTTTACCGGTACGCCAATATTCGCAAAGAATGCGATAAGTAACGAGCTGGGTAAGCGAACTACTGACGAGCTGTTCGACGAATGTTTGCATAGGTATGTTATTACGGATGCTATTAAAGATGAGAATGTACTGAAGTTCTCGGTTGAGTACGTGGGGCGTTACAAAGCAAAAGAGGGTAGCAACACCAATATTGATATTGAGGTGGAGGATATTGACACTAAGGAGCTGATGGAATCGCCAAAGAGGTTGGAAAAGATTGCTGATTACATTCTGGCTAATCATAACCGCAAAACATATAGCAGGGAGTTTACGGCTATGTTTTGTGTAAACAGTGTGGAGACGCTGATAAGGTATTACGATATATTCCAAAAAAGGAAGGAGGCGGGTGAGCATAACTTACGCATAGCAACGATTTTTAGTTATGCTGCCAATGAGGATGATAAGGATGCCAACGGATTCTTCCCTGAGGAGCTTTCGGTTGTAGAAGAGCCCAGGGCTTTGTATGGTTTGCATGTGCACACCAGGGAAAAACTGGATGAGTATATTGGTGATTATAACAGAATGTTTGCTACGAACTTTTCTACCAAAGATAGTGTATCCTTTTATAATTACTACAACGATATTTCTAAAAGGGTTAAGGAACGACAGATTGATATATTACTTGTAGTCAATATGTTCCTTACCGGTTTTGATAGTAAGACTCTAAATACGCTGTATGTAGATAAGAACCTGAAGTATCATGGGTTGATACAGGCTTACTCGCGCACTAACCGTATTCTCAATGAACAGAAATCGCAGGGAAACATTGTGGTGTTCCGCAACTTGAAAGAAGCCACGGATGAAGCTATTGCATTGTTCAGCAATAAGGATGCAAAGGATGTGATCCTGATGCAGCCTTACGAGGATTATGTAAAGAAATTCAGTGAGGCTTTTATCGGCTTGCTACAGATTGCACCTACCGTAAACAGTGTTACTCAACTGAAGGATGAGAACGAGGAGTTGGACTTTATTAAAGCATTCCGGGAGCTGATGCGACTGAAAAATGTTCTCTCCACCTTTACCGATTTTAGTTTTGATGATCTGTCAATGAACGAACAGCTTTTCGATGATTACAAGAGCAAGTATCTTGACCTCTACGATAAGGTGAAGACCGACCATCAGAAGGAAAAGGTCTCTATCCTTGATGATGTGGACTTTGAACTGGAACTGATTCACCGTGACGAAATAAATGTGGCTTATATCCTTAAACTGCTGGCTAAACTGAATGATGGTCCGGAGAAGGATAGAGAGAAGAGGAAGAAGGAGATTATCGACTTGATTGCCGGCGAAACGCAACTGAGAAGCAAGCGTGAACTGATAGAAAAGTTTATTCAGGAGAATTTACCTGCTATTGAAGACGTGGACGATATTCCCGACGAATTTGAACGATTCTGGAGTGCTGAACAACTGGAAGCTTTCGGCAGGTTGTGCAGTGAAGAGAACTTGTCGAACGAAAAGGTAGAGAAGGTGATATCTGAGTATCTGTTCTCGCAAAGGGAACCATTACGAGACGAAATCCTAAATCTGATTGATGGTGATAAACCAACTCTGCTAGAACGGAAAAAGGTAAGCGAACGTATTCTGAATAAGATAAAGGGTTTCTTTGATACGTTTATTAGTGGGTTTGGAGGGGAATAAGTCTTTAGCGTTGATTTGATGAACCGTAACTTTGAACTTGTTTTAAAAGTTTGTTTTTTTGCTGTTTTTGTGAAAAATCCACAAATAATTAATATTTTTAGGCGCCTAATTTGTTTATTGTTTATATATTTGTGAGAAACTAACAAAAACGATTATGATTATCAGGTTCTCGGTTTGTAATTACAAGGTGTTTAAAGACGAAACTATTTTTAGTTTTGTTGCCACTAATTACGATAAGAAGACGCGCGAAGATGAAAACGTGGCTCATATTGAAAGTCCTTCATTGCGCTTATTAAAGAATGCTGTAGTATATGGAGCAAATGCCAGCGGAAAGACAAAGCTGATTGATGCATTTGCCTTTATGCGCTATTTTGTGGTAAACTCATCGAAAGATGCTGCTTCTTCGGAGGAGATAGATACTGATCCGTTTAGACTGAATACTGAAAGTGAACTTGCGCCCAGTAGCTTTGAACTGATGTTCTTAATTGGCGAAAAGCTTTATCGCTATGGCTTTGAGGTTACCAGGAAAAAAGTGGTTACTGAATGGTTGTACGTGCAAGAGAAGAAAAGGGAATATGAACTTTTCTATAGGGGTGAGGATGGCGTAGTCTCTTTTGATAAAAAGAAATTTGCTGCATGGCAATTGATTATTAATGCAAATCTGGTAAGAAATAATGCGCTGTTTATTACTACTCTTGCTCAGTTTAATGATGAACTGGGTATTGAGGTGGTGACTTACTTTAAGGAGAACTTGAAAATTATTTCAGGGCTTAATGAGGCTGGCTACAAGGGTATGATATTATCAAAGTTGGTGGATTCTGACTATAAAAAGAGGGTGATGGAATTCCTGAACTTTGCCGATCTGGGAATAATGGATGTTAGCAGAAGAGAAATAAAAACTGATTTTGACGATTCAGATAAAGTTCCTCAGGATATTAAGGAAATGATTATCAATGATATTCAGTCGCAGAATTTATTCACTAAACATCAGGTTTATGATGCTGAGCATGCTCCAGCGGATTCCCGGGATTTTTTAATGAGAAAGGATGAATCTCATGGAACTCAGAAGTTCTTTTACCTGACCGGTCCTATTTTAGAATCATTAATGAACGGATATACGCTTGTCGTTGATGAGCTTGATTCGCGCTTGCATCCTAACTTGGTGACTCGGCTAATCTCTCTGTTTAATTCGAAAGAAGCAAATCCAAATAATGCTCAATTGATATTTAATACGCATAATTCGAACTTATTGGATAGCAAACTATTACGTAGAGATCAAATTTGGTTTGTGGATAAAAATATGTATGGCGAGAGTAAGCTTTATTCGTTGTCTGACATTAAAGGAATCAGGAAGGATGAGCAGTTTGAGCAAAATTATATTAATGGTATTTACGGTGGTGTGCCCTATCTGGATGATTTTATAAATGTGAGGATCGACAAAACACTGAATCATGAGAATGAAAAATAAAACTGCTGAGCAGGAGAAGGAGAGGATGGCTCATAAAGAAAGAATGAGAAAGACTCCTTCTTTGAATCGCAGCATGCCATCTATTCCGAAAAAGAAGAAGATATTGATTGTGTGTGAAGGCGAAAACACAGAACCTTCTTACTTCAGGCAATTCAGACTTGCTACTGCAACGGTGCATCCTGTGGGAGAGGGATATAACACGGAAAGCTTGGTGGAACGTGCTATATTGTTAAGCAGGAAAGATAAGTATGATGAGGTGTGGTGTGTTTTTGATAAAGATGATTTCCCGAATCAAAGTTTTAATGCGGCAATAGAGAATGCTCGAAAGAGTAACTTAAAGGTTGCTTATTCCAATCAGGCTTTTGAGTATTGGTTGCTTTTGCACTTTGAAGATCACCAAGGTGGGCCACTGCATAGGAATGATTATGGGGATAAGATAAATAAGTATATTACTCCGCTAGGAGCGTACTATGATTCTGATAATTCTAAATTGATTGATAAAAACTTTTTTGCAATTTTATGTGGAATAGATAAAAGATATGCTGAAAGGAGAGTTGATTTAGCAATAAAAAGAGCTCGTAAAATATATGAGAGATATACTGATGATCATCCTGCGGTAGAGAAATCCTTATCAGTTAATCCGGCAAAAGAAGAGTCGTCTACAAGAGTGTTTCTTCTGGTTGAGGAGATTCTTAAGTATATCTAAACTTGTTTTTCGCTTATTAAATCTTTATGAAGAATAATCGATAAACTGAATTTTAAATAAAAAAGCAAATCCCTCTCCGCTAATGTTAGTGAAGAGGGATACCGCTTGTCTAGTATATAGAATACCAATTATTGGGATAACTTAAGTGTTGATATAGTTTATACATCCTGAAGTTGTAATCTTCAAGCATCAGAAATGGATGAGGTTTTGAATAAATTATGCTAACTATTAGCGCTTTAATGTGGTTTACGATATAGATAATATTAATAATAAGGATATTACGTCCAAAACCGATATAGCTAACGATATAGCTGAAACGATTTCTAAATACAAAGTTCATAACCAAAGGGTGCTTTGATCACGAATTGATAGAAAGTATCATTCTCTAAGGTCACAATTTGCGACCATAGAGAATAAAAGAGAAAAGTGTTTGGCTTAGGTTCTGATAAAGTACAAGGTAGTTAGATAAGAGTCGAGAGTGTTAGTGAAAGTGTTAAGGATGCTAGTAATCGTATTAAAGATGTTAGTGAAATATGTTTAGATATTCCAATTGGCCAACAAGCTGTTGGCTAATTATGAGTAATAAAAGGAGTTTAGCACTTCAATTAAAATCAAATAACTAAAAACATAACCATATTATGAAAAAGTCTGATATCTATGAAATTGCCATTAAGATTCTAGGAATATACTTTCTTGTTACTATTATCCAGCTCATGGTAGGAAGCTTTGCTTACCTTTCTGCTATGATTTTTAGTGAGAACCTATCCTCGGATAATATGCTTTATGCAGGAGTTTCTTTCTTTGTGTTTATCGTTATGATTCTACTCGATCTCTGTTTTATTTTCAAAACGGATATGATTGTAAGAATGATATGCAAATCGTCTGACTTTGAACAAGACGTTCCTTTTACGGTAAGCAGGAAGTCGGTTTATGAAATTGCTCTGGTGCTGATGGGATTGATTATCATTGTATGGGCTTTCCCGGATTTTATCTATAAAATATGGAACTATGTTCAAAGTTTGCAGATGAGTACACAAAATAAAAGTACTTTGATATCCTCAGGAATAAGAATTCTTGTTGGACTGATTGCTGTTGTTTATTCAACTGCTATCGCAAACTTTCTTGCTAAGAAGAAAGCTGTTGATTAACTCGAATGAATTTGCGCCTAGAAATCTCAGAAGTGCACCATTTTCGCCTATTTTTATTGCTTTGCGCTCATTAATTAGATATGTAGCATTTAAAACTATACATAGTGAAATGTTAGTTAAAGTGGTAAGAAGATATATTTAATTGGGTATTGTTTTGTCAATAAAAATAATGTCATTATATTTACAAAATGAATCTCTATAAGAATGCCATTATCTAATGAAATTACAATATTACTAGCATTATAACCATTAACCATAACCATTAGAAAAGGCCTCAAAAAGAATAAAAATGGAATCACAAGAATTGAGAGAAGGAGATAATCTGCAGCCAAGAAAGGCAAAAACTGGTACTAGAAATCCATTAGGCTTTTTTGGTGAGTGGAATTATAATATAACGACCGATCAAGAGGCTCCTTTACTTTATTCAAGGTTCGCAATATATGCTTTTACGGTTTTTTGCTCTGTCTTCTTTGGAGGGGTGCTGATGTTTCTCAATCTCAGAAAGCTGAATAACAAGCATGGGCAAGCTGTTGTTGCTATTTACACCATTCTTTATGGAGCAATAGCATACCCAGTTTTAATGCAGTTTGATATGAGAATATCTTTGCTGAATATTGTCAATATTCTGGGATCGATACCTTTTTATAGTATCTTTTGGGGTAAATATGTGGGTAAAGCTACGAAGTATAGAACTGAATCTGTTCTGATTCCATCGGTAATAGGCTCTGTTATTTTGGCTCTGACTATCATACTAATATTTAACATGTAAATTATGTACGAAGAAGATTACTTTATGAAATTGATTCAGGAGTTTTTTCAGGCATTGGATAAAGCCATTCATGGAAAGAAAAGCCTGGATAATCCATCTGACCAGGAGAACTGTGTCAGCGATTTGTATGGTTCTTATTTTCAGGCAGATTCTGCTTTCTTCTATGGATATGATGTGATGACGATATTAGGCTTTCTGAGGGAAAGATGTGAAGAGCAGGACTTGCCTATGATGATAGAAATGATTTCGGAACTGTTCTATCAGGATGCTCTGCTGAAAACGGATGATGCACTGAAAAATAATCTGCTTGAGAAAGCGTTGTTCTTTTTAAGTTATCTCGACGAGCAGAGTGATACTTACTCTGTAGAGAGGAAAGATAAAATTGCTCTTATCAAAAGGATGCTTGGGAGAGAATAATTCACTTTGTTTCTTACAGGGAATTATGATCAACTCGATAGCTTTTTGGCTTTTGGAAAAGAATAATTCTCTTTGTTTCTTTCAGGGAAGTATCATCAACCCGATGGCTTATTGGCTCTTGGGAAAGAATAATTGTGCCGGTTCTTTTTGATGCATCTGTCAGGATGTCTCTTTTTTACTATTTTGGTAGCAGACTCAGCTGTATCTTTGCACTGAAATGTATTTCTGCAAAACATGGAAAAATTCAATGTTATAAATCCTTCTCTTCTACTGGCTCCCTTTGTGAAGTACTATTGGGTGCTGGAAACGGAGGGCGATTCGGTGGTGACGGAGCGTACTATCTCTACCGGGTGCATGAGTCTTGTGTTTCACAGGGGGAGTAGGCTGTTTTCATCGTTCGAAAATGATCTGCAACCTCGGTCTTTTATCAGCGGACAGACTAAATTTTATACCGATGTTACTTCTACCGGAAAGATAAACATGATAGTGGTTGTTTTCCAACCTTATGCTTTAAAAGCCTTTTTCCCAATGTCTATGTACGAGTTTCATGAAAAGAATATTGCTTTAGAAGACATTGGAGACCCCGCACTGAATGATTTAAAAAAGCGGGTGCAGGCACGGTGGATGATAATCAGTGCATCTACATGATTGAGAGCTATCTTCTGAATCGTCTGCATTCTTTTGATGAATATAACATGAAGAGGATTGATGCTGTTGTAAAAGGTATCAACGAGCAACCAATGATAAGTGTTACGGATTTGTCGCAAATTGCTTGTTTGAGCGACAAACAATTAAACAGGGTCTTTGCTGAATATGTTGGTTCGATGCCGAAAGAGTTTATTCGCATTGTTCGTCTGCAACGGGCGTTGTACCTGCTTCAAAACTCTGCTACTGAGAATTTTACCCAATTGGCGTATGAATGTGGATTCTATGACCAGGCGCATCTTATTAAGGAGTTTAAAGCTTTCTCGGGATATACGCCAAAGGAATATCTGCTTGTTTGTGATCCTTATTCAGATTATTTCTCTGATCCTTTATAATGTCTTTTATTTACAATTCTACGATGATTATCCGCTCTATTTTTGCAGAGTCAATTAATAACAAACAAAATTAGAGATTATGAAAAAGTTACTTGTGTTTTTCGAGATTCCTGCAGCAGACTTTGGCAGAGCCGTGAAATTTTATGAAACAATCCTTGATGTGAAGACTTCTGTTTACGATTGTGAGAATGAGAAGATGGCTTGTTTTCCTGAGGAAGAGGGGGTATGTCCCGGTGCTATTTCTTATGCACCTGGTTTCCTTCCTTCTGAAAATGGCGTACTGGTAAGCCTTAATTGTGATGATATGGAGGCTACTCACGCTCTTATTCTGGCAAATGGAGGAAAGATTGTTATTCCTAAAACTAAAATAGAGGCGGAGGGAAGGGGTTTCTTCTCAACTTTTATAGATAGTGAAGGAAATACCATCGGCTTGTATTCGGATAAGTAGGGCCTTGTAATTTAAAATTAGGCTGTGTTGGCGAAGTTATTCATTAATTTGCCAACACAGCTTTTTTTATACTCCTAATCAAAGTGTGATGTGTATTCTTTATACTGCGTTTATCTGAGGTGGAATTTATATCGGTAAATGTTTTGTTAATAAATATTTTGTCATTATATTTACATAATTGAATTTGCTTTGTTGATTAAATAATAGACCATTTAAATTTCTAACTATGAAAAAAACACTCTGTTTTATATTCTTATCTATGTTTCTCTTAACTGGATGTGGTGCTAAAGAAAGTGAAAAAATGACCGAAGTTACTACTCTTAGTAAACTTGCTGAAGAAGAGTCGGATAATTCCATAAATACTGTTGATAAGAAATTGATTAAGGACGGGAATCTTAATTTCCAGACGAATGATATAGATAAGACTGATGCGTTTATTAAAAGTGCAGTTAAGAAGTTTGATGCGTATATCTCGAATGACGAAAAATATAGTAACGAGTCAAATAAAGGGAGCGACTTAACAATCCGTGTACCGGCAGATAAATACGATAGCTTGATGACTTATATCATTGATAATGCAGACGTTAAAAGGCTGGATAGAAAATCAACAGAAATTAGAGATGTTACTGAAGATTATATTGATACTCAGACTCGCCTGAAAATTAAAAAGGCTTCTGAAGCTAAGCTGATGATCTTGCTAAATAAAGCCAAAGACTTGAAAGATCTTCTTGCTGTACAAGCACAACTCACCGACTTACAAGCTGATATTGAGTCTATTGAAGGGCATATGAAATATCTGAATGATAGGGTCAATTATAGCACGCTCAAAGTTTCTTTCTATAAAAATGCGGTTAAATCGAATACTTTCTTCGGAGACTTTTGGGATGCGCTAAAGAATGGATGGCAGGTATTTCTTCAGGTTATTACATTCATTGCTAATCTGTGGGTAATTATTCTTGTATCTGTATTCCTTGTTATGGGCTTTAAATCTTATAGAAGGCGAAAAAAGAACAGTAAGAATACGAAGAACGCTGAGTAAGCAGAGAAGTATATCCGACAAGCCTGGTGAACACGAAATATATAAGAGGTCCCATTGAATAGAGTTGGATACAGTATCTCCGGTCAGCCTAGTGAACTCCAAATAAATAAGAGGATTCATTATGAAGGATAGGCATAGTGTTCCTGGCAAGCCTGCTGAAACCCAAATGGCTTCTGACTAATGTGTGTGGTGTTTCTTTCTCAATTGGAATTGCCTAAAACAAACTAAATTCTTTATATTTGTAGTCTATAAATAAAAGCCATATTTTTATATGGCACGCTTATAAATCGAGATTATTATGTAAGTTTGTAGTCTAAATTTTATTAATGAATTTGATATAAGAACTGAAAACGTAAATTTGTGATTATTTTACTGTATATCAGCTAAATAAACGCTCAATTGATTGTCCTTACGTTTTTATTGATAACTCTCTGCGGTGAGGACAGCAGAGAAAAACAGAATTTTTTATTATGTTTAGTGTATTATTGGGGACGATAGTTATTATTGCTATAATAAGTTTTTCAAAACATATCTATAAGAAACAGCACGATTTCTTTATCAGAAACTATTATGTTTTTCCAAAGAGCCTTCGGGAAAAAATGAAAAACACGGATCTGTTTAAGGATTTAATATGGTTCATTAATCTGGTATTGTTTGTCTTTATCATATTTCTGCTAGGCGCAATTGTGGCATTCAAGTTATTAGGAAGTAGCGGTGCCAATCATGCCTTGCTAAAAACGATCTATTTTTGGTTTGGAGCAGGAGCTGTGTATAGCAAATTGTCTGTTATGCTATTTTCTACATCTGCTTTGTTTATAGTAAGCTATAGTCTGTCTAAATTCCTGGGAGAGCATCGCAAAAAGAATGACATTGATGGTATGAAGGCTATTCTTGAGCTTAGAAATATGCTGGATGAAGATAAGTACTTTGAGATTTATCGCGATTTACACTTCGGGGAATATGATTTTGTAGAGAATCCTTCTACGAAAGAGGAAGAAACAAAACAGCTGGAACTTTTCCATTATTTAGGTGTTATGGAATCGGCAAGTACTATGGTTAGAAAGGAAATAGTAGATATGGACCAGTTCTACAAACACTTTGGATGCAGAGTAACGTCCATAGTGAAATGTGAAGCTCTGAAGGTTTATCTGCATTATAATAAGGAGTCGTGGACTGACCTGCTCTGGGTTATTCGTGAAATGAAGAAGATTGAGAAGGACAAATTCGAGAATACAAATACTCATAAGGATAACACTCCGCATCATGAAAGTGAGATGTTTACCAAAGGAAGAAATTGGATGAAAAAAGGCGGTAAATATTTATTTGATGATAAATAGTACTTCCGAAAGTACAGGAAATGGCAAGATGGACGATCCTATCTTGCCATTTTTTATTTAAAACAGGATTAGTTTTATAATTGTATAGAAAGTAAAAAATATCATAACAGAAGGTGTTAAGTTTAAATAATATATTTATATTCGTATTTCAAATTTATTATATCCTTATCAATTAATCTCTATGGAACAAAAGACAATCAACTTACCTGAAATGATGAATGTCGGGGCTGAATCTCTGAATATCGTTATTACAAAGAATGAAGTATTGCAGTTGGACATTACTAATGCTTTAAATACGCTTTCTAAGCTGTTGGATGATAAGAAAACTGCACTTTATTTTAAGGAAAAAGTTGATATTTCTTTTGAAGGATTCAATGTTAATGAGAATAAATTGTGGGAGGTACCCGAAGTTAGAAATTATATTTGCAAACTTGATGAGCAATTCCCTTTCTGGTTTTATTTTTTATCAACGACTGGAGATGGCTTGTTGCTCATATTTAAAAGTCAGTTGATTCCTTTTCTCTCTCCGGAAGCTGATAAAGAGCTCAATCAGCCAAAGCTAAGAGACTGCTTTCTTACAAGATGGTTACCTTCAATGAATCAGGTTTGTGACTATACCGGCATTTCTTTGCATGAAAATGATGAGATGACGCAAAGGTTGTTTAATTACTTAAAGAGTAGGAAGGTATAATTGATGTTATCTCTTCTCTTAATCTGATTTCTTATTTTTTTAGTGAATATGTATATGCAGGACATTTTGCTACAATAACAATCCTGACAGATATTGTTATAAGTGGTACTACGTAGGGAGTCATATCTTAACTAATCCAGAATAAGCATTACAGTTTTCTATAACATAAACATAAAAATGGGTTGTTCAATTCTCTGAACAACCCATTTTCTGATTAAAGTAATACCTTTTCAGAGCAACTTCAATCCTCTGAAAGTATTACCTTGGCGATCCTTTTGTTTTGCGCTTAAAACAAATATCTCTGTTTAAAAATACAGTTATGTCTAGTTTATGATTCAATTCTTTGTGAATCTTCTATTACTACTGAATCTCTTATAATAAGATGTAATTTTATGACCAAAGTGTATCTAATTTATAAAATAGCAAATCTATTACTTTGGATTTCTATAGTTTAGTCTACTGTAAATAAACAATATTAATTTGGTTTTATATCAATCATTTTAGTTAAAAGTTAGTCTCCTGGTATAAATAACAGGAATTAGTGAAAGATAAATTTCAAGACTAGTTTCCTAAGTGCTTTTTGCATTCTATAAATAGTTGAAGGAGTGAACTCTATCATTCTCGAAATGATTGGGATTCATTTGTATACGAAATATGATATAACCTTTGGAACTGTTTGTAATCTTTCAGTTTCTTTTTAATCTTGTATATACAAAACATGATATAACCTCCATTTTGATACGATTATGGATATTATTGTTATAATTATTCCAAATAATAGATAAAAAACTTATTTTTGATGAATTTACTTGCATTTTATTTTGTTTTTAGTATATAATGCATATATTTGCGAACGTAGTACTTTAAAAGTGTATCTAAACGACACTCCTTATTTTTTGAATTGCGTGCTTTGTTGACCGGAGAGTACGCAATTTTTTTATGCTTGGCTTTAAATAAATATCTATACAGTAAACACATTTTTTTATTATTATGCAGGAAATTAAATTCTACAGCGGGGAAAATATTCCATTGGAATTGCACAAAGTGCGCATTGTTCAAAAACTCAATCTGGTTCCGGTGGAACGCCGTATGGAAGCTCTTTATGAAGGAGGATTCAACACTTTTAAACTTAGTACAAGAGATGTTTTTCTCGATATGTTGACCGACTCGGGAACAAATGCTATGAGTGATAATCAGGTGTCGGCAATGCTACGTGCTGATGATGCTTATGCCGGTTCTCAAAGTTTTGAACGATTGCAAAAAGCAGTCGAGGATGTTCTGGACAAAAAGTATCTCTTACCAGTTCACCAGGGACGTGCTGCCGAAAATATTCTGTCAGAGGCTTATGTGCAGAAAGGCAGTATTATTCCAATGAACTATCACTTCACAACAGCAATGGCGCACATAACTCTAAGAGGAGGACAAATAGCTGAATTGCTTTATGATGAAGCTTACGTAATAAACTCTGATCATCCATTCAAGGGGAATATGAATCTTGAAAAGCTGGAGGAAGTTATACAGTCTTATGGTCCTGAAAATGTTCCTTTTATCCGTATGGAAGCTTCAACTAATTTAATTGGTGGACAGCCTTTCTCTATGCAGAATCTTCGTGATGTACGTGCTATAGCCGATAAATATGGTCTGCTGCTTGTCCTTGATGCTAGTTTGATGGGCGAAAATGCTTACTTGATAATTCAACGTGAAGAAGAATTTAAGAATTCTGATATGGCAACTGTTGTTAAACTAATGACTGGCTTGTCTGATATTTGTTACTTCTCTGCACGCAAGCTTAGCTGTTCAAGAGGTGGAGGTATATGCACCAATAATACGGATGTTTATAAGAAACTTCAGGTTTTTGTACCTCTGTACGAAGGCTTCCTGACTTACGGTGGTATGTCTATTCGTGAAGTTGAAGCAATGGCAGTAGGTCTGTACGAGGTTTGGGATGAAACGATTGTAAGTCAGAGTCCTATATTTATTAAGTATCTTGTAGATTCACTGGATGCAAAGGGAGTGCCGATGGTTAAGCCTGCCGGAGTTCTTGGAGCCCATGTAGATGCCATGCAAATATGCTCTCATATACCACAAAATCAATATCCTGCGGGAGCATTGGCAGCAGCCTTTTTCTTAATATCAGGAGTAAGAGGTATGGAACGTGGTACGTTATCCAATCAACGTGATGAAAATGGTGTTGAGCCTTTAGCTAATATGGAGTTGCTTCGCCTGGCTGTACCACGTCGTGTGTTTACATTGTCTCAATTAAAATATGTAGAAGATCGTATGGCATGGCTCTATCAGAACCGTCATCTGATTGGTGGACTTAGATTTATTGAGGAACCACCAGTGCTACGTTTCTTCATGGGTAAATTAGAACCAACGTCTGATTGGCCACAGAAACTGATGGCTAAGTTTAAAGAAGATTTTGGTGATAGCTTATAGTTAATGAATTGATAAATAAATAGTTGCTATATAAATTACGTATTTGTTAGCTATATATAAGCAATAGTGTAGGCACTAGATAAGGTATCTGTAATGCCATAACTGGATTTATTAGTTATATATAAGCAATGTGCAGATTTCGAGAAATGAGGCTGTTCGAAAAGTAAAAATAGAATCAATCAAAGTTATAATTTGTACCTCAATAAATAGAAAACTCCTTTTACCCTTTGTAAATAAGGTCTCAAAGAGCGTTTATTTATTATTAAGTTGTTACATGCAAATTAAAAGCTTGAAATTGCTATTTGACTTTTGGGATAGCCTCATTACAAAAATAAGCAATAAGAGGTTGTCCTAAAAAGTAGAGTAGAGCTCTGTTTTACCCTTTATAATTAAAGACTTAAAGAGCGCTTAAATTATTAGTGAAGTTGTTGATTACAAATTAAGAGTTATTCTATTGAATTTTTTGGATAGCCTGTCCGAATAATTGTAAGAGGTCAATTTTTAAATAAGTATATAAGGGATTGTCCTAATAAAATAGAGCAACACCATTTTATTTATTTGTACTTTATTTGAGAATAGAACTTTATTTGAGGATAGAGCTTTATCTAAGAATTCGAATCAATTTGTATTCATTAGAAAATCAAAGCATAGTCTTTTCCCTCTGAGATTTAATTATCAGAGGCCTAATCTACTTTTGGGGTTCTTCGTCACTTTTGGTGCAAGATATTATATTGAACCTCTAAATCATTGTGTTTAGCAGACTTTTTTGTCAGATTCAATAAATGGCTTATCAAGAAACATGTAGGATATTGATTGGAGAGGCATTTGAAACAGTTCGCTTTCACCAAAAGTAAGGAAGAACCAATGTTTCACAGGACAATTTCTTTCTCTGTACTTCTATCGTATAATTTTTATTAAAATTAGTTGAACTTACAGTTAAAATAGAACACTATTTTAATTAAAATACAATCAATTTTATTAAAATAAAATTCTATCTTCGTAATCTAATTGACAGTTGTTCTTCAAAATCAGAATGTTCTGCCATTTTTTTGTGATTTGTAATTTATTGATGCATAAAGTAATTAAAAAAAGAATTATGAAAAAGTGCCTTGCTAATCCTATCTTTTCAGCTATCATTTTACTGGGATCAACGGTTGTTCTTACTACAGGTTGTTCGGATGAAGAATCATTGACTGTGATCAATTCTCAAACGGGAACAGGAGTTCAAACACGTGCTGTATCCAGTAGTTCGTCCGATTCACTTTTTGTGGCTAACGAGGTTATTGTGAAATTTAAAAGTAATTCATCATCTGCAGCAAGAGATAGCGCTCTAAGTAATGTAAACGGAGTTGTGGCCGAGAAGATTCTGACTCGTGCTATGAAACGTAATGGTGATAAAGATGGTGTTACTTTGGTTAAAACTTCAAAGAATGTGCAGGAAGCTGTTGGACTCTTGAAGAAGCTGGATGCTGTTGAATATGCAGAACCTAATTACATCTATACAATTGATGAGACTGCTAATGATGCTTATTTTGCCGATGGTACGCTTTGGGGCATGTATGGGCCGTCTACCTCACCGGCGAATGAGTTTGGTTGTGATGCTGCAAGTGCTTGGGCCGCAGGTCACACAGGTTCCGGTGATATATACGTAGGCGTTATCGATGAAGGATACATGTATACGCACGAAGATTTGGCTGCAAATGCAGGAACAAATCCAGGAGAAATAGCAGGCAACAGAATAGATGATGATGGAAATGGTTATGTAGACGATGTATATGGCTGGAATTTCGCAGGAAATAACAATAAAGTCTTTGATGCTGCATTAGATGATCACGGTACTCATGTGGCAGGTATAATCGGTGCTTCAGGCAATAATGGAGTAGGTGTGGCCGGTGTATGCTGGAATGTAAAGCTGTTGAGCGGTAAATTCATGGGCAGAAAAGGAGGTACTACTGCCGATGCTATCAAAGCAATCGATTATTTTACGGAACTGAAAAAAGCAGGTGTGAATATTGTAGCAACCAATAACTCATGGAGCGGAAGTGGATATTCTCAGGCTTTATATGATGCGATAGAGAGAGCTAACTCAGCCGGAATTATATTCGTTGCAGCAGCTGGTAATGATGGTTTCAATGATGACGGATTACTGGCTAGCTATCCTGCAGCATATAGTAACAGCAATATAATCTCTGTTGCATCCATTACAAATACCGGAGCTTTATCCAGTTTCTCAAATTACGGACCAAAGTCGGTAGATCTTGCTGCTCCGGGATCTGATATCATGTCTTGTGTACCTCTTAAATCAAAGGGTAATGTTTATTCAAGTTATGCTCTTGAGAGTGGTACTTCCATGGCTGCACCTCATGTAACCGGTGCTGTTGTGTTATATATGGCATCCCATCCGGGAGCTTCTGTATCAGAAACTATCAATGCTATTCTGAACAGTACTATACCTACACCATCTCTTTCAGGTAAATGTGTTACCGGAGGACGATTAAATTTGAGTGGTTTCTAGTTTATTCAGTTTTATATATAACAAAAGGCTGTCTGGTTTAATCAGACAGCCTTTTGCTTTTATTTCAAGTAACTTGTTTTATTCTCCTTCAAGAGGCCAGTTAGGAGAAGCTACATGCGATTTCTTAATTTCTTTTTCAAGATCTTTTAATACCTCAGGATACTTCTCGGCAAGATTAGTTTTCTCATAAGGATCTTTTGTGATGTTATACAGCTCAAGCTTAGTACCTTTTTTTACAGATACAATCTTCCAGTCACCTTTACGTACAGCAACCTGATTTCCAGGGAATTCCCAATAGAATACTCTGTTGTCGGTATCTTGTTTCTTTCCATCAAGTAAGGCTTTGATACTTACTCCATCGATATGCTGAGGGAGCTTTGCATGTGCATAATCGGCAAGGGTAGGCATTACATCCGGGAAGTAGATAAGATTCTTCATTGTTTGTCCACCTTTAATGTGCTTCGGACAATTAACGATGAATGGCACTTTAATGCCACCTTCGTACAAGATACCTTTTCGTCCACGGAATCCGGCATTGCAATTCAGTTCTTCAAGAGGAGCCATCACTGCACCTCCGTTATCTGATGCAAAAATAATAATCGTGTTGTCACGCAAGCCTGTTTTGTCCAGATGATCAATTAACCGACCTATTGCTTCGTCGGTGTGAGTAATCAGACTAGCATACAATTTACCGGTATCCGATAAAGATGAATTTGTATAAGGCTCCAAACTATTGATAAAATAAGGTTCATGAGGAACGTCAAAAGCCAGATACAGGAAGAATGGATTATTTTTATTACGATCTATAAAATCGATAGATTCATTTACAGACAGATCGCTGTCGTGTATGCCTCGTTTGTTGTTTTCGTTCTCCGGGATAACTTTCAGATCGCGGTTGTAGAAACGCAGAGCAGGATAATAATAAGGCGTATTAGAGTTCTCTGTACTGATTAACCAGCCATAGAATTCATCGAAACCACGATCCAGCGGTCCGGCTCCGGGATTAAACCCATCCTGATGCCATTTGTTTACCAGGCAAGTTCTGTAACCTGCAGAACCTAATACAGTAGCAATAGTAGTGTCGTTAGGAAGCAGATGCATTCTGCGGATAGGAGTGGTTCCTTTTAATCCGGGAAGCCCTCCAGCCTTGCAGAAGTTATCTCTGATGGTGGTATGCCCTGTATGCTTGCCAGTAAGGAGCGAACATCTGGAAGGTGAACTGATGGCCGATCCTGCATAGCAGTTTGTGAATCGGATACCATCACTGGCCAGTTTGTCTATGTTTGGTGTCTTTACAACCTTGTTTCCGTAGCAAGCCAAGTCGCCGTAACCCATATCATCTGCCAGAATAAAAATGATATTCGGACGTTTACTCTCTTGCTGTGCATGTGCAGCAGTGAAAAATGACAGACCTCCCAAAAGGGCCGGAACTGTTTTTATTAATGGTTTCATCTTATGTAATTATGTTATTTGTTACTCAAAAGTAAAACGAATAATTCTGAATACAATGGGTTGAGAGGATATTCCATGTAATTGTACTTATTTACATATCTAATTATTCTGCAATAAGCAGAATTCATTCGTCAATAATTGAAATCTATTCTCCATAAAATAAAAATCAGAGGGGAATAATTTTGTGCTATCAACATTTTAATATTTAATCTGTTATAATAGTAGGCCAATGGAGTGAATTTTTCATAATTTGACAACCTATAAATTCTGATAATATGATAATGCTACTTTTAGATAATTTCTGGCTGATTCTTTTCATAGCACTGGGATTGCCATTACTTACTTACCGGAGTAAATTCAGGAAAATTGTGTACCAGACTGATAGTTGGACTATCAATATCAAACCGCTGCTTACTGACGAGCTTAGAGGGCTTATAGGAAGCCATAGTGTTGATCACCCTAAATATAAGAAGTTCAGAAATTACTATAGAACTTATCTGGTTCTCATTTTAATTACGCTTGTTTTCTATTTTGATTTTAGTGGTTTTACTCATACAAAAGAAACAGAAGTTGAGAAATCTAAAATAGGCGTAGGAAGTCGACTTCCTTCTTTCTCGCTGAAGGATCAGAATGGCAATACTTTGGCTATCGACTCTGTGATAGGAAAATATTATTTGGTTATCTTCTTCTATAATTCAGACGCTGGACCTAATACTTTACGTGAGGTTTGGGCATTCCAGGAAAACCTCGATGCATTTAAAGCGGCCGATGCAATGGTTATTGGCATTGGCAGAGAGTCGGTTGATAGTCATAAGGAGTTTGCTACAGAAAATGCCCTTCTCTATACGCTACTATGTGATGAAGGAAATAAAGTACGTAAGATGTTCAGGGTACCATCTAATTTATTAGGATATTTGCCCGGTAGAGTTACTTATATAGTAGATAAAACAGGCAAGGTAGTGTATGTGCATAGCTCACAAATAAGAACTTACAAGCATGCCACAAATGCACTGAAGTTTCTGAAAGAGATGAAATAGTAGATTTTGAAGTCTGTAAGAGTGTGGATAATATTACGGAACTAGTAGTTATATGAATGAAATAGCAGAAGTTGAAGTCTGCAAGTATACGTTACCTGTATTACATTTATAAACGTCTCCTATGAAATAGCAGATATTGAAGTCTGTAAAAGCAGTTGATAAATGGATATTTCGCTCTTTTTGTAGTAGAATTATAGTTCAATCTTGTCTTGTAAATATTCAAATATATTTTATGCTTGTCTGAAGTAGTGTAACTCTGATAAAAAAAGCTATTTTTGTATGAAAATACTTTAATCAGGAAGATGATAAAACTACTCCATACAGCCGATTGGCACATCGGTCAGACTTTTTTTGACTATCCCCGTAAAGCGGAGCATTTACACTTTCTGGGGTGGTTGAGAGACCAGATCCGGCAACAAGGTGTGGATGTACTCCTCATCGCGGGAGATGTGTTCGACACTCCGAACCCCTCTGCCGATTCTCAGAAGATGTTCTATAAGTTCTTAAGGGAGATAACTACGGATAATTCTGCTTTGCAGGTAGTGGTGATTGCCGGTAATCACGATTCGGCAGCACGACTGGAAGCTCCTAATCCTCTTCTCGAGGAGATGAATATTACCATTAAAGGCATTGTAAAGCGTACGGCTGATGGCCTGATAGACTATCAGCGATTGATTGTTCCACTCACCAAGGACGGTGAAGTGGCGGCATGGTGTATGGCTGTTCCTTATCTTAGGCAGGGAGATTATCCGGAGGCAGAGAGCTATCCGTTGGGGGTGAAGGCGATGTACGAGGCTTTGTTGCAAGAAGTGTTGAAAGTAAGGCAACCCAACCAGGCCATTGTGGCAATGGGACATTTACATGCAGCCGGAGGTATCGTTTCTGAAAACGACCGCTCTGAACGTACCATAGTTGGTGGTGAAGAGTGTGTGTCGCCCGATGCTTTCTCAAACGAAATAGTTTATACCGCTTTAGGTCATTTACATCGTGGTCAGCAAGTATGCGGCCGTGAGGAGGTGCGTTATGCCGGAGCTCCTCTGCCAATGTCGTTTGCTGAAAAGAATTACAAGCAAAGTGTGGCTCTGGTAGAGATAGAAGGGGCAGCAGTTACAAAGATTGAAAAACTGTTATATGATGCACCTGTAAAGGTACTTAGCATTCCTAACGAAGCAAAGCCTTTGGAGGAAGTTCTGGAGGAAATAGACAAGCTACCGGAAGGAGAAATCACAGAAACCTCTCCATATCTGGAGGTGAAAGTACTGATTACAGAACCTGAACCATCACTTCGGAATAGGATAGAAGAAGCCTTGAAAACCAAGTCGGTACGATTGGCAAGACTAGGTGCTGTACAAGTTGGGAGAGATGCAGAATCGAAGACTTTCACCTACGAGGAACTTCAGGCAATTACTCCAATGGAGATTGCACGGATGGAGTTTGAGAAACAATTTGGGGGCGAAGAAATGCCCGAAACGATGAAGAACCTGCTGCAAAGCGTTATCCAGGAAATAGAGCATGAAGATATTAGCAATTAGAGGAAGGAATCTGGCTTCTCTGGAAGGAGACTTTGAATTGGACTTTACGGCAGAACCGTTGAAGTCGGCAGGTATTTTTGCCATTACCGGAAGCACCGGAGCTGGGAAATCAACCTTGCTGGATGCTTTGTGTCTGGCTCTTTTTGATACCACACCGCGATTGAGCAGTGTAACCAGCAACGCCAATATTCAGGACAATAAGAACGATTCCATTACCTTGAAAGATAGTCGGAATATTCTTCGCAGAGGTGCTGTGGATGGAATGGCGGAAGTCGATTTTGTGGCACTCGGCGGAGATCATTATCGTTCTACATGGACGGTAGGAAGGGCCGGAAGCAAGTTCTCCGGGCGACTGAGGAATGTCTCTATCAAGCTTGTAAATCTTACAACCACTGTGGAGGAACAGGGCACAAAGACGGAACTGTTGAAACAGATAGTAGATCTTATCGGCCTCACGTTCGATCAGTTTACCCGCGCCGTATTACTGGCGCAAGGTGATTTTGCCACGTTTCTGAAAGCGAAATCAACAGAAAAGGCTGAGCTGCTCGAGAAGTTGACGGGTACCAATGTTTATTCGCGTATCTCGCAGTCTATCTATCGGAAAACGCAGGAAGCGGATGCTGAACTCAATGTGCTGAAAGATAGGATTAAAGGAATTGAATTGCTCACGGAAGAGCAGATAGAGGCTTTGGAACTGGAAAGAAAACAGATTGCCGAAAGCTCCGGAGTGATAAAGAAGTGTGCTGAAATCCTGAACCAAAAGATTGGCTGGATTAAGCAGGAGCAGGAGCTTATAAAGGAAGTATCGCAGGCACAGACTCTTCTTGGAGAGTCTAAAACGGCTATTGAAGCAGCTAAACCTAGATACGAATATGTGGCAAGGGTGGATGAAGTGCAGGAGATTCGCGATGTGTATAACGAATTGCAAAACTCTCAGAAGCAATGTGTTGCCTACCGGAACAGTTTGCAGACAAAGCTCCAGGAGGAAAAGAAGAATGCTGAATTACTTGCTGTTGCCAAAGAGAATCTGAAAGTTTGTGAAGCTAAACAACTGAAGGTAAATGAAGCCTTTGAGAAGGCTGAACCGGAGATTCTTCGCGCTCGTGAACTGGATGCTAAGTTGGAGGTGGTTACACGCAACGGCGTTCAGGCAAAGAAGGAATTTGATGCTGCCAAGGCTCTTAAAGAAAGAACAGAGAGTAATATTGCTGCTACTCAAAAGCTGCTGGATAATGAGCTGAAACGGGCAAAGGAACTCGATAGCTGGTTTGAAGCACAAAGTATCTACAAGGAACTAATACCTCGTACGGAACTGATTGTAAACTTATTGAATACAGCTCAAACGTCAATGAAGCAGTCGGCCAATAGCGAAAAAACGCTCAAGAGCCGTAAGGAAGTGCTCGAGGGTGATAAAAAGAAACTGGAAGCCTTTCAAAAGGAGGCCGAAAGACTGGATAAACTGTTGCCGGCGGAGATTCTTGCATTACGCGAAAAACTGTCGGACGGAGTGCCTTGTCCGGTGTGCGGGAGTCTACATCATCCGCTTCGTGTAGAAGGTGTAAGCAACGAAGCTAATCTGGAAGAGGAAGAACTGAACCGTGCCAAGGAGAGTGTAAAGAAGCAATTGGAAGAGCTGAACGCAGGTATCGAGGAATCAAATAAGGAGATTACCCGCCTCGCAACGATGGTTGAGAGTTACACTCAGCAATACAAGGATGCCTTTGCCGATGCTGATTCTTATCTTGCCGCTCTGCCCGCATGGAAAGCTGAATTTGAACAAGGCGCACTTCAAGTAAAACTTCAGAAGTTAGCTGCTGAATGGTCTAATAATCAGGTAGAACTGAATCTGATAAAAGATAAGAGCATAAACCTGCAGACGGCTCTTACAGGAGAGAAAAAGAATCTGGAAGAGGCTATTAAGGGAGAGGAAGAAAAGACTAAGAAGCTGGCTGATTACCGTACTGAATATAACGATCTGGCAGCTGAAAGGAAAAAGCTGCTTGACGGTAAAAAGGCTGATGAGGTGGCAGGTGCTTTCCAAAAAGAAAAAAAGGGCATTGAAGAGGAATTCAGGAAATTGAGCGAAGAACTGAATAAGCTGAATGCAAACAGCGAGAGTCTGAAAGGGGGAATCAAGGAGGTTACAGTTATGCTTGAACACCTCGATGAACGAAACAAAATATTGCAAAACAGCGTAGGAGAGTGGATTGCACAAAAGAACGGGGCAATTACCTTGGAACTGTTAGCCGAACTCTTGCAGAAAGATAGTGCATGGCTAACGAATGAAAAGAGGGCACTCGATCAGCTGAAGAAGAATGAAATTACTATCAGTGCTACGTTAGATGAACGTAAGAAGAAGCTGGAACAACATCAGTCGGCCGAAGTCCGTCCGCAAGGTGAAGAAGAATCAATGGAAAATCTGCAGACTCAATTACAGGATGCAAACACCCAACTGGATGCTATGCTGAAGCGGGATGCTACGATTGATGCAATCTTTGCCAATCATAAGCAAGGCAAGGAAAAGGTGAAGAAGATTGAGAAAGAACTTCCGGTGAAAGAGGCTTTGGCTGAGAACTGGAAGAAGCTTAATCAGCTCTTTGGATCGGCTTCCGGCTCTAAATTTAAGGAGATTGCGCAGGGCTACACGCTAGATGTGTTGCTTACTTACGCCAATAAGCATCTGCAGGAACTTTCCAAGCGTTACGAACTGAAACGAATTCCCGAAACCTTGGGACTGGAAGTTATCGACTTGGATATGCTTGGCGAGATAAGAAGTGTGCATACACTGTCGGGAGGAGAATCGTTTCTGGTCTCTCTGGCATTGGCTTTGGGGCTATCGTCTCTGTCATCGAACCGCATGAAAGTGGAGTCATTGTTTATCGATGAAGGCTTTGGCTCTCTGGATGCTGAAACACTGGGTGTTGCCATGGATGCTCTTGAGCGACTTCAGACACAAGGTCGGAAGATTGGTGTAATCTCTCATGTTAGTGAGATGAACGAGCATATTGCCACGCAGGTTAGGGTAGAAAAAACAGTGAATGGCAGAAGTAAAATAGAAGTTGTTGGGTAATACCCACTATAATAAAACGAACATTTAATTTAATAGTATGAATTATTTATTTAGATCCTTATTATTTACGTTGATTCTTAGTATGGCTGTCTGTACTAACGCACAGACACAGTCGTCGGGAGGAACATTCAAGGCAGGCAAGAATACATTCCTGCTGAATGACAAGCCTTTTGTTATCAAAGCAGCAGAAATACACTATCCGCGTATTCCCGATGCTTATTGGGAGCAACGTATTGAAATGTGTAAATCGCTTGGAATGAATACCCTTTGTCTGTATGTGTTCTGGAATCTGCACGAACAGAATCCCGATGAGTTCGATTTTACAGGCAACAAAGATATTGCCCGTTTCTGCCGCTTGGCACAGAAACATGGTATGTATGTTATTGTTCGTCCAGGTCCGTATGTATGTGCTGAGTGGGAAATGGGCGGACTGCCTTGGTGGTTGCTCAAGAAGGACGTAAAGCTCCGTACACTCGATTCTTATTACATGGAGCGTGTGCGCAAGTTTATGAAGGAAATTGGCAAGCAACTGGCTGATCTTCAGATTACCCGTGGTGGTAATATCATTATGGTTCAGGTAGAAAACGAATATGGTTCTTATGGCACAGATAAGCCTTATGTAAGTGCAATCAGAGATATCGTTCGTGAATCGGGCTTTACCGAAGTTCCTCTGTTTCAGTGCGACTGGAGTTCTAACTTTACCAATAATGCGTTGGACGATTTGTTGTGGACTGTAAACTTCGGTACCGGTGCCAACATTGAAAACCAGTTCAAAAAGCTAAAGAGTCTTCGTCCAGAATCTCCGCTGATGTGCAGTGAGTTCTGGTCTGGATGGTTCGACCACTGGGGACGCAAGCACGAAACCCGCGATGGTGCCACAATGGTAGCCGGTTTAAAGGATATGCTTGACCAGAATATCTCTTTCAGTCTGTACATGACTCACGGAGGAACCACCTTCGGTCATTGGGGAGGTGCCAATAATCCGGCATACTCAGCTATGTGTAGTTCTTATGATTACGATGCTCCGATCAGTGAAGCCGGATGGACAACACCTAAGTTCTGGCAGTTACGTGAACTTCTTTCCAAATATGTAGCTCCTGGAGAAAAGCTTGCCGATGTGCCTGCAGCCTATCCGGTTATTGAAATTCCGGCAATCAAGTTCGAAACTGCTGCTCCTTTGTTTGCCAACCTTCCCGCTCCAAAGAAGAGTGTGGATATCAAACCAATGGAACAGTTCAATCAGGGTTGGGGAACCATTTTGTACCGCACTACTTTGCCTCAGGTAAAAGCAGGAACAAACTTGCTTATTACTGAAATGCATGACTGGGCTCAGATCTTTGTCAATGGCAAACTGATTGGTCGCTTAGATCGCCGTCACGGAGAAAACAGCGTAACGCTTCCAGCCCTTAAAGCCGGTGCCAGACTGGATATTCTGGTGGAAGCTATGGGACGTGTAAACTTCGATAAATCTATCCACGATCGTAAAGGTATTACCGAAAAGGTAGAGCTACTTTTAAATGGCAATGCCGTTAACTTGAAAAACTGGACAGTCTACAACTTCCCGGTTGATTACAAATTCGTTCAGAACAAGAAATATACTGCAAAGGGTAAACAAACTATGCCTGCCTATTACCGTGCAACGTTCAATCTGAAAGAAACAGGAGATACCTTCTTGGATATGCAAACTTGGGGTAAAGGTATGGTTTGGGTAAACGGACATGCCATGGGAAGAATCTGGGAGATCGGTCCACAGCAAACTCTTTACATGCCTGGTTGCTGGTTGAAGAAGGGTGAAAACGAGATTATTGTTCTCGACCTGAAAGGTCCTCAGCAAGCCATAGTGAAAGGTTTGAAAAAGCCAATTCTTGATATGCTTCGTGAGAAAGCTCCTGAAACACACCGCAAGAATGGTCAGAAGCTGGATCTTCAGAACGAAACAGCAGTAGCGCAAGGCGCATTTACAATTCGTAATGGCTGGCAGGAAGTGAAGTTCAATGAAGTAAAAGGACGCTATTTCTGTCTGGAAGGACTATCATCTTTCGATGGCAGCAATATAGCTTCTGTTGCAGAGCTACACGTACTGGGAGCCGATGGTCAGCCACTATCACGTGAAAACTGGAAAATCCTTTATGCAGACAGCGAGGAAACCAGAAGCGGCAACCGCACAGCCGACAAGATATTCGACCTTCAGGAATCTACATTCTGGAGTGCGGTAGACAATGCAGCTTATCCTCATCAGGTTGTGATAGATCTTGGAAAGGATGCAGTAGTTACAGGCTTCAGATATCTGCCACGAGCAGAAAAAGGTTGTCCGGGAATGATTAAGGATTATAGAGTCTACTTAAAGGGAACTCCTTTTAAGTACTAAGCCTAAGTTTTTATTTCGATGCCTTCTTACAAATTGCATTTTTATGGATGTATTTTGCAGGAAGGCATTGTTGCATTTAAGAGAATATTTAGCTGAATTAAATTTTTTCTTATATTGTTAACTAATTGTATTTAATTTTGCATATTTTTGAGTATTGAACAATTTGGTTAAAGTAAAACAGATGTAGACGATGAATAAGATTATAGAAAATATAAAAATTGTACTTGTTTGTTCTTTCTTTATTTGTACGTCCTCAATTCTAAGGGCACAAGATAATATTGTAATGCAGAAAGAGGACTCCTCAAATACTGCAATATTGCATGATTATCAAAATAAACTGGCTAAAATAGAGCAACAACGCATTCTCGATTCAGTGCAAAGAAAAGACTTAGAGGCGCAACTAAAGTCTTTAAAGACAATGGATAATCTTAAAAAGGAGGAACTCCAAAAACAACTTCAGGCACTTAATAATAGAGAAAAAGACAGACTCGCTCAAAAAAAAGCACAAATTGATTTAATGAAGCACACAGCTAAAGGCTACCCGGTGATGGGCTTTTTTAAAGACACTCTATTTATTATATATAGCAAAATAGGTAGTTTTACTGCTGCAGAAAGAGCTAAAGCTGTAAGTAATAGGATCTACGGTTTAAGTGATATTTTTAATTTTATGCCCGATTCTTTAAAATTAATCGATGCAGAAACATCTGTTGATTTGTTTTATGGTGATAAAATTATTATGAGTGTTACAGAAAATGATGCTATATGGAATAACTCTACAAAACAACTACTGGCAAATAAATATAAAGAAATAATAGGAAACGCCGTAATGCATCATAATGATGAAGTAAGTTTCCCCGTTTTGGCAAAGAACATAGGATTAGCAATACTTGTGTTTTTAATAATGGGAGGAGGGCTTCTCTATTCCGGTAAATTATTTAAGTGGACTTTTATTCAGATTATAAAGCAAAAAGGTAAAATTGTAAGTGGAATAAAAATTAAGAATTATACTTTGCTTGACGCCGACCGCCAAGTCCGGATTCTTGTTTCAATTAATAATATCTTTAAATGGTTTATCTATTTATTGATAATTTATATTGCTTTGACAATACTTTTTAGCATTTTTCCATGGACTGAAAATCTTGCTAATATTCTCTTTTTTTATATTGTTAATCCCATAAAGAAAATAGCAACAGGGTTCTGGAATTATCTTCCTAATTTGATAACAGTTATTGTTATTGTTGTTGTTTTTCATTATATACTGAAAGGTTTTCATTTTCTGAAAACAGAAATAGAAAAGGAAAATCTGCGATTGCCGTCATTCTATCCGGAATGGGCAAATCCCACTTATCAAATTATCCGGATACTTATTTATGCTTTTATGTTAGTTGCTATTTTTCCTTATCTTCCGGGAAGTGATTCACATATTTTTCAGGGTGTTTCTGTCTTTCTAGGATTTCTCTTTACATTTGGATCAAGTGGCTCTATTTCAAATATTGTTGCTGGATTTGTAATTACTTATATGCGGTTATTTACTATTGGCGATAGGGTGAAGATTGGTGAAATAGTAGGCGATGTAATTGAGAAGTCGTTATTAGTAACAAGAATAAGAACCATTAAAAATGAAATAATATCTATTCCCAATTCAATTGTAATGGCAAGCCACACCATTAATTATAATCGCGATGCTGTTAATAATGGACTTATTATTTACACAACAGTTACAATTGGGTATGATGTCCCATGGAAAGATGTTCATCAGGCGTTGATTGATGCATCTCTAAGAACGGAATTTGTTTTACATGATCCTAAGCCATTTGTATTGCAAACAAGTTTAGATGATTTTTATGTCTCTTATGAAATAAACGCGTATATTAATGAGCCAAATAAGCAAGCCGTTATATATTCAGATCTTCGTCAAAATATACAGGATGTTTTCAATGAGAGAGGTATCGAAATAATGTCACCTCATTATAGAGCTTTGAGAGATGGAAATCAATCTTCTATTCCTGCAGAACATTTACCAGAAGACTACAAAACGCCGACTTTTAATATAAATATGAGAAAGGGAAATTAGAATAAGAATATTTATTATTTGCAATTTTAAATCTTAAAGAAATGAAATATTCATTTCTTGATAATTATACGTGGAATATGTACAGCTACTTTTAAACAATATACTTGTCCTTTTTCTATTCAAATAGTTACTTTTTGTATTATAAGTTCTGTTTCTATATTGAAACAAGTTTGATATAATACTCTATTTTTGTACCTATGTTCTATCTATAAAACTATATATTACTTATGAAAAACATTAAATCAATCATTGTATTATTTCTTTTATTCTTTAGCGCCAGTTCTTGCGGCTCAAAGGAAGATAATGAGGAAGTCATTGTTACTCCCGAAACTGGTACTTTTGCCAAAGGAGCTGATGTGAGCTGGATTACCGAAATGGAGGCTTCTGGGAAGAAATTTTATAATGCTTCGGGCACTGCTATGGAAGGTATGGCCTTGCTTAAGAGTCTTGGTATGAATGCTGTGAGATTACGCGTGTGGGTAAATCCTTCTGACGGATGGTGTAATAAGGCAGATTTACTGGTTAAGGCTAAGAGAGCAAAGAGTCTGAATATGCGTATAATGATTGATTTTCATTACAGCGATTCCTGGGCAGATCCGGGAAAACAAACCAAGCCGGCTGCCTGGACAAGTTATAACCTTAGTGAACTGAAAACTGCTGTGGCCAATCATACAAAAGATGTACTCAACGAACTGAAGTCCAACAGCATTACTCCTGAATGGGTGCAAGTTGGTAATGAAACAGGGAATGGTATGTTGTGGGAAGATGGTAAAGCTTCAGTAAATATGAAGAATTATGCAGAGTTGTCAAACGCTGGATACGATGCTGTGAAATCTGTTTTCCCGAATGCCAAGGTTATTATTCATCTTCAGAATGGCTATGATAATTCATTGTTTCGTTGGCTGTTTGATGGCTTGAAGAACAACGGAGGAAAATGGGATGTGATTGGAATGTCTCTTTATCCTTCGGCAACAAACTGGTCTGCGATGAATGATCAGTGCCTTATTAATATGAATGATATGGTTGCCAGATATGGCTCGGAGGTTATGGTTTGCGAAGTTGGTATGAGCTGGGATTCTTCTACTGCATGTAATTCTTTTCTTAAGGATATTATAGCTAAAACGAAATCGGTAAGCAATAATAAAGGAATAGGAGTTTTCTATTGGGAACCTGAAGCTTATGGAGGTTGGAAAAGCTATAGTCTGGGAGCTTTTGATAACAGTGGTAAACCTACGGTTGCATTGAATGCTTTTAATGATTAAAACGGTTCTTTAATCCTAAATTCAAGTGTTAAATGCAACTGATTGAATTTTAGATTGAATGTTTTTTCAGAGAAGGGGAAGATGTTTGTGAGTTTAACCATTTCCTCTGCTGAAAAGGATGCAAGGTCATTGTTTTGGCAGAGCCTTCCTTGTAAATGCTTTAAAAATATGAATGTCAGTAAATGCAAGTTCATCGTTTTAGTAGATACCTCTATAGTTGTTAAACCAGGAAAAGTTTTTTCAATAATCTATCTCTTTCAATAATCTATATTTTCAATATTAGATCAATTTCAATTGGTTTATCTCTTTTATCGGCTTAAAGCCATTTTCTCTGTTGGCGCTATATACAGAAAATTACAAAAAACAGAATCCAGGCAAACTTAACGTTTTACCTGGATTCTGTTTTTTGTTTCTATCTATTCTCGTTCCCGTTTTTCTTTCGACTTAGGAACAGCCTTTGGTTGTGGTTCAGGAGGAATGGAGTCATTAGGCAGAACAGTACTTTTTTTCTTTTTACGGTTCCATGGCAATAAATCGTTCCATGTATCAAAATCCTTTTTATACATGATACCAAGCCCCTGAGTATTTAATGTGGTACGTGTATAATAACGGTCGTTCGACTGGTTGTAAGCTTTCATACGAATCTCGTTAGTAAGCAGATATTCCAGATCGAAGTTCCCTACAAAATTGGTTGTAACAGTAGGATTATCACGATACCCGAAGTTACCGTTAATCAGCAGACGGTTATTCAGAAGTTGTCCGGAAAGCATTCCTTCAAATTCCATATCAGTCCACCCATTGGTTCCTGTGCTACCATTAACACCAATGTTCCAGTTGCTACTATTGATTACCTGAGACAACATATTATTAAGCTGTCCGGAAAGGGTAGAAGATAATACCGAAGTCATTGCATTTGAATTCTGAGAAACTGTTGCATAATCCGGAGTATAGAATTTACCAATACCCAATAAGTAGAGCGTTTGCATGTTTATCTGGTCTTCAGTACTGATAACGTTCTGCACAATACGTTGCTTCTCTTCACTCTCATTTGGTAATTCAATGCCAAGTTTCACTGTAGGATGCAGCATATTGCCACTGATATCCATTAAACAGTTCACCTTCACATTTGATTTTTTAAGATCTTCGGGAACCTCTGAACCTAGATCACTTAAAGATACTGAATTTACAGTGTATTTGGCCTTTAAATCAAGATTTGCATTCAACGGATCTCCGTTAAAGGTAATGGTACTACCCGAGTTAATAGTAAAGTCTTTACGAATAATCTCCTGCAGACTGAATTTGTATGTTCCGTGATCTATCGTGTAGTTGCCAAACATTTTTATATCACCCTTGTTGTAGTACTCCATTCGTATATTTCCCGATCCTTTACCAATGATATAGTCGTTTGCAATAGGGTCAACAATAATCTTCATAGTTGCATCTGGTGTAGCATCTATTGACATATTCAAGTGAACATCAGATGAAGAGGTTGCTGCTTCTTTCACCATGTTTTGAAGGAAATAATCAGCAACTACTGTGGAATCTTCTTCAATTTTACGTTTTGGAGTCTTATCAACGAATGTAACAAACTGATTATTAACCGCCGAAGTTGTTGTAGCCAACATATAAACGAAGTTCGTATTTCTGTTTGTCTTCATAGCAACATCAATATTAATTCCATTGCTATCTCCAACTAATGAGGCGCTGCCTGTGCCGTATACTGTGCCATAGAACGGTAAATCGGGCGTTTCTTTGGTGTTGTATGCCAACATATTATTTACATCTACCTGTAGGCTGTAATTCATATTTTTAAAATGCTCATGGTGTACAGATACAGTAGCAGTTCCGTTATGCCCTTCCAGGTCGTGAATCTTGATATTTTTACCAGAAAACTCGGTAGGAGTAATCTTAACTGAATCTTTAAATGCATAGTTGGCATTGAGAATATTAACCTTGAAAGATGCATCGGCAAAGACATTACCTTCCAGATTCAGTGCATTAAACAGTCCGAATAATCTCACATTTCCCGAAGCACGGCCTTTGATATTAGAGGCAATGCTTTTCAGGTATTCTTGCAGGAATGCCACATTGGTGTTGTGAGCATCGAAATGTAAATCAAGTCCTTTCTTTTGAGGTGAAATATATCCTTTCACATTAGTCTCGGATAGGTTTGGCTCTTGAATTTTTGCTTCAACAAGAACTCCGTTATTAGATTTATTATCCCATTCACCGTGGATATTCATATCACCAATTACCCCCTTATTGAAAGAGAAGTCCTTTACGAAAAGATCTGTATTCAGCTCCGGGTTTTTCATTACTCCACTGGCATATGCCATACCAGTAGCTTTTCCGTTGAGATCAACCGATTTTAAATTTACAAGCTGAAAAATATAGCCAATGCCGATATCTTTCAGTTCTACTTTTACTGTGTCATTGGCATTCCTGGTAGCTTTACCATTGATACGCAGGTACTGATCTTTATGCTTGAATAGGAAATTATCTACATACACTCGTCCAGAATCTAGTTCTATGTGTGAAGGATGTATGTTCCATACTGTATCGTTCAGGATAACTTCTGTTGGCTGTATATCAATCTTAGCTTGTAGAATAGGCTTTTCTCCGGCAGTTTTAAAGAAGTTGGTAATAGCTGAGAAATTACCGCTATAGGTTTGAGCTGCATTATTTCCCCAGTTAATGGCTGTATGAACTTTATCGTTCTGAGCCAAAGCTACCAGTGCAAAGTTGACAGTAGAGTTCTTCATCCTTTTGCTAGCTCTAACCTGACACTTAAACTGATCTTCTGCATTTTCACAAAGGATAATTCCGGATTCAATGTAGTTGTTCTTATATTGTATTCCCGGGAAATATCCATCTATTTTCAATTTTCTGTCATTGTCATTAAAATAACCTTTAATAGAACTGTGTTTGTACACATTTAAAGGAATATCAAAAACAGTTTGCAGAATATCTGTATTGTAAATCTGAATATCAAAATTAAAATCGTTATGAGGTTCTTTGTATTTCTTGTTTACGGTAAGCAGGGATGGAATGTATCTTTCTACAGTCTTCATTATGCTCACAGGAATAGTTTGGTATGAATAGTTACCTTCAACCTTTGCTTTTATGAATTCTGAATTCAGTTCCAGACTTTTCTTTCCGTTAATTCTTTTGGCAGCAATATTTAGATTGCTCATAAAGTAATTTTTTTCAGGGCTGACAAAGGCAAAACTATCCACGTTGATTTCTCCTATCATATCATCGATTGAGTGTCCGGTAAAGTTTGCATCAACACTCAATGAGAATTCTGCATCCTTGTATTTGTTTGTCAGGTGAAGATTGTTTGGACGTACATTCTGGATGTCTGCGTGAAGATTAAATGTAGGAACCTTCTGAGATAGATTAAAACGACCATTTATAAAGACGTTTCCATTGTCATCGTTCATCGCTGCTTTACCGTCAAATCCTCCGTTTTTATATAAACCGTCGAGCTTAATGTTTTTATATTCATAGCCGTTATATTCCAATAAAGCAATTAATCCTTTCATTGAAACGGTTGGCTTTAAACCTTTGATATAGTTTCCTTTAATATCTAAATTTAAAGATGTCTTCCCAAATTTATCTTCATTGTCTAGAAGTCTGCCAAGATTAAACTCATTAGTCTTTATAACTCCCGAGTAATTATAACTTCCTTTAGATTTATCCGAACTGAATTTTATGTCGGTTTTTACAATTCCTAATCCTGTGTTAAAAGTACCGTAAGTAACCAGATCGTTAAAATACCCGGATACTTCACCTCTGAACGACATGTTACCAAGTCGTTTTAATACATCAGGAGTTCCCGAAAAGTTCTTAACCAGGTTACGTACCAAAAAGTCCATTCCGGCACGATTAATAACTAGCTTTTTAATATCTCCCAGGAAGTATGCATCGCTTGGATGTGTAAGATCCTGAAATGTAGCTCCGGCTAAGATCTGCAGGTCATCATTTGCTCTGATTTTTAAATCAGACACAGCAAACTGATTCACCGTTCCGTCAATTTTCATTTCAAGGTTTATTTTATCCCTGAAGTTTTTTAGCGCCGGAACAAATGGGGAAATATCATGAAGCGTAATTGACGAAGGAAGAATTCTTGTAAATATAGAAACTTCATCTGTAAAGTTCTTAAATGCTTTAGGATCTTCAAATGAGATATTGATAGGAGCCAGCTTTATATTTGACTGAGGTAATACAATAGCAAAGTTTTCTATTTTAGCAGCTTTGCTATTTCCAGCTATCTTAAGTGATAGTTTCTTTAATTCAAATCCCGATTGTTCGTTTAAACTCAATCGTTTTATGGAAGCATTAACAGAGTCTTTGCTCAGAGCTTTTAGAGATATATTGGCTAATATATTGGTCAATTTGATATGTTTCGCATTAAACTTTCCCGGATTTTGAGGTTCGGAGAATATATCGTAATAGAACGTACCGCGACGTACAAGTATTGAATTAATGCGTAGATCAAGCTTACTCTCTTTTTTCGTTGTGTCTTTACTTGCAAATGCATCAAAAACAAATTTGCAGTTAAGATTGTCCTTAGGAGTCTTTTTGTTGAGATGAATGTTGAATCCGAAAAGCTGCACACTTCGAATAGTGATTTTTCCTTTAAATAACGGCATGATTTCGAACTTTGCAGAAAGACGTGCTACTTTTAGCATCTCTTTTTTCGATTGATCTTTCAGCAATACATCATCAATGATAATTCTGTTCATTAGTCCGATATCTATTCGTCCTATCGACAGCTCAGTATGGAGTATATTTTCTAATTCTTCTGTGGCAATAATTGCCATTTTGTGTTGAATATAAGGAATATTCAACAATACAATAATCCCAAGGTAGATTCCAATTACCACCGTTAGGAATATTAATACTATTTTTCTAATTGTTCTGATATTGCAAATCTTTATATAATGAGCAAAAATAAGGATTATTGTTCATTCTAAAACTATCTATTCAGATTATTTCTGAAATTTAGTTTCTTTTTGGACAACTTGCATGTGAAATAGAACAATAAGATTTTTTTTGCTCTGCTTATCTTTGCGGTACAAATTATTAATTTATGAAAACGAAACCTGCCATACTTATTTATGGTCCTGATTGTGACTCAACGCAATTGTTGAAAAAGTCTTTAGAACAAGAAGCTGTTGAAGTAAAACTTTGTTCTGATATAGAACATGCATATAGTTATTATCACGATGAGAATCCTATTATTTGTATTTTACATGAGTTTTCTTCTCAGGAAAGCTGTTTTCCTTTGGCGAAAAGAATGTTGGATTTATCCAGAAAAACTTATCTTATTTTTATTTTCAAACAAGATAGAATGATTAATTTCAGACTTGGATATCAGTTAGGTGCCGATGATTGTTTAATGATACCGTATGATATCGACGAGCTGAAACTTAGGCTTAAGGCTATGGTCAGAAGGCAGATTGAAAAGAGCCATAAATCATTGATGCAATTCACTTTAGGAAAATATATCTTCGATGCTCAAAAAGGTGTGTTATGCTTTAATGATTCCAAAATTCATCTAACTTCTCGTGAAGCCGATTTGTTGCTTCTTTTATGTAGAAGAATGAATAAAACCGTATCAAAGGATGATGCTTTGAATACTGTGTGGAGTGATGGAGATATGATTACTCCAAATTCCCGCATTCTTTCGATTTATATATTTAAACTAAGACAAATATTGAAGAATGATCCTTCTGTTCAGATTGTTACACTGCATAGAGAAGGGTATAAATTAATGGTAAACCAACCAATTATAATTCCTGATGTAATATCATACCAGTATTTTAGGGTATGATAATTATTAATAATTTCTTATGACTAAATAACTTAATGAATGAATATTCTTATCTTTTTTATTATTTTTGCCTGTTATAATCATTATGCGAATATGATTTAGAGAAATCATGCATTTCTGATTAATTATGGAACGGATAATAAACTAAGGCAAACATGTCATTAAAAAGGATAAAAAATAATTGGCACCTCATAGCAGGTGAACCACTTACAGAATTGGATAAAAAGGTTCTATATCATCAAAGTAGAGGTAACCTGGTGCCAAAACGCAAATTAATTAAAACTCCCGAACAGATTGAAGGAATACGTAAAAGTGGTATAATCAATACTGGCGTTCTTGATTTAGTAGCAGAAAAGATTCATGTGGGAATGTCAACAGCTGAAATTGACAAGCTGGTGTATGATTATACTATCGCACATGGAGCAATACCTGCCGATTTAAATTATGAAGGATATCCAAAGAGTGTTTGTACATCAATTAACGATGTTGTGTGTCATGGAATTCCTAGTGAAGAGGAAATCCTTAAGGATGGAGATATTGTTAATGTGGATGTTTCTACCATTTATAATGGTTATTTCTCGGATGCTTCCAGAATGTTTATGATTGGTGAAGTGAAGCCGGAAGTAAATAAGCTGGTACAAGTTACCAAAGAATGCCTGGAAATAGGAGTAGAAAAAGCAAAACCATGGAGCTTTTTGGGTGATATAGGGGCTGCAATACAACGACATGCGGAAAAGAATGGTTATTCAGTTGTCAGAGATTTCTGTGGACATGGTGTAGGACTGAAATTTCATGAAGAACCGGATGTGGAACATTATGGTAAAAAAGGAAAAGGTATGCTGTTGGTGCCAGGAATGGTATTCACTATTGAGCCCATGATCAATATGGGAACTTATGATATCTTTATTGATGAAGCAGATGGATGGACTGTTTGTACGGAAGACGGACTTCCTTCAGCACAATGGGAACATACATTGGTTATAACTGAAACGGGATCTGAAATCCTGACTTATTAGTTCTTTTGCATAAACTTGTCTGAATAAGAGTATATAGAATCAATTAATAAACTTGTGGGGTTAATTGTCTCACTAAGGAATGCCTACTTTGAGAATATGAAAGAGCATTGGATAACGATCCATTGGTCAATAAATAAAAATTATTCCTGAATGGCTGAAAATCTCCCGCCTGAAGTTAAACAAACTCCTGCCGGACATTGTACAAACTCCGACCGGACTTTAACAGAACTCCGGCCGGAGTTTACTGAGCTCAGATTTCTGCAGTTCTACAGAAAAATAAAAAGCTACCTTCACTCCCTCACTTTTTTAAATCAATAATTTGATTATCTGATACATAAGCAGGTGATGGTAGTGTTTTTATCCCTAACTGCACTCTCACTTTTGGGGGCTACCCTCACTATTTTGGGCTGTTTTCTGTTCTAACGAAGATACTCACCCGAATGTATAAATAAAGGATATAAGCTACTCTTACTATATCTTTCATTAATCATAGTAATGTAAAAATATCGTTTATGTAAAATAGACAGGTTTTATTTGCGTAAATTTGGAATTCTCAAGGGTATTGAATTTTTTTATAAATGGTGTATTGAATATAGCAATTAAAACTGTACTTTTGCACTGCAAAAAGATTATGAAAATATGAGCACAATTATATTAGGAATAGAATCATCTTGTGATGATACTTCTGCTGCAGTTATCAAAGATGGAGTATTGTTGTCGAATGTTGTAGCCAGTCAGGCTGTGCATGAATCGTATGGCGGGGTAGTACCCGAATTGGCTTCAAGAGCACATCAACAAAATATTGTCCCTGTAGTTAACGAAGCTTTGAAAAGAGCAAATATAACCAAAGAAGAACTGAGTGCTGTTGCCTTTACGCGTGGCCCAGGCTTGATGGGGTCATTGTTGGTTGGAGTTTCTTTTGCAAAAGGATTTGCCCGTTCTTTAAATATTCCAATGGTAGATGTTAATCACCTGAATGGGCATGTTTTAGCTCATTTTATTAAAGAAAAAGATGAAGCTACAGAACATCCTAATTTTCCATTTCTTTGCTTACTTGTTTCCGGAGGTAATTCTCAAATTATCCTGGTAAAAGCATACAATGATATGACGGTTCTTGGTCAGACAATTGACGATGCTGCGGGTGAAGCTATTGATAAATGTTCTAAAGTGATGGGATTAGGTTATCCGGGTGGACCAATTATTGATAGATTGGCACGTCAGGGAAATCCAAAGGCTTTTGCATTTAATAAACCTCAGATTCCGGGCTATGATTATAGTTTTAGTGGATTAAAGACTTCTTTCTTGTACTCTTTACGTGACTATCTGAAAGAAGATCCGGATTTTATAGAGCATCATAAAAATGATTTGGCAGCTTCTCTGGAAGCAACAGTTGTTGACATTCTGATGAGTAAACTTCGCAAGGTTGCAAAGGATTATAAAATTAAAGAAGTAGCAATCGCTGGTGGAGTATCTGCGAATAATGGACTCCGTAATTCTTTTCGCGAACATGCTGAAAAATATGGCTGGAAGATTTATATTCCTAAATTTAGCTACACTACTGATAATGCGGCAATGATTGCTATAACAGGGTATTATAAATATTTAGATAAAGACTTTTGCCCGATGGATTTACCAGCCTTTTCAAGGGTAACAATGTAAAAGACGAAAACTATGTTTGTAGAAATTATTACAGTAGGTGACGAGTTGCTTATTGGACAGGTTGTTGATACGAACTCTGCCTGGATGGGAAAAGCACTCAATAATGTTGGATTTGAAGTAATTCGTGTTACTTCGGTAAGAGACAGAGAGGATGAAATTACGGGTGCTGTAGATTCTGCGATGAAAAGGGCTGATGTTGTTTTAATGACAGGTGGATTGGGGCCAACTAAAGATGATATAACCAAACATACTCTATGTAAATACTTTGGTACGGAACTTGTTTTTAGTGAAGAAGTTTTTGAAAATATAAAAAGAATTCTGGCAAACAGAATAACACTGAATCCTTTGAATCAGGCTCAGGCATTGGTTCCTAAAGATTGTACGGTAATAAACAATAAAGTAGGAACGGCTTCTGTTAGTTGGTTTGAAAAGGACGGAAAGATTCTGGTTTCTATGCCTGGTGTACCTCAGGAAATGAAATTTAATATGACTGAGGAAGTTATTCCAAGACTTTGCGCTCGCTTTGAAATGAAGGCTATCGTTCATAAAACCTATTCAGTGAAAAACTATCCCGAATCGGCTCTAGCCATTGCTTTGACTGATTGGGAGAATAATTTGCCGGAGTCTATTAAGCTTGCTTATTTACCAAAATCGGGTATTGTTCGTTTGCGGCTGACCGGAAGAGGGGATAATGAAGAAGAAATAAGAGCTGTAGTACTTGCAGAGGGGACAAAGCTCTATGATATTCTGGGAGAGAATATACTCGATGAAAATGATTCTCCGTTAGAAGAGATTATTGGAGAGATGCTTAAGGATAAGAATCTGACTTTCGCTACAGCAGAAAGCTGTACCGGAGGGAATATTGCTGCAAAAATTACATCAGTTCCGGGATGCTCTGCTTATTTTAAAGGAAGTATTGTAGCATATGCCAACGAAGTTAAGCATGAACTGCTTAAGGTTTCCAATGAAACTTTAGAAAAGTTTGGAGCAGTTAGCGAAGAAGTTGTAAAAGAAATGGTAATAGGTGCGATGAATGCGCTAAAAACTGACTGTGCGGTTGCTGTATCAGGGGTTGCCGGGCCTGATGGAGGAACAGAGGAAAAGCCGGTTGGAACTGTTTGGATTGCTGCTGCTCATGGTAAAACAATTCTGACTTCGAAGCAAGTTGTTGATTTTGGGAGAGATCTGAATGTGGAACGTGCAACAAACAATGCTCTTTTATTACTCCAAAAACTTCTAAAATGAAGAATATTTGCAGTTTAATTGTGAATTAAATCGTAAAATACTTGTTTTATATTGATAAATTCACTTACTTTGTGCCCTGTTTGGAAAGTACTAGTAAGAAAACTATAAAAATAAGATAGAAATGTCGAAGATTTGTCAAATTACCGGAAAGAAAGCCATGATTGGCAACAATGTTTCACACTCAAAAAGAAGAACTAAAAGAACATTTGATGTGAACTTGTTTACTAAGAAGTTCTACTATGTAGAACAAGATTGCTGGATTAGCTTAAGCATTAGTGCTGCTGGTTTACGCACTATTAATAAGAAAGGTTTAGATGCAGCGTTGAACGATGCAGTTTCTAAAGGGTTTTGTGATTGGAAAAGCATTAAAATAATTGCTTAATTTTAGGAGAAATTGACTTATGGCAAAGAAAGCAAAAGGTAATAGAGTACAGGTTATTCTTGAGTGTACAGAACACAAGGACAGTGGTATGCCGGGTACTTCACGTTATATTACTACAAAGAATAGAAAAAATACTACAGAAAGAATTGAATTGAAGAAATACAATCCAATTTTAAAGAAAGTAACAGTTCACAAAGAAATTAAATAAGAGATAAACCATGGCAAAGAAAACAGTAGCAAGTTTGCACGAAGGAACCAAAGAAGGTCGTTCTTATACTAAGGTTATCAAAATGGTAAAATCTCCTAAAACTGGAGCATACGTATTTGATGAACAAATGGTACCTAATGAAAAAGTTCAGGACTTTTTCAAAAAATAATAGTCTTTGTCTTTGTGGCACAGACAAAAACTTCCTCTCATTCACAAAAATGAGGGGAAGTTTTTTTTTGCTGCCATGTGTATTTATTATATCTTTGTAGCATAATATATTACTAATTATAATCAACATGGGATTTTTAAGTTTTTTCTCCAAAGAAAAGAAAGAGACTCTAGATAAGGGATTGTCTAAAACCAAAGAAAATGTCTTTAGTAAGATTGCTAGAGCTGTAGCTGGAAAATCAAAAGTAGATGATGAAGTTCTGGATAATTTGGAAGAAGTTTTAATAACCTCGGATGTTGGGGTAGAAACAACCTTGAATATTATCAAAAGAATTGAAGCAAGAGCTGCTTCCGATAAATATGTAAATGCACAGGAATTAAATAAGATTCTTAAGGAAGAGATTGCCGCATTATTGATGGAAAATAATTCCGAGGATCTTGAGGACTTTACCACACCAACAGATAAAAAGCCATACGTTATCATGGTGGTTGGTGTTAATGGAGTTGGTAAGACAACTACGATTGGTAAAATGGCTTATCAATTTAAAAAAGCTGGCAAGTCTGTTTATCTTGGAGCTGCAGATACTTTCCGCGCAGCAGCGGTAGAACAGCTAGTTATTTGGGGAGATAGAGTTGGCGTACCGGTAATTAAACAAAAAATGGGAGCAGATCCTGCTTCTGTTGCTTATGACACTTTAAACTCTGCCGTGGCTAACAATGCTGATGTGGTTATTATTGATACTGCCGGACGTTTACACAATAAAGTAAACTTAATGAATGAGTTAACCAAGATAAAGAACGTAATGAAGAAAGTCGTTCCAGATGCTCCTCATGAAGTATTATTGGTGTTAGATGGCTCTACCGGACAAAATGCTTTTGAACAAGCTAAACAGTTTACTTTGGCTACTGAAGTTTCATCTCTGGCTATTACTAAGCTTGATGGCACTGCTAAAGGTGGTGTTGTAATTGGTATTTCAGATCAGTTTAAGATTCCGGTTAAGTACATTGGGTTAGGTGAAGGAATGGAGGATTTGCAGGTTTTCCGCAAAAAAGAATTTGTTGATTCATTATTTGGAGATAATTAATGAGAAAAAATACGATTGATTTAGTTACACTTGGATGTTCTAAAAATTTAGTAGATTCTGAACAGCTGATTCGCCAGCTGGAAAAGAATGGTTATAGCGTAACACATGATTCAGAATCGCCGGAAGGAGAGATTGCTGTAATCAATACATGTGGGTTTATTGGCGATGCCAAGGAGGAATCCATAAACATGATATTGGAATTCGCTCAGGCGAAAGAAGAAGGACGATTGAAGAAACTGTATGTTATGGGATGTCTTTCTGAACGATATTTAAAAGAATTAGCAGTTGAAATTCCTGCTGTAGATAAGTTTTATGGTAAGTTCGACTGGAAGAACCTGCTTCAGGATCTTGGGAAAGTATATGATGAGCGCATTCATATAGAACGTTCGCTTACTACTCCTCAGCATTATGCCTATTTAAAGATATCCGAAGGTTGTGACAGAAAATGTTCTTATTGTGCAATTCCTATTATTACAGGATGCCATGTATCAAGAACCATGGAAGATATACTTGACGAGGTTAGATACCTTGTTGGGAATGGAGTTAAAGAATTCCAGGTGATAGCTCAGGAGCTTACATACTATGGTGTTGATCTTTACAAGAAACAAATGCTTCCTGAATTAATCGAGAAGATTTCTGATATTCCGGGTGTAGAATGGATTCGTCTTCACTATGCTTATCCGGCTCATTTCCCTACAGATTTATTCCGCGTAATGCGTGAACGCGATAATGTATGTAAGTATATGGATATTGCTTTACAGCACATTAGCGATAATGTGTTATCTATGATGAAAAGGCATGTTACTAAAGCTGAGACCTATACTTTAATGGAGCAATTCCGCAAAGAGGTACCAGGAATACACCTGCGCACAACTTTAATGGTTGGGCATCCGGGAGAAACTGAAGCAGACTTTGAAGAACTGAAAGAGTTTGTTAAGCATGTAAGATTCGATAGAATGGGAGCTTTTACATACTCAGAAGAGGAGGGAACCTATTCTGCTAATAATTACGAAGATTCTATTCCTCAGGAAGTTAAGCAGCAAAGACTCGATGAATTGATGGAAATTCAACAAGGAATTTCTGCCGAACTGAGTGCTTCTAAGATTGGAAAGTGCTTTAAAGTAATTATTGATCGAAAAGAAGGTGAATATTATATCGGACGTACAGAATTTGATTCTCCCGAAGTAGATCCTGAAGTTCTGATATTGGCAGGCGATGAAAAGCTTGAAATTGGAGATTTTTATCAAGTTAAGATAAACGATGCCGATGATTTTGATCTTTATGCAGAAGTAATTAAATAATTGTATTTTTATTGGATTTTAATTGCTTAATTAATAGATATTTACTAATATAGCAGTCGCTTTAAAAAAACTGAAAAACATTGAACAATAAAGAATTTATCACAGAATTATCCGGTAGATTGGGTTATTCGGCAAAAGAGATATCAGACATGGTTTCTTCTGCCGTTTCTGTTGTGTCAGAACAATTGCAGGAAGGAAATACTGTTGTTGTTCAAGGATTTGGAACGTTCGACGTAAAAAAGAAATTAGAACGAATATCAGTAAATCCTGCTACCAAACAACGAATGCTTGTACCACCAAAGCTCGTGATAAACTTTAAACCGAGCAATGTAATTAAAGATAAGTTTAAATAAATCTTGAGATTATGGGTGAAAGAATAAACATACAGAATTTGATAGATTTATTTGCCGAAAAGAAAGGGCTAAGCAAGAAGGATGCTGAGAACTTTCTAAAGGAATTTTTTGCTCTTATTGAAAAAGCACTTGAAACCGATAAGTATGTAAAGATTAAAGGTTTTGGTACTTTCAAGCTGATAGATGTTGATAGTCGCGAAAGTGTAAATGTAAACACTGGAGAGAGATTTCAAATACAAGGACATACAAAGATTTCGTTTACGCCAGAAGCCAGCCTTCGCGATCAGATAAATAAGCCTTTTTCTCATTTTGAAACGGTTATTTTAAATGAAGGTGTCGATTTTGAAGGTATGAGTGTTACCGATGAAATCTCTGATAATGAAGATGAAACCGGTGTTTCTTTTGATGAAGAAAACGAGATTTCTTCTAATAATGGAGAAAGTAAAGATCTTACTTCTTCTATGCAATCAGAAGAACCGGAAAAAGTTCAACCTACAACGACTAACGAAATAGAGGAGAATAGTTCATCTTCAGAGAATATCTCATCTGTAAATGCTGATAATGAAAAAGAAGCTATTGTAACAGAAGATGAAATTTCAAAATCGTCTGCTGAAATAGATAAAGAAATTGCCACATCTCCTGAGAGTGTAGAGACGATAGCTACTGAAATACAGCAGAAAGAACCGATTAAATCAAAAGATATTTCTGGCCTGAGTAAAGAAGTGTATGAAGAAGTATCTTCTATTCAATCAGTAGAAGCAATCTCAGATGCAATAGAAGAAAATATAGAGGATGAACCTGTAATAGCTGCAGTATTAGAGAAAATCGTGCCTTTAAAAGGAAAGCACGAAGAGGTTCCTGCGAAGGCTGAAAATGCTGAAGTTGTAGAGAAACCTCAGGCTCCTGCTACTTTGGCGGAGTTTATTTCTCAGGCTCTGGAGATAAAATCTAAGGAGAAGAAAGCAATTGTATCTCATGATACAGAAGCAGCTAAAGAGGATTTGATAGTAAAATCAAAAGAATCGTTGGCTGTTATACCAAAAGAAGAACCGACTCCAAAAGAGACGTTTGTTTCAAAAGAGGAATCTGCTCAAAAAGAAGTGATTGCACCGAGAGAAGTGCCTACTTCAACAGAGACGTTTGTTCCTAAAGAGGTGTCTGCTCCCAAAGAAACGCTTGCAGAGAAAGCTGAGGAAGAAAGTGCTCCTAAACAAAGTGGCGCATTGATCGAAGAATTGATTCTAAAAGCCAAAGCTGAGAAAGTGCAACAAGAAGCTATAGCTAGTAGTCAGAATTCTAAAATGACCATTTACTATTTTGTTGCTATGATTGCTTTTCTTTCAGTTTTTGCGGTAGCTGTATTTACTTATATATACAATCCTGATTTTGTAATGAGTATGGTTCCGGCTTCTACTGAAAAAGCATCGATAGATTCAACTAAAGTTGATTCTGTTCCGGTGAAAAAGGAGGTTGCTGTGCAAATGCCTGATACTATTCCTTCTGCAGACAAAAAGGATATGGCCCGATTAACTGATACGGAGACAAAGAATGCGGAAGCTGAAGCTAAAAGAGCTGTTGCCGAAGCAGAAAAAGTTCTGGCAGAATCTAAAAAGAAAGATAAAGAACCTGTTCCAGTAAAAGAGTCTGTTAAAGCTAATGAAAAAGCTGTAGCTACAGATTCGAAAGAAAAGAAAGTACTCGAGAAACTTAATCCGAATGACTATACAATTGCTGGAACTAAGAGTACATATACCGTGAAAAAGGGTGAATCGTTAGTGAGAATATCACAACAATTCTATAATTCCAAAGATTTATGGATACTAATTTTGAAGCATAATCAGAAAGTGATAAAGGATGAGGATAATGTTCCTGCCGGAACTGTTCTGAAAATTCCGAACTTACGTTCTAAGAAATAATTTCTACAGATTAAGTTATTGCATGCTTGTACAAAAGAATGCAATGTTCTGTACAAAATAATTATTCCCTTGTACAAAAGATTTCATTCTTTTGTACAAGGGAATCTCTTTTAAACCTTATGTTTTATCACTTTGTTGCCCTTTCATCCAAAATCTAAACATTATGCATCTTTTTTTAATAAAATTTAGTTGCTGTACTAAATTATAAAGAGTATTTTTGGAACTCGAAAAGAAAAGTCCTTTTCTAAAAGTCTTTTTCTTTATTTATAAAAGTAAAAACAATAAGTATTATAAAAATTATGGCCGAATCAATTGATATTCGTGAGTTGAATGCACGGATTGAAAAACAAAGCGCATTTGTGACCAACCTCATGATGGGGATGGATCAGGTAATTGTAGGACAAAAACATTTAGTAGAGTCTTTGTTGATTGGATTATTGTCTGATGGACACGTTCTTCTTGAAGGTGTACCGGGACTTGCAAAAACATTGGCAATTAAAACGCTGGCTTCCTTGATTGATGCAAAATATAGCCGTGTTCAATTTACGCCCGACTTATTGCCGGCCGACGTAGTTGGTACCATGATTTATAGTCAGAAAGACGAAACTTTCGTTGTAAAGAAAGGTCCTATCTTTGCAAATTTCATATTAGCGGATGAAATTAACCGTGCTCCGGCAAAGGTTCAGAGTGCGCTGCTTGAAGCTATGCAGGAAAGACAAGTTACCCTGGGCAAAACTACTTTTAAACTTCCGGAACCATTCCTGGTACTTGCAACTCAGAACCCAATAGAACAGGAAGGTACTTATATGCTTCCCGAAGCACAGGTCGACCGTTTTATGCTGAAGGTTGTTATTGACTATCCAAAGCAGGAAGAAGAAAAACTAATTATCCGTCAGAATATCAGCGGAACTAAGTTTGATGTTAAGCCAATACTTAGTGCAGACGAAATTATGGAGGCAAGAAAGGTTGTTCGCGATGTTTATCTGGATGAAAAGATTGAAAGATATATTGTTGATATAGTTTTTGCTACACGTTATCCAGAAAAGTACGGTTTGAACGAACTTAAAGAAATGATCAGCTTCGGTGGATCTCCACGTGCTTCAATAAATCTGGCACTTGCAGCTCGTACTTATGCTTTCATTAAGAGACGTGGATACGTAATTCCTGAAGACGTTCGTGCCATTGCTCACGATGTACTTCGTCACCGTATCGGACTGACTTATGAAGCCGAAGCAAGTAATATTACATCAGACGAAATAGTAAGCAAGATTCTTAATAAGGTAGAGGTGCCTTAGTCGTATGGAAGCTAATGAACTTATAAAAAAAGTTCGTCATATTGAAATAAAAACTCGGGGATTGTCGAATAATATCTTTGCCGGGCAGTATCATTCTGCTTTTAAAGGCCGAGGAATGGCATTCTCTGAGGTACGTGAATACCAGTATGGCGATGATATCCGTGATATTGACTGGAATGTAACAGCACGTTTCCACAAACCTTACGTGAAAGTGTTTGAGGAAGAACGTGAGCTTACTGTTATGCTCCTTATTGATGTGTCGGGTAGTCTTGAATTTGGAACTGTGAAGCAGATGAAGAAAGATATGGTAACTGAAATAGCTGCCACCCTTGCTTTTTCTGCCATTCAGAATAATGATAAAATTGGTGTAATCTTTTTCTCGGACAAGATAGAAAAGTTTATCCCTCCAAAGAAGGGTAGGAAACATATTCTGTTTATAATTCGCGAGCTGATAGATTTTCAGGCAACCAGTCGTAGAACAAACATTAAAAAGGGGCTGGAATACCTTACGAATGCAATCAAGAAAAGATGTACAGCATTCGTTATATCCGATTTTATCGATAACTCTGATTTTAAAAATGCTCTAACGATTGCTAATCGTAAACACGATTTGGTAGCTATTCAGGTTTTTGACAGGCGAGTGGCAGAACTTCCATCGGTTGGTCTGATGAAAGTGAAGGACGCCGAAACTGGTCATGAACAGTGGATTGATACTTCATCTGCTGCATTACGTAAAGCACATAGGGAGTGGTGGATGAAGAAACAGAATATTCTTAGTGAAACATTTACAAAGAGTAATGTAGACTCGGTTTCTGTTCGTACAGACGAGGATTATGTGAAAGCGTTGTTGAACTTGTTTGCTAAAAGAAATTAATACGAAATGAGCAATTACACATTATTGAAAAGCAGAAAATTCTTAATTGCGCTGGGCTGTTCAATGTTGTTCTCTTTTGCACCGCAGAAGATTGCAGCTCAATCTGTTACTGTCGATGCAACAATTGACTCATTGCAGATAATGATTGGAGAACAAGCCACAATTCAGCTGCAGGTAAGTCTTGATGCTAAACAGAAAGCTGTTTTCCCCCATTTCACCGATAGTCTGATAAAAGGAATAGAAGTTCTTGAAGTTGCAAAGCCCGATACTCAGTTTTTGAACAATAATCAGCGTTTACTGATTACTCAGAAATACATTATAACTTCTTTCGACTCTGCGCTTTATTATATTCCGCCTTTCAGTATTATGGTAGGAAAGCAAGTCTATAAATCAAAATCTCTTGCATTAAAAGTATACTCTCCAAAAGTTGATTTGGCTCATCCTGATCAGTTCTTTCCTCAAAAAGGTGTGATGAATCCGCCGTTTATGTGGAGTGATTGGGCCGGAGTGATATTCCTTTCAATATTGGCAATTCCATTAATGTTCCTGATTATATACTTTATTGTCCGTTACAGAGATAATAAACCTATTATCAAGCATATTAAGATTGAACCAAAACTTCCTCCTCACCAGTTGGCGATGAAGGAAATAGAGCGTATAAAGACAGAAAAAGTTTGGCAGAAAGGTCGCTCTAAAGAGTATTATACCGAATTGACCGATACTTTACGTACATACATTCAGGATCGTTTCGGTTTCAATGCGATGGAAATGACCTCTTCAGAGATTATTGATAAGCTGATGGAAGTTGAAGCTAAGGACATCAGAGATTTAAAAGAGCTGTTTTTAACGGCAGACCTTGTTAAGTTTGCTAAGCACGACCCAATGATGAATGAAAATGATTCTAACTTGTTGAATGCAATAGCTTTTATTAATGATACAAAGGATGAAGAATCTCTTGATAAGAAGCCTGTTCCAACTGAAATTACTGTTGAAGAAAAACGTTCACGCAGAGCAAAGACTCTATTGATCTTTGGAATTGTCATATTGAGCGCTTCTGTACTAGCCATTTTGGCACATATTGTTATGAGGCTTACCGATATGTTCTTATAAATGTGATATAAAACAATAGAAAAATGATATTTGCTAATATACATTATTTATTTCTGCTGATACTTCTTATACCATATATCATGTGGTATATACTAAAGCAACGGAAAAATGAAGCTTCTCTTCAGGTTTCCGATACAAGGGTATATGCTCATGCGCCTAAAAGTTATAAGATTTATCTGCTTCACGCGCCTTTTATTCTTAGGGTTATTGCTTTTGTAATGTTGGTGCTGATTCTTGCACGTCCGCAAACCACAAATAGCTGGAAAAATACGGAGACAGAAGGTATTGATATCATGCTTGATATTGATATTTCATCTACCATGCTGGCAGAAGATCTTAAGCCAAACCGTTTGGAAGCGGCGAAAGAAGTTGCTACAGAATTTATCAACGGTCGCCCTAATGATAATATCGGTCTGACACTCTTTGCAGCCGAAAGCTTTACTCAGTGTCCGTTGACAGTAGATCATGCCGTTTTACTTAATCTTTTCCAGAACATTAAATGTGGATTGATTGAAGATGGTACCGCTATTGGTATGGGTATTGCTAATGCTGTTACTCGTTTGAAGGACAGTAAAGCAAAATCCAAAGTAATTATTTTATTGACTGATGGCTCGAATAATAAAGGTGAAATATCTCCATTAACAGCTGCCGAAATAGCCAAAAGCTTTGGTATCAGAGTCTATACTATTGGTGTAGGAACAAATGGAATGGCTCCATATCCTTATCCAACAGCTGCTGGTGTACAGTATATTAATATGCCTGTTGAGTTTGATGAATCAACATTGTCACAGATAGCATCAACTACCGATGGTAAATATTTCCGTGCTACAAGTACTTCTAAGTTGAAAGAAGTTTATCAGGAAATTGATAAGCTGGAAAAAACCAAGTTAAACGTTAAGGCATTTAGTAAGAGACAGGAAAATTATCAGCCATTTGCATTGATATTACTCCTGTGTATTCTTAGTGAAATACTTTTGCGTAACTCTGTATTAAAGAAAATACCATAATAAAAACAAGATAAACTATGTTTCGATTTGCAGACCCGACATATTTATATCTACTTATAATATTGCCGTTTATTGTGGCTTTTTATTTGTATTCCAACTTTAAGAGGAGGAAAGCAATTAAAAAGTTTGGTGATCCGGAATTGATGGCTCAGCTTATGCCTGATGTCTCAAAATATCGTCCTGACGTAAAATTCTGGTTAGTATTAAGTGCTTTGGCGCTGACTATTGTTCTTATCGCTCGTCCTCAGTTTGGCACAAAACTAAATAAAGTAAAAAGGAGTGGAGTTGAGGTGATTATTGCATTAGATATTTCTAATTCAATGCTTGCTGAAGATGTTACTCCAAGCCGTTTAGAGAAATCAAAAATGTTGGTGTCTAAGCTGGTTGATGGATTCGATCAGGATAAAGTGGGTATGATTGTATTTGCAGGAGATGCCTATACACAATTGCCTATTACAAGCGATTACATTTCAGCTAAAATGTTTCTGGAGACAATTACTCCCGATTTAATTTCCAGACAAGGAACTGCAATTGGTACTGCCGTTGATTTGGCTACACATAGCTTTACTCCTCAGGAAGGAGTGGGTAGAGCTATTGTACTTATTACCGATGGTGAAAATCACGAAGATGGAGCTTTAGAAGCTGTAAAAGCTGCAAAAAAAGCGGGAATTATTGTGCATGTGCTTGGAGTTGGTTCTCCTGATGGAGCACCTATTCCTGTTCCGGGAACAAATAATTTCCGTAAAGACAGACAGGGAAATGTTATTGTAACTCGTTTGAATGAATCTATGTGTAAGGAGTTGGCTATTGCAGGCAAAGGTATATATGCACGGGTTGATAATTCAAATACTGCTCAGAAGGCATTAATCAGTGAAATTGATAAAATGGCTAAATCAGATATTGAAAGTAATGCATATTCTGATTTTGACGAACAATTTCAGGGAGTTGCATGGATCATTTTACTTCTGTTGATAGCTGATTTGTTGTTGCTGGAACGTAAGAATCCATTATTCAAGAATATTAAACTGTTTAAGATATAGTAGAGAGATGTCACAGATTAAATATATTATTTTTATAGCTTTCATTCTTTTGGCCAATTGTGCATCTTTTGCCCAAAAGACCGAGAGGGATTATATCCGGAAAGGAAACCGATTGTTTAATGATAGTCTCTTTCTGCAGGCTGAGGTTAATTATCGGAAAGCTTTAGAGCTTAATCCTAATTCTACAGAAGCTTTATATAACCTGGGAAATACACTCTCTCAGCAAGGTAAATTGAAAAATGCAATGGAACAATATACCGCAGCTTCTAAATCTGAAAAAAACAAGACTATGCTTGCTAAAATCTATCATAATGCCGGTGTGTTGTATCAATCTGCTAAGCATTATAAAGAAGCAGTGCAGGCTTATAAGCAATCTTTGAGAAATAATCCTAAGGATGATGAAACCAGATATAACCTGGCTTTGGCTATGAAAATGCTGAAGGATCAACAGAATCAGGATAAGAATAAAGACAAAAATAAAGATAAAAATAAGGATAAAGACAAACAGAAGAAGCAAGACAACAAGAATAAACAAGATCAGAAGAATAAAGACGATAAACAAAAGCAGCAGCCTAAACCTCAGCAGAATAAGAATCAGATGTCAAAAGAGAATGCTGAACAATTGCTGAATGCTGCGATGCAAGATGAGAAACAACTTCAGGAAAAAGCTAAGAAACAATTAAGAAATCAAGGCAGAAACCTGGATAAAGATTGGTAGTATAATAAATAAAGGATAATAATAAAATATAAGCAATGAGGAAACTGATTTTCTTATTCGTTATTTTACTGGTTCCCGGAATTAATAGTTTTGCTGATAACGTAAGGTTGGTGGCAGAAGCTCCGGAGGCAGTAGCTGTTGGTGATCAATTTAGAATTACTTACACGGTAAATACACAAGATGTAAAGAGCTTTAGAGCTTCTGCAATGAAAGGATTCGAGGTATTAGCCGGTCCGTATGAGTCGAGAATGACTAGTTCGCAATATGTTAACGGAAAAGGCTCTACTGTTAGCTCTATAACCTATACTTTTACGGTAATGGCTAGTACAAAAGGAACTTTTTCTATAACTCCAGCAAGTATTGTTGCTGCTGGCAAGCCTATAACTTCAAATGCTTTAAGAATCAGGGTGCTCCCAGCAGACCAAAGTAATGCTAACGCTGGTTCTTCTTCTGGCAGGGCTTCTCGTTCCTCTTCAGGAGCTAAGATTTCTGCAAACGATTTGATTATTGTAGGTTCTGTAAATAAAACAAATGTTTACGAACAGGAAGCACTTGTACTTACTTATAAAGTCTATACTTTGGTCGATTTAAGAGGTTTTGATAATGTTAAGTTACCTGACTTTAAAGGTTTCCAATCACAAGAAGTTGAACTACCTCAAACAAAACAGTTTACTATGGAGCGCTATAAGGGAAGAAATTATAACTCTGTAGTGTACAGACAGTTTGTTCTTTTCCCACAGCAAACGGGTAAATTGACTATTAATCCTGCAAGATTTGATGCGTCAATTGCAAAAGTTATGCGAACAGATGATCCGCTTGATGCTTTCTTTAATGGAGGATCTAATGTTATGGAAGTGAAGAAAACAGTTGTAACTCCTCAGATTACTGTAAATGTATCAGCTTTACCTGGTGGTAAGCCTGCTAATTTCTGCGGTGGAGTAGGAGGATTTACTCTTTCATCTTCAATCAACTCAAAAAGTGTGAAAACTAACGATGCTGTAACTATTAAATTAACAATCTCGGGTGTAGGTAATCTTAAACTAATTGAGACTCCTAAAATTGAATTCCCTAAAGATTTTGAGGTTTATGATCCGAAAGTTACTAATAAGTTTACTCTTACTAAAAGTGGTTTGTCTGGAAGTAAAGTGATTGAATATCTTGTAATTCCTCGCTATGCAGGAAATTATAAGATTCCAGCTGCAAATCTTACTTATTTTGATACGAATTCAAATACTTATAAAACTCTCAGATCTCAGGAATATAGCCTGAATGTAGTGAAAGGTGCTGGTAATGCAGATCAGGTAATTGCAAACTTTACTAATAAAGAGGATCTTAAGGTATTAGGTTCTGACATTCGATATATAAAGACTAATGATGTTACACTTTCTGATAAGGATGATTTCTTGTTTGGTTCATTGTTATATTATTTACTTTATATTATTCCTGCCTCCTTATTTATAGCCTTTGTAATCATTTACAGAAAACAAGCTGTAGAGAATGCAAATGTTGCTAAGGTACGTACTAAAAAAGCAAATAAGGTTGCTACAAAACGTATGAAGAATGCTGGTAAGCTTTTGAGTGAGAACAAAAAGGAACAGTTCTACGACGAAGTATTAAAAGCTTTGTGGGGATATATTAGTGATAAACTCAATATTCCGGTTTCTAAGCTGACAAAAGATAATGTTGATACTGAATTGACAAATTATGGAGTGAACGCAGAACTTACTAAGGAGTTCTTGTCAGTCCTTGATCAATGTGAGTTTGCTCGTTATGCTCCGGGTGATCCTAATGAAGCTATGGATAAAGTTTATTCTTCTGCCATCGAGGTAGTGAGTAAAATGGAAAACATAATCAAACACTAACTTATTAAGAAATAGTGATATGAAGAAAATTATATTTTTAGTATTAAGCATTCTGTGTTCTTTTAATCTTTCTGCCCAGGATTCTTTGGCTACAGATTCTGTACAATCATCCAGAACTGCCCGAAGAGAGTTTTCTGCAGCTAAGATTGAAAATGCTACTAAAGCACAGGGTGACAGTGCATATATTCGTAACGACTTTGCTTCAGCTATCCAGATATACGAATCATTACTTGAAACTAAAGGAGTAGCAGCAGAAGTTTATTATAACTTAGGCAATAGCTATTATAAAATAGGTAATATGTCTAGAGCTATTTTAAATTATGAACGTGCATTATTACTTAATCCAGGAGACAGTGACATACGTTCAAACTTGGAAATAGCTCGCAGCAAAACGGTTGATAAGGTAGATGCCGCTCCTGAACTATTTTTTGTGACATGGACAAATTCGCTTATTAATTGTATGGGAGCCGATGCATGGGCTAAATGCGGAGTTGCTTCTTTTATTCTTTTAATTGTAGCACTCTATTTCTTTATTTTCTCTAAGAAGATTGTGCTGAAAAAGATTGGATTTATAGCTTCAATATCTTTGTTGGTAATTCTTGTTCTCTCTAATGTATTTGCTGCTCATCAGAAAGATCGTCTTATAAATCGTTCTGATGCAATTATTATGACACCTAGTGTAACAGTAAAGAGTACCCCAAATGAGAGTGGTACGGACTTATTTATTATCCACGAAGGGCGTAAAGTAAGCATTAAAGATAATTCCATGAAAGAATGGAAAGAAATAAAATTAGAAGATGGCAATGTGGGTTGGATCAAAGCTGCTGATCTTGAAGTGATCTAAATTTTTAATGATAATCTAAATACAATGACTGACATACAGCAATTAATACAATATGATAAAAGCGCTTTTTTAGCTTTAAACGGTAGTGATTCTACCTTTTGGGATGGATTTATGTGGGTATATACAAGTACAACTGTATGGATTCCACTAGCGCTTGTATTGCTGTATGTCATCATTCGAAATAATAAACTAAAAGAAGCATTATTAATAATTCTTTTAATTGCAATAACTATTACAATATGTGATCGGGTTTCATCGGGTGTTTTTAAGCCTATATTTAAACGTTTTCGACCAGCTCAGGATCCTGAATTTATGTATTTAGTTGATATTATACATGGATATAGGGGAGGGCGATATGGTTTTATTTCCAGTCATGCTGCAAACACTTTTGGTCTTGTAACTTTCACCTCATTTTTATTCAGAAGAAAAGAATATACTTTTGCTTTTCTTTTTTGGGCCATTATCACATGTTATTCTCGGATATATCTCGGAGTACATTATTTAGGTGATATCATTTGTGGGGCAATTCTAGGCTTTATTTCAGGTTTATTAGTCTATTATATATATAAATATATTCGCTCAAAGTATTTTTATGATAAAAGGCTTAAATACTCGGTGAAATATACTCCAAGTGGTTATTTAATCTCTGACATAAATATCTTATTAATAGCTTTATTTTCTACAATATTTGTTGTAATGATAGCTGGCATGATTATTTATAACTATTATTATTTGTAAATTCTCAGAACTTAATACTCTCCTGATTTGTTTTTTATATAAAATTATGGGTTAAAGATTTGATTTCTATATTTTTTTTGTTAAGTTTATAGCGATAAATAATTGATATAGTATTAACCCCAATTTCTATATTATGAACAGAACAATAACTTTCAATGAACTTAGGAAAATAAAAGATTCATTGCCCAGCGGAAGCATGCACAGAATTGCTGATGAACTCAATTTAGAGGTAGACACAGTCCGTAATTTCTTCGGTGGCAGTAACTTCAAGGAAGGCAAAAGTGTTGGACTTCATACAGAACCAGGTCCTGATGGTGGTTTGGTTATGCTTGATGATACAACTGTTCTTGATCTCGCTTTAAAAATATTAGATGAACATAATATTAACCATCGGGAAGAAGTAAGTGAGGAACTAATGCAAGTTTAGTCAATAAAAATAAAAGTCCTGATTGATCCTTCTTCAATTAGGACTTTTTTCTATATATTAAGTTGTTATTATTTACAATTAAATGAAACATATATGGAGGAAAAATTAGTCACACTAGCCATACTAACGTATGCAAAGGCTCAAATTTTAAAGAGCGTATTAGAAAAAGAAGGGATAAAATCTTACATTCAAAATGTAGATCTTATAAAACCTGTGGTTTCTTCTGGTGTTCGTTTAAGGATAAAAGAAAGCGATCTACCTCATGCTTTGAAAATAACAGAAAGTAACCTTTGGCTTTCTGAGGAGATAATAGGAGAGAAGCCAATAGAAAAGGAAAAAAGTAATAAAGTTTTAATTCCTGTGGATTTCTCTGATTATTCTATGCGTGCATGTGAATTTGGTTTTGGATTTGCAAAGACATTTGATACAGAAGTTGTCTTGCTTCATGTTTATTTTACTCCTAGATACATGCCGTCAATTCCATATAACGATGTTTTTAGTTATCAAGGACCTGATGAAGAGTCAATAAAAAATATCATCAAAAAGGTCAATGAAGACTTAAATAATCTTTCTGATAAAATTAAGAGCAAAATTGATTCTGGTGAATTTCCTAATGTTAAATTTAATTGTGTACTAAAGGAAGGAATACCAGAAGAAGAAATTTTAAGATATGCTAAAAATACTTCTCCTGGTATAATTGTCATGGGAACTCGTGGTAAAAATAAGAAAGATGCAGATATTATTGGAAGTGTTACTGCTGAAGTAATTGATAGAAGTAGAGCTATTGTTTTTGTTGTTCCTGAAAATACGCCTTTTAAAATTTTTAATGATGTTACAAAGCTTGCTTTTATAACAAATTTCGATCAAAAAGATTTAATTGCTTTTGATGCATTAATTAAGAAAATGAGTGCATTTAAGTTTTCAGTTACACTTATACACTTAGCAACATTAAAAGATACTTGGAATGAAATCAAGTTAGCTGGTATTAAAGAATATTTCCATAAGCAATATCCTGATTTGCAGATTTATTATGATATTGTTATGGACGATAATTTAGGCCAGAATTTGGATTCATTTATTCAGGCCAATAATATTGATGTTATTACAATTACATCATATAAAAGAAATATGTTTGCTCGCTTATTTAATCCTAGTATCGCAATGAAAATGATATTCCATACAGATACGCCATTATTAGTTATAAGTGATAAAATTTAGCAAGTTCTAATTAGTTCAATAATTAATATTATGTTTAATATGGTTTATTTGTTTTATAAATTAAAGCCTCTACTTCATTCAAATTGAAGATTAACCACAAAATAATCAATAATAAAATATAGATAAATAAGAACATAATTATATAAAATAAAAAAATCACTTAAGAATATTTTTCTTAAGTGATTTTTTTATCAGGAAATAAGTTTTTTACTTGCCTTGAGCTTCAACTTCTTTTGCTAGAGCTTCAAATTCTGGACCACCAATTCCTAACTTGTAGTAAATAGTATAAAGTCCACTTAACCATAAGTCTTTGCTATCAGGTTTAAGTTCTCTAGTTTTTTCATAGTATGGCTTAGCATCTTCATAGAATTTCTTGATCTTAGCTTGTTCTGATTTATACTTAGGATCATTAAATTCAATTTTAAGATTTGATTCATAGTCAATTGCTTGAGATAAATATGCTAGCCCCATGTTAGAGTATGCTTCTGTGTACTTAGGATCAACGTCAATTGTCTTTTTATAGTATTCAATTGCTTTTTCATAGTTCTTCATACTTTGGCTAATATAACCTTTTACATAAAGGAAAAATGGATTTTTAGGATCTTTAGCAATCATCTGATCAGCAAAAGTATTTGCATCATCAAATTTATTTGTATTACTATAGAAATCGATAAGGTGTCCAAAGAAATAATTGTTATCAGTGTAAGATTGAATACCTTCTTTTAAAGTATTAACCCAATTTGCAGTGTCTTTTAAAGCTTTATAACCTTCTGCAACTAATTGCAAAGCACTGCTGCCATTTTCTTTGTCTTTTTTAGCTAGAAGACCATATTTAATTGCATTTGGATAGTCATTCATTCTTGTAGCAGATAGAGAAGCATAGAACGCAATGGTTGATAACAATGTATCTTTAGCAGCAATTTGTTCTTCTTGTAAAATTGGAGCATTTGCAAGATCTACATACATACCAAAGAAGTTAAGAGCTTCCTTGTTTTTACCCATGTTATAGTATTGGCTACCTCCGTTAATTAAGTTCACTCTCTCTGTCTTAATAGTTGAAGCATTACCTTTTCTGAATTTAAACTTAACTTTTCCTTTTTCGTTAGGAACTTGTTCTAATTCATCACATTTAAGAAAATAACCAAACATCTTATATAGGCTATTATATGCCTTTAAAGTGTCATATGGTTGTCTTAAATATGCATTCTTCATCTCGTTAGCATTAATGCTTTTTTGAATAAGACCGGCAACATTCCATGTATTTGCCTGATTCTTTGTTTCTGGATTTTCTAAAGCTTCACCGATTAGTTTTTCAGCTTCAGTAAAATTAGGTTTTACTGCGTCTGCCAAGCTTTTTGCTTCTTTCACATTCTTTTCTTGAGCGAAAGAGAATCCAGCAGCTAACAGCAAGACAATTGATAATAATACTCTTTTCATACTTTTTGTGGATTAAATATTAAACTTTTATTCTTCATCATTAGTTTGTTCTTCTGAACTAATATTTTCTGAATTAATAATAGTTTCATCTTCTTCAGATGGATCTGCTTCTTCAGGACTTTCAGATACAACTTTACAAACTGAACCTATTTCATCATTACGTTTCTCCAGATTAATTAGCCTTACACCTTGTGTAGCACGTCCCATAATTCGAACATCTGCAACTTTTAGACGAATAGTGATACCTGATTTATTAATAATCATCAAGTCGTTCTCATCTGTTACAGATTTTATAGCAACTAATTTTCCTGTTTTATCTGTTATGTTCAAAGTCTTAACACCCTTACCGCCTCTATTAGTGATACGGTAATCGTCTATATCAGAACGTTTTCCATAACCTTGTTCAGAAACCACCATTACTGATTCTGTTTCTTTATCCTTGATACAGATCATTCCGATTACTTCGTCATTGTCATTGTCAAGTGTCATACCACGAACTCCGGTTGCAGTTCTACCCATTTCGCGAACAGCTACTTCGTTGAAACGAATAGCGCGTCCGTTACGATTAGCAATAATTATTTCATTATCGCCTTTAGTCATACGAACCTCTATTACTTGATCATCTTCACGGAGATTGATTGCAATTACGCCATTTTGACGTGGACGAGAATATTGTTCCAGGCTTGTTTTCTTAATAACACCTTGTTTTGTACAGAACAAAAGGTAATGACTATTGATAAAATCTTGATCTGTAAGACTTGGTACGCGAACAAATGCATTTACCTTATCGTCAGAATCGATATTCAATAGGTTTTGAATTGCTCTACCTTTTGAATTCTTTGTTCCTTCTGGAATTTCATAAACTTTTAACCAGTAACATTTTCCTTTCTGAGTAAAGAACATCATTGTATTATGCATTGTTGCAGGATAGATGTTCTCAACGAAATCTGCATCACGGGTTTCTGTTCCTTTAGATCCCACTCCTCCTCTATTCTGAGAATGGAATTCTGCCAATGGTGTACGTTTGATGTATCCTAAGTGTGAAATAGTGATAACCATCTGATCATCAGCATAGAAGTCTTCTGGGTTGAATTCTTCTGACGAATAAACTATCTCAGAGCGACGTTCATCACCAAATTTAGCTTTAACTTCAAGAAGTTCATCTTTGATAACTTTACGGCAAACTTCGTCATTAGCAAGGATTTCTTCGAAATAAGCAATTTGCTTCATCAGTTCTTCATATTCTGCATGAAGTTGATCTTGCATTAGTCCAGTTAACTGGCGCAGACGCATTTCTACGATTGCACGCGACTGTATTTCTGTAAGGTTAAAACGCTCAATAAGTCCTGCTATAGCTTCATTAGGGTTTTTAGCAGCACGGATAATCTTGATTACTTCGTCAATATTATCGGATGCAATTATTAAACCTTCTAAAATATGAGCACGTTCTTTAGCTTTTCTTAGTTCATATTGTGTACGACGAACGACTACATCATGTCTATGCTCAACAAAATTAGATACTAAATCTTTTAAATTGAGCGTTTTAGGACGTCCGTTTACTAAAGCGATGTTGTTGACACTAAAAGATGACTGTAAAGATGTCATTTTGAATAGTTTATTCAGAACAACACTTGAGTTAGCATCTCTCTTAATATCAATAACGATACGCATACCTTCGCGGTCGGATTCGTCATTTATATTAGAAATACCTTCAATTCTCTTTTCAGAAACCAAGTCGGCTATTGACTTAATAAGGTCAGCCTTGTTAACGTTATATGGAATTTCTGAAACAATAATTTTATCGTGAGTAGTTTCTGCTTCAATATTTGCTTTAGCACGCATTACAACTCTACCTCTACCTGTGAGGAAAGCTTCGCGAACACCACTCATACCATAAATATAACCACCGGTAGGGAAATCGGGAGCTTTAACAAACTGCATCAGCTCTTCGATTGTAATTTCTTTATTATCCAGGTATGCATCACATGCATCAATAACTTCAGAAAGATTATGAGGTGGCATATTAGTTGCCATACCTACAGCAATACCGGAAGCACCGTTTACTAAAAGGTTTGGTATGCGTGTTGGCAATACTTTTGGCTCTTGTAATGTATCGTCAAAGTTGTTTTGGAAATCTACTGTTTCTTTTTCGATATCCCTCATCATTTCCTCGCCAACTTTATTTAGACGAGCTTCTGTATAACGCATAGCAGCAGGGCTATCACCATCCACAGAACCAAAGTTTCCTTGTCCATCGATCAATGTGTAACGCATCGCCCATTCCTGAGCCAGTCTTACCATTGCACCATAAACCGAGGAGTCACCATGTGGGTGATATTTACCCAAAACTTCACCGACAATTCTGGCTGATTTCTTATAAGGTTTATCAGAAGTATTACCTAATTCGTTCATTCCAAAGAGTATTCTTCGATGAACGGGTTTAAAACCATCTCTAACATCTGGAAGAGCACGAGATACAATTACCGACATTGAATAATCAATATAGGATGATTTCATCTCATCTTCGATGTTGATTTTTATAATTCTGTCTTGTTCAAGCATTTAAAAATATTATTAATTATACATTTATGGCTTACAAAAAACCACGCTAAAGTAATGCTTTTCCCCGAGATATAAAAGCTTTCAGGTAAAAACTTTCTATGTTAATTTAACGTTCATATAGTATAGCAACATTAATGGTGAAGGGTTTTATTACTTTTGATATTCTCTTTTTTAAAAGGATTACATAAATTATTAAATTGGTGTACACCTTTATAAAATTATACCTAGACATTATTTTATAAAGGTGTAGGCCTTTTTGGAAAATTGATACCAATTTTTGTTTTACTTGTTGCCAATAAGTTGTTTAAGGTTGCAACTAAAATGATTTTTTTTCGTTATTAAAGATATAATGGCATAACTTTTGTTATTATAATATTAAGAGAACAAAAAGATATGTTTAATTTGTAAATGCGTATCTTTGCATTGTATAATATTAGAATAAGGAGAAATAAATATATGGATAATCAATTCTCACAGAAAGTATCAGAAGTCATTATTTATAGTAAGGAAGAAGCTAACAGACTAAATAGTGGCTTTATTGGTCCCGAACATTTGTTTCTGGGACTGCTTCGTAATGGTGAAGGGAAAGCTATTGATATATTATCAAAATTCAATATAAACTTTTCGGAGATTAAGGCTAAAATTGAAAACAAGCTTCGTGAAATGGCCGAGCCTAAGGGGGTTATGATTGATGATATAGTATTAACTGCTGAAGCTTCTAAGATTTTGAAATTGTGTATTTTAGAAGCCAGACTTCTAAAAAGCCCGGTAGCAGATACAGAGCATATGCTTTTAGCTATTTTGAAGGAAAATAATAATTTAGTAGCCGAAGTTCTTGGTGAAAATAATGTTCAATATAAGAATGTATATGAACAACTTTCACTTCAGCCCGATATTAATTCCGGACTAGGTTTTAGCGAAGATGATGAGGATGAGGAAGATGATATGCAACAAGGCTCGGAAGATAATTCTTCTAAGAAACAGCAAACTCAGGCCCCTCCTCGTAAAACTGCAAACGATACTCCTGTTCTCGATAATTTTGGGACAGATATGACACGTGCTGCCGAGGAAGGAAAGCTGGATCCTATTGTTGGACGTGAAAAGGAAATAGAACGTGTAGCACAGATTCTTAGTCGCAGGAAGAAAAATAATCCTATACTTATAGGCGAACCTGGCGTTGGAAAATCGGCTATTGTAGAAGGTTTGGCGTTAAGAATTACGCAAAAAAAGGTTTCTCGTATATTGTTTGATAAACGAGTTATTTCGCTCGACATGACTTCTGTTGTGGCCGGAACCAAATACCGTGGACAGTTTGAAGAACGTATTCGCTCCATTCTCAACGAGTTACAGAAGAATCCTAATATAATCCTTTTCATCGACGAGATTCATACTATTGTTGGTGCGGGTTCTGCTACAGGATCGATGGATGCGGCAAATATGCTTAAACCTGCTTTGGCTCGCGGCGAGATACAATGTATCGGAGCTACAACAACCGATGAATACAGAAAAAATATCGAGAAAGATGGTGCGTTAGAGCGTCGTTTTCAGAAAGTTATGGTGGAACCTACCACTCCTGCTGAAACCCTTCAGATACTTCAAAACATTAAAGAAAAATATGAAGATCACCATAATGTAACATATACGGACGAAGCTTTGCTGGCTTGCGTAAAACTGACAGAACGCTATGTTACTGATCGAAATTTCCCGGATAAAGCAATCGATGCACTCGATGAAGCGGGTTCTCGTGTACACCTTGCTAATATTAATGTTCCAAAGGAGATTGAAGATCAAGAAAAGCTGATTGATGAGACTAAAAGTAAAAAGAATGAAGCTGTTAAGCTACAGAATTACGAACTAGCAGCTAGTTTTAGAGATAAAGAAAAAGAATATACCAATCAGTTAGAAGATTTAAAGCGCGACTGGGAAGCTAATATTAAGCAAAATAGGCAAACCGTTGATGAAGAGGAAATTGCAGAAGTTGTTTCAATGATTTCAGGCATACCTGTTCAACGAATGGCTCAGGCTGAAGGCATGAAATTAGCGAAGATGAAGGACGATCTTCTTACAAAAGTGGTTGCTCAGGATTCTGCAGTAGATAAACTTGTTAAGGCTATTCGCAGAAGTCGTGTGGGACTTAAAGATCCTAATAAACCAATTGGTACAATTATGTTCTTAGGCCCTACCGGTGTTGGTAAAACATTATTAGCTAAAGAATTAGCAAAATATATGTTTGGTTCTTCAGATGCCCTGATAAGAATTGATATGAGTGAATATATGGAAAAATTCACAGTATCTCGACTTGTTGGAGCTCCTCCGGGATACGTTGGATACGAAGAAGGTGGTCAGCTAACCGAGAAAGTTAGAAGAAAACCTTATTCTATCGTGCTTTTAGATGAAATAGAAAAAGCGCATCCAGATGTATTTAATTTGTTACTGCAAATTATGGACGAAGGCCGACTTACTGACAGTTATGGCAAAACAGTCGATTTTAAAAATACTGTGTTGATTATGACATCAAATATTGGCACACGTCAGTTAAAAGAATTTGGTCATGGTGTTGGGTTTGCTACTCAAAGCCGAATGGATGATAAAGAATTTGCTCGAGATGTAATAAAAAAGGCATTGAATAAATCCTTCGCTCCTGAATTTATTAACCGTATTGATGAGATTATTACTTTCGATCAGCTCTCTTTGGATGCTATTAAGAATATTGTAGATATAGAATTGTCTGGACTTTATAATCGTATAGAAAATATTGGCTATAAGTTAGTTATAACTGATAGTGCAAAAACATTCCTGGCAACAAAAGGCTACGATGTTCAATTTGGAGCTCGTCCTTTGAAGCGTGCAATACAAAACTATCTGGAAGATGGGCTATCCGAAATTATTATCACTTCAGGTATAAAGGAAGGAGATACAATTTCTGTTGATTTCACCGAAGGAAACACTGATTTAAGCATGACAGTAATTAAGTCTGCAGACAATAAAGAATAGTCAAATAATAAAAAATAAGTCAAAATGTCAGATTGTGCTTAATCTGGCATTTTTTTTGTCCTATTGATGAAAAAGAAATAAATTTTTAAATAACAACTTAAAATATATTTGAGATTATGCAAAAAGGAAACATTGGGGTAACTACCGAGAATATTTTCCCCGTCATTAAAAAGTTCTTGTATAGTGATCATGAGATTTTTCTTCGTGAAATCGTTTCTAATGCTGTAGATGCCACACAAAAACTTAAAACCTTTGCTTCTGTTGGAGAATTTAAAGGCGAACTGGGAGATCTTACAGTCAAAGTATCATTAGAAAAAGATACAATTACTATTTCCGACCGTGGTATCGGACTTACAGCCGAAGAAATAGAAAAATATATAAATCAGATAGCTTTTTCTGGTGCTAATGATTTCTTGGAAAAATATAAGAACGATGCAAATGCCATTATCGGACACTTTGGTCTTGGTTTTTATTCTTCTTTTATGGTTTCAAAGAAGGTGGAAATTATCACAAAGTCCTTTAGAGAAGGAGCAAAAGCTGTAAAATGGAGTTGTGACGGAAGCCCAGAGTTTACTTTAGAAGAAATAGAAAAAGAAGATCGCGGAACGGATATCGTTCTTTATATAGACGATGATTGCAAAGAATTCCTCGAAGAAGCTCGTGTATCTTCTCTATTGAAAAAATATTGTAGTTTCTTGCCTATTCCTGTTGCTTTCGGAAAGAAAAAAGAATGGAAAGACAGCAAACAGGTTGAAACAGATGAAGATAATGTTATTAACGACTCAAATCCTTTATGGACAATTAAACCTGCTGAATTAAAAGAAGAGGATTACAAAAAGTTCTATAGAGATCTTTATCCAATGTCTGATGAGCCTCTGTTCTGGATTCATTTGAATGTGGATTATCCGTTTCATTTGACAGGTGTGCTTTATTTCCCAAAAATTAAGAGCAATTTAGATCTTAACAAAAATAAAATTCAGCTGTATTGCAATCAGGTTTATGTAACTGATTCTGTAGAGGGAATTGTACCTGACTTTCTGACATTGCTTCATGGCGTAATCGATTCTCCAGATATTCCGTTGAATGTATCCCGTTCTTACTTACAGAGCGATTCAAATGTAAAAAAGATCTCTTCTCACATTACTAAGAAAGTATCTGATCGTCTGCAATCTATCTTCAAAAATGATCGTAAAGAGTTCGAAGAAAAATGGGATGATTTAAAGCTCTTTATTAATTACGGAATGCTTACTCAGGAAGATTTCTATGACAAAGCTGCCAAATTTGCATTGTTGAAGGATACTGATTCTAAATTTTATACCTTCGAAGAGTATAAAACATTGATTAAAGAAAATCAGACTGACAAAGATGGCAATCTTGTTTATTTGTATGCAAATAATAAAGATGAGCAATTCAGCTATATTGAAGCTGCTATAAACAAAGGATACAATGTATTACTATTGGATGGACAATTAGATACTGCTGTAATTAATATGTTTGAGCAGAAGTTCGAGAAAAGCCGCTTTACTCGTGTAGATAGTGATATAGTTGATCACCTGATTGTTAAAGAAGATAAGAAAGAATCAGCATTAGAAGAAGGCAAGCATGAAATTCTTTCAACCCTATTCAAAAGTCAGCTTCCATCAATGGAAAAGGTAGAATTTAATATCGAATCTCAATCTTTAGGTGAAAACGGCTCTCCTATTATGGTTACTCAAAGCGAATATATGCGTCGTATGAAAGAGATGGCAAATTTGCAACCAGGTATGAGTTTCTACGGTGAAATGCCTAATATGTTTAATTTGGTTGTAAATGTTGATCATAAACTTGTAAAACAGGTTATGGATGAAGAAGATAAAGAATGTTCTTCTGCAATTCAACCTGTTCAGAGTGAAATAGATGCATTAAATGCTCGTCACGCTGAGTTAAAGAAACTGCACGAAGGCAAAAAAGATGAAGAAATTCCTGTAGCAGAAAAAGATGAGTTAGCTGATATTGATAAGAAAACAACCGATTTGAAAGCTAAAAAGGATTCATTATTAAGTGATTATGCAGGAAAAAATAAGATTATTCGCCAATTAATCGACTTAGCTCTTCTTCAGAATAATATGCTAAAGGGTGAAGCCTTGAATAATTTTGTAAAAAGAAGTATCGAATTGATTTAATTTAATATAATCTCTTTAAGGATTATATATTTAAAGAGCATTACAGCCTTTTTTGCTGTAATGCTCTTTTTGCTTATAAAAAGAGCGGTAAGCAAACAAATAATATGCAAACAATTCTTTATATTTGAATTTTTATTACTTGATACAGGATACTTCATTCAATAAATATGAGAAAGATTCTAATAATCTTAATATTAGCAGTTTTAATTGTTCCAAATTCAAACGCGCAGAAAGTTGGATTGGTGCTTAGTGGCGGTGGAGCAAAGGGATTGACGCATATAGGTATTATCCGGGCGCTGGAAGAAAATAATATTCCAATAGATTATATTACGGGTACCTCTATGGGGGCCATAATCGGAGCACTTTATGCCATGGGATATTCTCCTGATGATATGGAACGATTAATCTCTTCGGAAGATTTTAAAAGGTGGTATACGGGGGCTGTTGAAGAGGATTATGTGTATTATTTTAAAAAGAATGCACCGACTCCTGAATTTTTTAATATTAAAATGTCTTTGAAAGACTCTTTGAGTGCTGTGAAACCTCAGTTCTTGCCATCAAGCATGGTGAATCCTATTCAAATGAATCTTGTCTTTGTAGATTTGTTTGCTCGTGCAACAGCTCTTTGTGGAGGAAACTTTGATAATCTTTTTATTCCTTTCCGCTGTGTTGCCTCCGATGTGTATAATAAAAAGCAATTAGTAATGAAAAAAGGAGATTTAGGTGATGCTGTTCGTGCATCAATGAGTTTTCCTTTTGTCTTTAAACCTATTCAAATAGATGGTGTATTAGCTTATGATGGAGGAATTTATAATAATTTTCCTACTGATGTGATGCGTGATGATTTTCATCCGGATATAATAATAGGCAGCGTTGTTGCTTCCAATCCTACTAAGCCCGATGAAAACGATCTTATGAGTCAGATTGATAATATGGTTATGCAGAAGACTGATTATTCTATTCCTGACTCAGTCGGTATTCTTATGAAATTTAAGTATGACAATGTGGGACTGCTGGATTTTGATAGAATTAAGGAAATTCAGGATATTGGCTATAATCGGACAATGAGCATGATGGATTCTATCAAAAGTCGTATTCATAGACGAGTGAATGCGGATAATATTCGTTTGCGTAGATTGGTATTCAAGAGTAATCTTCCGGAGTTGATCTTTAAGAATATTGAAATTCAAGGAGCTAATGCTTTGCAAAAGAGTTATATAAAGAAAGAATTTCATTATTCAGATAATAAAGTTTTTACTTATGAAGATTTAAAGCGAGGATATTTCCGTTTATTGTCGGACAATACTATTTCTGAAATTATTCCTCATGCTATTTTCAATCTGCTTGATGATACCTATAATTTAAATCTGAAGGTGAAAATGGAAGATAACTTTTCTATCCGGATGGGAGGAAATATTTCTTCAACAAATTCCAATCAAGTCTATTTTGGACTTTCGTATAAAGACTTAAACTATTATTCTAAAGAATTTATTTTAGATGGTCAATTGGGTAAGGTTTATAATAACTTTCAATTTACGGCAAAAGTTGATTTTCCAACTCAGATTCCTACTTCGTATAGACTGATAGCCTCTATATCTACTTTCGATTATTACAAGAACGATAAACTGTTTTCGGGCAATGATAATCCAGCTTTTAATAAAAAAGATGAGCGATTTGTGAAAATAAAAGCAGCTGTGCCGTTCTTGTCGAAAAAGAAAGCAGAATTTGGTCTTGGTTTTGCACATATAAACGATCAGTATTTTCAAACAAATATTATTGATTTTGGGTCTTCAAAGCACGATAGAAGCAATTATAAGCTTGTAGGAGGCTCGATTGGATTTGGAGGTAGTACATTGAATGCAAAACAGTTTGCAACAGAAGGAAGTAAGGATTTGCTTCTTGCTCAGGTCTTTTCGGGTAATGAAACATATACTCCTGGAACCACAACTTCTGAAACAACTGATTATAAAAACGATAATTCCTGGATGCAAATATCATATAAAAATGAAACTTATTATAAAATAAATCCAAAATTTACTTTAGGATCGTATATTGAAGCTCTTTATTCATCAAAGAACTTCTCTGAAAACTATACGGCAACGATTTTGGAAGCCGGAGAATTTGCACCTACACCGCACAGTCAGATTTCTTATAATGAAGCTTTCCGTGCTAATCAATATTTGGCTTTGGGAGTAAAACCGATATATAATATCAGTTCTATGTTTCATTTGCGAGGAGAAGTTTATGGCTTTCTACCTATAAAACCTATTGAAAGAAGCTCAATAAATAAAGCTTTATATGGGAAATCGTTTTCAAACTTTCAATATCTTGGAGAAATTTCTTTGGTTTGCCGATTGCCCTTTGGAGCTATTAGTGCGTATGTAAATCATTATAGCTCACCGTCTAAGAACTGGAATGTGGGTGTAAGTTTGGGGTGGTTATTGTTTAATTCCCGATTCATCGAATAATTTTTATAAAAAAAGTGTAGAAATTCCTTGTGTTTTCGGGAAAAAGCGGTATCTTTGCACCCGTTAAACAAATGGCCCCGTGGCTCAACTGAATAGAGCATCTGACTACGGATCAGAAGGTTACAGGTTTGAATCCTGTCGGGGTCACAAAGTTTAAGTTTAATAATATTATTGCTGGCCCCGTGGCTCAACTGAATAGAGCATCTGACTACGGATCAGAAGGTTACAGGTTTGAATCCTGTCGGGGTCACAAGTTTTAAGTTCAATAATATTTCGCTGGCCCCGTGGCTCAACTGAATAGAGCATCTGACTACGGATCAGAAGGTTACAGGTTTGAATCCTGTCGGGGTCACTAAAAAAGAATCTCCTGCAAATAATTAGTTTGCAGGAGATTCTTTTTTTATTCGATGAAATGGACAATAATTTCATTTTTAAAATTATCCCTCACTCCCTCACTTTTGAATTTTAATCTCCTCATAATAAAAGTGATAGATAAATGAAGGTAGAAATCATCCCTCACTTATCTATCACTTTATCCCTCACTTTTATGTAGATCGGTCACTATTTGGACATATCTTTTAGCATTTTATATTTAACTCGTTCAGTACAGCGCGAATTTTTTCAAATGTTGTAATTCGGGTAGGAACAAGAGGCAAGCGAAGTTTATTTTCAATCATACCCATTGCATTTAGCATGGATTTAACTCCTGCAGGATTACCATCCACAAATAATAAATCGAATAGTTCGGTGAATTTATGGTGAATAGAAAGAGCATTTGCATAATCTCCAGCCAAAGCCAAACGAGTCATTCTGCTGAACTCTCGTGGGAAAGCATTACCAATTACTGAAATAACACCTACAGCTCCGAGAGTAATTAATGGGAATGTGATTCCGTCGTCGCCAGAAAGAACGTTGAAATCGGCTGGCTTATTTTTGATAATATCATCCATTTGAGTGATATTTCCGGATGCTTCCTTAACGCCGACAATGTTTTTAAAGTCGCGTGCTAAACGAAGAGTTGTTTCTGCTGTCATGTTAACCCCTGTACGTCCCGGAACATTATATAAAATAATTGGAAGATCGGTTGAATTTGCAATTGCTTTATAATGCTGATAAATACCTTCCTGTGATGGCTTGTTATAGTAAGGCACAACAGACAGAATAGCATCTATACCTGTAAAATCGTCATTTTTAAGAGTTTCGATAACTGCTCTGGTATTATTACCTCCACATCCCAATACAATTGGAATCTGGCCATTAACTCGTTCTACAATTAGTTTCTGGATTTTTATCTTTTCTTCAGAAGACAGGGTTGGTGTCTCGGCAGTAGTTGCCAGAATAACAAGAAAGTCTGTTCCGTTCTGAAGTTGATAGTCAACTAATCTAATGATTGCTTCGTAATCAACGCTTTCGTCTTCTTTGAATGGGGTAATGAATGCTACGCCCATACCTCTTAATTTTGACTGTATCATAAGTGTAATTGTAATCTAAAGGTATTTATGCTGCAAAAGTACTAATATTTTCTATTTTTACTATACGTAGGTGATGAAAATAATTTATTTCGTGTTAAATGGTTACAATATTAGCTTTAAAAACTCCTCTTCGCTTATAATGCGTATTCCTAGTTTGGTGGCTTTTTCCAGTTTGCTAGGCCCAATATTATCGCCGGCAAGAATAAAACTTGTTTTAGATGATATAGAACCAACATTCTTTCCTCCGTTTTGTTCAATCATGCTTTTGTATTCGTCTCGTGAATGATGAACAAATACGCCGCTTATCACAATAGAGAGTCCGTTTAGCTTGTCACTAACCTGTTCGTGCTCCTCCGAACGTGTAAATTGCAATCCAACCTCTTTTAGTCTATTAACTAGAAGGATGTTTTTTTCGTCAGCAAAGTAATTCACGATGCTTTGGCCTATTTTTTCTCCAATTTCATCAACCTGAACAAGTGTTTCTAGCGTGGCTTGCTCTAGTTCTTCTATTGAAGCGAATGCTTTTGCTATTTTTTTTGCAACGGTTGCTCCGACAAAACGGATTCCCAAAGCAAAAATAACTCGTTCGAATGGTACTTCTTTGGATGCTTGCAGACTTGCAATAATATTTTCAGCAGATTTTTCGCCCATTCTTTCCAGACCTTTTATCTGATCAGCGGTAAGATCGTATAAGTCTGCCGGATTGCTTATTAGTCCTTGATTATAGAATAAATCAACAGTTTCGGGTCCTAATCCGTCAATGTTCATGGCCTTGCGACTTATAAAATGCTCTATTTTTCCTTTTATTTGTGGCGGACAAGCATTTTCGTTGGGACAATAGTGGGCAGCTTCACCCTCGTAACGTACTAAATTTGAACCACATTCCGGACAGTTTGAGATAAATTCTACTTTATCGCCAATCATAAAGCGAGATTTAATGTCGACCCCGGTTATTTTAGGAATAATTTCTCCGCCTTTTTCCACGTAAACCATATCGCCAATATGAAGGTCGAGGCCTTCAATAATATCGGCATTATGTAGTGAGGCACGTTTTACAATGGTTCCTGAAAGTTGAACTGGGTCTAAATTTGCAACCGGGGTAACAGCTCCGGTTCGGCCTACTTGATAGGTAACCTGATTAAGGCGGGTTAATGCCTGTTCTGCCTGAAATTTATAAGCAATAGCCCATCGAGGAGATTTTGCTGTGTAACCTAATGTGTTTTGATGGCGTAAAGAGTTTACTTTCAATACAATACCATCGCAAGCAACGGGCAAATTTTTTCGTTCAACATCCCAATAATTTATGAAATCGAACACTTCCTGAAGCGTTTTACATTTCCGTACTGCATCCGAAATCTTAAATCCCCATTTTTGGGCAACCTGAAGGTTCTCAAAATGCCCATCGCAGGGTAACTTATCGCCCAATAAATAATAAAGATATGCATCCAGTTTTCGGGAAGCTACTACTGAAGAATTTTGGAGTTTCAGCGTTCCCGATGCTGCATTTCTAGGGTTGGCGAATAGTGGCTCTTCACGGGCTTCTTTTTCCTGATTAAGTTCTTCGAAAACAGACCATGGCATCAGAATTTCTCCGCGTATTTCGAATTCCTGAGGATAGTCGTTTCCATGAAGCACTAAAGGTATGGTTTTGATAGTTTTAACGTTATCTGTTACATCATCGCCCTTTTCACCGTCACCTCTGGTTACAGCTCTTACAAGTTTTCCGTCAATATAAGTTAGTGAAATGGAGGTTCCGTCATACTTAATCTCGCAACATATTTCAAAATCCTCATTTAAAGATTTCCTAACACGTTCATAAAAGTCGGTAACCTCAGATTCTGAGTAGGTATTTCCTAAAGAAAGCATCGGATATTTGTGTGCAACCTGCGTAAAGTTCTTATTAATATCACTACCCACGCGCATTGTAGGCGAATTTTCATCATAATATTCAGGGTACTGATCTTCCAGTTCCTGAAGCTCCTTCAACATTTTATCAAATTCCAAATCGGATACTTCCGGAGAGTTAGATACATAATAATTGTGGTTATGGCGGTGTAATTCAGCACGTAATTGCTCTATTCTTTCCTTTGCGGTCATAATTTCAGATTGTTTTAGACAAAAATACGTATTTTCTTCATGAATATCTGCCATGAGCAAGCATATTTATTTGTATTTTTGCAAAAAAATTAGAGCTATGCGCATTGATATAATTACAGTTTTACCCGAAATGATTGAAGGTTTCTTCAATTGTTCTATTCTTAAAAGAGCTCAGAATAAAGGACTTGCTGAGATTCATATTCATAATCTTCGTGATTATACAACGGACAAGCATCGCAAAGTAGACGATTACCCATTTGGCGGTTGTGCCGGCATGGTAATGAAAATAGAACCCATTGAACGATGTATAAATTCCTTAAAGGCTGAAAGAGAGTATGATGAGGTGATTTTTACGACTCCTGACGGTGAGCAGTTCAATCAGAAAATGGCAAATTCTCTTTCACTATATAATAATCTGATAATTCTTTGCGGACACTTCAAAGGCATTGATTATAGAATTCGGGAACACCTGATTACAAAGGAAATTAGCATAGGAGATTATGTTTTGACTGGTGGCGAATTGGCAGCGGCTGTAATGGCAGATGCTATCATTCGTATTATTCCGGGAGTTATTTCTGATGAACAATCTGCTCTTTCAGATTCTTTTCAGGACAATCTTCTGGCAGCTCCGGTTTATACAAGACCTGCAGATTATAATGGGTGGAAAGTTCCTGATATTTTACTTTCTGGTCATGAAGCTAAGATTGCAGAATGGGAACTTAATCAATCACTCGAAAGAACAAAACGCCTGAGACCTGATTTGCTTAAGTAGATAGCAAATCAAAATATTTCATTGATCAAACAACAATATATAGTAGACTAAGGTTTTTATTGAGATTTGATTTAGAAATACGAATAGGGTTAAATATAAAAAGGTGTACACTACAATATAATTTGGTGTACACCTTTTTAGTTTTAGACCTACATCATTTGAAGAATGTAAGCTGAATAAAAATCTTAGATTTCGCTTTAAATTTGTTTAATAATCAGATTAAACTTCCAAAGCTCCGATGATATCCTTTACAGAAGAGTATCCGTGTCTGTCTAAGTAATTATTTATACCATCTATAACTTTAACAGTTACAGCAGGATCAATAAAATTAGCTGTTCCAATTTGTACAGCAGTGGCACCGGCAAGCATAAATTCTACAGCATCTTTCCAGTCCATAATACCACCAAGGCCGATTATTGGAATTTTCACAGCTTTGGCTACTTGCCATACCATGCGAAGAGCGATAGGTTTTACTGCGGGTCCGCTCAATCCACCTGTAACAGTTGACAATAGTGGACTACGTTTTTCTGCATCAATTGCCATACCTAATATTGTATTAATTAAAGAAACACTATCGGCACCAGAAGCTTCTGCTGCACGTGCAATTTCTGTAATGTCTGTAACATTTGGCGACAATTTTACAATGAGTGTTTTCTTGTAAACAGAACGAACAGCACTGATCACATCGCAAGCTCCGGCAGCTGATACTCCGAAAGCCATTCCACCTTGCTTTACATTTGGGCAAGATATATTTAGTTCTATAGCAGGAATGTTTACAAGTTCGTTGATGATTTCTGCTGTTTTTACGTAATCTTCAATAGCAGATCCGGAAACATTGACTATAATGTTTGTATCTGTGTCTTTTATCTTGGGATAAATGTGTTCTACGAAGTAATTAACACCCTTATTTTGCAGTCCCACAGCGTTTAACATGCCAGAAGGAGTCTCTGCCATACGAGGGTAAGGGTTCCCTTCACGTCTGTGAAGAGTGGTGCCTTTTACAATTATACCACCTATTCGTGCAATATCTATAAAATCTTCAAACTCTTCTCCGTATCCAAATGTACCCGATGCTGTCATCACCGGATTCTTCATTTTTAGTTCACCAATGTTTACACTTAAATCTGCCATAGCAACTTCTTTATATTTAAAACAGGTCCTTCTGTGCAAACACAGATATGTCCTTCATCTACAGTATTTTCTACGCAGCATAAGCAAGCGCCTACACCACAAGCCATTTTATTCTCAAGAGACACTTCACATTCTATATTATTAGCTTTGGCATATTTAGCTACAGAAACCATCATTGGTTTTGGCCCGCAAGTATAAATCATGTCGAATTGCTTGTCGTTAAGTATAGAGTGTTGAGTTACATAGCCTTTCTCACCAGCACTTCCGTCTTCTGTAGTGGTATATACTTCTCCAAACTTTTTAAAGTCCTCTAACTGAAGCAAATCGCCTTCAGAACGTGCACCTAACAGGAAGGTAGGTTTGCAGTTATTAGCCAATAAAACTTCGCCTAAATAGAGCAATGGTGCTGTTCCAACACCTCCTCCTATAAGAAGAAGTTTATCCGAAGGTTTTTCTGGGATAGTGAAGCCATTGCCTAGAGGTAAAACTACATTTACTACATCTCCAGCAGAAACTTTAGCTAAGGTTTTTGTTCCATCACCAACTATCTGTACAAGAAACCATACCTCATTGTTGACTTTGTCTACATAGTTAATTGAAATAGGTCGGCGAAGAAAAGTAGTAGGTGAACCATCTACTCTTATTTCGGCAAATTGTCCAGGAAGCATTTCTGGCAAAATTTCCTGAGAGGTCATTTTGATCAACACATAGTTAGCGTGCAACTGTATGTTAGCTGTGACCGTTAAATCTAAAATCTTTTTTTTCATGAATAGGATAATTCTCGTTCAAGCGACAAAGATACGCCATTTTGTCCAAATTATCCTTTACCTGTCTTCATTAAATTATTAGAAGGGCATTTTTTCACCTTTAAAGATCTCAAATGTATTATCATCAAAGAAAATTCTTATTTCAGTGATTTTTCTTGGTGGCCTTTCTATATACCTAATCTCTTCTTTTACAGGCTCTTTATATGTATTTTCAGATGTTTTTAATGGCATTTCCTTGCGATATTCTAAATCAACCTGAGGAATGGGCTTGATTTCTTCATTCTCGTCAAATAAAGAGCGTTGTAAATCATCAGATGTTTTCTCTTGGTTTATCATATTTCCATTTCCATAAAGAAGCCAATCCAAATTCACGTATTTAAAACGTTGATGAATTTTCATAACTACATCTAAACTCGGATTATTCCTACCTCGTAAAATATGAGTTAATGTAGATCGCTGAATTTCTATACTTTCAGCAAATGAAGAAGGGGTCATATGCTCTCTTTTCATTATAGCTTCAATTCTATCTTTCATCTTTGAGCCTTTATTAATTATAAATGTGAATATCTAATTGTAAACTTTGGTTCGACAAATGTAAACATAACAATTCACATAAGCAAATTACAAATGTTTATTTTTCAAGTTTACAAAAATACTTTATGTAGATACATTTGTTTATATACAAATGTATGTCCTATAAATTGTATAAAATGTAAACATAAGTAAAACTTAGTGTTTTAGATATAAATTACTTATTATTAATGAGTTATTTAAGGCATAAAAAATGATATTTATACGTAATACAAATGTATATCAATATTTTTTCTATATATTCTATTTTTAGTTTATATAATTTAGTTATTAGACTGATATATTGATATTTAAGACCTATAATTAAGGTTATAAACACAATTTATAATGGTTTTGTCGCTAATAATTTATATCCGTAAAATATTGCTTTACAAATGTTTAGTAAGTACTATTTGTAATATATATCCCTAAATATATAGTTTTGTAAACTAGAAACATTTGTGTAAAACATACAATTTCTTATAATATTTCACTCTTGTAAATTGAATATGTATAGGTATAAATTTCCTCAATACTTAGATTGTAGTAAATAAACAATTGTACCTATTAAATGAGGAATGTTTAATGAATTTCTGATCTTATGGTCATTATGATTGAAATAAAAGATTCTCAGATGATTAATTTTTATATAAATTATTGTAAAACAGTGATTTAATCCTATTATTTCAGTTCATAATTTTGCTGATTCTAGATTTTAAGTTGAATTATTATCATTTTGTGGGAGTTGAACTTTGTTTTGCTGCCTAAAAGAAAAATTATTTTGTAGTTTTACTCAATATTAATTTTTAGGCATAAAAAAAGCCTTCAAAATATTGAAGGCTATATGGGAATTAGAAAAACAAGTTGTAGATTAATGCAGAATTTTATACACTAATTCTCGAAGTAGCTCTCCGTCATTCATATTAGTATTACCCACTCCTTTTGATTTTGCGTCATAATTTCTTATCTCTCCTATAATCTGCATAACCTTAACACCATTATATTTGTGCATAGCTTTAATATAATCCTTTGCTTGCCATGGAGTTTTTAATCCTAATTGCTGAGCTATTCCTTGTTCCGATTTTTCAGGAGCATAATAGGCTAACATTAAATTAGAGTAGAAATTGAAAAGAAGAGATAGAGTAGCTTGTATAGGATTTGTTTTCGGATTTTCTGCAAAATATTTTATTATCTGATTAGCTTTAAAAATATCCTTTTCTATCAATGCATTCTTTAATTCGAAGTTATTATAGTCTTTACTTATCCCTATATTTTTTTCAATTAGCTCAGGTGTAATACGCTTCTGTCCTAATGGTAAGGTGATTATTAACTTCTCAAGTTCACCAGTAAGACGGCTCAAATCAGATCCGACAAAATCAGCAATCATCTCGGAAGACTTTTGCTCTATATCTAGCCCTTTGCGTTTTAAATACGAGGTTATAAAGCCTGGAAGCATAGTATCCTTTAGCTTTTTAGATTCAAAGAGGAAACCTACTTTTTCTATTTCAGCTGCAAGCTTTTTTCGCCTGTCAAGCACACCATGTTTATGACAAATAACAAGGATTGTAGAGCTTAATGGTTTTTGAAGGTAGTATGAAAGTTCTTCAATGTTTCTTACACTTTGTGCCTCTTTAACTACAACAACCTGATATTCAGACATCATTGGATATCTTTTTGCTGCATTTATTATAGTAGCTATATCAGTATCAGCACCATACACTACGGTTAAATTAAACTCTTTCTCTGTATCAGTAAGAACATTTTGAGTAAGATAGTCGGATATCAGATCAATATAATAAGGCTCTTCTCCCATTAAATAATATATGGGTTTGTATTGCTTAGCCTTAATATCGCTAATAATATCTTCGTATGTATATTCCTTTTTTGCCATTTATATGCTTTAATTACCTTATTTATCGAATTTTAGATGCTTAACAGTCTTTTTCTCATCTATAATCATTTTAAGCGATGCGATCCCAATTTCTACATGTTCGTGAACGAAGTTCTGGGTTACCATAGTATCGCTTTTATCAGTTTTAATTCCTTCGGGAGTCATTGGTTGATCGGAAACCAGCAGTAGTGCGCCTGTTGGAATATGATTGGCAAATCCTGTAGTAAAAAGGGTTGCAGTTTCCATATCAACAGCCATAGCGCGAGTCTTAAGAAGATATTCTTTGAATTCTTCATCATGCTCCCAAATTCTTCTATTGGTTGTATATACAGTTCCTGTCCAATAATCTCGGGCATAATCGCGGATTGCTGAAGAAACAGCACGCTGCAGCATAAATGCCGGTAAAGCTGGAACTTCTGGAGGGAAATAATCATTAGAAGTTCCTTCTCCTCTAATTGCAGCTATAGGAAGTATTAGGTCGCCTAACTGATTTTTCTTACCTATACCGCCACATTTACCCAGGAAAAGACATGCTTTAGGATGTATGGCACCGAGTAAATCCATAATAATTGCAGCGTTTGGACTTCCCATTCCAAAGTTAATAATCGTAATTCCATCTGCGGTTGCAGAAGTCATATTTGCATCTCTTCCAAGAACTGGAACGTTACATTGTTCTGCAAATATCTCTACATATTTATTGAAATTTGTCAATAGAATGTATTCTCCAAAGTCTTCCAATGAACGTTTTGTGTAACGGGGAAGCCAATTTGCAACAATTTCTTGCTTCGTTTTCATATTTATCTGCTAATTTTGTGTTTCTGACTTAAGAATATATTTTTTAATTTACAAATTTAATAAATGTTATTGTTAAACCTACCAAAGTATGAGACTAAAATAGCCATACGAGATGGAAAAAAAGTAATTTTTGATGTAATTAGGCGACGATATGTTGCGCTTACCCCCGAAGAATGGGTACGTCAGCACTTTGTTCACTTTCTTATTGATCAAAAAGGCTATCCTGTATCATTAATGGCTAATGAGGTCTTACTAAATCTAAACGGAACAAAAAAACGCTGTGATACCGTGCTTTACAAACGTGATCTTATGGCACGTATGATTATTGAATATAAAGCTCCGCAAATAGAAATTACGCAGGCAGTATTTAATCAGATAACAAATTATAATTTTGTGCTGAAAGTAGATTATTTAATTGTTAGTAACGGGATTAATCATTACTGCTGCAAAATGGATTATGCAAATCATACATACACATTTTTAGAGGATATACCAGATTATAATCTTCTTTAAACAAATGTTGCTTGTCTATAAATTAGATAATCCTTCTTATTCTCTATTTCAACTTCAAACTTATGTAAAATATTGATTTATAAGCGTGCCCTCTATAAATAAGTCATTTATTTATAGAGGGAATATAAGAATTCCCCTTATTATTAGCTACTCAATTAATTTGGCTAAGATAAGGGGAATTCTTTTAAAAAAGAGGTTTCAAACTAAAAGATTTTCAATTTAGAAACTACTCTTTTTCTATTTTGAGGAATGTTATAATTCAACTCCTGCTAATTCTGGGTCGATCATTACTCTACCACAGTACTCGCAAACAATGATTTTCTTGCGCATACGGATATCCATTTGTCTCTGAGGTGGAATCTTGTTAAAACAACCACCACAAGCATCACGCTGTACATATACAATACCTAAACCGTTGCGTGAGTTCTTACGAATACGTTTAAACGCCTGAAGTAAACGAGGTTCGATAGTAGTTTCAAGAACTTTAGCTTTCTCTCTCAGCTTTTCTTCTTCTTGTTTTGTTTCAGAGATAATCTCATCCAACTCATTTTTCTTAACTGATAAATCTTTTTCTCTTTCTTCCAAAACTTCAATGCTGTTTGCTACTTCTTCGCTTTTTGCTTTTTCGTCGGCAGTGAATTCTTTTATTCTCTTTTCGCAAAGTTCGATTTCCAAAGTCTGGAACTCTATTTCTTTAGATAAGAAGTCAAACTCACGGTTATTGCGTACGTTTTCTTGCTGAGCTTTGTATTTTTCTACAGAAGCCTTAGCTGCTTCGATCTCAATTTTCTTTGCAGCAATAGAAGATTTAAGTTCGCTAATTTCAAGTTTAATCTTTTCAATACGAGTATTCAGACCGGCAACTTCATCTTCAAGATCTTGTACTTCAAGAGGAAGTTCACCTCTTAGAGTTTTGATCTTATCAATTTCTGAAAGCATTGTCTGTAACTGATACAATGCCTTTAGTTTCTGTTCTACCGTTAATTCCTTCGGTTCATTTTTTGCTTCTTTAGCCATATTTTTATAAATATTTTATGGGATTGGTATTTATTTTACTAATTTGAATCTCAATATTTGGAAATATATCCTTTAATAAGGAATAAAAAATCTCTTTTGTATACTGTTCACTTTCATAATGACCAATTTCGGCCATTAGAATATCGTTTTCGTGACCAAAATAATCGTGATAACGAATTTCTCCTGTAATAAATGCATCAGCTTTCTGGTTTATGGCATTTGAGAGAAGGAAAGCCCCTGCCCCTCCACATAATGCTATTTTGCTGATAAGTCTGCCTGTAAGCTTGTTATGCTTAAGACATCCAACTTCAAATGTTTTTTTTATGCGTTTCAGGAAATCCAGTTCCGTTTCCGGAAATTCTAATTCTCCTATCACTCCAGATCCCGTTTGAGACCATGAGTTTTTTAACGAATAAAGATCAAAAGCTGGTTCCTCATAAGGATGAGAAGCAATTAATGCTCTTATTACCGCATTTTTTTTAAAAGAAGGAAGAATCGTTTCTATACGAATCTCTTTTTCTTTATGTAATTCTCCTACTTTACCGCAAAATGGATGTGTACCCTCCTGAGCTCGGAATGTCCCCTCTCCCTCTAAATTGTAACTGCATGAATCATAGTTGCCTATGTTGCCACAACCAGCATCAAACAGAGCACGGCGCACTTTTTCTGCTTGCTCAGCTGGTACAAAAGTTACCAATTTAAGTAAAGATTCCTCTTTACAAGAAAGGATTTTCACATTCTTCAGACCTATTTTTTCTGCTATTTTAAAATTAACTCCTCCGGAAGCGTTATCCAGGTTGGTATGCGCAGAATAAACTACTATATCATTTTTAATAGCTTTCAGGATACAACGCTCTACATAATCTTTGCCTGTGATAGATTTATATCCCTTAAATATGAGCGGATGATGTGATATAACAAGATTGTATCCCAACGCAATAGCTTCATCTATAACAGATTCAGTAACGTCAAGACACAACAAAGCCCCTGTTGCTTCCGCTTCTGTCAGCCCGATTTGTAAGCCGGCATTATCAAAACCGTCTTGCAATGGCAGAGGCGCGAACCTTTCAAGGGCGCTTACTATTTCCTTTATTTTCATTAAGTGTGAGAAAATCTGGCTACAAAGATATGCTAAAATTGCGATTATACAACCATCTTTCTTGTTTTTTTATAAATTCTTATTCTCTTTTTTAAGCTAATTAATCAGTTAAGTGTGGTTGTTGACGAAAATAACGAGCTTATTTTGATAGAGATGCAGAATTGCAGGAAAGTTATTTTCACCTTAAAAGACATAAAGTCTATTTTCTTAATTAGGTGTCTACCGAATTATCCAGCTTAATTCGGACTTGTGTAGCATAAAGTACATTTTCTTGATAAAGTTGAGCAAACATCTTGCACTGAATGATGTGTATTAAGGCGCTTCGTCACTTTTTTGGTGGAAGATATTATATTGAATCTTTATTTATGGCGTTATGCAGGCTTTTTATCAGAGTCAATAAATAGTTTATCGAAAATATGTAGAATCTTGATTGGATAAGCAATTGAGATTGTTTGTTTCCAACAAATGTGACGAATAATGTTTACTAATTTTACGGTGTGTGACAAACTTTGTAGAAAAGATCTTTTATATGTCTTGGTTTAAAATTTAGCACTCCCACTACCAAAGGATTTCAGAGCTATATCCTCTGTTACCCCCTCAAAAACTTCCTGAAAGATTTACATTTTTCGGGACTGTTTTTGTTATTTTCTTATTCTTAATGTATGGCATTGATTTACAATGTTATATAGTAATGAATTGTAGAATTGTAGATGATTTATTAGCTAAAGAATAATATTAATACGTTCAGATATTTTATTTATTGATAATTATAAATATAATAAGGAGAATATAAATTAGTGCTTTAAAAGAAATATTCAATCTTACACACTGATTATTTCTTTAGACATCTTATTGGATAAGAACTAAAAATAGAAAAGCGACTTACAACTGCTTAAAAAAACAGTGTAAGTCGCTCCTACTTATTTATTATTAACCGTTTTAGATAATAGCTTTAACTGTTTCAAGCATACCTTTTTCCTGAATAGAATTCAAGTAAGCGATTACTTTTTCAGTTAATCCTGAAACTTTGTTCAAATCTTCACCCCAGATCATTTCAGAAGCTAAAACACCTTCTGCAACTGTCTTAGTGCAACCTGTTGCCCAAAGATTAGCAAGAAGATCGATAATAGCTTGGTCATCATTAGGAACGATAGTGTCTTCGCCACGTTTACCGCCTTTGTAGTAAGTGATGATAGCTGCTAAACCAAGAACGATACCTGCAGGAAGTTCACCTTTACGTTCTAAGTAAGTTTTCAAACCAGGAAGGTCGCGAGTTTTGAATTTAGGGAATGAATTAAGCATGATTGAAGTAACAAAGTGCTTAACGAATGGGTTACAGAAACGTTCCATTACGTCGTTACCAAATTTCTCAAGTTCTGCTTTTGGTAAGTTAAGAGTTTCAAGTAATTCTTCGAACATTACTTTCTTAACGAATTTACCGATAACTGCATCTTCGCAGCATTCTCTTACTGTATTCAAACCAGAAAGATAACCTACTGGAGAAAGTACTGTGTGAGGGCCATTCAATAAAGTAACTTTTCTTTCGTGGTAAGGAGCTTCAGAAGGAACGAATAATACGTTCAAACCAGCTTTGTCAGCAGGGAATTCTTTAGCGATAGATTGAGGAGCTTCGATAACCCACAAGTGGAAGATTTCAGCTTGAACAACCATTTTGTCTTCAATCTGAATTCTATCAAGAATTTCGTTGATAGTAGCACGAGGATATCCAGGAACAATACGGTCTACCAATGTACAGTAAACACCGCAAGCAGTTTCGAACCAAGTCTTGAATTCTTCACCAAGGTTCCAAAGTTCAATATATTGTTCAATACATTTCTTTAATTCTTTACCATTCAAGAAGATCAATTCGCATGGGAAGATAATCAAACCTTTGTCTGCAGCTCCGTTGAATGTTTTGAAACGGTGATATAATAACTGAGTTAATTTTCCTGGATAAGAAGATGCAGGAGCATCAGTTAATTTGCATGAAGGATCGAATGCGATACCAGCTTCAGTTGTGTTAGAAATAACGAAACGCATTTCAGGGTTTTCAGCAAGCTTCATGAATTCGTCATTCTGAGTATATGGATTCAAAGCGCGGCTAATTACGTCGATCATTTCAATGCTGTTCACCTCTTTACCTTTGTCTAATCCCTGAAGATTAAGGTGATAAAGGCAATCTTGTTCATTTAGCATATCGATCATACCTTTTTCAATAGGTTGAACAACAACAACGCTGCTATTGAAATCAGCTTTCTGATTCATGTTATAAACGATCCAGTCTACAAATGCACGTAAAAAGTTTCCTTCTCCAAACTGAATAATACGTTCAGGATATTTGTTTGCCTGAACATTTTGTCTGTTTAATGGTTTCATTTCTTTTATTTTATAAAGTTCTTAATACTATGATTTCAATGACTAATTATCAAGGAAACTGTACCCACTATTTTCGAATTTTGTTGTTGTTTGGTTACAAAATCTCATTCGTGTTCGATAACAGTTTAAATATCATAAATAATATGCGCAAATATACGAATAATTTTGTTATTCCAAATTAAATTTCTACTTTCGTGTGCGATAACGGTTAATAAATCTAAAATAGAAAATAACGATATAAGGCTAATAATTAGCGTTATATCTATCTTTAATATAGTAGTAACAATTTTAAATACTTAAAACGTTATATTAAAATGAAGAATTTTATGGATGAAAATTTCTTGTTGCAAACTAAAACTGCACAAGAATTGTATCACGAACATGCGGCTAAAATGCCTATTATTGACTATCACTGTCATTTAGTTCCTAAAATGGTTGCTGACGACCACAAGTTTCGTTCATTAACTGAAATATGGTTAGGTGGAGACCACTACAAATGGCGTGCAATGCGTACAAATGGCGTAGACGAACGTTTTTGTACCGGTACTGATACTTCTGACTGGGAAAAGTTTGAAAAATGGGCTGAAACAGTTCCTTATACAATGAGAAATCCTCTTTACCACTGGACTCATCTGGAACTTAAGACTGCGTTTGGCATCAATAAGATTCTTAATAAAGATACTGCACGCGAAATATTCGACGAATGTAACGAGAAATTAGCTATGCCTGAATATTCGGCACGTGGAATGATGACTCGTTATAATGTAGAAGCTGTTTGTACTACAGACGATCCTATCGATTCTTTGGAGTATCATATTGCGACAAGAAATAGTGGATTCGCAACTAAGATGTTGCCTACATGGCGTCCTGATAAAGCTATGGCAGTAGAAGTTCCTGCTGATTTCCGCGCTTACATTGAAAAATTAGCTGAAGTTAGTGGTGTTACTATCAATACTTTCGATGATGTAGTTGCTGCATTGAAAGTTCGTCATGACTTCTTCGCAAGCCTTGGCTGTAAACTGTCTGACCACGGTATTGAAGAGTTCTATGCAGAAGATTATACTGATGCTGAGATCAAAGCTATCTTCAATAAAGTATACGGTGGTGCTGAACTTACAAAAGAAGAAATCCTGAAATTCAAATCTGCAATGCTAGTTGTATTTGCTGAAATGGATCACGAAAAAGGATGGACTCAACAATTCCACTACGGAGCTATCCGTAACAATAACACTCGTATGTTCGAGAAGCTAGGTCCTGATACAGGTTTCGATTCTATCGGCGAATTCAACACTGCTAAAGCAATGTCTAAGTTCCTGAATCGTCTTGATTACAATGATAAGCTTACTAAAACAATCCTTTACAACTTGAATCCATGTGCAAATGAAGTAATTGCTACTATGCTTGGAAACTTCCAGGATGGTAAGATTGCTGGTAAGATTCAGTTTGGTTCAGGATGGTGGTTCCTTGATCAGAAAGATGGTATGGAAAAACAAATGAATGCTCTTTCTGTTCTTGGTTTATTAAGCCGTTTCGTTGGTATGTTGACAGATTCTCGTAGCTTTATGTCATACCCTCGTCACGAATACTTCCGTCGTACATTGTGTAACCTTGTAGGTCGTGATGTAGAAAATGGCGAACTTCCTGCTTCTGAAATGAAATTCATCGGTCAGATGATTGAAGATATCAGCTATAACAACGCTAAGAACTTCTTCCAATTTTAAGAAATAAAACCATTAATACAGTCCTCTTTTGGACAACCAAATGAAAAGGGATGCTCTATCGGGCATCCCTTTCTTTATATATTCTTTCGATAATATCTACTACTTTTAAGCCATCCATGGCATTTGTGGTAATCGATGCATTACCATTGAGCTTGTCTATCACGTTTTGTATTACGTAATGGTGGTTTTGTGCCGAGCCTTTATACGGACCATAATCATTTGGTGGATTAGATGGAGCTAGAGTGGGCATCGTATAATCTTTGATGTGGCAGTATTTAACCTCATTCATATATTGTCCGGCTACTTTTATAGAACCATTTTCGGCAATGATAGTCATACTGCTTTCCAGATTCTTATCCCATACAGCTGTGGAATAATTCAGGCTCCCCGACCCTCCTTTTACGAAATCAAAAAGAACATTTCCGCTGTCTTCAAAGTCTGTCAGCGATTGGTGGTTAAAGTCGTAGAATGAGCCTTTTATATTGGTTATGTCACCGAATAACCAATACATAATATCCACAAAATGAGAGAATTGAGTAAATAAAGTTCCACCATCCATTTCAGTGGATCCGTGCCAGTTTCCCGATTTATAATATCGTTCGTCACGGTTCCAGAGGCAGTTTAGCTGAACGGAATAGAGTTTTCCTAATATCCCACTCTCAACAATTTCTTTCAACCACACAGACGGTGGCGAGTAGCGGTTTTGCATTACACAAAACACATCACAACCCCTTTCCTTGCTCTTTGCTAATATCTTTTCTGCATCCAGTCTTGAGAGCGCCATCGGCTTTTCAATAACAACATGTTTACCTGAATCAAGCGCTTTTAAGGCTAACTCAGCATGAAGTCCGTTGGGAACGCAGATGTTTACTACATCAATATCCTTCTCATTTGCGAGTAGTTCGCTCAGAGAATTATAAAAAATCTCCGAAAGAGCTGAAATACCCAGCTCTTTCGGAGAAATAATATCGCATACTGCTACTAATTCCGCTTGTTCATTCCGGCGGATCATTTCGGCATGTCGTTTGCCGATGTGCCCCATCCCGATAACTGCAAAGCGGACCTTCTTCATTTTTTTTATTAGTAAGAACGTGCAAATACAACTCTGCAAGCAGATGGCTTACCTGTAACCATACACTTTCCTGGAGTTTTATCGCCGTTTAATGGAATACAGCGGATAGTTGCCTTAGTTTCTTCTTTAATCTTCTCTTCTGTTTCAGTAGTTCCGTCCCAGTGAGCAAGAATAAATCCGCCTTCTTCGATCTTTTCCTTGAATTCTTCGTAAGAATCAACAGTGATAGTATGAGCTTCACGATAATCGTATGCTTTCTTAAAGATATTAGCCTGAATATCATCAAGCAGATTCTTCACGTAAGTTTCAATGTTATCGCATGTTACAGTTTCCTTTTCCAGAGTATCACGACGCATAACCTCTACTGTATTGTTTTCAAGGTCGCGGCCACCCATAACCAAACGAACAGGAACACCTCTTAGTTCGTAATCAGCAAATTTGAATCCAGGACGCTTGTTGTCTGAATTATCATATTTGAATGAAATTCCTAATGCTTTCAGTTTAGCAGTGATGCCTGCAACTTTTTCATTGATGGCGTTTAGTTGTTCTTCATTCTTATAAATTGGAACGATAACTACTTGGAATGGAGCCAATTTAGGAGGAAGTACCAAACCATTGTCGTCAGAGTGAGTCATAATAAGAGCACCCATCAAACGAGTGGAAACACCCCATGAAGTAGCCCATACATATTCCATTTCGTTGTTCTTGTTTACGAACTGAACATCGAATGCTTTAGCAAAGTTCTGACCAAGGAAGTGAGAAGTACCCGATTGAAGAGCCTTTCCATCCTGCATCATTGCTTCAATAGTATATGTATCAAGCGCACCGGCAAAACGTTCGTTGGCAGATTTAACTCCCTTTACAACAGGAACAGCCATAAAGTTTTCTGCAAAATCACCATATACGTTCAACATCTTTAGTGCTTCTTCTTCAGCTTCTTCGCGTGTAGCGTGAGCTGTGTGTCCTTCCTGCCACAAGAACTCTGCAGTACGAAGGAATAAACGGGTACGCATTTCCCAACGGAAAACGTTTGCCCATTGATTACACAAGATTGGAAGGTCGCGGTATGACTGAATCCAATTTTTATATGTGTTCCAGATAATAGTTTCTGAAGTTGGACGAATAATGAGTTCCTCTTCAAGTTTAGCTGCCGGGTCAACAACTACACCCGAACCATCTTCTGCATTTTTCAGACGGTAGTGAGTTACCACAGCACATTCCTTAGCAAAACCTTCAACGTGCTCTGCTTCGCGGCTTAAAAATGATTTAGGAATCAGCAAAGGGAAATAAGCATTAACGTGTCCTGTTTCCTTAAACATGTCATCCAACTGACGTTGAATCTTTTCCCAGATAGCGTATCCATAAGGCTTAATTACCATACATCCACGTACTGCAGATGCTTCTGCCAAATCAGCTTTTACTACTAATTCATTGTACCATTGCGAATAATTCTCGCTGCGTTTGGTAAGTCCTTTTAGTTCCTTTGCCATTATAATATATTTTTAAATTTTATTTTTCTCTATTTTGAGACGCAAAAGTAATCATTTTAGATGAAGAAGTTAAATTTTCGTCTAATAAAATTGCTGTGAGAAAGCGGCACTTCCGGTGAGGAAAAAATAATTAGCCGCGGGATGTTGCTGAAACTCCGGTTATGTTTTTATATTCTCCTGTACAAAACAATTAATTCTTTTGTACAGAAGATTGCATTGTTTTGTACAAAAGAAAACATTCTTTTGTACAAGGATACAATAAAGTCCCGCCTGCTTTTTAAAAACATCCGGTTATTCTTTGCAAATAGCTCGCTTGGTTTTAATTTTCACTGGAATGAGCTTGTAGTCTCCTGGGGTATCCAATAACACATTTCCGCTTAAATCAGAGAAATTTCTCGAAACCTTCAGCAAATTTGGTCGGTTCGAATTCCAGAATCTCGTATTTTGCTACTTCGTAAGCGTAGAATGGATCTTCTTTAATTAATTCCTCTACTTCTTCTTTTCGGGAAGCTTTGCATAAAATAACGCCACCTATTCTGGGATTTCTTCTGCCGGAAGCTATAAATGTGCCATTTGCGTAGTTTTTGTCGAGATAAACTCTGTGAGCAGCTAAGTGGTTATCCACTTCTTCGAGCGGTTTTTGGTAAGTCAATAGTAAGATAAACATAGAACCTCCTTTTTAAAATGTGTATTAAGAGAAAAAGCCTGCGGATTGACCTGCAGGCTTTGTTAATCTATGAGCGAAAAACGGGGCTCGAACCCGCGACCCCAACCTTGGGAAGGTTGTGCTCTACCAACTGAGCTACTTTCGCGATTATAACTTTATTCAAAACAATAAAGACCTTAGCCTGATAAAGGAAAGGTCTAGATTAGTATTTTGGAGCGAAAGACGGGACTCGAACCCGCGACCCTAACCTTGGCAAGGTTATGCTCTACCAACTGAGCTACTTTCGCAAATATTTTAATGTCCGCTTTATGTGAAGAGAAGGAGACTCGAACTCCCACGACATAATTGTCACTACCCCCTCAAAGTAGCGCGTCTACCAATTCCGCCACCTCTCCAACATAATAAAATCTGATGCGTCTCGCAGTGCCCAGAACAAGACTCGAACTTGCACGTCATTGCTAACACTAGTACCTGAAACTAGCGCGTCTACCATTCCGCCACCTGGGCATTATTAACGACAATTAGCCGCCGACGCACTCAAATTTTAGAGCGAAAGACGGGACTCGAACCCGCGACCCTAACCTTGGCAAGGTTATGCTCTACCAACTGAGCTACTTTCGCGATTGCGGTTGCAAAAGTAGCTCTTTTTTCTAAAACTCCAAATATTTTGCTCACTTTTTTAACGGAAAAATATGCATTTGTATTTGGGTATTTAGCACATCTTGTCGCGATAATCTTCGTAACAGAAAGACTTATAAAGATTTAACTCGTTTTTTGAAGTCCAGAGAGCAATGTCTGGATGTTGAATTCCATTGAACATATTTGTTTTCACCATAGTGTAATGAATCATATCTTCAAAGATAATTTTCTCCCCAATCTTTAATTCGTGATCAAAGCTCCAGTCGCCCATGTAATCTCCGCTCAGGCAGCTATTACCTCCCAAACGATATACAAACTTGCCAGGAACAGCTTCTGATATTGCTCCGCGAACTGCCGGCTGATAAGGCATCTCAAGACAATCGGGCATGTGACAGGTGAAGCTTACATTAAGAATAGCTGTTTTAATGCCTTTGTTTTCTACGATATCTACAACAGAAGAGACCAATACACCTGTTTGCCACGTAAAAGCTGATCCCGGTTCAAGAATTACATGCAGATGTGGATAGCGAGCCTTAAAGTCTTTCAATAACTTAATCAAGTGCTCTGTGTCGTAATCTTTACGGGTCATAAGGTGTCCACCGCCAAAATTAATCCATTTAATCTGTGGAAACCACTTGCTGAAGCGGGCTTCAATGTGCACTAATGTTTTTTCTAAATCAAAGGAATCGGATTCGCAATGAGTATGGCAGTGAAAGCCTTCAATACCCTCGGGTAGTGCTTCAGGGAGTAAATCTGAAGTAATACCAAATCTGGTGCCAGGTGCGCATGGATTATATAATTCGGTCTCTACTTCCGAGTATTCAGGATTGATACGGATGCCGCAAGAAATATTTTCTCCGTCTTTCTCAACCATAGGATAAAACCGTTCAAACTGACTGAATGAGTTGAACGTAATATGGCTGCTGCATTTCATTATAGTAGGAAAATCCTCTTCTGTATATGCAGGAGAATATGTATGAGCTTTGCTCCCCATCTCTTCGTATGCCAGTCGGGCTTCGTAAAGTGAACTTGCGGTAGAGCAGTTTATGTATTCGCGGAATATTGGAAAAGACTTCCACATAGCAAAAGATTTAAAGGCTAGAATAATCTCCACTCCTGCTCTTTCGCTAACGCTTTTTATTGTACTAAGGTTCTTTCTCAGCAAATCCTCTTCCATCACATAACATGGTGATGGCACTTTATTAAAGTCTATCATCTATAATATGGTTCTAATAATTATCTATTTTTATTCATTCAAAGCTTCAGGAAATTACTTTGAATCGGGCAAATTTCAATAGCAATTGCTTTTCTCCGGCATTTCGGAATTTCACTGTAGCTTTTAAGTTTTCTCCGCTTCCTTCTACTTTTAGCACTTCTCCTATACCAAAACGTTCGTGCTCAATATGTTGCCCGGATTGTAAATCGGTTATTGGCTCGCTAGATGCCGGCTTTGGTTGAGCATTCTCCATTTTAGTAAGATTCCGTGGAATGGTAACCTTGGTAAATGTAGTTTTTGGTGCTTCGCGCTCAGTATTAAACAATGAACGTGTCGGCCTATCGTTTTGTTCCCTTCTGAATCTCGACGGAGATTCATCTATATGTCTGCTCGAAACAGAGTCGTTTGGCAGTTTCAGGAATGACGGATCAATATCTCTCAAAAAGCGGCTTGGATTGGCAAATTCCATTTTGCCGTAACGAAAGCGACTTTTGGCAAAAGATAGAAAGCAATGGTCTTCTGCCCGGGTTATGGCAACGTAGAAAAGTCTTCTCTCCTCTTCCATGGCCCTTGGAGAATCTCCGGCCATGCTACTTGGAAAGAGGTTTTCTTCTAGTCCAACAACAAATACGTTGCGGAATTCCAGCCCTTTTGCAGAGTGAATCGTCATAAGCGTAATCTTTGCCTCGTCGCCGGATTTATCTGTATCCTGATCAGATAACAAAGATACTTCCGATAGAAAATCGGGAAGAGCGATGTTTGCATTACCTTCTTCCTCGCGCATAGCGCAGAAATCGTGGATACCGTTGACCAATTCTTCAATATTTTCTTGTCTGCTAAGGTTTTCCGGCGTTCTATCCTGATAAATTTCATTCACTATACCTGCTTCTTTTACAATGGATGTTGCCATTTCATAGGCATTCTTTTCTGAAACAGCACGCGAAAAGTTCTCAATTAGTTCTCGGAATCCTTGTAATTTAGTATGTGTACCCTTGTTTATATTTAACGCAAACTGTAACGGATTGCATATTACATCCCACAGACTGACAGAATGATTATTTGCTGCTTCAATTATCTTACCTACGGTCGTGTCTCCAATTCCTCGGGCCGGGTAATTAATAATTCGCTTAAATGCTTCTTCGTCATTAGGATTAGTTACTAAACGGAAATAGGCAATCACATCTTTTATCTCTTTTCGTTGATAGAAGGATAATCCTCCATAAATTTTATACGGAAGATTACGTTTACGCAAAGCTTCTTCAAATATTCTTGATTGTGCATTGGTGCGGTATAGAATGGCAAAATCGTCATAACTATAACTCTTAGACATTCGCAATTCCATAATTTTGTTAGAAACAATATCTCCTTCTTCTGTATCTGAATATGCCTGGTAAACCCCGATGGGTTCTCCCTGAGATTTCTCTGAAAACACTTCTTTTCGGATCTGTTCGCGGTTTTTCTCAATTAAACTATTAGCCGCACGTACAATGGTTTGGGTTGAACGATAGTTTTGCTCTAACTTAAATACTTGAGTATTCTGATATAATTTTGTGAACTTCAGGATGTTATCTATATTTGCTCCACGAAAAGAATAGATACTTTGTGCATCATCTCCTACCACACAAACCTTTTGATGCAATTTTGATAGCTGCAAAACAATGCTGTGCTGGGCAAAGTTAGTATCCTGATACTCGTCGACCAGAATATATTTAAATTGATTCTGATATTTATTCAATATCTCCGGATGGTCTCTGAACAACAAAAATGTATAGAAGAGTAAATCATCAAAATCCATAGCTCCGGCCTGGCGGCATCTGTCCCAGTATCTGCGATAGATATCTCTGATAGCAGGCATCTTACAAGCATTATCATGTTCTGTCAGTTCACGATTAACTGCGTAAGCATCAGGTGAAACCAAATGATTCTTAGCATTGGATATCTGTCCTTGTACCGAGCCCGGTTTATAAGTCTTTTCGTCCAGCTGCATCTCTTTGATGATTGATCGGATAAGACTTTTCGAGTCGCTGGTATCATAAATGGTAAAGTTGGATGTGAATCCTATAAACTCTGCTTCTACTCTAAGAATACGTGAAAAAACAGAGTGGAAAGTCCCCATCCAAAGATAGCGGGCACTTTGTTCTCCTACTTGTTTGGCAATACGCGCTTTCATTTCTCTTGCTGCCTTATTGGTAAATGTTAAGGCCAGAATAGACCAAGGCTCATATCCCTTTTCAAGCAAATAGGCTATTTTATACGTCAGCACACGTGTTTTACCAGATCCGGCACCGGCTATGACTAGGGATGGCCCTTCATTATAAAGCACTGCAGCACGCTGACTCTCATTTAGTTCATCTATATAATTTGTCATTTCTTGATTTCTCGTTCAAAACTTAGCGTGCAAAGATAAATAAAGTTTGAATGATATAGAACAAAATAGCATATGCATGTGTTATTTAAACATGAAGTTTATTTTTTAGGCTTCATACATTACGGCATATAATAAATTCTAACTATATAATAGTCAAAAATATGCAATTTTTGTTGGAAATATAATTTATTTTTTTATTTTTGTAACTGGTAAAATGCCAAGAGAATGAAAACATTATTATTATCATTAATACTTACTACTATGACATACGAAATGCCGAAGCTTCCATATGCAAATGATGGATTGGAGCCTGTTATCAGTAAACAAACAATTGAGTTTCACTATGGTAAACATCTTCAGACTTATGTTACTAATCTTAATAATTTAGTTCCCGGAACTGAATTTGAAGGAAAAAGTGTAGAAGAAATTGTTGCTACAGCTCCAGACGGTCCTATCTTTAATAATGCCGGACAGGTTCTTAATCATACTTATTACTTCTTGCAATTTACAGGAAAACCTCAAAAAAGTGAGCCATGCGGCAAACTTGCAGAAGCAATAAATAAAGAATGGGGATCTTTTGAGAACTTTAAGAAAGAATTTACTGCAGCTGCTGTAGGACTTTTTGGTTCAGGTTGGGCTTGGTTATCAGTTGATAAAGATGGTAAATTGCACATTACCAAAGAAGCAAATGGTAGTAATCCACTAAGACATGGATTAAAGCCAATTCTTACGTTTGATGTATGGGAACATTCTTACTATTTGGATTTCCAGAACAGACGTGCGGATCATATTGCTGCTCTTTGGAATATTATAGATTGGGATACAGTAGGTAAAAGGATAGAATAGATTCGTTTTGAGGTTTTCAGGAGGCTGCAGATAAAACATCTGCAGCCTTTTTTGTTTTTAAAAGATATGGTTTTATAATCTTGTATTTATTTCTGTGTAATTGGCATTAAGTTATTCTTTGAATTTCTTATTTATTAAATATACCGGTCAAATAGACAAAAAGAGAGCAAACAAAGAATAATTCTTCATCCTTTTTTGTACATTTGCAGACATTTTACTACTATTTTTGGTAAAATATACGTCTTGATTGATATAAAATGAAAATAAAATTTATAAGTTTAGCCAGTGGTAGCAGTGGTAATTGCTATTATTTAGGTACAGATAAACACGGCATTTTAATTGACGCAGGTATTGGAATTCGCACTATAAAAAAGGAACTCAAGGAAATAAATGTTTCATTGAGTAATGTTTGTGCTGTTTTCATTACGCATGATCATGCCGACCACATTAAGGCCGTTGGGCATTTAGGCGAAAAATATAATATACCAGTCTATTCTACCAAAGAAATTCATGAAGGTATAAATAAGAGCTATTGCATGACAGAAAAGCTCTCTACTTCTGTGCACTATATTAACAAAGATGAGCCTATGAAAATAGATGAGTTTAAGATTTCAGCATTCGAAGTTCCTCATGATGGCACTGATAATGTAGGCTATTGTATAGAAATTGGAGATAAGATTTTCTCGTTTCTAACGGACCTTGGTCATATTACTGAAACGGCAGCTCATTATATCTGTAAGGCTAATTATCTGATATTGGAAGCTAACTATGATTTGGAAATGCTTCGTATGGGACCTTATCCAAAATATCTGAAAGAACGTATTTCTGGTCCTAATGGTCACATGAGTAATACTGATACAGCCGAATTTCTTGCAGAGAATATCAATGAAAACTTAAAATATATCTGGCTTTGTCACCTAAGTAAAGATAATAATCATCCGGAATTAGCATATAAAACGGTTGAATGGAAATTAAAAAGCAAAGGAGTTATTGTTGGAAAAGATGTGCAACTCATTGCTTTAAAGCGAAGTAGCCCATCTGACTTCTATGAATTTGAGTAAGACGTAAAACTTTATGCGAGAAAAAAGCCCGATTTATTTGGGAAAATGAAAAAAAACGTCTACCTTTGCAACCGCAAAAAAGAAATAAAATAAGCACTCTTAGCTCAGCTGGTAGAGCAATTGACTCTTAATCAATGGGTCCAGGGTTCGAGTCCCTGAGGGTGTACTTTTTTCTTCTTATAATTTGCATTTGCACTCTTAGCTCAGCTGGTAGAGCAATTGACTCTTAATCAATGGGTCCAGGGTTCGAGTCCCTGAGGGTGTACGAAGGAAGGTTTTAGGACTTTCCTTTTTTTTATTTATTATACCCACCATATTGCAAGGATAAGATAGGATCATACAGAAATTCTGAGGTGCTGATGTTTTAATTGATCAATTCTAAAACCTATTTTATCGAGCCAATAAATAGAGAATAGAATATATCTCTAACTCCTTTAAACTACGATCTGAAAGCTTTGACTTTACATTGAACGATTCAGTAGATGCATTTGTAGTTCTTTATCAGAAAATAAACGAATTATTTCGTATACAAGTAGCAGATAAGCATAATTAGTAGCAGATTAATTGACTATATTTTTTATCTACTACTGCCCCAAAAGCCTTTTGATAAACGGTTTCATGATTTTTAGTAGCAGGTGGAAGATGTTTTTTGAAAAATATTTGTTTGATGGTAGCTCAATAAATCTTTTAAGCATGAATAATCAGTTTTGCCCAATACGAGTAATCAAATAAAAGGTCTCATAACTATTTGTTAAGGATACTCCTATCCATTTTTTATGTAATCATCAAACAGAATTCTATAAAAAAACAAATCGTTACAAGAAAACTTGTAACGATCTGCTATTATTTATATTTTTTCATCTAAACCTATATGGTTTAGAACTAGTAAATTACCAGAAGTAAATGTAGAACAATACACAAATTGCAACTACGCCGAGTGAAGTCAGAACATCTGCAGTACTCCAGCTTGAACGTGTTTCAGCAATCTGTTCAGGACTCTGAGTTAAGAAAGTAATTCCTTTAAGTTGTTCTTCAGTAGCACTAGGTGTAAAGTAGCTAATTACGTACATAAGAACCATAGTGAATAAGAACAAGAAAATACTAAAGTGTAACCAGTTAATTGCAAGGATCTGTCCGAAGATACTGTCTGCTGGTATGCTGCTAGAGAATACCATAAGAGTTAGACGAGATAAACCGATTAAGAAACCAATAAGTAATCCCCATTCTCCGGCCTTAGGAGTTACTCTCTTAGTGAATACACCCAAGGTAAATACAGCTGCAATTGCAGGAGCAATAAGCGATTGTACATTCTGAAGATATTCATAAAGAACATTTCCTAAACCTCTCATGATTGGAATCCAAACTAATCCTAAAAGTACTACAGTAATAGTTGCAATACGACCTACCCAAACAAGACGTTTTTCACTTGCATTAGGATGTTTAATCTTGTAGAAGTCAATAGTAAATAGCGTTGCTGATGAATTAAAGTGTGCAGCTAATGATGTTACTAGCGCTGCGATGAATCCTACAGTAACAAGTCCTTTAGCACCAATTGGTAATAAGTTAACTACCATGCTACCAAATGCTTTATCATTAGAATCAAAATTAAATCCATCTACACCTTTAGCTTTTAAAGCTGCTGCAATCATACCTGGAATAAGGAACATGAAAACAGGAAGCACTTTTAAGTATCCTGCAAATATTGTACCTCTACGTGCATTTTTCAAGTCTTTTGCAGCAAGAACACGTTGTACAATATGTTGGTCAGTACACCAGTACCAGAATCCAATGATAGCTGCACCAACGATAACTCCAACACCAGGGAATTGGCTATAGAAAGGATCTGCTGGATCTGAGTGAATTAAGTGTCTTTTTTCTCCCATGAAAGTCCAGATGGCGTTCCATCCGTCAATAATTCCACCATCACCTAGTTTATACATTCCTAAGAACAAAATAGAGAAAGCACCAATAATCAAGATAGGTGTTTGAATAACAGATATCATCATAATACCTTTCATACCTCCAAGAACACTGAAAATACCAGTAAGAAGTACTAACCCAATAGCGCCGTACCAGAAGTCGATACCCATAATAGTTTCAAGGAAAATACCTCCAGTGAAAGCTGTTACAGATACTTTAGTCAGCACATAACTGATAAGAGTAATAATAGACAAGGTTGAACTTGTGTTTTGATTAAAACGTCTTGATAAGAATTCCGGCATTGTAAATACTTTACTGTGAGCATAAAATGGAACAAATACCCATCCTAAGATAAGAATCATCCAACCTTGCATTTCCCAGTGTGCCATTGCCATGCCGTTTTGTGCACCTGCACCTGCTAAACCAACTAAGTGCTCAGATCCGATGTTTGCTGCAAATATCGCGGCACCAACCGTTAGCCAAGTTTCACTACGTCCTGAAAGAAAAAAGTCACTTGTGTTGCCTGTTTTATTTTTCATAACCCAAATACAAATACCAATAAGGGCCACGATAAATAAGGCAATAATAGTCCAATCTAAAAATGCCATAATGTTATTACGTGTTTAAAGTAAATATTATATTATATAAAATTTGTTTTATTTAAATTCTTCAAATAATTTTCTTAATATTAATAATACATAAACGACGAGTTAAAAAATAAACTTGTAGTTATCGATAAAGACATACTGATTTTAACGCTTCAAAATATCGGTTCATCATTAATATTAGTTCATGAGACAAAAATAATAATTAGTGTAAACAGTACACTTATTTTTTGCATGTTATATAACATACTTCATCTATTATCTATAAAAAAGTGAGAATAACATTGAATGTTTCGTAGATAATATTGTTTTTTTTCTTGTTTTATAAAGAAATAGTCACGATTTTTGGGCCTGTTTTAAACTAAATTGAAAAATACAAAATGAAATGAAGACAAAAGATTCTATTTTTAGCGCACCAAACGGGAAATCATATTTAATACCTTTTATTCTTGTCACTAGTTTGTTTTTATTATGGGGATTTGCTCATGGGTTATTAGACGTACTAAATAAGCATTTTCAAGGAACTTTTAATATGACAAAAGCTGAATCAGGACTGGTTCAGTTCTCAACTTATATTGCTTATTTTGTTATGGCACTTCCTGCCGGTTTATTTATGAAAAAGTTTGGTTATAAATGGGGAATCATTCTTGGTTTATTTCTATTTGCTTTAGGTGCCTTTGCATTTATTCCTGCAGCATTTGTTGATTCTGCTGTTCCATTTTTGATAGCTCTTTTTGTAATAGCTTGTGGACTTTGTTTTTTGGAAACTGCAGCTAACCCCTACTCTACAGTGCTTGGCCCACAGGAGTCGAGTGCTCAAAGACTTAATCTATCTCAATCTTTTAATGGTTTAGGTTGGGTATTAGGACCACTTGTTGGAGGTGCATTAATTTTTGGAGCTGATGAAAAAGATAAGTTTGCTCCTACTTTACCTTATATATTAGTTGGATCTATTGTGGTAGTGGTTGCTATATTATTTTTGATCGTTAAGCTACCAAATATTCAAGAGAAAAGTGAAGAAGAAGTAAAGAAAGAAACAGAGACAACTTCAGTTGAATCCCGTTCTATATGGAGTCATCGTCATTTTGTTTTAGCAGTTATAGCACAATTTTTATACTGTGCTGCTCAAACTGGTATTTTTGCTTTCTTCATTAATTATGTGATGGAACTTGATTCAAACCTAACTAAGCAAACAGCATCGCAAATGTTATCGCTTGGAGGAATGGCATCCTTAATGATTGGACGTTTATCGGGCAGTTTTATTATGAAATGGGCGGCGCCAAATAAGTTGTTAGCTTTATATGCTTTGGTAAATACTGTATGTATGACTTTAGTAATGATGTCATTAGGACAGTTGTCACTTATATCACTTTATTGCTCTTTCTTTTTTATGTCAATCATGTTTCCTACAATATTTGCACTAGGATTAAGAGGAATGGGTACTTTAACAAAAAAAGCATCCTCTTTTATAGTTATGGGTGTTGCTGGTGGTGCATTTAGTCCTATTTTAATGGGGTATATTGGTGAAGCAAATATGGCTATTGGATTTGTTGTTCCTCTAATTAGTTTTATTTATATACTTTTTTATGCTTTAAAGGGCTATAAATTATAAAATAAGACAAGATGGATCGATAGGCTGAGCTTGTAAAAAATAAAGTGCCCCAAAAAGTTTTAATTTTACTTTTTGGGGTATTTTTATGTCAAGACACATGTTTGAAGAGAAGTTGAATATAGTTTATTAAGTAAAAGAGTCCGAATAGTAATAGCATTTATTTGAGGAATGAACTAAATTGGTTTAAAGTTGTTTTTAATAAAAATTGCATAAGATAATTAAATGGAGCAACTATGATATATAATTTTTTATTTTCATCGGAGCCTCGAGATACAAAGAACTCAGTTTTATTGTTGATTGCCAGAATTATTTTTGGTTCATTGCTCCTATATCATGGAATTCAAAAATTGGGCTCGTTCTCAGAACTTTCATCTTCATTTCCTGATCCATTAGGTATAGGAAACCAATTATCTCTTAGTTTAGTTATTTTTGGGGAGTTAGTTTGTTCTTTGGGATTTATTTTTGGACTGTTATACAGGTTAACAATGATTCCCATGATTTTTACTATGGGAATAGCTTTTTTTGTTTTTCACAGACAAGACCCTTTTGTTATTAAAGAACTTTCTTTTAATTATTTAGTGGTGTATTTAATAATGTATATTACCGGCCCTGGTAAATATACTATTGATCGTTTTCTATTTTTAAAGAAAAAATAGTAAGTAAAATTTTGTTTTTACTAATCAATTTTAAATTAAAAAATATATATATTTGCGTTTTCTTATTATAGTATTAACTAAAAAAAATAGAACGATGAGAAAAAGTAAAATGACTTTGGCTTTAGCTATAATTCTTAGCGGTAGCTTTATGTTTAGTTCATGTGTTGGTTCTTTTACTCTATTTAATAGATTAGTTTCATGGAATCAGAATGTAAGCGATAAGTTCGTTAACGAAGTAGTATTTCTTGCATTAAATATTGTGCCGGTATATGGTGTTTGTTATTTAGCAGATGCTTTGGTAATTAATTCTATAGAATTTTGGTCTGGTTCAAACCCAATGGCAAAAGTTGGTGATATAAAGAAAGTAAAAGGCGAAAATGGTGACTACACTGTTGAAACATTAAAGAATGGTTATTCTATCACTAAAGATGGAAAAAGCATGGATTTATTGTTTAACGAAGAATCTCAGACTTGGAATGTGGTTTCTGAAGGTGTTAGCACTGAATTGATGAAAATGAAAAAGGATGGAACAGTTCAACTATATTTGCCAAATGGCGGTTCAATGAATGTAACTCTTGATGCTCAAGGATTAACTGCTGCTCGTCAGGCTACAATGAGTAATGCATATTTTGCAGCAAGATAAATATATTTATAGATATGATAAATTAAAAGATGGAGTTGGCTTAAAGTCAGCTCCATCTTTCTGTTTAATAACATTTTAGATCTTTCTATTTATTCTCTGAATATTCTTAAATTCGCAATTTAGCGATTCAATAAACCATAATTATTCTTTCATGAAAAAGGTAAAACAACTTATTCTTTTAATTCTAGTTTCTTTTGTTTCAGCATGTAGTCAGACACCTCAAGATAAGGCTGAGGATGCAGCCGTAAGATTCTCAAAGGCTATGTATGGTTTAAATTTTGATGAAGCTAAAGAGTTTTGTACTCCAGATGCAGAAAAAATCCTTGTTTTTATAGCCTCTAATACGAATGATGAAGATCTGAATACATTGAAAAAAGCAGGAGATGTGAAGGTTTCGGTTATTGAAAGTACTGTTTATCCAGGAGATTCAACGGCTACTGTTAAACTCAAAATTTCAAATTACGTTCAGCTAAACATGATGGGTGGAAAACCTGCTATTGAAAAGGAAAAACAAGAAGAGGTAGATTTAGTGAGAATTAATGATAAATGGCTGGTAGATTTACACAACTAGCAATGAGGTGCGATGTAAAATAGATAATGCCGGTTTTCTTATTGTTGATGCTGCCAAATTTAATCTCAAAATGAAATCTCCTTTTGAGATTAAATTTAATATAGCCGATAGTTCGGCATTTTTTTTGCACCGGACTTTTTCCTCTTCATATTAAAAAAATCGTTGTAAAATAACCTTTGAAATGAAAGATCAATTTATTCTTTTCTCGATATTTACGGATTCTGTTTATTTCAAGATCGTTCAGAACGTTCATTAGAATGGATAACCCACAGCAAAGTGGAAGGCAAAATCACGGCTAAAATCCGGACTAAATATTGGATATCTTTCCTTTCCGGAAGAATATGCCGGGTTGACAGCCTTCATACCTCCGTCGAAACGAAGTACAAAATAGTCAAAGTCTAAACGTAATCCCAAGCCATAAGCAAATGCAATCTCTTTATAAAATTTGTTGATCTTAAAAGCACCTCCCGGCTGATTTTCATAATCCCTGATTGTCCATATATTCCCTGCATCAATGAATGCTGCTCCTTGAACTTTCCAGAACAATTTACTGCGATACTCCATGCTTAAATCTAATTTCAAATCTCCGGACTGGGTTAGATAATTAATGTTATTATCCGCTCCTTTATAGCTACCGGGACCAAGAGTTCTTACTGACCATCCACGTACGCTATTGGCTCCACCCGAGAAGTATCTTTTTTCGAGAGGGAGCACTGCAGTATTTCCATAAGGATAAGCAACTCCAAATGCTGCATGGAAGGCTAATGAATTTCTTTTATCTATTTCAACATTTTTGGCGAAATCAAAATCACCTTTTACATATTGAGCATAGGCTATATTCAGAATAGAGTAATCTCCATTCTCTGTTTTTTGCTGATTAACAAGCTTAGATATGCCATATAACAGATTGCCTGCAGATTCCAGATTGATACGTACTGAATATGAATTAGACGCTGTAGTGTTATTCTGCATTGTCCCCCCAATACTATTGTAATAATAGCTATATCCGCTACGTACAATTAAGTGATTATCATAATTATATTGAAAAATTGAATTGGCTTTATCCAGATAATCTGCTCTAAACTTAGGCGATATCCATGGAAGGTAAATATAACTAATATCCAACAAATCAATACGATGCTGAACCTTTTGTCTGCGTTGAGCCCATTTATAACTCCAAGAAGCCGAAGCAATGGTACGTGAAAACTCCGGTCGTAACTGGTAACTATATTGCATACCAAATTCTGTCGTGGCACGAATGCTTCGGGTAAAGTTCTCCGAAAGAAATGGAAATAAGAAACTTGGAAAATTAATGCTGCTTTCTGCACCGTATTCAGTATAGTTATCATTATTACCGTAAGCTCCCTGGAGTCCGGAAATAGCTTCATAGGCGCCACGAACCTTAAACATAAACGACTCCGATCCTTTAAATAAGTTTCTGTGGTTGAATGAAATAGAAGCTGCAGCTCCTAAATCTCCTGCGGAATTAGTTCCTTCCAATTCAAATGCAACAGACTTATGCTTGCTTTTAGTCAGCAGTACATAACAATCAAGTTTTGAACTATCTGCTATTTGAGTTTCGAAAAAACGAATATTGGAATACTTTATGGCAGATAATCTCCCTAAGGATGAATAAGTATTCTGAACAGCACGTTCACTAAACAATCTGCCTGAATGAATATATGTATTCTCTGTAAGAACTTTAGGACGTAAGTACAATTTATCTTTATAATAAATTGGATAACCTTTATAATGAATTGAGTCGTTTATCTCAATGCTGCTTAAAGCAGATGATTGAAGCACGTCATAATCCGTAATAAAGTTAACTTTATTTATCCGGTATTGATTATGATTTCTGAGTTCGTCTGAAGCACTTGCTTTATAAAGAAGCAAATGCATGGTTAAGTTTACCTGATATGTATTACGAACAGTGTCGGCTGTAAAAGTAATGTAATCTTTGTTGAACTTATAATATCCTTGATTAATCAGGTTATTAGCGATTCGTTGGCGTTCGGCATCAAGTACATTGATATCAAACAACATCCCCTTACTTAGTTTTGTCTCGGCAGAGTCTTTTTTCAGAATAGCTTCGATGCCTTTGTCTCTTATATCATATTTTAAGCTTTTTACGATATAAGGTTTTCCCGGAACAATTGTGTAAGTAAGATTAAGTTTCTTTTTCGAAATTTTCTTGCTCGATTTTACTGAGGCACTCATATATCCTTGATTATTAAGTGCTTTTTTAATTTCTTGCTGAGATCTTATATCCAATCCTTCATCATACAAAACGGGCCCATCTCCTAACCTGCGCCACATTCTGTTTATCCATTTGGAAGAATCTCTTCCTGATAAGTTATAGGTATAAAGAGGCACTTTGATTAAACTAAACCATTTGGAATTAGGATTCTGGCGAACATAGCTTTTAAATGGCGCTGGCTTCACTTCACTTTGTTCAGAAACAATATTTACTTCGTTTAGCAAATAAGATCCGTCGGGTACGAACTTAGTAAGTGAACATGAACCTAAAGCTAATAATGCAAGAGAAAATATATAAATTTGGGAGTTTCTTTTCATATAAAGTTGTCTAACTACAATTATTGGACTTACAAATATAGCTTTATTAAAAATATCTTTTTAGCTTTGCTTCAAAATATTTATAAATTAACTACATTATTAATGATTAGCAAGAATAAAATTAAATACATTCATTCATTAGAACTTAAGAAAAATCGTAAGGAAGATAATGTCTTTGTTGCTGAAGGACATAAGCTGGTAGGCGATTTATTAGGTAATTTTTCATGCAAGTATTTAGCTGCTACGCAAGAATGGTGGAATGAAAATCCATCTGCAAAAGCCGATGAGATGGCAATTGTAACTAATGAGGAGTTATCAAAAGCGAGCTTTCTTAAAACTCCACAAAGCGTTTTGGCCATTTTTGAACAAGATAATTCTCCTGTGGATTTGTCTATAATTCGTAATTCCCTTTGCCTGGCACTCGACGATATTCAGGATCCTGGAAATCTTGGTACAATAATCAGACTGGCCGATTGGTTTGGAATTGAACACATCTTCTGTTCTCCTAATACTGTAGATGTTTATAATCCAAAAGCAATTCAGGCAACTATGGGAGGTATTGCCCGCGTTAAGTTACACTATGGATCATTACTTGAATTAATTACTCAGCTAGATAATTATCCTGTTTATGGAACATTTCTTAATGGGGATAATCTTTATTCAAAGGATCTGTCTCCTGTTGGATTGATTGTTATGGGAAATGAAGGGAATGGAATTAGTCCGGAAGTTGAGCGATTAATAAATCAAAGACTTTATATACCAAACTACCCTCAAAACAGGGCTACTTCGGAATCTTTAAATGTTGCTATTGCCACTTCAATAGTATGTGCTGAATTCAGACGCCGGATACTTTAAAGTATTCTAGAATAAATATTTGTTGCTTGTACAAAATAATGTAATCTTCTGTACAAAACAATTAATTCTTCTGTACAGAAGAATTAATTGTTTTGTACAAGGAAATATAATTATTTCAGGAATTATTGCGCAATCTTAATTGATAGTTTTCCGTCGAAACCAATAATCAGATTCACTAAATTGCAGACAGAACTTTCAGGTATACATACTGTTGCCTGATAACGAAATCCAATCTTTCCTACTCCATAGAATTCCATGTCAGAAAGAATTGCATTTTTTAAAAATTCATTCGGGATAACACCTAAAAATGTATCTTTAGTTATATCGTGTCCATAGATCATTTTTCGCCCTTCGTATACACAAATGTGCATAACATTGTCATAGTATACATTGTCTACGCTAATACCTTCGTCTGAATAAGATGTTTTTATAACCTTTTTCTTAGACGGGTTAACATACACATAGGCTCTGTAACGTTTTCCATTATACATTACTACAGAATCTCGTTTAGTAACCTCTGAATATGTTGGTATAACCTCTGTTGTTCTATGGCCCATCATCAACAAGGAGTCATTATCGTCTTCAGATTTATGTAGTTTCACTACATTATCTGACAAAGAGTGAAAACAGAATACATGATCTGCTTGCTTGTCAATCTTATAACGGGAAACTTCTTTTCCATAGGTATAAAACGTATCTTTCTTGATTTTAAAGTAGACAGGAGCGTTTTCAGCATCAGGATAATAAATTGTATCACCCTGAATCTTGAAAAGGATCTCATCGCTTTCATCATCCAGCCAAATCCCCTGAAGCATTTTTTTTGCCTTCAAGTCTTCAGTGACATTATCTGAATTCTCTTTCTTATTCCCGCTACATGAAGCAAGAGACAAAAGAAAGAGTAAAAGCATGACACAGTTTTTCATAAAAGTTAATTTATCAAATTATTTACCGATACAATAGTATGTAACATCCATTGCTTTCAGTTCATCTATATCGTATATATTTCTTCCGTCAATTATGACAGGAGTTCGCATAGTTTTCTTTATTACTCCCCAGGCTGGCAAACGGAACTGTTTCCATTCTGTAACCATTAACAATGCGTCTGCGTCGAGTAAAGCATCATACATATCTTGTGCATAATAAACACAATCTCCTATCCTTCTCTTCGCTTCATTCATTGCCGCTGGATCGTATACACGAACAGTACATCCGGCTTTAAGCAGAAGATCTATTAAGATCAGTGCTGGAGCCTCACGCATATCGTCTGTTTCGGGTTTGAAAGCTAATCCCCACAAAGCTATAATTTTTCCTTCTAAATTCCCATTAAAATGCTTATTTAATTTATTAAAAAGAATACTTTTTTGAGCTTGATTAACTTCTTCTACAGCTTTTAGCACACGCATAGGATATCCGTTTTTTTCTGCAGTTTTGATTAAGGCTTTTACATCTTTAGGAAAGCATGAACCGCCGTAACCACAGCCTGCATACAGAAATTTACGTCCGATGCGAGTATCCGAACCTATACCGCTACGTACCATATTTACATCTGCTCCTACTAATTCGCAAAGATTTGCAATATCATTCATAAAGCTGATTCGTGTAGCCAGCATTGAGTTTGCAGCATACTTTGTCATCTCAGCAGACGGGATATCCATAAATATCACACGGAAATTATTCAGTAAGAATGGTTTGTATAACTTTGTCATAACTTCCTTGGCACGTTCAGACTCCACACCAACAACTACTCTGTCGGGGCTCATAAAGTCATTGATTGCATTACCTTCTTTTAGGAATTCAGGATTAGAAGCTACATCGAATTCTATATTCACACCTCTTTTATCCAATTCTTCCTGAATAGTAGCTCTTACTTTTTTAGCAGTACCTACGGGAACTGTACTTTTAGTAACCACTAAAACATATTTGTTCATGTGTTTTCCGATGGTTCTGGCAACTTCAAGTACATACTTAAGATCGGCACTTCCGTCTTCATCTGGTGGAGTTCCTACGGCGCTGAACACTACTTCAACATCGTCTAGGCAACTTTCCAGAGATGTAGTAAAGTTTAAGCGATTTTCTTTTATGTTACGAATAACCATTTCTTCTAATCCTGGTTCGTAAATAGGTATTATACCATTTTTTAGACCTTCAATTTTCTTTTGGTTAACGTCTACACAAGTAACATCAACTCCTGTTTCTGCAAAACATGTTCCGGAAACCAAACCAACATAACCGGTTCCTACAATCGCTATTTTCATATTTGTGTTATTATTTGTAAGCTATTGCATCTTTAAAATTAACAGCTTCTTTATCTTTGGCCGACATTATTATTTGCTCTTCGGCAATTGGCCAATTGATATTAATATCTTTGTCATTATATACAATTGATGCTTCAGATTGAGGTGCATATCCATTGTCTACTTTATATGTAAAAATGGCTTCTTCGCTCAATACTAAAAAACCGTGAGCAAAGCCTCTTGGAATAAAGAACTGTCGCTTATTATCCTCACTAAGTTCTACACTTATATATTTCCCGAATGTTGGGGAAGACTGACGTAAATCTACTGCTACATCAAGAACTTTACCTTTAATAACTCTTACTAGTTTTGCCTGACTAAATTCCCCTTTTTGGTAATGTAGACCTCTAAGAACTCCAAAGGTAGATTTTGATTCATTGTCCTGAATAAAGTTTATCTGTCCAATATTCTTTTCAAACTCCTCCTTTTTAAAGGCTTCCATAAAATACCCTCTATCATCATTGAATACTTTGGGCTCTATCACCCAAACTCCATCAATTTCTGTTTGTATATAATTCATATTATTATTTAAAAAATTTCCTTATTTTCAGCTGCATACCAAGATTATCTCCATAAATGTTTCCTGTGTCAAAAGCACCTGATATTGTAAAGTTCCACCCTTTTAATTTTTGCGGGCAATAAGTACATTCTGCAAATGTAGAAAAATTCTCCAATATTTCGGGTATTGGTTTAAAAGGAGTTCCCCAGGTTCTATTAAAAGTTAGCTTTGCTCTGTAAGATAAATCATTAAGAATATCTCCATTCCATCCAATATGTACAGCCTTTACTCTATTATATTTAAAAGTCATATTGCCATCTTTATTGTAAATAGGTGACGCAATCAGAGGATTTGCCATTGTCATTCCCCAATGTACCCATCCTGGATAGACATCATGGTTATAATAATCATCGGCGCCTCCTGTTTTTTTTACGATTGATTCGTCCACTCCATGCAATGGTCCACTTTGATTAGTTGTTTGATAATACTCTAAAACTAATCCATTTATAGCTTGTTTGTTTTTTGATTTATATTCAATACCCCATAATCCGTCAAAGCCATTCTTTTTCCCCATTCCGGAAAAATCATCGTAGTAATTTTCTAAATAAGCACTTAAGTGAAAATCAGATTGTTTGAAGGTTAATTTTAAGTGTTCGCTACCCATCAGATTACCTTCGTAATACTTAGTTTCAGACTGTTTTATCGGAAATAATATTTTAAAGTAATCTTTAATCTTGTTTCCCAAGTCTTGTTCATGAATATATGGGTGGTTTACTGTATTCCCGCCAAACTGAGCATCAAGGCTCATCCCTAAATCAATTTGCCAAGGTGAAGTTGTTTTCCCTAGTCTAAAAAAGAAACTTTTATGATGGTATAGAATATTCTTTGTATACCAGTAATTTGTACCGACATGTTCCTTCTGGTAATTATTATCTGTCCATTTTCCATAGGACATTTCAGCTTTTACTTGCGCCCATGGAGCTATTCTTACATAATCAAGAATACCTACTTTTATTTGAGGAATAGGTCGGGCATTTCCACTCCAGGTTAATCCTCCACTACTCAACTGCTCGTTTAATAATTCAGAATTAAGTTCTTTACTTCCAATAGATAATCCAAAGCATCTATAGTTTATATCTACATAAGCTTGTTGAACAACAAAAGTGGATGTGAATCCTTTAGCAACTGCAAGATCCAATCCTGTCTTAAACATCAGGTTTGAACAAGAATCAGAATAAAATGTTCCACCACGTAAGTATGCATTGTTATCAATAGATGATAGTCCGTGTTGATTACTTACTTGCCATAATGGTGTATTATCGCCAGAATGAATGGTAGTTCCAAATTCAGCAAATGATTTATATTTTGATTGACCAATAACTATTCCTGGTAAAAAACAGAATAATAGAAAGCCTTTGGGAATTAATTTAATAAGCGTTTTTTTCACCACGAAATATATTAATTATAGTTATATAAATTATTTTTATATCGAGGAAAAAAGACCAGTTTTCAAGATACCAAACATCTCTTATTACACGTTCCTCCATTTGTGAGACATCTTTCGTTTCACCCCTAAATCCAGTTACTTGAGCCCATCCGGTAATTCCAGGTTTAACTAAATGGCGTAACATATATTTGTCTATTAGTTCATTGTATTGTTTTGTGTGCTTAAGCATGTGTGGACGAGGGCCAACAATTGACATATCTCCTTTTAAGACATTAAATAGCTGAGGTAGTTCATCAATACTACTTTTACGTAAAAATTCTCCAAAACGTGTTATTCTTGGATCATTTTCTATGGCTTGTTTTAAATCCGCTTCTTCATTAATTCTCATAGTTCGAAATTTGTAACAATAAAACTCATGTCCTCGTTTACCTGTGCGACGCTGCTTAAAAAAAACTGGACCACGAGAAGTAATTTTTATACCTGTTGCCACAATTATATAGATTATTGGGAATATCGTAGAAATAAATAATAATGAGGATATTACATCAAAAGTCCGTTTTGAAAATCTGTTCAAAGGATTTTGCAGCGGCTCGTTCCTTAATGATAAAACCGGCATATTCCCTAATACATTTAATTCCATTTGCTTTTTTACATATCTCCTGAATTCGGGAACAATGTGAAAACGGATCATATTATTCTCACAAAAATTTAGTGCTCGAACGATTACTTTTTCAGCTGATTCTGGAAGAGTACAATAAACTTCATCGACTTCGTTATCTCTAATAAAGTCTTCAATATCATCAGTACTTCCTAGTAATTTAGATTCAGATGGAATGTTTACCGGATTATCTTCAAAAAATCCTAAGATTCGAAAACCATAACCTGGATCATCCATCATTTCCTGATACAATGCATTCCCATTTTGTCCAGCTCCTATAATGACAATCAGGTTAAAATTAAATCCTTTTTTTCGATAAAGTTTAATACAAAATCTTATACTTAATCTCCAACTAACAAGAGAAAGAAATAACAAAGAATATAGAGAAATTGTAAATAGTCTTGAGACCTCTTGAATTTTAAATATAGTTAAAGCGGTAGTAAAGAGTACAAAATGAAGTAAAATTACATAAAATATATTTTGCACAATCTTATCAGCATATATTACTCTAGAATGAATTGCTATTTTAAATATCAATAAGCCAGGAATATAACAAATATTCAAAGCTAAAAACAATGAACGAAATTCAGAAATCACATCTCCTCTTAAATAAGATTTAAAAAGAAAAAAGACTAATAGAAAAGTTGCATTGAGAACAAAATAATCTCCCAATACTATTAGTGATTTCAATAGATGTGAAAATCTAGTTTGCTGTTTCATAGATATTGAGTTGTTTTGAGAAGCAAATTTAAACTATTTTGATGGATTTAGAAAGAAGATAAATGAAATATAAACATTAATATACTGATTTGGATATATGTTTGAATTCTATGTAAATTAGTTTTGGAAGTAATTTAATAAAATTCCAGTATCTTGGGATATTTTTTTTTGGTTCTTCAAGTGCCCTATAGAACCATTCCATACGAAGTTTTAATATCCATTTAGGAGCACGCCTTACTTTCCCAACACTGGAATTAAAATTAAAAACAGCTCCAATGCCAAACATTACTCCTTTGTTAAGATATGGAAGTAGGTTTTTCATAAATAATTCTTGTTTGGGAGCACCTAAAGAAACCCAAATAATGTCTGGACTATCAGAATTAATATGCTCAGCGATGGAACTATAATCAAAATCTTCTACAGTGCTAAATGGTAATGAGCTAAAACACATTTCTGAAATAGTTGGATCAATTTGACAAAGATTGATTTTAAGACTAGTCAAAACTTCATCTGTATTTCCTAAAAAGTACTGTCTGTATTTGCCTTTATTAACAAAATTAATGAAAAGATCATTTCCAATGTAAGAACAAAAATGTTTTTTATAAATCTTTCCTAATAACCATGCAATATTGCTTCCATCGCAAACATTTACTAATGAAGAATTTAAAGTTTCATTAAATTTTTTATTCTGATTTGCAATAGCAAGATTATTAGCTTCAATGGCGCAAACATATCCTTTTCGATTGTGTTCTATAGTCCTTTCAATAATTTGATCAGCTACGTCTTTGTTAAATTCTAAATTTACATTGAAATATTTCTTCATATTAGTGTTTAATTTAATACTGTTATATGAAAATGAAAATTAGTAATAATTTTTATATCTTTGTTTATACTTATTAATAATCATATCTTAATTCCAAAAATCATATATTTCATTTAATTTAAGTATATATTTGTCGGGATCAAATAAGTTTTTTATTTTCTCCATGGATTTATTTCCTAATTGATATAATTTATTTCTATCATTATGCAATTGCTCAATAGCTTCTATGATATTATCACTATTATGATCCTTAATAATTATACCATTTTCATTATTTTCAACACAAAGACTTATTGACCCTACATTAGTAACAATTGGCGTTAAGCCAAAACTCATACATTCCAATAAAGATAAAGGCAATCCTTCGTAAAATGAAGGCAATAAAAAAATGTCCGACTTTTTTAATAATTCATCCTTTTCTCTATTTAATACTATGCCCTTATAGCAAAATTCTTCTTTAAAGGTATTAACAAATTTATTGATGAATTGATTGTTTTTCTCCTCCTGTCCTGCAAAAATAAGATAAAATGGAATACCCCTTTCTTTTAATATTTTAAATGCTTCATATATATAATTTATGCCTTTGGCTTCCACAATTCGTCCTATAAATAAAACAGTTAATGGTCTATCTATATTTATCTTTCTTTCAAAACAGATTGTTCCATTTAGATCTATACAGTTGGGTAATGAATAGACATTTTGAGCTCCAAATTTATTTTCAAAAATGTGTTTTTCAGTTTGGCTCTGAACTATTATAGGTGTTTGCATAGAAAAGATGCCTTTTAATATCCAGCTAACCCAAAAGGGAGTTTCGTTATTTTGTAAATAATTACCTCCATGTATGTGAATTATTAATTTACATGAATAATATTTTGAAATAGTCATAAATAGAGGATCTCTTAAAGCAGATTTTCGTGTTATTGGAAAGTTATAATGAATTATACATCCTTTCTTTTCCCTTAAAAATAAGATCCAATTTTTAAAATTGTTAGCAGTTCTCAAAATTCGGAATAATCCTCCTTTTTCGTGATTCTTTTTTCCTATTTCAAAATGAGTATAAGTTACAGATCGATTATTTTTGATAATAAACCGAGCGACAGAAGAAACTCCACTTATGTTATTAGGATCAAGAGTTGGGCAAACTATAACTATAGACTTTATATTGCTATTCATTTTTTTTTGTATTTATATCAATAATGTTTTGATACTCTTTAATATAGTTATCTACAGTTTTATTTATGTCAAAATTATCAATACAATGTTGATATGCATTTTCTACAATTCTATTTATTTCTTTATTAGATTCTATTATATTTTTTATTTGGTTAGCACAGTCTACAGCATCTCCTTTTTTAAAATAAAAGCCATATTCCCCATTTCTAATAATCTCCATTGGGCCATCATTAGCAGAAACTAAAACTGGTATTTTAGCTGCCATTCCTTCAGCAACAGTAAGACCAAAGCCCTCAATTATTGAAGGTTGGACTAATAAGTCGTAGTTTTTAATATTCGAATATATATATGAGCGATCTTTTATTCCAAGGAAAGTTACTTTATCTTCTAGTTCGTATTTTGAAACTATTTTTTTTAAATAAGTAAGTGAATCTCCTTCTCCAATAAAGTCAATATGGACGTTTTCTATTTTATGTTCTTTATTCAATAAGTTCAAGGCTTTTAATAAAATGTCTTGTCCTTTTATTAAATGATCTAAACGACTAACTTGGATAATTTTATAAACGTTACTATTTTCTAGTTTCACTTTGCGCTGAATGGTATTAATATTTATACCATTGTAATTTACAAGAATGTCTTTAAGTCCGTTTTTTAATAAATGTTCTTTCACAGCTAAGGAAATAGCTACAACTTTATTAAATTTAAAAACTCTAACTAAAGGAAGTCCAATTGCATGAATAGTTAGCAATGTCCTAGTAAATGAATGTATAAACAATATTTTATTTATATCAGAATTATGACAGTGAGTAATATCTGGTTTTAATTTTAATATTTTATAATTAATTTCTGTTATTTTAAATAGATTTTTGCTACCTTCTTTTCTATTGAATAAGTGAATTTTTATATTCTTATCAAGACTATTTAGTAGAGATTTATTATATGTGGAGTTTATTATATATACATATACATCATTGTTAACAACTTGTCTATTAGCTATGTCAACCATCATTGATTCAGCTCCTCCTATTTCTAAAGAAAAAATGAGATGTAATATTTTCATATTGTAAATTTAGTTAGTACAGCTGTCCATTAATTATTGGAAATTTTTTATTTTTGAATATACGATAATTGCTAACTTTAAAAAATATCCTAATTTAAGTTTATAGATAATTTTATAAAGAATATTTTTTTTATCTATTTTTTTTGATAAATATTGATACAAATTGTAATTAGATAAAGCTAAACTAAAAATTAGACATTTATTAATCATAGAATTTAATCCAACAATATTGTGCTTTTTGAAATCAGTCTCAAATAGATCAACCATTTTTTTTAAATATTCTGACTGGAATTTAATCGCATTTGAATTTATTAATGTAGCTTGTTTTGTTACAGAATCAAATCGATCCCTTTCCCTTTGTACAACAGTTGCTTTTATAAACTGTTGCCTATTTGAGTATTTATACATTTGCATAAAAGTTAAAGCTTCATAAATCCTTAAATCTTCATTAAAAGGAAACAATTGAACCATTTCTCGAGCCATTACATGAAGAAAGTCACCTGTAATCTCATTTTTAATCCAGTTCGAAAATTCTATTTCTCTAGATTTACAATTTAATAACGAATTGGTGTTATAATAAATTTCCATATCATTCATTCCAAATAAATAATGTAAGTAACCAGGATATAATTTAATTTTTTCAGCAATAATATATAATGCTTGATAATTCATAAAATCATCGCTGTCTAAAAAAATTACATAATTATTTCTGCATTGTCTAATTGCTAAATTTCTAGCAGCATTAACACCTTTATTATTTTCAAAATTTAATACTCTGACGTGTGAATGATTTTTGGAATATATTTTTAATATCTCTAAAGTTTCATCTGTTGATCCATCATTAACTATTATATGTTCAACATCTGAAAAATTTTGATTTGTAACACTATTTAGACATCTTAATATGCAATCAGCTCTATTATAAACAGGAGTTACAATGCTAAAATTTATATTAATGTTCATTTATTTAGAATATTGTGTTTTATATATGCAAAAATAAATCGAGGTTGCCTAAATATAGATAATATAAATAATGGTATTCTTGTTATAATAAATATATTATATAAATATTTTTTTTTAAAAAGACTCTCTTTTTTACCATAATATGAAAGATGAGTAATTTCATATTTTTTTAAAATTGGAAAAATAGTTAACCAATTTATTAAATCAAACATGCCATAACGTAAATATAATGCATTACGTTCAATAATCTGTATCCATAAATTACTGCTTAATTTTTCAGGTACATTTTCTAAATAGTAACCAACAATATTATTTGTTTTAACAATCTGACTAGTACGTGCAACCCGAATCTGAAAGTCAAAATCAGAAACTAATTTAAATTGTTCATCAAAAAAGCCAAGCTTATCATGTATTCGTTTCCTCCACATTGGAAAACAACCAATCTGATGCGTTCTAAAAAAAGAGTTTTTATTGATACTAAAATCTTTATTAACAACTAAGATATCACTAGGTTCAGGATATTTAAACATATAATAGAAATCTCCATAAGTTAAATCTGTATTAGGATTTTTATCTAATGTTTCAGCTTGATCAATGATAGAATTGGGAGTACGGATATCATCTACATTCCAAACACATATATACTCTCCATTTGCAAGGTCTATACCTCTATTCCATGTTCTGTAAAGCCCTTCTCTTTCTGAAATGATAATGTGTTTTACAAACGATAAAGATGGAAGGTATTTACTTATTATAGCCATTTCCTCATTTGATGGCGCATTATGAAGAAGCAAGACTTCTATGTTTTGTGTATTATTTAGTTTTGATAGACAATTAAAATACCCTTCTAAATATTTACTACAATTAAATAATGAAGTTAAAACCGTTATTTTAATATCTGAATTCATTTTATTTGAGCTATTTGTTCTGAATATTTTATTTCTTCATTCTCATATTCTATTGGTAATAAGTTATATAACAGTAATGGAAATATCAACATTCTATTTTGATACATTAAATCACTTGTAAAAGAAACAATAAATAAAAGTATCATATATAAAATAATAGGTAGCCCTATTACTTTTATATCCTTATTGTAAATATATGTAATAGAAAAGAATATATATATATACAAGAGCGTACCAATTACCCCATATCGTACAATAAAATTAGACCAACAAATGTCAGATGTATCTAATTGCACTGTATCTCCAGTATCATCACTTGTGAGTCCTATTTGATAATTAAAATGTCTATAGGTATATTCTGAATCTTCTGTCATAAATCCTGTACCAAAAATAATTCCCACGTTTGATTCTGTAACATCAATAAATCTTTCAAAGAAATGAGCCATTCTAAACATGAATGTAGATTCTTGATCTAATTCAAAATCATCACCAACTTCTATAAACTCTCCATCCAATACACTTTCAATATCTGTAAGTGTTCTCTCGCCAGTGGCTTTTACTACAATAAGCAAAATCGGAAGTATTAAAATTAGAAGGAATGGAAAATACTTCACAATCTTTTTTATTCCGCCAATTTTAATATATATTCCAATTAACAAACATAATATAAAGGCAATCATTAATGAACGATGTAAAGGTAAAAACATTGTAACTGAAGGAATTATTGTTGTAATAATTTTTTGCCAACCTTTATATGGATTGTGAAAAATTGCATAAAAAACAATGAAATATAGCATCAAAGGAACATTATAAAAACGAGTTATAACCCCTGAACGCCCGCTTTCTGCACCAGTTAGTAATGCAATACCTGTAAAAGCTTGAATAATAAATAGGCAACATTGAAAGAGAACTACAATAAAAAGTATTTTTAATAGTTTTGTCATTTCTTCCTTTGTAAGTCTTCTTATTATAAAATATGATAATAAAAAAAAATAACTTCTAGATGTTCTAATAATATCAAATAAATCTATATGATAATAGAGTAAGCTAACTCCTATGCTAATAATTATAAATGAAAGATATATCATAATCAACTTTGTAATGTGATTAACTGGAATATAATCTTCGTACTTAACAAACCCATATATAAATACACTTATCAGATATATAAAAGCAAAATCAATAGATTTAGAAATTCCAAAATGTGTATTAAATAGTACTTCAGGAACTATTTGAAATCCATCAAATAGGAAAAAGAAGAATATCAGGACTGAAGATATTCTATTACCTACAATATATAATATTATACTTAATATAAGTAATGGTATAAATAGCATTGGTTTAATTTAATTATAAAACACTATATTTTATTAAATATGTTAATTATCAAAATATTATCTCCAAAATAGCGCTTAATATCGTCTAGAGTAATTAATTTCAATCGTTTATAGATTAATACGACTAATACTGATAAAACAATTATTGTATATAATATTCTTGTAAATTCGTTATTAAAAAATATACTTGTAAAACCAGTTACAATAAATAAGATTAGTAGACATAATATGCGTAAAGCATAACTGGTTTTAAATTTATATTTAATATTAAGATATTTACTTTGATAATAAAGACCTAATATATAACTTGCTAAGTATGATAGGATATTTGAAATAATAACAGCAATCATCCCAATATAAGAGAATAGTAAATAAAATATTAGGATATTTACAATAACCGAAAGAGATTGAATTATAATTGTTCTTTCAGGATGGTCTTTTGCTAAAAGATATGTATATATTGGTAATGTTAGAGGACTTAATATTAAATATGGAACAACTAAGCCCACAATAAATATCGAATAATTAAAAATATCAACTCTTAACCATAAAGTAACTATATCTTTGCAAGTAATAATGAGCATGGCACATACAGGTAGTACAAACAAAAACATCTTTGATGTGAGATCTTTAACTAAAAAAGCAATGCGCTGCTTGTCTCTTAAAGAAGACAAATAAGGATAAAGAGGTTGAAGGACTTTGCTAAATAAGCCGGTGAGTTGTCCCCGTATCTTTAAACCAATCTCAAAATATGCAACAACATTAAGTCCTAGCGAATTTGATATCAATATCTTAAATAATGGTTCATTAAAAAAACCTATAAAACCAGAAAGGTATACTTTTACTCCAAAAGAAAGTTGCTTTTTTGCCGTTGCTATAAATGTTTCATTTAGATTTGTACTTTTAATGGTACCCCAGTTTTTTAGGAACAAAATTAATATAAGAAAAAACCAACACATTGTAGCTATAAATATTGCATAACCTACCCAATCTAAATGATGACCGATAAGAACAACTATAATAATTCCACCCCAATAAATGATACTGTATATAAGTTGGGTTATATTTGTTAAATAGATTTTCTGCATAGAATCAAGGGCGGCTGTAAAAATCTGGCCAATTAGTAGTAACATATTAGAAACTAGCAAGTTGGAATAAAGAATATTGGATTGTACTAAGTGCTTAAGGGGAATTCCTAATATATTAATAAGAATAAATTCTCTATATATGAAAGCGAAAACAGTTATTGGTATTATAATTGTGCACATTATTACTAAAGAAACGAAAATATCATTATTGGATTCATTACATTTTCCCTGCTCAGATAGATACTTAATTAAAGCTGAATTTAATCCTAAGTTTGCGAATATATTTAAGTTACCTATGATTGATACAATTGCAAAAACTCCATATAATTCTGTACCTAGATTCTGAATAAAAATTGGAATGCAAATAAAAGTTAATATCGCCGTGATGACAAGCTGAATTACTCCACTTAAAGAATTGGCAATTAAATTTCTTTTTGTAATCGTTAAATTCTTATTCTCCTGCACCATTATATTCTTTAATTTTTTTATAGCCATATAATGAAGTAAAAACCAGTATGGCTAGAAAAGCACTAACCATACTCCCTAAAATAAATCCCTTTATTTTCCCAAATTTATGTTTCTCTAAAGGTAATACTGGATTATCAATAATTTCAATTAGTGGAGTTTCTTTATCCAAACTTAGCTTCATTATTTCTAAATTTTTTTTCATCTCAATATAAGTTCCTGCTAAAATCTGAATATCAGTTTGCTTTTTTATTAGTCCAACAGTGCTTGACTGTCTTACAGAATTCATAGTTTGATCTGCTAATCCAGCTCTTGCTGCTAAAGCATTTTCATATTCATGTTTAATAGAGTCAGTCTGATTAATTAATTTTAAATAATTAGAACGAGCAAGTTTAGTCTTTGTATCAACATAGAAGGAAGATGTTTCTTGCATTAAGTTTTCTACAAATAATTTGGATAGCAATTCGTTTTGTGAGGTAAAAGATACATCTCCAATACTTAGCTTTTTACTTCTTTTTTTTACAGTAAGTCTCTTTAAAAGAATTTCTTCACATACAATTTTGAAAACGCTATCTTGTGATCTTGTAAATGTTTTTCTATCTTGGTCAATTGGATAATCTAATTCTCTGAGTTTTGGGTTTGAACTCGTTTTCCATTCGTTGTTATATTTATATGTAGTCAGATATATATTTAAAAGATTTTCCTTTTTGCCATCAATATCTACAGGTGAAAGCAATGCTTTTTCAACTAAAGCTCTTGACATTAATAATTCATATAAATTATCACCTCCAAAAGCACCATTATCTGAACCTCCTAATGAAAAACCAAACTGACTAGCAAGACTCGATAATCCACTAGATTTATCATTCTCTTGTATTGCAAAACTTAAGTTAGCTGTATATTGGGGAGGGATTAAGAAAGAAGCACTAGTCCCAATGGCTGCTCCAACTGCAATAAATCCTAGAATTATATATTTAACAGAAAGTAAATAATGCTTCCAACTACTATATGAATCAATTAATTTATTCAAAGATATGTATTCAGTTTTTTCCATTTTTAATATTACTATTTAAATAACGATACAATAATAGCAGCAACAGAAACAATACTTGTAGTAATACTTATAACTTCGGCTGTGCTCATTCCTTTCTTGATTGGTTTTTCAGGGATAATAATACGAGAACCTGGGTAAACATTTGGGTAACTGTGAATGCCACAGAATGATCTCGTAACTTCTACTTTTCCATTTGCATGAATAATATATGCTTTTTTTGAAAGTGCATTACTGCTAAATCCACCCGCAGCGTTAACATAATCTTTAAAAGATAGCTCTTTCTGGTAGCGAACTGTATTTGGCATTAAAACTTCTCCATTGACGGTTACTGTTTCTAAGACCTTAGGTATTGTTAATATATCTCCCTCTTCTAATATTAAATCATATTGAGATCCTGGATTATTAATAATTTCTTTCAAAGATATTCCTACGATATCTGTTTCTTTAAAGAGTTGTTTTTTAAGTTCTAATGAATCTGAAGTTTCTGTGTTTTTTGTAACTTTAGAGCCTAAACTTTGTGCAACTTGTTTTAATAGTTTTTTTTCAGAATCCGTTTTCTTTACTTTTCTAATAAGATATGCACCTTCAGGATAGGCATAAGCCGATAAACCTCCACTCATTTGTACCAAATCTGAAATTTTTTGATTTTTAGAAGTAATAATGTAATTTCCTGGTATCTTAACTTCACCTTCTATATTCACTTGTTTCATCTCTTCATATCCAAAGATAGGACGAATCATTATCCGATCTTCTTTTTTCAATTTGAAGTTTGCTGCACTATCATTATATGCCAAATCATTATCAATTTTAAATTTATATGCTATAGCTTTTTGGAGATTTTTATTTAAAATTCCTTGATCTGTAATTTGTCTATATACTTCAATTTCACCTCGGTCAGCTTTTTTAGTCATCCCTTTTGCCATTAATATAGCATCTTTTAGAGTCATACCTTCTCCAAAAAAATATTTGTCTGGAGATACAACTTCGCCAGATATGTATATGTATTCATCTTCTTTCATTTCAAGAATTGATGAAATATATACACTATCTTCTCTTTGTAGTATCAAATCATTTCGTCCTTCTAATGCATCTATTGGAGAAAAAGATGTTAATTCCGGAAGGTTTCTAGCATTTTTTCTGTAAACCATTGCTCTGGTTGCAAATGCATCTTCTTTTAATCCATCTGCTTTTGTTATTAAATCACTCACTTTCATGCCTTCTGAAAGTGAATATTCTCCAGGGCGATAAACTGAGCCTGTAATCTGAACTCTATTTGCGAATCGTTTTAGTAACTTTCCGACCTTATATTCATCTCCGGATTCAGTTAAATACGTTCTGAATTGAGGTAATGTTACATCAATTACACTCTTTTCTTTAGTTGTATTTCTATATGCAGTAATGCGTTCACGATAAGCATTTTCAGTAAATCCACCTGCAAATTCAATTAGGTTAGATATTGTTTCAAATTCCTTCATTTCAAAGATTGCCGGAACTTTCACTTCTCCAACGATAGAAACGCGATTACTATAAGGAAGAATCTTGATAACATCCTGATCTTGTAATCTTAAGTCGGATTGTTTTCCATAAACCAAAAAATCATATAAATCTATAACTGCAATAACAGAATGTCCTCTGCTTACTTGAATTTTACGAAAAGAACCTTTTTCAGTAGGTCCACCAGAAACATATAGAGCGTTATATACGGATGCCAATGAAGGAATAGTATATGAGCCAGGATAGGCAACTTCCCCAATGACACTAACAGTAATACTCCTTATATCTCCTAAGGCAATACTAACTTTAGTTGCATTACTTTTAATTCCACCATATATAGAAGATAATCTTTTTTTTATAACAGAACTAGCTTCTTGTATGGTAAGTCCACCAACAGATATAACTCCGGCCAAAGGTATCTTTATTTTTCCTTCTGGACTTACATATAGAGTATAATTTGCTTCGGAATTACCATATACATCAATTAATAATTCGTCATCTGGACCAAGGACATAATTACTTGGGGTTGCTAATCGAAGGTTTGGCTCAAACGTCAGATTTACGTCCTTAAATATAGAAAGCCCGAAAATTTCTAATTTATTTGCTTTAATTGAATCCTGTTTTTGCTTGTATACCTCATAATATTTAAGCAACTCCGGATTCAGTTTTTCTGGATTATTCAAATCTTCATTTGTTTCAATAGTACGTTTTTTTACTCCTTTATTTTTATCGTTATAGCGTACAATTCTGTTTTTTAGCTTTTCAGTTTCTGTTTTAGACAATCCTTTACTGCTAGCATACTGATCAATTTGATTCATAGAAATACCTTTCTTATCCATTTGCGAGATAAGATCACCTAACTGGGTATCTGAGATGTTATCAATATCTGTTCCTTTTAATATATCCAAAGATGGAATACTCAAGGATTGAGCATTCGAAGTGAAAATTGAAAAAGAAAAAAAGAAAAAAAGAAAAAAAGAAATATTTTTCATATCGATAATATTATTAGTTCTTAGATTATTTATACAGAATTACAAAATTATTTGTTTTGGTCTTAAATATATAAAAATAGTTTAATGGATCTTTCATTTTTTACATGTTATATCAAAATTAAAAACGCCAATACACTTTCTTTATTGTGTTTTTATTGATAATAAAATCCCGATTTTATAGGCAAAATCAATAAAAAAACGTACATTTGCATCATGATTGAATTGCTAAAACATATAGAAACGTTACTATTAGAGAACGATTGTGTTATTATCCCGTCGTTTGGCGGATTCGTATCTCACTATACTCCAGCAAGATGGATAGAAGAAGAAGGTATATTCCTTCCTCCTACTCGTTCTATAGGATTTAATCCTCAGCTTAAAATGAATGATGGATTATTGGTTCAATCTTATATGACATCATATTGTACAGACTTCTCTGATGCTTCAAAACTTATTAATAAAGCTGTTGATGAGCTTATTAATACTTTACATGTGGAAGGAAAAGTTGAAATGCATGGAATTGGAGATATGTTTTTTACAATTCATGGTAGGCTTCAATTCCAACCTTATGAAGATGGATTACTTACACCTTATTTATATGGATTAAGTTCTTTTGGAATAAATAAGATTGATGAGGTTGCAAAAACAATAGATGAAGAGGTAGTACCAGAAACTTCCAATCCAAAAGTTTACGAGATTAGAGTTAATCGTTCATTTATTCGTACAGCTGTTGCTGTTGCTGCGGCAATTATAATTTTCTTTTTTATGTCTACTCCGGTTGAAAATACTTATGTTGAAAAAGGTAATTATGCTCAATTAATTCCATCTGAGTTGTTGGAACCATTTGATAACAGCATGAAAGAAAGTATTCCTGCAAAAAGACAAGTGAACAATCAGAAAGTGCAGGAACAGATAAAGCCAAAAGCAATAAAGGAAGTTGTTATTCCTAAAAGTAACACAGAAAATAAAAGTAATACTGCTAAACCTTCAGCAGAATCTATAAATAAGAATTCTTGCCACATAATTATTGCTAGCGTAAATAATCGTGCTGATGCTCAAGAGATTGTAGATAGATTAATTTCAAAAGGTTATTCTAAAGCGAGCATTATTGAAGGTAACAAATGGATTAGAGTAAGCATTATGTCATTATCAAATAATGATGAAGCTAACAACAAACTACTTCAGTTAAAGAAAAATAAGAACTTTAAGGATGCTTGGTTGCTGACTGACAAGTAAAAGATTCCCCATTATATGAAAAGAATATTGTGTCCAAAGTGTGAGAATTATCTTACATTTGACGAAACAAAGTACACCGAAGGACAATCTTTGGTATTTGTTTGTGAACATTGCGGTAAGCAGTTTAGCATCCGTATTGGTAAAACTAAACTTAAATCAAAGAATAGAAATGAGGAAGCTTTAGATCAAGAAAGCGACAAAAGTACTTTTGGAAGTATTGTTGTTATTGAAAATGTTTTTGGCTTTAAACAAATTCTCCCACTTTCTCTTGGAGATAATGTTATTGGGCGTAGATGCGTTGGAACTAAAATCAACACTCCTATCGAAACCGGCGACATGAGTATGGATCGTCAACATTGTGTAATAAATGTCAGACGAAATAAGAAAGATGAATTGATTTATACTTTGAGAGATTTCCCAAGTGTGACTGGCACTTTTCATATGAATGAAATTTTAGGAGACAAAGATCGGGTCGTTTTAAAAGATGGTGCGATTATTACAATTGGCGCAACCACATTTATACTCCGTTGCACTGAAGAGTAAATTTGCTTTGCGAAATCTAGTCTGTCTAGAATGCTGAGAATTATAAATTCCGACCAAATACCAATGAAAAAATAAATATCGCAAGGAAATTGCATTAGAAATGGGTCAAAATCCATTAAACTTGCTGTAATTTAGTTAGTTATATTTAAATTTTAGTTTTAGGAATTGTTATTCATCTGAGAAATTTTGACAATAATAAGTAGTTAATATTACTTTTTGGGGTTTTTCTCTATATTTTCTCTTCCAAGGGTGTGAGAATCTCAATGATAAAAATGAAAATTTGATTCTCTTCAATTTTCCTGACCCATTGCTATTACCAACCCCAACCGAAATTAAATCTATTGAAGAATTTGTTTAGTAAAGCTTGGTAAAAGCAAAATTCATTTTATTTCTTCTCGAAGTGAATGAATTGCTTACTTTATGGTTTGGCTAAATTCGCAATAAAGTGATTTACGAATGTCTTCCTTACTGAGTGTATAACTCTATCGTTGTTTTGTAAATTCGCAATTGAGTTCAATTGACGAATAAGAATAAGTATACTCAGAAAAGACATCATTTTTAATTTTGCTGACTGAAACAAATCAACCTTAAAATGTTGATTGGATGATTTTATTATTTTCGATGTTTGATTGATCTTCTCAATAAATTTATTGAGAATTATTAGTTAATACATTTTGTGATGAATTTCTCCATCGGAAGCAAATTCAATAAGCTTGGTGATATAAACAAATTGTGCTTTGCGCGCGAGTTTTTATTTTAGTCGAAGTTTTAGGTGTTTTTTAAGCATTTATATTTATCATAAGCACTTAAATTTGTGAAAAAATGAATCCGAGGTTTGACTTGTAATAAAAAATAAAAGGTGCAAGAAATTGAACTTCAATTTCTTACACCTTATTTTGTAGCGGATCCGGGAATCGAACCCGAGTCTCAACCGTGAGAGAGTTGCGTGCTAGGCCACTACACTAAACCGCCATGTCTATTATTCGATACAACAAAAGTAATACTTTCTTTCTAATTCGCAAAAACTTAATGCACCTTTTTTTTCTCTTTTATCATTTTATTCATTAACCCATAGCGCTTGTCCACAACCTGGTTTGTGGGAAAGAATGTAAAATTTATCTGCCAGCCATTTTCTCTAAAAGCATATTTCCTTCCGGTAGCTCCAGCTTTTATGTTGCTAATTTTTTGTAATATAAATGCTTCTATACCCTTAGGACTTTCTGTCGAAGATTGAATAATTTCTGTAGTAACAAAGAATCCGGGAGTAGATATTTGGCTAACTAGTTTCAATATATCTTCATCCATTTTTCTTACTTTCCTTAAAGACGCGAATTAATCTGCCGAATTTATCAAAGGAACGCCTGGATGCAATTGAGATTGTGATCATGATAGAGAGCATTGATGCTGTAAAGGTGATGACAACTATCATCATTTGGTACTTTATTGCTACATTAGGACTACTTCCTCCAAGTATCTGCCCTATCATGGTTCCTGGAAGAGCAACGAGTCCCATTACTGCCATATTTGCGATACAAGGACTAAATGCTTTTATTAAAGCTTGCCTAATAAAAGGTGTTTGAGCTTCCTGTCGGGTTGCTCCATTTCCTAATAAGTAGTAATATTCTTGTTGTTCCCGCTGAAGCCCACTATAAAATGTATTCAATCCTATTACATTAACAGACAGCATATTACCCATCAAAATGCCAAATATTGGAATGAAATATTGTGCATTAAAAATATTATTTAGTTGAAGGACCAAACCTAAAAAATAGGTACCTATAAGGACTACAGAAATAAAAAAACCAATGGAAATTGGTATCAAAAGAATCTTTCGTTGCAGCCTGGTTCTGACTATTGCTGTTTCTGATGCAACGATTATCATTACGAATACCCAAAGAAAATTTACCAGCGGATGATTTAAGAAAAAAAGATACTTTAAATAGACTCCAATAAGGAAGAGTTGGATTAACATTCTCAGTACAGCTATCAACGTGGATTTTACCAGTCCTGTCTTAAATTTCCACAGGTAAAACATTGGAATGCCCATCATGAGCAAACCAATAAGTAAGTTTTCATAACTAATATCTATTGTTCCCATGTGGCTATAAGTATATTACATTATCGCAGCCTAGTTTAAATGCACGGTCGTGAGAGACAGCAAGAATAGTCATTCCTTTTTGAGATAGCGTGTTGAAAAAGTTCAATACTCTTTCTACAGATCCAGCATCAAGCGCCGAAGTTGGTTCGTCAATAATTAGCAAAGGTTTCTCTAAAAGAGATGCTACAGCAATCATAATTCTTTGTCGCTGCCCACCTGAAATTTCACTGACGCGCTTTGTAAAGAGTTCTTCTTCCAGATTCAGTTCTTTAAATACCTCGAAAAGCTTTTTCTTAGAAAAATGATTTCCTTTATTTGCCTTTAGCTCAAAAGGAAGCTTTACCATTTCGCTTACCCATTCGCATGGCAAAGCAAGTTCTTGGGGTATCCATGCAATTTTTCTTCTAATCTGGTCAATGTTTTCTTCGCAAAATAAAAGATCATCTATTGTTATGCTACCGCTTGTTAAGGGAACAAACCCCAGGATTGCATTAAGAAGTGAAGTCTTTCCACTTCCGGATTCACCGGAAATGCAGACCATCTCACCTCTTTTTATATGCACGCAAAGTCCCGTAAAGAGTTCTTGCTCTCCATACGCAATACAGGCATCTTCTATTTTGAGCATTCTTTAGTTATTTTCTGCGAATAGGCTTGCGTCCTCTAGGCTTTGAAACTTTTGCTTCTTCTTTTGTATCCACTTTCTGGAACGATACAGCACGGAAGCTTTCCAGCATTCGTACTTCTGGAAGATAATTAATCTTGCTGAATGAAACATCTTTTGAGTGAACAGCTTCTGCATTATCTACTGTTGGGCTCTTTACTGAAGTGGAAAATGTTCCTAACGAATCAATTTTCACAGTATAACCTTCCTGCAGATTCTTTAATAAATGCTTGCTAAGTCCGGCAACAACGGCAACTACATCTGCTTTCGACAGTGTGCTTTCTTCGCACATATCTTCAATAATGCGGTTTAGTGTTACGGTTCCTTTAGTTACTGCTTTTGCGTAATAACGAGGTTTTTCTTCGGGCTTCATGTTATTGTTAACTTTCGTAGCCTTAAAATCTATAGCCATATCGTTGTTATTTAAATTAATATGCCGTAAAGATAAAAATTATACTCGTTAAAACAAATATTTATTGTACAAAAGATTGTTTTCTTTTGTACAAAAGAATATATTGTTCTGTACAAAGGAATTAATTCTTTTGTACAGGGAAATAATAACGTTCGGTTATGTTTTGACAAATGACTTCAATGATTTATATTTGTACCCTTAATAAGTATAAAAAGAAACCAGGATGATATTAAATGAACGTGATGCCAGACATGAGCATATGCTTAATGTGGCTAAACAGATGATGACTGCTGCGCGTACAGCTCCTAAAGGAAAGGGTGTTGATGTGATTGAAACAGCTGTTGTTACTGAAAATGATATAAAATTACTTTCCGATGAGATGATCAGACTGAACGGAGAAAATGGAATGATGTTCTTTCTTCGTGATGCAGAAAATATTCTTTCGGCTGATGCAATTGTTTTAATTGGTACACATGAGAAATTGCAAGGGCTAAATTGTGGTCATTGTGGATTTCCCACTTGTGCTTCCAAACCGAGTGAAACTCCATGCGCTCTGAATACTATTGATGTGGGTATCGCTATTGGTTCGGCATGTGCTACGGCATCGGACTTACGCGTGGATTCGCGCGTTATGTTTTCTGCCGGACTTGCTGCTCAGTCACTCTACTGGCTTCCTGGTTGTAAAACTGTGATGGCTATTCCAATTAGCTGTTCAAGTAAAAATCCGTTCTTTGATCGTAAACCTAAAGAAAAGAAATAAACCAAGATGGGTATATTAGTTGGTCTTCCAAAAAATGGAGACGAAGAAAAAGATTATCAGATAAATTGGGGAGATCCTTTTGGTATTCAAGTTGAAATGCGTGAACCTTTTCTTCCTGCCGAATGGTACAAACAAAGCGGTGTACAGCTTACATGGCCACATGCCGGTACCGACTGGGCTCATATGCTTACCGAAGTGCAGGAATGTTTTGTTGCCATTGCTCGGGAAATTGCAAAGAAAGAATTGCTCCTAATCGTGGCTCCTGATGTAAATGCAGTTAAGGCACAGCTTTCTAATAGGGTAAACATGGAAAATGTTCGTTTCTTTGAATGCGAAACAAATGATACGTGGGCTCGTGATCATGGTGCTATTACGATGATAGACGGCTCTGCCCCTCGCCTGCTCGACTTTTGCTTTAACGGTTGGGGACAAAAATTTGGTGCCGGTCTTGATAATCAAATTACGCATAAGGCTTATAGTGCAAAATGTTTCAATGGTGAATACGAAAATCGCTTAAATTTTGTGCTCGAAGGCGGCTCTATAGAAATTGATGGATTAGGAACTCTGCTTACTACATCTACTTGCCTACTTGCTCCTAACCGGAACGATACAATGAATAAGGTGGAAATTGAAGAATATTTGCGTTCAGTATTTCATCTGCAACAGGTGTTGTGGCTTGATTATGGTTATCTGGCTGGCGATGATACTGATAGTCATGTAGATACCTTGGCTCGTCTTTGCCCTAATAATACGATTGTGTATGTAAAGTGTACAGATCCGGAGGATGAGCACTACGAGGAGTTGACGAAAATGGAGGATCAACTTCGTACGTTCCGTACTCTTGCAGGAGAACCTTATCGTTTACTTTCTTTGCCAATGGCGGACTCTATTATAGAAGATACTGAACGTTTGCCGGCTACTTATGCAAACTTTTTAATTCTCAATGAATCAATTCTTTATCCTACTTATAATCAACCAAAGAATGATGCTGAAGCGGCTGAAATACTTGCAGAAGCTTTCCCGGATAAAGAGATTATCGGAATTGATTGTCGTGCATTAATTAAGCAGCATGGCTCTCTTCATTGTGTTACTATGCAATATCCTGAGGGTGTTATTAAATAGAATGCAGGAAAAATAAATTAAAAACGAAGAACAATGGATAACAGAACTATAAAGATAGGTTTAGTGCAGCAATCAAATACGGCTGATTTAAAAGAGAATCTTAAAAAACTGGCGGATAACATTGAAGCTTGTGTATCTCAAGGTGCTCAACTGGTTGTGCTTCAGGAGTTACACAACTCTCTTTACTTTTGTCAGGTAGAAGATACAAATAACTTCGATCTTGCCGAACCTATACCTGGTCCGTCTACCGGATTTTATGGAGAATTGGCTGCCGCACATGGAATTGTGCTGGTCACTTCTTTATTCGAGAAACGCGCTCCGGGGCTGTATCATAACACAGCAGTAGTATTTGATACCGATGGATCTATTGCCGGAAAGTATCGGAAAATGCATATTCCGGATGATCCTGCATATTATGAAAAGTTTTATTTTACCCCTGGCGATATAGGGTTTCAACCCATTCAAACATCTCTTGGAAAACTTGGAGTATTGGTTTGTTGGGATCAGTGGTATCCTGAAGCTGCCCGCTTAATGGCGCTTCGTGGAGCCGAAATATTAATCTACCCTACAGCAATTGGATGGGAAAGCTCCGATACTGAAGATGAAAAGAGCCGTCAGCTGAATGCCTGGATTATCTCTCAAAGAGCGCATGCCGTTGCCAACGGACTTCCGGTTGTTTCCGTAAACCGTGTTGGGCACGAGGAAGATCCTTCCGGAAACACCAATGGTATTCAGTTCTGGGGAAATAGTTTTGTTGCCGGTCCGCAAGGGGAATTTTTTGCTCAAGCAGGAAATACCGAAGCGACGAACATTGTCGTTGAAGTTAGCTTAACCCGTTCCGAAAATGTGCGCCGCTGGTGGCCATTCCTTCGCGATCGCAGAATCGACGAATATGGAGAAATAACTAAACGGTTTATTGATTAATCTTTTTTCAAAGATAAAGCTTTGATCAATTCACATATTGCTGAATAATATCTTTCAGCTCTAAAATAATAGCCTGCTCAGATTTATTTCTGAGCAGGCTATTATCTCCTAATTCTAATTTGCAATATGCACAAATAAAAAAGGAAGTAACGGGTAAATTTTAGCATTCCCATTACTTCCTTTATTTTATAGTGTAATTAAATTACTTCTCTTCTTTGATATCTATTACAAGATTCAATTCATCTAATTGAGATTGTTCCAAATATCCCGGTGCATCAGTCATAACATCACGGCCAGAATTATTTTTTGGGAATGCAATACAGTCGCGGATAGAATCAAGTCCGGCAAACAGAGATACCCAACGATCAAGGCCATAGGCCAATCCACCGTGAGGAGGAGCACCAAACTTGAAGGCATTCATTAAGAAACCAAATTGTTCCTGAGCTCTTTCTTCTGTAAAACCAAGAAGTTCGAACATTTTTTTCTGTAAAGCACTATCGTGAATACGAATAGAACCACCTCCTACTTCTACGCCATTAATTACCATATCGTAAGCATTAGCACGAACGTCACCAGGATTAGTATCAAGTAATGGGACGTCTTCTAGTTTTGGAGAGGTAAATGGGTGGTGCATTGCCATGTAACGACCACTTTCTTCATCCCATTCAAACAGAGGGAAATCGATAACCCAAAGGCAAGCAAACGTATCTTTATCTCTTAGGCCTAATTGATTACCCATTTCAAGACGAAGTTCGCAAAGTTGTTTGCGGGTTTTGTTAGCATCATCGCCTGAAAGGATCAGGATTAAATCGCCAGGTTTTGCACCAAAGGCAGCTTTAAGTTCCTGAAGAGTTTCCTGAGTATAGAATTTATCAACGCTTGATTTTACGTTTCCGTCAGCTTCTACGCGAGCATAAACCATACCTTTCGCTCCAATCTGAGGACGCTTAACGAATTCTGTCAGGCCATCTAATTGTTTACGAGTATATGATGCTGCTCCTTCTGCGCAAATACCACCAACGTAAGCTGCGCTATCGAATACAGAGAAACCTTTGCCTTGAAGAACGTCCATCAATTCAACAAATTCCATTCCAAAGCGAATATCTGGTTTATCACTTCCGTAAAGCTTCATAGCATTATGCCATGTCATGCGTGGAAATGATTCAGTAATCTCTATACCACGAATTGTTTTGAATAAGTGCTTTGCCATTCCTTCAAACGTGCTGATTACATCTTCTTGCTCAACAAAACTCATCTCGCAGTCTATCTGAGTAAACTCAGGTTGGCGGTCGGCACGAAGGTCCTCGTCGCGGAAACATTTAGCAATCTGGAAATAACGGTCGAAACCTGATACCATCAACAACTGTTTGAAAAGTTGCGGTGACTGAGGTAATGCATAAAATTGTCCCGGATTCATGCGTGAAGGAACCACGAAGTCGCGTGCACCTTCAGGTGTAGAACCGATAAGAATTGGAGTTTCTACTTCTAAGAATCCAAGTTTATCAAGATAGCTACGTACCTCGATAGTCATTTTATGACGAAGTTCTAGATTAGATCTAACAGCGTTGCGGCGAAGATCAAGGTAGCGATACTTCATACGAATATCATCGCCACCATCTGAATTATCTTCTATAGTGAAAGGAGGCGTTGCTGCAGTGTTAAGAACATCTAGTTCTGAAACAATAATCTCAATATCTCCTGTAGAAAGGTTTGCATTCTTATTTGAACGTTCATTAACTTCACCTTTAACTTGTATTACAAATTCACGTCCAAGTTTGTTTGCTGCATCACATAACTCAGCATTAACAGCATCGTTAAAAACAAGCTGGGTAATACCATAGCGGTCACGGAGGTCAACAAATGTCATTCCCCCCATTTTTCTGGAGCGTTGCACCCATCCTGAAAGTGTTACTACTTTATTTACGTCGGAGATCCGAAGTTCCCCACAAGTATGCGTTCTATACATATTCTTTTATTCTTAGATTTTCTGTTTTGTATATTGGATGCAAAATTATATAAAAATCTTAATTTATCGATGTTTAGGGAGAATTATATTCAATAAAAAAAGAGAGCTAATTACAAATAAATTGTAACTAGCTCTCTTGATTGTCGGGGTAGCGGGATTCGAACCCACGACCCCCTGCTCCCAAAGCAGGTGCGCTAACCGGACTGCGCTACACCCCGATAACTTCTGATAAGTGTTTCTTTTCAAAAGCGATGCAAAGATAGGTGTTCTGTATGAATTATCCAAGCTTTTAAGGCTTTTATTTTTAAGCAAAAACGCTATTAATCTTCTTTTCTGTTGATTATCTAGTAGTTAACATAAAAAATAAATTTCAATATTTTTAGTTTTAATTCTGTTATTACTGTTCATTCTATTCTTTGTGCTTATTTAAGCAGTTATAGGTTGGCCGATAAATTTTATAAGTTCGATATACGTTCTGTTTAATATGATTTTGCATATCGAAAATATAATCTTTCTTTCAGAATTATTCAAGTTTGATTTTTTATAATTGAAAAATGGGTGTTGTTTATTGGAGTTTGTTATTATAGCTAATGAGCCACAATTTCTTATTCTCTTTGAATGGAGACTTGAATTATAGATATAAAAAAAGAGTCTGAATAATTATTCAGACTCTTAATTGTCGGGGTAGCGGGATTCGAACCCACGACCCCCTGCTCCCAAAGCAGGTGCGCTAACCGGACTGCGCTACACCCCGATAACTTCTGATAAGTGTTTCTTTTCAAAAGCGATGCAAAGATAGGTGTTCTGTGTGAATTATCCAAGCTTTTAAGGCTTTAATTTTTAAATAAAAACTCCATTGATCTTCTTCTTTGCTGATTATCTAGTAGTTAACCTTTAAAATAAATATTAATATTCTTTGTTTAGATTCTGCTGTAAATAGGTAAATCTATATTTATGCAAATTGTTAGTGAAATGTGGGTGGCTTCAATAATTTAAAAAGTTTGGATTATGCTTTACTCAAAGTAACTTAGCGTTTTAATTGTATAATCCTTCTTTCAAAATTATTCAAGTTTGATTATTTATTATTGGTGAATGGATATTATTTATTGGGCTTTGCTATTATAATTATTGACCAATAATTATAATAGTCTCTATAAAATACAGTTTTAATTAATATATATCAAAAAAAGAGTCTGAATGATTATTCAGACTCTTTGTCGGGGTAGCGGGATTCGAACCCACGACCCCCTGCTCCCAAAGCAGGTGCGCTAACCGGACTGCGCTACACCCCGATGACTTCTGTAAGTATTTCCTTTCAAAAGCGATGCAAAGATAGGCTCTTTATATCAAATATGCAAGTTTATTTTGCTTATTTTTTTGTTATTTTAATTAATCACTTCTATCTAGTTGATTATAAGAAAACTATAAATACAAAAAAAGTCTTCTTCAATTATTATGAAGAAGACTTTTTATTATGGAATTTGAGTATATTATTTAATAATATCTAACGCTCTAAAGCATTTTGCTAATTTTTCAACAGCAATATCAATTTGTTCTTTCGTATGTGTTGCCATTAAAGAGAAGCGAATTAGCGTGTCTTCAGGAGCACATGCAGGTGGAATTACAGGATTAACAAATACACCTTCATCAAACAACATTTTGGTAACCATAAATGTTTTCTCCATATCACGTACATATAAAGGTATAATTGGAGTAGACGTATTTCCTATCTCGAAACCTAAATCACGGAAACATTTAAGAGAGTAATTTGTAATATCCCATAAATAATCAATACGTTCTGGTTCAGCTTTCATAATCTGCAAAGCAGCGCGTGCAGCTGCAGTTGCAGCTGGTGTGTTACTTGCACTAAACATATAAGAACGTGAGTTGTGTCTCAGATAATTGATTATAGATTCATCAGCAGCAATAAAACCGCCAATTGCAGCAAGAGACTTACTGAAAGTTCCCATTATTAAATCAACATCTTTAGTCAAACCAAAGTGATCACAAGTACCACGTCCATGATTTCCAAGTACTCCAAGTCCATGAGCTTCATCAACCATGATGTTTGCATCATATTGTTTTGCTAAACGTACAATCTCAGGTAAGTTTGCAACATCACCTTCCATACTGAAAACACCGTCAACAACAATCAACTTAATTTTATCTGGCTTGCATTTTTGAAGTTCTTTCTCCAAAGAAGCCATATCATTGTGTTTGAACTTTAATGTCTGAGAGAAAGATAAACGTCTTCCATCAACAATTGAGGCATGATCTCGTTCATCACAGATAATATAATCTTCACGACCTGTAACACATGAAACAACTCCTAAGTTAACCTGGAATCCGGTAGAATAGATAATTGCATCTTCTTTTCCTACGAATTCGGCTAGTTCTTTTTCTAGTTCCAGGTGAATGTCTAGAGTTCCGTTTAGGAAACGTGAACCAGCACATCCTGTACCATATTTACGAGTAGCTTCAACTGCTGCTTCAATTACTTTTGGGTGGTTAGTAAGTCCTAAATATGAGTTAGAACCAAACATTAGCACTTTCTTGCCACTCATTATCACTTCAGTGTTCTGTTCACTTTCAATGCAACGGAAATAAGGATATACACCTTTAGCTTTAACTTGCTGTGGTATATCATATTTCTCTAATTTATCTTGTAATAATCCCATAATAATGCTTCGTAGGTCTCCCCTACATTAATATTATATTATCAGTTATTTAATTTTGCTTGTTTTTCGGCCATTTTTGCAAAGACGGTCGCAAAGATAGCAATTTATGTGATTTATTAGTCTGTTTTATATAAAAAAAGTAACTTTCATTATAAAAGAATGTGTAAAAAGCTACTGTATTAAGATTAATATATTACTTTTGTCGTTTGAATATTTTATCATATAACGCATGGATGAGAAGAAAAAAATACTATTTATCGTTAATCCGATCTCAGGCACTCAGAGTAAAAAATTAATTTTGAATCAGTTAAATGAAAGAATAGATCAAAATAAATATGAGATTGAAATAAGATATACAGAAAGAGCTGGCCATGCTGAAGAGATTGCTGCAAAGGCTGCCGCGGATGGCGTTTATTGTGTAACTGCTATTGGAGGTGATGGAACAATTAATGAAATTGCGCGTTCTCTTATTCATACCAATACAGTTTTAGGAATTATTCCTTGTGGATCAGGGAATGGATTGGCTCGTCACCTGCGAATACCGATGGATAGTCGTAAGGCTATTAATATAATCAATAAAGGGAACATCTCTGCAATTGATTATGGAAAAATAAACAATAAACCATTCTTTTGTACTTGTGGCGTCGGTTTCGATGCTTTTGTAAGTCTCAAGTTTTCTGCTGCCGGAAGACGAGGTATTCTTACGTATTTGGAAAAAACTCTGTTGGAATGTTTGAATTATAAACCGGAAACTTATGAAGTTGAAAGTGAGGAGACTAAAACTAAGTATAAAGCTTTCTTAATTGCATGTGGTAATGCTTCTCAATATGGTAACAATGCTTATATTGCTCCTAAAGCTTCACTTCAGGATGGATTGATGAATGTTACTATATTAGAGCCTTTTACGGTAATAGATATTCCATCTCTTGCTTTTCAGTTGTTTAATAAGACATTAGACCAGAATAGTAGAATCAGAACATTTAAAAGCAAAAAAATACATATTCATAGAACTCGTCCGGGAGTAGTTCATTATGATGGTGACCCTGTTATGATGAATGAAGAAATAGATGTAGAGATTATCGCTAAAGGTTTATTAGTAATAACTCCTGAAAAAAGTGATAGAGAGCAGAATGTATTAAAAAAAGCATCTGACTATTTCGTAGGATTGAAGCCTAAGGGAGAAAATCTTGTGGAAGATTTAACGCAAAGAAATAAGCAAATTATTGATAGGAATATTGAATTCTTTAAGAGATTAACAAAGAAACAGTGAGCTGTGTGGTAAATTAATTTACTACATATTCAGATAATATTCTTTGGTTAGGTCAATATATTCCGGAGTATATTGATGCCTTGCTAATTCAATTATTAAATCATTTGGTTTAGCAAAAATTGTATCTTTTTTGTTTGAAAAGGATATTAATACTCTTTTAGGCGAACTATCTTGTTTGGGCAGAATATTCGTCTGTCTAATTGGGTATAAATCAAAATTAGCTGCAATTTCTATAATTTTATCGATAACATCCGCCGGAATAATTAATGAAAACTTTCCTCTGGGAGATAATAGCTCTGCAGCACCTTCAATAAGTTCATAATATGAAAGTTCATTTGTATGCCGGGCTGTGCTTCGCTTAATATCTGGAGGTAATAAGGAATTTGAGAAGTAAGGAGGATTTGAAACAATAACATCAAATTTAGTATTGCTTTCAAAGGTTTTAAAATCTCCTTGGATAATTGAAATTCGCTCGCTCCAAGGTGATCTGTTTTTATTGTCAGTAGCCTGAATTACAGCATTATTATCAATCTCAATAGCAAAAATATCAGCATTACAACGTTGCGCAATCATTAAAGCCACTAATCCGGTTCCTGTGCCAATATCTAAAACTGAATTTGCATTAGATACATCTGTCCAGGCACCTAAAAGAACTCCGTCTGTTCCAACTTTCATGGCGCATTTATCGTGCCATACGGTGAATTGTTTAAAACTAAAATATGGATTAGGCATTACAGATTATTGAATTTTCGCCAAAAATAAATATTTTAAATAGTTTTTGTGCATTTTTGAAATAATATTTAGCATTTATACTGTTCTTTTCTTTCATTGGAGTTTTATTTTTAATAAAGAATAGATTACCTTTGCAGTCGGTTTTAACTATCGAAAGATATAACCTCGAATAACAAATAAAATGATAAAAAAAGGATATTTAAGTGAAATGGAAGACTCAAATGATAATGGTTTCTCATTTATAGCAGATTTTGAAGGTAATGAGGAACAGATGTTTGATATTAAAGTGGATGACAGCCTTCCTGTCTTACCTCTGCGGAATATGGTTTTATTCCCAGGCGTTGTATTACCAATATCTGTAGGAAGAAAATCATCACTGAAACTTGTAAATGATGCATATAAAAATAATGCATATATAGCAGTTGTTTGTCAGAAAGCAGCTGAAACTGAAAACCCTGATTTTGAAGATTTGCATACAATCGGAACTATTGCAAAAATAGTTCGTGTTCTTGAAATGCCCGATCAGTCCACAACTGTAATTCTTCAGGGAATGAAACGTTTTGAGCTAGAAAGTCTATCAGAAACATTCCCTTATTTGTTAGGCAAAGTTAAGTTACTGGAAGAAGCATTACCAGCAAAAGAAAATAAAGAATTTGATGCCCTGGTTGATGCTTGCAAAGATTTGACTATTAGATACATAAAAGTTTCAGGAACTTTACATCAGGATTCAGCTTTTGCAATAAAAAATATCAGTAACAAAATGTTCCTGATTAACTTTATATGCACAAATATGCCTTTAAAGAAAGATGAAAAGGTGGAATTACTGCAGATTAATTCTTTGCAGGAAAGAGCTTATCATCTTTTGGAAATTCTAAATAGAGAAGTACAGCTAGCTGAAATAAAGGCATCTATTCAAATGCGCGCCAGAGAAGATATTGATCAGCAACAAAGAGAATATTTTCTACAGCAACAGATAAAAACGATTCAAGATGAACTTGGTGGCGGACAAGATCAGGAGGTTGAAGAGTTGCGCCTGAAAGCAACTAAAATGCAGTGGAGCAAAGAAGTCAATGAAATTTTCAATAAAGAATTGGCTAAACTGGAACGTACTCATTCGCAATCACCAGATTATAGTGTTCAGCTAAACTACTTGCAAACAATGCTAAGTTTGCCTTGGAATGTCTATTCTACAGATAATTTCAATTTAAAGAATGCTGAAAAAACTCTGAATAAAGACCATTATGGACTTGAAAAGGTAAAAGAAAGAATTCTTGAACATTTGGCTGTATTAAAATTAAAAGGAGATTTAAAATCCCCTATTATATGTCTTTATGGCCCTCCGGGAGTAGGTAAAACTTCTTTAGGTAAATCAATTGCTGCTGCACTGAAAAGAAAATATATCAGAATGTCTTTAGGTGGAATTCATGATGAAGCAGAAATCAGAGGTCACAGAAAGACATATATTGGTGCAATGCCCGGACGTATAATCAAAGGCTTAATTAAAGCAGGTTCATCTAATCCGGTTTTCATTCTGGATGAAATAGATAAAGTTGGAGCTGACCGCCAGGGAGATCCATCATCGGCATTACTAGAAGTGCTTGATCCTGAACAGAATGGAACATTTCACGATAATTATCTGGATGTTGATTATGACTTATCAAAAGTAATGTTTATTGCAACAGCAAATAATCTTAATACAATTCCTCAACCATTATTGGATCGCATGGAATTGATTGAGGTAAGTGGATATATCACAGAAGAAAAAATTGAAATTGCTCGTCGACATCTTGTACCTAAAGAAATGGATGCCACAGGTATTTCCAAGAATGATATTAAAATACCGAAAGATACATTAGAAACAATTATAGAATCATATACTCGTGAAAGTGGTGTTCGTGAACTTGAAAAGAAGATTGGTAAGATTCTGAGAAAATTAGCTCGCCAATATGCGACTGATGGCTTTTTCAACAAAAAGGATATAAAATCTGAAGATTTATATGATTTACTTGGAGCTGAAGAATATTCGAAGGACAAATATCAGGGAAATGAATATGCAGGAGTTGTAACCGGACTTGCCTGGACTGCAGTTGGTGGCGAAATTCTTTTTGTTGAAACAAGCTTAAGCAAAGGTAAAGGTGGAAAACTTACTTTAACTGGAAACTTGGGAGATGTAATGAAAGAATCTGCTATGTTAGCTTTAGAGTATATTAAAGCCCACTCTTCTATTTTGGCTATTGATGATGAAATATTCGAAAACTGGAATATTCACATCCACGTTCCGGAAGGTGCAATTCCAAAAGATGGTCCATCTGCTGGTATCACTATGGCAACTTCATTAGCTTCTGCTTTAACCCAGAGAAAAGTAAAAAGCAATTTGGCTATGACAGGTGAGATTACCCTACGTGGAAAGGTACTTCCTGTTGGTGGTATAAAAGAAAAGATTTTAGCAGCTAAGCGTGCCGGAATAAAAGAGATTATTTTAAGTACTGAGAACAAAAAGAACATAGACGAAATTCAGGAAGTTTATCTTAAAGGATTGACGTTCCACTATGTAAGTGATATTAAAGAAGTATTTGCACTGGCACTAACTAATGAAAAAGTTGCTGATGCGATTGATTTCTCCATGAAACCAAAAAGTAAATGACATTTGACCTACAATACACGGATTCTAAATCAAATGCTCGTGCCGGATTAATAACTACTGATCACGGGCAGATTGAGACTCCGATTTTTATGCCTGTTGGAACAATAGGTTCTGTAAAGGCTGTGCATCAAACAGAATTAATCCAGGATATTAAAGCGCAGATAATTCTTGGTAATACTTATCATCTGTATTTGCGTCCGGGATTGGATGTTCTGGAAAAAGCAGGTGGGTTGCACAAATTTAATAGTTTTGATCGTCCTATGCTTACAGATAGTGGCGGATTTCAGGTTTTCTCGTTATCTGGCATTAGAAAGTTAAGAGAAGAAGGTGCTGAATTCCGTTCACATATTGATGGCAGCAAGCATATATTTACCCCCGAAAAGGTTATGGATATAGAACGTATAATTGGGGCGGATATAATGATGGCTTTTGATGAGTGTCCTCCTGGAGATTCTGATTATGCCTATGCTAAAAAATCTCTTGGCTTGACACATCGGTGGTTAGATCGTTGTTTGAAGCGATTCAATGAGACGGAACCTAAATACGGATATAATCAATCATTATTTCCTATCGTTCAGGGATGTGTTTATCCTGATCTGCGTAAACAGTCTGCAGAGTTTATTGCTTCGAAAGAATGCGATGGAAATGCTATTGGTGGTCTGGCAGTTGGAGAACCAGTAGAGAAAATGTACGAGATGATTGAATTGGTAAATGAAATTTTGCCAAAAGAAAAACCTCGATATCTCATGGGTGTAGGAACTCCTGTGAATATTCTGGAAGGAATAGAAAGAGGTGTTGATATGTTCGACTGCGTTATGCCTACCCGTAATGGCCGTAATGGTATGTTATTTACTAAAAACGGTATTATGAATATGCGTAATAAGAAATGGGAAACAGACTTCTCTCCTATTGAAGCCGATGGAGCTTCATATGTAGATACGCTATATTCAAGGGCATATCTACGTCACTTATTTCATGCACAAGAATTGTTAGCTATGCAGATTGCATCGATTCATAACCTGGCATTTTATTTATGGTTGGTTGGTGAAGCTCGTAAACATATTATTGCGGGTGATTTTTCTACATGGAAGCCTATGATGGTTAATCGGATTTCGACAAGATTATAACAAATAAAAGGATGAGCAGAAGAATTCTTAAACGGCTGGATTGGTATATAATCAAGAAATTTTTGGGAACATATGTGTTCTCAATTGCTTTGATTATTTCTATAGCCGTAGTATTTGACATCAATGAAAAGATGGATAAGTTCATGGAAAATGAGGCACCTCTAAAAGCTATCATTTTCCAATATTATATAAATTTCATTCCATATTTTGCTAACTTATTCAGTTCTCTTTTTGTTTTTGTTTCTGTTATATTTTTCACATCAAAACTAGCTGAGAATTCAGAGATTATTGCAATGTTTGCTGGGGGAATTAGTTTTAAACGACTGATGCGTCCATATATGATTTCTGCCGCTATTATTTCTATTTTTACTTATGGTTTAGGTTCTTACGTAATTCCTAAAGGTAATGTTACTAAGCTAAATTTTGAAGATAAATACGTTAAGAAGAAAAAGCAAGATTTTGTTCGGAATGTCCAATTGGAAGTAGATACTGGTGTTATAGCCTATATTGAAAGGTATCAAGATTACGATAAAACAGGATATCATTTTTCCTTAGATAAATTCAAGGATAAGAAATTAGTTTCACACCTTACTGCGCAATCAATTTCATACGATTCTACCTCTTTGTATAAATGGACTCTTCATGATTATATGGTGCGAGAGTTAAATGGACTAAAAGAGAAGCTTTATCGTGGAGACAAAAAAGATACGACGATAGTAATGGAACCATCTGATTTCCTTATTATGAAGAATCAGCAAGAAACAATGACCAGTCCGGCTTTACGCGAATACATTATTAAGCAAAAGCAACGTGGATTTGCAAATATAAAAGAGTTTGAGATTGAGTATGAAAGACGAATTGCAATGTCATTTGCCTCGTTCATTTTAACAACTATAGGGCTGGCTCTTTCCTCCCGTAAAATTAAAGGGGGAATGGGATTGCATTTAGGACTCGGTATCGGCTTAAGTTTTACTTATATCATGTTTCAAACAGTATCTTCTACATTTGCAATTAATGGAAATGTTCCGCCGATGATAGCAGTATGGATCCCCAATATGGTATTTACTATTATAGCGATAGCTCTTTATCATAATGCTCCTAAATAAAAGGGGGAGTAGGATTTAAAATTTGATAAAAATGAAAGTTCCGCAACATTGTTATATGACAATAGTTGCGGAACTTTGTTTTTGTTGTATTCTTTTCCCTTAAGTAATTGTCCTCTCTTAATTTATAAAAGAAGAGAGTTCAGATGCAGAGATGTTTTTGGCTATAATTACACCATTTTCATCTAATAAATAGCTACTAAAACCTCTATCTAAGCTATATTCTTTAAAGATTTCAGAGGTTTCACCTTTTGTATCAACGAAACAAACAAGTGATGCTATTTGATCTTTACGTACTGTTTCCTTAAAAACCGACTGATATTCATCAAACGAGATGGAAACAAATTTAACTTTCTTGAAAGAATCCCTGATTGCATTGTTTAAACTAACATTTTGCATTCTGGATTGCGCATCATAACTAGCCCAAAAGTTAATTAGCACATACTGACCTTTCAGGTCTTTCAAATTAAGTTGATGATTTTTGAGAGTAGTTCTGAAACTAAAATCGGGAGCTACATCTCCAATGTTCAAACCGCCAGTGGGTTTGTCTTTTCCAACAAAAGAAGTCAAGGAAGTGATTAATAATACAACAAAAAGCCATTTTACATACTTCATGTAATTAGGTTTTAGTTAATACTATCCAGGACTGCCCTAAACAGCAGCTTCTACCCGGAACATTATCTGGTTTTGTGTGCTTTCAGAAGCGAATTGTCTGAAAATCAAAACATTATTTTTTAGAAGCCTAAGGCAAATATAAGCATATATAATTTATAAATCCAAATATTGTATCTATTAAGCGGCTACTTTTCATATTTTTTATGATAAAACATACAAAAATTGACTACTTTTGCAGCCAAATTAACGAGTAAAATATGAATGAATCAGCAACAGAATTGATATTAATACGTATTACTGGCGAAGACCGCCCTGGACTTACAGCTTCTGTTACAGAAATATTAGCTAAATACGACGTAACCATTCTAGATATTGGTCAAGCCGATATCCACAATACACTATCTTTAGGAATTCTTTTTAAAACAGAGGAACATCATTCCGGCTTTATTATGAAAGAGCTTTTATTTAAAGCCTCTTCTTTAGGCATAACAATTCGTTTCTATCCTATTTCAGTTGAGGAGTATGAGAACTGGGTAGGTATGCAAGGAAAAAACAGATATATATTGACTCTTTTAGGGAGGAAGCTTTCGGCGACTCAAATATCTGCAGTTACAAGGATTGTAGCGGATCAAGGAATGAATATTGATGCAATAAAGAGATTGACTGGCCGTATTCCTCTTGACGAGCAAAAGGCAAATATACGATCATGTATTGAGTTGTCTGTTCGTGGAAATCCAAAAAATCACGAAGAGATGCAAGCTAAGCTCTTGAAGTTATCAGGTGAACTTGATATGGACTATTCGCTTCAGTTAGATAACATGTATCGTAGAATGCGCCGCTTAATATGCTTTGATATGGATTCAACATTGATAGAAACAGAAGTTATTGACGAACTAGCGGTGAGAGCTGGTGTTGGCGATGAAGTTAAAGCTATTACGGAAAGTGCAATGCGTGGTGAAATTGACTTTACTGAAAGTTTTCGTAGAAGAGTTGCTTTACTGAAAGGCCTTGATGAATCGGTAATGAAAGAAATTGCTGAGAAATTACCTATTACCGAAGGTGTTGATCGTCTCATGTTTGTTTTAAAACGCTACGGATATAAAATAGCAATCCTTTCAGGAGGATTTACCTATTTTGGAAATTACCTGAAACAAAAATATGGTATTGATTATGTTTATGCTAACGAATTAGAGATAATCGATGGAAAACTTACAGGAAAATATTTAGGAGATGTTGTTGATGGTAAACGAAAAGCAGAATTATTAAGATTGATAGCTCAGGTAGAAAATGTAGATATAGCACAAACTATAGCTGTTGGTGATGGTGCAAATGACCTTCCAATGCTTGGAATTGCCGGGTTAGGAATTGCTTATCATGCAAAACCAAAAGTGAAACAGAATGCTAAACAGTCAATTAACACGATTGGGCTGGATGGAGTTTTGTATTTCTTAGGTTTTAAAGATTCCTATCTGGATGAACAAGGAAAATTGTAATGCTTATGATTGTAGTTACTAACAATTCTTAGTGCAGAATACAAATCGTGCATTCTTTTTTCTATCTTTGTATATTAATAATTTGATGAATGAAATTTTCGGAACTTAATTTAAATGACACAGTGCTTCAGGCGCTTGATGCCATGAACTTTGATGAGTGCACACCTGTGCAAGAAAACGCTATCCCCGTTATTCTTGAAGGTAAAGACCTAATTGCTGTTGCGCAGACTGGTACAGGTAAAACTGCTGCATTTTTACTTCCTATATTAGATAAACTTTCACGTGAAAAACATCCTGATGATTCTATAAATTGTATCATAATGTCTCCAACGCGAGAGTTAGCTCAGCAAATAGATCAGCAAATGGAAGGCTTTTCTTATTTTATGCCGGTTTCCAGTGTTGCTGTATATGGAGGAAGTGATGGTATTCAGTTTGAGCAGCAAAAAAAAGGACTAACATTAGGTGCTGATGTTGTAATTGCAACTCCCGGACGTCTTCTGAGTCATTTAAGTTTAGGTTATGTAGATTTATCACGTGTTTCTTATTTTGTTCTTGATGAAGCAGATCGTATGCTCGATATGGGATTTTACGATGACATTATGCAAGTGGTAAAGTTAATGCCAAAAGAGCGACAAACAATTATGTTTTCTGCTACTATGCCAGCTAATATTCAAAAATTGGCAAACAATATCTTAAGAGATCCTGTTGAAATTAAACTTGCTGTTTCAAAACCAGCTGAGAAAATTATTCAGGCGGCTTATGTATGCTATGAAAATCAGAAATTAGATATTATACAAAGTCTGTTTATAGATGAAGTGCCTGAAAAGGCTATTATTTTCGCATCCTCAAAGCTTAAAGTTAAAGAAGTTACAAAATCGTTGAAAAGATTAAAGCTGAATGTAGGCGAAATGCATTCAGACTTAGACCAATCTCAACGCGAATTTATTATGCGTGAGTTTAAAAATGGTCGAATAAATATTTTAGTAGCTACTGATATTGTATCCCGAGGTATTGATATTGACGATATAAGATTGGTCATAAACTATGATGTGCCTAACGATTCAGAAGATTATGTACATCGTATTGGTCGTACTGCCCGTGCTAATAATGATGGAGTTGCTATTACTTTTGTCAATGAGAAGGAACAAACAGCGTTTAAATCAATTGAAGATTTCTTAGAAAAGACAATTTATAAAATTCCTGTTCCTGAAAACTTAGGTGAGGCTCCTGAATACAACCCACGTTCACATAATAGAAAAAGTAATTTCAAAGGCAAGAAAAAGTTTTCAGGAAAGAGAAAAGAAAAATAATCAGCTTTATTTCAGTATAAAACAATATTAAGTGGCAATATATAAAGGTATTGTCACTTTTTTTTTAGAAGAAGATTATATCTTTTCGATATAAGTTTCATTCACAATTGCGAGATTAAATAAATCTACAGAGCCAATTAAGTATACAAAAACAGGGTCTCCTAACTTAGTATTCGTAGAATATTCAGATATGAAATCTAGCAGCTTCTCTCCTATTGAGTTTTTAAGCTCCTTTCTAATCTCGCTGAGATTTATTTCTTTTTTTGATAAAAATAGTACTCCTGATAACCAAATTACGGATTCAATTTCTTCTTCCAAAGTAAAGAAACGGACCAAGCGTTGTTGGTCTATTTCTATTACTTGTTTCTTATACAAGTTATCAGGAGAAAGAATTAGATAATGAGAAGCTATTTGTTTCATTATCTAATTCTCGGTTGCTGAGTAGGTTGATTATTAATATTACGCATATCGTTACTTGCATTTTTCTTGCTTTTACGACGAGGTCCTGATGTCCTGAAATCTGTTTTGTTAACAGTATCAATAACCACAGGTTGCGTATTCTGTATTACTTCATGCTTGTTAGCTGTATCCTTCTTCAATGAATCAACTTTATTAACAGGAGACATCTTAGTCATCTGTTTGGTATCCTTCTTTACATGGTACCTTGTTAATGCTATCTTATCTACTATTAAAGCATCTTTAGAGAAATGGCTAAGCTGATCGTAATAAACAAATCCTTTAATCTCCTTTATTTTGCAAGCTGAATCATTTTGAATTCGTATGTCATACATACCAGAATATCTGATATTTCTTGTTTCAGAAATAATTGAATCTGTGCTATATTTAATATTCAATGACATAACAGCATCCTGAGGATGTTGTTTTGCCGAAACAAATGAACACCTGATGCTCCACAAAATAATATCTTTCTCTTTGTAATTACTATCTGGATAGATAGTAAAGAAGAACTTATTTGTAGCTTTAGATTGAGTTAACTTATAAAGTTTTTGTTTGCGCCATACGTTTACGGTATCTCCGGTCTGCGACTGTTGTTGTTCACTTTCACCGCTTGAAGCAATTAAATTAGTGATATCCTCTTTTTGGGAAGTCAGTCTTTTAGTAACTTCATCGTAAATTTTTACAAAGTCCTCTGTGTTTCGAGAATACCATTCAAGTGAATGGTCAAAAGCTTCTTCTGTTATGCCATATTTTTCAAAAACATAATTCATATACAGCGCTTGCTTATAATGTTCTTCAGGTGGCAAATTTGCAGCCATTGATTTGGCTAAATGATAATCTACCAAAACATCTTCCATTTCACCTTTTGAAAGCACATCAGCAGGCATTTTCTTTTTACAAGAGGATAATCCAATGCAAGAAAGAAGAACAAACCCTACAAAAAAATTATTTAGTTTGTGGTTCATCATTATTAATTACTTCTTTTTTAGTAGAATGACCTTCATTCAGATATTTACTATAAAAGAGAAGAAGAGCTACTATACCGCAACTAATTGAAGCATCGGCAAAATTGAATATAGGACTGAAAAATATGAAATGTTCGCCACCAACAAACGGAATCCAGCTAGGCCATGTTGTATCAATTATTGGGAAATAAAACATGTCTACTACCTTACCGTAAAGCAAGGAAGAATAACCTCCGCCGTCAGGCATAAATGTAGCCAACGAAGCATTAATATAATTTTCAGGAACACTTGCGCTAAAAATTACTCCATAAAATATGCTGTCAATGATATTACCTAATGCTCCAGCAAGTATCATTGAAAGACATACTATATAGCCAGTTTTATAATTCTTCTTAACAACCTTAACTATATAATAACCAATTAATGATACAGCAATGATTCTGAATGATGTAAGAAATAGCTTCCCGAATATTTCCATTCCGAAAGCCATTCCATTATTTTCAGTAAAATAAATGTAAAACCAATCCCCGCAAACACGAATATTTTCATGTAAATACATTCCTGTTTTTACGAGGATCTTTATTATTTGGTCAATTACAAGTACAGAAATTATAATCAGAACAGATATCTGTCCTTTCGTAATTTTTATTTTCATTTATTTTTTTCCGTCATTTTTAGCTTCAATGCTCAATGTTGCATGAGGCACAGCGCGTAATCGTTCTGCAGGAATCAATTTTCCTGTTTCACGACAGATACCATATGTTTTATTTTCAATACGCACCAAAGCAGCCTGAAGACTTTGAATAAATTTTTGCTGTCTTAAAGCCAAACGGCCTACTTCTTCTTTAGACAAAGTATTTGCTCCTTCTTCCAGAACTTTGTATGTTGGTGATGTATCAATTATATCATTACCATCCTGATTCATTATACTTAATTTAAGCTGATCGTAATCAAGTTGAGCTTTTTCAAGTTTTTCCTTGATTATAGTGCGGAATTCATCCAATTCCGCATCAGAGTATCTCGTCTTTTCTGCCATAGTTATATTGCTTTAAAGTTTTATTTATTCTTTTACTACATTTACAAATAGAGAGAAATCGTCAAAATTCAATTCTGTCGCGTCTGTTACATTATCAGCTAAAATGAGAGAATTAGACAATACTTGGTTACAAATATAAGAATTATATTCATTTACCGCATCATCTGTCTGTTCATTTTTAGATAATGTAATTTTTATTTTATCAGTAATTTCAAACCCGCTAGATTTACGAATATTCTGAATACGGTTTACTAATTCACGAGCAATACCCTCTTTACGTAGATCTTCGGTTATAGTAACTTCAAGTGCTACAGTTAGTTTTCCTTCATTAGCAACCAACCATCCTGGGATGTCTTCACTGAAGATTTCTACGTCTGTTGCATCAAGAATAGCTTCATTTCCGTCAATCATCAAAGTATATTTACCATTTCTTTCCAGCTCGGCAATTGCATCCTGAGACATTTCTGCAACAAGAGCGGCAACGGCTTTCATTTGTTTACCGAATTTTGGTCCAAGTTTCTTGAAGTCGCATTTCACTTTCTTCACAAGAATACCGGCTGTTCCATCAACAAAATTAAGCTCTTTCACGTTAACTTCGCTCATGATAAGCGACTTTACAGCTTCAATGTGTGCTTTCTGCTTTTCGTCTATAACAGGAATCATGATACATTGAAGTGGCTGACGTACTTTGATGCTTACCTTACGACGTAAAGCTAAAACCATAGAAGTTACATCCTGAGCCATCTGCATTCTTGCTTCCAAATCTTTATCTATAAGATTTGCATTAAATTCGGGGAACTTAGCAAGGTGAACAGAAACAACATTATCACGACCAGTAGCATTGATCAAGTCAGTGTATAATCTGTCAGCGTAGAATGGAGCGATTGGCGCCATTAATTTAGCTACTGCTTCAAGACAAGTATAAAGAGTTTGATATGCAGAAAGTTTATCCTGAGTATATTCACCTCCCCAGAAACGTTTACGGTTAAGGCGAACGTACCAGTTAGACAAGTTATCGTTTACAAAGTCAGAAATCAGACGTCCTGCCTTTGTTGGTTCGTATTCATTGTAGCAAGTATCAACTTCCTTGATCAGAGAGTTAAGTACAGACAATATCCAACGGTCAATTTCCGGACGTTCATTTACCGGAATATCGGCTTCCTGATAAGCAAAGTTATCTACATTTGCATATAATGAGAAGAATGAATAAGTGTTGTATAGTGTGCCGAAGAACTTACGGCGTACTTCTTCAACTCCTTCTACGTCAAATTTCAGGTTGTCCCATGGAGACGAGTTTGTAATCATGTACCAGCGCAAAGGATCCGAACCATATTTCTCAATAGTTGAGAATGGATCTACAGCATTACCTAAACGTTTAGACATCTTATTACCATTCTTATCGAGTACCAATCCGTTTGATATTACAGCTTTATAAGCTACATTATCAAATATCATAGATGCAATTGCATGCAGAGTAAAGAACCATCCACGAGTCTGGTCAACACCTTCTGCAATGAAATCTGCCGGATATACTTCACGGTTATCAAGTAGTTCTTTATTTTCGAATGGATAGTGAATCTGTGCGTAAGGCATTGCACCAGAATCGAACCAAACGTCGATAAGGTCGCTTTCACGTTTCATTGGTTTGCCATCTTCTGATACGAGGATAATATCATCTACGTACGGACGGTGCAAATCAATCTTTTCGTAATTTTCCTTTGTATAAACGCCTGCTTCGAATCCCTTATAAGGATTTTCCTTCATAAAGCCAGCCTTGATAGATTTCTCTATCTCGTTATATAATTGCTCTACAGATTCAATACAGATCTCTGCCGAGTTATCTTCTGAACGCCAGATTGGAAGCGGAGTTCCCCAGTAACGAGAACGGCTAAGGTTCCAGTCATTAAGGTTTTCCAACCATTTTCCAAAACGTCCTGTTCCTGTTGATTCCGGTTTCCAGTTAATAGTTTTGTTAAGCTCCATCATGCGTTCTTTGCATGCTGTAGACTTGATAAACCAGCTGTCAAGAGGATAATAAAGTACAGGTTTGTCTGTACGCCAGCAGTGAGGATAGTTGTGAACATGCTTTTCAATCTTGAATGCAAGATTGGCAGCCTTCATCATCATACAGAGACTCACATCCAGTGTTTCATCTTTTTCTGTAAGATTAGGATCATAGTCATTCTTAACGAAACGGCCTGCATATTCGCTATATAGTTCAACGTTAACTTTCTCTTTTACAAAAGTTTCGTCAAGTTCATCTAAAGTATAAAATTTACCGGTAAGATCAACCATTGGGCGAAGCTCACCTTTCTTGTTAATCAGTTGCAATGGAGGAATACCTGCTGCTTTCGCAACGCGAGCATCGTCGGCACCAAATGTTGGAGCAATGTGAACGATACCTGTACCATCTTCTGTAGTAACATAATCTCCAGGGATTACACGGAAAGCACCTTCACCCGGATTTACCCAAGGCATAAGCTGTTCGTACTCCATGCCAACAAGATCAGCACCTTTGTATTCAGCAATAACCTTAAATGGTATCAGCTTATCTCCTGCTTTGTAATCTTCAAGATTCAGATCGGCAGCTTTAGAATTAAAGTGTGCACTAATCAAGTCTTTAGCTAAAACTACAGTGATAGGTTCGCCTGTATAAGAATTATATGACTGAACAGCCACGTAAGAGATATTTGGTCCTACGCAAAGTGCAGTATTTGAAGGCAAAGTCCATGGAGTTGTAGTCCATGCCATAAAATAAGGAGTTCCCCATGCGGCCATTTCTGCTTTAGGATTCTTCATCTTAAACTGAGCAACCACAGTTGTATCTTTTACATCGCGATAACAACCCGGTTGGTTCAATTCGTGAGAACTTAAACCAGTACCTGCAGCCGGTGAATATGGCTGAATAGTATATCCTTTATATAATAAGTCTTTTTTGTATAGTTGCTTCAATAGCCACCAAAGAGTTTCAATATAGCGGTTATCATAAGTGATGTATGGGTCTTTCATATCCACCCAATATCCCATTTTGTGAGTCAAGTCTTCCCATTCTTTGGTAAACTTCATCACGTCCTTACGACAAGCAGCATTATATTCTGCTACAGAAATAGATTTTCCAATATCCTCCTTTGTAATACCTAAAGCCTTTTCAACACCAAGTTCTACAGGAAGTCCGTGAGTATCCCATCCGGCTTTACGCTTAACCTGAAAACCTTTCATTGTTTTATAGCGACAGAAAATATCCTTAATGGAGCGAGCCATTACGTGGTGAATACCCGGCATACCATTAGCCGATGGAGGTCCTTCGAAAAACACAAACGAAGGACAGCCTTCACGTTCTGTCATACTTTTGGCGAAAACACCGTTTTCATCCCATTTCTTTAGTACATCTTTGTTTACCTGCGAGAGGTCAAACTGAGAATATTCAGTAAATCTCTTACTCATATTTTATGTTATTTCTATTCGTCCTAAAAATTAAGGTGCAAATTTACAAAAAAAAGGCTATATAGAAACTTTTATATAACATTTTTAGGCGAACAATTATTAACTAAACAGAATATTATAATTGTGATTAGTTTTTCTTAGATGCTTGATCTAAATAAAATGCAATCATAGAGATTCTTCCAATTACGATATCTGTTTTCAAGAAAAGCGGGAGAAAATAAAAAAATCGTATTATATCTAGCAATCTAGCGCTACACATATAACAAACTAATTATAAACAAGTTACCACTGCTAGATCAATTCTATTTGATCTAGCAGTGATCTAGCGATCAAGCGCTTTTGCGAGTAATAACAGAATCACAACCGGTAACCAACACTTTAAGCAACCAATATCAGAATTAAAATCTGAACGGAACAAGGTGCTAGATTGCCAGATCAACGCTAGATCAAATTAATTTGATCTAGCACTTATACAACGCTTATATACAACAACTTAAAGTCTACTGCTAGATTGCTAGATCAAATTCGCAAAATTAAAATTTATGTAGTGATTTTGCTGTTTATTAAATGCCGCTCCGGCTCTCTGGAAAGAGGCGACGGGAGTTTATTTAATCTCCCGAGTAGTTTTTTATTCTTCAGGCGGGATATTAATGCGATGTTGTACAAGACAATTAATTCTTCTGTACAAAAGAATTAATTGTTTTGTACAGAAGAATGCAATCTTTTGTACAAGGATACATAAACTAGTCTAGTACTTTTTAAAAAAGCAAACCAGAGTTTTGCTAAACTCTGGTTTGCTTTTCATAAATTCCCGCAATGGAAATTATTCTCCTTTTACAGCCTTAACCTTATGTTCCATCTGATCTATAATACAATTTATTTTTTTGCTATAAAAGTCACTTAAAGGCAGATTGTGATTGCTGATCAAAAAGGGAAGACTTTCACAAGCCTTCCCCTCACCTAATCATTCATGTCATTATCATTATAGCAATTTATTGTTTTAATTAATGATTACTCAAATAATCTGAAACGCCTTCATCTGTGGCTTTTAGTGCATCTTTTCCTTTGCACCAATTTGCAGGACAAACTTCACCAAATTCTTCAAAATGTTGTAGAGCATCTACTACTCTTAATGCTTCGTCAACACTTCTTCCTAATGGAAGATCATTTATTACACAATGTCTTACCACTCCATTTTTATCAATTAGGAATAATCCTCTATATGCTACAGGTAGTCCATTACATACCCAATTACCATCCTCGTCAGGAGAATATCCTCCGGCCAGTACTCCGAACTTTTCTGATATTGATTTTGAGAAGTCAGAAACAATAGGGTATTTTACGCCCTGTATTCCACCATTCTTTTTAGGTGTATTTAACCATGCAAGGTGTGAGTACTCAGAGTCTACCGAACAACCTACTACCGCTACACCTCTTTTTTCAAATTCTTCCAGTTTCTCTTGGAATGCATGTAATTCAGTAGGACAAACAAATGTAAAGTCCATTGGGTAGAAGAAGAATACTACGTATTTATTTCCTTCATATTGTGCCAATGAAAAATCATTTACTATCTTATTTCCGTCTACAACTGCTGAAGCAGTAAACTTAGGTGCCTTTTTTCCAATTAGTGATCTCATAATTTTTATTTTAATATTTAACGTTTTATTTTTCTGTGAGCAAATCTATTATATAAATTATTTACATCCAAATAAATCCAATTGATACTTTCTATGGGATTATAGACAAAACCTATTACACGAATTAATGCTCAATTATATTATTCATAACCAAAATATTATATTAAAACACTTGTCTGTTTAGTATTGTTTTGTAGCTTTGCTTATTAGTTACTTAAACCATAAAAAAGCATTGTACTATGAAGTTTTTTATTGACACAGCAAATTTGGATCAAATCAGAGAAGCCAATGATCTTGGAGTACTCGATGGAGTGACGACTAACCCTTCACTGATGGAAAAAGAAGGTATTAAAGGAAAAGAGAATCAGCAAAAACACTATATTGAGATTTGCAATATAGTAGATGGTGATGTTAGTGCAGAAGTTATTGCTACAGATTACGAAGGTATGATTAGGGAAGGTGAAGAATTAGCAGCTCTTCATCCACATATTGTAGTGAAAGTTCCATGCATTGCAGATGGAATAAAAGCTATTAAGCACTTTTCAGGTAAGGGAATCCGTACAAATTGCACGCTTGTTTTCTCTCCCGGACAAGCTCTGTTGGCTGCAAAGGCCGGCGCCACATACGTATCTCCTTTTGTTGGCCGATTGGACGACATCTGTAGCGATGGAATTGATGTTGTTCGCAAAATAGTTGAAATGTATTCGCTATACGGATTCAAAACTCAAGTACTTGCTGCCTCAATAAGACACACTCAACATATTATTCAATGTATTGAAGTTGGAGCAGACGTTGCAACATGTCCGCTTAGTGCTATAAAAGGCTTGCTAAAGCATCCGTTGACAGATAGCGGACTGGCCCAATTTCTGGCTGATTACAAGAAAGTGAATGGATAAACTATTCATATCAAGTATATAATATTAAAGGATGATAGATCTTAAAAAATCAGTTCATCCTTTTTTATTAGTTTACAATAAACTTATATCCAATTCCTCGAATATTTATTATACGAATTCTTTCGTCTTTGGATAGTTTATGGCGCAGTTTGGTAATAAAAACTTGTAAGCTACGAGAATTAAAGAAGCTATCATCGCCCCAAAGTTCAATAAGCAAGCTCTGTGTGCTTACTACTTCATCTATATTATCACAAAAGCGTTTTAATATTTCTGATTCCCGATGAGATAATTCAATAGAAGATCCTGAGAATGAAAGTTGTTGAGTGACAGAATTGAACGAATAATTACCAATAGAAAAGATTGTATTTTTCTTCTCTTCAACGAAAGACCTGCGCACTAAAGCCTTTATTCTGACAATGAGTTCCTGCATTCCAAAAGGCTTTTTCAGATAATCATTGGCACCTAATTCAAACCCTTCAACAACATCATTAATGGCTGAACGAGCTGTGAGAAATAGTACTGGTGTAGTCTTGTCTGTTTGGCGGATACGACGTACCATCTCAAATCCATCCATTTTTGGCATCATAACATCTGCCACCAATACATCTGGATTAATCTGCATAAATAGACGCAATCCCTCCTCTCCGTCCTTGGCTGTGGTGATAAGAAACTCCTTTTCCTCGAGCGTATCTTTAATAATCATTGAAAGCGTTTGCTCATCTTCAACCAGTAAGACCTTTATTTTCTCAGTTGTTTTCATGTTGCGGCAGTTTTAATATAAAAGTAGATCCTTTTCCCAAAGCACTCTTCACCTCAATGCTCCCTCCCATTTTTTCGGTAAGCGTTCTTACATAGAAAAGGCCAAGACCAAAGCCTTTCACATTATGAAGATTGCCAGTTGGCACTCTGTAGAATTTATCAAATATATGTGTCTGTTTTTCTGGAGCAATACCAATTCCTTTATCGGTTACTTTCACAGAAAGTTCATTTCCTTCATCTTCTATAAAAATAGAAACATCAGCTTTATCTGGAGAATATTTCACAGCATTATCCAGCAGATTGCTAAGAATATTATAGGTATGTGCACGGTCGGCATTGATAGTGAGCTCTTCCGGTTCTACCGACAAAGTAAAACTAACCGGTTTATCTGCTTTTATTTTATGTTGTTCTATCAGATTGTCGGCAAGCTCTTTCATCTGTATAGTTTCTGGATTCAGACGGAATGTTTTCCGCTGCTCCATGCTCATGGAAAGAATCTGTTCAACCAGTCCGCTGAGTCTTTGTAACTGTTCCATACATATTCGGAGATACTTTTCGCGTTTATTCTTATTGTCTATAATATTGAAATTAAGCAATGCGTCTGTTGCCGCATAAGTTATGGCTATGGGAGTTTTAAGTTCATGCGTAATGTTATTAGTGAAATCCGATTTCATTTCATCTACTGTTTTCTGCATCAGAATTGTTTTGATGAGATACCAGAATGAAAAAGAAAGAATAACAAGGATTATAAATGAAGTAAGAAGTATACCCGTCATCTGCTTAAGAATCATACCATCCGTAGGTTCGGTGTAAACCTGATAAGCGTGCGCTCCCATAACATCATACTTTAGCTCGTACATCTTTAGCTTTTTTTTATCCATATAGGCCGGCAAAGATGAAGCTTGTACTTTATGAGTTTTTGTATTTACAATCTGAGTATAGTGATGAATATTAAGATTATATTTCTTCAGTTCAACATTCATTATACTATCAAAGTCGTGAAGATTTATTCCTTCAACATTAATATCAATAGCCGAATGTAAACCTTGCTGCATTTGTCTTAACATGGCTTCCATGGAATTCTGATCTTTTCCAATATTAATGCTGTCATTTACAAGATTATTACCTTGAAGAATTCTTTCGTTTTCATATATAGCGTTGTCTCTCCTCATTGTTTTTTTTATAACAATATGGCTAGTTTTATTGACTTCCCCTTTCTTAAATGATGTGGAATAAGATACTTCACCATGTACATCGGCTTTTACACCCGTTACCCGTTGTTTATTCTCTTTTGTACTTAACCGATCGGCACGCATGAATAGTTCAATGTGATCAGCATTCTTTATTGCATTTTCAATATTTGTATCAGTTTGCCTGCTTGTGGTATGATAAAAGCTTACCAGCCAATATGCCTGATAAATGAAAACTCCTGTAAGTGACAGGATAATTAACAACGCTATTATTTTAAAAGGTAATTTCATGTTCACAAAAATAGATATTACTTATATACAATCTTCATTTTGATAAGACTAAATAACACTATATAATCAATTGATAACATAGATGTCTTCATTTTTTGCTGACTTTTGCTGCGTAAACAAAATAAACACAATATGAAAAGATTATTTGTGATAACATTTTTATTTTATTTTTGCTTGGGGATGAAAGCTCAGGTTAGTGATACAACATCCGTTGCTATTGACAGTGTTCTGCATAATTTGCCCGAGGTTATGGTTAAAGGAGAACGTCCAATGGTTAAGGCTTCCGAAGGTAAACTCATTTATGACTTGCCACGTATAGTAAGTAATCTAGCAGTTGAGAATGCTTATGATGCTATTAAAGAACTTCCCGGAGTGATGGATCAGCAAGGCTCATTAACCTTGGCCGGATTATCTGTTAATATAATAATAAATGGCAAGGTTAGTACCATGAGTGCTGAACAGCTTACAGCATTACTAAAAAGCATTCCTGTGTCGAGGATAGAAAAAGCTGAAGTGATGTATGCTGCACCGGCAAGGTATAACGTGCGTGGAGCTGTGATTAATCTGATCTTGAAATCGGGTATGGGACAGGCTACTTCGCTTGTGGGAGAACTTTATTCTGCATGGACTCAGAGGCATTATGAGAATTTTGAAGAAAGAGGTAGTGCACTTTTCTCCTCTGAAAAGCTTTCGGCAGATATTCTTTACAATTATAAAAACGAACGTGAATACTCTGGTAACGACAGATTTAATAAGCATCTGTTCAATGGTACTGAATATAATCTGAGACAGATTACCAATGGAAATTCAAGTAGTGAGGATAATAATGTGCGATTAGGTATGGACTATTCATTTACTAAGGATAATATTTTAAGCTTTGTCTATTCCGGGCAGTTCTCAAACGGATCTTATCATAATGCTACTACGGGGTCAGAGGTAAGTAAAGCAAATAAATACGATGACAGTCAACTTCATAATCTGAAACTAGATTACCAGTCATCATTTGGAATGAAGATGGGTTCGGAGTTCACTTACTATAAAAATCCATGTTCACAGCTATTTTCAGGTATAATGAATAACACAAGCACTCATTTCTTATCTGAAGATCAACAAAGGATCAATAAATGGATGCTCTATATTAATCAAAACCACAAATTACCTGCCGGCTGGGGGATAAATTATGGTGTGCAATACACTACATCTACCGATAATAGTTTCCAGTATTACTTTGATGACGTAACAGGAGACTATATACCTACAAATTCCATGGACAGCAGACATAAAGAGCATACGTTCAATGGCTTTGCCGGATTCAATAAGAATTTTGGAGAAAAACTATCCATTGATGCATCTCTTGCTGCTGAGCATTATAAAACTGCAGTCTGGAATGAGTGGACACTTTATCCAACTCTCAATGCTACTTATACCCTTAAACCGGGACAGATTTTACAATTATCTTTCTCCGGCAACAAGCAATATCCCTCTTACTGGAGCACCAATAATACAATCAGCTATGTAAGTAGCTATGTAGAAGTACAGGGAAACCCTTATTTAAGGCCTTCTCGTGAATACGAGACAAACCTTACATACATTCTGAAAAGCAAGTATATATTTTCTGCATTCTTCAATCATGTACCCGATTACTTTATACAACTCCCCTATCAGTCACCCGACAGATTGACGCTGGTTTATAAATATCATAACTTTAATTATCAGCAGCAAGCCGGATTACAGACTGTTATTCCGTTTAAGGTGAAAGAGTTTCTTAATTCACGACTTACGGTTGTAGGTTATTACAAACGTGAAAAGGATAATGATTTCTACAATATTCCTTTTGACCGCAGCAGGTATTCATTTATGGTAAATATGAACAATACATTTACAGTTTCCTCAAAACCAGATATCAAATTTATGCTTACCGGATTCTATCAGAACGGAACTATTCAGGGAATATACGATTTGAGTCGTTCATACAATGTAAATACGGCGTTGAGGTGGACATTCGCAAATAAACATGCACAAATAACCTTGAAAGGAGACGATTTATTCAATACGAATCTTATCAAAACCAGTATAGATTATGCCGATCAGTTCAGCACAATGAAGACTCTTATGAATAATCGCGCTTTAACCCTTTCATTCAGTTATAAGTTTGGCAATTACAAGGAAAAATCACGCAAAGCTGTTGATACTTCCCGGTTCATTAAATAGAGACTCTTATGTTTAACTTCATTTATATCACTTCTTTAATCTGAGCTCGTAAAGGTCATTCCTTCTATCCTTCAGGTTTCTTACACTGCCGTAGGTATGGAGCTCGTTAAGCAAGTTCAAATCCACATCAGACACCAGGATCATTTCGGTGTTTGGTGTGGCTTCGGCACATTTCCCATCAGTAGGGAATGCAAAATCGCAAGGAGTGAATACCCCGGATTGCGCGTATTGTATATCCATATTGTGCACGCGTGGCAGATTACCCACACTTCCTGCTATAACTACAAAGCATTCATTTTCAATTGCACGGGCTTGAGCGCATATTCTTACGCGGGAATAACCGTTTTGTGTATCGGTAAGAAAAGGAACAAAGAGTACCTGCATTCCCTGATCGGCCATGATGCGGGTCAGTTCGGGATATTCCACGTCATAGCAAATCAATATTCCTATCTTCGCACAATCGGTATCAAAAGTTTTAATTACCTTTCCGCCCGAGAGTCCCCAGCTTTTAGTTTCATCGGGAGTTACATGAATTTTCTCGTAAGTCTCATAAGTACCGTCTCTGCGGCAAAGAAATCCCACATTGTAGAGGTCATTTCCACGAAGCTGCGGCATACTTCCGGTAATAATATTTATGTTGTAGCTGATTGCCAGGTTTATAAAGCGCTTCCTCATTTCATTGGTATATTTAGCAAGCTCACGAATGGCCTGAGATTCACCCAGATGATTGAATTTTGCCATCAGTGGTGCATTGAAATATTCCGGGAAAAGAATAAAATCACTTTTATAATCGGAAACTGCATCCACAAAGAATTCTACTTGTTCGAATACATCGTCAATAGTTTTGTAAGAGCGCATCTGCCATTGCACCAATCCCAGTCTGATAGTGGTTTTCTGAGGAACAAACTCTTGTGTTGGTGGCTGATAATAAATATTATCCCATTGCAAAAGGCAGGCATAGTGGCAAGATTCTTCGTCATTAGGCAGATAGTTAGTCATCACCTTACGCACGTGAAAATCGTTTGATAGCTGAAAGGTAAGTACCGGATCGAAGATCTCTTTCTTACTGACTTTATGTATATACTCCTTAGGACGCAAATCCTGAGCATATTTGTGATAATTCGGAATTCTACCACCGAACATGATAGCCTTCAGGTTCAGCGTTTCACAAAGCTCTTTGCGGTAATCATACATTCTTCTGGCCAGTCTGAGGCCACGGAATTCAGGATGAATAAAGACCTCTATACCATAGAGAATGTTTCCCTCCGGATTATGTGTGTTAAACGTTTCCTGTCCCGTAACAGAAGCATAAGTATGATCGTTTTTTACCATATCGTAATCAACGATAATGGAAAGCGCACATCCCACTATTTTGTTGTCTGCAACCACCACAATCTGTCCTTCCGGAAAAATTGTGATTAACTTTTCTATTTGTTCACGCGACCAAAAGACGTCGCTTCCATCTGAATATGTTCTGGTAAATGATTGTGAGAGTTGGGCATAATCGTCCAGCTGCAGAGAACGTATTTTTACTTTGCTTATTTTATGCATAGGTTCCATAGCTGATACATTTTATTTGATATATAAAGAACAAAAGTACAGTAAATAATCCGAAATACATTCGCCTATGGTTAGATTTCTGTTTTTATAGATCTGGTTCTGCTGGAACAGAGAACTAGTTTGAAAGAATCTCTTTTCGTAATTAGTTTATTAAAAGGTGATTTTACATCAAATTGCATAGGATAAAAGTCACATTTCAATCAAAGAAACAACTATATTTGTTTCTTGAAAACTACTATATCCCTTTGTTAAAATAAAGCATTAATACGCTATGAAACACATATTTCGCCCATTCTTCCTATTTATTTGTTGTGAAGCTACCTTTTCTCCTGTCTTTGCCGAAGATTTTCCTTTAATAATGCAAGGCAAAACAAACACAGTCTATTTAAATAAAAGTGAAAAGCCGGTAGTACAAACAGCTATGGATATGTTTTTATCGGATATGCAAGAGGTATCAGATAAGAAACCCGTAACTGGAAATTCACTTGATAATGCTTCAATAATTGTTGCAACAATAGGAAAATCAATTGAAATAGATGAATGGCTGAAGAAACAAAATATTTCTACTGCAGATATTAAGAACAAGTGGGAAGCTTTCAAAATAGAAGTTCTTCAGAAGAATAATCGTTCTTGTCTTGTAGTATTGGGCAGTGATGAACGTGGAACTGCATACGGAATATTGGAACTCTCTCGCATTATAGGTGTTTCTCCATGGTGCTGGTGGGCTGATTCTGCACCTGCTAAGAAAAAAAGCCTTAGTCTTCCCGAAGGTTATGTGAATGTACAGCAACCATCTGTACAATTCAGGGGAATTTTCCTGAATGATGAAGATTGGGGATTAATGCCGTGGAGTAGCAAGAACTTTGAAGCAACCCCTGTCAAAGGTCAGATTGGCCCAAAAACCTACGCTAAAATATTTGAATTATTGTTGCGCCTTCGTGCAAATACCATCTGGCCTGCTATGCACGAATGTACTGTTCCGTTTTATTTTGTGAATGGCACAAAAGAAATGGCCGATAAATATGGAATTGTTATGGCAACTTCTCATTGCGAACCGTTAATGAGAAATAGTGCCGGAGAATGGGATTCTAAAAGATACGGTGAGTATAATTACCTCACTAATAAAGATTCTATTATTTCTTACTGGACAGAACGACTAAAAAAGGTTGGCCAGTCAGAGAACATCTATACGATTGGAATGAGAGGGGTTCACGACGGTCAGATGCAGGGAGTAAAAACGCTGGATGAACATACCAAAGCTTTAAATCAGGTAATTCAGGATCAGAGAAATTTATTATCTCGCTACGTTAATGCCGATGTAACTAAAGTGCCTCAAGTATTTGTGCCATACAAAGAGGTATTAAGTGTATACGATAATGGATTACAAGTGCCGGATGATGTAACATTGATATGGTGCGACGATAACTATGGTTACATAACCCGACTTAGTAATGAGCAGGAAAGAAAGAGAAAAGGCGGATCTGGTGTTTATTATCATATTTCTTATTGGGGACGTCCGCACGATTATTTGTGGCTTTGTACTACTTCAACGGCTCAGATTTATACAGAAATGAAACGTGCCTGGGATTATGGCGCACAAAAACTATGGATTCTAAATGTAGGCGATATTAAACCGGGAGAATATGATATTGAATTCTTTATGGATTTGGCATGGAACATTAATAATGTTCATCCAAACAATATTTCCCAGCATTTAGAGAACTGGCTTACAAGAGAATTCGGTTCTGAAGCTGGAAGTGAACTGACTCCATTGATGGATAAATATTATCAGTTGGCTGATATTCGTAAACCGGAACACATGGGCTGGAGCAGAGTGGAAGAACCATCCGTTCCAGGAAATAAAACTCCGGTAATTGATACGGAATTCAATCCGTTTGTTTTTGGTGATGAGTTACAGAAACGTGCAAATGAATACTCTGTTCTGGCAAATAGAGTGAAAGAAATTGGTGAGAAGATCCCGGTTGAACAACGCGAAGCATATTTCGAACTTGTTCAATATCCCGTTTGTAGTGCTGCTGCTATGAATCATAAACTTTTGTATGCACAAAAAGCCCGCCTTTTTGCCCGCTATAAATTGCTTGCAGCTAATGAATATGCTAACTTAAGCACCAAAGCGTTTAATGAGATTGCTCAAATGGCGCAGACTTACAATACGGATATTCAGGACGCTAAGTGGAACAGAATGATAGATATGAAGCCTCGTAATCTACCGGTTTTCCAACCTTCTGTATTACCTGATAAAATACTTTCCCAGTCATCTGCTCCGGCTTTGGTTTGGATAGAGGGCGACAGTATCCCATTGGAAATGGAATGTCCGGTTAATCTTATTACTTTGGTACGTGGTGCGAATAATCAAACGTTTATATCGTTATTCAACAGAAATAATAAACCAACTAAATGGAAGGTGGAAAAGGCTCCGAAATGGTTAAAGATTAAGGAGGTAGATACAACGCTAAAGTTTGAGAAAAAATTAGTAGTCAGTGCCGACTGGAAACAAATTACTGATGATTTCCTAGGTATTTGCTTGTTGACTGTAGACGATAAAATGTACCAGTTAAACGTATGCACGCAGAATATAAATCCTGGCATACTGACCGAAGCAAACGGAATGATTGCCTGTAATGCAGCAGATTATAAATCGGCATCAAAGGGAACTCAGATTATTCAGGGATTAGGTCACAGTGCTAAAGCTGTTTCTCTTCCACAGAATGGTGAAATTACTTATGATGTTTACACAACTTCTACCGGAGAAGTGTCTTTAAAAGTTGCATTAATACCCGGCCATCCGGTAAATGGTGGTGATATTCGTTATGCTGTTTCCATAGACGATGAAAAGCCGCAGGTTGTTTCTTACAAAACCGGATTCCGCACAGAGCCTTGGAAAATAAATGTACTGAGAAATCAATCGCTGAATACTACTCTTCATAAAATAAACATTCCGGGAAAGCACACCATTCGTATCAGTGCACTCGACCCGGAAGTTATTGTTGATCAGCTTATGCTTGATTTCCAGAAAGGAAGAAAGTTCTATCAGATTCCTGTTGAAGCAACAATGAATAAATAGAAAAGAAAAAACAACATAAATAATAATATAATCGTTGCCCAATACCAGTAATGCTTTGTCCAGGCAATATTACAACCAAGGCATACCAAAAACAGAACTATAGCTGCTATTGGAAATAATATTATTTCAGAAAATATCATTAATAGCCACCGATCTCTAACATTGCTAGGAAAAAATTGTTCCATATATAAACACAGAACAAAAAAGAAGAAAGAAAAAATTAATCCTTCTATAAATAATATTAACGGATTGCGGCTAAATATTGAATTTTCACATTGATCTTTTCTCAAAAGAGGAAAGATCACGAATACTATTATTGGAATTATATTTATAATGCCGACGATTATATTAATACTATTCTCTTCCATATTATTATATTCCCAACGGAATATTGAGTAAATACCAAACGACGAAAAAGGCTGTCCAGAATACTAATATAGCAAGCGAATAGCGCCAGGTATATTTCAGTAAGGAACTGTAATTAGCCTGTTTATCGTATTGCTGCATATAAGCCAGAATTAAAGGCATATAGAACAAGAACGGCGTAATTGCATTAGTGGCACTGTCTCCAATACGGAAAGCACACTGGGTTAAGTCGGGGTTTATTCCCATTGCGGCGAACATCGGAACAAAGATGAAGGCCATAAAGGTCCACTTTGCCGTTGCAGAAACCATGATGAGGTTTATTACCGTTGTAAATAGAATAAATAACAGCAAAGTAACAAAGCTATTTGTGTGAATTGATGTCAGAAGGTTTGCTCCCATAATAGCCAGACATTTGTCCAGACGGGAGTATTCGAAACAAGCAAACATCTGTGCCGCAAAAAAGGCAATAACAAAATACACCCCCAGCAACTGCATAGGGTGCGATAGTCCGGTTATTACGTCAGAATCTCTGCGGTAGCGTCCGGATGCAAAACCATAGATGGTTCCCATTAAGCCAATGCCAAAGGATATAAGGAATAATACTCCAAAAATAAATGGAGAGCGAGTTAAACTACCAGTTATCCCTCTCAAAATTCCCCACGGAGAAAAGGTTGCCAAAACAATGATCAGCGTATAAATAAATCCGGCTCCGAGAGATATTATTAATGCACGTTGCTCTTTTTTTGTGAGCGATTTATAATTATCATAAGGTGCATGCCCAGTGTATTCGCCTAACTTTGGTAAAAGACTCTTTTTTGTAATAAAGTAAATTACTGCTGTAACAACAAACGTAGAGACAAACATGAAATAGTAGTTCGACAGTGCACCTATGTTTCCTTGATAAGTAGTCATGTTTGCAGCTGCTTCTTGGGTTATTCGAGCCAGAATAGGATCGAGTGTACTAACAAACAGATTTGCACTAAATCCGCATGCTACGGATACGTATGCGGTTACTATTCCTGCTACGGGATGTAGTTTGACCGACTGGAACAGTGTAGCAGCAATTGGTATAAGAATTATATATCCTGCATCTCCCACAATATTTGAAATAACTCCAAGCAGGATTACGACTAGGATTACCCCCTCTTGACTGGGGTGTTTTCTCAAACTTCTTCTTATACAAGCTCCTATAAAACCTGAATGCTCTGCCACACCTACACCAAACATGGCCACCATTACCATACCCAAAGGAGCAAATCCGGTAAAGTTTGTCACCACATGACGCAGTAACCAGCGGATTCCTTCGGGACCTAAAAGACTTTGTGCGCGGATAACTTCACCCGTCTGAGGATTAATCACGCGAAGTCCGTAGATATCAAATATCCACGAAAGCATGACAACTGCTACGGTGAGCAGTAAAAACATGGTAGCCGGGTGAGGCATTCGCAATTTATTCTTCATCTGCTTCAAGATTATCAAGATCTATGATACGAAGTTCAAGTGCACGAACCACCAAACGAGTGGCATTCACTCCTACCCGTTCACCGGGGCCAAACAGACGTGCAACCAAGTCATTTTGTCGTTTCTCCAAAGATTTTACTCCGAAAGGCATACCTTTCAGATTGGCAATCATATCTTTGGTATATCCTAAGGCAAGGTGGCGAAGGAAACGCTCATCATATTCGTCAATATCATAGTCTATTACAGCTTCCTGACGCAAAGCATCGTTGGTTACTGACTTCTTGAAACGATCTACAATCTTTTCCAGAATAGGATAATTGAAGACCAGTTTTTTTCCATCCATTACAGCCTGAACATCTGTCTTGGTAAGCAGTTCTCCTGTCTTCAGAATTATTCCGTCCGCTCCCGCATTAAGTACATCCACCCACAGTTTTTCGTTGAGCACTTCGCCTGTAAAAATCAAGACCCTTACATCTTTGTACTTTTTACGTAGGTTTTTGCAGATATCTACACCAATGGTTGTTGAACCTCCTAACCCAAGATCGAGCAAAACCATGTCGGGCACCTGAACCTCTATCAGCGGCCAGAATTCTTTTTCGGTCATCGCTGTACCAATTACTTCGGCATTGGGTATTTCGTGACGAAATATCTCTTCAGTTCCTTTAAGCTCCAGCTTTACATCTTCTACAATGATAACTTTAAATTTCTTATCTTCCATTGTTTCTTTATACTATATTTAATACGTTTATTCTTTATTTATTTTTAAAATGGCCTACACTTCATGTGTAAAAGGTGTACACCTTATTTTATTTTACTCTACACTATTTTACAAAAAGCTCTACTGCTTTTCTTTGTTTATTCCTTTTGTTTTAACTAAGCTTACTTTACGTTTTGGTATAGTAAAGTAGACGGTAAACCCTCCCTCCGGTGATGGCTCCGCATTTATTCTACAACCACGTAAACCTGCAAACTCGTCATGGTCGCGGATAATCTGTTTGCATATCAAATATTCGGTTCCTTTTAGCGTACCATCCTCAGAAGCTGTCATGCGGGCCAAATCGGGATAAAAAAGCTGATTAAGTTCTTCTACAGTTTTCTCTCTTCTCCTGTCTGTAAACAAGAAACGAATATACTCACCATCTGCCTTGGCTTCAAGGATTACTTCTCCATCTTCAGGAACAGTAAGGCACTCCTCAATTAAGTTCTCTAACAGGAATTTTAATTGAATTACATCCCCGATAACCTTTTCACTACAGCTTTCTGCGTGGAAAGTTACGGAACTTTGCAGTCGTTTACTCATTTTCCGGAAATATTTCTGCGCATGTATTACCAATTCATCCACTTCTACATTTCCACGGCGGAATGTTACTTCCTCCAACTGCTTTGCAGCACAGGAACTTAGAATATTAAATATACCTTTATAATAATCGATCAGTTCACTGATGGTTTGAATATTTTCTTTTTCCTCCTCAGGAGTAAATGATTTCTTAGCTAGCTTATCTATTATATTCTTTATTTTGCTTGGGTAATAAATAGTTTCGTGTTTTATTGTAGAGAGGCAATTGTCGAGCACCATATTCTGCACGTGCAATAAGCTATCTTCCCACGAAGCCCTGTAAGTATCTTCTTCGGCCGATTCAATATCTCTGTACTTTGTAGCAAGTTTCACAACTGCATTAAACACTACAATTGCCACATAATTGGTTATCAATTCAATAAGCAAACGGTTGCTTTCGCGCTCTTCATCGTTTTGTCTGGAAAAGGCAAGGACGCCAACACAACGAGACGTCTCTCCTACTTCAACCATCAACGGAAGTGCTTGCACATATATATCATACAGATTATTATCATAAAACGGTATTGACTGTAATTTCCCGGCAGCATATTGCTGCGAATCGAAGCAACGTTGCATTACTTCGGTCAGTGTTTCATGCTCTCCCTGAATTTCAACAGAAGTATCATTCCACTCCATTTGATGCGGATAATAAGCAAATTCTAGTCTATGACTATCTTCATTATAAACCCCGATACTCAGCATATCAATGGTAAGCAATTCGTTTATTCCGTCAAAGCAATTATCTACAATGCTACGGGGAATATCGTTGGACGTTAAGGTTGAATTCAGTACTTGTTTGTTAATCTCGAGCACTTGTTCAAGGTTCCATCTGTTTATTAATCGTTTACGGATAAAGAGCAGATAATATCCTATAAAAAAGACAATCAGAATCAATATAAACAAAATAACTGCCACCACTTTATTGTTGGTGGAATGCTCCAGATTACGGCAATATTCCTCAAGAGAATAATCCTCACTTACCAATTTATAAAGCCGTGAGTAAGCAGTATTGTTATATTGATAATTATCCCATTGCTTTAATGCCAGAAAAGCTACTGCGGCTTCGTTTCTAATATCCAGAATGACATAATAATCAGTATCGACCAGTCCGTTCCACCAATTAATTTCGGTAGAAATACCATTCCCCTTTAAGGTCATTACATTGCGTTTGTTTCGATAATTTTTTAAATAATGCTTGTTTAATCGGTCAATAGCAGAGTCGGCATACTGCAATGCAAGTGGATAGTTCTCTATTACATTGCAATAATAAACGGTGTCTGCGAAAAGCGAAGCTTCATTCAGCAATTTGTCATAGGTTTTATCAGACGTTACTGAAGTAGAATCTGCCGGATGATATTCTTTAGTTACAGGTCTTTCCAGTTTGCTGCAAGAGAAAAGTCCGGTAGTTATAAATAAGCAGAGTAATATATCCAGTGTTTTGCGAATACCTGTAGGCAAGCGGAAATAAAACTTGCTACCCTTACCCGGAGTACTCTCAATACTAAACATACAGACTTTGAAAAGATCGTTTGTCTTACGATATTTTTCAATAATACCTTTGCAATTCATCAATCCAAATCCGTGGCCTTTATTCTTCAGAAGTTCCTCCTTGTCGGTCGATTCCATTCCTATCTGACTTGAGTCGTAGACCTTTTCACCCAATATTCGCGCAACATCTTCCTGAGATATTCCCCGACCGGTATCTGAAACCGAGATTTCCACGTAATCATCTTCCGTTTTAGCGCTAACCTGAATAGTTCCACCTTCAGGAGTATATTTCCTTGCGTTTTCAGTAAGAGTATTAATCATGAACATTGTCAGGGCCTTATCTGCTTTAACAATAGCCTTTGTAGGTTCTACTTTGAAAGCTTGATGCTTCATTTCAAAGGTTTTTCTACCTTTAGCCAATACATCGAAAAGTTCATTCAATTCAAAGTTCTCGATATTCAGGTTTAATGAACCTTGCTTCATCTTGATCCAAAGCGCCAGAATATCATTGTACTCATTAATCTTGGAAACTAACTCGTCAATATACTGATATTTCTCGAGCTTAATAGCTTCGTCCTGTATATAACCTTTGGAAGTAAGCTTATGCACTTCGTTAATGATGCGGTCCATAAACGGAGTAATACCATAAACAATAGCCATACATGACTTCTTAATCAGATTCTGACGTTTATTATCGGCAATATGCTGTTCATATACATAGCGTTGTTTCTCAAGTTTAATTCTCTCATCACCCAGCGAAATAAATGTAAGTCCGTTGCCAAGAGTCCAGGCAATATAAGGTGTGATAACATTCATCAGAGCTTTTTCGTCCTTGGTAATTTTGTGACGGGTATAAAGCTCAATAACTCCAATCGGAGTCTCTTCTTTTGGCAAAAAGAGGTTGAATGAAGATTTTATCAAATCATTTTCAATTAGTTCATCCTCAATAATATCTTCATCAATAGACGGATAAATAAATTCTTCAGACTCTGGATCGAATATGCCAATACGTAATGAATAAGCATGAAAAAGCTTTTTTAAATCGGCCTGAATAGCTGTACCAACGGCTGAAACTATTTCGTCTGTACTTCCTATATCTATAGGAATAGAAGCAGTTATGCGCTGGCATACCTCGAGTGTGTTTCTTAATCTCTCAGAATGCTTTCTATTACGTGTTTTTGAACGTGAATTCAGTACCCAGAAAAGGAAAATCAATAAAACGAAACCACTAAAGACAAATAGAGAAAGGATATTCAATTGTCTGTCTTCTTTTTCCAGTTCCTGCGAACGGCTTTCCAGCTCTTTATCCTGACGAGTATAATCAAGAATATCAAGATAAATATTTCGGTTATAGTTTGAAGGAACTTTCATTCCCAATCCGGCATAAGTTACGCTTAACTGTTCCCGGATACGGGCAATCCATTCGGGCACAGTCTTAACGTTATTCTTCGAAATCCAGCTAAGTTCTGTATAAATTGTATCTTGTTCGGAGAAAGGTTTTAGCTGGTCGACTGTGCTTTTTCCGTTTTTATAGTAAAGCTTATGGTGTTTATTTACACAATCCAGCGCTTTACTTAAAGTATCCAGCGCCACACTATAACGACCATGCATATTATAATAACGTCCGATGGTTACGTATGCTCCGGCAATCTGGTAAATATCCTTATACTTCTTAAACTTTTCGAGAGCAACTCGTGCCAGGTTTAACGGCAAAATGGTATCGCTTTCTGCAACTTCATTTTTCGTAAAGTGATAATACGAATTTAAGGTTTGAATAGCCTTAGGGCGTTCATGATAAATAAGATTAAAGATATCTTTGTTTTCAAATAAAGACGAGATTCCCTGCAGGCTGTTCGCTTCAAAATAAATATATTGATTGCGACTCATATTCCAGCACTTGAAGAGTTCATCAAATTCTGTAATATTATTCTGCTCAGCATCCTTCTTTTCAAACAATTCTGCAGAACCTTTTATATAATCATAGTAAAGAATTTGTGCCGTATCAGAGGCCAGGTCTGAATCCTGAACCTGATTAATAGATTGAATAGCTTCGCTTTGCTGCTGCAAATAAAAATAGTAGATTGACGATACAATGAAAAATTCAGAACGGGCATAATTCAAACGTTTCTTATCGTGTACATCAACAAATACAGACTGATCTTCATCAATACGTTTCATTCTCCTAACCGCACTGTTTCGACAGTCATAATATTCCTTATTCATGGATGTCCGTTGGTATATTTTCATTAGTCCTATATCGGCAATAACTAATTCCAGCTCATTCTGGGTTAATCTATATACCTTCTTATAATAGTTCTCTGCCGCATCAAAATCCATCCGCATGAAAGCACAAAATCCCAGATTATTGTAAGCTTCAGCTTTACCCTGATCGTATTCGTCTGCATAATTTATTGCCAGAAGAGCCTCTTTATAAGATGAATCAAGTTGCTTATAACGCAAATCGTAGGAACGTTGGTTAAGAGAATCCAGTAAACGGACTTCCTGTGCAGAAGGTGTTCCCGTGCAAGAAAAGAATACTGAAAGCGCCAGTATTACCGTTAGGAAGTAAAGTATATTACGGAGTTTATTCATTCATATCCCATATTTATTACAAATATAAATAGATTTAAAGTAATATTTATCCGATATCTTATTTAATGCTAGTTAAATCTTATGAAACAAATTTCAGTCTTATGACTTTTACATCTTTAAAAAGTCTATACATACCAATATTTAGGTATATGATAAGACATAAAAATACCACTTGAAAGGGATTGTGAACCATCGACAATCCATCTATATTTGCAAAAGAATTTTCTTGAATAAGTCATTATTTTATCGTAGCCATAATTTTAAGAATAGTGGGTTCTCTCTCGCCGAAGTGATTCGTTGAGAGAGTTTTTTATTTCTTTCAGGATTATATTTGTACAATAATTAATTCATTATAGGTTTCTTACTAATACAAAGAAATGTAACTTAATTACAGCATAAAAAACATCTATTAATAGTATCGCTAAGTTTTTTTTAGTAATTTCGCGGCCGATTTGGTAACCCCGCATTTAGAGTCTATTTTATCCTGATTATGCTCTAAAACTAATATTTCGTGAGCATTCATTCCCTGGAAAGATATGAAATTTCACGATTCATATCTATTACTAAAAAAGCACCTTAAATTTTATTGTCACGAAATTATAAAACAAATTAAGGAAATGGATATTTTTTGGAATACAATTGCTCAGTATAATGCAGGAACCTGGATATATCAGATATTTATATCAGTTATTGCAATTATACTAACTTACTTCTTATTTAAACATCCTACTCAAATTGTAAAATCGGCAATGAAACTATTCCTGGCGTTTCTAAATGCCTGGATTGCAATTGTCTACTATTCTATTTATTGTGAGCCAAGAAGTTATAATAACATGTTTGTTGTATATTGGACAATAATGGCGTTGTTCTGGCTGTATGATTTGTTTTTTGGCCATACATCTTTTGAACGATCATACAAATATGATAAGTTAGCTATAATACTTTGTATATTGCCGTTTATTTATCCGATAATTTCTTTGGTACGCGGCCTTCGATTTCCAATGATGACTTCGCCTGTTATGCCTTGTTCGGTTGCTATTTTCACAATTGGATTATTACTTGCTCATTCTAAAAAAATAAATATCTTTTTAGTTATGTTTTTAACTCACTGGGCTTTAATTGGTTTTACAAAGGTCTATTTCTTTCAGATACCTGAAGATTTTCTTTTGGCCAGCTCAGCTGTTCCGGCTTTATATCTTTTCTATAAAGAATACATCAATTCAAATCTGCATATATCAAGAAAGCCAAAAGCTAAAATTCTAAATTTACTATTGATACTGCTATGCTGCATTATCGGGTTATCTTTCACGATTACCTTGATACATGAATTGTGCGAAATGCCGCGCATTTGATAGATTGAACATTTATTCGTCTTTTATAGTTGATTACATATAAATTAAAGTGCTTAATATGAGGCGCTAATTTACTAAATAAACAATAATTTTACCTCATGGACATTCATGCAGAACTTAAAGAGTTATCGAAGTTTTTATCCGACTACTCTACCAGTCTAATGGCTGTAGGCGTACACACATCGCGTATTGTACGTAACACCTCTCGAATAGCTGAGTCTTTTGGCTATTTCGTTGACATGACGATCTTTCAGAAAACCATTATTATGACTTTGAGAGACAAAGACAATTCACATTCTTACAGCACTGTGAATAAAATCAAGCCAATGGCCTTGAACTTTGAATTAAATGCCCGACTCAGCACATTAAGCTGGGAAGCTTATGATGAGCATTTGTCTATGGATGAATTGAAAGCAAGATATAAGGAAATTATCAGTAACCCTCGAATGAGTAAATGGATGGTTCTTTTCCTGGTTGCATGTGCAAATGCATCTTTTTGCCGTCTCTTTACAGGTGATATACAAGCGATGGGTATAGTTTTCGTTGCAACACTGGCAGGTTTCTTTATTCGTCAGAAATTAACAGAAATGCATCTCAACCATTTATTTGTATTCATTGTTTCTGCGTTTACCGCTTCCATGATAGGTTGTACAGCCGTGCTATACAATATAGGAAATACTCCTGATATTGCTCTTGGAACAAGTGTTCTTTATCTCGTTCCAGGTGTACCTCTCATTAATGGTGTTATTGATGTTATTGAAGGCCATGTTTTAGCTGGCGTTTCACGATTAATTAACGCAGCATTACTTATTATTTGCCTTTCTATAGGTTTGTCATTAACTTTATTATTGTTAGGAGTAAATGCATTATGATAAATTATGATTTTATTGAAGCCATTATATTTGATGGTTTTTTTGCAGCAATTGCATCTATTGGATTTGCAGTAATCTCTAATCCTCCACGCAAAGCTATTCTTGTTTCTGCATTTTTAGCAGCTGTTGGGCACGGACTTCGTTATTGTTTGTTGCATAGTACTTCCTTGGATATTGCTTCGGCATCATTTCTTGCAGCATTTTCTATTGGTATGCTAAGCATTTTCTTTGCAAAGAAAATTCATTGTCCGGCAGAAGTATTCTCTTTCCCTTCTTTATTACCTATGATCCCAGGAATGTTTGCATATAAAACAATTCTTGCCTTAGTGAAATTTATTCAATGCAAAGATGATTCGGCATCAGTGGATATAATAGTAGCAATATTCAGAAATGGTTTAACTGCTACTTTTGTTATGTTTGCTTTGGTGGTTGGTGTTGCAGTACCTATGTTTATCTTCCACAAACAATCATTTGCTGTAACACGTATTTTGAAGTTAGTTAAGAAAGATAGATAAAAAAAGCAAGCCATCGGGATTCATTAAATGAATATTCCCGATGGCCAAGCCCCCCTTTAAACAATTTAAACAAAATAAAGATGCCCTTCTAACCAACCTTTATAAGGGCATTCTTTTATAAATCAAACAGATTGATTTACAATCTGTTTTTTTATTTGCGAGCTTCTTCAATATATCCGAAAGCTTCTTTACACTTAGCTGTTACCCATGCCCAATCATTAGCTGCAACTACATCTTTTGGGAAAAGGTTCGAACCCATACCTACACATGTTACGCCAGCTTTAATCCATGCAGTAAGGTTGTCTTTTGTTGGTTCAACACCACCAGTAACCATTAACATAGACCAAGGCATTGGAGCTTTTACATTCTTAACGAATGAAGGACCACCAACGTTACCTGCAGGGAATACTTTGCAAAGATCGCATCCTACTTCTTGGGCGAAACCGATTTCTGATACAGAGCCACAACCTGGAGTGTATGGAATTAAACGACGGTTACAAACTTTAGCAATTTCTGGGTTGAACAATGGACCAACAATAAAGTTAGCACCTAATTGAATATACATTGCTGCAGTAGCAGGATCAACGATAGAACCAATTCCCAGAATCATATCAGGACATTCTTTTGCAGCCCATTTTACTAATTCTGCAAATACTTCCTGTGCAAAATCGCCACGGTTAGTGAATTCGAACGCACGAACACCACCTTCATAGCATGCTTTTACAACATTCTTTGCTAATTCAACATCCTTATTATAGAAAACGGGAACCATCCCTGTGCTTGCCATTGCATTAAGCACTTGTATTTTTGAAAATCTTGCCATCTTACTTTTATATTATAATGTTATTAACGAGAAACACGACCTGAACCGTCACCTTTCATTAAGTTTTCTACTTCAGAAACAGTTACAAGGTTAAAGTCACCATAAATTGTATGTTTAAGACAAGATGCAGCAACTGCAAATTCCAAAGCTTTCTGATCATCGTTTGGATAAGAAATCAAACCGTAGACAAGACCACCCATGAATGAGTCACCACCACCTACACGGTCAACAATGTGAGTAATGTCATATCTTTTAGATTGTTTCAATGATCCATCAGAGTAAAGAACACCACCCCAAGTATTGTGGTTAGCGTTGATAGAACCACGAAGAGTGATAATTACTTTCTTAGCACGTGGGAATTTAGCCATCATCTGAGTACATACTGATTCAAATTCAGCAGCATTAACTTCACCGTGAGTCGCAGCAACATCAAATCCTTCAGGTTTAACACCAAATACTTTTTCGCAATCTTCTTCATTACCAAGAATTACATCACAACCTTCAACTAATGCAGGCATAACTTCTGCAGCAGTTTTACCATACTTCCAAAGGTTTTTACGGTAGTTAAGGTCGGTAGAAACAGTTACACCCATTTCATTAGCAACTTTGATAGCTTCAAGACAAGCATCAGCAGCACCTTGTGATAAAGCTGGAGTAATACCAGTCCAGTGGAACCATTGAGCATCTTTGAATACTTCTTTCCAGTTAATCATGCCTGGCTGAATAGTTGATATTGAGGAGTTTGCGCGGTCATAAACTACTTTTGAAGCACGAGCTACAGCACCTGTTTCAAGGAAATAAATACCTACACGATCACCACCGAAGATAATTTCTTTAGTTCCAACGTTGTGAGAACGTAAGTCCATAATGCAAGATTCTGCGATGTCATTTTTAGGTAGGCGAGTCACAAATTCAGTTTCCAAGCCATAGTTTGCCAAAGAGACTGCAACATTAGCTTCACCACCACCAAATGTAGCATTAAATTCCTTTGCTTGTGAAAATCTTAAATAACCAGGAGTTGCCAAACGCAACATAATTTCCCCAAAAGTAACAACTTTCTTTCCCATAATTCTATTTTCTATTTAAAATAAATGATTAGTATTTCTATGTTTCAATTTATAATAATCTACGTTTGTTAAACCAATTGACTATAAATGAGTATATTAATAATAAATAATCAACCAAAACAGTCAACTCGTGTACGTGCACAAAGATACGAATATTTTTGTAATTACAAAAATTGTTATATATTTGCGATGAAAAAAAATAAATTATTATTGTGTTCGAACACGAATAATCAATTGTTAAGAACAAAACAAGCTATGGATGAACTGCCGGAAAGAATACGAATAAAAGACATAGCACGCTTAGCCGATGTGTCAGTTGGAACTGTTGATAGAGTAATCCATGGGAGAAGCGGTGTATCTGAAAAAAGCAAAAAGCGGGTTGAAGAGATTCTAGAGCAATTAAACTATCAACCTAACATGTATGCTAGTGCTCTGGCCTCAAATAAAAAATACCTGTTTGTTAGTTTGCTTCCTCAGCATGTAGAAGGGGAATATTGGACTGCAGTAGAAAAAGGTATAACTGATGCGGTAGCTGCTTTTTCGGATTTTAATATTTCTATAAAGATGTGCTACTATGATGCATATGATTATACATCATTCACATCTGCAGGAAATGCTATAATAGCTGAGCATCCTGATGGCGTAATAGTCTCTCCTACTATACCTCAGATTACTCGCAATTTTACAGATCATCTAAATGAGTTTTCTATACCTTATATATTTATAGACTCAAATATTCCTGACCTGCATCCATTGGCTTTTTATGGACAAAACTCAGAAAGAAGTGGATATTTTGCAGCAAAGATGTTAATGCTAATGTCTGATAAAGCTGATGAAATAGTTATTTTCCGCCAAATTAAAGAAGGTATTATAGGATCAAATCAACAGGAAAACAGAGATAAAGGCTTTAGAATTTATATGAAAGAGCATTTCCCTTCTTGTCGTATTACTGAGCTTAACCTTCATCCAAAGTATCCTATTGAAGATGAACAATTACTAGATGCTTATTTTGCTGAACATCCAGAGGTTACATGTGGAATAACATTCAATTCAAAAGTTCACATTATAGGCGAATATCTTGAGAAAAGAGGAATCAAGGAGTTTAATCTGGTAGGTTATGATTTACTGAAAAGAAACGTTACCTGTCTTAAAAATGGTTCTGTTTCTATGTTAATAGCTCAGCAACCTGAAATTCAGGGATATAATGGTATAAAAGCATTATGCGATCAATTGATATTTAAGAAAGAGATAAATTGCATAAACTATATGCCAATAGATCTATTAACTGTAGAAACGGTAGACTTTTATCTTGATTTTCAAAAATAAACTTATCATAATAGAAAATATATGGAAACTAAGTATTTAAAAATTAATCCAGCAGATAACGTAGCTGTAGCTATCTTAAATTTGTCTGCAGGTGAAACCATTTCCGTAAATGGATTGGATATTAAACTAAATGAAGATGTTCCAGCTGGTCACAAATTTGCTTTGAAAGACTTCGCTGTTGACGATCATATAGTCAAATATGGTTATGCTATTGGTCATGCTATAACTCCTATCAAACAAGGTGACTGGGTAAACGAGAAGAAGATCAAGACAAACTTGTCTGGTTTACTTGAATATACATACAATCCAGCTCATGAAACTCTCGAGATTGCAAATAAAAACCTGACTTTCAAAGGTTACAAGCGTAAAAACGGTGATGTTGGTGTAAGAAATGAAATATGGATTATCCCAACAGTTGGTTGTGTAAATGGTATCGTTAATCAATTGGCAGATCAACTACGTCGTGAAACTGAAGGAAAAGGAGTTGATGCTATTGTATCATTCCCACATAACTATGGTTGTTCTCAATTAGGCGATGACCACGAAAATACTCGTAAAATATTACGCGACATGGTTCTTCATCCAAATGCCGGTGCAGTATTTGTAGTAGGTTTGGGTTGTGAAAACAATCAGCTTCCTGCTTTCCGCGAATTCCTTGGCGAATATGATGCAGACCGTGTAGCATTCATGGAAACTCAGAAAGTCGGTGATGAATTTGAAGAAGGTATGGCTATTCTTCGCGATCTTTATTCAAAAGCAAGCAAAGATGTACGTGTTGATGTTCCTCTTTCTGAATTACGTGTAGGATTAAAATGTGGTGGATCAGACGGATTCTCAGGAATTACAGCTAATCCATTACTTGGTATGTTCTCTGACTTTTTGATTGCTCAAGGTGGTACATCGGTTCTTACCGAAGTTCCTGAAATGTTTGGTGCTGAGACAATCTTGATGAACCGTTGTGAGAACAAAGAATTATTTGAGCAGACAGTTCATTTGATTAACGATTTTAAGGATTACTTTATCCGTAATGAACAACCAATTTATGAAAACCCATCTCCGGGAAATAAAGCTGGTGGTATTTCAACATTGGAAGAAAAGTCATTAGGCTGCACTCAAAAATGTGGAAAAAGTGTAGTTAAAGGTGTTATGAAATACGGAGAAAGAATTCAAACTAAAGGTTTGAACTTATTGAGCGCGCCAGGTAATGATCTTGTTGCAGCAACAACTCTTGCGGCATCAGGTTGTCATATGGTTCTTTTCACAACCGGACGCGGAACTCCATTTGGAACATTTGTACCAACCATGAAGATTTCAACAAATTCAAATCTGGCAAATAACAAACCAGGATGGATTGATTTTAATGCAGGGGTTATTTTGGAAAATGAACCAATGGAAAAAACTTGTGAAAGATTTACTGATTATATAATCAAAGTTGCAAGTGGTGAGCCTGTAAATAACGAAAAGAAAAACTATCGTGAAATTGCAATATTCAAAACTGGTGTAACTTTATAAGATATCAATAAAGTTTTTTAGGTCGGAGATGTAGTATAAATTGGTACTGCATCTCCGACTTTCTTTTTATCTGTATTTGCTAATAAAACCTAATTCCAAATTAGAGATATTGAATATTATTGTTTACAGTAAATATATAATTATGATAACCCTAAATTTATATTTTGCTAATATCTAGTAAGTTTCAGCAATACATCTTGAGAATTAAATTTTAAATATTAACCTTAATAATTGTCTATATTTAGGTGATTCTCTCTTCCTTAAATCATACTAATAATCATTCCTGATTTATATATTGAAACATTTCCGTCTATATATTATTTAATTTTGTATAGTTTTAAATAATAAGTTTAATTAAATCTTCAAATTGTTATGAGAAGAGCACTGCACTCCTCTTATTTTATTAAATATCTTTCTATACATATCATTGTTAGCTATGAATATATAACAAAATCAGGGTTCCATCTATAGCTTAATTTTATTATTTACACGATCAGACACAACTAGTATGCCTAAAATTCATGTGTCTACATAATATTTTGCACATACACTTTATATAAAACACAAATGACTAAACTTTACGTGAATGTTTTTTTACTAAAAAAACTGATATTGATATTTATTTTTTCTTGTTCAATTTTGCCAGGTTTTGCTAAATCACGTACCAGTAATGAAGCTCTAATTATTGCTAGTAACTTTTCTCAGAAATCACAAGTCCTAACTAAAACTATTGGTTTGCCAAATTCCACACTAACATTAGCTTACACTTGTAAAGATAGCATTGTTACACGTTCTTCAACCGAAAAAGCATACTATTACGTATTTAATATTGGCGATAATAATGGTTTTATAATCGTTTCTGGAGATGATAGAGCTAAAGACATTCTTGGATATTCTCATAATGGTAAATTCAATTCAGATTCTTTGCCTACAAACTTTTCTGCATGGCTAAATTTCTATCAAAAGGAAATAAAAGCATTATTGAATCAACCTGAAGAATTAAGTTGTACCTCAAATGTTTTACTCAGTACAACTGATAATACCACTGCTAATAAAACAATATATGCAACATCTGTTACTCCACTTCTTGGAGGAATAAAATGGGATCAGGGAACTCCATACAATGAACTCTGTCCTACAATAAGTACAAAATCTACTGAAAGAACTGTTACTGGCTGCGTAGCCACTGCTATGGCTCAAGTAATGAGATATCATCAATGGCCCGTTACAGGTAAAGGATCTAATACATATACTCCGGATGGATATTTTCAAGCTCTTACAGTTGACTTTTCAAAAACAACATACGACTGGAAAAATATGACAGAAACATATAGTAGCTTAAGTACTGCTACTAAAAAAAATGCTGTAGCCACGTTAATGTATCATTGTGGAGTAGCTGTGAATATGGATTATGGTTTTTCCAGCTCTGCTAGTCCGACTAATATGGCCAAAGCTTTAATAAAGTATTTTAACTACGATCCCAATATTCAGACTTATCACAGAGATTATTATAACAGATCAGAGTGGATGAATATGCTTAAAACAGAATTAAATGCTAAACGCCCTGTCCTTTATGCTGGAAATTCTACTGATATAGGACATCAATTTGTTTGTGATGGATATGATAGCAATGATCTCTTTCATTTTAACTGGGGATGGAGTGGTGAATCTGATGGTTATTTTGAATTATCAGCACTAAATCCGTCTGTTCTTGGTATTGGTGGCGGAACCAGTGGAGGGTTTAATTCTGATCAGCTTTTTGTTATCGGAGTACAAAAACCTAATGAAGCATCGATTGCAGCACCTTATCAATTACATTTATATTCACCACTAAAAATCTCTGCAAACTCAATAAGTCGTACAAATACTTTTTCAATTAATGCAGATATCTATAATATGGGAATAACAAATTTCAGTGGTTCTATTGGGCTGGCATTATTCAATGAAAATGGTTTTGTAAAACTGATTAAAAGTTATTCTGTATCGTCTCTTGATACATATAGTGGATGGTCTAATTTAGCATATTCTTCAAGCATACCAACTGATGTAATAAATGGCAACTATAAGCTTTATAGCGTATTTCTACCTTCCGGAAAAACAGAATGGCAAATAATGAGAGGAAAAGTAGGTACAGCCAATTACTTAAATGTAGCAGTTACTTCTTCAAATATAACGTTCAGTGTTCCAAACGTACTTCCAAACTTAACTCTGAACACCTTATCTACTATAGGCAATCTTTATCAAAACAGCACTGGTCGATTTAACGTAAACCTTACAAATACTGGAGGTGAATATAATTCAAACTTAGTTATTTTATTAAAGTCTGCTGTTAACGACTCTATCTCTCAAGTAGTTTGTATGGATCCTGTAAATATTGGTACTGGTGAGACAAAAAGTCTCGACTTTATGGGAAATGTTACATTAACAGCAGGAAAATATTATTTATATGTAATGTATGATCCACAAAATGACAGATCAAATGCAGATACATTTAATAATATAGGTTCTTCTTTAATTGTAGAGATCTTGAATACTTCAATAGAGACGCCGGCTCTAACACTGACTTCTAAGATTTCATTTCCTGATCCATCTCAAGTAAATGGAAATGATGCAATTCTAACTGCTCGCATTAAAAATAACGGAGGATATTTTGAGGATTATGTAGTAGCATTCGTATATCCTGTTAACAGTTATATTGCACTTTCATTTTTTGGATTTCAGAAAATTATTTTAGATAAAGATGAAGAAAAGACAATAACCCTCAGCGGGAATATTGGTCTTGAACCTGGATCGTATTTAACAGCACTGGCTTATAGTACTACATTAGGAAATAGTTATTCATTTATGGATCCTAATGATTATAGTAAAATTGTTTTTACTATAACCGATAATGCTACTAAAGCTACAGATATAGAAAAAACGGAAGAAGCAAAACCACATCTTTACCCTATCCCAGCAACAGATATTCTTTATCTAAAATCTGATGATGTTGTAAAAGCAATCAATATAACGGATCTTTCCGGAAAGTTGGTTTTAAAAATTAATCCTTTAAGAAATGGAGAAATTCCTATACCTATAAATACCCTCAAAGCAGGTGCATACATTCTTCAATCGATAACCGAAACAGAAGAAAAGGTGTGCAAATTTATAAAAAAATGATTTTTACAATATTTGTTAAATAAAAAAGAGTATATGTATTTATTTGCCTATGCTCTTTTTTCTTATATTTACCACTGTTATAACATGATTATAAACTTTTATAACAAAAAGAAGTTGATTGTAATCTATTTCTAATACAAAATTTCAAAATCTAAATCTCAAGAAAGTTTAAGCAGATCTATTTTTATATAACTGCTGTGGATTATTTAACACAAATAACAAATGAAAAAGGCACTACTACTTATAGGATTCCTATTATTCTTTGCAACAAAGATTCTGGCAATATCGCGGACTAGCAGTGAAGCATTAATAATAGCAAACTCTTTCTATCATAAAAAGCAGGTTTCAATAAAAATGATGTCTGCAGATTTATCGACTTTGAAATTAGCCTATACTTGTATCGATGGCATATCTACCAGATCAACTTCTGATAAAGCATATTATTATGTATTTAACAGAGGTGAGAATAATGGTTTTATTATTGTATCCGGAGATGATAGAGCAAAAGATATTTTAGGATATTCCGATAGCGGAAAGTTTGATATAAACTCTTTACCACCTAATTTTTCGGCCTGGCTTAACTTTTACAAAGATGAATTGAAGTATTTGATAGAGCAGCCAGAATCAACAAATACTTCTTCAGTTCAGCTAAGTGAGTCAATCGGTACTGATGTTCGCCAGTCTACTTATTCAACTTCTGTAGCTCCATTATTAGGTGGAATTAAATGGGATCAAGGATCACCATACAATAATCTTTGTCCTATAATTAATGATTCAACATCCGAAAGAGCAGCAACCGGATGTGTTGCCACAGCAATGGCTCAGGTTATGAAATATTATAGCTGGCCTGTTAGTGGAACTGGGTCAAACACTTATACTCCTAATGGGTTTACTACATCTTTAAGCGTTGATTTTTCTAAAGCTACATACGACTGGGCAAATATGACTGATATATATAATAGTTCAAGCACCGCTATTCAAAAGGATGCTGTAGCTACACTAATGTATCATGCGGGAGTTTCAGTAAACATGATGTATGGAGAATATAGTTCTGCATCCTCTTTAAATATGGCTAAAGCTCTAATCGGATATTTTAATTATGATTCAAATATCCAAAGTTATTATAGAGATTATTATTCTAAACCAGAATGGGAAGGTCTGATTAAGGCAGAATTAAATGCTGGTCGTCCGGTTTTTTATGCCGGATATTCAAAAGATACAGGACATCAGTTTGTGTGTGACGGATACGATAATAATGGGTTATTCCATTTTAATTGGGGATGGAGTGGAAGTTCAGATGGTTATTTTGAATTGTCTGTTCTAAATCCATCTTCCTTAGGAATTGGCGGAGGAACAAGTGGAGGATTTAATTATGATCAACTTATTGTTATTGGAGTTCAAAAGCCAAATGCATCATCCACAGTACATCCTTACCAGTTATACTTATATTCGCCATTTAATAATATTCCGGCTTCAATAGACCGTACAAGCGCTTTTACTTTACCAATTAGAATAACAAATTTGGGCATAAATACATTTAATGGTAAGGTTGGATTAGCTTTATATAATGATAACGGATTTGTAAAGTTACTCAGCAGTCGTTCTTCATCGCTCGACACCTATTCTGGATATTATAATCCTTCTTATGCAACCAATATTACTGTCCCTTCTGATGTTGTTAATGGTAATTACATGCTCTACAGTGTATTTCAGCCAACCGATGATTCTGACTGGCAGATTATGAGAGGAAAAGTAGGAACACCCAATTATATAAATGTAAATGTAGCGTCAACTAATATTTTATTTTCAGTTCCAGATATTCGACCTAAACTAGCCTTAAATTCATTAACGGTTAATGGAAACTTATATCAAAACAAAACAGGCAAATTCAATGTAAGTATAGCAAATAATGGAGGAGAATATAATTCATCATTAATTCTTTATTTAAAATCGGCAGAGGATAATGCAACAGAACAATATGTTTCTAATGATCCAATAAATATTGCATCAGGCAGTACTAAGAGTTTTGATATTACTGGAAATATTAAATTAGTTCCCGGAAAATACTATTTATATGTGATGTATGATTATTATAATAATCGCGCATCACAGAGTTATGTAACTCTTGGCGATTCTATAGCTGTTACGGTTTTACCGGAACCTGGAAACCCAATTCTTACACTAACATCTAAAGTATCTTTCCCGGACTCTAACAAAGTTAATAAAAACAATGCAGTACTTACGGCCAAAATAAAGAACATCGGAGGATACTTTAATAACCATGTAATAGCATTTGTATATCCTTCAACAGCTGGAAACTCGCTTACTTATTACGGATATCAGACCTTAGTTTTAGATACAGATGAAGAAAAGGAAGTAACATTCAGTGGCAATATAGATTTAGACCTTGGTTCATATTTAACAGCTGTAACATATTGGGATACAACAATAAATGATTGGAATCTTATTACTCCGAGAGATAATTCTGTCTTAGCGTTTACTCTTGTGGATAGTAGTACTGATATTGAAAGAAATTCATCTTCTAAATTGCTTATCTATCCAAATCCTGTAGTAGATAACTTATTTCTGCAATCTGAAAAGATTATAAAAATAATCAGGATTATGGATATTTCCGGAAAACAAATATTATTTTTGAGACCAGAGAAGAGTGGATTGATTTCAGTTTCTGTAAACGGACTAAGTTCTGGAACTTATGTTCTTCAATGTGAATCTGAAACAGGTATTGAGGTTTGCAAATTTATTAAAAGGTAGAATCAATGTATATGTTTAAACATATTGCTATATTCTATTTGTACAGCTAAAATTTTATAAGAAATGAACAAACAAACACTGAAAACACGCATCTTCTTTTCTCTTCTGCTAATATCAAATATTAGTATCTATGCAAAATCAAGATCTAGTGCTGAAGCGCTTTCTATTGCAAATTCATTTTATCAAAATTCTATCACGACAAAAAGTATAAGTACAAAATCCTCCACGGAAAATGTAGGTTTAACTTTGGCTTATAGCTGTACTGACGGTATAGCAACTCGTTCTTCTAACGAAAATGCGTATTATTATATATTTAATAGAGGAGAGAATAACGGCTTTATTATAATTTCGGGTGATGATCGGGCGAAATCAGTTTTAGGATATTCAGATTGTGGCAGTTTCTCTGCAAAAGTAATGCCCGAGAATTTCAAGAACTGGATGAGTTTATACCAGAAAGAACTCAAGGCACTAGCTGCAACAGATGATGCAACTTCAATAGTGCAATCATCGTCCGTATTATCAGCTACCACAAAGGCAACTTCCTTTTCAACTTCAATTAGTCCGTTGCTTGGAACAATAGCCTGGAATCAGCTTTCTCCATACAATATTCTTTGTCCAAAAGTAGGAACATCACGTGCTCCTACGGGTTGTGTTGCTACAGCCATGGCTCAAATCATGAAATATTATCAGTGGCCTATACAAGGTGCCGGATCAAAAAAATACAAGCCAGATAGTATGAGCGATTCTCTTTATGTGGATTTCTCGAAAACAGCCTATAATTGGTCCAACATGAAAAATACATATAGTGGTAATAGTACTGCTATTCAAGATACAGCTGTTGCAATTCTAATGTATCACTGCGGAGTATCAGTAAGTATGGACTATACAGCTTATTCATCAGCTGCTTATAGTAATTATATTCCAGCAGCGTTAAGCAAATATTTTGGTTATGATTCGAATATACAGATATTTTCGCGTGATTTTTATACTGAAGCTGAGTGGCTTCAGATGATAAAGACTGAATTAAATGCTGGTCGTCCTATATTATATGGTGGTTCCTCCACTAGCGAAGGTGGACACCAATTCATCTGTGACGGTTATGACACGAATAATCTTTTTCACTTTAACTGGGGATGGGGTGGTTACTATAACGGATATTTTGAACTATCTTCATTAAATTACGAGACTCCCGGAATTGGAGGATCTGTTACGGACGGATTTACTGTCTGGCAAGATATGGTAACCGGAATTCAAAAGCCAACTACTACTTCAAGCAAATCATACGAAATCTATTTAATAAAAAAAATAAAGGTTGGGTCCGAAAGCATAACAAGGAGTCAGGCATTCAGTCTTAATTTTGGATATGCCAATTATGGGGGTAATCTATTTAGTGGGAACATTGCATTTGGACTTTATCAGGGTTCAACTTTAGTCTCTGTAATTAAACAATACAGCGTTACTACAGACACATTTGAGGGAAATGATAATCTAACAGTATCAAGATTAGAAATTCCTACTACAGTAGCTAATGGTACCTATCAGTTATATTGTATTTACAAAGCTTCTGATCAAAATAATTGGTCTATATTAAGAGGTAGAGTTGGTACACCTAATTCTTTAGATGTTACAGTGACCTCAACCAATGTTACTTTTGCTACCCCGGATGTTTATCCTAAGCTTGCTCTAACTGGAGCTTTGAGTACTATCGGAAATCTTTATTACGGAAAAGCAGGAACATTTAGTGCTACTATTCAAAACACTGGTGGAGAATTTAATTCTTATCTATCTTTTTATCTGACTTCAACAGAAACAAATAGTACAAGCAAACAAATTAATTATGATCCGATAAATATTCCTTCAGGAGCTACTAAAACAATAGAGATTTCAGAAGACATAACTCTTACTCCGGGTACTTATGTTCTTACTCTTAATTATGATGCTAATAATAATCAGGATAGCCCATCAATGGTTCTTCTAACCCCGAACGAAAATAATTCAAGAAGTGTTCTTATTGAAAACTATGCAACCGGTATTGAAGAAGCATCAATTGATAAATTGAGTGTTTATTCTAATACGGAGAATGATATTATTTATATTCAATCGCCTTCTATAGTTAAATCTATTATGATTTTTGACATATCGGGAAAATCGACTTTATTGAAGAAACCTATGACTACAGGTAATATTCCAATTTCAGTAAGCGATTTAAGCAAAGGCGTTTATTTAATTAAAATAGAGACAGAAGAAGGAAGTTATACTGAGAAATTCTTTAAGAAATAAGTCTTTAACCATAAAATAGAAAGAATAATGAAAATATGTCGTTGCTTGACATTTATTGGTTCACTAATTTTGTTTTCATGCCATTGTAGCAAGAATACAACAACATCTGCAGCGGAATCTGTTCCCTCAACGGACAATATCAATCAGGTTACTCGTGGAGCTAAGGCTATAGTTTATAGAACAAACAGAGATTATTCAAATCTTGTTCCGGTTACAATGAATAGCGAGAAAACAAAAATAATCTCCTATCCTGCTCCAACAGATGTATTCTATAAAGGGAAACTGGCTAAGCCTACTCCATTAAAGAATGGTTATTTATTAGACAATCGTGGAATTAATGAAAATACTGTTTTTCTTAATTACACTTATGAAGAATACAGCCGTTTAACTGAGGCTCCATCATTACAAGAAATGATTTTGCGAGTTGCTGAAAAGAACCCAATGGTAGAAATCATTGATTGTGGTCTTCGTTATCAATATAAAGATGAAATAAAAGAGCTAAATGCACTTATTGACGCAAACTTTCCAGGGTGTAAAAAGGTTATCATAAAAACGCATTCAATCTATCTGGAATAATATAGAATGTATAAAGGCAACTAAGGACATAAGTAAATCATCACTTATGTCCTTTTTTATTTTTAAAAATTAAGAACTACTAAATATAAAGAATGTCAGAAACTTATATTCAATATATATTGTTTAAATAATAAATACATAAATAGATTAGTAAAACTAAAAAAACATCTGTAAGCATGCCAGATCGCAAAGTATTAGCTATCAGCTAAATGACGTGTTATTATTATCTAAAAAATAGAACATATAAAACACTTCTTTAATTCAGAGCTAATTCATTCTCTTTATTATCAACGGACTTTTCGCCCATAAATAATTCTTTAGCCAGAATAGTTTGTAGGGAAAAGATAGTCAGGTTGTACTTATTTTAATTGTTTGTACCGAAATAGTTTAAAACTTAATTTCTATGAACATTCAATTAAAAAGGATAATACAGTTAGTTCCTCTTTTGTTTATATTTGTTTCAAATATAATTGCAACACCGAGAAATAGCCGTGAGGCATTAAGAATTGCCATGTCTTTTTATCAAAAGAATCCAGTTTCTACAAAAAGTATACTTCAAGGAACTTCAACTTTACAGCTGGCTTATACATGTTCAGATGTTGCAACCCGCTCATCGGATAATAATGGATATTATTATGTATTCAATATCGGAAATATAATGGATTTATTATTATTTCAGGTGATGATCGGGCAAAAGATATTTTGGGTTATTCAGATGTTGGCAGTTTCAATATTGACTCTTTGCCACCTAATTTCTCAGACTGGCTGAGATTCTATAAAAATGAGCTACAATATATCATTAAGCAGCCAGAACAGAATAACACATCACTCCTGAAATCTTATTATACATCTGATAATGCGCTAGCAACTTATGCAGCTTTTGTGACTCCTCTTTTAGGAGAAAATAGATGGGACCAAGGCTATCCTTACAATAAGTTTTGTCCTGTTATGACTGATTCAATAAGGGCTGTAACCGGATGCGTGGCTACTTCAATGTCACAGGTGATGAAATATCATAGATGGCCATTAAAAGGAACGGGGTCTAACACATACATTCCCTCTGGGTTTACAGATTCAATTACTGTTGATTTCTCACAGGCAACGTATGATTGGGAGAATATGGCTGATGTTTATAATAAGTTTAGTACGAAAGCCCAGATCGATGCAGTTGCTAAACTTATGTACGATGCCGGAGTTGCAGTTAATATGAATTATGGCATTTTATCAAGTTCTGCATATCCAACAGACATGGCAAGAGCTTTAATTAAAAATTTTGGCTACGATTCAAGGATACAAATGTATAGCAGAGATTATTATTCACAGCCAGAATGGGTTGGTTTATTAAAAAGTGAGTTAAATGAAGGTCGACCGGTATTATACTTTGGCAGGTCCGATGGTTACGGACATGAATTTGTATGTGACGGATACGATAAAAATGGGCTATTCCATTTTAATTGGGGATGGAGTGGTGATTCCAATGGTTATTTTGAATTATCAGTTCTTAATCCTAATTCATTAGGTTTAAGTGGAGGAACCAGCGGCGGATTTAATTATAATCAGAAAATTGTTATTGGTATCAAAAAAGCGAGCAGTTCGTCTGCAATTGCCCCTTATCAGCTGCATTTATATTCACCAATAGCAACTTTGTCTAATTCAGTTAGTCGTAATGGCTCTTTTATTGTAACGACAGATTTTTATAACATGGGAATAAATACATTCAATGGATCTGTTGGAATAGCACTATACAATGATAAAGGAATAGTTTATTTACTACAAAGCCAAACAGTATCATTCCTTGAAACAAATTACGGATATGCAGGTTTTTCTTTTAATACTCAAATCCCGGTTTCTATTTCAAATGGAAATTATAAAATGTATTATGTATTTGAACCAGCAGGAGATTCTAACTGGCAAATAATGAGAGGAAAAGTTGGTACGCCTAATTATCTGAATATATCTGTAACAAATTCAAATATCAGCGTAACCATTCCGGATTTACAGCCGAAACTAATACTCAATTCATTTAATGTTACCGGAAATCTTTATCAGAACAAAACAGGACGATTTAATCTGAGCATTACAAATAATGGAGAAGAATATAACTCGAACATAATTATCCGATTGCAACAGACCTCTAATGATACTGTTATTCAAAAGGTCTGTTCCGAACCGGTTAATATTCCGGCGGGGAAAAGTAAGAATGTAGAATTAGTAGGAGACGTATTGTTGAATCCTGGCACATATTACTTATCTGCATTGTATGATCTTTCTAATGACCGTTTGAATAGTGAAAATTACAGTCTTTTGGGAAATAGCATGGTTGTAAGTCTTTTACCCGAACCTACAGAATTGCCTGTTATTGCACTTACCTCTAAAATTAATTTTCAGGATTCAACAAAGGTTAGCAAAGATAACGTTATTCTTAAAGCTTCAATAAAAAATATAGGTGGCTTCCTGAATAGTTATATTGCTGCTGTAGTGTTCCCTAAATTAGGTGGCATTTCTCTGAGCAATTATGGTTTTCAATCTATTATTCTCGATAAAAATGAGGAAAAGGAAGTTACCTTCCAAGGATCTCTAGATTTAGATCCCGGAGAATACTTAACTGTTCCTTATTTTTGGGATTCTGAAAATTATGAATGGAAAGAAATTACACCGCGTGATTTTGGATGGCTCACTTTTACACTGATTGACAATATTGTTGGAGCTGAGCAGATTAAGACCGACAAGATTAATCTGTATCCGAACCCGGCCACTGACGCGCTGTTTCTTCAGTCGGACAATGTTGTAGAAAGCATTCAGGTTATAGATATATCAGGGAAGCAACTATTATTGCTTAAGCCGATGATTCGTGGAGAGATAGAAATTTCAGTAGAAAGGCTAAGTTCCGGAATGTATACCCTTCGAATTGAAACAGAGAAAGGGGTTACAATTAGTAAATTTATAAAAAAGTAGAGAGGGAAGATATCTAATTTATCCCATTGAGAATGAACAAGTAATATTAATAATACAAGCATAAGATTGGCAAAAGCTCACCTTATGCTTGTTCTTTTATTTATTCTTTCTTGTAAGAAGATGCTCTAATTCAAAACGAAGTAAAGATTTTGTTTCCTCTATATCAATCTTTTGATTGAGTTCTTTTTCAATAGAAGTCACACCTTTATCTATAAATCCACAAGGATTGATATAATGGAAGTAATTCAGATCTGTGTTTACATTGAAAGCTAGTCCGTGCATTGTTACAAAATGACTACTACGAACTCCAATAGCGCATATCTTTCGAGTACGAGGTGAATCTATATCCAGCCACACTCCGGTAGCACCAGCCAATCTGCCGGCAGTTATTCCGTAATGAGAGCAAACATTTATAACAGCTTGTTCCAATACATGAACATATTCCTTTAATCCCAGACTGTAGTCTTCAAGATTAAGAATCGGGTAACAGACAATCTGTCCCGGACCATGATAAGTAATATCTCCGCCACGATCAATATGATAGAGAGTAGCTCCTATCCTTTTGAGCTGTTCTTCTCCTATAAGCATATTTTGGTCTTTACCACTTCTACCAAGCGTGTAGACATGCGGGTGTTCGCAGGTAATTAAATAATTAGTATGTTGCTTACCTTCCAGTTTTTCATGGACTATTTCATTAAAAAGATCCGTCTGCCTTTGCCATGCTTCGGCATACGATATTAATTGCCAATCGGTATATTCAAGTTTATTCATACTCTTGTAAGCTTAAAACCCAAAACCTAGAACATAGGTCGGATTACTATATAGTTCAATTATTTTGGTGTTTTTCTCTTTATCAAGTTGTCGGGAGGCCGGATGACGCAAACTATTGTCAATTGGCTTACCGTTCATATTTTGACTATTGTATTCCCAGAAATGAACATTTGTAGTATCTCCTTCCACAGCCCAGCCTACAGCCGGAATAGTATCCAGTTTGCAGTTAATGAGAACAGATTCCGCATAAGGATAACCTTTGCCTTTATTTATAGGAGAACGAGCAATGAGAGCATCTTTTCCTTTACCCACAAAGGTACAGTTTACAAATACATTTCCATGATTTTTATTTGTATTACGAATCCACATAAAAGCTCCATAGCTGGATAGAGTACAGTCTTTAAAGAATGCTGGTCCGCGACCAAGAACTGTGTCTCCCCCGCCATCAATAGTGCAATTCTCAAGGTATGTACTTCCATTTATCTGCAAAGCATCTCCGGAACCGATTATATGTACATTCTTAAGCATGTTTCCCTCTCCCATCATTAACAAACCTTCGGCTTGTCCTTGAAGATCGGTCTGAACTGTAAGGTTTACCAGACTGATACAAAAACCATTGTCGGACATAAATGCTGCCCTACGTGAAGGAAATGTACCCTTAAGTTCATTGGTTTTAATATCTGCAGGATGCGGATTAAAGACTTCATTGTTAGCATAATGAATATGAACTCCGTCACGGCTTTCACCTTCAATCGTTACATATCGTTTGTTGCGGAAATAGACTATCTCCTCATAATCGCCATTCATAACGAAGATTTTCCAACTACCGTCTTCAGGCTCTAACGGATTTATCATTGCAGGAGTAAAGTCAGGAATATAATCCAGAGCTCCTTGAACGGTATTGAAGTCGCCGGAACCATCGGCACTTACCACAAACTTATGTACATCGACTTTCGGACCGGATTCTTTGGTAGAAAACCTCCATGCATTCTTCTTTGAGAAACCATTAAATTTAGGGGCATTGATAACACCTTTATCAATGGTAACATAATATTTCTTTCCGTATTCCAAGAGATTATTGTGCAAATATATAGTAGCTGTGTTTCCATGAACTATAATCGGATAAAAATGAAAAGCATCCGTAAAATGTCCGATGATATTCAGCTGATAGTTGGAAGTATCTCGTTTGTTTATGCCCGAAGGAGTGCCCGGAACTGTATTTGCATTTGTGTAATTGGTCGCTTTATATTCATAAGGCACCGGAGTATAAACACCTGTATTACCCTGGCTTGTTGTTGGTCCGGCAGGGATGCTTAAATCCAAACAATCCACTTGCCGGTTGGTCCCTTCCTCGAAAACACGTATAAGACCTTTATTTCCGACAGTTGGTGCGCTATCAAATTTAAGAACAAGATGAGTATCGGGATTTACATTTACCGCATTCTGTTCAGGAAAGCAGGAGCTTTGGGCATGAATAGCCGCCGACAAAAATAATAATCCAGAGATAAGGTAATAAGTGCTTTTCATATTTGTGTTTTTGTTTGCAACTTCACAAAGTTAAAAAGCATTTGTCAGAATTCATAATAATAACCGGTCAAAAACATTTAATCTAGATATTTGTTTTTATTTAAAGAATATATTTTTCAATCATTCATATAACAAAAGCTGCTGAAAATGATGCCGCCAGATGTTTTTAAACGGTAGCATCCATTAATATGGCATGTAATCCGTTTTGTTTATACCATTACTTCTGCAATATTGCAAAAGCAATATGCACATACATCCTATCCAAAAAAATATTATTAGTTTTTTATATGATTTAAGCCTCTGTGTTTTATTGTTTCTGAGTTATAAATCATCAAACTTAAAACTATTTTATATGAAATCATTACGTCTTATTATATTCTTGCTTTTCATGGCCTTGGTTTATTCCTGTCAGAACGATGATTTAGATTTAAATACAGCTACAGATAATTCGCTCGGGGTAACAACCAAAGGCTTGAATAATGGGGTTAAGATTGCTATTCTGTCAGACACCCATGTAATGGATCCGTCACTCCTAATAAAAGATGGAACAGCTTTTCAAGCTTACTTGGCTAAAGATCCGAAACTCTTGGAATTCAGTTCAGAAATACTACAGGCAGCTATTAAAAAGATTATTTCACAAAAACCTGATTTAGTATTAATTTGCGGTGATTTGACTAAAGATGGCGAAAGGATAAGTCATGAAGAAGTAGCCAGAGTTCTAAGGCAATTAACTTTAAATGGAATTAAAGTTGTAATAACTCCGGGAAACCACGATGTGAACAATCCGGAAGCCGCGCGGTATAATAAAGATAGATCATTCAGCGTACCAACTATTCAGGCTGATAAGATTCAATCTATTTACGCTCATTTTGGCTATAAAGATGCAATTGCCAGAGATCCGAACTCATTAAGTTACGTTAGTGAACCTATTGAAGGACTCCGGATAATAGCAATTGATGCAAATAAGTATTACGAAAACACTACCACAACCATTGGTAGCGGTGTTATTAAGCCAGCAACAATGACCTGGATAAAGGAACAGCTGACCGATGCCATAGACAAAGGAAAGTCTGTTATTGGAATGATGCATCATGGTTTAGTAGAACATTATCAAGGTCAGCAAGATATTGATCCTGGTTATGTAATTGACAACTGGACAACTGATGTTAATGAACTAATGAATGCCGGACTGAAGATTATCTTTACCGGGCACTACCATGCCAATGATATTACAAAGAAGAGCAATGGCACAAATTTCATCTTTGATGTAGAAACCGGTTCAACTGTTTCTTATCCGTTTACTTACCGTATGCTTACCATTGCGGGTAATAATTATAGCTTTGCTCCGCAAACTATTACCGACTATATGGAGCCAGGATTCACTGATTATGCAAATGCATTCTTTTCAAGTTATATACAGGCATATTTCCGTAATCTGTTAATCCTTAAAGGAGTTCCGGGTACTCCGCCTTATGATTTTGCTTCTGCCTTTTCACCTTATTTCAGAGATGCAGCAAAAGCTCACTTTGCAGGCGATGAAATTATGCCTTCAGACTTCATGAATCAGTATCTTGAGGTAAGCGCCGTAAGTCCTGATTTAGCTAATGTTCTGTATTCTCTTTGGACAGATCTGGGTATTGCTGATAATACTGTTAGCATTAATATGGAAACCGGAGGAACTACTCCATAATGCAGAATTGCATTGGTTACTAAATAAACAAAAGCCGATTTTATCTAAAACCGGCTTTATTTATTTAAGTGCATCTATTGAACTTACGTAGATCAGAATCTCATCACAAATTTACCATAAAATATAGTATAGAGCATAACCGATACGGAACTAAATGCCATGGCTGCGCTTGCAATCATCGGATTTAGAAGCAAACCATTAAGCGGAAAGAGCAATCCTGCTGCAATAGGTATGCCTATCAGGTTATAGATAAATGCCCAGAAAAGGTTTTGATGAATAAGTTTCACTGTTTGTCTTGACAGCTTAAATGCTTTCGACAATAGCTGCAGGTCAGAGGTCATTAACGTTATCATTGCTACATCCATAGCAATATCTGTACCCTTTCCCATGGCAATACTTACATCTGCACGTGCCAGTGCCTGAGAATCATTGATTCCGTCGCCAACCATTGCTACTACACTACCCTCGTTCTGGAGTTCTTTCACAAAGTCTTCTTTATCACTTGGCAATGCTTCGGCTTTGTAATGTCCGATACCTAATTCCGATGCTACAGAAGAGGCTGTTGCTTCTCCATCGCCGGTAAGCATGCAGACTCTTATTCCCATATTTTGCAGCATCTTAACGGCTTCCTTCGATGAAGGTTTTACTTTATCGCTGATTGAAATGACTGATAAAAGGCTCTTATTTTGCCCAAAGAAAACTATACTTTTCCCTTCGCTCTGTGATTTCTCTATCATACCTTTCAAATAGACAGATATTACAGCTCCAAAGTCATTTAATAATCTCTGGTTCCCTGCCCAGTATGTTTCGCCCTGGTAAACCACTTTTATTCCTTTACCGGTAATGCTTTCGAAAGAAGATAAAGCTGTTGGTGTAATGCCTTGTGACTGAAGTTCGTTCACAATAGCATCTGCTAATGGATGTTCCGACTTTAACTCGGCAGCCAAAAGAATTTCCTTAGCCTGAGGTTCTTCTCCATTTTCCCAGAACCACTGAGAAACCGTAGGATGTCCCTCGGTTAATGTTCCGGTTTTATCCAATACTACCGTGTTTACCTTTCTCATCTGTTCTAATGCCAAAGCATCTTTAATAAGAATATGGTTGGAGGCTCCCTTACCTATGCCCACCATTAGTGCAGTTGGAGTAGCAAGTCCAAGCGCGCATGGGCATGCAATTACAAGTACCGATACTGCCGATAACAATGCGTAAGAGAACATATTTATTCCTCCGAAAAGCATCCACACAATGAATGTTATAACAGACAAGCCAAGCACTACAGGTACAAATATTCCGGTAATGCGATCGACTATCTTTTGCACCGGAGCCTTACTTCCCTGAGCTTCCTGTACCATTCTGATTATATTAGCCAGCAGAGTTTCTTTTCCCACTTTAGAGGTTTTCATCACAAATGCACCCTTCTGATTAATTGTTCCTGCCAGAACCATATCGCCAACATTCTTCTCTGCAGCAACAGGTTCTCCGGTAATCATGCTTTCGTCCACAAAAGAACTACCTTCACTAACAGTTCCATCAACTGGAATTTTCTCTCCCGGGTGAACACTTACCAAGTCGTTTACCTGCAATTGAGAAATAAGCAGTGTCTCTTCTTTGCCATCCCTTATTACCGAAGCAGTTTTCGGCTGTAATCCCATCAGTTTCCTGATAGCCGATGAGGTATTTCCTTTTGCTCTTTCTTCCAGAAGCTTACCCAGAAGCACAAATGCAATGATAACTGTTGCAGCTTCGTAATATACATGAGCATCCAACCCTCTCGAAGTCCAGAACTCCGGATAAAAAGTATTAAACACACTGAATGAAAAAGCAATGGAAGTACTCAGTGCTACCAGCGTATCCATATTGCTTCGGCCAATCTTCAGCTGTTTCCAGGCATTTATATAAAAGGAGTTACCAAACAATAGAAGAACCGGCAGGGCCAGAATCAGCATTATTTCATGCGCATACAGCATGTGCATAAACACCATTGAGATTAGCATCATTGGAATTGCAAATATCCATGCCCCAATTGTCTTTATCTTTAATTTATTGTACCTTTTTCTTTGCTCCTCTTCCTGCAGTTCCAGTGCATTATCTTCCTCAATAATCAGGTCGTACCCCGCCTCTTGTATAGCTTTCTGTAAAGACTCTGGCGATAAGACTAGGCGGTCGAACTCTATGGAAAGGGTGTTTGCTGCCAGATTAACTGCTCCTTTCTCAACTCCGGGAAGGCCATTTACAGTTTTTTCAACGTTGCTGGCACAACCTGCACAATGCATATTTAGTACAGGATATGTTTTATTTTCTATCTTCTTCATAAGTAAATTGTCATTATTCAACTTTGTTCGATAAGCATTATTTGGTTATTCAGTATATTGAAACAGAGAATAACCTGATTTGCCTATTCGATTAACTACAAATATAACGTAACATTAATAAATTTATCAGGTTATCTGCTAATTTCAATGTACAGTATTCAAAGAAAAGGTGTACGCCTTTTTATAATTTACTCTACACCATACACTAGAAAGATGTACTGCATAATTAGAACTCTTAAGGACGTAATCCCTAAGATAACCTGAAGAAACCTAATACTAAATAAGAAGAGTAGAATAAAGGTTTAGATAAAACCTTGAAGAGAAAGCATCAGGTGGATCGGCTTTCAAGTTTGTTTCATGAATTGCTGTAGGCAAATCATTGTAACATAAAAAAGAGTGCTGGGACAATATAGCATAAGCAGGCATGTGAAACACCAAACAAGGCGCATCTTTCTGCAAATCTACTTTATAAATTACAGTTTTGCAGCATTTCCCTTTGTTCTGAGATGTACATTTACCAGGCAGCTTATGCTCATTATTCATGCAGCAACCCCTGTGCCCTGCTTTACCTTTAAGTTCATTGCAATTACATTTGCACAAAGATTCGGATGTTGTCGCCATGTTATGGCCACATCTGCAAAATGACATGCTAGCCCCTGCTCCTACATAAATAATTGTAAGAGAGAGAATACAAGCTATTATGAACTTCAATCCTTTCATTCTGGCTGCAAATATATAAATATTATAGAGATTTTGGCAATTAAATTTCCTTATTTATTAGCTCTATTCCTTAATAAGTTTTATATTTGTCGGTGACAAAAGGATAGTTTTACAACCCTATAAACTATAATAGTAAGATGAAAATAAACTTAAAGATAATTCTTTCTGCACTTTTATTGACAGGAATATTATTTCCTTCCTGTGGAGGAAAGAAGCAAAAAGAATCTGATAAACTCACAACCGACAGTGTTTTGTTAAAAGAAACTTCTAATCTATTCGATGATCCTAAAAAACCCGGTTGTTCACTCGATATTAGTTTTGCTTATATTAAAAACGCATCAAACAAAACTTTGCAGGATAGTATTAATAACAAGCTTCTTTCTGTTTGTTTTGGGAACGAATACGTTGGTCAGGATCCAAAGGTTGCCGTTGCAGCATATAAAATTGCTTATATAAAAGGATATAAGAATGATGTGCAACAGTTCTATCTGGAAGACCAAAAGAAGAATTCTGAGGAAGATCTTAATGCCGGATGGTATAATTACAGCAAAGACCTGAAGAGCAAGTTTACATTTAACGAAGATGGGGTATTGGTTTGTAAGATTGATACTTACGATTATACCGGAGGTGCTCACGGAAGCTATGCATCTACCTTTATCAACTTTGACCTGCTAACCGGCAAACAAATTCGTCTTGCCGATCTTTTCAAAGATGGATACGAAAAAGAGTTAACCAGATTGCTGCTTACTAAACTCGAAAAACAGAATAAAGTAACCTCGGAAGCCGAACTGGAAGAGATTGGTTATTTCATCACTGAACCGCTTTCACCGACAGAAAATTTCTATCTGAATGATGATGGATTCACCTTCTATTACAATGTTTATGAGATTGCTCCTTATGTAATGGGGCCTACAAAAATAGAGATTTCGTTTTCGGACGTAGAATCTCTGATGAAGGATGAAAACCCTGCAAGCGGATTATATTAGCATTATAAATTACGAATAATAAATACGAACTAAAGACAATGGAGATTATTCTTAAATATTTCCCCAACCTAACCGAAGAGCAGCACCGTCAGTTTGCAGCTCTTTATGATTTATATATAGACTGGAATGCCAAAATAAATGTTATTTCCAGAAAAGATATAGAAAACCTGTACGAGCATCACGTGCTCCACTCTCTTGCTATTGCAAAGGTTCTCGATTTCAAGCCCGGAACTTCAATAATGGATCTCGGTACCGGAGGAGGTTTTCCTGGTATTCCGCTGGCTATTCTTTTTCCGGATACAAAGTTTCACCTTGTGGACAGTATCGGAAAGAAAGTGAGAGTGGCAACAGAGGTAGCAAATGCCATAGGACTGAAGAATGTGACCTTCCGCCATGCCCGTGCACAGGAAGAAAAGCAACTGTTCGACTTTGTAGTAAGCCGAGCCGTAATGCCTCTTTCCGATTTAATTGATATTATTAAGAAGAATATTTCAAAGAAACAAATCAATGCGTTGCCAAACGGCCTTATTTGTTTAAAAGGTGGTGAGCTTCAACACGAAACATTGCCATTTAAAAATAAAACAGTTATTAATAGCATCAGCGACTACTTTGAGGAAGAATTTTTCGAAACAAAGAAGGTTGTTTATGTTCCATTAGTTTAAGAATATATTTTTATGAAGATAAAGAAATTTGAATTCAATATGTTTCCCGTGAACTGTTACGTTCTGAGTGATGACAACAACGAAGCAGTTGTGATTGACCCGGGATGCTTCTACGAAGAAGAAAAGATGGCTTTGAAAAAATATATTGATAGTAATGGACTCACAATAAAGCATCTTTTGAATACTCATTTGCATTTGGATCACATATTCGGCAATCCTTTTATGCTAAAGGAATATGGAATTAAAGCGGAAGCAAATAAAGCGGACGAGTTCTGGCTTGAACAGGCACCTAAACAGTCGCGCATGTTTGGCTTTGAGCTTAAAGAAGAACCGGTGCCACTTGGCAAATATATATGCGATGGAGACATTATTTCGTTTGGTAATTTAACTCTGGAAGCCATTCATGTTCCGGGCCATTCACCCGGTAGTCTGGTTTACTACTGCAAGCAGGAAAACTGTATGTTCTCCGGCGATGTATTGTTTCAGGGAAGCATAGGGCGTGCCGATCTTGCTCGAGGTAACTTCGACGAATTGCTGGAAAACATTTGTAGTCGTCTCTTTGTTTTGCCAAATGATACAGTTGTTTATCCCGGTCACGGAGCTCCTACAACAATAGGAATTGAGAAAACCGAGAATCCTTTTTTCAGATAGGTAAAGAACCAAAATATAACTATACTTTAAGAAAAATATAACACTATGAAAACAGATCTATTATCTAACCGACATATCGGCATTGAAGAGAAAGATATGGAACACATGCTCAATACCATTGGTGTAAAAAGCCTGGATGAACTGATTAACCAAACAATTCCTTCAAATATTCGCTTGAAGAAACAAGTAAGTCTTCCTGCTCCGATGACGGAACGTCTTTTTACAGAACACATCTGCAGACTAGGAGCAAAGAATAAGATTTTTACTACTTATATCGGTATGGGGTGGTATGACACTATTACTCCTGCCGTTATTCAACGTAATGTACTTGAGAATCCTGTTTGGTACACTTCATATACGCCTTATCAGTCTGAAGTTTCGCAAGGACGTCTGGAAGCATTAATGAATTTCCAGACCGTTATTTCTGATTTAACGGCTATGCCTTTGGCAAACTGTTCATTGCTCGACGAGGCAACGGCTGCCGCAGAAGCTGCAAACATGATGTACGGACTGCGTTCTCGGGAGCAGCAAAAGAATAACGCCAATATTCTTTTTGTTGATGAAAAGGTTTTTCCGCAGACACTAGCCGTAATTAATACCCGTGCAGTTCCTCAGGGAATAGTAGTACTTACCGGAGATTATAAGCAATTTGAATTTACGCCCGATGTATTTGGCTGTATTATTCAATATCCAAATTCAGACGGAAATGTGGAAGACTATCGCGGATTCACCGAAAAAGCCCATGCAGCGGGATGTAAGGTTTCCGTAGCTGCCGACATACTTAGTCTGGCACTGCTTGTTCCTCCTGGAGAATGGGGAGCAGATATAGTTTTCGGCTCAACTCAGCGATTAGGTATCCCAATGTATTACGGAGGCCCTTCTGCTGCTTACTTTGCTACACGCGATGAGTTTAAAAGAAGTATGCCGGGACGAATCATTGGCTGGTCGAAAGATAAATATGGTAAACTTTGCTACCGCATGGCATTGCAGACACGTGAACAACACATTAAGCGTGAAAAAGCTACTTCAAACATTTGTACTTCTCAGGCTTTGCTTGCAACCATGGCCGGATTCTACGCTGTTTACCATGGTGCTGAGGGTTTAAAGAACATAGCCAACCGCATACATCAGACAACTACCTATATAAACAAAATATTAAAGAAATTAGGATATAAGCAGCAAAACGAACAATACTTCGACACAATCCGCTTATCACTCACAGATCAGGTTTCTGCCAGTCAGATGCGCACAATCGCTCAAAGCAAAAAAGTTAACCTGCGCTATTTTGATAATGGAGATGTGGGAATTAGTATTGACGAAACAACAGATATTCACGATGTAAATGTTCTGCTTACCATTTTCTCTATTGCGGCAGAAAAAGAGTTTGCAGAAGTTACGGCTATTCCTGAAAATGGTTCACTGAAAGAATCATTTAAACGTAAAAGTACATTCCTAACTCATCCTGTTTTCAATCAGTATCATACTGAGACGGAGATGATGAGATATATTAAGCGTCTGGACAGAAAGGATATCTCATTGGCTCATTCCATGATTTCTCTGGGATCGTGCACAATGAAGCTAAACGCTGCTGCCGAGTTGTTCCCATTGTCAAATCCTGCATTTTCAGGCATACATCCTTTTGCTCCGGAAGACCAGGTAGAAGGTTACAGCGAACTTATCTATAACTTAGGTGAATATTTGAAACAAATTACCGGCTTTGCAGGTGTAAGTTTCCAGCCCAATTCAGGTGCTGCAGGAGAATATACCGGACTTCGTGTTATCCGTACTTATCTTATCAGCAGAGGTAAAGGTAATCGTAGTAAAGTTTTAATTCCGGCATCAGCTCACGGAACCAATCCGGCATCGGCTGTTCAAGCAGGGTTCACCCCAATTATCTGTGCTTGCGATGAATTTGGTAACGTTGATATGAATGATCTTCGCACTAAAGCAGAAGAACATAAGGACGATCTGGCTGCCTTGATGATTACCTACCCTTCTACTCACGGTATTTTTGAAACTGAAATTAAAGAAATCTGTGCTATTATTCATTCCTACGGTGCACAAGTCTACATGGATGGAGCAAACATGAACGCTCAGGTAGGATATACCAACCCGGGAACAATTGGTGCAGATGTCTGTCATCTTAATCTACATAAAACATTTGCCATTCCTCATGGTGGTGGTGGTCCTGGTGTAGGCCCTATTTGCGTGGCTAAACACCTAGTTCCATTCTTGCCTGAACATCCTTTCTTTGGATCTTCTCAGAATACAGTTTCCTCTGCTCCGTATGGAAGTGCCGGTGTTTTACCAATCACTTACGGGTATATACGAATGATGGGAATTGAAGGCTTAAAGCAAGCAACGGCCATTGCTATTCTAAATGCAAACTATTTGGCTGCTCGTCTGAAAGATACTTATGGCATTGTTTATAGAGGTGCCAATGGCTTCGTGGGTCATGAAATGATTCTTGAATGCCGTAACATTTCTAACGAGACAGGCATTACAGAAAATGATATTGCCAAGCGATTGATGGATTACGGATACCATGCTCCTACTCTCTCATTCCCTGTTCACGGAACATTAATGGTTGAACCTACAGAAAGCGAAAGCCTTGCCGAACTGGATAACTTTGTAGACGTGATGCTTTCTATATACAATGAAATTCAGGAAGTGAAGGATGGCACTGCCGACAAAACAGATAATGTTCTTGTAAATGCTCCTCACCCCGAATATGAAGTGGTGGCTGATAATTGGTCGCACGCATATTCACGTGAAAAGGCTGCTTATCCTATTCAGTCTGTACGAGATAATAAGTTCTGGATAAATGTAGCCCGTGTGGATAATACGCTGGGAGATCGTAAATTGCTCACCACAAGATATGAAACTTTCGATTAGATAAGTTAATCAAAAAATAGAAAGAGGATAGTAAATTATGGTTTGCTATCCTCTCTTTTTTACTATTTTGCTTTATGTTAACTTACATAAGGATCTCTATTTATAAGCGCGTTAAATAAAAATATGGCTTTTATTTATAGAGGAAATATATTTAAAAATATCTGATATAAATTATATAGTCAGAATTGTTTCACCATTTTTTAAATATTCGGTTAAGGGTTCTCCCATATATCGAACATCAATTCCTAGTTTTATTAATGTGCTTGTAACTCCAAACTTATCACAACAGTCTTTACAAGCTTCAACATGTAGTCCCTGACCTAACATTTCAAGAACTTCTGTTTGTATCTGAGTATCATTTCCTACTAATTTCACAGAAGCTCCCCATATAATAACATTGACTTCCTGCCACCATTCTCTTTTCTTTGAGTTTATAGCATACATTGACAACATATTAAACACGGTATCCTTATTATCAGTTGTCCAAAGAATATTAATTTTATTCATAACATTATAATTTAGCAGTTATAAAATCTCCGAACTCATTTATAAAAATAATACCACCAGTAAGTATCTCCGAAGTTTTTACGCATTACATTTGCTTCGGTTGCAGGATTATTTTGTACTTTCTTCATTTTAAGAAACTCTTTAAACTTCTCCAAAGTGACCTTATTTACATATACCACGGGAGCTTTATACAAATAATTGCACAATGCGGCAGCTTCTGAATAATGCTTTGGCATTGTACTTTTATAATAATTCCAGTAACGCTTCAGACCCCAGCTTATTTTATCAACATTCTTATCTAGCAGAGCAGACATTAAGTAATATTCGTATGCCACTTTATTATTCTGATTATCGCGATAGAAACTACAAATAAACTTATCATAATTTCCTTTAGTTGGAAATGGATAATAGTTATCAGACAATCTTTGCTTAATACCTCCAAACACCTGATCCTTATTCATAAGAATAGTAGAATCTGCAATTATTTCATAAAGTTCTTTTGCGAAATCGCGATGAAATAGTGTCTTATCCAGTATTTGCGCAGTTTGCTTTGTTGCATTTAAGTGTCCGTTTGCAGTAGCTATAAGTGCATAATCCTTTAGCATTCTGAATGAATTTCTATTTTTTAGATAATCATTGTTTGCCCACTCCGTTGCAAGATGTTTGGCTCCTAAATAGAAATAAATCATAGCACCACCCGGATATGATGGTTTATCTTTATTATAATCAAAGAACAGGCCATCTGATTTATAATTCTGTGCATATTCAAACATTTTATCTCCTGCATGTCCAGAAAGAACTAAAGCTGTATTACGAAGCACAGTCATCTCTCTTGTAGGATGAGGAGCATCTTTCCCTGCCCGTAAAGCTTTGTTATAGTTTCTGTTTTGTATGCTACGATCTATAACCATCTCGTATCTGAAGTCATCATTACTATTGGCCAGCGTAGCAGTAAGTGCAGATAAGATGAGTAAGCCGATAATATTTGTGTACGTCCATCGGGCATAAGAAGTAATTCTATTTCCCATTGGAGGAAACATTTGCCTGATTGCAATTAACACGAAAAATAGTAAAAGCAACAGATGCGGCAACAGTTTCTCTGTTTTATAATCTACCGGGGTTATAGGATGAATGCCAAACAAAACCTGATTGGTTGTAAAATGGGGATATAATAAATATTTAGCCAGAATGAACGAAAGTCCCATTAACCCCAAAGACAATAAACAAATAGAGAAAATATTGCTATTTCTTTTTGATAATGTTCCGCATAAGAGGATTAGCCCAGAAAAGAAAATTGCTGCACTACCCGAAAGTCCAAAAAACAATAATGGAATTAGCCAGCACAGAGTTATGAGGCTTTTTCGGGGATCTTGTATGTTTATAAAAGAATAATAGCTTAGCAGCAGAAAAAACAGGCTAAGCACATAAGTGAAAATAGACTCCAGATGGGTCATCAGATAAAGCGAACGCCCTGCATCTGTTATAATAACCAAAAGAAGGAACGACGGAATATAGGAGACTATAAAATACTTCCTGTTAAAGTAAAACGATCTGTGAATGAGCCACTGAATTAGTTGCAAAAATGCAATAATAATAAGTGCTCCTATCCAGGGATAACACAGGAACTGAGTGAAAAAAGAAGCTACATAAAGAAGTATACCTCCCGGTTTACTTACTTTTTCCAGAAAGAAAGGAAAGTCATAAGTAAAAAGAGATAAGTCCTCTGTTATATATAATAAATATCGGAAACTTACAGCCAGATAAACAAAGCTAAATAAAATAAAAAGAAATCCACTCACACAAGAGATTGTACGAGTGGCTTTTTTTTCTAAATGAGAGTTATAACTATACATAACCTATTCTGTTTTACGCAAAACTACTGCAGAGCGGGCTGGAATATATAGTTTTAACCACTCTTTATTTTCACCTTTATATAGCGGATCGAAATTAGTTAAATGCTTAATAGTGTCATCTGCCAATCCATTTCCGCCAAATTCCTTAGCATCGGTATTCAGTACAACACTATACGAGCCTGGAGCAACAAGGAAGCCATAATCGGTAAATGATTTAGCCGGATTAAAGTTAAATACGAAAACTAAATCCTCACGTTTATATGCTAAAATCTGATCACCATCATTATGCCATATTTCCTCTATAGGAATATTCTGGAAATCTTTAACACCTTCAACCAATTCAATCATTTGTTGATCAAAATCGGCCAAATAATGATAAACCAACGTTTTACGATCTACAAGATCCCATTGACGACGTGCATATTTACATGACCAACCATTACCTTCACGCGGAAAATCAATCCATTCTGGGTGACCAAATTCATTTCCCATGAAGTTGAGATATCCTCCATTGATTGTAGTAGCAGTAACCAAGCGGATCATTTTATGAAGAGCCATTCCACGATGCACAGTATAGTTTTCGCTACCTTTCTGCATGTGCCAGTACATATCAGCATCAATTAAGCGGAATATAAGTGTCTTATCGCCCACTAAAGCCTGATCATGACTTTCTGCATACGAAATAGTTTTTTCGTCTTTACGACGATTGGTTACTTCCCAGAATATAGATGAAGGTTTCCAGTCCTCGTCTATTTTTTCCTTTATTGTCTTTATCCAGTAATCCGGAATATTCATTGCCATGCGGTAATCAAATCCATAGCCACCATCTTCTGTTTTAGCAGCTAATCCCGGCATACCAGAAACTTCTTCGGCAATTGTTATGGCCTCTGGATTAACCTGATGTATAAGCTTGTTTGCCAAAGTAAGGTAACATATAGCATTGTCATCCTGATGGCCATTGAAATAATCACCATAGCCAACAAATGCTTCTCCTAAACCATGGCTGTAATAAAGCATTGAAGTTACGCCATCGAAACGAAATCCATCAAACTTGTATTCATCCATCCAGAATTTACAGTTAGATAGTAAGAAATGAATAACTTCGTTCTTGCCGTAATCAAAGCAAAGTGAATCCCATGCTGGATGTTCTCTTTTAGCACCTTGATAGAAGTACTGATAAGGATCGCCGGCAAAATTTCCTAGCCCTTCTATTTCATTCTTGGCCGCATGAGAATGGACAATATCCATAATCACAGCAATACCTAATCCGTGAGCTGTATCAATAAGGAATTTCAGTTCATCAGGAGTACCGAAACGCGAAGATGCTGCAAAGAAATTAGATACGTGATAGCCAAAACTTCCGTAATAAGGATGCTCTTGAATTGCCATAATTTGAATACAGTTGTATCCAGCCTTTGCAATTCGTGGAAGTGTTTTTTCACGGAATTCATTGTAAGTTCCTACCTTCTCCTCTTGCTGAGCCATACCGATATGGCACTCATAGATTAAAAGTGGATCTTTTTTAGGAATAAATGGTGTCTTACTAAACTGAAAAGCTTCTTCAGGAAACCACACCTGAGCAGAAAATATTTTGGTAATATCATCCTGCACTACCCGTGTTGCCCATGCGGGAATACGTTCACCTTGTCCTCCCTCCCAATAGATTTTCAGTTTATATAACTCACCATGTTTCAACGCATCGGCTGGTAATTTCAATTCCCAATTCCCATTACCAATGCGTTGTAATTTATAAGATTCCTTTTCCTGCCAGTCACTGAATGTACCAATCATATAAATACAAGTGGCATTAGGAGCACATTCACGGAATATCCATCCATCGATGGTTCGGTGTAATCCGAAATACAGATATCCGGAAGCAAAGTCTGAAAGCGTTATTTTACCTTTTTCGGTTAATTCAGACTCTTTATAGAGCGCATGTTCATAGCGTCCTGTTATTGCTTCCTTGTAGGGTTCAAGCCATGAGTCTCTCTTAATTAAATTCAGTGTCTTATTCATAGGTGTGTGGGGTCAGTATAACTTAAGCTAATACTTTAACGATTACTTTCTTAACTCCTGTTTCAGTAATACCAGGAGCATGACCGTCTTCAGGGAAGAATATAGCAAACATTCCAGGTTTTACAGCTATATAACTCTCTGCTAGCCCTTCAAAGAAAGTAATATCTTTTTCTTCATTATAAGCAGCATCAGCAGGTTTACAGTCTGCACCAGCAGTGTATCCCATAACTTCTACACCCGACAATGGAATCTGAATATCAATAAACTTATTGTGTGTTTCCAATTTGGCTTGTTCCTTTGTTTTTGGGCTAGTCTGCGCTACATTAACAACTAGATCGGCACCTTTAAGTTCAGTTTTGCCTACTTCCATTTCCGAAAGATTATTTGATTTCAGAAATTCAACAGCCTGAGCAAAAAGAGGATTCAAAGAAACATATTTGTCCAAATTTTCAATTTTATCTACTACCATAACTTTTTAATTTTTTAGATTAATAATTACTAATTTTAATTTTATTCAAATTCATCAATTGTATAATTAGTGAAGTCGCTAAAGCGTTTTAGTTGCTTAAATACATCAGATACATTATCGAGCATCTTTTCATCCAAAAAGAACTCATCAGGAACCTGATAAGAGCATATAAACTCCTTTGGTTTAAGGTAATCAATGTATTTAAAATCTTTAGGAAAGCCTTTAGGAGCTGTCTTCAGAAAGTTTTCTCCAATTACCGGAAAATATTTCTTGAAAGCAGGATCTTCAACTATAGAACGATACTCGTCAATATTATCATAGACAGATTGCCTTAAGGCCTTCAGAATATCAGGTGGAGGGCACAGACTTCCTCCTGCCAGTAAGCAATAGCCCAACTGCAGATGAACATAGTAACCACAATGCTCTGACTTCTTGCCTTTTCCATTAATATATCCACCAAAATGGAGCTTGTACGGCGATTTATCCTGAGAGAAACGAACATCTCGATAAATGCGGTATGTGCAGTCTTTTGCCTGAATTCCAACAATTTCATTATCAAACAGAGATATCCGTTGAATAATGGCAGTCAGTAAGTTTTCGAATTCAGTCTGAGCTTTCAGATAATCGTCCTTATGGTCATTAAACCATTCGCGATTATTATTTAAAGATAGTTCTTTCAAGAACTGAAATATAATAGGTATATTCATTATTACATTTATCTTTTTACCACTACAAACGTACTAAAATAAAATTGTATTACCGTATATTTTAATGCAAAAATGAGATCAGTGCTATTCTTTACCCATTCTTACAACCTCAAGTAGCTGATTATGAAGTTTTCCATTTGTAGCAAGAACCTGATGTCCTGAATAAAAAGTATCTCCTCCATCAAAATCAGTAACCTTACCTCCGGCCTGCATTAAGATTAATGTTCCTGCTGCTATATCCCATGGACCAAGAAATGCTTCTATACGTGCTTCAAACCGCCCCGCAGCAATATAACAAATTTCGGCTGCTGCAGCTCCCTGCAGGCGCAAACCTCCTGCTTTACCATACAATTCTTGTATAATGTGAAGAGCCATTGGTTTGTACTCTTTAGAATTATAAGGAAATCCCAAAGCTATAAATGCACTATCCATAACCTCAACATCCGAAACATGAATTTCATTGCCGTTTAAATACGCCTTGCTGCCTTTCCATGCCCAGAAACATTCATCTCTGCACACTTCATACACAACTCCAATTAATAGTTCTGTTTTACTTCTCAATGCTATACTAACGCAATAAGGAGCATTGTTATGAATATAGTTTGTAGTTCCGTCAAGAGGATCAACCAACCAGAAATACTCCTCTTCTCCATGAGAACCAGATCCCTCTTCTGCAATAAATCCTGCTTCCGGAATCAGTTCCGACAAACGGGCAACGACTCTGCGTTCCGACTCTTTATCTACGTATGATACATAATCGTGAGAATTCTTTTCTTCTACCCTATCCTTGTTAAAGTTGATACGTTCTTCCCGAAGAAAGGCACCGGTTTCAATAGCCAGCTGGCGTACTTTCTCTGTTATTTTTTCTAAATCTAGCATACCTATTTTATTTTATTGAATCAAATGTACAGATTATTAATGTAAATGGAACTATATTGTTGTGCAGAATTTCAGTTATTTGATGTTAATCACTTGAATATGCTGTAAAAGAATCTGTTACATTACAAAAAAGAATTAATCAATATCTAAATATTAATCGTTATTAAATCCAAGCAAATCAGCAACGGATTATTTAATGGTTTAACGAATAACAATCTATATAAAAACAAACACTCCCCGCATGTTTAAATCCAACATACGGGGAGTGTTATTTATTAATTTGTGAACCTGTTTACCAGGCGTAATTTATACCAAAGCTAAGCAATTCCTTAAACTGGAAGTAAGATTTTCCCGGGCGACGAGTAACACCATCATCAAATCGTCCGTGGAAGAATAGTTTGGTCGATAAATAACGATTTAGCACAAAGTTGAACGTATTTTCCCATTCTGCTTCTACCTTTTTGTAGCTGGTGAAATAGTATAAACGAGACTCCCAGGTTACCGATGGGAACATAGTCCATTTCATATTAGTCAGCAACTTAGAACCGACATCATGCAGGAATGTTTCTCCTTCCTTCAATCCATAGCTTGTTTCATTCACCTTATCGTTTCCTACATATTTCATATTATATGCAGCAGGAGACATAACTACAGACAAAGTAAGCTTCTTTTTGTTTATCTTGTAGTCCATACCAATACTTAAGTTAAAGTTGGCCGGAGCAAGGAAAGACGATTTAAGATTTCTGCTATTAGTAGAATAATTTTTAAAGAACTGAGTAGTGAACTCACCAGATATTGTATAATACCAGTTAGAAGCTGCTTTTAATCCTAGTTTACTAGACAAACGAAGCAGGTCGGTGTTTATTCTATAAGGACGAATCGTGTCTGAAGACACTGTATTGAATCCTATTTTAGCTTCAAAAGTATTATCAAACTGGATCTTTTGCTGATCATTATAATTTGCAAATAATTGAAGATTCATCAATACAGAGTTTGTACTTTCACCACCATTATACCAGTTATCCGAAATATAGTTCTGAGTAAATTGCATAGACCCGGTTCCATAATTAACCCAGAAATTAGGTTTCTGAATTGTTACTTGAACCTTTTCTACATGGTTACTCATAGGCTCTGGTTTAAAGAGCTTTATAACAGAAGTCTTTGGTTTTAACTCTTCTGTTTCTTCAACTCTATATATTGATTGTTTGGTTATATTATCTTCAAAATTAACAACTAAATCTGGATATCTAAGATATGTATATAGTAAAGCTTTATTTACAATATGGTTTATCCTTTCTGTCTGATTGAATGCATTTTTATCAATAGGAAATAGCTCATCAAGAGGATATCCTTGTTTTTGTATTCCAAGCGGTTTCCACTTTGGATTATAAGCATCTGCAATTGGAGAATAATAATATGCAAGAGGCACAAATAATCTGTAGAATCTTGGCTCAAGCTCTATATTTCTAGCCTGAACAGAATCATTATTCAATGAATCCAACACTCCCAGATGACGATTATACAATGTAGTAAGTGCGTCACTGTACTTTTTCAGGAATACCGTATCCTGCTCAATTTTCTCCAAGGAAGAACGCTGACTTTTCTTATTATTAGCAAACGAAGTAAGCGTAAAAAACAATAATAAAATTAAAGTAAATTCTTTTTTCATACCGTATTTAAAAACTAATAAATCACAAAGCTACAATTAAATATTTAAATTGCATAAAGAATCCCCAAATATTGTTTTTTATAATAATTTTAAGTTGAAAATTTAACTACGTCCTCTTTTTTTAGTATTTTTGCGGTTTAAAAGGTCTATAAAAACCGCTTAATTAATTATAATAAAATAGTATTGTCGTGGGAGAAACAAAGTACATCTTCGTCACAGGAGGGGTTGCCTCTTCATTAGGTAAAGGAATTATTGCATCATCAATTGGTAAGTTACTTCAAGCAAGAGGCTATAAGGTAACTATACAGAAGTTCGATCCTTATATCAATATTGACTCAGGAACACTTAACCCTTACGAACATGGGGAATGTTACGTCACAGTTGATGGTCATGAATGCGACCTTGACTTGGGACATTACGAAAGAATGTTGGATATTCAGACTACCAAGGCCAATAATATCACAACAGGACGTATTTATAAAAGTGTAATTGACAAAGAACGCCGTGGCGATTTCTTAGGTAAAACTATTCAGGTTATACCTCATATTACAGACGAAATTAAACGAAACGTTAAATTCCTTGGTAGTAAATACAAGTACGACTTTGTAATTACAGAAATTGGTGGTACTGTTGGTGACATTGAATCTCTTCCATTTATCGAAAGCATGCGCCAGCTTCGTTGGGAACTTGGTAATAATGCGCTTTGCGTACACTTAACTTATGTACCTTATCTTGCTGCTGCTAAAGAGTTGAAAACTAAACCAACTCAGCACTCTGTTAAGCAATTACAGGAATTAGGAGTACAACCTGATATTCTGGTACTTCGCAGTGAACATAATTTGAGTGACGGTTTAAGAAAGAAAGTTGCACTATTCTGTAATGTAGAAGATAGAGCTGTAGTTCAGTCAACAGACGTACCAAGTATTTACGAAGTTCCATTAAAAATGCAGGAACAAGGACTTGATGAAACAATCCTTAGTAAAATGGGATTACCTGTTGGTAACAAACCAAACCTGGATTCATGGAAAGCATTTATTGAAAGAAGAAACAAGGCAACCAAAGAAGTTAAGATTGCCCTTGTTGGTAAATACGTAGAATTGCAGGATGCTTACAAATCAATTCTCGAAGCTCTTTCACAGGCAGCTACTTACAACGATCGTAAGGTTAAGATTGAATATGTACAGAGCGAAAAACTTACAGAAGCTAATGTTGCTGAGAAGTTAAGCAATGTAGATGGTGTTGTTATCTGTCCGGGATTTGGTCCTAGAGGTATCGAAGGTAAGTTCGTAGCAGCAAAATATACTCGTGAAAATGATATTCCTACATTTGGTATCTGTCTGGGTATGCAATCAATCTGTATTGAATTTGCAAGAAACGTGTTAGGCTATGCAGATGCAAACTCTGTAGAGATGGACGAAAGCACTAAGTTCCCTGTAATTGACATTATGGAAGAACAAAAAGCAATTACCAACATGGGTGGAACTATGCGTCTTGGTGCTTTTGAATGCGTTATAGACAAAAAATCAAAGACTTACGAAGCTTATAAAAAAGAACATATCCAGGAACGTCACCGTCACCGTTATGAATTCAACAACTTATATAAAGCTGAATACGAAAAGGCTGGAATGAAGTGTGTGGGAGTTAATCCGGAGTCGGACTTGGTAGAAATTGTAGAAATACCTAATCTACGTTGGTATATAGGTACACAATTCCACCCTGAATACAGCAGTACAGTGCTTAATCCTCATCCACTGTTTGTATCCTTTATTAAGGCCGCTATTAATAAATAAGACTTTAAAAATATAAATGTATAACTTGTAATTATGGACAAAAACACCTTAGTGGGATTCGTACTGATAGGAGCTGTTTTAATAGGATTTACCTTTTTACAACGCCCTAGCGAGAAACAACTTATTGCCCAGAAACACTTTCAGGATTCCATTCAAGCTCTGGCTAAGAAAGATACTGCCAACAAAGCTAAAGCTGCTGCTTTTACAGATTCTGTTGCAGCTCAGGCTGTTGACACAGCAGGTACTTTCTACAATGCTGCAAAAGGAACAGAAAGCTTTACTACTATTGAAAATGATTTAGTAAAACTAACATTCTCTAACAAAGGCGGACGAGTTTACTCTGCCATGTTGAAGAAATACAATGGACAAGACAAAAAGCCTTTGGTTTTATTCGACAAAGAAGATGTTAGTATGAATTTCTTCTTCTATAACAAGAAAGAAAAAATTGAGACTAAGGATTATTATTTCCAGGCTGTAAACAAGAGCGACTCTTCAGTTACAATGCGTCTGGCTGCCAGCAACGATAGCTATATCGATTTCACTTACACCATGCACAAAGGAAACTACATGGTTGATTTCAGTATTAAAGCAAACGGCATGCTTGATAAGTTGTCTCCAAGCGTTAATTACGTAGATATTGAATGGAATCAGAAACTTCGTCAGGCAGAACGTGGATACAAAAACGAAGGTCGTTATGCTTATCTGATGTATAAGTATGATGGTGCAGACACTGATCACCTTTCTGAAGCTAAGAATGCTGATGCCTCTATTACAGGAAGATTAAAATGGATTGGTTACAAAACTCAATACTTCTCTTCTGTATTTATTGCCGATCAGGATTTCGAAAAGAATGTTTTGAAATCTAGTTTAGAAACTGAAGGTAGTGGCTATCTGAAGAATTACTCATCAACAATGACTACTTACTTTGATGCTAAAGGTTCTAAGGCTACTAACATGCATTTCTACTTTGGTCCTAATCATTACAAGACATTGAAGGCATTCGATGCAGGTAAAGACGATGCAAATAAGCTTGAACTTGATAAACTGGTTCCACTAGGATGGTCATTCCTTCGCTGGATCAACAAAGTATTTACCATTAATGTATTCGACTGGCTTACAGGCCTTGGATTGAGCATGGGATGGGTACTATTCTTTATGACTGTAATTGTTAAAGCTGTTATTTTCTACTTTACATTCAAGTCATACATGTCATCTGCCAGAATGAGAGTTCTGAAACCTCAGATCGACTTGATTAATCAGAAGTATCCTAAGAAAGAAGACGCATTGAAGAAACAACAGGAAACGATGTCTCTTTACAGCAAATATGGTGTTAGTCCAATGAGCGGATGCTTACCAATGGTGCTTCAGATGCCTATCGTTATCGCACTGTTCATGTTCGTGCCTAGTGCTATTGAATTGCGTCAGCAGAGCTTCCTTTGGGCAGACGACCTTTCAACATTCGATGCATTTATTCAATGGAATCAGCATATTCCGTTTGTAGGAAATCACATCAGTTTGTTCTGTTTGTTAATGTCATTGGCAAACATTCTGAACACTAAGTATACAATGAACCAGCAAGATACAGGTCAGCAACAAATGCCAGGTATGAAAGCTATGATGTATGTAATGCCAATCATGTTCATCTTTATTTTGAACGATTATGCCTCAGGATTGAACTACTACTATTTACTTTCTACCCTGATCAGTATAATCACAATGGTTGTACTTAAAAAGGTTGTTAGCGACGATAAGATACTAGCAAAACTAGAAGCTTATAAGAGTAGCGATAAGCCTAAGAAAAAAACAGGCTTAATGGCTAAAATGGCTGATATGCAAGAGCAACAGGAACGTATGGCCAAGGAACGTGATCGTTTAAAAGCTGAACGTTTGAAACGCGGAAAATAATTCGTAATAGAATATAGATTTAGAGGGATTGTTCTAATTGAACAATCCCTTTTTTATTACCTCCATATCTAAGTCCTAAAGTGGCGTTACACATGATTTACTCCGTTTCATATTAGCAAAGTTCTTTATTACCTTTCACTCAAACACATTTTTCTGTTATATTTATTCCGCGAAAGAATAAATAATCACCCCAGAATGATTAATTTCGCACTACGAATAAATAATTCATTTAATTATATGAAAAAATCAAAATTAGTAACGATGTCAGCAGCGCTAATGCTTGCCGGAACACTTTCGGCAGAAGCTGCAGGAGACAAGAGCGAGTCGCTTATCGGAAAGTCCGATATAGTAATCAAAGGCGGACGAATGACTCCTGAAGCTCTTTGGGCTATGGGAAGAATCGGCGGATTTAATGTTTCACCAGACGGAAAGAAAATCGTCTATACGGTTGCTTACTACAGTGTACCACAAAACAAGAGCAACAGAGAAGTCTTTGTGATGAACGCAGACGGTACTGACAACAAGCAAATTACTCACACTTCATTTGGTGAGAACGAAGCTATCTGGATTAAAGGCGGTAGCAAAATTGCCTTTATAAGTTCAGAGAGCGGAAGTAGTCAGCTTTGGGAAATGAATCCGGACGGTACAGATCGCAAACAACTTTCCAACTTCGACAAAGACATTGAAGGTTTTTCTTTTTCTCCTGACGGGAAAAAAGTACTTTTCATTTCACAAGTAAAGTATGGCACAACTACAGCCGACAGATACCCAGATCTTCCAAAAGCTAGCGGACTTGTTGTTGAGGACCTTATGTACAAGCACTGGGACGAATGGGTTACTACTGTTCCCCACCCTTTTGTAGCCGATTTTGATGGCTCTGCACTTACAAATATTACAGATATCATGGCTGGCGAACCATACGAATCGCCAATGAAACCTTTTGGTGGCATTGAGCAACTGGCATGGGATGCTAAAGGCGAGAACATTGCATATACTTCACGCAAGAAGACAGGTATAGATTATGCCGTTTCTACCAATTCGGATATCTATGTATATAATCTGGCTTCCAAGCAAACAAAGAATATAACCGAAGGTATGATGGGTTACGACACAAACCCTCAATATTCTCCGGACGGAAAATATATTGCATGGCAAAGCATGGAGCACGATGGATATGAAAGCGATCAGAATCGTTTATTCGTAATGAATCTGGCTACCGGAGTAAAAACATTCGTAAGCAAAGCATTCGATTCTAGTGTGGAAGGATTTATCTGGAACAGCGATAGCAAGAGTCTTTTCTTCACCGGTGTATGGCATGCTACTTCACAGATCTACAAAGTAGATGTTGAAGGTAAAAAGCAACAAAAACTTACTGAAGGTGTTCACGACTATGCTGCTATTAAACTTAACGGCAAACAACTGATTGCCACTCGTCACTCCATGAGCATGGGCGATGAAATCTATGCTGTATCAATGAAAGGTGAAGCTAAACAGCTTACTTTCGAGAACAAGCATATCTACGATCAAGTAGAGATGGGCAAAGTGGAAGAACGTTGGATTAAGACAACCGATGGCAAAGATATGCTAACCTGGATTATCTATCCTCCTAAGTTCGATCCTAACAAGAAATATCCTACCCTGCTTTATTGTGAAGGTGGACCACAGTCACCTGTAAGCCAGTTCTGGTCATACCGTTGGAACTTCCAGATGATGGCAACAAACGATTATATTGTTGTAGCTCCCAACCGTCGCGGATTACCAGGCTTTGGTAAGGAATGGAATGAGGAGATCAGCGGAGACTACGGTGGTCAGTGCATGAAAGATTACCTATCTGCTATCGACGAGATGGCAAAGGAACCTTATGTAAATGCCGACAAATTAGGATGTGTTGGTGCCAGCTTCGGTGGCTTCTCTGTTTACTGGCTTGCCGGACATCACAACAAGCGTTTCAAGGCATTTATTGCTCACGATGGTATCTTTAACATGGAACAACAATATCTGGAAACTGAAGAAATGTGGTTTGCCAACTGGGATATGGGTGGTGCTTACTGGGATAAGAACAACGCCACAGCACAGCGCACATTTGCCAATTCACCTCATAAGTTTGTAGACAAATGGGATACTCCTATCCTTTGTATCCACGGAGAAAAGGATTACAGAATTCTTGCTTCTCAAGGCATGTCTGCTTTCAATGCAGCCAAACTAAGAGGCGTTCCTGCGCAGCTGCTTATCTATCCTGACGAAAACCACTGGGTACTTAAACCACAAAACGGTATCCTATGGCAAAGAACTTTTGCTGCATGGCTGGATAAATGGTTGAAATAATACGTTTCACTAAATTATAAAAGTAAAGGCTGAGCTCACACAATGGGTTCAGCCTTTTGTTTTTATTTTTATCTCAGTAAAAAAAGCAGGTAATCAACTTATCGAAATAAAACCTTTGCTCATCATACTTTGTTATTTATTAAGAGACTAACTCTTATAAAAACAACTATTCATGAAAACAAATACTACAATCTGCGCTCTAATATTTGTATTGACCACTTCATGTGCAACATTATCTAGAGACACCTATTATGATGAGACACCTGTAAGCTTCCAGATTTTCTATGATCAGTTGGGCTCTTATGGTCAATGGGTTGATTATCCAGATTATGGCTATATCTGGATTCCTTATGTACGCGAAACCTTCGCACCCTATTCCACCAACGGCTATTGGGTACTAACTCAATATGGATGGTCGTGGATATCTGATTATAATTGGGGTTGGGCAGTATTCCATTATGGCCGCTGGGGATTTAATAATGCATTAGGATGGTTCTGGGTGCCTGGTTATGAATGGGGCCCCTCATGGGTTTACTGGCTTCATGGCAATGGCTACTATGGCTGGTCGCCAATTGGTCCAGGAATGGGTATAAACTTCATTTTTGATGGACGATATGACAGATACCATGACCATTGGTGCTTTGTTAGAGAAAGAGACTTTGGAAGACGAAACATATATCGCTATTATGTAGATCAATCGGGTCACGAAAAAATTATGAGAACCTCTACAGTAATAGATAGAACTTATAATTACAGAAGAAGAAATGCAACCTACAACTATGGGCCTGACAGAGAGTCTGTTCAAAGGGCATCGGGCACAACCGTTAACCGGTATTCTGTCCGTGAAAGCAATAGACCCGGACAGGAGATCAGAAATAATGAATTACGTATTTATCGACCTCAGATTGACAGAAACAGAAATACAAGGGAAACAGCTCCATCAAGGGTAATCAAAAGAGATGATGTAATACGAACTCCTGACAGAGAAATCCCTAATCAGAATCTGAGAATAAACCCGATAAATGGCCCGATTAAGCAACCTGAGAAGAAGGATATTCCACAGAAAATAAATGCCCCAACTGTTCCTCGTCGTGACGTAGATCAGCCTGAAAGGGTTCCTAGAACTTCGCCCACAGATGTAAATAGGCCCGTGAGGCAACAAGATGCAACACCTCAAAGAAGAACTGAACCGGCACAAGACCGTACGGTTACTCCAAGACGAAGTGATGCTCCTGCAAGGCAGTCGAGAACAACAGAGAGGCAGGAAACTAAAAGGCAGGAAACCTCAAAGCCGGAAAGAAATACTGGAACCGAACGGAGAAGATGAATTTCTTCTACTGAGCGGAGAATCTGAAGCAAGTATAGAAGTTGCAGAGTTGATACCTTTAAAATCTATCACATAATGAAAATTACCAGTTCTTAATTGACAATAGGAAGAGATTATAATACCAAACGTAGAAGATGCAGTCTGAGTTTTAAATATCGCCAGAAACAACTTTAGGAATAATGCTCTTAGCTTTAAGAATAATCGTATAGACTTTAAATATCACAAGGAATAACAAGATTGTTATACCTTGTGGGTTATCCGATTTCAATGTTTAAGTTTTTAATATCATTAGTAATAACTCCTTGAATATGTAAATAAGATGTTAGTTTTAAAAGGATATTACTTTTCAGTAAAAATCCACTTAGAAAAGTTGATTTTGGATTATCAACCTTTTTAAGTGGATTTCTATTTTTCTACGAGTATTCGAAACTAAAATAAAGTTTCAAGAGCTATGCGATTCACTTAGCTAACATATAACGATAAAAACTCATGCACAGTTGTTGTGTTTCCTCGTCAGACATATCAGTAAACGCACAAACCTCGCTCATCGCCGGTATCCATCTATTTTGAACGCTATCTTTAAATTCAGCAAAATTCAAGTCGAATTCATCTTCAGGATTCAAAAAAGGTATCATCCGACACTCATAAATCAAGTTTAAGCCATCTCCTTCTTTTGATAAAAAATAGAGCCAATATGGAAACTCATCATCAAGTTTTTGAATGTATTTTCTCACCTCAGGTATTTCCCAAAGATTCTTATCTCCAGGATTTATACCTGTAAAAACGATGTTTACTTTTTCTCTAAAATATATAGCAAAATCCTCGTTATCAAGAAGTGCAGAAAGAATAGCCATTTGGGCCGATATATCCTGATTCACTATATCTTCAATTGTAATAGTAATATCAAGAGATTCAATTCCGGCCTCCATTAGTTGGGATAATCTTTTTGTTTCTTTATTCATAAATTTAGTTTTAAGAGTAATATTAAAATTGAGGCGCGAAGATAGGTTAATTATTTTAACTCCAAGCTATCTCTATGAAATTATTTTTTTCATTCACCAATAAAAAAAATCCATTCACCAGTGACTGAATAACTATTCACCAATGAATTTTAATTATTCACCAATAAATTTTGTTTCAAAAGTGGATGCTTTTTTACACTTATTTCAAGAATTTAAATCTGTAAAATAGACTTTGTATAAAGCAAATTGAATCTCTCAAAATCGATATGCTTATCGCTGAAATGTTTCACGTATATCCATCTAATCAAAAGAAGCACCGTAAGATACAATCCAGTCATAAAACCTCTCTATACCTTCCTGAATAGACGTTTGAGGCTTGTATCCAAAATCCTTTTCAAGCAGCGATACGTCTGCATAAGTGCGATAAACATCACCGGGTTGCATGCCTACATATTCCTTCACAGCCTCTTTACCTGTAACAGCTTCAATGGTATGAATAAAATCCATCAGTTTCACAGGGCTCGAATCTCCTATATTGTAGATTTTATAAGGAGTCTGTCCGGTAGTTGGTTTATCAATGATCTTTTCCAGTCCTTGAATTACATCGTCGATATAGGTAAAATCTCGTTCCATATCTCCGTGATTAAACACTTTGATTGGCGTTCCATTCATGGTAGCTTTCATGAAAAGAAAGGGAGCCATGTCTGGTCTTCCCCAAGGACCATAAACGGTAAAGAAGCGTACGCCCGTAGTGGGTAGTTGATACAAGTGACTATAGGCATGAGCCATCAGTTCGTCTGCTTTCTTTGTTGCAGCATATAAGCTTTCGGGCCTGTCTACCTGATCGTCTTCTGAATACGGAACCTTCTCATTAAGTCCGTATATGCTGCTGGAACTGGCATAAACAAAGTGCTCTACCTGGTTCTGCCTACAAGCTTCGAGCACATTAGCGAAACCAACAATATTCGATTCAATATACGTAAACGGGTGATCAATGGAATAACGCACTCCGGCCTGAGCTGCCAGATTACAAACTACATCGAACTTCTCGGTCTCGAACAGTTTATTTAGCTCATCTCTTTCCGTGAGATCTAACTTAATGAAGCGATAATGAGAATATGTAGCACTAGGAACCAGTTCTTTGTCGGCTATCTCTGCTTGGTTTATGCCGGTTTCTTTCAAACGACTGTACTTCAATCTAACGTCGTAGTAACTATTAATATTATCAATTCCCACGACCTCATCTCCACGTTCCAGTAATCTCTTAACTATATGATAGCCTATAAATCCGGCTGCACCTGTTACTAATATCTTCTTCATAAAATCTATTTTATAGAATTATGATGAAACAATCACCTTTAACTATTTTCTGTTTACCTTCTACCATTTTCTTAAGAGAAGGGGTTCTGTTTACATCTTTTATACGGACAAACAATATAGCTTTGCCGCATTGTTTTTTGTTCAAATCAGTCTCTTTAAGCTCCTTTAAATCTCGTTTCAGATAAGCATCTATATTTTCCATTCTACCGGAATTATAAAAGTAGAATGAATCTATTCCTTTCTGGCGGGCAATCTCCTCTCCTGTTTTACACATTTCTCCATAACCTATATATTCATTGTAGGAAGGTATAAAGAACGATCCGGCAAAAATGGTTATGAGTAATCCTGCAGCAAGTGTATAGATTGACTTATTCAAATTCCTTTGCTTGTACAAATAGTAAAGAGCCAGAACGGCTATAACCAGTAAAAACGCAGTTAAAACGTAAATAAGCGGGGTATTTAAAAGGGCTATTGGTTTTATTCTACTCAATATAATTATTGCTGGAAATGCAGCTCCTATAATAACCAATGGAATGGCTATCAGAGCAGAGACGAACTTGCTTTGATTTACTTTTTTCAATAGCAGCACAGCCAGATAGGCAAAGAAAGGAAACGCCGGAAGCATGTAAACTTCCACCTTTGAACTAACCAAAGAAAGCCCTACGAATGTAAGGGTGATAATGGTTAGAAAGAATTTCTCCAGATCTGTCTTGATCAGTCGGGCTTTTATTCCCGCAAAAAGAACTCCGATATAAAGCAATGACCAGGGAGCCAGACTATACCATATAGCTTCAAAATAGAAATAAAACGGTTTCTTATGGTGAAATGAATCTACCGCTCTGTTTACCGTTTGGTTAAACAAAAGATTGTGCAGATAGGTATATCCACCTTCCATAAAGACTCCAGTAAACCAGATTGCTGAGCCTGCCAGCAGAATGCACCACGCCTTAACACCCCAGTACCGTCCAAAGGTTTTCAGTTCGCCTTTTACTATCAGGAAAGCGATAACGGACAAGATGGGAATTAATAATCCGAAAGGACCTTTGGTGAAAAGCGCCATAAAGGTATAAAATGGAAACAGATAGCTGCTCCATTTTGTGTCTTTCCCTGTATACATCTGGTAAAAGGTGTACAAAGCCAGCACAATAAACATACACATCAGCATATCCATTCGCAATACGATACCTGCTCCAATAAAATATCCACTTGTTATCAGCATTAATTGTGCAGATAGACGGCTATTTTGATCAGCTTCCGTTGCAATCCATTTATCCATTACATAGAGCACTACCAAAGCGGGAATTATGGAGAACAGGCCCAGAAAGAGCATACTATGGGTACCAAATAAGAGCTTACCCAATATTACAATCCACAGATAGAGCGGTGGTTTGTCGGCATACGCTATTCCATGGTTAGTAAAGGTGAAGAAGTTGCCATAGCGAATGGCTTCATCTGCAATACTGAGGTATTTCAGTTCATTATCCGGTGTGAAATCACGAAAGAATAACAGGGGCAGAAACGCCAGCAATAACAGTAAATATTTATTCGCTTTCATTTAATCGGTATTTGTAGTCTTTTCGTGCTATTATTATATTACGGAAGTAAGCTACAAAACCTACTGCCTGACCTAATATCAAGACCGGATCTAAACGGAACATTCCATAAGCTATGATTACAAACGAACCTATTAGACTAATTACCCAGAAGCCAATTGGTAGAATAGATTCATTTCTTCTGGCCGAATAAACCATCTGATATACAAACCGAAGGGTGAATATCACTTGTCCCATGGAGCCAAATATAAGCAGCCACAAAGGCACTTTATCGTTTTTCAGGAAGGAAGCTATAAACTCATCGGCATTGTTGCATACAAAGATTACGGCTACAACGGGAGTTAACAACATAATGGTGCGCAGCACAGCATGAACCCGCTTCCAGTCTCCTTTTTCATGCAGGTTCCATATATAAATATAATAGGAAATAAACTGCCCCAGCAAGATGGAGAAATCGTTTCTCATCCATCCATAGATAACCAGCAGATATGATCCCAGAATACTTAGAATCCAAAAAATAGAAGGAGACAATACTTTCTTGGCCCTTTCAGATAATATCCATTGAAATAAGATACGTGCCGAAAAGAATGCCTGGGCTAAAAAACCTATAGCATACATTATCATTGTTTACTGCAGATTATTTTCGCCAATATTGTAGTTGATATATCTCTTTTTCATCCATCGGTATGCAAAGCAGTCAATGAATGGAGAAATAAGTCTGTTCCATAAATTATATTTTGAAACACCGGCCACACGAGGAAAATGGCGAACCGGAATCTGTTTTACCTTTCCATTCTGCAACTGAATCAAAGCAGGCAGGAAACGGTGCATACCAGTAAAGAATGGTACTCTCCTTGCATAATCCGTATGCAATACTTTAAGCGGGCATCCGGTATCGGAAACTCCGTCATGAGTCATCATATTACGGAAACCATTGGCTATTTTCGACTGAATTTTTTTGGAAAAGGTATCTTTACGATTGGCTCTTATTCCCATCACCATCTCATAGTCCTTGATGTGTTCAAGCAACAAATTGAAATCATCAGGAGTAGTTTGCAAATCGGCATCCATATATCCTAGGTATTCAGAACAAACGGAGTCAATTCCGGCTTTAATGGCAGCACTCAATCCCGAATTCTGAACTAAATCCATATAATAGAAATGTTCGTTTCTGTTACATATTTCAGTAAGAAGCATTTTGCTGTTATCTTTCGATCCGTCGTTTACAAAAAGTACACATGCCGGATAAATAGATTGTGGTAAGAACTTGCCTAGTTTCTCTTCTAGAGCGTATATATTGTCTTCCTCGTTATAAACGGGAACAATTATGGTAAACTTATAGTTTGCAGATTTATTCATTTTACAAACTGTTTATGTGGTTTAAATTAATGTCTGCTTTTCAGAAAATCAAAGATAGCAGATTTTGCAAATTAAGCGCTCAATTTTGTAGAAAATTTGAAGAAATTCTGCAGGATTAATCTATTTAACAGAAATAAATAATCTAAATGCTGAGTTTTTTTCTTAATAACAGCCTTATATTCAGAATTTCTACAAAATGTAAACCTTAAATTTGTTAGTTGTGCTTTTATCTTTTTTATTTATAAAACCATCTCAGTCATAATTATCTTATTTATTTCATTTATATTTGTTCCTATGAAGCTATTAATTATTGAAGATGAACGCGAACTATCGCGCGGGATAGCAACCTATCTTTCCGCAGAGAACTATCTTTGCGAACAGGCTTTTACGTATAATGAAGCCATGGAGAAGATTGGCCTTTACTCTTATGATTGCATTTTACTCGACTTAATGCTACCCGGAGGAAACGGACTGGATATTCTTACCGAAATAAAGCGGCAGAATAATCCTGCAGGAGTTATCATCATTTCTGCAAAAGATTCACTAGACGACAAAATACGCGGACTAAAGATTGGAGCCGATGATTATCTTCCCAAGCCTTTCCATCTTCCCGAGCTGAGTGTACGTATCTATGCAATCATTCGTCGCAGATTGTTTTCAAGCAGTAATATGCTCACCATCAACAACCTTACGATTGATATTCTAAACAAGGAAGTCAAGGTGAACGAACAGCTTATAGCTCTGACAAAAACCGAATATGAACTTCTTTTATTTCTTATAGGAAACAAAAACAGAGTAGTTTCTAAAAATGCTTTGGCAGAACATCTTAGTGGCGACATGGCAGACATGCTCGATAGTCAGGATTTTATTTATGCGCATATCAAGAACCTAAAAGCTAAACTGGCAGAAGCTGGTTGCCAGGATTGTATTAAAAATGTTTATGGAACCGGATATAAATGGATTGAATGAAAAGTCTACTTCAAAAGAGTCTTACCAGGTTTACAATTTGTACAGCGATTATATTTATACTCACCACTCCTCTTTTTTACCTGCTCACCAAATACTACTATGCAGAAGATTTAAGAGAAGTTATTGAAGCTGCGAAATTGGGAACTCCTATACCTCATACAGACTTTGAACGAGATATGTTCGAAGGTATATTATTGCAGTTCGGAATAATAATGGGAGTTTTACTGGTTTCTTTAAGTGTGATGCTGAAAGTAATCTCAAAGCAAATATGGGCTCCTTTTGATGATACGCTGAAACGCATTGAACATTTTTCGCTTGAACAAGAATCACTTCCCCTGTTTTTAAGAAGCAATATTAAAGAATTTAACCGGCTAAATTCGGTGCTTACCAAACTGATTGAGAAAAACCTGCGTAGTTACAAAATGCAAAAGGAGTTTACTGAAAATGCATCGCATGAGCTACAAACTCCTCTGGCTATTTTCCAGACTAAACTTGATTTACTGCTGCAACAGCCCGACTTGTCCGAGCAACAAGCCGACATTGTACAAAGTCTGTATGAAGTATCCGGACGCTTGGCACGCCTGAATAAAGACCTCCTCTTACTTGCCAAGATAGATAACAGACAGTACACACAAATGGAGATTCTAGATGTTGTTCAGCTTACAGAGAATATGTTACCCCTTTTAAATGGATTTACTCAGGGTACATCAATCAACGAAGATATTCAGGTGAAATCTCTCACTGTAGAGGCAAACAAAACTCTGCTGGAAAGCCTGATTAATAATTTGGTAGTTAATGCTGTAAGACATAATATTGCCAACGGAGAAATCTTTATTACCATAAAACCGGATAAACTAATTATAGCCAATACCTCTGCAGAAGGTATGCTCAACAAGGATTTAGTATTCGAACGCTTCAACCGGTCATCTGAGAAAATAAAAGGAAATGGTCTGGGATTAGCCATAGTAAAGGCTATCTGTAATTTTCACGGATGGAATATTGAATATCAGTATAATGAAAACAGACATGAGTTTATTGTCAGTTTTATTAACTAGAATAAAAACAGAATGATGTATTCCTTTTTTATTAATATATTTTATATTATTTATTCTATCCATAAACCATAAATTCAAATTTTATACAGATTTCACTTGTTAACTTCGTAACATTCAACAGAGATGCTTATGAAGTTATTTTTTATCTGTTTGCTGTTATTTCTATCTTTTGGAGAATTAGCACAGGCAAACACACCAGAAAAGATTGGTGAAACTACTATGCAAAAAGGAATGTTGTCTCTTAAAGATATCAATACTGTAAGAGATTATGTTCAGAAATCATCTGTAAACTATAATCAGATTCTAAATATACAAAACGACAGTATAATCACATCTGCACCAAGAGAGAGTTTTAAAATAAAGCTCGATAGAGTTACTTCGTCACGCACATTCCAGCTGGTTTATATTGGTGCTCCGCTTATTGCAGGAGGACTAATCGTAAAGTATGGAGACGACCATTTCCGCAGTCTCAGAAATGAATACATACCTACTTTCAGACAGCATTATGATGATTACCTTCAGTTTGCACCTGCAGTGGCAATGATTGGCATGAAGATAGGTGGCGTAGAAGGACGAAGCTCATGGTCAAGGATGTTAGCATCGGATGCTTTTTCGGCAGCTATTATTGCTGCTGCGGTAAATACCTTGAAGACTACTACTAATGTAATGCGCCCGGATGGCTCAAACAATCATTCGTTTCCGTCGGGACACACAGCTACAGCATTTATGGCTGCTACCATGATGCACAAGGAATACGGACTAACCCGCAGCCCATGGTACAGCATCGGAGCATATTCTTTGGCCACAATTACCGGAGTTACCCGTCAGCTGAACAACAAGCATTGGTTAAGCGATATTATGGTTGGTGCCGGAATTGGTATCTTGTCTACAGAATTCGGATACTTCCTGGCTGATGTGCTATTCAAGGATAAAGGTATTACCCACTCTTATCTTGAAGAGGAACAGTTCGACCGTTTCCATAACCCATCTTTCTTTGGACTGTATCTGGGTGTAAACCTGTTACCCGGTGAGTTTAGTATGCATAATGGAAGCAGCTTATCACTCTCAGCAGGTAGTAATGCCGGACTGGAAGGTGCTTGGTTTATGAATCCATATCTAGGCTTTGGTGGACGATTTTCTGTTGCCAGCATGGGTGTATTGGTAGATGACGTAGCACAAAACGATAACCTGGATATCTTTACAGGCTCTGTAGGTCCTTATTTCTCATACCCCATTTCATCCAGATGGTCGGCTGGAAGTAAGCTACTAGCCGGATATAGCCACTTTTCAAAATACACCCTCTCTTCTTCTACAGCTGAAATTGGGAAAAAAGGAGGTTTAACCTTTGGAACCGGAATTTCAATGAATTATCTGGTGAAACAAAACTTTGGTGTAAGATTCTTTGTTGATTACAATCTTTTGCCCTCTCCTGTACCAGGAAACTGTACTATCAAGCATTTACTTACAACAGGAGGATCGGTGAATGTTCAATTCTAGATATAAAATCTCGTTGGTAATCAATGAGTAAACTTCCTAACCAGACCAGAGAGAAGGCTTCGGCCTTCTCTCTATTTTTATTATAACGAAGGAGATGCAGTTCTTTTTGCAAAACTTATTATCGTTCAAATTTTTATTTTTTTTAAAAGATAAAACAAATACATCAGAAGATACTTGTGATGAACGTGCAGCTCCACCCTTTTAAGCTGTTTACTTCGTTTTTAATCTGTGTAATAGATAATTGTGCAGAACAAGTAACTCCACCCTTCTTTAAAATGTACTATAACAAAATATAGAAATGACGAGCTCATCAGTTATCCGTGGCTGTGTACTTTAATATAATAGAATATAGGTTTGTATTCACCAGGTTTTACCGCACGTTTTTTCAACTTTAATATGTACTTCTACTGTATATAATAGAAGTAGCCAACATAGCTTTAAGATAAAAATATAATGTTGCAAACAGTAGAAATATTCAGCGCGAGAAATAAAGCAAGAGAGCTAAAAATACCATATTTGTGGTATTTCATATACTCTATATAACTTATACATTTGTAGCATCGATAAGTATGTACGTTTTTAAACAAAAGTAAGATTTATCTTGTTTTGTATAAAATAGACCAATTGGATTAATCGGTTAAAAACAGATGCTAAAAAGACTGACTCACATAATAGCTGTTTTACTTTTAATGATAAGTACCATAGGTGTACCTATCTCCAGTCATTATTGTGGAGCAAAGCTTGTGTCTGTTTCCATCAGTCATGAAGTAAAATCCTGCTGCAAGGGAATACGAAAATGTAGCGGTTGCTGCAAAAATGAATCACATTTTTATAAAATTCAAAATGAATATACTCGGGGAGAGATTGCACAAATCAATCCTGATTTTCACCTCAGTTTTCTTTCGGACTTGTTTTACCTGTATCCTAATATTACAGGGTTAGAGGGAAATATTGATTCTATAACGATTCAATATAAACCCTATATTTCACATTATCACGAACCTGTTTTTATTAGTTCAGGAGGAGATCGTGCGCCTCCATTTTTAGCTTAGACTAGTTATTACCGTACCATACAAATCACTTATTATCAATTACTTTAATTAATGAGGAGTTGTATAATAAAAAATGCAATTTGTTTTTGGTATTACGAAATTTACTATTAGTTTAGTCCTATATACTGGCTAAACTGATAATTGGTGAATTATATAAATAACAAGAAATATGCTAAATAAAATAATCAACTATTTTCTTAAAAACAGGCTTGTTACATCAATTCTATTAATTGTTATCATAGTCTGGGGACTAGCTACTGCTCCGTTTAACTGGCACGGAGGTTTACTTCCGCGTAATCCTGTGGCAGTAGATGCCATTCCCGATGTAGGCGATAATCAGCAGATTGTTGCAACAGAATGGATGGGAAGGTCACCAAAGGATATTCAGGATCAGATAACTTATCCTTTAACAACATCACTTTTAGGCATTCCGGGCGTTAAAACCATACGTAGCACCTCTATGTTTGGAATGTCATTTATCTACATTATATTTAATGATAATGTGGAGTTCTACTGGAGTCGTTCACGTATTCTTGAGAAATTAAATTCATTGCCTGCAGGTACGTTGCCCGAAGGTGTTCAGCCTACACTAGGACCCGATGCTACAGCGTTGGGACAAATATTCTGGTACACGCTCGAAGGCCGTGATCCTAAAACAGGAAAACCGACCGGAGGATGGGATCCTCAGGAGTTACGTACCATTCAGGATTATTATGTAAAATACTCTCTGTCGAGTGCCGAAGGTGTATCTGAAGTTGCCTCCGTGGGAGGTTATGTGAAGGAGTTTCAGGTAGATCTGAATCCTGAGGCCATGCGATCGTTTGGCGTATCTGTAATGGACGTTATGGATGCGGTTAAGAAGAGTAATCTCGATATTGGAGCCGAAACCATTGAAATTAACAAGGTTGAATACCTGATCAGGGGATTAGGATATATAAAGAACCTATCCGATCTTGAAAATGCTGCTATTACTTCGCGAAATGGTGTTCCAGTCAGAATAAAAGATGTGGCAACCGTTAACTACGGTCCGGCTACTCGTCGCGGAGGGTTGGACAAGGAAGGTATGGAAGCAGTTGGTGCTGTTGTAGTGGCAAGATATGGTTCTAATCCGATGGATGTTATCAATAATGTAAAAGCCAAGATTAAAGAGACAGAGGCCGGTATGCCTCAGAAGGTTCTACCCGATGGAAGAGTATCGAAAGTTACGGTTGTTCCGTTCTATGACCGCACCCAACTTATAAAAGAGACTATTGGAACGTTGGAAAGTGCTTTAGATCATGAAATCCTAATCTGTATCATCGTTGTTATTGTACTGGTTATAAATCTACGTGCATCCATTGTTATTGCCGGTATGCTGCCTTTAGCTGTATTAAGTACTTTTATTATTATGAGTAATCTGGGTATCGAAGCCAACATTGTTGCTCTATCTGGTATTGCCATTGCTATTGGTGTTATGGTAGATGTAGGTGTGGTATTTATGGAGAATGTAGTGAGGCACCTCAATTTCCCGGAGAATAGAGGAAAAGCATACGGAGAGTATCTTGTATCACTGATCTATACCTCCGTAACAGAAGTATCCGGAGCTATCAGTACGGCAATGCTTACTACCATCATCAGCTTTATTCCGGTGTTTGCTATGCAGGCTCAAGAGGGAAAAATGTTCCATCCATTGGCTTATACCAAAACGTTTGCATTGGTTTCGGCCTTTATCTTGGGACTCGTTTTGCTGCCTACCCTTGCCTACTGGATATTCTCTTTGCGCATACCCAAACACGGCTATCGCAAAGTAGCCAATATATTACTTATTGTAGCAGGCATATTGTTGTTTGCTTTCAGTGGTTCAATTCCGGCATTAGCGCTGACTGCCATTGGAGTAAATAATCTGCTCGCTTATAAATGGAAACAGGAAAAGAAGCATTATCCCAACTACATAAATATAGGGATTACATTGCTTACTACAGTCTATTTCCTATCGTCGGAATGGCTTCCTTTGGGGCCACAGAATGGAATTCTGCTCAATATGCTGTTTGTGGCAGGCATAATAACCGTAATCCTTACTATGCTCTGGTCGCTGGTTATTTATTACGAGAAGATTCTCCGCTGGTGCCTTGCCAACAGATGGAAATTTATGGCTATACCTATCTTCACCCTGCTGTTTGGCTCGGTAATATGGATAGGGTTCGATAAAACATTTGGTTTTGTGGCCAAAGGGTTCGAAACAGTAGGTTGGAATACCTTCAGGAAAACCACTTTCTGGAGTAGTGCCAGCAAAGAGTTTCCAGGTATAGGAAAAGAGTTTATGCCTAGTCTGGATGAAGGTTCTTATCTGTTGATGCCTACCAGCATGCCACACTCGGGTGTAGAGCAGAATCTTCAGAACATTGAAAAGCTGGACAGGCGATTAAAAGGTATTCCTGAAGTAGAACTGGCTGTAGGCAAATGGGGACGTGCAAATTCGGCTCTCGACCCTGCTCCCATTCAAATGTACGAGAATACAATTAATTATCGTCCGGAGTATATGCTGAATGAAGACGGACAGCGGGAACGATTTAAAGTGGACAGAAAAGGGCGGTTTGTGCTCTTAGGTGGCAAAACATACGATCCTGAGAAAGAATTCAGAGTTATTCCCAGGGATAGTCTGATACCTTACAGATACGGAGAATATTACCGTCAATGGCGTCCTGAGATAAAAAATAAAAATGATATCTGGAATGAAATAGTGAAGGTAACCAATCTTCCCGGACTAACCTCTGCACCCAAGCTACAGCCTATTGCCACGCGTATGGTGATGCTTTCCACCGGAATGCGAGCCCCTATGGGACTGAAAATCTATGGTCCGGATCTGGAATCCATTGAGAAAGCCGGAAAGGCAATGGAACAGGCTTTGAAAAAAGTTCCTTCCGTACTGCCAGCCTCTGTTTTTTATGATCGTGCTGTGGGTGCTCCATATCTGGAGATAAAGCTGAACCGGGAAAATATGGCTCGGTATGGCGTTAAGGTTTCCGATTTACAGGAGGTTATTGGTGCTGCCGTAGGTGGAATGAAGCTTTCTACCTCCGTCGAAGGTCGGGAACGCTTCCCTATCCGCTTACGTTATGCCCGAGAATTGAGAGATAATCCTGAATCTTTGGGACAGATATTGATTCCAGTTTCCAACGGCACACAAATACCTCTAAGCGAACTGGCAGATATCAGCTATGCTAAAGGTGCTCAGATGATACAGAGTGAAAACACCTTCCTTGTAGGATATGTTATCTTTGATAAGCAGCCAGATAAAGCAGAAGTAGATGTGGTAAACGAAGCCAGCAAAATACTGGATAGCAACATAAAAGACAGAAAAATAGAACTGCCCAAAGGAGTAACATACAAATTTGCCGGAAACTATGAACAGCAAGTACGGGCTACAAACAGATTACTGATTGTAATACCTATCAGTTTGATACTAATCTTGCTGATTCTCTATTTCCGTTTCAAGTCTGTAACAGCATCGTTCATTCACTTCTCTGGTGTATTTGTAGCCTTTGCCGGAGGATTTATCCTCATCTGGCTATACGGGCAGGAATGGTTCCTTAACTTTAGTATTGCAGGAATGAATATGCGTGATATGTTTCAGATGCATACCATTAACCTGAGTGTTGCAGTGTGGGTAGGATTCATTGCCCTCTTCGGTATTGCCACCAACGACGGAGTTTTAATGGGAACCTATATTCACCAGATGTTCCTTGACGAAAAGCCTTCTGATAAGGACGAGATTCGTGAAGCAGTAGTGAAAGCCGGACTGAAAAGGGTACGTGCAGCTTCAATGACAACTGCTGCAACGTTAATAGCCTTGCTGCCTGTACTGACTTCTACCGGAAAGGGTTCAGACATTATGGTACCAATGGCCATCCCTACTTTCGGAGGAATGCTGATTCAAACCATGACAATGTTTGTTGTTCCCGTACTTCAGTGTTGGTGGAGAGAAAATGCAGTGAAACACAATCGATTACCCGAACAAATTGAAACTAACTATTCAAACCAATCAAATGAAAAGGAAAATGATATATAGATATGTTTGTTTGTTGGTAGTAGTGCTGCTGACAACAAACTATAGCCAGATTAAAGCACAAGATAGTATTGCCGTCTACGTGCAACAGGCACTTAAAAACAATCCGAAGATTCGTGCCGACTTTGCAGCCTACGAAGCTTCTATGCAACGTGTAGTCCCTGCAGGATCGTTGCCCGACCCAGAGCTAGGATTCAGTTTTTACCTCAAGTCTATGGAGCAGGTAAACGGCAAAGAGATTGGAACACTGAGTCTGATGCAAATGTTTCCATGGTTCGGAACGCTGAAAGCTGCCAAATCAGAAATGTCGTGGATGGCAAAGGCATCTTACGAGAAGTTCAGAGAGAGCAGTTTTGAAGTAATCTATAATATTCAGTCTCAATGGTATAAGCTAAACAGCATTCAGGCACAGCTTGCAAATATCAGAGAGAACATTAAACTACTGAAATCATTGGAGGAAATTGCTCTTTACAAATACAAGTCCCCGGGTGGAAAAGGCAGAGCTAGCGGTTCTTCTTCATACTCTTCCGTCTCTTCAACTACAGTTCAGGTATCATCGGGAACGCCGCTCTCTACAGGTGGAGGAATGGCAGGAATGGGCGGAACTTCATCTGTTAGTTCACCATCCTCTTCGGCAATGACAGCAAACCAGTCGGGCTCTATGGCGAGCAGCATGTCTTCCTCGTCCATGAGTAGTGGCAGCGGTGGCATGTCCGATGTACTGCGTATACAGATTGAAAGAGCCGAACTGGAAAACTCGCTCGAAACTACACAATCGCAGTTTACAGCAGCCGTAGCAGCGTTCAATGCTTTACTGGGACGTCCGTATGCTTCAACTGTCAGTGTGCCCGATACTTTGCTGCAGAAACCATTTATAGCTAATGATGCTGCAGCATGGGAAGCCGTTGTTACCCAGAACCCTATGCTTGCTATGTGGAAAGCAGAAAGTGCTTCTTACGAGGCTAAAGGAGAAATGGCAAAAAAGATGGGCTACCCCATGATAGGCATCGGTTTGGAATACATGATTAACGTAAAGAAGCCTGAGGATATGAATAGCATGAACAATATGAATGGTATGGACATGATAATGCCTATGGTTAAGTTTACGTTGCCAATTTACAGAAAGAAGTATAAGGCTCAGGTTAAGGACAGCAAACTAATGAAACAGTCTGCAGAGCTTCAATATCAAAATACCCAAAATGAGCTCGAGGCCAGCTTCGTTGCTATTAACCTGCGCATTGCCGATGCTTCAAGAAAAATAGCACTTTACGAGAAGCAACGTCAGCTTACAGAAACCACATTCCAACTGATGCTCCGTGAATTTGCGGCATCAAGTGTAAGCCTCACAGATGTACTGCAAGTGCAGCGTGAATTGCTTAATTACAGTTTAAAGCAGGTAGATTCCGTTGTGGAATACAACACTGCAGTTGCCGAATTTGAGAAGATTATAGCTAAGGACGATTTGATTACAACTAATAAATAAAGAAAAAGATGAAAAAGCAATATAAAGAATGGATCAATGAAGCTTTAAAAAGAAGCTATGTAAAATATCTGCTAATTTTATTTGCAGGACTAGCATTAGGATGGCTGTTCTTCCATTCATCCGACAGTAAGGATAAGGCAGAGACCACTGCAAAAAAAGAGGTGCATGAGCATAAACATACCATCTGGACCTGCTCCATGCATCCACAGATTAAAATGGATAAACCCGGCCAGTGCCCTATTTGCGGTATGGATCTAATCCCTTTGAAAGATAGCGGCTCTTCCAGTGACAGCAGTGCTACCATTGATCCTAATGCCGTACAATTATCCGAAGAGGCTTTGGCACTGGCTAATGTGCAGACTTCGATTGTTGGCAATGATAACAGGGCGAAAGATTTACGACTTTACGGAAAGATTCAACCGGATGAGCGACTGATGCAATCGCAAACAGCTACGGTAAGTGGTCGTGTGGAGCGCCTTTGGGTAAATTTCACAGGAGAATCTGTCAGAAAAGGACAAACGCTTGCTTCCGTCTACTCTCCGGAAATTTACACAGCCCAGCAAGAATTACTGGAGGCAGCACGGATGAGTAACTCTCAGCAAAAGGCCTATTTGCTGGATGCTGCAAGAGAGAAACTGCGTTTGTGGAATCTAACCGATCAGCAGATTGCTGCGATAGAGAAATCTGGAAAGACCTCTCCTATCGTTGAGATAAAAGCAACCACAAGTGGCAAGGTTATCGCAAAGCAAGTAAATAAGGGCGATTACATCAATCAAGGTTCCGTACTTTTCCAGATAGCCGATTTATCTCGTGTATGGGCTGTTTTTCAAGCCTATGAAGGAGATCTGCCATTCCTTAAACCAGGAAACAAGATCGATTTCACCCTTCAGGCCATTCCGGGGAAAGTCTTTTCCGGTAAGGTATCTTTCATCGATCCGGTAATCAATCCCTCTACCCGCACAGCAGGCATAAGAGTAGAGATAAATAACAGCGATGGCAAACTAAAGCCGGAGATGTTTGTAACCGGCAATGTAAAGGCCTCATTGGCTAAGAGTAAAGATCAGCTGGTTATTCCACAATCGGCAGTACTGTGGACCGGTAAGCGTTCTGTTGTTTACGTTAAAACACCTGGCACCTCCGTACCTACCTTTACCCTGAGGGAAATAGAATTAGGTCCGTCGCTTTCGGGTGCCTATGTAGTGCTCAGCGGACTAGCATCGGGCGAAGAAATAGTAACCAACGGTGCTTTTGCCATTGATGCCAGTGCGCAGCTGGATGGCAAGCAAAGCATGATGAATCAAGATAAACCAGAGAATAAAAAGACTAACAGCATGCCAGGAATGGACATGTAATAAGAATCAGTAAGTTATTTACCAATTAAATAATAAAGAATATGAAAACAAGAATGATTAAATTGAGTTTAGCTACTCTTATTTTAGCTATTGTAACAGCTTTACCAGTTAAAGCAACAGTTCAAAGTCCCAATAAAGCAAAGACTACAGTAACAGCTCCGGCTGCCAAAACGAAACACGTGCAGATTCCTGTTAAAGGGAGCTGTGAGCTGTGTAAAGCACGTATTGAAAAGGCTGCCAAGAGTGTAAAAGGAGTAAAAATGGCAATGTGGGAACAGAAAAGTCAGACATTACATCTGCAGTATGATCCGGCAGTGGCCACTCCTAAGAAAGTAATGCAGGCCGTTGCCAAAGCCGGTCACGATGCCGGAACGGTTAAAGCAACCACTAAAGATTACAAGGCTTTACCAAGCTGTTGCCAGTATAAAAGATAAACTTTATTGATAGTTTAATAACAAGAGCCTCTCTTTATTTCAAAGGGAGGCTTTTATTATTTCTTCCCGGCTATTTTAATTTATCAATCTATCAGAAAATTTATATTTTCATCCGTACCACGATAACAAATCTTATACTTTCTTGAACAACTATTCTTATTGTCAGATGTTTAAATTGATGGTAAACGAGTTTAGATTTTACTGTAAAATCATCAATAATATAGTAAAAAGGAAGTATATGTCGGTACAAAGAAAACATACCAATCCATTCACTTTTCTGATTCTTGTTCTACCTTATGGAATATGTGGCGGTTTTGTCACTGTTACATTACCCTACCTGCTAGTACAAAACGGATTTTCAGTTGCTTCTGTAGCTATAATTAGCTCATTAGGTCTATCTTCCAATGTGTTGCGTTTTCTTTGGGGACCAATGACCGATTTAACTCTGAACTTACACAAATGGTATATTTTAGGGGCTATTTTCAGCTCTATTACCTTATCCCTGTTTTGTTTCATTCCTCTTACTCTTAATTTCAAAGCAATCATAATGACCTTGGTTTTTGTTTCTCTGGTTGCATCTACATTTGTGGTATCTCCCGTAGGAGGTTTTATGGCTAAAACGGTAAAGAAAGAGAGGATGGGCATGGCATCCGGTTGCTCCCAGGCTGCCAATTTAGGAGGAACTGGCCTCACTGGAGGTGCCGGCTTATGGCTCTCCACTCATTACTCGGTTCAAACTGCTATTCTGGTACTCGCTTTTGCTATACTTTGTTGTTCGTTTGCCCTTTATTTGGTTCCACAGGTTAAAGCTGTATCAAATGAAAAGATTCTGGAAAGAACAAAACTTATAGGCACTGCCATTAAGGAACTTATTCATTCTCCTTTAGCACTGTTTTCTTCCCTATTAGTCTTTACACCAATTGGAGTTGGAGCTGCTCAATCTATTTGGTCGTCCGTAGCAAAAGACTGGCAGGCTGGTCCTGATACGGTGGCACTTGTTACCGGAACAATAAGCGGATTTATAAGTGCATTTGGCGGACTTACCGGAGGTTTCATTTCTGATAAGTTTGGCCGGTGGATTGCTTATTTCGGTTCGGGGGCAGCATTGGCTGCAATAACGTTTTTAATGGGAATTTCCCATTATGTGGCGTCAACATATACTATCGGTGTATTAGCCTACGCTTTTATGTGTGGTGTAAACTACGCCGCCTACTCAACAATTGTTTTACATGTCATCGGACATGGCCTTGCTTCTACCAAGTATGCATTACTTTCCTCCATTGGCAACATTCCTCTTGTTTGCATGGTTGCTATTGATGGATGGATTCATGATTATTACAGTGTAAAGATGATGCTTTTCGGAGAAACACTGATAGGATTCTTCTTCATACTCGTTTTTCTGCTTATTATGAAGCATTATAAGATACACAAAATCAGTGTATAAAAGCGGAAAAAGTATGCTAAATAATAATAACTACCTAATGGGTTATTAATCTAATTCTTTACCTGATTGTTATATAATTTGGCATGATTTGTATTCCTTTCATCAGCATATTTGTCTGAGGATTAATAATGAAGGAATAATCAAAATCATTACCTCAAAGACGTTGCCAAATCTACACTTTGGCTAAATAGTAATTTAAAGCACTCTCAATTTAGTTAATGTCAATTTCCAATTAAACGAAATATGCATTGACTTGATTTTTAATCAAAGTATCTTCGAGTTGCGAAGATTAATTTTCTTTTAAATTGAATTAAAAAAAATGAAGAAATCGAATCTAATTAAAATTCTGACAGGCTTAATTTTCAGTTTGCTTCTGTGCGGTTGTTGTAATCAGAAAAAAGATGTAGTTGATTTTAAACTATTTGGCGATAAAATTCTGAAAGCATTTAACGCTCATGACGCTACTGCCTTAACTAAATTTTATTCCGATGATGCCATCTTATTCGATGTAAAAGGAGATGAAATGGTTCGTGGAAAGGCAGCAATAGAAAAATATTACGCTGAATATTTCCGTGCATTTCCCGATGTAAAAATGGAGTACGCACAAATTATCGCTTCTGGCGATCAGGTTTGTTTTGAGATTGTAATGAGAGCAACCTTTACCGGACCGCTTGCCGGGCCAGAGGGCGATATTAAGCCAACAGGTCTTAAAAGTGTTACTAAAGCAGCATTTCTGGCTAAATTAACCCCGGAAGGACTGATCAAAGAAGATCGCACTTATTATGATGAACTCAATTGGATGAAACAGCTCGGTTTAATTAAACAAAATGAAAAAAAATGAGGAAGTCTCTTTGATTCCTTGCAACAAAGATTTATTCCTGATTAACAAGGCTATTGAACAGCAGAAATAATCCTTTGTAGTATTTGGTAATAGAAAACTTTCCAATGAGGAAAAGTCTCTTAATATTACAAGTCCCGGCTGCAAATTCCAGACAAATTATAACTTTCAAAGGAAAAATTAATCCAGTAGCTTTTTATCTGTTTTCCGGATTCTTTCTTTTCTTCTGTTCAATTCTGGCCACAACGATTTAGCAAAATCAGGATAACCAAATTTATAATAATATGAAAAAAGCATTTATTACATCAGTAATTGCCCTGCTTCTCATTTTATGTTCAAACGGAATGCAGGCGCAAAGCAGCCAAAAGAAACTCAATCAGGTAGAGTTGCTTAAAAAGTTCATTGGTACCTGGAAAGGCGAACTAGGAAAAGACTCAATAGGCTGGTCGGAGATTTCTCCTTTCGGAGAAATTTCCATAGTTGGCAACTTTAAAATTGAAGTTAAAGATAAGATAGTCTATCAGATGAAGAGTATATTTGGATATGATAAAAAATCAGATAAAATATACTCAGTGGATCTAGAAAAGAAATCTGGTACAATGATTTTTTATCAATGCGAATTTATCTCGGATAATGTATTGAAAGCAGTTGTAATAAAGGATATTACGAATCCTAACGTTGCAAGTGGTAAGGTTTATTACGAAGAGTTTAAAACTCCCGATGTGCTTGTTGAAAGTGTTACAGAACACAATCAAAAGACATCAATCACATTTAAACGCATAAAATAGTAATGCAGGCTGTTGCCAAAGCCGGTCATGACTCCGGGACGACTAAAGTAACCTCTAAGGCCTACAAAGCTCAGCCAAGCTGCTGCCAGTATAAAAGATAAGCTTTATCGAATATAACAAGAGCCTCTCTTTATAGTGAAGAGGGGCTTTTTTGTCTACAAAATATTTAAATAAATGTAGGTCGAATTTCAGGTTATTAAATCTTCACGTCCAGAATATCATTGATATCAGTAGTAAAGCTTTTCGAAAGCTTCTCCTGCTTCATCTTCCATACTTTAGTATCCTGAGCAGCCAGATGTATTTTCCGAGAGCCATATTTAGTGTTCAATGTATCTATAGCTTTCATTAAAGGTTCATGTTTAGGATCCGAGTTAAAGAAGAGCGACCTTTGAAGATTAGCTTCCTGAACAAAATCCATGAGCACCACCCCTGCCCTTTTATAAAGAAAACCTTGCTTAAATATCTTTTTTAATCCTTCACTCGCAAATTTAACCAACTCCAATGAAGAAGATGTAGGAAAAGGCAATTTCACCACAATGCTATTGTTATATCGCTCAAACGGTTCCCGGAACCTACTTGTTTCAATAAACACAACGATGGCCTGACACATAGAGCACTGCTTTCTTAACTTCTCAGCACTTATCACAGTAAATGTAGCAATGCGTTCATTCACCTCATCAAAAGTTCTATACTCATGCTCAAAAGTTCGTGTTGTGGCAATACTCTGCTTATTCTCTGCAGGTTCCATATCAATGCGAGATATACCATTCAGTTCATCGAGCAACCTAAGCCCCACAATCGTCATATTCCTTAGCACCCATCCCCTGTCTAGCATAGCAAAATCAAGCCCCGTGTTTACCCCTATTGCCCTCAGCTTCTTAGCATTTCTACGTCCTATGCCCCACACGTCCTCAACAGCAATCCATTTCAAAGCCTTCATCCGCTTCTCTTCAGAGTCTATCACATAACTGCCCTCCGTCCTGTCGGGATACTTCTTTGCTATCCTGTTTGCCAGCTTGGCCAAAGCCTTTGTAGGAGCCACGCCCACGCTAACCGGAATGCCCGTCCACTGAAGCACCTGTTTACGCATCTTCACCCCGTAAGCATGCAAATCTTCTTCAATGCCGGCTAAATTGAGAAAACATTCGTCAATGCTATACACCTCCTGTTCCGGCGAATAGCCCGAAAGAATGCTCATCACCCTGTGACTCATATCACCATAAAGAGTGAAATTGGCAGAAAACACCGCAATGTTGTGTTGCTCGAAAGTGTACTGATACTGATAGGCAGGCGCCCCCATGGGAATACCCAAAGCCTTGGCTTCATTACTTCGTGCAATAACACACCCGTCGTTATTGCTGAGAACAACAACAGGCCTGCCAATAAGAGCCGGGTTAAACACCCTTTCACAGCTGGCATAAAAATTATTGCAGTCAACCAGAGCAAACATCACATCTTTCTAATAGCGTAGGTAACAATACCCCAAATCATAAAATTATTATTCTCATTCACTTCAATGACAGGGAAATCAGCGTTCGAAGGAATAAGCATGCACCGAGTCTTCTCAATCTTAATCCGCTTCACGGTAAACTCACCATCTACAAAGCATACAGCCATTTTCCCATCGGCAGGTGGTAAGCTCTTATCAATGATAAACAGATCCCCATCACTCAGATCGGATTCCATCGAAGTACCATTTGCCCGTGCAAAAAAGGTAGCCTCCGGATTCTTTATAAGAATATTATTCAGGTCGATAGACGCAGCCACAAAATCATCCGCAGGCGAAGGGAATCCCGCTTTTATATTGCCAACAAACGGAATCTCGAGCATTTTACTCGTATCTGCCGGATATATTTCCAGTTGTCTGAATATTTTTTCTTTCATCGGTTCACATTACTTGTTTTTGCAAAGTTGCACAGAAAACATGGTTTATCAATATTTGATTGGCAAATTAACAGATCAAAAATAAGATTTTTAGAATGCATACAACAACTTTGTGCCTAAATTATTATTAATTAAATAGTTGTGAATTGCTTTCAAAATTATACCTTTGCTATACAAGCAACAACTAGTTCAACTATGATTAAAATTGATCAACTTTTCATCATTGCTTCTTATTGAAAGTTAAGTTGGTTAACGTTAGGTATTGTTTGAAATTTACTTTTTAAAACGTCTATTCTTGTAAGTAGTTCCGTAAAAGAGATAGAATCGCCATATATAAAATTATCCTGCATATCTTTATAATCTTTTTCCCAATCATTTTTTAAATGTTCTGGAGGATTAAAGTCTATTATTTTCGGATGGTGTTTATTGTAATCAACATATTTCAAATTATAAAATTTAGAGCGATGCTCTACAATACTTTCATAGAGTTGACCATCATTAAGTGCATCAGTTGCGAAATCAGTATCCATCAATTTTTCAAGATCATACAGATGACGGCTCATTCGTAAAGATCGAGGGTTTTCTTTTTGAAATTCCTCGCTTAATAAGAATGCTTTTTCCAAGAAAGTACGAGTAGGTAGCACAGTTTTAATAATAGACTTTGTTTCGTCATCTTCGTCAGGAAAAGAATCATAAATAAGAGATTTTATATCTTTTTGCTCGCTAGGTTCTGACATTGAGAGGCAACTAATCTCAATCTTGATTCTTGGTTTAATATAATCATGACTGCTTTGAAGAATTGTATCATATATAACATGAATTTCAGTAGGGTCCTTATCGCTATCTATGAGCTTATCATTACCTAAATCATCTTTATATGTAGTAATATTCTCTATCGTATAATTTTTTATTTCCATGAGGTCTAATTGTTCTTTTAACTCGACCGATAATTCTTCATGGATATATTTTCGGGAAGCCTTTCTTAATTTATTTATACCTTTTTTGGGTGTCAAATCAATTTCGAAACGACTCTGATCAATTGCTATATCTATATCTTCACTAAATCTTTGGATTAGATTCCAACCCTTACTAAGAGAGGTTCCTCCTTTAAAAAGAAGATAATCTGCACAAGATGTCTGAAAAAGGGCTTTGAGAGTCACAGTTACCCACCAATCTTTCTCTACCGCATCCATAGGAATTTCAATATTTTCTGCGGTAAGTTGTAGTAACTGTTTTTGTTCTTCTTTAGAATGTTTTTGCCAATTATTCATGTATTTGTTCATTAATGATTTGTGATAGTAGTTTTTTTATCCAAAGTGGTGCTAATTGCAAATCGTTTTTTATTGTAGATTCTTCTTGATTATTCATTAATAAGTCACGAATCGTATACATATGTTCATTTGTAACATTTTCTTCTCCTATGCTTTTTAATGCCTGTACCAAAAGAGACATTATTTTCCCTTTATAAGCAAAATTTTTAGGAACACTCCTACGAAATGTTATTTTACGCTTTCCAATATTAATGGTTCTACTGGAACCAGTTGTAATATACACTGCATTCATAGGGACTTGAGTCGATAAACCCAATAGATTCATAGCCGTGCTTCCAGTTGGCATTATTTGAGCCTGATCTCTTTTTGCTATAGCATTAACTATTGTCTCCGTATCAGGATATATAACACCAAATCTGCTTTGTATTGGTTTAAAATAAATCCCATTAGAAAGCCTTGATATTTTACCTAACTTTTCTAATTGAGATAATATTTTTCCAACTACCTCATCATTGTTAAACTCTGAAAAGTCGCTAATAAAAAACAAGCTACCCGGTTCACTTTCTGAAATCCGACTCATTATTTTACCTGTAAGTGTATTTTTTACTAATTTCATTTTAAGATTATTTAAGTCTGATATTTCTGCAAAAATACAGATAATTAAGCATAAATCCAATATTTAAGATTATTTAAGTCTGATATTTCTGCAAAAATACAGATAATTTAAAAATAGTTTCAAATTCTGGTTATTTCTTAGAGGAACATCATTTGTTATAAAAAATCAGGAGAAGAAAGGTCTTATCTATAGAAGTACATTTCAGGATAACAAAAGATATGTATTTCTGCCTGTAAATTCGAGGCTTTTAAGTTGTGAATTGTTTTCAAAAAATTATACCTTTGTTATATAAGCAACAACACTGGAAGTATAATTATAATATAAAATAAAGTAATGCATACTGATCTTAAATTTAAAACTTATGCTATTGTAGCCTTGTTGAGTGTCTTTTCGCTCAACGGCATGGCTCAATATAGCGTGCAATGGAAATATTCCACTCAAAGCGGTATTTATTCATCCCCCGTAGTTGATGGCAATGCCGTATTTGTTGGGTCCAATGATTCTTGCATGTATTCCCTGAATGTGCTAGAGGGTAAACTTAACTGGAAATTTAAAACCTGCGGAGAAGTTAAGTCCAAACCGCTTGTCTACAAAGGAAACCTCATTTTTAATAGCACAGATGGTTTTATATATTCCATAAATAAACGCACAGCACGCCAAAACTGGAAGGTGCAAACTGCTGGCGAGAAAAGACTCGATATATGGGATTACTATTTATCTTCACCTGTTTTTGCCCACAATAAAGTGATTGTAGGTAGCGGCGACGGTTGTATTTATGCATTAAATCCCCAGTCGGGTAATTTGTGTTGGAAATTTCAAACAGGAGGTATTGTCCATGCTACCCCGCTAGTTGTTCACGATAAAGTTTTTGTAGGCAGTTTCGACGGCTATTTTTATGCGCTGAATCTGTCGGATGGTAGTTTAATCTGGAAATTTAAGACAAAGGGAAACAAATATTTTCCTATAGGCGAAATTCAGAAGGGAGCAACTCTCTACAACCATTCGGTTGTATTTGGATGCAGAGATTACTTTATGTATTCGCTGAACATCGAATCGGGTAAACTCAACTGGAGTAAGGAAGAAACCAATAGCTGGATTATTGCTGCACCACTATTGGTTGATGGTTTGCTGTGCTACGGAACGTCGGACTCACACCACTTTCAGCTTATGACGGCTGCAACCGGAGAGATAAAAAAAACATTTTCATTGAATATGAGAGTATATGCCGAAGCCATTTTGTTACGCAATCAGGTACTATTTGGCTGTTTTAACGGTAAATTATATCAGGTAGATCTTGCTTCGAACACTATCCGGGAAGTATTTCAGACGGATGGTAGCAAACTGAATTATCATAGTGTGTACAATGAAGATGGAACATTTAGAGCCGACTTCAAACTATATGGTAACGACTATGTTGCATCCGAGAAACAAATACTTGGGTTGGGCTCCATTCTTTCTACCCCTTGCATTGCCAATGGAATGATTTACCTGGGCGATTCTAACGGGTGCTTCTATGCAGTGCGGGTATCAGTTCCTTAGATGTATTATTTTATAATTTATTGGCATCTTGAAATTCCTTCAACTCTTTATCTGTCATTTGCACAAAAATAGAAACGCCATAAACATCTTTGTTATTACGTTTTAAGCCTAATGGATAGACTGCACAGAAAGAGGGATGTACACCTAAATCCCAGCCTGTTATTTGCATATAAGAACCATCTACCAGCAATATCACACTTCTTGGTACCCCCTCATATCTACCGTTAAATGTGTATGACTGAGTATCGGAAAGCATAGAGTTTGCTTTTGAGTCATCTTTTCGATAAGTTGTAATTTTATTCCCCTCTGTAAAATAGAAATTAGCAGGATTAATACCATAAACATTCTTATAAAAATCGTCAGGAAGCCTTTTCCCACTCTCGTCAATCTCCCAGGTTCCATAGTTTTTCCATCCATGCCCTGTAACCATCTTCTCAAAATTCTCCTGACTAATTCCGCCACCATCTCCAAAGCACCTGCCTTGATTGTCAAATACATAATTACCAGTATGATTATCCAAACAAGTTTCCCATTCCGAATACAACGATTCGTCTTCTTTATCAGAACAACCCGTAATACCAAGTACAGAGAAAATGACTAAAAGTAGTCCAAAATTAAATTTAAAGCCTTTCATATTTTAATAATTTAAATTACTGACCGTGTTTATTATTAAATGAAAATTTATTCAAAATCTTGCATAACGACAAGACTTTTTTTATTAAAATAATTTCTTAGCCCCATTAGTGTACAATGAAGATGGAACATTCAGAGCCAACTTTAAACTATATGGCAACGATTATGTTGCATCCGAGAAACAAATACTTGGGTTGGGGTCCATTCTTTCTACTCTTTGTATTGCCAATAGAATGATTTACCTGGGCGATTCTAACGGATGCTTTTATGCACTGCGGGTGTCTGTTTCATAGATGTTTTTAGTATATGCTTTCTGGGAGCCATCTTTAGTGTTCAGTTTATCTATAGCTTTCATTAACGATTCATGTTTTGGGTGTCGAGTTAAAGAAGAAAGATCTTGAAGATTTTCTATTCAACAAACTCTTTAATGTAATGATAATCTCTTTCTAAATTAAAATTCATATTTGCAAATCCTTCTTCCTTACTAATGTATTGTACCTTTCCTATTTCTTCGTCATTATTATATGAAGCAATCCAAGGATCGAAAATATAAGCATTCAAATCCGGACGATTAATAAAACTAAAAATAAGATATCTATTCTCACCTATATTCTTATAATATAACTCTTTACCAACCCCAGAAAATAGTCCAACCTCATCAATAACCTTCTTCATACCCCATTCATTGAACTTTTGTAAAAGTTCATCTCTAAGATATTCCGACTTATAAACATTATCATATTTCATCTTATAGTTCTGAATATATTCTTTCGATAATTTACAGAAATCTATACCTCTATCCGTTATTACATATTTTTGATTCTTACTTTTCGGCTTATCCGGCAAAGTCATTTCTAGAAAATTTGTATTAAGCAGCGGAGCTATATATTTATCGTAATTTTTAGTATGTGTACTTAATCCCAATAGATTCATGATATCTTTTCTACTTTTTGGAACAATACAAAATTCGAGAATCTTATATTGATAATTGCTATCATAGTCACTATCATAGTCACTATCATAGTCACTATCATGGTTACTTTTGGGTTTATTAGTTTCTTTAAACTGAATTTCTTCAGCTAAAGTTGAAACAAATTCTGTAACACTAAAGGCAGTCAACAAATTTAAATTAAATATAGCTTTGCCATTTCCATTTTCTTCCAACTCTTTTTGAACCCGAATTATTCCACGATTAAAACGATTTACATACCCCAACACCTTCATAGCTTCTGCAATGATAGGATTACGATAGTCATTTACATCTGGAAAATTTTCTGGGCGAGCTTTGCCATAAAGGTTACCTGGATTTGCAATCTCTATATGATCAACATATTTATAGAACTTAACCGGTGCATTTGTTTGATAATCTCGATGCATAATAGCATTCATCAACAATTCACGAGTAGCCCAATAAGGATAATTAAAAACTATTTGCTCTCTTAATGCACTTACCGGAACAGGACGACGATTAACAATACTTGTGTCTATAAACTGATCCAGCTTTGATAGTATCTCACAAAGATTTCCCGCGAATTTATATTCTTTCAGAATATCAGCAGCAGCATTAATACCATTAAATTCTACATACTGAGTATAAGCTCCCGGAAGAAAACGTTCCGGTCTTTTCCCAAACATTAATATCCCTGCATTAGTAGGACTATTGTATCTGCTCTCAAAAAAACCAAGAGATTCTAGCTGAGCTTTTACGTCTCTTTTATCCTCTGCCAAAACATCTGCATCAATAGCCTTCGGAAGATACAAAGATTTAAAAAGCTCAGTATTCAGATCATCTAGCACAGCACCAAAACATGGTAGAGCATCAAAAGAATTTATATTAGACACTCTTTTTTCTATTAATATTCTTTCTTCTGCTTCATTAGCAATAGCCTTTCGTGGCCCTACCCTAATCCAAATTCTACCTTTATAACGAATTGGTGTAAAGTCTGAAGGTTGTATTTCTGCAACAAGTAATTCTCCTTCTTCAAATGCAAATTTTGTAACAGTTATTGCTGGCTGAGGCAAGACATTTCCATCAGCACGAATTCCAGCTATATTACGCATCAACTCATCTGTAACTTTTAGCCCGGACAAAGAACCATCATCATTAGCTCCAATAATCAAAAATCCAGATTGTTTACTATCCGGAAGGTCATTAGAAAAAGCACAGACAGCCTGACAAAATTTATCAGTATTTGTTGTGGACACAGTTCTTTCTATTCTATCACTCTCCAGATCGTTCAGCAATATTTTTACTTCTTCGTTTGTCATTATATTATTTGTCGCTTAATGGTAAATCATTTATTGTCGCATCATTTCTCATAGCCACTATTTTAGCCACCAAACAAAATTAAGGTGTTAATTTATTTAAATCTTTTGTATTGGTTTTCACTTCTTCGGGTACTGATACAAGTTGTTCTGTAGAAGCAACCTGGTAAGTTAGCTTTTTCTTTACTAAAAACCATCATAATGGCCAGGTTTATCTTTCCAGAGCAAACCCGTTATACACTTGTTTTAGTCATACAAAAAGCTTCAAGTAAAACATAGCCTACTCCCTCCGCTGTAATGGAATGTTCTTAATATACTTTGATTTTTTCTTCAATTTCCTTATAAGATGGTGTTGCCATTACTATTTTGTGTAATTATCTAAAAATGCGTTTAAATCCACTTTTACACGGTTTATTCGAATTACAAAGATAAAAATATTTTTAACTTATAACAACTTATTCAGTAGTAATTTCTTTAAAAAAAATCAATTAAACAGTATATCCAATAATCCATTCACCAATAAAAAAAAATCTTTGCTCTATGAAATAAAATTATTGTTGAATAGAATCCAGACTAAATGTTACATTCCCAAAAACGAAGAAAGAGAATTAAGGAGCCAAAGGTTTATAAAAAAATGCTGGAAGCAGATCATGATGAAAAAAAACATTGAACTTACATCTGCTCAAACCAATATAATCTGAAATACTCTGGGAGCTCCTAAGCTTTTAAACGAAACCACTCGCGAGATCTTTAAAGTCAATCTTATTGTTAGCATTTATCAATCTGCCTAAACCGGTTATTTTATTCGAAAAAGGAACAATTATCTGGTTTATATTTTAATATAAACTAATATTTAATATTATTTATTCTGTAACACTTCTATGTCCCTGATAAATTTTTCTTACACGGCAATTAACTTATAACCAAACAGTTACAAAGAAAAAAATGTGGCCCCTTTTGGTCCCGTTTTTTAATTGCATAAGTTCAATTATATTCTTTTTTTTATTGGGATTTACCACCTAAAAACATCATATCACACAATTCACACTATTTACACACATTTACACATCATTTTACACGTTTTTTTGGAGCATCTATGCAGAAAATGTACTTTTGCCATCGTAAAAAACAAGGGATACTATTGGTTCATCCAACAAATACGTAGTTGCTATACAAAAATAAATTGGTAAATCATTAAACACATACCGTTATGCTGAAAGATTACTTTATTCGCCGGGAACTGATAAAGGGATTGAGCAAGGCATTGGGCACAACTGTAGATATGACGATATATACGGAAAATGTGATTGCCAACACACAAGAGCTACTTTACAGCCTGTGCAGGGATGTAGCATGGAATAACACGCTTCGCAATATGGAAACGCTGATGAAAATTAACATCAACCCGCACACCTTGCGCAGTGAACAATCTACTCCAGAGGAATGGACTGAGGCGCAGGACACAGCTCGCAAACTCACCTCTCTGCCTATAATGATTGACGACAGCTCGTCCATGAGTATTGACTCCATTCGTGTACAGGCTTGCTTCCTTAAAAGCTGCGGAAAGTGCGATATAATCTTTATCGACTACCTGCAATTAGGTGATATGAAGAATCATAGCAAGGAGAACCGTAACCGCGAACAGGAAGTGGCTATTGCTGCCCGTAAGGCGAAATTGCTGGCTAAGGAGATGAATTATCCTGTAGTGTTGCTCAGTCAGCTAAACAGAGAGGCAGAAAACAGGTTTGCCGGACGTCCGCAGTTGAGCGACTTGCGCGAGAGTGGTGCCATTGAGCAGAATGCGGATATTGTGTTGTTGCTCCATCGCCCGGCATTATACAAAGTTGCAACCGACAAGGAAAGCGGCTATCCTACTGAGGGGCTAGGCATTCTAAGTATTGCCAAGCACCGTAACGGGGAAACGGGCAATGTGTATTTCTCGCACAACAAGAGTATGACGAAGATTAGCGATTACGTGCCGCCTATGGAGTGGTTGATGAAGCAGGCAAGATAATTGTAATATAATTTATAAAATAGGATGTAATTTTTTTGCAAATACAAAAAATAATATATACATTTGCATAAGAAACGAAACAAAACACCATTAAAGGTATTATAAATACCCAATTACACCTAACCAGAAATGAATAGAAGAGTGATATCACTCTTCTATTTTTTTACAATAACCCCTCATTCCCTCCCAATAAAACTGACAATAATATATAATACATTTTTTCTTCCGATTGTATATATATGCAAACACAAACAAAACAGAGTAATATCGCCTTGAGATAAATTTCTAAGGCTCACCCAGATGATCTACAATTACTTTAACCTGGCGTGGCGTATAAATCCTATTACGGTGATTGTATTCCAAAACGGAAAGCTCGGCTGTTAGCTGACTATTGCCGGCTATCCAGCGGGCAAGTGTGCGCAAGGCTCCGGGAATAGTCATGTGCGGATTGTAAAGACATGCCAGTTCTACTTTGGTATATGCCCGGATTTTAAATTCTTCTGCTGTTTTTATCATAGTCTTTCTTGTTTTTCTTCCTGTAAATTTACCAATTTTTGCCCGTTTAACCAAGTTTTAAAGGTAATAAAACGCATAATAATTGTAATTAATTAGAACCAATTACACCTAATACACTCTACTGTTTCCGTTCACCCGCCACACCCTATCTTTGTAGTGTTAACAAGAAAGGATAAGAGCTCTTTACCACAGTATTAATCAACTAAAAATGTAAAGAAAATGAGTGTAAAGTATTCAGTCGTTATGAGAAAGAATCCGGCTAAATCATCAGAACCGGGAAAGTATTACGCACATGCACAGGCGTATGGTGAAATGGATTTCGATTCGCTTTGCGAAGAGGTAAACGGACGATGTACCGTAACCCGCGCCGATGTGGCTGCAGCAGTGGAAGCGATTCTGGAATCGATGAAAAAGGCTTTGGCCGAGGGTAGAATTGTTCGCCTGGGTAACTTCGGTAGTTTCCAGATTGGTGTGAGAAGTAATGGTGCCGTAAAAGAAGATGAGTTTGTATCGTCTATGATTCGCGGAACCAGAATCAGTTTCCGTCCTGGTAAGTTGCTCACCAATATGCAAAAAACGCTTGCATATACGCAGGTAGCCAAGCTTCCGGTAAAGGTAACCAATGGTGGTAACGAGGTGGGATAGTCAAGACCTGTAGCTTAGGAAAAGAGTACTCTGTGTTACCAACAGCGATAACCAAATAAAACTGTTGGTGCACAGGTACTTTTCTAAGTCCGCATTGATAAAGAACATCCGGTAAATTCCGGGACTCTTCCTAAAAGCGGGGCAAATAAAAAAGCAGCAAATCGGTAAACCAGGGAGGCTATAGAATCTTGCTACCATCCATTGCAAAGCAGATAAGCACAGTAAATAGGTGAAGCAAAAAGGTTGTATACCTTGTAGCTGCTTTTAAACGCACAATAAGCACAGCAAACAAGCAAACCGGAGAGGTTTCTCTCATACAAGAGAGAGCCTCTCCTACCTCAAATCAGTTATTAATCAACAAAAACAAGAAAAATGAAAATTTTAGATGGCATAATAAACATTCTGCAAATGGTACTTCCTTTTCTGAAAAAGAAGGATGCCAAGCAAGTGCAGGATTTCACCGAACTGGTAAAGAGTCAGTTCGACTACCTGATGGAGCAGGTAACCCGCTTTGAGAAGGATTACTTCGAACTTTCCGAGAAAGTAAGGCAGATGTATCAGGAGATGATTACTTTGAACGCGCAACTAAACACCGCTCTAAAAGGACAATGTTTGGTAACCAGCTGCAAGGACAGGCAATAGTTACGGCACAGGAAACAGAATTACGGCATTTATAGATTTAGAAAACCCTGTTAATAAGGATTCCAGAATCAAGATTACGGCAGTCGTAAATAAATTACGGGAACGAAATATAAATAACGGCATTTAGGGATTCAGAATGCCTTTGTTTACAGGGTTCCCGGAATGGAATTACGGCATTAGTATTTTAATAACGGAAACGGAATACAAATTACGGCAATTAGAGATTCAGAAAGCCCTGTTAATAGGGATTCCAGAATCAAGATTACGGCAGTCGTAAATAAATTACGGGAACGAAATATAAATAACGGCATTTAAGGATTCAGAATGCCTTTGTTTATAGGGTTCCCGGAATGGAATTACGGCACTAGTATTTTAATAACGGAAACGGAATACAAATTACGGCAATTAGAGATTCAGAAAGCCCTATTAATGGGGAATTAAAACGAAGATTACGGCATTTTAAATAAAATAACGGCAAAACAAAATGAGAGAAATTAATTTAATTGTAATTCATTGCTCGGCAACGAGAGTGGATAGAGATATCACCGCACAAGACATTAATTCAGCTCACAAGGTAAGGGGATTCAGTTCCTGGGGGTATCACTACTACATCCGTAAGAACGGCAAAGTGGAACCAATGCGAAGTCACGATGAAGTTGGAGCGCATGCTCGAGGATACAATGCAAAGTCTCTGGGCATCTGCTACGAAGGCGGACTGGACACCAACGGCAAACCGGCTGATACTCGCACATTGTCTCAGCAAATTGCACTACACGCTCTGGTAAGCAAGTTACTCAAAGAGTTCCCCGGCAGCAAGGTAGTAGGTCATCGGGATTTAAGTCCGGATAAAAACTACAACGGCATTATTGATCCATCTGAGCGTGTGAAAGAATGTCCCTGTTTTAACACAGCCGACGAAACGTGGGAATAAAACGAATGGGCTATCCAGAAGTGATAGCCCATTTTGCTTTTGTTTATTTCGCTAAAAAATCGCTATCTCACCATTGCTAAAAAACAACAATATAGTTATTAATTTGAACTATTTTTATTACACTTGTAGCGAAAAAAGATATATAGCACCAAAAGGTATCTAATTATTGATGTAACAGTGGCATATATCATACATAAGACAACCTTTCAAGAAAAATATCCAAGTGTTATTCTTAAATATAAAATGTATCGAAAAAAAAATTCCAGGTTTTAAAATAATTAATTTATGAATTCTAAAATAAGTTTTAGTAAGGGTGTCTGGATTATTTCCATATTGACATCTATTGGTATCATTGCTTGCCTCATTTTTTTAGGGAAGGATATTTTCCTGCAAAAGGGTTCTCATGATATTATCAATATTATATTATTTTTTCTAGTCATATTAGCTTATATTTCAAGTTTATATTTCATGCCAATAAGTTTGCTCCTAACGAGCGATAAACTTGTGATACGATGTTTAATACATAGAGTGTACATTCCGCTATCAAATATCGCTGTAATTGAAACTGCACAAAAATATAAGGATTTTACAGATATTAGAGTGTTTGGAATTGGTGGATTATGGGGTTATACAGGCCTTTTCCGTAACAAGGGGGTTGGTAAATACATTGCATACATGGGCAATCCTCAACAGGCGTTTTATATAAGGTTGAAGTCTGGAAGAAACTACTTGGTGAGTTGTGACAATTATTTAATATTCTTAGCAAAGTTATCAAGTCTTACATCTAAATCTGACGTAGAATAATTGGAACGCCCTCTTATTAGATAATAGATAATATTGAATTCCTAATCAGAAAGTATAAACCAGACTGGCTGTTGTACCTTTTACTGATAATTTAAGTTGTTTTCCTGCCTTGTGATGGTATACAATTGATGCAATGGTACATCCAATAGTTGCTCCCAAACAGACAGCACCAATAGCCAATGCATTAACGGCTCTATGAGAAGAAAAATGGTCATAAATATACTTAGAACAGCCAACGACTCCTACCCCAAAAACTACTGCTGCAATTCCGTAATTTGTAGATTTACGCTTGTATCTTTTTGCTAAAGCATCATGATCGATAATAATTGATTGGGAGGACGCCAGGCTATCCTTGGTTACAACAGCATAATTTTCTTTCAAGAGAACTCCATCCGCCATCCCGCAAATGCATTGTATATCTGTTCCGTTTAAGTTACCAGGTAAGGTTATCTCTGCAATTAGCGACTTATCATTTGCCGGCATTGAAGTTGATAATGTATCGGCTGTATCAGTACAGACCTTGACCGGCGAGGCTCCCTGCGCTTGCAAACTTAAGGATAGAAACAGACTAATTGTTACAAGTAAAAATTTCAGATTTGTACATCTTTTCATAGTATAATAGATAATAATTTATGATTTTCTAAATATAGATAATTATAATTGGCGCTAATCATTCCATTCATTATTTTTAACATATAATTTAAAACAATGTAAATATGCTATTAATAGAGAACATTTTACCTCATCAGCAAAACATTTAATGTTTTTTCTGTCACGGATAATGTTTTATATAAAACAATGAACATTTTATGCAAATTGTATATTTTAATAAGCAGTATTTTTATCCATTAATCTGTTTTATATAGAAATAATATATTCCAAATAATATGATTATAGAAATTACATTTGAACATAAAAATTCCAAACCACACGAACTGTGTGATGGAATCCATACAGCAGTAATTGAGACAGGTAATTATAGAGGAATTTATGTAATGAAAGATACTGACCCCGATTTTTTTGATTCGTATTCAGTAAAAGCTGTTACTGCGGGGAATGATATGCAACTGAAAACTATAATTACGGGCCTAAATAAACTCACGGAAGAAGCTAAAACTGATTTTATTAATCAGTTGGCAGAGTTATACAACAACAAAACTATACATGGAAAAATACATATTGTGTACTAAATAATTTGCTTAACACCTGGATGCTGATTGAGGCATCTCTATATGAAAATAGCCTTTCTTCGGGATGAAGAAAGGCTATTGCTATTTATACAGAACTTGATCTGTTTCTTACTTTGAAACGGCTTCGAGCTTTTTCATGATTGAGAAAATGAATGTACCTGAGATTATACAAAGCACTACAAGAACGCCCCACATAATCCATAATTCAATTCCCCATAAATAACCAATGATTGCTACACATTTGTTACCTATAGCTGTGGCTGCAAGCCATCCACCCTGCATCAAACCTTTATATTTGGGAGGAGCTACACGGGAAACAAAGCTAAGCCCCATCGGGCTAAGGAACAATTCGGCAATGGTTAGCATGAAGTAGGTTCCAATAAGCATGTTTGGTGAAACTAAAACATCACTTACTCCACCGGTAGATGCTATTGCATCCGGATTAGGAAGGCCTAGTGAACCTATTGCCATCATTATAAAGGCAAAAGCTGCAATAAACATACCAATTCCAATCTTACGCGGAGCCGATGGCTCTTTATCCTTACTATTGAGCATAGAAAAGAATGCTACTGATACAGGAGTAAGAATAACGATGAAGAATGGGTTGAACTGCTGGAAGATTTCAGGAGTAATGGTTAATATCTCCGGCATACCAACGTAGTAGGCATATGCTCCGCCTGCTCCAATAAGGAATGCTATTGCCGATATTACTTTTGTATTATTGCTTTTTGCCTGAATAAAACCAAGAATACCATAGAAAGCAACAATCATCATTACCATGGTAGGCAAGCCGAAGCCTATTCTCGTTAGTCCGCCAACAGCACTATTGGTATAGTCGCGGGCAAACCAGGTTAGTGTTAATCCGTTCTGATGGAATGCCATCCAGAAGAAGATTACTACTGCAAACACAAGACACAAGGCTATCAGTCTTTGCTTTGTCTCGGCACCCGAAAGTTCTTCTACATGATTTGTTTGTCCTGATGCAACATCTGCTTTTTGTTGTTGACGTGCAGTAACATCGGCAGCTTTATAATATTTACGGAACAAAGCAAATATAAGAATAGAGATTACCAGAGAAACACAAGCTACACCGAAGCCGTAGTTATATCCTTCTGAAAGCTTTTCAATATAATTAGCTCCAAAAGCTTGAAGATTGGCACTTGCACCCGGAGTTTGAGCTTCTGCCAGTTGTTTAAAGCTAGCCAAACCTTCTGGAGTAATTGTTCCGTTAGTCAGCTGATGAGCCAATGCAGGGATCTTTGCTTCGTAAAAGAGTCCGGCTCTTTTCAGGAAGAAGTTATATACAGCACCTGCAGCCGAAGGAGCAAAGAATGCACCAATATTGATACACATATAAAATATACTGAAAGCCATATCACGCTTTGAGTTATATTTAGGATCATCATACAAATTACCAACCAAAGCTTGTATATTGCCTTTAAAAAGTCCGGTACCAATAGAAATCAGTCCTAAAGCACCGTACATCATATACTTGGCAGCTGTATCGACTCCTGTAGGCATAGCCAGCAGCAGGTATCCAACAAACATAACAACAACGCCTGCTATAACTGTTTTTCCATATCCAAGGAAACGGTCGGCTACAATACCTCCCAATAACGGAAGGAAGTAAACCAAGGCTAAGAAATTAGAAAATATTTCGCTGGATGCATTCTTATCAAAACCAAACTTGGCCTGGATAAAGAGTACAAAGATAGCCAACATGGTGTAGTAACCAAATCTCTCGCCCATGTTTGCAAGGGCAAGAACAAATAATCCTTTGGGATGTCCTTTTAACATATAAATTTATTTAATGGATAATATTATTTTTCGATACCAAGTAATTCTACTTCAAAAATAAGGGTTGAGAATGGCTTGATAGGACCAGCATCTCTTGAACCGTAAGCAAGATCGTAAGGAATATAAAGTTCCCATTTTGAACCAACAGGCATAAGTGTTAGGGCTTCTGTCCATCCTTTGATTACCTGACCGGCACCGAATGTAGCTGGTTCGTTACGTTTATATGAACTGTCGAACTCTGTTCCATCGAGCAAGGTTCCTTTATAGTGAACTTTCACTTTGCTATCGGCGGTAGGAATCTCACCTGTTCCTTTGGTTATAATCTTATACTGCAAACCGCTGGCTGTAGTTACTACGCCTTCTTTGGTTTTGTTTTCGGCAAGGAATTTAATTCCGGCTTCTTTATTTGCACCGTATTGTTGTTCAAGATTCTTGTCTTTGATTTTCTCCATATTTTCCTGAACATATTTCTGTGCAGCATCTACGCTTATAATGCCTCCTTTACCCATTGTTCCGGCAATGAAGCCTTCAAGGTAAAGGTCTTTGTCTATGCTTTGTGTTGTTTCTTTGCCAAAGATCTCTTCGTTAACGCCTTTCAGCATTTGGCTATTGAGTTGCTGACCAATAAGGATTCCTAAATGATAGGCATTTTGTTTCTTATCGGTTGAAGTGGCTACTTCTTTAAGACCGCGGATAAAGTCGTCGAAGTAAGCTGTATCCATCTCCATTTTACCGGTTAGATAGTCTCTCAGACCTTGTGTTTGTGCCATACCCATTGTGTAGGCAAGAGAATCCATCTGATTCTTAATAACAACTGGTTTTACTGTTTTAGCAACTTCAAGTTTAACTTGTTTCTCTGTAGCTTTATTCTTTTGTTTAACTTTTGTTCCTTTGGTTTGGGCATTGATGTCCATAACATTGCCTTGCACACAAAGAACGGCAGCAAGTAAAAGTAGTTTTTTCATCGGTTTTGTTTAAATTGTTTTTTATGATTAAATTAATTATTCTTCTTCAGTAAAAAGTATGCAGACTTCTGCACGCACTTCTTTAATAAGTTCTTTGGGATCGACTTTTAACTGCAATCCTCTCTGCCCGGCACTAACATATATATATGGAAAATCCAGACAGGTGTTGTGAATGTATGTAGGAAAATGTTTCTTCATTCCTATCGGAGAACATGCACCACGGATATATCCGGTTGTGGGGAGCAATTCCTTCATGGGAATCATGTCGCAACTCTTATTGCCGGATACTTTTGCAGCCAGTTTAAGGTTTACTTCTCTGTCACCAGGAACGATACAAACAAAATGACCGGTTTTATCTCCGTGCAACACTAATGTTTTAAAAACCTGATCTACGTTCTCTCCTAACTCGGCTGCCACATGTACGGCACTTAAATCGCTTTCGTCTACTTCGTAAGGTATCAGTTCGTATGCTATTTTAGCTTTGTCGAGCAGGCGTGCTGCATTGGTTTTATTTATTTTCGTACTCATACTCTAATTCATTTTTCAAAAACTTAGGTGTGTAGCCTTTATCACATTTGGCTACCTCTTCGGGAGTTCCACAGCAAAGAAGCTGTCCGCCACCTTTACCGCCTTCTGGGCCCATATCAATAATGTAATCGGCCATCTTGATAACGTCCAGGTTGTGCTCGATGACAATGATTGTGTTTCCTTTGTCGACCAGTTTATTAAGTACTCCCATCAGTACGCGGATATCCTCGAAATGGAGTCCGGTAGTTGGTTCATCGAGTATATAGAGTGTTTTGCCTGTATCTCTCTTGGCAAGCTCAGTGGCAAGCTTCACACGCTGGCTCTCTCCACCGGAAAGGGTGGTTGATGGTTGTCCCAGGCGTATGTATCCTAGACCCACTTCCTCGAGCACCTTTATCTTGTTAAGAATCTGAGGAACGTTCTCGAAGAATTCTACAGCACGGCTGATGGTCATATCGAGCACATCGGCTATGGATTTTCCTTTGAAACGAACCTCAAGAGTTTCTCTGTTGTATCGTTTACCGTGACAGATTTCGCATGGCACATATACATCTGGCAGGAAGTTCATCTCTATGGTTTTATATCCGTTACCTGAGCAGGTTTCGCATCGTCCGCCGGATACATTGAAAGAGAATCGTCCGGCTTTATAGCCTCTGATCTTAGCTTCGGGCAGTCCTACAAACAAGGAACGAATATCCGAAAACACTCCGGTATAAGTTGCCGGATTTGAACGGGGCGTTCTTCCAAGTGGTGACTGGTCTACATTTACCACCTTATCTATGTTTTCGAGTCCTTCTATTGCATCGTATGGCAATGGATCTTGCAATGAGTGATAGAATTTCTGCGAAAGAATAGGCTGCAGTGTATTGTTTATCAATGATGATTTACCACTACCCGATACTCCGGTTACACAAATAAGCTTTCCGAGAGGGAAATCAACATCTACCCCTTTCAGGTTATTACCTTTGGCTCCTTTCAGGGTTAAGGTAAGTCCGTTGCCTTCTCTTCTTTTTTCAGGTATTTCTATTCTCTTCAGTCCATTGAGGTACATGGAAGTCAGGGTCTTAGTTTTAAGCATCTCGGCAGGAGTTCCTGCAAAGACAACCTCACCTCCAAGTCTTCCGGCCTTAGGACCCATATCTACAACGTAATCGGCAGCAAGCATCATGTCTCTGTCGTGCTCTACTACAATCACAGAGTTACCAGAATCTCGCAAAGCCATCAATGATTTGATTAGCTTCTCATTATCTCGCTGATGCAATCCGATACTAGGTTCATCAAGGATATATAGTACATTTACCAACTGAGAACCAATCTGGGTAGCAAGGCGAATTCGCTGGCTCTCACCACCTGATAATGTTGCCGAGGTTCGTTTAAGTGAAAGATATTCCAAACCTACATCGAGCAGGAATTTCAGTCGGGTACGTATTTCTTTTAATATCTCTGTTGCAATCATCCTTTGCTTGTCGCTAAGGAACTGATCTACATTGCTAAGCCATTCATAAAGCTCGGAGAGGTCCATAGACGACAACTCATCAATATTCTTATCGTGAATACGGTAGTACAGTGCTTCTTTATTGAGTTTTGCTCCTTTACACTCAGGACATTCTGTTGTTACAGAGAATTGTTCGGCCCACTTCTGTGCAGTAGCCGACACATCCTTTTCCTGCATCATCATAATGTACTTTATCACTCCCTCGAAGGTTACAAAATAATCGGATGAAGAGCCTATCAAAGTGTGGTCTAGCCTTACTCTTTCATCTGATCCGTATAATATTTCTTCGATGGCATCATCTGGAAGATCTTTGATTGGCGTTTTCAGTTTGGCTTCGTACCTCTCAAGAATAGAAATAATCTGCCAGAATATCATAATATTCCTATGCTTACCGAGTGGAACGATACCTCCTTCGTGAATTGAAAGGTTACGATCAGGAATGATCTTATCTATATCAATCCGATTGATAACTCCAAGGCCTTTACACTTAGGACAAGCTCCCTGAGGGGAATTGAAAGAAAAGTTATGGGGAGCCGGCTCACGATAAGCCAAACCGGTAACAGGGCACATCAATCGTTTACTGTAATGACGTACGCTTAGTGTCTGCGCATCTAGTATCATCAGTAATCCATCGCCTTGCTGCATGGCTGTAGCAACACTTTGCTTGAGGCGTTTATCGTCTTTATCACCAACTACCATCTTATCGATAACCACTTCTATATCGTGATTCTTATAACGATCGAGTTTCATGCCGTGCATAATTTCTCTGATATCGCCATCAACACGAACATTAAGATAGCCCTTTTTCCTGATCTGCTCGAAAAGTTCTTTGTAGTGCCCTTTTCTTGATTTTACAAGCGGTGCCAGCAAATAGATTTTTTTGCCTTTATAATCATGAAGTATCAGATCAAGAATCTGCTCTTCTGTATATTTCACCATCTTCTCACCCGAAAGGTACGAGTATGCTTCTCCGGCTCTTGCATAAAGCAAACGCAGGTAATCATACACTTCGGTAGTGGTTCCTACCGTAGAACGGGGATTCTTGTTGGTTGTTTTTTGCTCGATGGAAATAACAGGGCTCAGTCCGGTGATTTTATCTACATCCGGACGCTCCATATTTCCTAAAAAGTTTCGGGCATAGGTAGAAAACGTTTCAATGTATCTACGCTGTCCTTCAGCAAAGATTGTATCAAATGCTAATGAAGACTTTCCGCTTCCGCTTAGTCCTGTAATAACCGTTAAACTATTACGAGGTATACTTACATCTATATTCTTTAAATTGTGCACACGCGCACCATACACACTTACCTGATCTTTTTCTTCAGCCATATCTTTAATTTATTCTCCTGTTGTTCCTGTAGTACCACTACCGAAACCACGCAGAATATTTATATCTCCTTTGTGATTATACTTAATTCCATCCGATCCCAAAGCGTTTACTACAATGAAGTAAACTCCGTCTTTCACGGCTTTACCATGGGATGTTCCATCCCACCCTTCTTCAGGATTATTCCATTTATACAGTTCTTGTCCCCATCTGTTAAACACAACTGCATTGAATTTTACCAATGACTTATGTTTTACTTTAAACACATCATTCACACCGTCTCCGTTTGGCGAGAATGCGTTAGGAACTTTCAATTCCGATTCACTGATTATCACTGTAAAAGCATCGGACTCGTACGTTACGCTCGACGCTGTATCAGTGATATAAAGCTTTATATAATATGTTCCGGAAGTAGTAAATGTATATGTTACCACTTCATCATATCGACTTAAAAGTGTGGAAGAGAAATCTGTCTTGTCAGAGAACTTCCACTCATATCGTAACGTTGATGATGCATCTGCCACGTTGGACGTAAACTCTACTTCCATGGGTGCAGAACCGGTAAATTGGCCGCCTGGTTCAATAGTTTCACCGTCAGTAGCCGTACCATTTTCTGACAATTGCTTGGCTACAGGACTTGCCTTAATCTCTTGTGCCTGACCGTTTAACGGAAGCAGGAAAAGAGATAAAGAAAAGCATAACAGAACCATATAAAGCTTGTTAGCGGCTAAAGTATCCTTCTTTTTACTATGTTCTGAATTCATGGGAACAATTATATCATTTCTCGTTACATATATATACCTAACGTGATATTTGCAAAATTAATGTTTCCTACTGAAATATTTAATTAAAAAAGGGAATATTATTTTCTTAACTGATTATATAATGTGAATATAACAGATTTTTGTACCTTTGCTTTTCGTTTTGAAGGACAAAATAAAAATGATATTTAAATACATGAATTCACTTAAATCATTATACGTTGCTTTGCTGTTTACAGGCTTTTCCTGGAGCACGGTAATAGCACAGGAAAGTAATTCATTTTTTCTTCATACCATTGAAAAGGGACAAAGCCTTTATTCAATTGCCAGCACATATAACGTTGCCACAGTGGACATTATCAAGTTGAATCCCGGATGTAGTGAGAAGCTGATTGCCGGGCAAAAACTTCGTATTCCTCAAAGCAAGACAAAGAAACAATCCAGACAATTTCATACAATACAAAGCGGAGAAACTCTTTACGGGCTGACTGTGAAGTATAATGTAACTGCTGAGGATATTTGTGAAGTAAATCCTGGATTAAGTGCCGAGAACTTTAAAGTGGGACAGGTTATTGTGTTGCCTGCTAATTCTACAATAGATAGCGAGAAGGTAAAAGCAACTAAATCTCAGCCTGCTATTCGTCCGGCCGTAGAACCAAAATGCAAGGATATGCATAAGGTTAAAAGGAAGGAAACAATCTTTAGTATCAGTCAGGAATACGGCGTTACGCAGGAGGAATTGATTGCTGCTAATCCGGAAATAAAGAAAGGGCTGAAAAAGGGAGAATTTATTTGTATTCCCTATCCTACTCCTAAAGTTGAAGCAAAAGTAATTCCTAGCGATACTGAGCTATTCAACGCTAAAAAGAACAGAGACAAAAAGCTTTCTGTAATAAAGGCTGCAGTGATTTTACCATTCATGCTAGATGCTGGCAAGAAAGCAGAATCGGCCCGTATGGTAGAGTTTTACGAAGGTTTTCTTATGGCTGCAGACAGTTTAAAAAGAAAAGGAACATCTCTGGATATCTACACATACGATTCCGGCAATTCACCTGCCTCTATCAATGCAATTCTTGCCAAAGAGGAATTAAAAGGAATGAATATTATTTTCGGACCATTATATAATAATCAGATAAAGCCATTGGCTGCCTTTGCTAAAGAGAATAATATAAAGCTTGTTATTCCTTTTAGCTCTAAAGATAATGAGGTGTTTAATAATCCTTCTGTATTCCAGATCAACACTCCGCAGTCTTATTTATATTCAGAGGTCTACGAGCACTTTATGCGCAAGTTTACTTCACCCAATATTATATTCCTGGATGCAGAGGAGAAAAGCGGTGAAAAGAAGGAATTTATTAACGGATTCAAGCATGAGCTTTTAAGCAATAACATTACTTTTAAAGAGCTTAAAGCTTCGCACGATGCAGCTGTTTTAAGTGCGGCACTAAGTAGCACGAAAGAGAATGTATTTATTCCTACTTCGGGATCTAATGTAACCCTCATAAGATTGCTACCGCAATTGCAATTGTTGGCAAGAGAGAATCCTGCAACATCTATCCATTTGTTTGGTTACCCAGAATGGCAGACATACACGCAAGATCATTTGGAAAAGTTCTACGAACTGGATACTTATTTTTATTCTTCGTTTTACACCAACAACCTGTTACCAGAAACGGTTAAATTCATATCTTCATACCGAAAATGGTATAGCAAGGATATGATAAATACATACCCTAAGTTTGGAATGCTGGGATTTGATCTGGGATATTTCTTCCTGAATGCCTTGTCTGAATATGGCACAGGATTCGAAAAGCATCTTTCTCAAAATTCTTTTCACCCCATACAAACCGGCTTTAATTTTCAACGTGTAAATAACTGGGGAGGATTTATCAATAAGAAGGTTTTCTTCGTAAACTTCTCCAAGAACAATGAACTAATTAAATATGATTTCGAATAAGATCATGAATAAATACATTATATCACTACTATTTGCAGCTTTATCAGTTCCTGCATCAGCTCAGTTGGGAGCACAAAGAAATAATTTTTCTGTTGGTATCAATGCCGGTGTTAATTACAATAATATATCATTCAATCCTACTATTAAACAGAAAGGATATATGGCATACGTAGGAGGATTAACAGCACGTTATGTTTCGGAGAAGTATTTTTCCATAATATGCGGCACACAAGTGGAACTAAACTTCTCTCAGCGTGGATGGGAAGAAATGATTGAAGATAACACAAACACTTACAGCCGCACTATGAACTATATTGAAATGCCATTCCTTGCTCATCTGGGATTTGGAAAGGAACAAGGTACGCAGTTCTTTGTCAATATGGGCCCACAAGTGGCTTTCTTGCTAAGTGAGAAAGAGAACTTCAGCAGTGACTGGGATGCAAGCAACCGTCCAAACAAGGTTAATTACCAATATAACAAAAAGGCTGATAATAAGTTAGATTATGGACTTGTAGGAGGAGCCGGTTTTGATATAAATTCAAAAGTAGGACATTTCTTGCTGGAAGGACGTTATTACTTCGGACTGGGTGATATATTCAAAAATGATAATTCTAACGTGAACAACTTCGATAAGTCATCACACAACACTATCTCCGTAAGACTGACTTACTTGTTTGATCTCACGAAATAAGATCGCTGTTTTCCTGCTAAGCATGAAAGGGAGCAAGAATAAGGTGTAAGAAGATAGGCTCAAGGAATGCTTCCGCTGCATGAAGCAATATTAACGACGAAGAACTAAAAGAGATTAGATTCCCAATATGACTTTCAATATAAGTTGCACGAGTTTTTAAATCTTATCGAAGAAGTAAAGAAATAAAAGAGATTAGATTTCAGTTCTTTGAGAATTGAATGTATAAAGCAACTTCAAAGATTGACAGAAATCAAAAGAAAAAGATGTATGATAGAGGTTGCACAAAGAAGCTTTCCTTAGAGCGAAGAGAAACCTAAAGGATAAGGCATAAGAAAGGGGTTGTTCTAACTTTACAGAACAACCCCTTTCTTGTATCTTTTGTCACAAAAATCTGGAACGATAATTAAAGACTGATTATATATTCAGAACTCAAAGAGTTCAATTTATTCAAACCAGAAAGTATTCATCTGATTTAATCTACAGTTATACCCCCTTGATTTTCATTACTCAAAATCTTCTGATCTATTTATCTGATTCTATCAGCAGCTCTTACCATCTCATCATCTTTGCGGATAGCACGTATTGCAAGATAATTAAGAATCATAGCAATTAGCGGCAAACAAAGACCAAATGACGGATTAAGTTCAGCCTTACTGCTATTCTTTAAGAATATAACAGATACGAGAACTACACTATAAAAGCCAGCCATAATAAGCAGATTAAAAACACTCATTCTTATCTGAAGTTTTCTATTCTTATATAGAAAGATAGAAGCAAATGCAATTAAAGCACCCAGAATAAGTAATGCCAATTGTCCCCATGGAGTATAGTTTAACCCCGCTTCAGGGAAAGAAACATGCAACGGAGTAAGCGGATAGGTCACTCCTTTACTATCAACAAAAGAAGCAATCGGTAAGAATATGTTTGATGTAAGCAGAGCTGTTACAAGCAATAAATAAATACTTTGAATGCGTTGTATCATAATTATTTTAAATTCGGTTGTTTAACATATAAAAAAGAAAGGCCGCCTCAGTAAAGAAACGGCCTACCTGAAGACTTTTTATTGCAATTTATCTTTTTCCTTTGATGGATTTCTGTAATAAACCTTTCCTTCAAGGTATTCCTGAGCAGCAATTAAGTCAGGCTTAGGCAATTTTTCATAATAGCGAGAGATTTCAATCTGCTCTCTATTTTCAAATACTTCCTCCATATTATCTGTATATGAAGCAAACTCCTGCAATTTCTTAGAAAGATCGCCTTTAATTTCAACAGCAATCTGATTGGCACGTTTCCCAATAATAGAAACTGTTTCATAAACATTACCAGTATCGGAACACAGATCCATCATGTCACGTGTAATGGTATTTGTTGGAGCATTTGTTTTTTTGTAATCCATAATTCTATTTTGTAATTAATCTTTAAACTCTTTGCTTGATTCTTTAAATATCTTTTCTACCTCTTTTGAGTATTTACTATCCGGGAATTCGTTTTTGAATGCGTAATATTCATCTACTGCATCGCGAAAACGTTCTACTTTCTTTTCTTGAATACTTTGAACTGCCATCTGATATTTAGATCGAAGTACTAAGATTGAAAGGTCTTCACGAAGCTTTGCATACGGATAATCCTTTAAAGCATTTTGTGCAGTGATTACACAAGACTGATAGTTATTACCCATATAATTTCCCAAATCAAAATAAAGCTTTGCAGCTAAATATTCTTTTTGCACAAGCTTATCTTGCAAAGCAAAAATCATATCCTGAGCTTCCTGCTTCTTTGAGCTTTGTGGGAAGTACTCCATAAACATCTGCAATTCCTGAATTGCTTTGTATGTTCCAGACTGGTCCAAACGAGGTTCCGGAGTATCCAGACCCAATGACTTTCCAGCATGGAAACGAGCTAATTCAGTAAACTGACCTTTTGGATATGTATTGTAATATGTCGTAAAATAATGAGAAGATGTACTATAATCCTCCTGATTATAATAACTCATTGCAAGCATATACAAAGATTCCTCAGCTTTATCAGTTCCCTTTAGCTGAATAAGCATGTCTTCCAGCAATGTGGCAGATTTTGAGTACTTACCATTGGCAAAGTAATTCTTTGCTGCCTCGTATTTGTACTCATAATCAGTACTTTTCAATATTTTGTTATATTCTCCACAAGATGATAGAGCTCCAGCTATAAGTATTGTAAGGATGATATTTCTTTTCATTTCATTCAAAATAATGCGCAAAGTTACTGATTCCCTTTGAATAATACACAATTTTTCAATGTTTTTTAATACAAAAATTATGATTACAAATATAGAATTCTCTTTTTATAGTCTGTACAAATCACTTGCAGCTAAAAGTTCGACCTTTTTTTCTGTCAAAACCTTGATACAGGTTTCCATATCGCTGGGGCGTATAATTACATTAGCCGAGTCGTTGTTTGCAAAGGAATACATGTATTCAATAAACACTCCTGCCTCAGAAAGATAGTTAAGTACTTTGGCAAGCGCTCCGGGAACGTTAGGACAGTTGATGCCCACTACGTCTGTTATATTAACGGCAAAATGATTTTCCTTTAAAACCTTATATGCTTTGTCCGGATCGGAAACAATGCCACGAAGAATGCCGAAATCTGCATTCTCGGCGATACATAAAGCTGAAAGGTTAATACCTTCTTTTGCTAAAATTTCAGTAACCTCTGTTAGTCGGCCGAATTTGTTTTCCAAAAAAATCGACAATTGTTTTGCTATCATAACGTTTTGATTTATAATATAATAATTATGATCAGATCAATATTCAGATTAATTAAAGCTTTCTGTTATCAATTACTCGTTTTGCTTTACCAACACTTCTTTCGATGCTTCGTGGCTCAACGATTTTAACATCAACTCCTAACCCAAGAACGCTCTGCAAACGTGAAGTGATCTTCTTCTTCAATGCAAGCATCTTATTTATCTCATCAGAGTAAAACTCCGGACGAGCCTCTACTTTTAGCTCCATTCTATCGGTATTGTTCACACGATCTACAGTAAGCAGATAGTGCGGTTCAAATTCCGGCAGCTCCAAAATTACAGATTCTATTTGAGTTGGGAAAACATTTACCCCACGAATAATAAGCATATCGTCACTTCTACCAAGAATTCTGTCCATGCGAACCAATGTACGGCCACAATCACATTTCTCGTAGTGAAGGGCTGTAAGGTCTTTTGTGCGGTAACGTAGAAGCGGCATACCTTCCTTGGTTAAGTGAGTAAATACCAATTCTCCCTGCTGACCGGGTTCTACTGGTTGCAAGGTGTGAGGATCTACAATTTCAGGGAAGAAATGATCTTCGTTAAGGTGAGTTCCATTCTGATGATCGCATTCAAAGCCTACTCCAGGGCCGGATATTTCACTCAATCCATAGATATCATAAGCCTTGATAGCCAGTTTTTCTTCAATCTCCTTACGCATACTTTCAGTCCATGGTTCTGCACCAAACACACCTGCCTTGAGCTTGAAATCTTCTCTCGGAATACCCGAGTCCTTAATGGCATCGGCAATAAATAGTGCGTATGACGGAGTACAGCACAACACGGTAGTACCGAAATCGTGCATCAACTGAATTTGTTTATCGGTATTTCCGCTGGACATTGGAATAACAGAAGCGCCAATGTTCTCGGCACCGTAATGAGCTCCTAGCCCACCGGTAAAAAGTCCGTAGCCGTAAGCTATCTGGAATATATCTTTGTTATCGGCTCCGTAAGCGGTAAAGCAGCGTGAAAGACATTCGGTCCACAAAGAAAGATCCTTTCGTGTATATCCCACAACGGTTGGTTTACCTGTTGTACCGGATGAACCGTGAATTCTCACGATTTGTGACATAGGTACGGCACAAAGTCCGAATGGATAATTGTCTCTTAAATCTGTTTTTGTGGTAAATGGAAGTTTGGTAATGTCTTCTATTCCGTTTATATCATCCGGAGTAAGACCCAATTCCTGCATTTTTTTACGGTAGAATGGTGTGTTGTGATATACATATTCCACCATTTTTTTCAATCTGATGCTCTGAATTTTGCGAAGTCCTTCGCGATCCATGCATTCGATACTCTCGTTCCAAATCATCTTTCTTAGCTATGCTTTTTATAGTTTTATACCTCTTTTTGTGATAATCTGTCGCAAAGTAACAAAATAAATTGGAAAAACTATTATTTACAGTTAGATTATTAAGCAAAACCGATGAATATTGAGATTCTATCGATTAGTCATTTTTCAAAGATTCACTGTGTTTTTTAGAAACAAAAAGGAATATCAAAAATATCTTGTACAAAAGATTGTTTTCTTTTGTACAAAACAAATCATTCTTCTGTACAAAAGAATTAATTGTTTTGTACAAGGAAATAATAACCATTGGAAGAGTTTTTTCAATATCCGGTTTTGATTTTTAAAATTACGCCCTTATGCATATGTTTCTTTACCAAATTGTGTAACTTTACGGTCTTTAATTGAAGAATATACGATGGACTTTGAACTAACATCAGACTATCAGCCTACGGGTGACCAACCGGAAGCTATCGCTCAGCTTACGGAAGGCCTCAACAGCGGACTTCCGGCTCAGACTCTTCTTGGAGTAACGGGATCGGGTAAAACGTTTACAATTGCCAATGTAATTAAGAACATTAATAAGCCGACTTTAATTTTGAGTCATAACAAAACGTTGGCGGCTCAGCTTTACGGTGAATTCAAGAGTTTTTTCCCTCATAATGCCGTTGAGTACTACGTTTCTTACTACGATTATTACCAACCGGAAGCTTATCTGCCCAGCAGTGACACATATATAGAAAAGGATTTAGCTATCAATGATGAAATTGACAAGTTACGACTTGCTGCTACTTCTGCCCTTCTTTCCGGTCGTAAAGATGTAGTGGTTGTCTCTTCTGTTTCCTGTATTTACGGTATGGGAAATCCTGCCGACTTCTATGAAAATGTAATCGAGATAGAGCGCGGACGGACTTATAGTATGAATGTTATTCTCCGCAAGTTGGTAGATAGTCTCTATTCGCGTAACGATGTGGATCTGAATCGTGGTAACTTCAGGGTGAAAGGTGATACAGTTGATGTTTTCCTTGCATACTCGGAATGTATATTGAGAATATCGTTCTGGGGAGATGAGATTGACTCCATAGATGAGATTGATCCGCTGTCGGGCGTACGAATAACTTCTTTCGAGAGTTATAAGATATATCCGGCTAATCTCTTTATGACAACTAAAGAGAGCACAATGAAGGCCATTCATGAGATTGAGGATGACCTTACCAAACAAGTGGCATTCTTTGAGAAGGAAGGTAAGCCTTACGAAGCCAAACGTATTTATGAGCGTGTAACTTACGATATGGAGATGATTCGTGAACTGGGGCATTGTTCGGGTATTGAGAATTACTCCCGTTATTTCGATGGCAGAGAACCGGGTACTCGTCCTTACTGTCTGCTGGATTTCTTTCCGGACGACTTCCTTATCGTGATAGACGAGAGTCACGTGAGCGTACCTCAGATCAGAGCCATGTATGGAGGCGACCGTGCCCGTAAAATAAATCTGGTGGAATATGGATTCCGTCTTCCTGCAGCAATGGATAACCGTCCGCTGAAGTTCGAAGAGTTTGAAACTCTGGCTAAACAAGTTATATATGTAAGTGCTACTCCAGCCGATTATGAGCTGGTTAAGAGCGAAGGAATCGTAGTGGAACAGGTTATCAGACCTACCGGACTGCTTGATCCTATTATTGATGTTCGTCCAAGTATGAATCAGATTGATGATCTTATGGAAGAGATTCAACTGCGTATTGAGAGGGAAGAGCGTGTTCTTGTAACTACCCTAACCAAACGAATGGCAGAAGAGCTGACGGACTTCCTACTGGGCAATGGAGTTAAATGTAACTACATCCACAGTGATGTAGACACAATGGACCGTGTGAAGATTATGGAAGATCTCCGTACCGGTGTATATGATGTGCTTATCGGCGTAAACCTTCTGCGTGAAGGACTCGACCTTCCTGAGGTTTCGCTAGTAGCTATTCTTGATGCCGACAAGGAAGGTTTCCTACGCTCCCACCGATCTCTTACCCAGACAGCCGGACGTGCTGCCCGTAACGTAAACGGACGTGTAATTATGTATGCCGACAAGATTACGGACAGTATGCGAAAAACAATAGACGAGACAAACCGTCGCCGTGAAAAGCAACTAGCTTACAACGAAGCAAATGGTATTGTTCCGCAACAGATCAAGAAAGCACTAAAGATGTCGGTATTTGGTGGTGGAGAAGGAAAAGAATTCACCAAAGTTCCGAAAGCTTATGTGGAGCCAACCGGCACCAATATTGCCGCCGATCCTATTGTTCAGTACATGAACAGACCTCAACTGGAAAAGAATATCGAAAAGGTTAAAAAGCAAATGCGCGATGCTGCCAAGAAGCTCGAGTTCCTTGAAGCAGCTCAGTATAGAGATGAGCTTATCAAGCTGGAAGATTTACTGAAAGAAAAGTTTCCGGATTAAGTACAAATAGTTTTGTATCTTAAAAGGTAGTACTGCAATACAAAATGTATATATTGTAATAATCAATAATAGAAAGGTTCTGCCATGATTATAAAAGCTATTGATGCCCGAAGAAGCATCAGAAAATATAAGAATCAGAAGGTTGAGGAGGAGAAAATAAATGAGTTGCTGGAAAGTGCTCGTCTTGCTCCTTCGGGGAGTAACACTCAACCGAGTCATTTCATTGTTGTCCGTTCCAATGAAAACAGAGAAAAGATAGCAAGAGTCTCCCATAATCAGAAATGGATGCTTACAGCTCCGGTACACATTGTCTGTATAGCCGATTTAGGATGCCGGATAAAGGAAAGTCATTTTTCTATCAATGAAAATAGTCCGCAAGAAGAAGTAAAGCAGATTATCAGAGATGCATCCATTGCTATTGAACACATTGCTCTGCAAGCTGTGGAACTCGGATTGGGAACGTGTTGGGTGGCCTGGTATACTCAGGAAGAATTTCGTCCGGTACTTGATATTCCGGAAGATAAATATGTAGTTTGCGTACTCACGGTAGGTTATCCGGATGAAGCACCTAATTACAGACCCAAAAAACTACTGAAAGAGATTGTACATTACGAGAAATGGTAATAAAAAAGAGCCATCGAGGACAAACTTCCTGATGGCTCTTTTTACAGTTTAATATTTAAAATTCCACAAGAATTCTGAAGACCTTTCCAGGGTTTGCAGCCCACTCTTCCATTGCACTCAGTGCATTTTCAGGAGTTACAATCTTAGAAATCAGTTCGTCCTTAGGACAAGTTCCTTGTTGCAGGTATTTTGCCACAGCGCGGAAGTCGGCAGGCATAGCGTTACGTGAGCCGCGGATATCAAGCTCCTTCTGAACAAAGTATTTTGTCTGGAAAGAAACTTCACTCTTAGCGTAACCAATGCAAACCACACGGCCTGTAAATGCCACTTCGTCAACAGCACATCTGTAAGTAAAAGGACTACCTACAGCTTCAATCACTACATCAGGTCCAAGACCACCAGTAAGTTCAAGAAGGCGTTCGTGAAGATTTTCTGTTCCAGAGTTAATGCCGTAAGCCGCACCTACTTGTTTTGCCAACGCAAGCTTTTCATCGTCAAGGTCAACAGCAATTACTGTTGCTCCACGTAATGAAGCTCTCACGATAGCACCCATGCCAATCATTCCACAGCCAATAACCATTACAACATCAATGTCAGTTACCTGAGCACGAGACACTGCATGGAAACCTACGCTCATTGGTTCAATAAGCGCGCAGTCTCTTGGAGTAGTATCTGCTGCAGGAATTACTTTGGACCATGGAAGGGCAAGATACTCTCCCATTGCACCGTTACGCTGCACACCAAATGTTTCGTTGTGTTCGCAGGCGTTTACTCTTCCGTTACGGCAAGAAGCACACTTACCGCAGTTTGTGTAAGGATTTACAGTTACACTCATTCCAACTTCAAATCCGGCCGGAACATCCTTACCTATGCTTTCTATTACCGCACCCACTTCATGACCAGGGATAATAGGAAGTTTAACCATAGGGTTCTTACCTAAAAAAGTATTTAAGTCGGAACCGCAGAAACCTACGTACTTAATTTTAATCAAGATCTCGTCATCTTTCATGACTGGTTTGTTCACTTCCACCACCTTTAGTTCTCCGGGGGCTGTAATCTGAATCGCTTTCATAATCTATTTTAATTTAAAAAACTCTTATTTAATCAATAACTTTATAACCTTTCCAGCCGTAATAAGCACAGAAAAGGAAGCATACTAACGGAATAACATACGCAACATGGTATATGTTTGCGTTAAGCTGCATAAGGTATGCCGTAAACTGTGGCAAACAAGCATTACCAACAATGGCCATTACCAGAAAGGCTGAACCACTCTTTGTGTTTGAGCCTAAATCTTTAAGCGCCAATGAGAATTGTGTTGGGTAAATAATTGACATAAAGAAAGATATGGCCAACATTGCGTAAAGACCAATCATTCCTCCGTAGCACATAATTACTACGCACAGGCATACATTTACAAGCGCATATACGGTAAGCATGTTTTGCGGACGGAATCTTGCCATCAGGAATGTACCAATCCATCTACCGCTAAGGAAACACAACATGTACAATCCGAAGAATGTTGTAGCTTGTCCTTCCGGTATTCCAGCGTATGTACAGCAATACACAAGGAACAGACTATTAATAGCTGTCTGTCCGCCATTGTAAAAGAACTGAGCAATAACTCCCCAACGAAGATGCGAACGCTTTAAAACGCCAAAATCGATCAGTTTACCGGTTTTTGTTTCGCCTTCCACACTGTTTCCTTCTTTAATTTTAGGTAAGTGAGAGAATACGAAAACAACAGCAATAATAATCAGTGCAGCAGCCAGAATAAGATAAGGCAATTTCATTGCATCAGTCTCAGTCTGAATATAACCTTCCCATCCGCCTACATAATCAGTAGGAAGAGATTCGCGGGTGTAATGATTTCCACTCAACACCAGTTTACTAAGAAACATGGCAGAGATAAAAGCACCCAAACCGTTGAATGACTGAGCCAGGTTCAATCGTCTGGAAGCTGTGGCCGGATTTCCCAACGCTGTAACGTAAGGATTGGCAGCTGTCTCAAGAAAACACATACCAGTGGCGATAATAAAGAAAATGGTAAGATATGCCCAATATTCCTTGATTATGGCAGCCGGGAAGAAAAGCAATCCTCCGAATGCAGCCAGCATAAGCCCCAGAATAATACCCGACTTATAGCTATACTTTTTCATAAACATAGCAATAGGTATAGGGAAGATGAAGTAAGCAAGCCAGTAAGCTGTTTCAGTAAATGAAGCCTGAAACGTACTCAACTCGCAAGTCTTCATCAGCTGACGGATCATGGTTGGCAAAAGATTACTACTGATAGCCCAAAGAAAGAATAAACTAAAGATTAGGGCTAAAGGCAGCGCACTATTTTTTTTATCTAATTTCATATTATATTTAATTGTGTTTTTCTATTCAGACATGTTTTTAATGTAAGGCAAATCTACAAGATCTTTGAATCCATAGAACTTCTCGGCATTCTTTCCAAGGAAAAGAGCTTTTTCGTGGGCAGACAGTTCGTTCGATTTCAGAACAAAGTCGTAAGACATCTTATAAGTGATGGCTGTAATGGTACGAGGATAATCCGATCCCCACATTAATTTTTCCATTCCTACAAGATCTGCCGCTTCCTTAATAGCCTTCACTGCTCCATTGAAAGGATAGAACTCATCATTGAAAAGCCAGGTTATACCACCCGATTCAATCATTACGTTCGGATATCGTGCAAGTTTAACCTGCTCCAACCAGTCGGGCATGGTAACCATTGCAAAGTGTCCGATAGCTACTTTCAGATTGGGGCATTCCTTTATCACCTCTTCCAGCTCTCCGGTTTGTATTGCACCGTCGGCCAAATCTATAGACAGGATAATTCCATGTTCCTCCATATAGTGAAACATCTTCATCATCTCTTCACAATTGAGGTATACTCTACCCTCTTTCAGTAGCAGTCTTTGTGCCGGAATCTTGATTGCTTTAAAACCCGAAGCTATTAATTCCCGAGCCTGAGCAAAATATCCAGGGCGACGAAACTCACACATTCCGCAAACAAAGAAACGATCGGGATACTTATGGGCCACCTTCAGCAAGTAATCGTTTTGTATACCATCGATATACTCCTGAGTTACTACAGCAGCCGACACCTGAGCGTAATCCATGTTCGATAGGAATACCTCGGCACTGTTTTTACCGTCTATCATAAACGGAGGAACCATCTGGCGGACTTCATCCATGAAGAATGAACGTCCGTTTTCCATGGTATAGATGGGCAATCCGTTGACCACAGTATCCTGTTTCAGCCACAGGTGACTGTGAGCATCTATTATTTTAAAATCTAATTTAAAATCCATAATCAACTCAAAAAACTAAGAGTTAGCCCAGCTTACACGTTTCTGATCACCAATAATGTCCTGAACTTCTTCAACCAGTTTCCAGTCGATTGGTTCATTAACGAATTCAATATTCTTAAGAACATTATCAGGATTAGCAGAACTAAACAATGTACTAGCAATACGAGGATTGCTTACTGAGTACTGAATAGCTAACTTCTCGATTGGATAGTTCTTTGATTCGCAATGTTGAGCAGCCTTAGCGCAAGCTTCAACCAAAGAAGCAGGAGCCGGATGCCATGCAGGTACGCCACGTTTAGAAAGTAATCCCATTGACAGCGGAGAAGCGTTGATTACACCCACGTTCTTAGATTCAAAGTAATCAAGGAAATCAGCCAGTTTATCATCGTTAAGGCAATAGTGGCAGAAGTTAAGAACACTTTCTACTGTTCCTTCAGGTACACGGTCGATAACCCATTTCAGGTTTTCCAGCTGAAGGTCAGTAATACCCACATGCTTTACTACACCTTTTTCGCGTAATTCTACTAAAGCAGGAAGTGTTTCGTTAATCACCTGATTCATATCAGAGAATTCAATATCGTGAACGTTGATCAAATCAATATAATCAATGTGAAGACGTTCCAGACTTTCGTAAACACTTTCGGTTGCTTTCTTTCCGGAATAATCCCAAGTGTTTACTCCGTTCTCACCATAACGCCCCACCTTTGTAGAAAGGTAATAGTCGGCACGGTTCATATCTTTTAATGCTTTTCCTAAAACAGTTTCTGCTTTATAGTGACCGTAATAAGGAGAAACATCGATAAAATTCAATCCATTTTCTACTGCTGTAAATACAGCTTTAATACCTTCGGCTTCGCGAATATCGTGAAACACACCACCTAGAGACGAAGCTCCAAAACTAAGACTGGAAACTTTCATTCCGGTCTTTCCTATTTCCTTGTAATCCATGGTTTTAATTTATAAAGTTTATTTTGAATCAAAAATAGATGTTTATTGATGATGTGTATAAGCTTTGCTATTAAAAAGCAACGCAAAGCTTTGCGTAAAACTAATATTTAGTAAATTTGAACCCTGATTTAATTAATGGTATTCAAATATAAGCACGGTAATGAGTTCAACAAACAAGAAGAAGCACGTATCACTCAAGCAATTAGCAGAAGAGCTGGGTGTTTCAATATCTACGGTATCGAGAGCACTAAAAGGCAGTTCTGAAATTAGTCAGGAGATGATTGACCGTGTGAAGGCTTTAGCCAAAGAGATGAACTACCGTCCAAACCCGTTTGCCATTAGTTTATTGAAAGATACTCCACGAATTATCGGCATTATTGTACCTGATATAGTAACTCACTTCTACTCCTCTATAATTAGCGGAATAGAAGATGTGGCTACTCAAAACGGTTATTTCGCAATCATTACTTCCTCGTATGAGCAATACGAGCGTGAAAAGCAATGTGTAGATCATCTTATTAATATACGGGTTGAGGGAATAATAGCCTGCCTGTCACAGGAAACAAAGAGCTTCAACCATTTTGAAGACCTGGCAAATGCCAATATTCCAATTATCCTTTTCGACAGAGTGTGTCTCACGAACATGTTCTCGTCTGTAGTTGCCGATAACAGCGAATCTGCCCGACAAGTAACCTTGCATTTACTGGAGAACGGTTCCAGACGCATTGGATTCATAGGAGGTTCCAATCATCTGGATATTGTAAAACAACGAAAACATGGTTACCTGGAAGCGCTAAGAGAAAAAGGAATTCCTATCGAAAGAGAGTTGGTGGTCTGCGAAAAAATGACTTACGATGAAGGAATGGAGGCTACAAAGAAACTACTCTGTCTCCCTAATCCACCCGATGCCATTGTAGCCATGAACGACACGCTTGCGTTTGCTGCCATGAAAGAAATTAAGCAACGCGGACTTAGAATCCCGGAAGATGTAGCATTAGTGGGATACACTGACGAAATGCACGCCTGCTATGTGGAGCCAAACCTTACAGCCGTTACTCACCAGACGTATAAAATGGGGGAAGCTGCGTGTAATTTGCTACTCAATCAATTAAAAAACGGAGAGGATATAAAGCAGGTTGTAATCCCTACGCAGTTGCAAATAAGAGATTCTTCTATAAAAAGAATATAGTTATCTGTGAAGTATAACAGACAGATAACTATATCCTCAGGTATTACCAATATTTAGATCCAGGCATTCACAATCTCGGCAACATACATCTGGTGGAAGTTGCCATGAGTATTGTACCATCTGTCAATATATTCAGGATCGGCAAATCCTTCTTTCTTGATTTGGTCTGAGTACAGCTTCTTGCATTCTAAAGTGATTCGTGATTGTTCGAAACATACATTACCCATTTCTGTGAAATGAGGAACTAATCCGGTTTCTTTCACTTTATCAATATCGCGGCCAGACTGTTTACCACAGATTTTATGAATATCTTTATTCTCCATGCCTAAGAAAGAAACTGTGAAGTAATCTCCTTTTTCAAGGAATTCAAATGTGTATCTCTCCGGACGGACAAAGATGAACGCAACTGGTTTGTTCCAAAGAAAGCCTATTCCACCCCAACTGGCAGTCATGGTATTAAATTTCTCCTTATCACCTGCAGTAATAAGCATCCATTCGTTACTTATATTTTCAAAAAAGTTTTCTGTAAGTTTGTTTGGTTCTATTCGTTCCATACTGGTTCTTATTTAAATGACTCAAATCTATATTTTAAATCTCTACCTCTTCCTGATCTTCTTCTTCAATAATCCTGGCAGTTTCCACCTTTTCCAGCCTAGCCCTCATCTTAGGCATGGCAGACTTCCTTATGCGTAATGTCATAACACAATCCATATCAAAAGTCTGGCTAAGAATTTCCGGTTCTTCTTCCTTAACAATCCGCATAATATCGTTCATAAACGGATATTCAAAAGAAACAGTAATATCTTCGTCTACAGTTTTTTCAATAATTGTGGCATTAGCAATAGCCTCTGAAGCCGCAGCTTTATAAGCAACAATCAATCCACTGGTGCCTAGCTTTATTCCTCCAAAGTAGCGAACTACAATAATAAGAATATCAGTCAGTTCGTTGGAGTTAATTTGCCCGAGAATAGGTTTACCTGCAGTACCCGAAGGTTCTCCATTGTCGTTTGCACGGAAATCTTTCCTTTCATGACCTAGCATGTAGGCATAACAGACGTGACGGGCATCATAATACTTTTTCTGATATTGCTCTATATAACCTTTTATTTTCTCAACACTACGTACAGGGATGGCAATAGCAATGAATTTACTACGCTTCTCCGTATATATGCCTTCCGAAAGTTCTGTTATTGTTTTATATGTATCTTCTATCGCCATAAATCAGAAATAATGCACAAAAGTAATGAAATAAAAAACACCACAGATTATCTGGTATCATAAATTTCTATCTCTACGCAAGAGACGTTATGATCCACATAATCTGTGGTGCAAGTATAATTTAACTCAGTTTATGGATAACTAATCCTGAACGAAGTTTAGGTTCAAACCATGTTGTTTTAGGAGGCATGATATTACCACTGTCTGCAATATCCATCAGTTGTTTCATAGAAACAGGATAAAGCGCAAGAGCAACTTTCATCTCACCACTGTCTACTCTTTTGCTAAGTTCTCCTAATCCACGGATACCTCCAACAAAATCGATACGTTTGTCGGAACGAAGATCTTTAATTCCAAGAATTTCGTCAAGGATTAAATTAGAAGAGATAGTAACATCGAGCACACCAATAGGGTCGTTATCATTATAAGTACCTTGTTTTGCTGTAAGACTATACCATTTTCCTTCAAGATAAACAGAGAAGTTATGCAAAGCGTTTGGCTTGTAAATCTCAGCACCCTTTTCTTCTACAATGAAGTTCTTTTCCAATGCAGCAAGGAAAGCCTCTGCAGACAAACCATTAAGATCTTTCACCACACGGTTGTAATCGATAATAGTCAGTTGGTTTGCAGGGAAGCAAACTGCCATAAAGTAGTTATACTCTTCATCTCCTTTATGATTAGGATTCTGCTTAGCTTTCTCAGCACCAACCAATGCAGCAGCAGCAGAACGGTGGTGACCGTCGGCTATGTATAAAGCAGGCATTGCTTCGAATTGCTTAGTAATTGTAGCTATATCAGCATCTTCATCAATAATCCAGAATTGGTGACCAAAGCCATCTCCCGGAGCAATAAATTCATTGACTGGTTTGTTTGAAGTATACTTCTTTACGATAGCATCCAACACATCATTATCAGGATAAGCAAAGAATACAGGTTCGATATTTGCATTGTTCACACGAACATGCTTCATTCTGTCTTCTTCTTTATCACGGCGAGTCAACTCATGCTTCTTGATTATTCCATTAAGGTAATCTTCAACGTAAGCACAAACAACAAGACCATACTGAGTTTTACCGTTCATTGTCTGAGCGTAAACATAGTATTGCTCTTTATTATCCTGAAGCAACCATCCTTTGTCCTGAAACATCTGGAAGTTTTCAGCAGCTTTCGAATAAACTTTTTCGTCGTGTTCGTCTGTTCCTACCGGAAAATCAATTTCCGGCTTTATAATGTGATACAATGATTTCTCATTGCCGGCAGCTTCCTGACGTGCCTCTTCCGAGTTTAAAACGTCATAAGGACGAGATGCTACCTCTTCAACTAAATTTTGTGGTGGGCGAATGCCTTTAAAAGGTTTTATTATTGCCATAAATTAAATCTTATAAGGGTTTTTCTTCTTAATAAAACACCAGCACATGTAAATAGAACCAGCAAGAATAGTAACAAGAGAAAAGCCCTCGCAAAATCCTTTGGCAAAATCAGACAGGCTATTTCTAAATATGCTACTTAATGAAAAAGTAAGCAAACCAATTGAATAGCCTATCATAATTTCATATTTAAATATCCTACTGCGCATGGTAGTATATATTTAGAATAAGTTACTTGTTTACTCTGAATTTCTCGCAACCATCCTTGAAGAATCCAACGATTTGGTTTGCAGCAGCAATACCTGCGTTTATATTAGCTTCAGCAGTCTGAGCACCCATCTTCTTAGGAGTTGAGAAATAACGTGCGGCAAACTTCTCAGCCAATTCTGCATGAGCAGAAGGCATAATATCTGTTACATATTTAAAGTCAACACGATCTTCCATTAACTTGATAAGTTCTGCTTCATTGATAACTTCCTTACGGGCAGTGTTTACAAGCATTGCACCCTTAGGCATTTTATTAAGAAGAGCATAGTTAATAGAGTTCTTTGTTTCTGCAGTTGCAGGAATATGAAGAGAGACAACATCGCAAGTAGCATATAATTCTTCTGCAGAATCTACAGCTTTAGCACCATCTTTCTCGATAACTTCTTTTGGGCAGAAAGCATCGTAAGCATAGATTTCCATGCCAAATCCTCTGGCAACACGAGCAACATTACGTCCTACGTTACCATAAGCGTGGATACCAAGTTTCTTACCCATAAGTTCGGTTCCTGAAGTTCCGTTATAGAAGTTACGAACAGCAAATACCATAAGGCCAAGAGCAAGCTCAGCTACAGCATTTGAATTCTGTCCCGGAGTATTCATTACACATACGCCATGAGCTGTTGCAGAATCAAGATCTACATTGTCATATCCTGCACCTGCACGAACAACAATCTTCAAATCTTTAGCAGCATCAAGAACTTCAGCATCAATAATATCACTACGGATAATGATAGCGTTAGCATCTTTAACGGCATCTAGTAATTGTTTCTTTTCTGTGTACTTTTCTAATAAGGCCAGTTCATAGCCTGCAGCTTCAATCTCTTTACGAATACCGTCTACAGCAACTTTAGCAAACGGTTTGTCTGTTGCGATTAATACTTTCATAGTGTTATGTATTTAAAAGTTTCACCACAGATTGCGCAGATTTCATAGACTTAGAATCTATGAAACCGGCGCAACCTGTGGTGAATAGTTTCTTAATTAATGTTGTTTTTCGAATTCTTGCATGCAAGCAACCAAAGCTTCTACGCTTTCTTTTGGCAATGCATTATAGCAAGAAGCACGGAAACCGCCTACTGAACGGTGACCTTTGATACCTACCATTCCTCTTTCTGTAGCAAACTTCATGAAGTCAGCTTCAAGATCTTTATATTCGTCCTTCATTACGAAGCAGATATTCATTAATGAACGGTCTTCTTTATTAGCTGTTCCAACGAATAATTTGTTACGATCAATTTCATTATATAGCAAGTCTGCTTTTTCAATAGCTCTTCTTTCCATTTCTTTTACGCCACCCTGTTCTTTGATCCAGCGAAGAGTTTGAAGTGCAGCATAGATAGGCACTACAGGAGGAGTATTGAACATAGAACCGTTATCAATATGAGTCTGATAATTAAGCATTGTAGGAATATAACGAGAAACTTTACCCAGAGCATCATTCTTAATAATAACGAAAGTAAGACCTGCAGGGGCTAGATTCTTTTGAGCTCCACCATAGATCATTACATATTTAGAAACGTCCATTGGACGAGAGAAAATATCAGAAGATGCGTCAGCAATTAATGGAACAGGAGAATCAATATCAGTACGGATTTCTGTACCATAAATAGTATTATTCGTTGTAATATGGAAATAATCCGCATCAGCAGGAATAGTGTAATCTTTAGGAACAAATGTATAATTTGCATCTGCAGAAGAAGCAACCTCTACAACTTCACCAAAAGCTTTCGCTTCCTTCATTGCTTTCTTAGCCCAAACACCAGTGTTTAGATAAGCAGCTTTCTTTTCTAAGAAGTTAAAAGGAACCATACAGAATTCCAAACTTGCGCCGCCACCAAGGAAAAGAACCGAATAGCCTTCGGGTATATTTAAAAGTTCTTTGAACAACGCAACAGCTTCGTCAACCACTGGTTGAAAATCTTTTGCGCGATGACTAATTTCCATCAAAGAAAGTCCAGAACCGTTGAAATCTAAAATAGCTTTCGCAGTATTCTCTATTGTTGATTGTGGAAGAATTGATGGTCCGGCATTGAAATTATGCTTTTTCATTTGAAGTTTGTTTTAATTATACAATAAAAATAACTATAATTTTAAGACACCGCGAAATTACAGTTTTTTTTCGGGGAAACAAACGATTTGATATAAAAATAAAGCTTTGATCCCCCTTTTTGCTTTCTATTTATTCGTTGCGATATATGTTAAACAACATTTTGTTATATATCATGCAATAAAATGCAATATCGATATTCTGTTGAACAATTGCTTATAGATATTCGTTTTTTTTATTAGAAAGGAGACAAGCAATGAAAATGACTATGAACTTTTTTTCATCAGTAATAGTAACCTATTTGGTACTTATACTTTTGCCCGGTATAGAAATTGGAAGCATCTGGACTGGTATTTTACTGGCGATACTTTTGGGTATATTCAACATTATTGTGAAGCCGGCTCTTGAACTTCTTTCAATTATTCCCACTCTACTTACCATATTACTATTCTTGCTGATAATTAACGGGGGTATACTTGTTATGGTGGACTGGTTTATGGATAGTTTCTCTGTTACCAGCTTAGGAACCGTAATAATGTTCAGCGTTATTGTAACCGTAGCAAACTGGATACTGCACCGTTACTTTAGAAAGAAGAAATAGATAAAAGGAATAACTAATTCAGCGCTGTATAGAAGATTGCATTCTTCTGTACAAAACAAGAAAGTTTCTAAGAAGTTTAAATTGCCTCTTGTAGAATCGGATAATTGATTCTAGCCCCCATTAGGGATACAGATAAATAGAGGGTGCCAAATACTTTTTGACACCCTCTTGTTTTGTATATAGGAAAAATAAAGGATTCAGAAATAAATTAATCTGCTTCTTCAATCTTGGTTTTCATACCTTTTATTTTCTCTCCCTGAATAAGGTTAAGTGTCTGATTCAGCTTTGAGCGGCGGATAGCAACAAAGGCAAAATGCTCTTTTACGTCTATCTGACCTACATCTTCTTTCGTCAGCTTACCTTTCTTATAAAGAAAACCAACAATATCAATTTTGTTCACTTTATCTTTTTTCCCTTTACCTATATATAAGGTAACCCAAAGCGGCTGAGCAGGACGGGCTGTTTTTGCCGGTAATTCAAAAACTTCGGGTTCATCTGTTACATAAGCAGGAAGAGTTTCATCTTCATTCAGTATTATATATGAAGTACCTTCAGCATCCCAGCGGGCAGTTCTACCATTGCGATGAATAAATGCATCCTCGTTTATAGGGATATGATAGTGAATAATATTTTCTATTTCCGGAATATCCAGTCCACGTGAAGCCAAGTCTGTTGAGACAAACACATGACAACTACCGTTTCGGAATTTATACAAAGCTCGTTCACGATCGGGTTGCTCCATTCCTCCGTGGAAATATTCATTATAAAGTCCTTTTGAATATAGATAGTCACTGACTCTTTCTACCGCATCACGATGGTTGCAGAAAACAATTGTAGAACTGCTTCCCATTGTACAAAGCAGACGGAACAAAGTTTCCAGCTTATCCTTATCGGGAGAAAGCACTTTCATCATCTTAAGGCGAACAGAGTCATCTTCCGGAACAAGGAAATCTAGTTTTATAGTTTCATTCAGTCCGGTAAAATCTGGAATTTCTTCTGCATCTGTAGCCGAAAGAAGTATGCGTTTTTTTAAGCCGGGTAGTTGAGCTATAATCTCGGCCATCTCATCCTGAAAACCATACTCCAGAGACTTATCGAACTCATCAATTACCAATGTATGGATTGTATCCGGATTAAAGTTTCCTTTATTCAGGTGATCATTGATACGTCCAGGAGTACCTATAATAATAGCAGGATGATTACCCAAAATGCTTTTCTTTTCATCCGAGATAGGGTGTCCGCCATAACAACAACAGGTTTTAAATCCAGTATTCATTGATTTGAAAACCGTTTCAATCTGCAAAGCCAGTTCGCGAGAAGGCACGAGTACCAGACTCTGTATCGTATTATTTTCGGGGTTTAACTCTTGTAGTAAAGGAAGCAAATACGCCAATGTCTTTCCGGATCCGGTTGGAGACAGTAAAATAACATCCTTCCCCTGACTATTTGCCCTTAGAGAGGCTTCCTGCATCGGGTTTAGATGCTCTATCTTTAAACTCTTAAGAGCTTGTTCTATTAGTTCTTGTTTCATATTCATGCTGCAAAAATACGCTATTTATTAAAAAGAAGAAGTATGTAATTTCATAAAACACTATAATATAGGGTCTATTTATGGAGAATAGGACAATAATACTCACATAAGCAGGTCAATGCTTACGTCTTTGCTTTTCATATTCATATATAGTACGGCCTAGTTTTCTGAGAAAAGGCTGTCCGATATCTTTATAATGATAGTTTGCCGGAGTAATTTTCCCATCACAAGTATTAATAACTGCCGAAAGCATAAATTCAATACCGGTTTTTGTATTCACAAAATAAGCCACATCAGATAATGTACCGTGAGACTCCCCTACCATATTGTGAATTCTTAATCCCGGTAAATCAGGCAAAACGGAATTCTTTCCATAATAAAGGTACTTTTTGAGGTGAACCGGATATTTACGCTTGTTTTTCTTAAATAAAGGAAACTCGCTTTCGCGTGGATACATTGCCGTGTACTTATACAATAACTCGTAATCCTTTTCTGTTAAATTAAAGCTTTTCTTAAATGGAGCAACATCTCTGAAGAATACATAAAGCATCATATCATTTACATCCTGCAAAGGAACGTTATTAAAATAAGAATAGTCTCTCCCACCTTTTATAATTGCTCCTAAAGGATTCGACAACTGAACAGGATTAGTAGCAGCCGGTTGTTTATAGATAAGCGAATCTTTATCATCATAAAAGTTAACCGCAGGAGTTGTTCTGTTTTGCATACGATTACTATTGTCGAACCTTAGCATTACCCGAATAGAATCATACCCCATTTCCAACAAACGCATATTGATGTATTCCTGTCCTAAGAAGTCATACATACGATTATAAGCATCATTATCACTGACCAAAATCATTTCCTTAATATAGTTAGCCAACCGGGGAGTTTTATCGTGAGCCAGATAATCGGTCTTTATATTTGTTGTACTGTCCGGATTTCCAGTAAACTCTACTTTATTATAAATGGTAGTCCCATAATCCCGATTCAGATTATTGACCTTCTCCATTCCTAATAAGATTAAAGGCCATTTAACCAGACTAGCGGGATTGAAGAATCGTTTACTGTTCAACTGATAACTATATTGGGTAAAGGTAGGGTGTTGCTGGCTATCACGATCAATCTGCGTGTAGATAATCTGAATTTCATATTTTTCGGCATCGTTTAAGTAAGGTTTAAAGAAGTCATCCTTCTCCATTAAGCTATTTAGCAATGATGGATCACCTAATTTATAAATCTGAGCCGGGCAATATGCCACATTAAATAAAAAAATAATTAATAGCAATAACATTCTGATTTTTAGCATATTCCAAAGTATATTTAAAGGCAAAGCTAAGGAATTATTCGGAATTTTATCCAGAAGAAAACACATTTTATACAATAAGTCTTTTATTTTGCGCCGATAATTCATACCTTTGCAAGCAAATTAATACAAAGGTAATTCAATTACAAAATGAGCGAAAAAGCACCTTTTATGGTATTTTCTGGCACCAATTCCAGATACCTAGCAGAGAAAATTTGTGAAAGCCTCGGCTGCCCTCTCGGAAAAATGAATATTACCCACTTTGCAGATGGGGAATTTTCTGTTTCTTACGAAGAATCCATTAGAGGTTCACATCTCTTTCTAGTACAATCTACCTTCCCAAACTCAGACAACTTAATGGAACTATTGCTAATGATTGATGCAGCTAAACGCGCATCAGCAAAAAGCATTGTTGCTGTAATTCCTTATTTTGGATGGGCCCGCCAAGATAGAAAAGATAAACCACGTGTTGCAATCGGAGCAAAACTAGTAGCCGACATGCTAACTGTAGCCGGCATCGACCGTCTGATAACTATGGATTTGCATGCAGATCAAATTCAAGGTTTCTTTGACGTACCAGTAGACCACTTGTATGCATCAGGAGTCTTTTTACCTTACATTGAGTCTTTAGATCTTGACGAATTAGTTATCGCAACTCCAGATGTTGGCGGTTCTAAGAGAGCAAGCTCCTACTCAAAATATTTAGGTGTGCCACTGGTATTGTGTAACAAGTCACGTATCAAAGCCAACGAAGTAGCCTCTATGCAGATTATTGGTGATGTAAAAGGTAAGAACGTTATTCTGATTGACGACATTGTAGATACAGCCGGAACTATTACCAAAGCTGCCGATATTATGTTAGAAGCCGGAGCTCTTTCTGTTCGTGCTATTGCCAGCCACTGTGTAATGTCTGGTCCTGCAACAGATCGTGTACAAAGCTCAGCCCTTACAGAAATGGTTTTCACAAACAGTATTCCATATACTAAGGGAGGTGTAAAAGTAAGACAGTTATCAATCGCTGATATGTTTGCTAACACAATCCGTAGAGTATACAACAACCAATCTATCAGTTCACAGTATATTATCTGATAAATAAGATATATCTATAAAATAAAATGCCGATGTGTTGATTATCCTCACATCGGCATTTCTTATTTAATTATTCTAAGAATTACTTCTTTTCTACGTTATCTATCACACCAAATTTATAAGATCCTCGTCTTAGAACATTTCCGTCTTTATCGAATTCCACAAAAGGGCCATCTTTTTTTCCTTGTCTAAAGAAGCCTTCGTAACGGTTTCCATCTTTATCTTCCTGTACACCCGATCCTTCTTGCATTCCTCTAACAAATCCACCTTTGTACTTAGTACCATCTTTCAATATTAGTACTCCTTGCCCATCATAGATGTTATTTTTCCAGTCGCCTTCATACTTATCTCCATTACCCCAAATATACGTACCTCGTCCGTTTCTTTGATTATTGAGCCACTGTCCGGTGTATACTGCTCCATTGCTCCAGGTAAAAGTTCCTTGTCCGTGTTGCATACCTTCTTTAAAATCACCTTGGTACTTATCACCATTTGCAAGGGTAAATACTCCTTTTCCTGTACGTTCTCCTTTTAAATAATCACCTTCATATTTTTCTCCGCTATGGAAAAAATAGGTTCCATGGCCATCCTGAATATCATTTACCCAATCACCCGAATATTTATCGCCTGTAGGGTAATAATAAGTCCCGGTTCCCCAACGTACATTATCTTTCCAGTCGCCTTCATATTTTGATTTATCTTCCCAAACTAAAGTACCTTTACCGTTTTTCTTGTCAGCTTTCCAGTCACCTTCATATTTAGCTCCGTTTTTCCAGGTATAAACTCCCTTACCATCACGTTTATCATTAGCCCAGTTTCCTGTATATACATCACCATTATAGTAGTACATAGTTCCATCACCTTGCTGATAATCGGTATACCACATTCCTTCGTAACGGTTATTATTCATAAAATAATAAGTTCCTTTCCCGTGTTGTTGATCCTGGAACCATTGTCCTTCATATTTTTCACCATCAACAAAAGAATAAACGCCATATCCCTGACGCCTTCCGTTTACATACTCACCTTCATATACATCTCCATTCTTGAAGACTGTTTTACCTTTTCCATTAGGCTTTCCTTTTTGAAGTTCACCAGTATAAACGGAACCATCCTTAAAAGTAAAATTGCCAATCTTTATTTCAGATGAAGGAGCTATAGCTTCCTTTATTTTAGAGAAAAAACCACCAACTCCCTGTGCCTGAGAAGTTGTAGCTACAGAGAAAAAAAAGAAAGATATATATATATATTTACGCATAGTAGATAGGTGTTTTATTTAATTACATCAGACAAATATAATAATTATACAACGAAGAGATGCTATTTATTAGGTTTTGTTATAATTTTAAAGTTTTTTGCCAGAAACAACTTCTATCATATTTTCCTGATTAAAATATCTTTGAGCCAAAGATCTAAGTTCTTCAGCTGTAACATTTTGAACAGCTTTTAGCGATTCTTCAAAATAAGAATCGGATAAATGTGAAGTCTGAATAAACATCCAGGCATCCGATAAAGAGAATGGACCTTCATAACTGCGACACATTTCCCCCAACATATAATTCCTAACCATTTCTAGTTCAGATGCGGGAACTAATTCAGTCTGCAAGGTTTTCATTTCATTATAAACCTCTTTAATAATATCTTCAGCATACTCATTAGCAGCCTCAGTGGAAACAACAAAAACCCCGGCATCAGGATATGAAGCTATTCCCGAAGAGATACCATACGTATACCCTTTATCTTCACGAATATTAGACATAAGTCTACTGCCAAAATATCCTCCAAAGATTGTGATCAGAACTCTCATTTTATAATAATCCGGATGAGTTCTTTGAATCATCACCTTTCCCATTTTTATTGAGCTTTGCATCGCAGAATCCTGTTCCGTGAAAACTCGTTTTAAAGAGGTTGTTTTAATTTCTGCAGGCAATGTAAGCACTTTGTTCTCAATCTTCCCCCAAGACTCTTTACCAAAGCTGTTCTCTAACAGATTTAATATTTCATCTGTAACCTTTCCTGAAATATAAATGCTACAATTCCCCGAATGGTAATACTGATAATAGAATTCCTTAAGACAATCAGAAGTAACTTTATCATAATCTGCTTCTATAGCAAAACGACCACAGGGGTGCTCTTCACCAAAGATTGAACTTGCAAAGCTTTTTTGAGCCAGGTATTCAACTTTTGTGCTATTAATAAGAAATTGGTGTTTGTTGGTTTCAACAACCGTACTGAGTTCCTTCTCAGGAAAAACCGGTTCCTTTACTATAGACTCAACAATTTCCAATGTATTGGCAAAGTACTTATTCAGAGAGTACAATGTTATGTAAGAATACTCCATAGAAGTAGATAGCTCGAGCCAGGCTCCATAATAATCTAACTTCTCTGCTATTTCAGCTGAGGTAAAACGCTTAGTACCTTCTCTTAACATTCTGTTTGTAAAGAGTGTCTGCAACAACTGAGTTTGATGCCATTTACCTGCACCAATAAGTATATCGACTCTTACAACATCCTGATTGCCTGCTTCAATAACATTAAGAGGTATACCATTCGACATTGTTTTTCTCTGAGGAACAGCAATAGATATCTGTTCTATAGCTTTTATCTCTGGTTGAATCTTTCTATTCAGCATTTTGTTTCTTTAAAAATAATTCAGCTTTCATTAAATCCTCAGGTGTATCTATTCCAATGGTTTCAACATCTGTAATACCAACTTTTATGGTATAACCATTTTCCAGCCAGCGAAGTTGTTCCAAAGACTCAGCTAATTCAAGTGATGATTGAGGCAAAGAGGTGATTTCTTTCAAAACGTCTGCACGATAAGCATATAAACCAATGTGTTTATAATAAGTATGATGTTTCAACCAATCAGTCTTATCATGATTTCTTGTAAATGGAATAATTGAACGACTGAAATATAAAGCATTCCAGTTCTTGTTTACCACAACTTTAGGCGAATTCACATTCTCCAAAACCTGAAATTCATCATCAGATGAAAATGGTTTAACCAGTGTGGCAATGTGAGTAGAAGCATCATCAAAACAAGCTTTTATAGATTCCAGTTGAGAGGGTTGTATAAATGGTTCATCTCCTTGAATATTAACTACAACATCGAATCCTGCGCCAACTTTAGTGAAAGCTTCATAACAACGATCTGTTCCACTCTTATGCTGATCTGACGTCATAACAACTTTACCGCCAAAAGCTTTTACAGCCAGTTCTATCCTTTCATCATCAGTTGCAACATAAGCCTCATCCAGACAGTCGCGTACTTGTTCATATACTCTTTGAATAACTGTTTTGCCGCCTAATATAGCCAAAGGTTTACCGGGGAAACGAGTAGAAGCATATCTTGCCGGTATTATTCCAATATATTTCATTATGATATATCCTTTTAAATCTGTTCAAAGTTTCAAAAGTACAAAATTATTTGGTAATACACTCTTTTTACTGTTATTTTGTCTCCAAAATGAAAGTTATGAAACAACATAGATGCCTTATATCCATTGGTTCTAACACCAATAGAGATGTTAATATCAAACTAGCACAAAAAGAATTATCCATTCATTTCCAGGATATATATTTAGGGAAAGAACAAGATACAATTCCCATTGGAATGTTGAACCCAGCTCATTTCACAAACCAACTGGCTAAATGCTCTACTACATTATCAATTGATGAAGTGAAAAATATCTTTAAGAAAATTGAATCTCAAGCCGGTCGTTTGCCTGCTGATAAAATAGATGGGATAATTAAGTTGGATATTGATTTACTGATCTATGATAATCTAGTACTGAAGGAAAACGATATGAAGAAAGATTTTATTATTGAAGGATTAAAAGAGTTCGAACTTTAATCAACTTTCTTTTAATCGTTTTGGGTTATAAAAAGAAAAATCAGAAAGTAAAATCAGACCTTTTAGATTTGAATATTAAAAAAGGATCTCAGATATATGTCTAAAAAAGTAATCGAATAGAAAGAAAACTATTTTATTTTCTTCCTACTCGATTTATTTTTTGTCACAGAAACCTGTAACTGTTATTTAGAACTAATCCTTATTCAGAGAATATACTATCAATACCTCCCGGAGAGTTTGCAGGAATAGAGTCATTACCGCAAACATTATTGTTTAAATACGGGAAAACATCCGATTCTGAATATCCTAAAGACTTATCTGCAAACACCTTTTTCATAAAAATACCCCAAATAGGAAGTGCCATTGCAGCTCCTTGTCCATAGAACATTGTATCGAAGTGAATATCACGATCTTCACCTCCTACCCAACATCCGGTAACAAGCTTTGGAGTAAACCCTACGAACCATCCATCTGAGTTACGTTGAGTTGTTCCTGTTTTACCTCCTACATCTGCACTAGTATAACGACGCACTCTCATACCTGTACCTTCATTAATAACCGCACGCAACATAGTCAACATTTTAGATGCACTGGATGCACTAATTACTTCCTCCATTTGCGGATGGAATGTTGCTATCACATTGCCTTCATTATCTTCTATTTTAGTAACTAACATGGGTTCACAGCGAAGTCCGTTATTTACAAAAGCGGTATAAGCGCTTACCATTTCTCCAACAGATATTTCACAAGGTCCTAAACAAAGAGAAGGACTAGCTACTATATTACGGTTCTTCACTCCAAAACGATGAATTAAACGTACTAAAGAAGAAGCGTTTAATCTACTCATAAGATAAGCAGAAATCCAGTTATTTGAATTTGCAAGTCCCCATTTAAGAGTAACCATCTCTCCATATCTCTTGCTGGAAGTATTACGTGGAGTCCATGATTCTCCAGCAGCAGTAATTAGAGTTTGAGGTACATTACGGGTAACATCGCAAGGAGTGAAACCATTTTCCATAGCAAGTGCGTAAAGGAAAGGTTTAATTGTTGATCCGACCTGACGACGTCCTACTTCAGCCATGTCATATTGGAAGAATGCATAATTCGGTCCACCAACATAAGCTTTCACCGCTCCTGAAGTTGGATCCATCGACATAAATCCGGCTCTCAGGAAGAATTTATAATATTTGATCGAGTCCATTGGAGTCATCACAGTATCTTTCACTCCATGCCAGGTAAACACAGACATTTGTTCCGGAGTTTTAAATGCTTTAAGGATATCACTTTCTGAATATCCTGCATTTCTCATTGTGTTATATCGTTCCGACTGTCGCACAGAGCGCATCATAATATCTTTCACCTGTTCCCTTGTCAACTGATTTGTGAATGGAGCAGTACTTTTCCCTCTTTTTTCTTTAAAGAAAAGTGGTTGCAAATAATGTCCTACATGTTCTTCTACAGCTTCTTCAGCATACTGTTGCATATGAGAATCAATTGTAGTATAGATCTTTAAACCATCCGTATAAATATTATAGCTGGTTCCATCTTTCTTTCTATTCTTAGAGCACCATCCGTAAAGAGGATTATTTTCCCAAGCTAAAGAGTCTTCATAAAACTTCTGAGTTTGCCATGATGCATAATCTTCTCTGTGAGGCTCTTTTGCCGTCATTATTATTCGAAGATATTCACGGAAGTAAGTTGCCAGACCTTCTTTATGGTCTACACGATGAAATTTAAGCCTTAAAGGGATTTGCATTAAAGAATCTCTTTCTTCCTCAGTAATATAATCAGCCTTTCTCATCTGATCAAGCACCACATTTCTACGTTGCTCTACAAGCTCTCTACGGCGCACAGGATTGAATAGAGATGAGTTTTTACACATACCTACCAAGGTAGCAGCTTCTTCAATTGTCAGATCTGCAGGATCTTTTGAGAAATAAGTATTCGCAGCCGTTTTAATACCTACAGCGTTATTACCAAAATCATACTTATTAAAATACATAGTAAGAAGCTCTTCTTTTGTATAGTAACGTTCCAGCTTTACTGCTATAACCCACTCAATAGGTTTCTGAAACAAACGTTCCATAAAGTTTCCGGCACCCGGAGAGTAAAGTTGTTTGGACAGTTGCTGAGTAATGGTACTACCTCCACCAGCATTTTTCTGCAAAAAGATTCCACGTTTTACTATAGCGCGTCCCAATGCTCGGATATCAATACCGGAATGTTCTTCGAAACGAACATCTTCGGTAGCAATTAAAGCATCTATCAACGAGTGCGACATATCTTTATAGCCAACATAGACTCTATTTTCCTTACTCAAAGACCATGTTCCAAGAGTTTTTCCATCACTCGAAAGAATTTCTGAAGCAAATTTATAATTAGGATTTTCTAATTCATCAACTTCGGGCATATAACCAATCCATCCCCAAGCAATAAAACAAAAGAGAACAGAACATAAAACCACAAATGTTCCGAACGCTATCCACAGCCATCGGACAAGCCTTTTTATAGATCTCGGAGCACTTTTTACTTCGCCTTGATTCATTTTTTCAATATATAAGTTTCAGCGCAAAATTATAATAAATCTTTTAATTAAAAGAACTTTCCAATAATCATTTTTTTCTCTACCTTTACGCTCCGTATTGTACATTCAATGATAAATAGATAAGAATATGGAAAATAGAAGTTTAGTGACTATTGCCGAGCATTCAAAAGAGAAAATCCTCTACCTTCTAGAGATGGCAAAGCAGTTCGAGAACAATCCAAACCGAAAAATACTGGATGGAAAAGTTGTAGCAACCCTTTTTTTTGAGCCATCTACTCGTACCAGATTGAGTTTTGAAACTGCTGTAAACAGACTTGGAGGACGTGTTATTGGATTTTCAGATGCTTCAACTACAAGTTCTTCGAAAGGCGAAACACTAAAAGACACAATAATGATGGTTAGCAACTATGCCGACCTGATAATAATGCGTCATCATCTGGAAGGAGCTGCCAGATATGCAAGCGAAGTTGCTCCTATACCTATTATAAATGCTGGTGACGGAGCTAATCAACATCCTTCCCAAACAATGTTGGATCTTTACTCCATCCAAAAAACTCAGGGAACATTAGAAAACCTGAATATATTCCTGGTAGGTGATTTAAAATACGGGCGCACCGTTCACTCTTTACTGATGGCTATGCGCCACTTTAATCCTACTTTCCATTTCATTGCTCCTGATGAATTGAAAATGCCTGAAGAATATAAAATTTATTGCAATGAGAACAACATTAAATATGTAGAGCATACAGATTTTACTGAAGATATTATTGCAGATGCCGACATTTTATATATGACTCGTGTTCAGCGTGAGCGATTTACAGACTTAATGGAGTATGAACGTGTGAAGAACGTATATATTTTAAGAAATAAAATGCTTGAAAAAACACGTCCTAATCTTCGTATTCTTCACCCACTTCCTAGAGTAAACGAGATTGCTTATGATGTGGATGACAATGAAAAAGCATATTATTTCCAACAAGCCCGCAACGGATTATTTGCCCGTCAGGCTATTATATGCGACGTTCTTGGCATTACTTTGGATGATATTAAAGAATAGAGTCTGTATCATCATTTATTAATTTTTTATTATTAATCAATCATTTAATTCAATGAGCGAAATAAGACAAGCACTACAGGTAGCAGCTCTGAAGAACGGCACTGTAATAGATCATATACCAACAAATAAACTATTTACTGTTGTTTCATTATTAGGACTAGAACAGATGGATAGCAAGATCACCATTGGTTATAATCTGAATAGTAACAAGCTAGGAAAGAAAGGGATTATAAAAATAGCAGATAAGTTCTTTGATGATGAAGAAGTTAACCGCATATCAGTGGTCGCACCTCATGTTAAACTGAACATAATCCGCAATTATGAAGTAGTTGAAAAGAAGGAAGTTAATATGCCCGATGAGCTGAAAGGTATTGTAAAGTGTGCAAATCCAAAGTGCATTACCAACAATGAACCTATGCCAACTCTTTTTAAAATGGTAAATAAAGAAAATGGAGTTTTCAAATGCCATTATTGCGAAAAAGAGCTGAAGAAAGAAGATATTGTATTATTGCAACGTAGAACATTATAATGAAGCAGGACTGGAAACCGGGAACAATGATTTATCCGTTACCAGCAGTATTGGTTAGCTGTGGCAGCGAGGAAAGTGAATATAACATTATTACAGTTGCATGGGTTGGTACTATTTGTACTAATCCACCTATGTGCTATATTTCTGTTCGTCCAGAACGCCACTCCTATCCCATACTAAAGAAGAACATGGAATTTGTCATTAATCTAACTACAAAGGACATGGCTTTTGCAACCGACTGGTGTGGAGTTCGCTCCGGAAAGAATTTCAATAAGTTCTCGGAAATGAAACTTACTCCAGGAAAAGCATCCGTGGTTAACGCTCCAATCATTGAAGAATCTCCCCTTTGTATTGAATGCAGGGTTAAGGAAATTATATCTCTGGGGTCGCATGATATGTTTATATCCGAAGTTGTGAATGTAAAGGCTGATGAGAAATACTTGAATGATAAAACTGGTAAATTTGAGTTTTCAAAAAGCAATCCTTTGGTTTATGTACACGGCAATTATTTTGATCTGGGAGAAAATTTAGGCAAATTCGGCTGGTCCGTTGAGAAAAAGAAATAAGCATGAAGAAAATAGCCTTATTTTTATTTGTTTTAGGATGGAGTTTTTCTTGCTTTGCACAGGAAGACGTAAAAAATACGCATGAAAATAAAGTCAACTTTGGTATAAAAGGAGGCTTTAATGCATCAATGTACTATATTGATGAGTTTAAAATAAAAGATATAACAATCAATGAAGTCCAGAATAATTATAAGGTAGGGCATTTTGGAGCCATATTTCTTAGAATAAACATGAAAAAGCATTTCATAGAGCCCGAACTTTCTTATCATGTGAGTAAATCCGAGATTTCTTTTGATAAAAGAGGTTCTCAACATCCAGATATTGAACCAGATTATGCCAGTGTAAATTCTACCATCCACACTATTGAAATGCCACTGCTTTACGGATACAATTTTATAAAAGAGGGACCTTACGGCATGGCATTCTTTTTTGGACCAAAATTCAAATATATATTGAACAGTAAAAGTAAACTGGAGTTTACCAATTTCGACCAGGAAGGGATTAAAGAGAAGCTTTATCCTGTAAACATGAATGCTGTTGCCGGAGTTGGAGTGAATATTTCAAATATATTCTTTGATTTCAGATATGAAGTAGGATTAAGAAACATCTCTAAATCTGTCACTTACATAGAATCAAACTCTGATGGAACAGAAGAAGTAGCCAATATAATTTTCAAAAGAAGAAGTAATTTACTCAGTTTTTCGCTAGGAGTAATCTTTTAATCTTCTTTTTTTTATCGCTATAAACTTTTAATTTCTCTTTTTTTTGGCTAATTTTGTGCGCTTAATAAAGAATCTCGAGTAAAAACACTTATTATCATCATACTTAGAATGAAAAGAGACGATTTAATTTTCGATATTATCGAAAAAGAGCATCAAAGACAGCTCAAAGGTATCGAGCTGATTGCATCAGAAAATTTTGTTAGTGACCAGGTTATGCAAGCAATGGGATCTTGCCTAACAAATAAGTACGCAGAAGGCTATCCTGGCAAACGTTATTATGGCGGTTGTGAAGTAGTTGACCAAAGCGAACAAGTGGCTATTGACAGATTAAAAGAAATCTTTGGGGCTGAATGGGCAAATGTTCAACCACACTCAGGAGCTCAGGCTAATGCTGCCGTATTCCTTGCTGTATTGAACCCTGGAGATAAGTTTATGGGATTAAATCTGGCACACGGTGGTCACCTTTCTCACGGTTCTTTAGTGAATACTTCTGGTTTAATTTATACTCCTTGCGAATATAATGTAAACAAAGAAACTGGTCGCGTAGACTATGATCAGATGGAAGAAGTAGCACTTCGTGAAAAACCTAAGATGATTATTGGTGGTGGTTCTGCATATTCTCGTGAATGGGATTACAAACGTATGCGTCAGATTGCTGATAAAATCGGAGCTATCTTAATGATCGACATGGCTCACCCTGCTGGTCTTATTGCTGCTGGTTTATTGGAAAATCCATTAAAATGGGCTCACATTGTAACTTCTACTACACATAAGACTCTTCGCGGTCCTCGTGGTGGTGTTATTTTAATGGGCGAAGATTTCCCTAATCCATGGGGAAAGAAAACTCCAAAGGGAGAAATCAAAATGATGTCTCAATTACTTGATTCTGCAGTATTTCCAGGAATCCAGGGCGGTCCGCTAGAACACGTAATCGCTGCTAAAGCTGTTGCTTTTGGAGAATGCTTGCAACCAGAATACAAAGAATACCAAAAACAAGTAAAGAAGAATGCTGCTGTTTTAGCACAGGCTTTAATTGACAGAGGCTTCACTATTATTTCTGGTGGAACAGATAACCACTCTATGTTGGTTGATTTACGTGAAAAATATCCTGATTTAACTGGTAAAGTTGCAGAAAAAGCTTTGGTTTCTGCAGATATCACAGTTAACAAGAATATGGTTCCATTCGATTCTCGTTCTGCTTTCCAAACTTCAGGTATCCGTTTAGGAACTCCTGCTATCACAACTCGTGGTGCTAAGGAAGACTTGATGATTGAAATAGCTGAAATGATTGAAACAGTTCTTTCTAACGTAGAAAATGAAGAAGTTATTACTTCAGTTCGCGAAAGAGTAAACAAAACAATGGCTAAATATCCATTATTTGCTTATTAAAGATTATCCGCTTCTAATTATATTAAAAAGGGTTGTTTAAAGTGAACAACCCTTTTTTTATTCCTTTTCTTTGGGATAGCTATGAAACCGTTTTCAAATATTCAATTCTCAGAGACTTAATTTTGCTTTTTGGCCAACCTCTTTTTTGTCATTATAAAATAGTTGTCCCTTAAAAGTGATTATATTTCTGATTAAAAGTAACTCTTTATTTTTGATTTCTGAATTATTAAGGGGCGACTATAATAATCAAGCAATCTGCAATTCCCTATTCGGGATTAAACAATGATGTTACTGATAAAACAGAATCTTCTCGAAACATTCTTTAATAGAAATATTGTACTAAGAAGCAATATAAAGATTCTACTTAATCTTAAATACAAAGCCAGAAGCAGTCATATACTTACCTCCTTGCATAGCATTAAACATATAGGCCGGTTTACCGTTTTTGAATAATATCTGTGGCCTTTCAAATCTTCCATAACGGGTAAGATGTTTGGGTGCAGGAGGTTCTTGCAGATATGCATCCGCTCCGTACCAGCCAATCTGAGGTTTTCCCCAATGAATTCCATCTTTCGACTCAAGATAAAGACCGACAGTATGATTATAGAATCCCATATCGCGCATTAGCATTTTGAATTTACCTTTCTGATACCAAATAAAAGCATCCTCCACTTGCTGGTTTTTACCGTATACAGAGAAGTCAATCAGCGGATTACCTTCGTATCGTACATAAGGGCCTTCAAGCTTCTTTGCTATTGCCAGACCATATTTACGATTTCCTTTAACACCATTCTTCTCCTGAGTATAATCTACATTATTCCAGGATTTGTAATAAAGCCAATACTCTCCATTTGGATGTTTGATAAATGCAGGATTTGTTGTGCAATGATCATCCCATGATCCTTCAGAGCCAGCTTCCAACAGGGGTTTATCACTCCTGGTCCAGGGACCGTTTAGTGTTGGAGCCGTAGCTAGTCCAATGCGCTTAGTATTAGTCTTTCCATTACTATTACCCATATAAAAAAGGCAATATTTGCCGTCAACGTATTCGATATGTGGATTATGACAAGTAGTGGCATCCCAATATCCGGGACGAGGCGCAAGTACTGTTTCAACATAAGTATACGGTCCTTCAGGACGATCGGCCACGGCATGAGCAATTTCCGATTTATGAATCCAACCTCCCATTCCATATTTAGCCGGCCAGCGGGAATAAAACACATGAACCTTTCCATCCGGTCCATAAATTGGAGCTACACACCACACGTAGTAATCTTCTGTTTCAAGGATTCTTCCCATTGGAGTAAGAGACTTACAGAATTTTGAAACATCTTTCTTTTTAAAATCCTTAAAGGTATCCGGCTTATTTTGAGCCAAAGCACCTAAAGAAATTAAAAATGAAAGAATCCATATAAACTTGTCTTTCATTTTCATGTATTAAATAATTAATGGGTGCAAATATATGAAGACCGATCTTCAATATTTGCACCCATTATGCTGTTTTATATTCGGAAATTGATGTTGGTTAGCTCAATCCATCAATAAAGCCATTTACAATATCTATTCGTGTTGCCTGAGGATCTTTTGGTAAGCCCGGCATACGCATTATGTCTCCGGCAATAGCAACAATCATCTCTGCACCATTATTTATAACAATATCACGGATATGCAATTCAAAATCTGTAGCAACTCCATAAGCTTTATCATCTGCGGAGAAGGAGTACTGAGTTTTTGCAATACAGATAGGGTAATCTGAAATGCCCATGTCTTTTATAAGCTTTAGCATCTTATTTGCCTGACTGCTGAAAGTGACCATTTTTGCACCATAAATATTCTTAGCAACTTTCTCAATCTTTTCGGGTACCGAATCTTCATCTTTATAAGTAAAGGTAAGTGGTGCAGAAGGTTTTTCCTGAATAGTACGAGCCACAAGTTCTGCAAGTTCAACAGCTCCTTCGCCACCTTGAGCAAAAGCATTGTTTACGGCAAAACCCACACCTGCCCATTCACAATACTCACGTACCATTGCTATTTCTTCTTCCGAGTCTGTGCTATACTTATTAAAAGCTACCACTACATTCTGATGAAAAGAGCGAATATTATTGATATGCTTATCCAGATTCTTTAATCCCTCACACAGTCCGTTCAGATTAGGCTCTTTGATTTTATCGAGGCTCACTCCACCATGCATTTTCAACCCCTGAGCAGTGGCAACAATTACTGTCAGTTTAGGTTGCAATCCGGATTTACGACACTTGATATTGAAGAACTTCTCAGCACCAAGATCGGCACCGAAGCCGGCTTCGGTAATTACATAATCGCCAAAAGACATAGCCATTTTTGTTGCAACAATAGAGTTGCAACCATGAGCAATATTAGCAAAAGGACCGCCATGTACAAAGGCTGCTGTATTTTCTGTAGTCTGAACCAAGTTGGGATGAATTGTATCTTTTAAAAGTACGGTAATGGCACCTGCTACCCCAAGATCTTTAACTGTAAAAGGTTTATCGTTGTAAGTGTATCCAAGGAGGATATTCTCAATGCGACGGCGAAGATCTTTTAAATCTCTTGCCAGACAAAGGATAGCCATAATTTCGGAAGCAGGAGTAATATCAAATCCGGCTTCACGGGTTATGCCGTTTGCCTTTCCTCCAATACCTGTAACTATATCCCGAAGAGTACGATCGTTTACATCAAGGACACGCTTCCAAAGAATATCTTTAAGTCCAAATCCCGAAGCCTGATTCTGATAAAGATAATTATCGAGTAAAGCGGTAATCATGTTATGCGCCGAAGTGATAGCATGAAAGTCTCCCGTAAAATGAAGATTGATATTCTCCATTGGAAGCACCTGCGCATATCCTCCACCGGCTGCTCCACCTTTCATACCGAAACATGGACCAAGGGATGGTTCGCGCAACGCCACGATTGCTTTCTTGCCTATTTTATTTAATCCTAACGCAAGACCTATTGAAACTGTTGTTTTACCAATACCGGCTTTTGTAGGAGTAATAGCGGTTACAAGAATCAGATTACTGTTCTTTACCTTATCTTCGTTTATTAAATGTACTGGAACTTTCGCAATGTAACGGCCATAATTCTCCACCTCGTCAACAGGAATGCCCACATTACATGCTACTTTCTTTATTTTGTCTAGCTCAACGCTTCTTGCTATTTCAATATCTGTCTTCATATATATTCGTTTAGAATGCAAAATTAACAATAAAGAACGAATGGGAATGACAAATAATGAAAAAATGAATATATATCGACTATATATTACAAATATATATAATAACGGCCCTCATATTATAAATTTAATAGAAAAAACGAAATCTGAATAATCAAAATTGAGGGAATCAAGAAGTAATGCAAGCATAATGGCAGAATTTAAAAGAGATAAATTACATATCTGGCCGCTAATTAACATTTATTCAAAGTAACATTTCTCTTTAGATGTACATTGAATGCATATTTTGATATACATCAAAGCATGTGTTAGATGTATATCAAAGTACACGTTTGATGTACATCATAATTAGAAAACTTAACGGAAGAAATAAAAAAAGCTGCCCGGAGTTTTACCAGACAGCCTTTACATATATAATATAGGTACAATCTTTCAATTGTTTATTCAATCATACTGTTTCTTTCCGTTATAGTCCCAACGTGAATTTCCGCAAATAGAATTCCTGAGGCACGCCACTCTTATTCAGGAAGCGGACAGCTTTTACTGACTCTTTGCCCATAGTTGCCTTGAGCAGTTCGCCATCCTGTTCACAAGCAAGAGCTTGCCAGTTTTCACCATCAGTAGTAAACTGAAGCTCTCCCCATTGCAAGAGATTAGCTTTTCCTGCATTAAATTCTATCGAACGAAGCTTCGTTGCCTTCAATAGTTGAATCGTTATGAATGCATCTTTATCTGCTTTGATTACTTCATTTGAAGGAGATAGACTCACTGTTTTTTCCTTCAATTGCAAAGGCAAAGATTTCACCTGAGAAATATTGCTTAGCAAAGTATGAGGGCAATAATCATAGACTACTGCAAGATTCTCACCAAATTGTTTGTTATAACGTTCTGTTGCCTGAGCATACAGATTATTCACGAATGGCACCAAGACTAGTGATCCAACCTTCACTCCCGGTTGCCATGGATTAATATTATTGGTGGCATCAAGCTCGAACATCTGTTCTTTGAGTTCTTTTACGAGAGAATAATCAAGTTTGAAGCTCTCTTTATCAGATGTTTCCAGATCGCGAAGCATATCCATTACAGCTGCTCCGGTTTGTCCCAGCAATCCGAATTGTTTTATCCAGGGATTAATATCTTTAATCAGGAGATCATTGTCCTTACTTCTCAAAAGAATATCGGATGCAACAACAATGCTTTTAAATTCACGTTCCAACGTAGTAAAATCATCTTTCGGATATGCGCTTTCAGATTGGAAAGCAGTCAGGAATCGTTCAGTTACGGGTTTGATTATTACAGATTCCTCCCTACGGTATTTATGACCGTTAACGCCAAGATCTGAATTGTGTGATGCAAAAACACGCAAAGCTTCGTAATTGGTTGGCATAATTGCCTTAAGTGAACCTTGCCATGCGGCATTAGGATCATATTTCTCCATGTTCCAGGTATAATCTGCCACACCATAAATAGCAACTTTCGAGGCTTCGGCATGCTCCATTGGGTTTGCAACAAAACCCGACATTGTTTGAGCAATATCTGTATCGTTACCATAAACCGGTCCCATCAGTAAATGATCTCTTACATAATCCGTAACTGGGAAATTCCACCATATATATGCCGGTCTTTTAATCTGAGTGTTGATCCAGTCCATACCATCACGATGAATATCGGCCACCACACGATCGCCGGTCCACATTATCTGAATAGAAGGATTCAGCTTCTCGCCTAAAGTTCTAAGATAACCTTTCTCCAGATTTGCCCAACTCTTATTATATTCAGTAGGACACATCACCAATGGAGTTACGTCCTTCTTAACTTTAACGAACTGATTATCTATATAATTCAGCAATTCAGCCTGCTTCAGCGGGTCTGTTCCTTCACCGGAAATATCATCAAAAAACACTGCAAAAGAACGTATGCCCAAATCATACATCTGACCAAACTTCTGTAAAAGCAATTCACGGTCTTCATCATTCCAACGAATATCCTGTCCCGGATGTATGGCCCATACAAAGTCCACTTTGTTACTCTTTGCCAACTTTACAAGTTCTGCCATCCGTGCAGCCTCTTCCTGTGGATAAGGCTTTCTCCAGTTCGGCGAGCTATGAAAAGGATCATTCTTGGGGCCGTAGATATATGTATTTAATTTATTAGTTCCGTAAAACTTCAGCTGACTTACACGGTCTTCATAGCTCCAGGGTTTGCCATAAAACCCTTCAACAACTCCGCGGTAACGAACATCCGGATAGTCTGTGATATTAATCTGGGGAAGATTTCCTTCCTTGAGAAGCTGAGATACTGTCTGCATGCCATAGAAAGTACCGCGTTCATCCGAGCCAACCAAAACAAGTTTCTTATCATCAATGCTCAAGTAATACGCTTCCGGTTTTTGAGGAACCAAGCGTGCATATTTCTTCACAGCCTTATCACCTTTTTCACCGATAATAACCTTAAAACCTTTTTTGGCCATTCTTCCTGCAAATAAATCCTTCAGAATATTAACTGCATCAGTATCGGCATTGTCTGCTCCTATTAATTGCACATGCTCAGGCAGAGTTAAAGACTTACCTATCACCTTCATGTCTTGCGGACGAGGTTGCAACATTATTTCCTGTGCATTCAATGCCGAATTGAACAGAAATCCACAAGCCATAACTCCAGTAACTGTTTTTATTAAATTCATTTGTTTCTCTTTACTATTATTAATTAACAGTACAAATATAATATAATTAAGGATATTATTAATGATATAATTTAAAAACAAGAAGTAATAAAAGCGCATTTATTATAAAAGATAGAATTATGCAGCAAAACTAAATTAATTATTTAATAAAAAGACAGATACAAAAAACAGCCTTTAAACAGTATATAAATACCATTTAAAGGCTGAATAATAAAAATCTTATATTGTTAGAAAGGATCTATAGCAATTAGAAAGCCTTACGATAGATCTTTTCGATATCTTCAATTGAAGTTGGACGTGGATTTCCTCCTGTACAAACATCATTGAATGCAGCAACAGCAAGAGCAGGAATATCTTCTTCCTTCACTCCAATTTCATTAAGTTTCTGAGGTATATTGATACTGATAGACAAAGCTTTAACAGCTTCAACAGCAGCTTTCACGCCTTCTTCGCAAGTCATGCCATCTACATTTACACCCATTGCCTTAGCAATATCTTTGTATTTTGGAGCAGCAGGAGATTCTGCGTTGTATTCCATAACGTAAGGCAATAACAATGCATTAGCAACACCATGAGGAGTATCATAGAATGCACCTAGAGGGTGAGCCATTGAGTGAACAATACCCAAACCTACGTTTGAGAATCCCATACCTGCAATGTATTGTGCCTGAGACATAGCTTCGCGAGCAACAGTATCCTTGCCATTATCAACAGCAGCTTTCAGGTTCTGAGCAATCATTTCAATTGCTTTGATTTCGAACATATCGCTCATTGCCCATGCACCTGGAGTAATATAACTTTCAATTGCGTGAGTTAAAGCGTCCATACCTGTTGCAGCAGTCAAACCTTTAGGCATAGAATACATCAATTCAGGGTCAACGATAGCAACAGAAGGGATATCGTTAGGATCTACACACACCATTTTCTTTTTTGCATCCTCATCAATAATCACATAATTGATGGTTACCTCAGCAGCAGTTCCTGCAGTAGTAGGCAATGCAAAAGTAGGAACAGCCTTATTCTTTGTATCAGCCACACCTTCCAAAGACTTAATATCAGCAAATTCAGGATTGTTAACTACAATACCAATACCCTTAGCTGTATCAATAGAAGAGCCACCACCAAGAGCGATTATAAAATCGGCACCCGATTCTTTGAAAGCAGCAACGCCATTCTGCACATTAGCAATAGTTGGATTTGCTTTTACATCACTGTAAAGCTCATAAGGAATATTAGCGCTTTCAAGTACTTTTGTAATTTCGGCAGCAACACCAAACTTGATAAGATCTTTGTCAGTTACAAAAAAAGCTTTTTTAAAACCACGACGTGCAGCCTCAACAGCAATTACACTTCGGCAACCGGCTCCGAAGTAAGAAGTTTCATTTAAAATAATTCTATTCATATATTTTTTTGTTAAGAGTATCAATTTGGCCGCAAAGATAGGAAAATTGCATGCATGAAGCATCCTGCCAGATGTATATTTTAAACAAAAAAATCCTTAAAATAGCAATTATGTGGCATAAAAGATTGGCTTGAAATTTTATTTCACACCTACCTTATTGACTCCCAATAAAGTAGAGATATTGTCCATGAAATCTGAAACCAAAATACAAAGAGCGACATTGCCGCAAAGCCATACATAAAATTGCATTGTATTTTGTTTATCCTATACAAATAACAATTTATATTACTTCTTACGATAATCACTTGGCGACATACCTACGTGCCGCTTAAAATATTTACCAAAAAAAGACTGGTTAGGGAATCCCAGCTGATCTGATATTTCCTGTACAGTAAGAGACAAGGTTTTTAATCTGGCTTTAGCTTCCAAAATAACCTGTTCGTCAATCCACTCTCCTGCCGAACGTCCGCTAACCTCTTTTATAACCCTTGAAAGATGTTTGGGAGTAAGGAAAAGCTGGTCAGCATAAAAAGTCACACTTCTTTCCTTAATAAAGTTCGAACTAACAGACATAAGAAACGATTCAAAAAGCTCCTCTTTTCTGGATTTAAATCTTTTTGTAGGTAAATGAGACTCGAAGATGCTATACATCTCAAAAATCAGCGCACGAAGTATATTTTTTGTTATCTCCTTGCGATATGTATTATTTTTGTTTTTCACCTTTTCCCACAAAAAAGAGTGGTATTCCATCACCGATGCAACTTCTTCATCACTTAGAACTGTACAAGGATGGTCTTTAATGAAAAGGTAAATAGGCACAATTCTTTCAAGAGCTACTGCTATTTCTTCTGTAAAAGAACGGGATAGCACAAAGAACAGACCTGTAAAATCATCGCTTTTCTCATGAAGTTGTACTATCTGATCATAAGTTACTATAATCATATCATTCTTTTTCAGATCATAATCTTTCAGGTTTATTCCCACTCGGGCGTACCCACTCAGAGCAATAACCATAACACTAAGATCTATCCTTGTAGGATAATCAAAGATAGGAACATCATTAATGCCATTAAATATAGCAAAATCGTTTTCAATATAATCCGCATCAGGAAATTTACCGAGTGTTGTAAGATCCTGTCGCAGTACTTCTGTATTTTCAAATTGTTCCATATGTCTCATTTTGGCGCAAATATAAAATAAAAATATGATATTCAGGTATATAATGCGACAAACAGAACAACTAAGGGGTATTGCAGAACTTCCAATCATTAAGTTTACTCCTCAACTTTGCAACGGATTTAGAATCAATAGTATAATAAATTATATGGTATGAAAAAAAGAGAACAAGTATACGCATTGGCGTTGCTATTTTTGGTTGTTAGTTGTAAGGGTAAAAAGGAAGAAGCTACGGCTGACGAAGCTATTCCGGTAAAGGTGGAAACAGTATCCACGACCACTGCTACAGGAGAACATAACTATGTGGGAACAGTTGAGGAAAACACTGGTTCGTCTCTTAGCTTTTCAGTAATGGGTACAGTAGAAAAGGTATTGGTGACTGAAGGACAAAGTGTATCAAAAGGACAATTGCTTGCTGTTCTTAATAAAGCCACATTAATGAATACCTATAATGCGGCTCATTCTTCATTAAAACAAGCTCAGGATGCATACAAGCGTCTAACTCAGCTTCATGAAAGTGGTAGTTTGCCGGAAATTAAGTACGTAGAAATTCAAACTCAATTGCAACAAGCAGAGGCAGCAGAAAGTATTGCAAAAAAGAATCTGAGAGATTGCAATCTGTATGCTCCATTTAGCGGTGTAATTGCAAGAAAATCCATTGATCCGGGAATGAACGTTGTTCCAGGATTTGAATCCATTAAACTGGTTACTATAGATAAGGTAAACGTAAAGGTCTCTGTTCCGGAAAACGAGATTGCACGTGTAAAGAAGGGAGCAACAGCTCAGGTTGATGTTGCTGCGCTTGATCATAAATCGTTTGAAGGCAAGATTGATGAAAAAGGAGTAATAGCTAATCCTCTTTCACATACATACGAAGTTAAAGTTAAACTCAATAATCCTCATCGAGAGTTGATGCCAGGAATGGTATGCGAGGTATATATTTCATCGTCCGACCAACAGCAGGGTGGCATCCTTGTTCCAAACAGTGCCATTCAGATTCTTGATTCTGGCGAACGGTTTGTATGGCTGGCAAAGAATGGCAAAGCCACAAGAAAAATCGTGGGAACCGGTGCACTGACCAACCAAGGAGTTGTGGTTACCAGCGGATTATCGTCCGGCGATCAGGTTATCATTGAAGGAAATCAGAAAGTGAGTGAAGGAATGAAAATTACAGTGAAATGAGCAGAAGAAAAATAAATATAGTAGAATTGGCCATGAGGCACCGACAAATCGTTATTCTGATTGCGTCGTTGCTTGTGATGTTCGGGGTTTATTCCCTTATGGTAATGCCCAAACAGGAATTCCCTGTTTTCACTATCCGTCAGGGATTGGTTATCGGCGTTTATCCAGGTGCCACATCGGCCGAGGTTGAAGAGCAACTGGCTAAGCCTTTGGAGAAATTCATCTTCACTTATAAAGAGGTAAAGAAGAAAAAGACTTATTCCGTATCCAAAGACGGAATGGTTATCGTTAATGTAGAGTTGAATGATGATGTGAAGAACAAGGATGAGTTCTGGTCTAAATTTAAACACGGACTGGAAGGATTCAAATCTCAGTTGCCATCCGGAGTTCTTGCTTTGATGGCTAATGATGACTTTGGTGATACATCGGCAATCCTCATTACATTAGAGTCTGAGGATAAGACTTACCGTGAGTTGGAGAAGTATCTGGAGGAATTGCAGAACAGATTGCGCCGTATTGACGCAGTATCCAATCTTCGTAGTTATGGATTGCAAAAAGAACAAATCAGCATTTACATAGAACAGGAAAAGCTGGCTGCTTACGGCATCAGCTCCACTACCCTTGCCGCTAATCTATTCTCGCAGGGCTTTACCAGCATGAGCGGAGCCGTTGATAATAAAAATTTTGTGGCACCGATACACATCTCCGAGACTTATAGAACGGAAAGAGATGTAGCTGAGCAGATTATTTATTCTGATCCAACAGGGCATGTTATCCGGTTGAAGGATGTAGCTCGTGTGGTTCGAGAATATCCCGACCCTGATTCTTATATAAAGAATAACGGAAAGAAATGTATTCTGCTGTCTATGGAGATGCGGACAGGTAATAACATAGTTCAGTTTGGGAAAGATGTAAACGAAGTATTAGAGTCATATCAGAAGGAATTACCTAAGAGTGTAAGCATGTACCGGATAGCCGATCAATCGAAAGTAGTTGGAGATTCTGTATTCAATTTCCTTAAGGAACTGATGATTGCTATTGGAGCTGTTATCATTGTTATTATGGCACTGCTCCCTATGCGCGTTGCTTCCGTTGCTGCATCCACCATTCCGATATCCATATTTATATCATTGGGATTGTTTTATGCATTCGGGATTGAGCTAAATACGGTAACTCTTGCTGCATTGATCGTTACGTTGGGAATGATTGTAGATAATTCGATAGTGATTATAGATAGCTATCTGGAACATCTGGATGAGGGAATGTCTCGCTGGCATGCTTCCATTATGAGTGCCATGAAGCTGTTTAAGTCCATCTTCTCTGCAACGTTGGCCATCAGTATCACATTCTTTCCGTTCCTTGTTACCACAACCGGAATGTATAATGACTTCCTCAAGGTATTCCCGTGGTCAATCAGTATTATCTTAGGCATATCTTTAGTGGTAGCCATGCTGATGGTTCCTTATATGCAATATTTCTTTATTACCAAAGGATTAAAGCATGCAGAAGAGAAAAAGAAAAAGAAGAAGAATTTGCTAGATCTGATGCAGGAAAAGTATGAAATATTGCTCAATAAATGTTTCAAGCATCCATGGGTTACATTAAGCTTTGGAATTGTAACCATCATTGCCGGATGTTTATTGTTCAGCACATTGCCGCAACGACTAATGCCTATAGCCGAACGTAATCAGTTTGCCGTAGAATTCTATTTGCCTAAGGGAACAGCTATAGAGCAAACAGCTTCAGTGGTTAATCAGCTTGAAGGCATCATGAAGAAGGATAAGCGGATAGTCTCTATTACCTCGTTTGTAGGTGAAGGGTCTCCTCGTTTTCACACTTCGTATGCGCCCAATATGCCTGGAAGTAATTATGCTCAGTATATTGTAAACACAGTTTCGCCGGAAGCTACCGTAGAGTTGCTGGACGAACTGACAGACAAGTATTCGAACTATTTCCCAAATACATATATCCGCTTTAAACAGCTGGATTATTCGGATGCACGCTCACCTATTGAAGTAAGACTTAGCGGCGATAGTCTGAAAGACTTGAATAACGCCGGAGAAAAGGTTCTGCTTACACTAAGAAATATGGACGGTTTGTCTTTGGTACGTCCTAATTTTGAAGAACAGACTCCGGGTGCTATGATACATATTAATAATGATGAAGCTAATCGTCTTGGTATTAGCAAATCTCTCGTAGCAGCAAATATGGCTATGCGCTTCGGCTCTGGAATTCCACTTACCACCTTGTGGGACGGAGATTATCCTATGCAGGTTAAGCTCAAAGCTGAAAGAAAAACAGATCCTAACTTTGAAGATCTGGGCAATGAATATGTACAGTCTATTGTTCCGGGAGTTTCCGTACCTCTTCGCCAAATAGCTAACATAACTCCCGACTGGACCGAAGGACAGATTGTCCGCAGAAATGGAGTGAGAACTCTTTCCATCAATGCGGATGTAAAAAGAGGTATGAACACAACCGCAATGACTGCCAAAGTAGAAAAGAAACTTGAAAATGTATCTCTTCCCAAAGGAGTTACTCTAAGCATGGGAGGTCAGAAGGAATCGGATGGAGAAGCTCTTCCACAAATTATAGGAGCTTTGCTTATTGCCATTGTGATTATATTCTTCATCTTATTGTTCCATTTCAGAAAGATAAATCTGGCATTGCTAATCCTTGTCTCAATGTCGTTAACGGTCTTCGGAGCAGCAATTGGTGTGCTTATTATGGGACAGGATGTTAGTATGACAGGTATTCTAGGTATTGTAAGTTTGATGGGTATCCTCGTAAGAAACGGAATTATCATGCTAGATTATGCAGAAGAACTGAGACACAAGCACAATCTTCCTGTATACGATGCAGCTCTTGAGGCAGGGAAAAGACGTATGCGCCCTATCTTCCTGACATCTGCCGCAGCATCAATGGGTGTAATCCCGATGATTATAAGCAACAGTCCGCTATGGGGACCAATGGGAACGGTTATATGCTTCGGAACATTGATATCAATGGTATTGGTTGTAACGGTATTACCTGTTGCATACTGGATTATTTTCAGAGGCAACCACAAAGGAATCGTTTCGCCCGAGTAATGCTTAAAATTTATTCCTCAATGGATTTTATTTATTGAGGAATAAACCCACAATTATTGGTCAATAAATAAAAATCATTGGTGAATAAATAAAAATTATTCAGGTTTAATTTTCAAGATAATATAATCAAATGAAAAAGAGAAATATAGCACTCTTAAGTCTTTTCCTTTTAAGCGGATTAACTATCTCCGCTCAGGAGGTTCTTACGCTGGAGCAATGTAAGAAGCTGGCTTTGGAGAACAATGTAAAAATCAAGAATGCCCGATTGGAACAAAGCGCTTCCAACGAAACAAAGAAAGAGGCATTTACAAACTACTTCCCCAGCATAAGTGCCACAGGAGAAGCGTTTAACGCCAATAAAGGAGTAATTTCTTTTGATTTTTCAGGAATGAATATGTCAATGCTAAAAAATGGAGTTGTTGGCGGAGTAACTGCTACACAACCTGTCTTTGTGGGCGGAAAAATCGTGAATGGAAACAAACTGGCTAAGCTTGGCACAGAGGTAAGCGGGTATCAGATGAAATTATCTGAAGATGAAGTCTCGGTTACTGCCGAACAGTATTACTGGCAAATTGTTTCCCTGCAGGAGAAAATGAAAACCATTGAAATAGTAGAAAAGATGCTCAATAATCTTTATAAGGATGTTATAGCTGCATATAATGCCGGAACCACTACTAAAAACGATGTACTGAAAGTTGAATTAAAACAAAATGAAATAGCCAGCAGTAAATTAAAACTGGAAAACGGTATTTCACTATCAAAGTTGGCTCTTTGCCAGTATATGGGTATTGCATCAAAAAATTTTGTAATGGATACTACCGAGTTCAAATCGTTGATTTCTCCATTAGAATATAAAGTAAACCACGAAGAGGTATTGCATAACCGTACAGAATACAAGTTACTGGATAAGAATGTAGAGGCCAATCGTCTTCAAACAAAAATGAAAATTGGAGAATATATGCCTCAAGTAGCTGTTGGTGCAGGGTATATGTATAATTATTTAATGGATAAAAATAGCAGTTTCGGTATGCTCTATGCAACAGTTTCAGTGCCAATATCCGGATGGTGGGGCGGTTCTCACGCCATTAAAAAGCAGAAACTAAACGAAAAGATGGCAGAGAATACAAAGCAAAACTCAAGTGAACTGCTGATGATACAGATGCAACAACTATGGAACGATTTGGAAGAGTCATACAAACAGGTACAACTTGCAGAAAAATCTGTTCAGTCGTCCACAGAAAACCTACGGTTAAACAATGACTTCTACAAAGCCGGAACAGTAGCCCTGAAAGATTTGCTGGATGCCGAGACTCTTATGCAGCAAAGCCGCGATCAGAAAACAGAAGCAAGCGTTGATTACTTAGTCAGAAAAACCAAGTATCTGCAGGCAACCGGCAGATAAATTGCTTTATGCTTCAACTTGAAGATATTGTTTGCTAAAGAATACAAAGATCGACTTTTATAATTTGAATGAGAGTACCTAAAGATAATTAAGGTGCTCTCATTTTTATTTATTGTATGGTTTAGACTGAAAAATAAATCTTTCTTCATTTTTTAAAATGAGCAATATTTTTTAGACAGCTTATTTGTTTTATTTAAAACTGTTCGTATATTTGCGAACAATATATGGAAAAAGTTAAAGAATATACAGCAGAACAAGAACAGATTGCCCGTTTTGCCAAAGCAATGGGACATCCGGCACGAATAGCGATACTCGATTTTCTTGCATCGCAGGATAGTTGTTTCTTTGGAGATATTCACGATGAATTGCCTATTGCAAAAGCAACCGTGTCTCAGCACCTGAAAGAACTTAAAGATGCCGGACTTATTCAAGGTGAAATTGAAGCTCCTAAAGTAAGATACTGCATTGATAAAGAGAACTGGGCTAAGGCTCAAAAGCTTTTGGGAGACTTCTTTAATAAGAAAGATATAAAGAAAAACTGTTGCGGATAATATTTTTTTGCGCACATTGTTCGTTGATTTACGAATTATAATTAATCATTAAATAAATAATTAATATGGAAATTAAAATTCTTGGTTCAGGTTGTTCTAAATGCAAAACACTTGAAAAACTAACACGCGAAGTTGTTGAACAAAACGGTATCGATGCTTCAATCTCTAAGGTTGAAGATATTGTAGAAATTATGAAATTCGGAGTTATGGCAACACCCGCTTTGGTGGTCGATGGCAATGTTATGATCAAAGGACGCGTCCCTTCTTCTCAAGAAATCAAAGAAGTATTAACAAAGTAAAAGCAGACAGCAATGAAACGTATAATGATGATGGGCTTCGCAATGTTGATGATATTGGGAAGCTTTGTTTGTAATGCACAGAATAATAAAAAGACAGCGGCAACAAAGACAGCGGCACAGAAAATCGAAGTCTATTACTTTCATTTCACCCGCCGATGCCCTACTTGTATGGCCGTAGAGTCTGAATCTAAAAAAGATCTTACTATTCTGTATCCGGAACAATTCAAGAAAGGGATGATTACTTTCAAGAGCATCAATCTTGATGAAAAGAGTAGTGAATCTATTGCAGAGAAATGTCAGGCTTCCGGCCAGAGTCTTTTGGTTATCAGCGGTAAAAAAAGAACAGACCTCACATCTGAAGGATTTATGTATGCCCGCAACACTCCCGACAAGTTAAAACAAAAAATAAAATCAACCATTGACCCTCTGTTGGGTTCTAAATAAGTTATTAAGATGGAGTTCCTTCAAAGTATTCTCGATAACTCGCAGTACTCCTTTCTTACAGCAATCATACTGGGACTGATGACCGCCATCAGCCCCTGCCCTCTTGCCACTAATATAACAGCTATAGGTTTTATCAGCAAGGATATAGAGAACAGTAAAAAGGTCTTTCTTAACGGACTTATCTACACCCTTGGAAGAGCAGTAAGCTATACGCTTCTTGCGGTAGTGCTTTATCTGGGAGCTAATCAGATGAACGTATCCATGATCTTTCAGGGATGGGGCGAAAAGGTTCTCGGACCATTACTCATTATCATCGGACTGTTTATGCTCGGCATAATAAAGATCAATTTCCCCGGATTCTCCAGATTGACCGAAAAGATTGGAGAAAAGAACAAAGGAAGTTACTTGAGTTCACTCTTATTGGGAATGATCTTTGCTTTGGCATTCTGCCCATATAGCGGAGTACTTTACTTCGCCATGCTTATTCCTATAACTATTACCAGTGCAAGCGGATTGTATCTGCCAGTGTTGTTTGCCATTGCCACCGGACTTCCGGTTATCATTTTTGCGTGGCTGCTGGCATTTGCTGTGGGCAATGTAGGTAAACTGTATAATAGGATAAAGGTTTTTGAACTTTGGTTCAGGCGTGTTATTGCCGTTACATTTATTCTTGCAGGTTTTTACTATGCAACTATTTACTTCCTTAACTAGAAAACAGAAATATGAAACAGAACATTTTAAGTAGTATTTCAACAGAAATAATCAAAATGAATCGCAAAAATCTGATTGGTCTTATTGCTATTCTGCCAATGTGGTACCTAATATACCATTACCTTCAACCAATCAGCGACTGGATTGTTGATTCTGTTATAGGAATGCAGAAAGGCGATCACCTCACGGAAGCCATACGGTTCTTTATTTTTGAAGTTCCTAAGGTGCTGATGTTGCTTGCGCTGATAATCTTTATCGTAGGCATTATCCGTACTTACTTTTCAGCAGATCGCACCCGGAAGATGCTCGAAGGTAAATCTACTTTTGCCGGAAATGTACTTGCTTCCATGCTGGGTATTGTTACTCCTTTCTGTTCATGTTCTGCCATTCCGTTATTTCTTGGATTTGTAGAATCTGGAGTGCCATTAGGCGTTACTTTCTCATTTCTTATTGCCGCACCCATGATTAATGAAGTTGCTGTAATTCTGCTGCTGGGTTTGTTTGGTTGGAAAACAGCTCTGATATATGTGATCACCGGACTTATTATAGCCATCACAGCCGGATGGATTATCGGCAAACTAAAACTAGAACATTGGGTGCAGGATTGGGTTTATCAAACTCAAATGGGTAACACCGGAGATGAGGAGAATGGTCTTACTTTCTCTGACCGCATCCGTTTTGGATTTGATTCTGTGAAAGAGATTGTTGGAAAAGTCTGGATCTATGTTGTCGTTGGAATTGCGGTAGGTGCAGGAGCTCATGGCTATGTACCCGAAGATTTTATGGTTTCACTAATGGGTAAATCAGCCTGGTTCAGCGTTCCTTTGTCAGTCCTTATTGGAGTGCCTCTTTATTCGAATGCTGCAGGTATTATTCCTATTGTATCTGTTCTCATTGAAAAAGGAGCTGCACTGGGCACCTCACTGGCATTTATGATGGCTGTTGTAGGTCTTTCACTACCAGAAATGATTATTCTTAAAAAAGTACTGAAGTTGCCGCTGATACTTACATTTGTAGGAGTTGTAGCTACAGGAATAATGATTGTAGGATATTTGTTTAATCTGATATTTTAAACGTTTATGAAAATATTAATTCTTTGTACCGGCAACAGTTGCCGTAGTCAGATGGCTCACGGATGGCTTCAGTCATTCGATAAATCGCTGGAAGTACATTCTGCCGGAACAGAACCGGCACCAAGAGTAAATTCAAAAGCAGTCAAAGTAATGGCCGAAGCCGGTATTGACATCAGCAACCATTACCCTAAAAATGTGGATCGCTACCTGAATGAAGAATGGGATTATGTAATCACTGTATGTGGAGGAGCTAATGAAAGCTGCCCAACATTTTCAGGGAAAGTAAATCACAGAATCCATATCGGGTTTGATGATCCCTCACATGCCACAGGAACTGATGAATTTATATGGAGTGAATTTATCCGTGTGCGTGATGAGATTAAAAGAGGTTTTTATCAGTTTTATATCAACGAGATTTATTGAATTCAAGTTTCTAATATGAAAACAAGACTTAAGTTTCTTGACCGATACCTTACGCTGTGGATATTCCTTGCGATGTTCATCGGAGTATTCATAGGATATATCAATCCCGGAATCACAGATTTCTGGCAACGGTTTGAATCGGGAACCACCAATATACCTTTAGCCATCGGTCTCATTGTTATGATGTATCCACCATTGGCCAAAGTTAAATACGAAGAACTAGGCAAAGTATTTTCTAACAGGAAAATACTTTCCATATCATTATTGCTTAACTGGATAGTAGGCCCCGTATTAATGTTTATTCTGGGAATAATCTTTCTTCAAAACTATCCCGAATACATGTACGGTATCATAATGATTGGTCTTGCACGTTGCATAGCAATGGTGCTGGTATGGAACCATTTGGCAAAAGGAAGTTCGGAATATGCAGCAGGACTAGTGGCACTTAACAGTATATTCCAGGTTTTATTCTTCTCGTTCTATGCCTATATCTTCATTGCAGTACTTCCAGGATGGTTTGGTTTACCAACCACAAATGCCGTTGAGAACATCACAATTGGAGAAATTGCTCATAGCGTTTTCATCTATCTTGGAATACCATTTATAGCCGGATTCCTCTCCAGATATATTCTTATCCGTGCAAAAAGCGAACAATGGTACTATACCAAATTTATTCCCAGAATAAGTCCGCTAACGCTAATAGCTCTACTGTTTACCATTATCGTTATGTTCTCATATAAAGGTGAATATATCGTTAAGCTACCTTTCGATGTATTGCTCATAGCTCTGCCATTGATGGCTTACTTTGCAATAATGTTCTTTTTCTCATTCTGGATCACAAAAAAATCGGGAGCTGATTATGAGAAAACAACGTCGGTAGCCTTCACAGCCACAGGTAATAACTTCGAACTTGCTATAGCAGTAGCCATCGCCATATTTGGTATCAATTCAGGAGTAGCCTTCGCTGCGGTTATTGGTCCACTTATTGAAGTACCCGTTCTAATTCTTCTTGTTAAGTTTGCATTAAGGCAAGAGAGCAAAATGAAAAGCAATAAATAAAGCACTACTTAAATACATATATAGATCTATGAACGAAATTAAAATTGAAACCATGACAGAAAAATCATGGACCGATGTAGCCCGTATATATGAATCGGGCATTGCAACAAAAAATGCAACATTCCAAACAGAAGCTCCCGATTGGGATTCCTGGGACAAGGCACACAGACAAGACTGTCGACTCGTAGCAACCATCGATGGCAAAATAGTAGGCTGGACAGCATTGTCAAATGTATCAAGCAGGTGTGTATATGCAGGAGTGGCTGAGGTTAGTGTCTATGTTGATTCAGCCTTCAGAGGCAAAGGTATCGGTAATAAATTAATGGAAGTACTGATACAGGAATCAGAAGCAAATGGCATTTGGACCCTTCAAGCAGGAATCTTTCCCGAGAATACAAGTAGCTTGAAATTACACCATAACCACGGATTCAGAACTATAGGAATCAAAGAACGACTGGGCAAGATGGACAATAAATGGCGCGATGTTGCCCAACTAGAAAGACGTAGTAAAATCGTTGGAATTGATTAAGCGCTAGACTGCTAGATTACTGCTAGATCAAATTATATTAATCTAGCAGATCTATCTTATTTATTTATAGCGAGTTAAACAGCAAGTGCTAGATTGCTAGATCAATTTTGGATTTTAATATTATGAGATAGAGATTTTATTTAAAACAGAAAAGGCTAGGTTGATAACCTAGCCTTTTTCTATAAAGTTTATCTAAATATCTATTTCATTGTACCACCGATAATATCAAGCAATTCGTTTGTAATGGCCTGCTGACGGGATTTGTTATATAACACCGTCAAATCCTGAATCAGATCATTCGCATTATCTGTAGCAATCTGCATTGCCATTGTTCGCGCCGCATGCTCCGATGTATTTGAATCAAGTAATGCAGTATACATTCTTAAACCAAGAACCTGCGGTACCAAAGTTTTAAGCAAATCAGCTTTTGAAGGTTCAAATATATAATCCAACGCCCAATTATGATCTACAGGAGCTTCTTCAGGTTCCGGCAAACTTACAGGAAGATAATCCTCACGGGTAAGTATTTGTGAAGCTGTATTTTTAAAGTGATGATAAAGCAATTCTACTTTATCAATTTCCTTATCAGCATACATCTTCATCAGTTTATTAGCCAAATCAGAAGTTCCCTGGTAAGATGGTTTATCTGCAACTTCCAAAAGCACATCCTGTATATTCAGTCCTTCATTTTTGGCTGCATGAGCTATTTTCTTACCTATAGCAAAAATCAGAACATTTTCCTTGCCAATCTGAGATGCATATCCATCAACCATCAGGTTTAACTGACGGGCAACATTTGCATTGTATGCCCCGCAAAGAGATGAATTGGACGAGAACGCAACAATTGCCACCCGTTTTACCGGGCGCACTTCCATATAAGGTGATCGAATATCGGCTTCATTTGAGAGGAAAGCCGTTAGCATGGCATGCAGCTTCGTCTCGTAAGGAAGCATATTCGAAATTGAACTCTGCGCACGGTGCAACTTAGCAGAAGCTACCATTTTCATGGCAGACGTAATTTTTCTGGTACTGTTTACCGACGCTATTCTTCCTTTTACTTCTTTTAGTGATGCCATATTTCCTCCTATTTACTATAGACCTTCGCAATAGATTCTGCAACTTTTTCTATAATTGCAGATACTTCATCGTTGATAATACCTTTTTTCAGTACATCAAGCACATCTTCCTGGTGATTGTTCTGAAGATCTAATAAGAAATTCTTCTCAAACTCATGAACTTTATCCAGTTTAACAGACTTAAGCAAACCGTGTGTACCACAATACAAGATTGCAATTTGTTGCTCAACCGGCATTGGAGTGTACTGAGGCTGAACCAGTAATCGGGTATTCTTCTGACCTTTATTGATAGTCAAAGCGGTTACAGGGTCCATATCTCCACCAAATTTGGTAAATGCTTCCAGTTCGCGGAACTGAGCCTGGTCAATTTTCAATGTACCGGCAACTTTCTTCATTGCCTTGATCTGCGCATTACCACCAACACGAGATACAGAAATACCTACATTGATAGCCGGACGGTTACCTTGATTGAACAAGTCTGTATCAAGGAATATCTGACCATCTGTAATAGAAATTACGTTGGTTGGGATATATGCAGCAACGTCACCAGCCTGAGTTTCAATAATTGGAAGAGCAGTTAAGGAACCACCACCTTTTACTTTACCTTTCATACTTTCAGGAAGGTCATTCATCTGACTAGCAACTTCCTGCTGATTGATAATCTTAGCAGAACGTTCCAGCAAACGAGAGTGCAAATAGAAGATATCACCAGGATATGCTTCACGTCCGGAAGGACGCTTAAGAATCAAAGATACCTCACGATATGCAACTGCCTGTTTAGACAAGTCATCATATACTACCAATGCATGGCGTCCGCTATCACGGAAATACTCACCGATAGCAGCACCTGCAAACGGTGCAAAATATTGTAAAGCGGCAGGATCGGATGCTGTTGCAGATACTACAATAGTATAGTCCAGCGCACCTTTTTCTTTCAGTGTATTTACGATAGTAGCAACAGTAGATCCCTTCTGTCCTATGGCAACATAGATACAATATACAGGGTCTCCGGCTTCAAAATTACTTCTTTGGTTGATAATAGTATCAATCGCAATAGAGGTCTTACCAGTCTGACGGTCGCCAATGATTAACTCACGTTGGCCGCGACCGATAGGAATCATAGCATCAACAGCTTTCAAACCTGTTTGCAAAGGTTGATTTACAGGCTGACGGAAAATTACCCCCGGAGCTTTACGTTCCAATGGCATTTCAAACCGTTCACCAGCAATATCTCCTTTTCCGTCAAGCGGTTCTCCCAGAGGATTGATTACACGTCCCAGCATTCCTTCACCAACATTGATTGAAGCAATTCTTCCGGTACGTTTTACTATATATCCTTCTTTAATCTGATCAGTAGGACCAAGTAACACAGCACCTACATTATCTTCCTCGAGGTTCATTACAACAGCTTTAATACCATTGTCGAACTCCAGCAGCTCGTTAGCTTCAGCATTCCTCAGACCATAAATGCGGACTACACCGTCACTTACTTGAAGTACTGTCCCCACTTCATCGAACTGAAGGCTGGTATCAATTCCTTCAAGTTGCATACGCAACACTTCGGAAACTTCACTTGCTTTTATATTTTCGGACATAATTCTTTATTTATATACTTTTTCTATTCTTATCCATAAACTGAGTCTTCACCCGTTTAAGTTGTGTTGCCACACTAGCATCCAAACGATAGGTATCAATACCAAAGATAAATCCACCAAGAATTTCAGGATCAACAGCAGTTTTAAATTCCAGAGTTCCTTCCTTATCTTTCATCAGCATTTCCTTCATCCGATCTTCTGTTTCAGCACTCAAAGGAGATGCTGTGACCAATGATCCGATAGAGATTTTTTTAGCTTTACGGTATAAATCCTGATACATCAAAGCAATGGATTGCAGGTGCTTTTCTCTTTTATGATGCAAAACCAATTCAATGAAACGAGCATAGACATCGCTCACCTGAGTACCGGCCGCAGTGCATATCAGCTTATGCTTATCTTTGTTTTTCAACACAGGATTATCAAGCACGGTTTTAAGAGAAGAGTGTTCAGCAAAGCTTTGAGACAATGTGCTCATTTCAGCATATACTTTCTCTTCCAAACCTTTGTCCTGTGCAAAAGCAAATAACGCTTTAGCATAACGCATGGGAATAATACCTATATTCATTGCTTATGATTTTGATACTGTCACTTCATCCAACAAACGATCAATCATATCCATCTGCTCTTTGTCTTTCTTCAGACTAGTACGTATTACTTTTTCAGCAATATCTACAGATAGGACTGCTATCTGGCGACGTACATCACGGATAGCTTCTTCTTTCTCTGCCTGTATCTGAAGTCTTACTTCGTCCAATTGTTTTTTGGCTTCTAATTGAGCAGTGACTTTTGCTTCGCTGATAATTTTATCGCGAATAGCAGCTGCATCATTCAAGATTTTCACCTGTTCTTCACGAGCTTCAGCCAGCATTGCTTCTCCATCTGCTTTAATACCCGCCAATTGTTCATTAGCAGTTTTTGCAGCCTCCAGTGATTTATCAATAAATTGCTTGCGGTCTTCCACCATCTTAGTGATAATAGGAAAACCAAACTTAGCAAGGATGATAAATACCACCACGAAAGAGAGGAGCATCCAGAATAGAAGTCCAAATTCAGGTTGTAATAATGACATATTATTATAGAGCTAAGAAACAAACAACAACTGCGAATAATGCAACACCTTCAACCAAGGCAGCAATAATAATCATATTCATACGAATATCACCGGCAGATTCAGGTTGGCGAGCAATAGCTTCCATAGCTGAGCTACCAATTTTACCAATACCAATACCAGCTCCTACTGCTGCAATACCTGCACCAATTGCTGCACCTAATTTACCTAATCCCAAACCGGCAGCTGCTGCCTGTAATAATACTGTTCCTAACATAATTTTTTATTTTTAATGGTTTATATTAAATTTATATTTGTTTTTATTTTGCGTGATGACCATGAACCTGAGATAATCCAATAAATACTGCAGAAAGCATAGTAAATACATATGCCTGGATATATGCAACCAAAAGTTCAAGGATATTCATAAAGATTCCAAAAAAGACAGATAAAACAGTCATAGAGCCATTAAGAACAGGTCCCATCACAGCTGTAATGAATACCAGACATACTAGACTGAGAATAACTGAGTGGCCTGCCATCATATTAGCAAAGAGACGAATCATCAAAGCAAATGGCTTTGTTAATATACCTACTATTTCGATAGGAATCATAATAGGCTTCAATGCTAATGGAACATCTGGCCAAAATATTTCTTTCCAATATTCTTTAGTACCAAAAAGATTAACAGCCAATAATGTGCAACAAGCTAATGTAAGTGTTATTGCAATATTACCGGTAACATTTGCTCCTCCCGGGAATATTGGTATCAACCCCATTAAGTTATTAAAGAATATAAAGAAAAATACTGTTAGCAAATATGGTGCATAACGTTCATATCCCTTTCCAATACAAGCCTTTATCACATTATCGTTTATATTCATGATAAACATTTCCATAAAACCGATAAATCCTTTAGGAGCTTGATTTGAACTCCTTTTTGACCAACGAGCCACACTAAGTATTACTATACAAAGAAGAACACTGTTTAAAATAATAGCAAAAGCTGTTTTGGTAATAGACAAGTCTATAGGTCTGATTTCAGTACCAGAAGCGTCTTTTTTGACAATTTTACCTTTATATTGTCCTTCTTTAGCTATATAAAAGCCTTCATGTTCGCCTGTTGGAGAATGATGGAATTCAGAAGAAAAAAACATGTGCCATTGACCGTTATTCCCCATTACAATAACAGGTAACGGAATAGATATATGAGTTTCTCCCCATGTAGTGATGTGCCATTCGTAAGAATCGCCGATGTGACCGAATACAATTTCTTTCACATCTACTCCGCCTTCACCTTTTGACTCATTGGCAGAGATTGACAACACGGGTATAAACATTAATAGCAACAACCATGTATATCTCCTTATATTATACTTTAAGCTTTTCATTCGTCTTTTTTCTTTTTAAACTCTTTTCAAAATCAAAATAGAACTTGGATTCCAATATCAGGTAAACCATATAGAATATTCCGATAGTAACCACAAACTCTTTATCGTACCTATTATCTACTAACATCATGGAAAGCGCCATGAAAAAAATAGTAATAATAATCTTTGCAATCTTAACCATTAAGTAGATATTTAAGAGCCTTTCGTTTGACTCTCTATTTATTCTTCTTAATACTTCTCCAAAGCCCAATCCTACTAAATAGTAAAACAACGGTATGCCGAAATACCATAGAAAAAGCTCTCTTGGAAATACAAAATAAGTCACTACAGCGCCTATAATTGTTGCAATTCCAATTACTACAGTTAATACTACAAGGAATCTTTTCCGCAATACTTTCATAAGATTAAGATTTAAAGGTTTGTGCGTTCTATTTCTATTCTACGCAAACGGATACTTCATTCCGTTTGACTTCTACAAATCCTCCTTTTATGGAAAGTTCCACCTCTTCCCCTTCATAAGGTTTTATCCTTATTATTCCCTCTTTTAAAGAAGAAATCATCGGGGCATGGTCCTGCAGAATTGTAAATCTACCAAGAGTTCCTGGTAAAGTTACAACATCTACATCACCTTTGTAAAGTGTCCGTTCCGGCGATAATATTTCTAATTTCATAAATTCTTATATACTAGTTTGCCAAGTTCTAACATGGCAATTATTTAGCCTGAGCCAAAAGTTTCTTACCTTTCTCAATAGCTTCTTCAATTGTACCCACATTCAGGAATGCTGGTTCTGGAAGATAGTCAACTTCACCATCCATAATCATCTTGAATCCTTTAATAGTATCTTCGATAGAAACCATAACGCCTTGTACTCCGGTAAACTGTTCAGCCACAGTAAATGGTTGAGATAGGAAACGTTGTACACGACGGGCACGATTTACTGTTAATCGGTCTTCGTCAGACAATTCTTCCATACCTAGAATGGCAATAATATCCTGAAGTTCCTTATTACGTTGCAGAATCTGTTTTACTCGTTGAGCAGTATCATAATGTTCCTGACCAACAACTAATGGATCCAGAATACGCGAAGTAGATTCCAATGGATCTACAGCCGGATAGATACCCAACTCTGTAATCTTACGGCTTAGTACGGTAGTTGCATCCAAGTGAGAGAATGTTGTTGCCGGAGCAGGGTCGGTCAAGTCATCAGCAGGTACATAAACAGCCTGAACAGAAGTAATTGAACCATTCTTTGTTGAAGTAATACGTTCCTGCATAGCACCCATTTCAGTAGCCAATGTTGGTTGGTATCCTACAGCAGATGGCATACGTCCTAACAATGCAGACACCTCAGAACCAGCCTGAGTAAAACGGAAAATATTATCAATAAATAACAAGATATCTTTTTGTACTCCATCAGAAGCCCCTGAATCACGGAAAGATTCTGCTACAGATAGACCGGAAAGAGCAACAGAAGAACGTGCACCTGGAGGTTCATTCATCTGTCCATATACCAATGTAGCCTGAGATTTTGCCATTTCATCTTTATCAACTAAAGATAAATCCCAATTTCCTTCAGCCATTGATTCCTTGAACTTTTCGCCATATCGGATAACACCAGACTCAATCATTTCACGAAGCAAATCGTTACCTTCACGAGTACGTTCTCCAACACCAGCAAATACAGAGAAACCATTTCCTTTTTTTGCGATATTATTGATTAACTCCATAATCAATACAGTCTTTCCTACACCGGCACCACCGAACAAACCAATCTTACCACCTTTTGAATAAGGTTCCAATAGGTCGATTACCTTAATACCTGTGTATAGTACTTCTCTTGATGTTGTTAATTCATCAAATTTAGGAGGTTCGCGGTGAATAGGATACGAACCACTCTTATCCAATTCTTCCATACCATCAACAGCCTCTCCTATCACATTCATCAAGCGTCCTTTTACCTGATCACCGATAGGCATTGTAATTGGGGTTCCCAAAGCAATAACTTCTAATCCTCTTTGCAATCCGTCAGTACTATCCATAGCTACTGTACGAACTGTATTCTCACCAATATGTTGCTGAACTTCAACGATAAGCGTTTTTCCATTCTTACGCTTAATTTCCATGGCATCATGGATGCTAGGCAATTTAACCTTTTCACCCGTACTCTCAAAGAATACATCCACTACCGGACCAATTACTTGTGAGATATGCCCTATTATCTGTGACATAAGCTATATATTTTATAATTTATTTAGTTACTATTCTTTGTTTTAAGAACTCTTTTACATAATCACAAAGATAAGAACAAAATGTTACACACTGCTTTTTTTAGCGATTTTTTAGTTCAGAAAACACAATTTTCATTTTTATTATCGTGCACAACATTCCAATAAGAATCATAAAATCAGAAAAATAACACATATTATATAAACTAAGCAGGCAACTATTAATGATTACTAAATCAAAAATAGCTGCCTGCTAAACTATTATTTAACGTACTACTCTAATTAAATCGTGATTGTGTAAATGTGATGATTCCAATATGGAATACCAATAATCGGGAATAATATAATGGATGCAATCAAACTTATTACCCAAAGTATAACCAATATGGTTTTTACAGTTGGAGACATAGGTTTCCAATCGAGCAATTTACGGAAGATTGAAAAAACTAATCCAGCTAAAGGAATGCCGACTAATGCTATACCTGTAATGCATGCCAAAACAATATTAACCGGTGAGGTTGAAATTAAATTCCAATCATTAATAAAAGGAAGCCAACTTATAAAAGCAGCACCACCACCCAAAACTATTGAAAAAGCTGCTATTATAAGAGCGAAAAGAACTATAATCAAAACAAATAGTACTGGACAGAATACAATTGCCAGCAATACAAGCAATACCTTAATAAAGACTCCTACAACTTGCACAAACGCATCTCCTAACTTTTGTAAAGCCGTACGCGGTTTGCCTGAATTTACATAATCATTTACTCCTCCAGCAACTTTTTCAAATCCATCAGTTACTGTTTTGCCAATATTCTCAACTGTAACCTTCTCTCCTCTCATGGCTAGTTTTTCTGCTGCAGTATGTGCCTCAGGAACTACAATCCAGCATACTATATATATAGGAATAACAACTCCTACTCCAAAGAATACCAATACGATTAGAAGTAATCGAACCAAAGTAGGATCCCATCCCATATATGCTGCTAAACCAGAGGCTAAACCACCTAATATCTTATCATCAGGATTACGATAGAAACGACGGCGGGTCTGATCAGATTCACCACTTGAATATGCTTCCTGACGAGGTTCGCCTGAAACCTTTTCTTCTTTCACTTCTTCATCGGAAAGTTCTTCAGGTTTCCCCATACGTTTAATAACTTCCTCAACATATTCTACAGTGATTACCTGAACGCCTGAATTTACTTTTTCAGTAAAAAGCTCCGAGATTCTAAGCTCCATATCTTTCACAATCTCTTCAGCCCCAACTTCTTTACGAAAATGCACTTTAAGATTAGCCAGATATTTATCCAACAAATGGTACGCGTCTTCATCAATGTGGAAAACCGTGCCTCCTAAATTCACAGTCAATGTTTTTTTCATTCTATTATCGATTCGTTTAATGTTATATGATTTACAGTTTCATTCAGTTCTTTCCAGGCTGTTTCAAGTTCACCTAAAAAAACTTCTCCTTTAGAAGTTAGCTTATAATATTTACGTGGTGGCCCTTGAGTAGACTCCACCCATTCATATTCAAGCAAATCATCATTTTTCAGCCGAGTGAGCAACGGATAAAGTGTTCCCTCTACCACTATCAGCTTTGCCTCTTTCAGTTTCTGAATAATATCAGAAGCATAGGCAGGCTCCTTATGCACCAATAATAAGATGCAATATTCCAGCATCCCTTTGCGCATTTGCGATTTAACATTGTCTGCATTCATAGTCTTACTTTTATTTGACGATACAAATATATGTAATCGCAAGGTACTTTGTTATACATAGTACTATAAATTACAGAATATTAACGTTTAACCAAATAAGATTATACGTATTATATACAAGTAAAGATAAATATTTAATAAATATATCTGCATGTTTTTATAGATAAATATAACAAAATGATTCTTTATTCTAAAAACATATAGTATGTATACAATAAAAAATTGAGGAATTATTGTTATTCTCTACAAACAATAAAGAATAAGTTACAATTCAAATTCTTTCATTATTTTTCTATAAAAAAAGAAATCCTCATGCTTTATTGAGTAAAAGCATGAGGATATAATATCCAAGAACGGATTTATGTATTATAAAACCTTTATATCAATTTTATTATCATTTCTGAAAGGATTTACTCCATAAGGCCATAATACCTTATCAACAAAATTCAAATTATCCATTACATTGTCCCAGGTTTTTATAACTGCATCTCCATGTCCTGCTCCATCAAATGTTTTCAGTGAAGCACGATCATCATTACATACCTTTTTTATAGCTTCTAGCAATTTAACAGATTGACGATAAGGAACAACCTGATCATTCGTTCCATGCACAAGAAGGATTGGAGGAAAATTCTTTGTTACAAGATAAAGCGGGCTTGCTTTTTGAGCTTTTTCTTTATATTCAGGTATCTGAGTATTAAATCCCATTTCCTGATTTGCAGGTTCCTTTAACGTAGGAAAATCACTCATATCAGCTACTCCATACCAAGAAACAATTCCTTGCACATCTGATGAAGACTTTGCACTACCCATTGCTAGGTCTTCATATTGAGGTATTCCATTTGTAGCACCTAACATTTCAGCAAGATGGCCGCCTGCAGAGTTCCCCCAAACAACAATATTTGTAGCATCTAATTTATACTTCTCGGCATTTGCACGAATAAAGCGTACAGCTGCTTTTGCATCAAAAAGTGGTGCTGGCCAAACAGCCTGATTAGAAAGACGATAATTTACAGATACAACTGCATAACCTTGAGTAGTAGCTAGCATAATAGAAGATATCGTTTCTGAATCTTTATTACCATATGCCCATCCACCACCATGAAACACTATTATTACTTTATATGGAGCCTCTCCTACTGACGGATATATAATATCTAAGCGTTGAGCAGGATTTGTTCTACCACCAAAAGCATAAGGGATATCCAATTCTGTTGCTTTAAACTGCGACATATCTATTTTTCTCTCAGCCGCCTTATCCTGAGCATATTCACCTAATCCAGAAACATTTGTTGAAGCAACATTCTGTTTATAGATTTCTGTATACCTGCTTGTTTTGGCCATATTACTACAACCACCAATCATAAATGACAAACAAACAACAGCAATTGCATTATATCCAAAATTCAGTTTTCTCATACTCTAAACTTTTATATTAAACAAATATTAAAAGATTCTCCTGACAAATATATCGATAAATAGATATATCCGTTGCCAAAAGAATCTTTTTAACTATATATTCTAGAAAAACATAACGTTTTAAATAAGAAAAAATTTCCATATTCACTCTTTATTCTAATTTAAACAATTACTCTTTCATTATAATCAATCATCTGATCGTGGGGTATATTTCGGCTTTGCCTTTTCCTTTTTAACGACATCTGCTAAAGCTACAGTTCCAGCTAAACCGCCAAGTCCCATACTCTCTACAGCCGTACTAGGCACTACAACAATGGTTGCATTTGTTTTCAACCCTTCGTATAGCATATTCATTGCACGAAGATGGAATGCATCTGGATTATCGGCATAAGTATTAGCTGCTTCAACAAACTTATCTGCAATCTGGCGTTCAGAATCGCCTAAGATAACTCTGGCCTGGCGTTCTCGTTCTGCTTGTGCCTGCATAGACATGGCAGCTTCTAATCCTTGCGGGATAAGTACATCCTTAACTTCAACAGAGATGACATTAATACCCCAAGGTTCAGTTCTTTCATCAATAATAGTTTGTAATATGGCACTAATTTTATCACGCCCTTCCAACATATCAGCAAGCATTGTTTTACCAATAACATCCCGAAGTGCTGTTTGTGAAGCCCAGGCTATTGCACTATTGTATTCGGCTACATCCAAAGCTGCTTTTTTAGGATCAACTACTTTCCAGAAAAGCACAGCATCTACATCAACCGGAACAGTATCTTTGGTCAATGTCTTTTCTGCTTTAAACGCTGTACTGATAACACGAATATCAATCCAGTAAGGTATAGAATCTATAATAGGAATAATAAAGAATATTCCAGGTCCTCTTAATGACTGAAATCTACCAAGACGCAATACAACAGCTCTGTTCCACTGAGTTGCAACTTTTGTTGACCATGATGTAAATACGGCAGCAAATAAAAACAGAACCAATATAGTCTGACTTATTCCAGACTTGAATTCACTATCTACAGCAAATGCTAAAAGTGCTCCTATTACTGCTATTACAATAAAGAGCAAGGTTGCAACAGAACTATCATTTCTCATCTTGTACTCAAATTTTAAAGATTAATACTTTTATATAAGTGCGATACTTTTATTTAAAACTAACACTCTGTTAAAAACATATATTCAGTGCATAATTTTTTATAAGGACAGAAATATAAATCGCTTTTAAATTGCAATTATACTTAGTCAAGAATATCCAGATTAAGTTCACTCAAATCATCATTATCTCTATATCTGGCTTTTAGTCCTAATTGGGCAGCTATTGATTCTATGCCAGATGGATAACCACTATCCTGGCAAACACTTAAGCCTGCAATCAATATGTCATTGCGTTGCTTTTGGATAGCAATAGACAATAACTCATAGTCGGACAATGCAGGATAGTTCTGTTTTAATTCCTGCACTATTTCATCGATTAATTTAAAGTTTTGCATGTTTATATCTTTTTTTAGGTTAATAATAAATCACAGCCATATAAAAAGCATGGAATATACATTAAAAACAAATAATAGTATTAATTGTTATATAAAATGCACACGTTTTTCAATATTAATCCTTAGCTGTTGATTGATTATGAAACCAAGTTCAACTTTTAGGCAATTATTAGTAATTACAATTTCATTACTAATAACTATCTGCTTGTTTTTAAGCTTCAAATTCCGTGCGCTAGATGATTCTCAAGTATTTATTCATGTAGAGAAAGCAGGAACATTGTCTACCCTGATAAAGTCAAAAAATAAATATTCAATTACCGATCTCACATTGTCGGGCAATCTGAATGGTACAGATATTACTTTTATTCGTGAAATGACCGGAGGCGGGAGTCTAAAAAGCATTAAGACTGAAGGCATGCTAACTAAACTTGATTTGGCTAATGCTAATATTGTTGAAGGTGGCGATAAATATTTCAATGACTTTCTGACAAAAGATAGTTCGATTACAGATTATATGTTTGCAGAGCTATTCAAACTAACGAAACTGGTTATACCAAACAATATAAATTCAATCTGTAATGGAGCTTTTTCTGGATGTTTCAACCTGACTACATTTATCGTACCGAATAATGTTACAGCCATTGGAGATTTTGCTTTTGCAGGATGCTTTGGTCTGAAGTCAATATCAATACCAAACGGCATTACATCAATCGGGAATTATGGATTTACCGGATGTTATGGATTGACTTCATTTATTATACCAAGCAATGTTTCTTTTATAGGTGAGTATGCTTTTACTGGTTGTAGCGGATTACAAAAAATATACTGTAATAGTTCTGTTTCTCCTAAAGTAAGCGGAACTGATACATTTAAAGGAATAGATGCATCCATGTGCAGGCTTTATATTCCGAATGGCACATACGATGATTATTCCAATGCTGAGGGTTGGAACTATTTTTCAAATATAATAGAAGAAAAATAAGAGAAGTCTGCAAAAAACAGACTTCTCTTACTTTTTAAATAACTATTCAAAGTAACTAGAACCATCAAAACAATGCGTACATAACCTTTCTTTTGGAAGTCCAATTGCTTTCACCAAATCGTCCAGTGTTTGGAAAGTAAGTGTTGTTAGTCCAAGTTCCTCTCTTATTACATCGACCATAGCTTTGTATTTTTCGCTATTACTATCCGAATATTCTTTAAAAGCAACACCCTCCTTACCTTCTAGTTTCTTTATTGCTTTATGAGTAGCCAATTCAAGACTTGAGCGTGAACGACTAAAATTAAGGAACTCGCAAGGATAAGTTAATGGAGGACAAGCAATTCTCATATTAACCTCTTTAATTCCAGCTTCATGCAAATCGTGTACATTATCTTTTAATTGCGTACCACGCACAATAGAGTCGTCAAGGAAAATACCGCTTTTTCCATAAATAATTGATTTATTTGGAATCAGTTTCATCTTTGCCACTAATTCACGCATATTCTGGCTTTGAGGCATAAAGCTACGAGGCCATGTAGGTGTATATTTTGAGTACGGACGTTTGAGAGGGATTCCTGTTTTGTGGCTATATCCCATTGCATGTCCAATACCAGAATCGGGAATACCTGCTACAAAATCTGCTTTAACATCATCATTCTCTGCAAGTGCAGCGCCACAACGGTATCTGCATTCATCTACATTTATTCCTTCGTAAAATGAAGGTGGGTATCCATAATAAACCCAAAGGAAGGCGCAAACCTGCATTTTTTCATTTGGCTTGCGTAGTTGCTCATATCCATCAGCAGTAATACGAACAACCTCGCCAGGTCCCATAAATTTATCAATTTCATATCCAAGATTTGAGAAAGAACAAGTTTCGAATGCAGCTGCATAAGCATCTTCTTTTTTCCCGAGAATAATTGGTGTACGGCCCAGTTTATCTCGAGCTGCCAGAATACCTTCTTCCGTTAGAACTAACATTGAGCAAGATCCTTTCACTCGTTTATAAACATTCTCGATTCCCGATAGAAAATTATCCCCTTCTGCAATGAGCATAGCCACTAATTCAGTAGGATTTACTGTACCCTGACTAGTCTCGGAAAAGGTATGATGTTTATCCAGAAAATATTTTTCCAGTTCATCGTAATTTACTATTTTACATACTGTAACCACAGCAAATCGTCCCAAATGTGAATTTACCACAATAGGTTGCGCCTCGGTATCGCTAATTACACCAATTCCACTGTTGCCGGAAAAGTTCTTAATATCATTTTCAAATTTATTTCTGAAATATCCGTCTTCAAGACTATGGATCGCTCTTTGAATACCTTTTTCCTTAGACAAAAAAGCTAAACCAGCCCTTTTCGTCCCTAAATGAGAATGATAATCTGTGCCATAAAATACGTCGGCTACACAATCAACTTTTGAAATACTGCCAAAAAAACCACTCATATAATTCCGTTTTTATACATAAATTTAAGTCACGAAAATACTTGAATTAGACTTATGATGCAAGGGAATAGGATGTTATTTCATAATTAAATTAAAAACAAATTAAAAGAATTCAAAAAAAACGAGAGTCTATACTAAAACACAAAAGCTACTTTTTAATATTATGCGAATTTGCAAGTAAAAATTAGTTGTCCATTCAACATCTTTTTGTAAATTGCGCACTATTAATTTACAATTTAAAAACACACAAACACTTATGACATCCCTTAAATCTCCACGAATTCAAAGCGTTGATGCTTTACGCGGTTTTGCTATTGTAGCAATATTATTGTTACACAATCTTGAGCATTTTGATTATTACTTTTTACCCACAGGTTTACCGGCATGGTTAGTGAGTCTCGATAAAACTATTTGGGATACAATGTTCTTTCTTTTTGCGGGAAAAGCTTACGGAATATTTGCCTTACTGTTTGGTCTTACTTTTTATATCCAACAACATAATCAGGAATTAAAAGGAAAAGATTTTCGTGCACGTTTTGCATGGCGACTAGTATTACTATACGGATTCGGTATGATTAATTCAAGCTTCTATCAAGGCGATATATTGACAATATATGCCATTTTAGGTTTCACTCTTATTCCGGTAGCAAAGTTAAATACCAAAACAGTTCTTTTTATTGCAGTTATACTTATTCTCCAACCATATGAATGGATAAAAGTATTATCAGCTATTATACATCCACAACAAGCAATTCCAAATCCGGCATCCTGGGAATATTTTGGTAAAATGGGTGAATATATTCCAAAAAATTCGTTTATAGATACCATTTACGGGAACTTAACGAATGGCAAAACAGCTGTTTATTTGTGGACCTGGGAAGCTGGACGCGTATTTCAGACTCCGGCATTGTTTATGTTTGGTATGTTATTGGGAAGAACACAGAAATTCGTTAAATCTCCCGAGAACAATAAATTCTGGACAAAGGCATTAATATATTCATTAATACTATTTATACCTTTATATTTCGTGAGTAAAAGTGTAACAAGCCAATCAATTACTAATACAGCAGTATTTAGATCTTTGGAGTTAATTACAAAATCATGGACCAACTTTGCCTTCCTTGTTTTCCTTGTTTCAGGATTTGTATTACTGTACGAAAATACTAATTTAAGAAATGCGCTTGATAAATTTTCAGTTTTAGGTCGTATGAGTATGAGTAATTACGTTATGCAATCTATTTTAGGTTCGTGCATTTATTATGGATTTGGATTAGGTTTATACCAATATACAGGAGCTACTTATTCTCTTTTAATTGGCTTAATGCTTATGATTATTCAATGGACATTCTGTAAATACTGGCAAAAAGATCATCGGTATGGAGTGTTGGAAGGAGTTTGGCATAAACTGACTTGGATAGGCACAAGTCGATAATAGAAATTTCAATATATTAATAAAGCCGACTCTTTGTTAGGGTCGGCTTTGCTTTTTCATAAACACTCATCAAAGAATTAGTTTCACTTTATGAAAGAATAACTTCATCGGAAAACATATCATATTTTGCAAGCAATCGCTCTTTATTATATAGATGAACATATTTTTGCCCTATGATAGTAGCATTTTTACAAGGCTCATCAAACTCATTCATGCGTTCATCGCACTCTTTTTTATAAGCATCTATAGCTTTTGAAATTAAAGACTCCAATTCATCAACATTTTTATCAATTTCTTCTTTAGCTTTCTTTGAAAGTCTTTTAGCTTCTTCAATAGTGATTTCATGTTTCTCTAGTTTCTTCATTATTCTTTTAATGATTTCAGCTACTTCTTCTTTTGATTTGCTCGAATCTTTCATAATCTCATTTTTTAAATAAATGGTTCAATAATTTCATTAAACGTTCATCCATCTCATATATTAAAAAACAAACCAGAAAGAGCAATTGTTTGAATTTTGGCTGCTTCGGCCTGAAGGTTATTATATATATAATCTTATTTTCCTTTATTTAACACAGACTGAATATGTGTTGGAAAAACAGCTAAAATTCATTGGTCAATAATTTCAATCTATTCGCCAATGATTTTAATTTATTCATGAATAAAATAAAACTATTGACCAATAAAAAATAAATGGTAGTTTATAAACCTGAATGTATACTACAATTATTATATTTGTAGAACTAATACCTAAAATTATGTTAGTACAATTTCATTTTGAAAACTTCAAATGCTTTAAAGATGAGACTAAATTGAGTTTGGTAGCATCCAATCATATCAAGGATAATGTAGATAATGTTATCAAGACAGATAATATTAATCTTCTTAAATCTGTTGTAATTTACGGTCCAAATGCCAGTGGAAAAACAAAGCTGCTAAATGCTTTCCAGTTTATGCGCTTAATGGTTGAAAGATCTACCAATAATGCTGTAGACAGAGGGTTTAGCATAGATAACTTCAGACTAAGTACAGAATCTAAAGAAAGCCCAAGCTTCTTCGAAGTTGTATTTATTCTAGATGAAATACAATATCGGTACGGATTCGAACTGACCAAAAAAAATATTTTGTCAGAATGGCTGTACAAAAAAGAAAAGAAAGAAAAAGAACTATTCTATCGTGAAGGGAAAGTCATTGAATATGATTCTTCTGAGCTGAAACGAGTTAAAAGTCTGGTAGAAGAAGACATGATACGTGAAGACAGCCTTCTGCTAACCGTATTGGCTCAGTTTAACGATCAGCTTTCTCAGAAAATAGTGAAATGGTTTCATCATGTAAATTTGCTCTCTGCCGATGGCAGCAATGTGCAAAGCTATACGCTTGACAAATTATCTACCCCGATGAAGCAAAAGATTGTTCGTCTGATGAAAGATGCCGATTTTAGCATTAATGATTTTGTGCGCCATCCTATAAACAGAGATGAAATTCAGACACTTCATACCGTATACGACGAGAATAAATTAAGGGTGGACGAAACGCCTTTCATGCTCGAAGATGAATCGAACGGTACTATTCATTTTCTTTCATTAACTGCCCCTATTCTCGATACACTAGACAGAGGCAAAATATTAATGATTGACGAACTTGATTCCGGTTTGCATCACGATCTTATCGTTGCTCTTCTTAAGTTATTTCATTCAGAAGAAACAAATCCACATAATGCACAATTGATATTCAATACGCAAAATACTAATTTATTATCGAGTGATCTTTTCAGAAAAGACCAGATTTATTTCGTTTCAAAGAACAGATACGGAGAAGCATCTCTAACGTCTGCTGCCGATTTTATGTTGAGACCAGGAGCAAATCTGCAGAAAAAATATTTGGAAGGAAGATTTGGAGCGGTTCCTTATCTGAAAAACATGAATAAATCATTCACCTCTAAAAAAGAAGAAGATAATGAAAATAGAGATTAGAGATGGAATAAAACACATTTCTCTTGACAATGATCAGCACGAACCGCAAACATCGCTTAGACGGAGAAGAGGTGAAACACCCGATTTAATAAGAAAAGCTCCCACCCGATCTACATTAAAGAAGTTTCTTATAGTATGTGAGGGTAAAAATACTGAGACGTCTTATTTTAATCAATTCAGAAGGCCTAATGTAGCTATTGAAACTGTGGGTCTTGGTTACAATACAGTCTCTTTGGTCCATAAGGCCATTGAGATTTACTCTTCAAAATCTGATGGAGATAAGCCGGATGAAGTGTGGTGCGTGTTTGATAAAGACGATTTCACAAACAAAATGTTTAGTCAGGCCATCTCAATGGCAAACGAACATAATTTTTTCTGCGCTTATTCAAATCAAGCCTTTGAATATTGGCTTATATTGCATTTTGTAGATCATCACGGTGGGCTGCTACACAGAAATGAATACAATGAAATAATCAACAAACATATCAAGATATTTGGTGCAAGTTACGCCGGCAAAGGTAGTAAAATTGTTACTGAACATTTATTTGAAATATTACAATCCAAAGATCCTGCAACAAAAAGGTCTCGACAGGATCTTGCTATTGAACGGGCAAAAAGAATCTATAGTCAAAAATCTAATTTATTGCCGGCAAATGCAGAATCTGTAACAGCTGTTTTCAAGTTAGTGGAAGAAATTGTATCCAATTAAAGGTTTGTCGGTCTGAAAATAAATTCGTTTATGCATATTTAAATGCCAAGCTCCCTTCGCTTAGTAATCGGGGTATTACTAAACAAAGGGAGCTTATTAGAATCATATATGCAAATCCTATCTATTCAGAACATTATCAGTCGGCATAGAATGGTGTTACAGGAATTTTACTAATCTGCTTGATATCATTTATATTTGAATAATCATATAAATAAAAGCCGCCTTCTCCTATCATAAATAAGTATCCGTTAACAGGAATCACATCATAAGTCTTGATTCCTGGGAAAGCAGCAATCAAATTATCAGTAATCTTTGTCTTATCAGCAGCATTATATATTTTAAGTCCTGCCTCTCCATCGCAAACAAACAAAGTATTTCCTTCAATACCCACTCCATAAGGTTTGGTCATATTAAATGAACCCACCAATTGATTGGTTTTATAATCGGACGAAAGCTTAACGACATCCAAACGGTTTATATCTCCATGACAAGTTTGTCCTCCGCGAAGAGTGATGTATGCGTATCCGTTCTGAATAACAACAGGATCGCAGCTTGTTGCATGAGAGAACATACTGACATAAGCCGGAACTGTTGGAACATTAAGACTATAAACTAACATTCCATTTGTAGTCCCAAAAAAGAGATGATCATCATAAATAAACATCGTTTCTATACTCCATCCCACTGTTTGCTTTCCAATATTTACCGGAGAACCAGGAGTTCCCACATCAAACATTGTTAGTTGACTGTTATCAACGACATACAAATATTTATCATACAATCCGAAGCGTGCCATAGAACCTCCTTTTCCAAAGCCACTCCCCGAAATACCACCTGCAGCAGCATTCAGTTCAGCATAACTATTTGAAGTATAATATTTATCCCACATTGGATAAATAGGAGTCTCATTATATTCAAGTTCACGCTTTTCTGTTACCAATTCCCAGCCTATAACAACTCCTTTCTCTTTATCCACTTCTTTTACCCGATATTTGTCATTTATCTGAGGAACTGTATAAGCTAAAGCATTCTTTACTCTGTTTACTTCTTTAATTTTGCTAATATCCGAAACATCAATCGCAACCAGATCAACATAACTATCAGCGAACAAAATATTATTCTTTATTGCTAAGTCAATACATCCAGGGACTTCTATAAAACCTATATTCTTTGGATTTGCAGGAGTAGTAAGATCCAAAATATGTATACCTCTAAGCTTTTCTACAACAAATAAATAATTGTCTTTAAAATATATTTTTCCTGGATTTGCCAAAGTTTGAGGTGAAGTTGATTTTACTGCACTTCTTAAAGTCTCATAACTCATATATATGGGAGAGTTTACAGTTGAAGTCTCAGTATATTTATCCATGCATGCAGTTAAAGAGAGCATAGACAATAAAAGTAATATATAGTATTTGGTTTTCATATCATTAGATTTAATAAATAGTGATACCTAGTTTTATTAACAGACGGTTGTAATCAATATCAAGCTTATAATCATCAGAAGATGTATAATGCTGCCTGTGATACTGATATCCGACAGACATATTCAATCCGAACTGAGAATTCAGATGAACAAGTAATCCCATCGACGGACTAAATAAAAATCCACCTTTAGGATCGAGTTTCTTATTTGCCGACCAATAATATGTATTATAACTGATTACACTACTAGGAACAATATCATTATATGCTAATTGAGAATCATCAATCGGAATTTCATATCCCCCCTGAAGCATTATATAAGGAGAATACTTTTCGTTTCTGAATTTATAAATAACATTAGCAGTTACAGGCATATACGTTTCATTCAGAAAATCAATTCCAAGACCTAAGCCAGCAGCAACATTTTTATTAATGTTATAATCAAAAGAAGTACGAAAAACAAGAGGAGCATCTTTCTTATTATCAGAGTTTCCAATAAGTAACCCCATTTCTGTTAAATTAAAAAATTTCTTAGCCGAAGGAACAAAATTTGATAAGCCTTTTTCCATTTTATCTTCATTCGTCACTTTTTTCGATTTAGAAATCATTTCAATTTCTGATACATCTATTACCTTTGAAACATTTCCAGACACGACTCTTATTTTATCAAGATTGACAGAATAAATATATTGACCTTTAATTATCTCACCATTTTTAAGGTATACATACCCTTTCTCAAATTGGGGATAATTTACAACTGGTGCTTCCGTTTGAGCATAGGTAGATAAGAGGCCTATCCATACAAACAAGCTGAATATCAATGTTCGTTTTATCATATAGCATGTATTTAAAGTTATATATCTTTTTATACTAAAATGAAACTAATTGGATAATACTGCATATAAAAGAAATTAATTTTGGTTTTCACATGAAATTAAGATCAATTGGTTTACTTATAATGTAATATTAAATTCCAGTATCAAATATATAAACGAATACAGCAAAGGAATCAGAAAATATGAGTAATAGAGTTTATAAGACTCACTAAAAACAAAAAAAACCATTCAAAGTTATTCCAGCTTAACTGAAGAAGCTAGGTTATATAGCATTTCTAAGAAATGCATAAGCTAATACACTTTATTTATGATAATAAGAAAAGCTCACTTTATTCCGGGAGAGGAGAATTACCTTGACAAAGATAAATATAAAAGTAGATGCAATAGATATTACGGCTCAGTATAAAAAGTTGTGGGATAAGTGTTAATTCTTTATCTTTGAACAATGAATAAAATGAATTCTCCTAGCATCGCTGAAGTTCTATCATT